>NZ_AUGL01000001.1 GCF_000422645.1 Ferrimonas futtsuensis DSM 18154
CACAAAAAAGGGCTGTGTCTTATGTAACTGTTGCACCCCACCCAGCAACTTCGCTAAGACACTGCCTTTGATTCAATTGGTACCGGTAGCGGTCCAGCATTCGGTGCCATCCCAAGTAGTTGTGCAGATATTTAGTCGCTACACCTCGAAATCGCACCATCCAACTTTTCAATCGACTGTCGTAGGCGTTCACATTCTGTATGTGGAATGGCCCTCGCTTTCTCGGCCCTGATGCCTTAATCGTTTCATGCTTTATTCCCGCTCTTTTCGCGTACGCAGCGTAGACCGATGCCCTGTCGGTACATAGACAAGCATCCATCGATAACACCGAACTCAGGGCGGCACCGACATGTTTTGCATCAAGTCTTTCCAGCATGAAATCCGCAGTTTGCCCAGACCTGTCTCGCACAATGAGAACAGAAACCTGGTCTTCGCTTCCTCCACCTTTGGTTTTACTTACTCCGCCGCGGACGCGGGCAGGTCGCTCTAACGTTTTCTGGCCTTTGTTCGACTTCAGAAAGAAGGTTTCATCGGCTTCAACGATACCATGCTCTTGGGTAGCTTGTTTGTTGGCAATGAACTTGAGAAACCGGTGGCGCCAGAGAAAGGCCGTGTTCTTGTTTATTCGGCACTCTTTTGCAGAGCGCCGGACGGTGAAGCCATCAATCAAACACTGAGCATACGCCAGCCAATGCTCCTTTTTCCGCAAGCGAGCCAAGGGAGTGCCAGTTAATGGGTTGAAGGTTTTGCTACAGGACTTGCAACGATATCGAGGAAGACCGTGGCTTGAGCCCCAAGGACGCAACTCAACAGAGTGGCAATGGGGACAACTATCTGGATGATTCTCTATGAGAAATGCGCTGGCAGAGGCGCCATCAAAGCAAAGAAGATTGAGTAGCTGTTCGCGCTGGCTTGGCGACAGCTCCTCAATATGGTGAAGCAACTGTGTGAATTGCTGCTGTTTCATACCTGAACTCCCAAAGCGGAGAGGTACCTTAAGTATACGCCTTCAACAGCTAACTAAAACACAGCCCAAAAAAGCCCCGCATCTGGCGGGGCTTTTGAGTTTGGCCGGTACCGGCGTTAAACCGCCGTCTGGATAATCACCTCACCGGCAGGCTTGGTGTAATGCTCCATCTTGTGGAAGTTCAGGTAACGGTAGGTGTCCGCCGCCTGAGCATCGATCGCCTTGGCGTACTCCTGATACTCCTCAACGCTAGGCAGTTTGCCCATGATGGAGGCCACCGCCGCCAGCTCCGCAGAGGCCAGGAACACATTGGCTCCGGTGCCCAGACGGTTGGGGAAGTTACGGGTAGAGGTGGAGACCACGGACGCACCGTCGGCGACCCGGGCCTGGTTACCCATACACAGGGAACAGCCGGGCTGCTCGGTGCGGGCGCCCACTCGGCCATAGATGCCGTAGTAACCCTCGTCGATCAGCTGCTGCTGGTCCATCTTGGTCGGTGGCGCCACCCACAGACGGGTCGGCAGGGCGCCTTTGTGCTTGTCCAGCAGCTTGCCGGCGGCGCGGAAGTGACCGATGTTGGTCATGCAGGAGCCGATGAACACCTCGTCGATGCTTTCGCCCTGAACCTCGGACAGCAGTCGGGCGTCGTCGGGATCGTTCGGCGCACACAGGATAGGCTGGGTGATCTGGGCCAGATCGATCTCGATCACTTCACAGTACTCAGCATCGGCATCCGCTTCCATCAGCTCCGGATTGGCCAGCCACTTCTCCATCGCCTGGATGCGACGCTCAATGGTACGGCGGTCACCGTAACCTTCGGCAATCATCCACTTCAGCATGACGATGTTGGACTGCAGGTACTCGGCCACAGAGTCCTCGGACAGCTTGATGGTACAACCGGCGGCGGAACGCTCGGCAGAGGCGTCGGACAGTTCAAACGCCTGCTCGACGGTGAGGTGGTCCAGACCTTCGATCTCCAGCACGCGGCCGGAGAAGATGTTTTTCTTGCCCTGCTTCTCTACGGTCAGCAGGCCCTGCTGGATGGCGTAGTAGGGGATGGCGTGCACCAGATCGCGCAGGGTGATGCCTGGCTGCATCTCGCCCTTGAAGCGCACCAGTACCGACTCAGGCATATCCAGAGGCATCACACCGGTGGCGGCAGCGAAAGCCACCAGGCCGGAGCCTGCCGGGAAGGAGATCCCCAGTGGGAAACGGGTGTGGGAGTCACCGCCGGTACCTACGGTATCGGGCAGCAGCATGCGGTTCAGCCAGGAGTGAATCACGCCGTCACCCGGGCGCAGGGAGATGCCGCCACGGTTCATGATGAAGTCAGGCAGGGTGGCGTGAGTGGTCACGTCCACCGGCTTGGGGTAGGCGGAGGTGTGACAGAAGGACTGCATGGTCAGGTCGGCGGAGAAGCCCAGACAGGCCAGATCCTTGAGTTCGTCGCGGGTCATGGGACCGGTGGTGTCCTGGGAGCCCACAGTGGTCATCTTGGGTTCACAGTATTGACCGGGGCGGACGCCGGTGACGCCACAGGCCTTGCCGACCATCTTCTGCGCCAGGGTATAACCCTTGCCGCTGTCGACCACATCGGCGGGACGACGGAACACCTCGCTGGTGCCCAGCTCCAGGGCTTCACGGGCGCGGTCGGTCAGACCACGGCCGATGATCAGTGGAATACGGCCACCGGCGCGCACCTCGTCCAGCAGCACATCGGTTTTCAGATTGAAGCGACACAGCTCCTCACCGGTATCGGCATTTTTGGCCAATCCCTCATAGGGGTAGATCTCGATGACGTCGCCCATGTTCATCTTGCTGACATCCAGCTCGATGGGCAGGGCGCCGGCGTCTTCCATGGTGTTGAAGAAGATCGGTGCGATCTTGCCGCCCAGGCAGTAACCGCCGGCGCGCTTGTTGGGTACATTGGGAATGTCGTCACCCATAAACCACAGCACCGAGTTGGTGGCGGACTTACGGGAGGAGCCGGTGCCCACAACGTCGCCAACATAAGCCACCGGATGGCCCTTCTCCTTCAGCGCCTCGATGGTGCTGATGGGGCCAATCTCGCCATCCTTGTCCGGAGTAATGCCGTCACGGGCAGTCTTCAGCATCGCCAGGGCGTGCAGCGGGATGTCCGGACGGGACCAGGCGTCAGGGGCGGGGGACAGGTCGTCGGTGTTGGTCTCGCCGCTCACCTTGAACACGGTCAGGGTGATCTTTTCCGCCAGGGCTGGCTTGGAGAGGAACCACTCCGCTTCGGCCCAGGAGTGCACCACCTGCTTGGCAAAGTCGTTGCCGGCGTTCATCTTCTCAACCACATCGTGGAAGGCATCGAACATCAGCAGGGTGTGAGACAGGGCCTTGGCGGCCAGAGGCGCCAGCTCGGCGTCATCCAGCAGGGCAATCAGTGGCTCGATGTTGTAGCCACCCTGCATGGTGCCCAGCAATTCAGTGGCACGCGCCTTGCTCAGCAGCGGGCTGGAGGCCTCACCGCGGGCGACGGCGGTCAGGAAGCTGGCCTTCACATAGGCGGCCTCATCGACACCGGGCGGAATGCGATTTTCCAGCAGATCGACCAGGGTCTCCTCTTCACCGACGGGGGGATTCTTCAGCAGCTCCACCAGGGCCGCGGTTTGCTCCGCGTCCAGGGGCTTGGGAGCAATACCTTGGTTTGCGCGTTCGGCGACGTGTTCACGGTAGGCTTCTAGCACGGCAAAATTCCTCTTTTACTGGCAGGCTTACAACGAAGCTGCTCGTCCTGTTGTTGATTCCGGGTTCTCGGCCACTGCTTCAGATCACAGCGAGCTCCGGTTTTGCGTGGCGTTTTGGTTCCATTTTGTGATGAATGCCACATGTTTTAGGCTGTGGGCAGTATATCTGAATTAAAACGGAAGTTTAAATTGCAACCGCTCCGATGAGCCGGTTTTTTGGACTAAAGTTGAAGAAAGTGAAGCTGGGCGGCACCCAGGACAGGTGCCGCCGCGCGGGATCACAGAATGGGATCGAGATCTTGAACAGTGGTCAGTCCAGGCTGGACCTGTACCGGGGTGTAGTGCTGGTAGAAGGTAAAGTCCTGCTCTTCGGTCTCATGGCTTTCAGGCAGGTCGAAGTTGGCCACACAGGTGTAACCGATGCTGTAGATGCCCTCGCCGATAAAGCCAAACTCGTAACGATACTCGCCACTGGCCTCATCCAGGCTGATGTCTGCCGTAGCCACCGGGGCGACCAGAGGCGAACCCTCCGGGTATCCGGCATCGCCCACGATGTCGCCCATGGTGGTGCGATCGCGCTCTGAGGCGAACAGGTAAGCCACGTGACTGAATTCAGACACCTCCAACAGGGAGGTCATGTCCGCTTCGCAGGCATCCTTCTGGACCTCTGAAAGTGCACCGGCGATGTTACCGGCCCCGGCCTGGTTCACCAACTGCACCGCGGTCGGTTTAATGAACATCCCCTCCTGGCCCTGAGGGTCCACCAGTCCCTGACGCAGATTGAACTCCGCCACATAGCTGTTGATGCCGGTATTGATGGTAAAGGGCTGGTTGAAGAACAGGCGTCCGGCGGCGTCGGTGTTGCCCTTCACCCCTTTGCAACTGCCCTTGCTGTTGACCCGCAGCGGCACCACCCCCTGGTCCTGGGTGTTCACATAAGAGAGTTGCTCGGTGCCGTCTCCATCCAGGGCGTACAGGCACATGGTGTACTCCCCCACCGCCAGGGTCTGGCTGTTCACCAGGGTGGCGCTGTCACTGCCGGTATACTGCAGCAGATCGACGCTGTCGGGACCGCCTTCGCTGAGATCGATCACCACGGGATCGCCGCCGTTCTCCGGCACCAGGATCACTTCGTTGAAGTAGAGCACCACTTCATCCGCCTGCTCCACAGGTGCATCGGACACCGCTAAAGCAAACTGGCCGGTTTTGGGGGAAGAGGAGCCGCTGCCGCCGCAACCGGCCACAAGTAGCGCCAAACTGACAATAGAAAGGGGTTTTAACATAGGTTCACCATCAAAAAATGAGCTACACTGCCCGCCGCAAAGGGGCAGGCAATGGCATTGAAATATCTTCAGATGCCCTAACCTTAGTCGAAGCCTCAGCTCTTTCAAGGGGCACATACGCAAGTGATAGGAGTTGTTATGGTCAAAGGGGTCATTTTCGATATGGACGGCATCCTGGTGGATTCCGAGCCGTTCTGGCAACTGGCTGAAATGGAGGTATTTCCTCAATATGGCGTGCCCATCACCCTGGAAGACACCCTAAAAACCCAGGGACTCAGAATTGATCATGTCGTTCAGTTCTGGTTCAGCCGCCACCCCTGGGACAACGCCAGCGCCAAGGAGGTCGAGCAGCGGATTCTCGACGCCATGGTGGCGGTGATCCGCGACAAGGGGCAACCCATGCCTGGCGTTGTTTCGACTCTCGACACCCTGCACCAGGCAGGCATCCCCATGGCTGTCGCCACCTCCTCGCCTCATATCCTGATGGAAGCCACCCTGGAGAAGCTTGCAATAGGCCACTACTTCCAGGCCACCTGCTCCGCCGAACATCTGCCCCTGGGCAAACCCCACCCCCAGGTCTACCTCAATGCGATCGACGCCCTCAACCTTGAGGCCACCCAGTGTCTCGCCGTCGAAGACTCCTTCAACGGCCTTTTGGCGGCCAAGGCGGCCAGGATGCACACCCTGGCCATCCCCGATGCCGAGCACAGGGCAGACCCCAGGTATGTGATCGCCGACAGACAGTATCTCAGCCTGGAGGAGTTCTCCCTGGAGCACTGGCTGTAGCAGCGTTCGACGCAGAAAGGGCACCCTGGGGTGCCCTTTTCCGTATCCGCATCGATGGAACTGCGTCAGAAGCGCTTGCCCAGGAACAGATAGAGGCTGGAATCACCGCTGTCCGCCATGCCCCAGGCGATGGCCGCAGGCCCCAGTTTGGTTTCGGCACCGATAAACAGGCTGCCAGCGTAGATGAGGTCGTCCCAGTCTGCGTCATTGCGGGTCAGCCAGACGTTCCCCGCCTCGGCGGAAAAACCCAGATACAGGGGCCAGGTGATGCCCAGCACCTCCTTACTCAGATCATAGGTGTACACCCCGGCAATCAGCCCCTTGTGGCTTCCCAGCAGAGAGTCCCGATAGAAGCCGGACAGGTTCAGGAAGCCGCCCAGAGAGGTGAAGTGAACAAAGCTGATGCCGTCGCTGTCGATGGTCTCCAGTTCACTCTTGATGAAGAAACTGTGCTGATCCCAATTGGTGGCACCGATCCACTCCAGGTGATAGACCAAGGACTCCTGCTGATTGGTGGGCAGGCCGTCGAATGCCAGATCCGAGCGCTCATCGATGTGGGACAGGCTCACCAACAGCCGGTGCCCCTGGGTAGGGAACATGGCGCCGTCCAGGGTATCGTAGCCGAAACTGAACATGGCACCGTGGAACTCATAATCACCCAGTTTGTTCAATACCAGGGCGTGCTCGTCATTGACCTCACCGGACTCGTACTGATACCCCAGCTCCAGCTGGGCCGCCAGCCCCAGGTTGATGCCCAAACCCGCCATCCAGTTATCCCGTTTGCGCTCAATGCTGCGGAACGGGAAATCCTCCGTGGGTGAAATACGCTCCCAACGCTCCTGTTGCGCCTCGAACTGCGCCCGGCCGTACCAGCGGCCATTGGCGTCCAGGGGCAGATAAAACTCACTGCTGAGCCTGCGATTGGTCCCCAGGGATAACTCATTTCGCCACTGTCCATTCAGGCTGGTGATGTTATTCATGGTGAAGGCGATATCCAGGTTCGAGGTCGTCGGATTGTCGAAGTCATCCTCAAACCTCAGCCCCAGCTCGAACAGGTGGGGACCCCAGCTCTTGCCGTCGGTATCCACCACCAGCACCCGCCCTTCGGCCCTTTCCTGGATGTAAGCATCCACCCGCTCAAACTCATTGAGGGCATAGACGCGGGCAATGGCGTCCTCGATCTCGTCCTGAGCCAGGGGTTGACCGGGTTTGACCCCCAGTGCGGTGAGAATGCGGCTCTCGCTGACCCAGGAGTCGTTGTCCAACTCGATGGCCACCAGCTCCCCGGCGCCCTTATTCTCCCAGAAGCTGCGCAAAGCCTGTTTCTGAGCCAGGTGGCCGGCATAACGAGCCTCAGGCAGAGAGAGTGCCCTGAGCTGTTCCAGCTTGACCCTGGCAGCCGCCTCGCCCCGGGGAATCATCTGCGGCATCAGATCAAAATCGGACGTCCCCACCCCATCGATCTCCGGCACCAGCAGGATATCCTGGTCCCCCATCAGGGCCACCTGTTGATCCCGGGTGAGGTTGGTCAGGTAGCCAGTCAGTTGGTCGACGATGTCAAATACCGATTTGAGATCATCCTTACCCTTGAGTGGCGTGCCGATGTCCACGGCAATAACGACGTCCGCCCCCATCGCCTTCACCACGGAAACAGGCAGATTGTTGGCCATGCCGCCGTCCACCAGCATATGGCCATCGATCTCTATGGGCGCCAGCGCCCCGGGTACCGTCATGCTCGCCTGCATCGCCAGCACCAGGTTACCGCTCTCCAGCACCACTTCACTGCGATCGGCTAGATCCGTGGCAACGGTACGCAGGGGGATGGGCAGATCATCGAAGTGACCCACTTCTGGAATGTTGCCCACGGAGCGGCGAATCAGCGAGCGCATGGTCTGCCCCTGCAGCGCCCCTTTGGGAAAACGCAGCTCCCCCTCCCGGTAGCCCATCTGGATCCCCAGGGGGAAATCATCCCGCTGCTGCTTGTCACGATAGGAGAGGTCTTCCCTGGGGATCTCGTCGTCGAAGCCGGTATTGAAATCCATGGACAGCAGGATCGCCTCGATCTCATCGGCACTGTATCCCAGGGCATAGAGCCCGGCCACATAGGAGCCCATGGAGGTGCCGGCGATGTAATCCACCGGAATCCTGTTCTGTTCCAGCACCCTGAGCACACCGATGTGGGCCGCTCCCTTGGCGCCGCCGCCGGAGAGCACCACACCCACGGTGGGGCGCTCGGACGCCTGCCCCCACATAGGCAGGAGCAGCAGAAAAGCCAGCAATATACGTAACATAGATCCCTCTAGGGCGAGTTTATCTTGGTGATGACCCTCGGGCACCCAGGGCGGCTGTGCCCCCTAGGACGATGCCATCAGCAATTCATGTTCACTAGGAGCCCAGTTTGCCAGCCACTGACGGCACTGTGAAGACGGCATGGGTCTGGCAAAGTGATACCCCTGCACCAGATGACAGCCCTGGCTGCGCAGGAACGCCAGCTGATCCGGGGTTTCCACCCCTTCTGCCACCACATCCAGCTCCAGGTTGCGGCCCAGATCCAGAATACTGCAGGTGATCGCCCGATTGGCTTTATTCTCCAGCATGGACTGGATGAAGGAGCGGTCGATCTTCAGGCTGTTCACCGCAAACTGGCTCAGGTAGGAGAGCGAGGAGTAGCCGGTACCGAAGTCGTCCACCGCCACGGAGATACCCAGTTCCCTCAGGGCCAGCAGGTGCGCCTGGGCCAGGTTCACCTGCTTCATCAGCACCCCTTCGGTGATCTCCAGACACAACTGCTCCGGCGGAATGCCTGTGCTCTGCAACACCGACTGGATAAACTCCACGTAGTCGAACTGACGGAAGTGACTGGCCGAGACGTTGATGGAAAGCTTGAGGGCTCGATTGTCCGGCCAAGACATGAATTCCCGACAGGCGTTCTCCAGCATCCAACGATCCAGGCGGATAATCAGGCCGCTGGATTCCGCCAGTTCGATAAAGAGATCCGGTGCCACCGGACTGCCGTCCTCCCGGTTCCAGCGCATCAGCGCCTCGACACCACACACCGAGTTATCGGAAACATCCAGCTGCGGCTGATAGTGAATCGCCAGCTTGTCCTGCTCCAGGGCCTGGCGCAGCTCATTCTCCATCTCCAGCTGATAGGTGGCCTGGGCATCCCGCTCCCTGGTGTAGAAGCAGGCGCGTCCCCGCCCCTCCTCCTTGGCGTGGTACATCGCCAGGTCGGCGTTCTTCAGCAACTCCTCGGCCTGGCTGCCATCCTCGGGGTAGAGGGCGATGCCGATGCTCACCGACAGGTAGAGCACCTGCTGCTGCACCTGGATAGGCTCAGACAACAGACTGAGGATCCGTTCCGCCAGGGCTTCCACCTGGAGCCTGTGATTGAAATCTCGAACGATGATGACGAACTCATCACCGCCGAAGCGGCAGACGGTGCCGCTGCCCCCCACCACGGAGGAGAGCAATCGGCTGACCTCCACCAACAGGGCGTCGCCGGTGCCATGGCCGAAGGTGTCGTTGATGTGTTTGAACCTGTCCAAGTCCAGAAACAGCAGGGCCAGAGGCTCATCCGGCGATTCCTGCATCAGGGCACGGATCTGCTGATCAAACTGGGAACGGTTGGGCAGGCCGGTGACCAGGTCATAGTTGGCCAGCTTCTGCAACGCCACCTCCTGCTTCTTGCGCTCGGAGATGTCGGAGAAAAGCACCACCAGATAGTCACCGCCGCTGTCCAGCGACATATGGCTGAGGTTGAGCCACACCGGTACCTGGCCGCGGCCGCGGCGGCGCATCTGGGCTTCACCGCTCCAACGCCGCTGACTCTTCATCTCCGCCAGGATCTCAGATTCGGTAAGCAGGGTATCCGACAGGCTCACCCCCTCCAGCGCGCCTTTGGGGTATCCGAGGATCGCCAGGGCGGAGGGGTTGTGCGCAGTCACATTGTACTCCGCATCCAGAATCATCATCCCCTCGGTGGTGTTCTCCATGGCATGGGCATAGAGGGTGTGCAGATGTGCCATCTTACGCACCTTGGTACGGTCGGCGTACACCCCGGCCACCAGCAGCGCCTGACCGGTATCCGGATCCCGTTCGATCACCGTGCCGGTTACCCACAGCCAGCGCCATTCGCCAATGGGGCTGATGGCGCGAAACTCAACGTTGATTCGCTCCTGATCGCCACTCAACAACTGTTTCCAGGCCTGGGCAACAGGCTGCAGATCCTGTTTGTGCAGGGTCATTCCCACTCTGGGAATTCGCATTGGCCTGTTGGTACGCGACAGGGTGGTCTGACGGTTTTCCACATAGAAGCTGTCGCTCTTGGCATCCCACTCCCAGATGTCTGACCCGCCCCCCTGCAGCGCCAACTGCAATCTGTGCTGACTCTGCCTCAACGCCTGGTTGATCCGGCGCTGTCGACGCAGCTGGTTGCGCCAGTTCACCGCGGTGACAAACAGCATCAGTATGGTGACCGTCAGGAACAGCAGCTGCATCCCCTGCCTGGCCCACCAGTACTGCTCCACCTTGAAGTTCAGCCTCAATGGCTGCTCCTGCCAGACACCGTCAAACTCACCGTACACCAGCAGGGAATGGTTGCCCGGGGGCAAACGCGACAGGGTAATGCTGGACTCCCCATCCAGCTCGGTCATGTTGCTGGGTTTGCCGTCGAATACCAGCTGATAGCGAAAATGCACCGCCGGCCCGGTAATGAGGTTGGTGGTGCCAAGACTGATGTTCACCAGCTCGAAGTTGGGACGGATCACCATCTTCTGAAGCTGGGGGATCAGGAACAGCTCGTTGCCCTCGTCGTACTGCACCTTGACCGACTCCAGTTGAAGGCTGTTGCTGCTCCTGGCCAAGGAGATGTTCATCGGATCCACCCGCATCAGCCCGGTGGTGGTCCCAACCACCAGAGTGTCGTCGGCCAGGCGGAAGGCGGCTCCCTCATTGAGTTCGGTATTAAACAGGCCACCGTCATTGCCCACACTGATGATGGACCCGGTGTCCCTGTTGTAGCGCGCCAGCACCTGAGGACAGCCAATCACCGCCCCCTCATTGGTTGGCTGGATGAAGTAGGGCGTGATGCAGTTGAAGCGCCACTGGTGGTTCATGCGAAACGCCAGCTTGAGGCCGGTGTCCACCTCCAGGATCCCCTCACCAAAACTGCCCACCAGCAGCTTGTCCGGCGCCACCTGGGCCATGGGGCCAAAATGGTAATCCGAGGGCTCGCCGGGCAGCCAGTTCAGCGTCGACTCGAAGCGCCTGTCCATCAGGTGGTAACGGCCAAACAACTGTTTGCCTCCCAGCCACACCTCATGACCCAGGTCCAGGATGTTGCGCACCTCCATCAGAGGCTGCCCTTCATCCAGAATCAACTCCAGGGTGCGACGTTCGGTATCGAACAGGTAAAGCCCCATGTCGGTGGCCAGCCAGACCCGGCCCGGCCCCTCGGTCAGGCTGAGGATCACCCGGTTGCTCAGATCCGGAAGACCGTCACTGCCAATGGCGATCCTGTGGCCCACCCCCTGCTCCCGGTCCACCAAAAACAGACCCTTGGTGGTCCCCACCAGAATCTCGGTGTCGGATATGGGCAGGGTGTTGAACGCCGCATCCAGGGCATCCAGGCCCTCCAGCAACAGGGGTTTGACCCTGCGCCCCACCAGGTCCACCTCATCCACACCCTGATCATGGGCAACGAACAACTGCTCAGGGGCGCCGCTGAACCCCCACACCAGATCCGCCCCTATCGCCGGCGAGGTGTGGGTCGAGAGGCGATCCAACACATAATCTTCCGGCTGAGAGAGCGCGGCAATGCCGGCACTGACGGTGGCCACCCAGAGGTTATCGTTCTCATCCAGCTCAAGCTTATGCATGCTGGCCGCCACATCAAACAGCTCTTCACTGCGCCCCATGGCGGTCACTTTCAGATCCTCACCATCGATACGGAACAGGCCCAGGGTGGTCACCACCCACAGGTTACCCTTGCTGTCCTGATGGATATCGCGAACCGAGCGCCCCACAGAATCAATCCGCAGGAACTGCTCTCCCTGGCGCAGGTAGAGTCCCCGGGTTGAGGTCAGCCATAACCGGCCTTGGCGGTCGGAGAACAGGGTGGTGAGGTTGCCCCGCTCCTTGGGCCAGGACGCCGATTCCAGTACCTCCCCCGCCATGGAGAAGGTGATCAACTGATTGCGGGTGCCGGTCACCAGCGTGTCGCCATGGTGGACCAGGCCTTGAAAGAAGTGCTTTTGAGCGCCAATGACCGACAGCAGAGTGGCCTGCTCCTGGGCCATATCGAAACGATACAGTTGCCCCATCTCATTCAGCACCCAGAACAGATGCCCTTCCGCTTCCGTCAGCGCCGTTGAGCCGCCCCTCTGGTAGTCATGGAAGCTATCACGACCAAGCATAGACACCCGGTTGTGGGCCTCATCCAGCAAAAACAGGTCGTGCTCACTGGAGACCAGGACCAGATTGTTTGGCAGGGCACGAACCCGGGTCAGGGTGAAGTCAGGCAGAAGAACGGTATCGGAGAAACGATCGAGACGACGAACCTTGTGGCTGGCGATGCGGTAGAGGCCATCGTGGGTCGTCACCCACAGCTGCCCCCGATCGCTGAAGGCCATATCCGTCACTGAGTTGGAGACGAAACCGGAATGATGATCGAGTACGCGGCTCTGGAAGCCGTAAACCGGTAGAGATTGTCCCAACAGCAGGACCAATAGCGTGAGCCACCTCAACAGAATGAGCCACCTTCAGGGTTTTGGTTATCGAATCGCTACTTTAAAAGTTGTTCTACCAAACTTCCATTGCTCTGTGCATAAAAAAAGCGGCCGAAGCCGCTTAATTCGCATTTGAAGGGTGTTAACGCTTCTTCGCCTTGGGGTTCGGCAGATCCGTGATGCTGCCTTCATACACCTCGGCGGCCAGGCCCACTGACTCATGCAGTGTGGGGTGGGCGTGGATGGTCAGCGCCAGATCCTCGGCGTCACAGCCCATCTCGATGGCCAGGCCAATCTCACCCAACAGTTCGCCACCATTGCTGCCGACGATGGCGCCACCGATCACCCGGTGAGTCTCCTTGTCGAAGATCAGCTTGGTCATGCCGTCTGCGGCATCCTGGGCTATGGCTCGGCCACTGGCCGCCCAGGGGAAGACGGACGTTTCGTAAGCGATGTTCTGCGCCTTGGCTTCCTTCTCGGTCAGGCCCACCCAGGCCACCTCAGGATCGGTGTAGGCGATGGAGGGGATCACCTTGGGATCGAAGTAGTGCTTCTTACCGGAGATCACCTCGGCAGCCACATGGCCTTCGTGCACACCTTTGTGTGCCAGCATCGGCTGGCCCACGATGTCACCGATGGCGAAGATGTGGTTGACGTTGGTGCGCATCTGCTTATCCACGTTGATGAAGCCGCGCTCGTCAATCTTCACGCCCGCCTTGTCGGCGTCGATCAGCTTGCCGTTGGGGGTACGGCCGATGGCCACCAGAACCGCATCATAACGCTGAGGTTCGGCTGGGGCCTTCTTGCCCTCCATGCTGACGTAGATGCCATCTTCCTTGGCTTCCACCAGGGTCACCTTGGTCTGCAGCATGAAATCGAACTTGTTCTTCATCCGCTTGGTGAAGACGCGAACCACATCCTTATCGGCGGCGGGGATCACCTGATCCAGCATCTCCACAACGTCCACCTTGGAACCCAGGGTGTGGTACACGGTACCCATCTCCAGGCCGATGATGCCCCCGCCCATTACCAGCAGGCGCTCAGGGATCTCTTTCAGCTCCAGGGCGTCGGTGGAATCCCAGATGCGGGGATCTTCGTGGGGGATGAAAGGCAACTCGATGGGGCGGGAACCTGCGGCGATGATGGCGTGGTCGAAGTTCACCACTGTGGTGCCGTCGGCACCTTCCACGGCGATGGAGTTGGAGCCGGTGAACTTACCAAAGCCGTTCACCACCTTCACCTTGCGCATCTTGGCCATGCCAGACAGGCCGCCGGTCAGCTGACCAATCACCTTCTCCTTGTGGGCGCGTACCTTGTCCAGATCGATTTGGGGCTCGCCGAAACTGACACCGTGATCCGCCATCGCCTTGGCTTCATCGATCACCTTGGCAACGTGCAGCAGCGCTTTGGAAGGGATACAACCGACGTTCAGGCACACGCCACCCAGGGTGGAGTAACGCTCAACGATAACGGTTTCCAGGCCGAGGTCGGCGGCACGAAAAGCGGCGGAGTAACCGGCAGGTCCGGCACCGAGAACCACGACTTGGGTTTTGATCTCGTTGCTCATAATGTCCTCTATTTTTTATTCATTCCGTTGGGGCAGTCACCACCTGACGGCGGGGATGCTGGCATTGTACTGCCCCGATTCCTTAAACAAAAGGCCAACCAGAATGGTCGGCCTTTTATATGCCGATTTACAGAATCAATCGGCGGATGTCACCCAGTGTCTGGCTCAGGGTGGTGATGAAGCGGGCCGCGTCGGCGCCGTCGATCACCCTGTGGTCATAAGACATCGCCAGGGGCAGCATCAGCCGGGGCTGGAACGCCTGGCCATCCCACTTGGGCTTCATCTCGGAGCGGGACACGCCGAGGATGGCCACGTCCGGGGCGTTGACGATGGGGGTAAACTGAGTCCCGCCAATGCCGCCCAGGCTGGAGATGGTGAAGCAGCTTCCCTGCATGTCGGTGGCTGTCAACTTACCTTGACGGGCCTTAGTGGAGAGCGCCGCCAGATCCTGGGACAACTCGATGATCCCTTTCTTGTTCACGTCGCGAACCACAGGCACCACCAGACCGTTGGGGGTATCCACCGCCACACCGATGTGGATGTACTTCTTCATCACCAGGCTCTCACCGTCCGCAGACAGGGAGCTGTTGAACTTGGGGTGGGTCTCCAGCGCACGGGCCGCCGCCTTGAGGATAAACACCAGAGGGGTGATCTTCACACCGCTGTCGCTCTTGGCCGCCAGCTGGTTCTGCTCCTTACGGAACGCCTCCTGCTCGGTGATGTCCGCCTCGTCAAACTGAGTCACGTGAGGAATGGTCACCCAGTTGCGATGCAGGTTGGGACCGGAGATCTTCTGGATTCGGGTCAGCGGTACCTCTTCCACTTCACCGAACTTGGCGAAGTCCACCTTAGGTCCTTCAATCACCTGCAGGCCGTTACCGGCACCGGTGCT
Organism: Ferrimonas futtsuensis DSM 18154; assembly: GCF_000422645.1. Taxonomy (GTDB): domain Bacteria; phylum Pseudomonadota; class Gammaproteobacteria; order Enterobacterales; family Shewanellaceae; genus Ferrimonas; species Ferrimonas futtsuensis. The sequence continues at coordinate 14,938 of NZ_AUGL01000001.1, forward strand.
GGTGGCGGCGCTGGCCTTGGGACGGGATAACTCGTACTTGACGTAAGCCTGTACATCCTCTTTGAGGATCCGGTTCTTACGGCCGCTGCCCTTCACCTTGGTCAGGTCCACACCAAACTCGCTGGCCAGACGGCGAACCGCAGGTGAGGCGTAGATGGCGCCGGTGGCCTTGGGAGCCGCCGCAGAGGGGTGATGTGGCACCGGGGGCGCGGAGTTCTTGGCCGGAGCTGGCGCAGGTTCCGCCTTAGGCGCTTCGGCAGCAGGCGCCGGAGCAGGCTCAGCCGCCGCTGGGGCCGCATCCTGAGTTTCAATCAGGGCCACCAGCCCACCTTCGCCAATCTTGTCGCCCACGTTGACCTTCAGCTCCTTCACCACACCGGCGAAGGGGGCAGGCACCTCCATGGTGGCCTTGTCGGTCTCCAGAGTGATCAGGCCCTGTTCCGCGTCGACACTGTCACCCACGGCCACCAGCACCTCGATGATGTCCACTTCACCGGACTCGCCGATGTCAGGCACGGTCACCTCTTTCACCACAGGCTCAGAGGCCGCCGGCGCCTCGGCGGCGGCAGGGGCTTCAGGGGCAGGGGCAGGCTCGGCAGGAGCCGGGGCTTCCGCTGGGGTCGCTTCGGCCGCCGGGGCCTCGGCGGCCGCTTCACCGGCCACCTCCACCAGGGCGATCAGGTCCCCTTCGGAGACCTTGTCACCGACCTGGACTTTCAGCTCCACCACGGTACCCGCGTCTTCGCTGGGCACATCCATGGTGGCCTTGTCGGTTTCCACGGTGATCAGCGAACCTTCCGCTTCCACAGCGTCGCCAGCGGCCACGCACAGCTCGATGATCTCTACCGCATCGCCGCCCACGTCGGGCAGACGGATCTCTTTGATTTGTGACATTTATCTAATCCCTATCAAGCCCACAGCGGATTCGGTTTGGCGGTATCGATGCCGTACTGCTCAATGGTCTGGGTCAGCACCTCAACCGGCAGCTCGCCACGGTCCACCAGGGACTTGAGCGCGGCCAGAACCACCCAGCGAGAGTCCACTTCGAAGTGGTGACGCAGGTTGGCGCGGCTGTCGGAGCGGCCGAAGCCGTCGGTGCCCAGTACGCTGTAGTCGCCGGGAACCCAGGCACGAACCTGATCGGCGTAGGACTTCATGTAGTCGGTCGCGGCGATAACAGGGGACTCATCCAGCACAGTGCTGATGTAGGCCTGCTTAGGTTTGGCAGTGGGGTTCAGCAGGTTGTGGCGTTCAATGTCCTGACCGTCACGGGTCAGTTCGTTGAAGCTGGTGACGCTGAATACGTCCACATCGATGCCGTAGTCCTTGGCCAGGGCGTCGGCGGCCTTTCGAACCTGCTGCAGGATGGAACCACAACCCAACAGCTGTACCTTGCCTTTGCCGGAACCCTTGATGCTGTCCAGCTTGTAGATACCCTTGATGATCCCCTCTTCCACGCCTTCTGGCATGGCAGGCTGCTCATAGTTCTCGTTCAGGGTGGTCAGGTAGTAGAACACGTCCTCCTGGGCATCGCCGTACATCCGCTCCAGGCCGTCGTGGACGATGACCGCCACTTCGTAGCCATAGGTAGGATCATAGGTGATGCAGCTTGGGATGGTATTCGCCTGAATGTGGCTGTGGCCATCCTGGTGCTGCAAACCTTCGCCGTTGAGGGTGGTGCGTCCGGAAGTACCGCCAATCATGAATCCACGGGCACGCTGGTCACCGGCCGCCCAGGCCATGTCACCGATGCGCTGGAAGCCGAACATGGAGTAGTAGATGTAGAACGGAATGGTCGGGGCGTCGTTGGTGGAGTAACTGGTCGCCGCCGCCAGCCAGGAGCTCATGGCGCCCAGCTCGTTGATCCCTTCCTGCAGTACCTGGCCCTTCTTGTCCTCACGGTAGTAGGCCACCTGGTCCTTGTCCTGAGGGGTGTACTTCTGGCCTTCGTGGGCGTAGATGCCCACCTGACGGAACAGGCCTTCCATACCGAAGGTACGGGCTTCATCCGGGATGATGGGCACGATGCGCTTGCCGATCTGCTTGTCTTTCAGCAGGGCGGTCAGGACGCGGACGAACGCCATGGTGGTGGAGATTTCGCGGCCGTTGGAGCCCTTGAGCACGGCGTCAAAGGCCTTCAGCGGAGGGGTGATCAGCTCTTCGGTGAACTTGGAACTGCGGGCTGGCATGTAGCCTTTCAGGGCTTCACGGCGCTCGCGCAGGTATTTCACCTCTTCGGAATCTTCACCCGGGTGGTAGTAAGGGATGTCTTCCAGCTGATCGTCGCTCAGAGGGATGTTGAAGCGGTCACGGAAATGCTTGATTGCATCCATGTCCATCTTCTTCACGCCGTGGGCGATGTTCTTGCCTTCACCGGCTTCACCCATGCCGTAACCTTTAACGGTCTTGGCCAGAATCACCGTGGGGCGACCCTTGGTTTCGGTGGCCTGCTTCAGGGCGGCGTAGACCTTCACCGGATCGTGACCACCACGATTCAGGCGCCAGATGTCGCTGTCGGACATATTGGCCACCATCTCGGCGGTCTCCGGGTACTTGCTGAAGAAGTGCTCACGGGTGTAGGCGCCACCCTTGGCCTTGCAGTTCTGGTATTCGCCGTCGACGGTCTCTTCCATCAGCTGCAGCAGCTTGCCGGAGGTGTCTTGGGCCAACAGGGGATCCCAGTAGCGACCCCAGATCACCTTGATCACTTCCCAGCCGGCGCCGCGGAATTCGCCTTCCAGCTCCTGGATGATCTTGCCGTTACCCCGTACCGGGCCGTCCAGACGCTGCAGGTTGCAGTTGACGATGAAGATCAGGTTATCCAGCTCTTCTCGGGCAGCCAGGCCAATGGCACCCAGGGCTTCCGGCTCATCCACTTCGCCATCACCAAGGAAGCAGTACACCTTCTGTTCGGAACAGTCCTTGATGCCGCGGTCGGTCAGATACTTGAGGTAGCGCGCCTGGTAGATGGCGGCGATGGGACCCAGACCCATGGATACGGTGGGGAACTGCCAGTAATCGGGCATCAGACGGGGGTGAGGGTAGGAGGAGAGGCCCTTACCGTCCACCTCCTGGCGGAAGTTGTCCAGCTGAGCTTCGGTCAGGCGGCCTTCCAGGAAAGAGCGCGAGTAGATGCCGGGGGCGATGTGACCCTGGAAGTACACCAGGTCACCACCATCCTTCTCATTGGGCGCACGGAAGAAGTGGTTGAAGCACACGTCGTACAGGGTGGCACTGGAGGCAAAGCTGGAGATGTGACCCCCAAGCTCCAGGTCCTTCTTGGACGCACGCAATACCATGGCCAGGGCGTTCCAGCGAACGATGGCACGGATGCGCTCCTCCAGTTCCTGGTTGCCAGGCATGTGGGGCTCGGAGCCAACAGGGATGGTGTTCACATAGGCGGTGGTGGGTTTGTAGGGCAGATGGGCACCGCTGCGGCGGGCCTTGTCGATCATCTGCTCCAGCAGGTAGTGAGCCCGTTCGGGACCATCCTGCTCCAATACCGCCGCCAGGGCGCCCAGCCATTCATGAGTTTCTTGCGGATCCACGTCGTGTGGCATCATTTCCGGCATCACAAAATTCCTCTTCCATCGTTGCTTGTGATGGGGCGGCCCGAAGGGCCGCCTTTACTCGCATTCTGCTAGTAGTCGTTCCGCAGGCGGCGCAGGCTGCGCTGCTGACGACTGTCTTCCTGGCGCACCTCGATGGTCACTTCCTCGATGTAGGCCAGGTGTTCATTAGATGCCCTGCGTGCCACTTCGGGCTCGCGATTCAAGATCGCTTTTAACAGGGCTTCCCGGTGCAGGTTGGCGTAATGGGCGGAGCCCTCCCGGCGGTACAGAAGACCGAGGTTTTCCGTCACATTACGCTCGAGCAGAGGCGACAGACTCAACACCACGTGCAACATGGCAACGTTGTGTGAGGCTTCGGCCACCGCACGGTAGAAGTCCACGATCGCCTTGGCTTCAAGCTCAAGCTGACCCTGGACCTCATGGAGTCGTTCAATTCGCTGCTTAAGAATGGCGTGATCCGAATCGGTACCACGCAATGCTGCATAATAGGCCATCATTCCCTCGGTTGCGTGACGGAACTCCAGGAGGTCGTACTGAGTCTCCGGGTTGTCCGCCAGCAGTTCGATGAGGGGATCGGCCAAGCTTTTCCACAGCTGATCCTGCACGTAGGTGCCGCCACCCTGGCGCCGATTCAACAGGCCTTTCACCTCCAGCTTCTGAATCGCCTCCCTCAGAGAGGGTCGGGATACTTCAAACTGTTGTGCCAGCTCCCGCTCCGGCGGCAGTTTCTGCCCCGGTTTCAGGCTGCCTTCGAGGATCATCTTCTCCAGTTGGTTAACGATGACGTCGGACAGCTTTGGCTGACTGATTTTTTGGTAGGCCATGGTCGGATAACTTCCCAGTCTGCTAATGGTTTGTCAATTGGTAAGACCATTATGAGTGCGGCACAAAATGTAGCAGATCACACTCTTTAATGGCAACCACTTTGATTGAAATCACAGAATGCATTTAATAGATCGACCCGATCAATAAAACCGAACAGGCCTTGCAATCAATGGTATGACCACTTTACAACATTTTGATCTCAAAGGAATCTGTGAATGAGATTCTGGCAGGCAAAGGGGATTGCTGCCACGTTGGATCATCCCTTGTTTGAGAGATAGATCAACCGACCGGTTCGCAATTTCGACAATTGAAGTGAGTCGAATTCTGTTGGCATTTCAATCCTGCCTAAAATCGCTGATTCTTCAATCGGGTTTTCACTGGTCAGACTGAGCCGCGTGCGCCAGGTCACTCTTCCGGGTTCCCTGGTGTGAACTGGTTCGGTGTGGGAGATGAAAAAGGGGAGCCGCCGGGCTCCCCTGGGTCATTGAATTGACCAGGCATTAGAGTGCTGCCTCTGTTGCCCTGAACCGGTTGGCATCAGCGGTGAACTGACGCCCTTCCGGAGTAAACGCTCCGCCCTCGGCTAGCTCAACACGCCGAAGATGGTCAGCAGGGACACCAGAATGAGCAGCAGGGTGACATTGCGCTTGGCCAGCTTCAGCAGGTTGAGGGTGGACTGGACGCAGACTGGCGCCGCGCTCTCCACAGGAATCTCCTCCGCCACCAGGGCGACGCGATAGATCAGAGTCCTGGCCGACACTGTCGGCTTGAACGCCAGGGAGAGCCACACCGACAGGGCTCGGCTGAAGTGACCGGAAAGGGCGAAGCCGAACGCCACCAGGCGCACCGGTACCCAGTCCAGCAGGGTCATCAGTCCGGACACCAGGGGACGGTTAAGCTGATGACGTTCGAAGTGGTCGTGGTAGCCACGCACCACACAATAGAAGGTTGCCACCGCAGGTCCCAACAGAACAAAGTAAAGGGCCACCGCCGCGTAGTAGCGGTAATTCAGCCAGGCGGCCACCTGCCCCATTCGCTGCCCCAGTTCCCGCTCAGTCACCGCTTCCAGGGGCACAGGGTCCACCTTGTCGGCAATGTGGAAGCTGGCCTGGAGATCGGCCCGGCAGGCTGCCTGAAGGTACTCCTTGAAAGCCGCCCTCAGCTCCATATGGCTGAACAGCACCACCCCGACCAACAGCCACAGGGCCAGGTGCCAGACGCCATAGTGTACCCCTTCGAACTCATACGCGAGCAGGGCCACCAGAGCCGGGGCCAGAGCCAGGGAGAACAGCATCTTCCAGCCGCTGCGCAGCTCACTGTCGTTAAACAACCTGCTGCGATAGGCATCAAACACCGCATTAAACTGCAGGGCAGGAGCGATCAACTTCAGCCGCTCCAGCAGCAGTACCACCAGTAATGAAAACAGAGCCATTTAGCTTGCCTTGTCTAATCCGAGCCGGTAACGATTCCAGTCAAAATGGGGCCCCGGATCGGTTTTCCGTCCCGGGGCGATGTCACTGTGACCCACAATTCTGTCCAGGGTGATATCGGGGTAAGACGCTAATAAAGCGGAAGTTACCTCGATGAGACTATGGTATTGTGCCACGGTGAAGGGAAGATGATCACTGCCCTCCATCTCAATTCCTATGCTGAAGTCATTGCATCGGCTTTGCCCCGCCAGTTCGCTGGCTCCAGCATGCCAGGCACGACGATCGAAGGGAACATACTGAATCACCTGGCCGCTTCGTCGTATAAAGAGGTGGGCAGACAACCTCAGCCCCCGAACGTCCGCCAGCACCGGGTGGTCCACCTGGACACAGCCAAGAAACAGCTGGTCAACGTAGTCACTGCCAAACTGACCCGGCAACAGGCTGATGTTGTGGATCACCAGGGCGCTGATGGCAAGGCCCTCGGGGCGGGCATCCTGAAAGGGGCTGAATCTGTGGGTTGCACCGCTCAGCCAGCGCCCCTGAGGATCCAGAGTGTAGTGGTTGCCCTTGTCCATGGAGAAAACCGATAATGCCAAAAACCACACTGTAGCAGGTCCGGTATGAAGAGAACACGTCCACACTCTCCCCTGGGAAAGCCAATGCTGCTTCTGGCCTGGCTCTCCATGCTGGGACTGCTCTACCTCTACTTTGATGACAAACTGGAGCGGCAACACAATCCCAACCTGAACCCTGTGGTTCAGGGAGAGGAGCTGGTGCTGCAACAGAATCGCCGCGGTCACTACGTGGTGGCCGGGACGCTCAATGGCCAACCGGTCACCCTGATGCTGGATACCGGGGCCACCACCATCTCTGTGCCCGCTCATCTCGGACCGGCGCTGGGACTGAATCCCGGCTTCCCCTACCCGGTGAGCACAGCCAACGGCACCATCACGGTGCACCGCACCACCATAGAGACACTCACAATCGGTCCGCTGACCCTGTATAATCTGGAGGCCGGTCTCAACCCCGGCCAGGAAGACAACACCATACTGCTGGGGATGAACGCCCTGAGGCACCTGGAGTTGGTGCAACGGGGACAAACACTTACTATCAGGAAGTAACTCACTATGCTGGAAAACGACATCCGCCTCACCGTGGCCGCCGCCCTCACCGAAGACCTGGGTGGACTCAATGCCGATGAGGGGGACATCACCGCCCAACTGATCCCTGTCGATCGCAACGCCGAGGCCACCATCATCAGCCGCGAAGACGCGGTGTTTTGTGGCAAAGCCTGGGTAGAGCAGGTGTTCAACCAACTGGGTGGCGAAGTGGCCCTCCACTGGCACGTGGATGATGGCGATCTGGTCCTGGCCAATCAGGTGCTGTGTGAGCTCTCCGGCCCGGCCCGCATCCTGCTTACCGGCGAGCGGGTGGCCCTGAACTTTGTCCAGACCCTCTCCGGCGTGGCCACCCTGGTCAATCAGTATGTGATGCAGCTGGAGGGCACAGGCACCCAGTTGCTGGATACCCGCAAGACCGTGCCCGGCCTTCGCACCGCCCAAAAATACGCCGTCACCTGCGGCGGCGGTAAAAACCACCGAATCGGCCTGTTCGATGCCTTCCTGATCAAGGAGAACCACATCGCCGCCTGTGGAGGCATCGCCGAAGCGATCGCCGCAGCCCGTGCCCTGCACGCCGACAAGCCGGTTGAGGTGGAAGTGGAAAACCTGGACGAACTGCAGCAGGCCATCGACCACGGTGCCGACATCGTCATGCTGGACAACTTCGATCTGACCATGCAGATGGAGGCGGTGGAGCTGAACCAGGGACGGGCCAAGCTGGAAGTGAGTGGCAACGTCACCATCGACACCATCGCCGAGTTTGCCCACACCGGCATCGACTACATCTCGGTGGGCGCCCTGACCAAGCACGTCAAGGCGGTGGATCTCTCCATGCGCTTCCGTTGAGCGGACTCCAACCCTCTGTGGATAACCAAAGCGGCACCCCTGGGTGCCGTTTTGTCTTTTTGCTCTCCTGACATTCCCGGCAAACTACTGATTAAAGGAATTAAAAGCCCTGGCACCAGGATAACCTGCGGTTTTTTGGCCCGCTCTGGCTTGTGACAGCAGCACTTTGTACTAGCTTTTAGGTTGGATCACCTCTTCGCAGGACGCGAAGGGGAGACAAGGATTGTCGCCAAAGCAAAGGAGTGTCCAGATGCGTACCCATGCCCGCCAGACAGGCTTTACCCTGATCGAACTGATGATCGTTGTGGCCATCGTCGGCATCCTCGCCGCCATCGCCCTGCCCGCCTATCAAACCTACACCAAACGCGCCAAGTTCAGCGAAGTGGTGTCCGCCACCGGCTCCATCAAGACTCAGATAGAGGTGTGTGTGCAGACCAAAGGCACCACAGGAAACGCGGAAGCCGTGCATACCGCCTGTAACGGCTCCGTCAGCACTGCGGGGGCGGATTCGGGTGCCTATGTGAATACGGTAACCTTTACCACCGCCGGCATTACCGCCACCGGAACCGGGGACGTCGACAGCAAGACCTACATCCTGGTGCCCACGGCCAGCAGCGGTACCATCACCTGGGATCAAACCACGGGCAGCTGCGTCGCCGCCGGCCTCTGTTAAGGGCACCGGGTGGACGGCCACTGCTATCAGCAGGCGCGCGACCTGGGCGCGCCGCTGTTTGATATCCGCCACCTCAATCCCGACACCCTGCCGGTTGAACTGATCAGCCAGAAACTGGTGGAACGCCACCGCTGCCTGCCCCTCTCCTGTCGGGGCGGGCAGCTGTTTATCGCCACCTGCGATGCCGCCAACCTGACGGTGCTGGAGGACTTCGAATTCAACACCGGCCTGAGGGCGGTGCCGGTTCTGGTGGACGTGAGCGCCCTGGAGCAGGTGATTGAGCAGTTCCTGGAGAGCGACTTCGACGCCCTGGAGCTGACCGAGTTGGATGAGCAGAACCTGGGCAGCATCGAGGTGGAGGAGCAGGGGGAGGAGCGGGATGTGCCTCCCGCCGCCGACGATGCCCCCATCGTCATCTACATCAACAAGCTGCTCACCGACGCCATCAAGAGAGGGGCCTCGGACCTGCATTTCGAGCCGTTTGAGGCCAGCTACCGCATCCGTTTTCGCATCGACGGCGTGCTGCACACCGTCTCCAGCCCGCCCGCCAACCTGGCCAGCCGCATCTCCGCCCGGCTCAAGGTGATGTCCAAGCTGGACATTGCCGAACGCCGGCTGCCTCAGGATGGCCGCATCAAACTGCGCCTCGGCCCTAAACGGGCCATCGACTTTCGGGTGTCCACCCTGCCCACCCTGTTTGGGGAGAAAATCGTGATGCGGATCCTCGATGGTTCCGCCGCCCTGCTTAACATCGATGTCCTCGGCTATCACCCTCCTCAGAAAGCCCTCTACCTGGGGGCACTGCAGCGGCCGCAAGGGATGATCCTGGTCACCGGCCCCACCGGTTCCGGCAAGACGGTCTCACTCTATACCGGCCTGAATATTCTCAATACCGAGCAGCGCAACATCTCCACCGCCGAAGACCCGGTAGAGATAAACCTCCCAGGCATCAACCAGGTGCAGATCAACAACCGCGCCGGACTCACCTTCGCTGCCGCCCTGCGCGCCTTTCTGCGCCAGGATCCGGATGTGGTGATGGTGGGAGAGATCCGGGATCTGGAAACCGCCGAGATCGCCATCAAGGCGGCCCAGACCGGTCACCTGGTGCTCTCCACCCTGCACACCAACTCCGCTGCCGAGACCCTGACCCGGCTGCTGAACATGGGGGTGCCCGCCTACAACATCGCCGCCTCGGTGTCACTGATCATCGCCCAGCGACTGGCAAGAAGACTCTGCCGCCACTGCAAACAACCGGAGCCCCTGACTGCCGAGGCCCTCGAGAAAGCGGGATTCAGCGACGCTCAGATCGCCTCGGGGCTCACCCTCTACCGGGCCAAGGGGTGTGAGCACTGCACCGGCGGTTACAAGGGACGCCTGGGAGTCTATGAGCTGTTGCCCATGTCGCCGCCCCTGGCTGAGCTGATCATGGCCAACGGCAACTCTCTGGAGCTGGCCCAGGTCGCCATAGAGAGTGGCATGGTGCCCCTGCGACGATCCGGCCTGACCCAGGTGGCCGCCGGCATCACCAGCCTGGCGGAGATCAACCGAATCACCGACTGGGAGGCGCAGGGATGACCCAACAGACCAAGGGGGCGGGTGCCGCCATCGTCGAGTATCTGTGGCAGGGCGCCAACGCCAGCGGCCGCCGCACCCGGGGGGAGATCCGAGCCATCAGCGCCGAGGAAGCCCGGACCCAGCTGCGCAGACAGGGGATCCACGCGGTACGGCTAAGGCGCAAGCCCACCCCCCTGTTCGGCCGGGGCGCTAGCATCACCCCGATGGAGATGGCCATGGTCACCCGACAGATCGCCACCATGTTGATGGCCGGGGTCCCGCTGGTCACCACCCTGCAGATGCTGGGCCGCGGCCATGACAAGGAAGCGATGCGCACCCTGCTGGGGGAGATCCTGCTTCAGGTGGAAGCCGGCCTGCCCCTCTCCAAGGCATTGCGTCCCCACCCCAAGCAGTTCGACGAACTCTACTGCGACCTGGTGGAAGCCGGCGAGCACTCCGGCGCCCTGGATCGGGTGTTTGACCGCATCGCCACCTACAGGGAGAAAGCGGAAGCGCTGAAATCCAAGATCAAGAAGGCGATGTTCTACCCTGCGGCGGTGATCGTGGTGGCGGTGATCGTCACGGTGATCCTGCTGCTGTTTGTGGTGCCCCAGTTCGAGGAGATCTTTGCCAGCTTCGACGCCGAACTGCCGGTGTTTACCCAACTGGTGATTCAACTCTCCCGCTTCCTTCAACTGGCCTGGCCCTATTTCGCTGCTGGGGTGACTGTGCTGATCTGGGGCTTCATTCAGGCCCATCGCCGCTCCCAGAGGTTCAGTGACAGAGTGGACGCCCTGCTGCTGAAACTCCCCCTGGTGGGCCCCATCCTCAACAAAGGGGCGGTGGCTCGCTTCGCCCGTACCCTGGCCACCACCTTCGCCGCCGGGGTCCCCCTGATTGACGGGCTGGAGTCCGCCGCCGGTGCCGCCGGTAACGCGGTGTATCGCAAGGCCGTCCAGTCGGTGCGCACCGAGGTGATCTCCGGACTGCAGATGAACATGGCGATGCGCACCCAGAGCGTGTTTCCCGACATGCTGGTCCAGATGGTGTTAATCGGGGAGGAGTCCGGCTCACTGGATGAGATGCTCAACAAGGTCGCCAACATCTATGAGATGCAGGTGGATGACGCCGTAGATGGCCTCTCCACCCTGATCGAACCCCTGTTGATGGTGGTCATCGGCTCACTCGTGGGTGGATTAGTGGTGGCAATGTATCTTCCGATCTTCCAATTAGGTAGCGTGGTCGGCTAGGATCTACGGGTTAACTCACTAAGCCGAATCGATAAATGGATTACTGGATCACCCTTTTTCACTCTCAGCCCTGGCTGTTCACTACCCTGGTCGCCCTGTTGGGCCTGATCCTGGGCAGCTTCCTCAATGTGGTGATCCATCGCCTGCCCATCATGATGGACAGGGACTGGCGCATCGAATGTCAGGAGTACTGCCAGCAGCCGGTGACCCGCACCGATCTGCCGGAAAACTTCAACCTGGCCACCCCGAGATCCCGCTGTGGCCACTGCCAGACCCCGATCCCCATGAAGCACAACGTTCCGGTGCTCAGCTACCTGCTTCTGGGCGGCAAATGCCACAGCTGCGGCGCTGCCATTGGCCTGCGCTACCCCATGGTGGAACTGATGACCGCGGCCGTCTCGGCACTGATGGCCTGGCAGTTCGGGCCTACCCCGGCCTTTGCTGCCCTGTGGCTGCTGAGTCTGGGACTGATCGCCCTGGCCTTCATCGACGCCGACACCATGCTGCTGCCGGATCAGATCACCCTGCCCCTGCTGTGGCTGGGCCTGCTGTTCAACATCAAAGATGGCCTGGTGCCGCTGGAACAGGCGGTCCTGGGTGCGGCCTTCGGTTACCTCAGCCTGTGGAGCGTGTTCCAGCTGTTCCGAATGGTCACCGGCAAGGAGGGGATGGGCTATGGCGATTTCAAACTGCTGGCACTCTTCGGTGCCTGGCTGGGGTGGAAGCCGCTGCTGCTGATCATCCTGCTCTCCTCGGTACTTGGCGCGGTCTACGGCATACTGCAACTGGCCCTGGGCAAACTGACGCGGGACAACCCCATGCCCTTCGGTCCCTGGATCATCCTGGCGGGCTGGATAGCCCTGCTGTGGGGTGACCAGATCGTCCATTGGTACCTGACCCGGGTGCTGGGCCTGTGAGTGCCGTGCTGATCGGCCTCACCGGCGGCATCGGCTCCGGCAAAACCACGGTGGCCAACCTGTTTGCCGACCGGGGCATCGAACTGATTGACGCCGACATCATTGCCCGGGAGGTGGTGGCACCGGGCAGTGACGGCCTCAAGGCGATCGTCGACCACTTTGGGCAAGAGGTGCTCTCCGAGGGTGAGCTGGACCGGTCGGCGCTAAGAGCGAGGGTGTTCAACAATCCCCAGGAGCTCCAGTGGCTCAACAACCTGATCCATCCCATGGTGCGCGCCACCATGACCGAGCGGGGCAGGGCTGCCGCCTCCCCCTATGCCCTGCTGGTGATCCCGCTGCTGGTGGAGAATGGCCTGCAATCCCTGGTTGAGCGGGTTCTGGTGGTGGATCTGCCGGAGGAGGAGCAACTCAGGCGCACCATGAGCCGGGACAGCAACGACCGAGCCTTGGTGGAAAAGATCATGGCCAACCAGGCCAGCCGTGAGCAGCGCCTGGCCGCGGCGGATGATTGCATTGACAACGGCGGCGACTTTGCCGACCTTAACACACAGGTGGAACGACTCCATCAACACTATCTGACACTTGCCGGGAGCCATGAGTAACTCGACTCTGTATGAACACCCCCTAAATGAACGCACCCGCTTCTACCTGCGGGTCGAGCAGCTGATCCAGTCTCTGGAGGACAGCCGGAATGGCGACTGCCCCAGTGCCCATCGCAGCCTGTTCCGCACCCTGTTCGAGCTGTGCGACCTGTTGGAGCGCTCCGACATCAAGGGCGATCTGGCCAAGCAGGTGGACCAGAGCCTGACTCTGGTGAATCAGTGGCAGAGTCAGCCTGGGGTGGACCAACAACAGCTGCAGGCCCTGGTGGACACTCTCAAAGGGCAGAACGCTGCCCTGCTGCAGATGGAACGGCCGGGCAGCTCTCTGCGCCAGGACCGCTTCCTCAGCCAGATTCGCCAGAGAGTCAATCTGGCCGGCGGCGCCTGTGGCTTCGATCTGCCCAGGTTGCAGTTCTGGCTGGGTCAGCCCAAAGAACAGCGGATCCACGACATTGAGGCCTGGCAGGCCACCCTGGCCCCGCTGACCGAGTCGATCGCCCTGCAGCTGCAGCTGATTCGGGAATGCAGCCACTGGGAGAACAAGGTGGCGATTCAGGGACAGTTTCTCCATAATGCCGATCATCCCCTGGCGCTGTTGCGGGTGCGACTGGACAACCACTACGGCTGCTACCCTGTAGTGAGCGGCCACAAGAACCGCTTCAGCCTGCATATGATGAATGCCAGCACAGGCAGTGCCGAGGTTCGCAACCTGCCCTTTAGCCTGTCGCTGTCGATGGAGACCCCATGACCCTGGAAGTACAATGCCCCACCTGTAAGAAGACAGTGACCTGGGACAGTGAGCACCCCTTCAAGCCCTTCTGCAGCGAGCGCTGCAAACTGATCGACCTGGGTGACTGGGCGGACGAGAAGCACGCCATCCCTGCCGAGCCGGAGATCCCCGACGATCTGGGTTACGACGAAGGCGACTTTTTCAAAGAGGATTAAACCCGGCTTATCCGATGAGGCTGGTACAGCAAAAAGGCTCCGCAAGGAGCCTTTTCTGGTTCACAGGACCGCAATGACCGAGTCATTGGCCTTGGGAAAGGGCAGAGCCCGAAGCTCTTCGACACTGGCCCACTTCAGGGGCTGTCCCTCCCTCGCGTGTGCCTCGCCGCGGTACCCGGTCACCCGGAAGAAGTGCAGCTCCAGGGTGCGGTCGTCGAACTCAAACACTTTACGCTCCATCAGTTCGGCCTGGGTCATCTCCAGCCCCACCTCCTCCTCCAGCTCGCGGGCCAGGGCGGTCAGCTCATCTTCGCCCGCCTCCGCCTTGCCGCCGGGGAACTCCCACTTGCCCGCCAGGTGCTGATCTCCCTGACGCAGACTGATCAGGTAGTGATTCTGGTGGTTTTGCACCAGGCCAATGACGATTCTCTGGATGGTCATCGCTTCTTCTCTGTACTAAAAAGCCAGTCCGGAGACTGGCTTTTGCTGTTCGTTGGACTCAAGCCTTAGGCCAGCTTTCCGTGGCACTGCTTGTACTTCTTGCCGGAGCCACAAGGGCAGGGCTCGTTGCGGCCAACCTTGGGCTGGGGCGCCTGCTCACCCTCGGGAGCACCGGAGTAGTTGCGCTGAGCCGCCAGGGCTTCCTCCTGCTCACGGCGTTTGGCTTCCATCTCGTCCACCTCGGACTGGGTCTGTACCCGCACCTTGGAGAGGATGGAGATCACGTCGTGCTTCAGGGTCTCCAGCATGCCCTCAAACAGCTCGAAGGATTCGCGCTTGTACTCCTGCTTGGGGTTCTTCTGGGCGTAACCGCGCAGATGAATGCCCTGACGCAGGTGGTCCATGGCCGCCAGATGCTCCTTCCACAGGTTGTCCAGAGTCTGCAGCATGATCGCCTTCTCGAACTGGCGCAGAACCGGCTCACCCACAGACTCCTCTTTCTGCTTGTACACCTCGGCCCAGGCCTGGCTGATGCGCTCACGCAGAGTCTCTTCGTGGAGATCCTCCTCCTCCTCGAGCCACTTGCTGATGGGCAGCTCCAGGTTGAACTCGGAATTCAGGCGCTCTTCCAGGCCGGGAACGTCCCACATCTCTTCCAGAGACTGAGGCGGAATGTAGCTGTTGATGACGTTCGCCAGCACATCGTCACGAATCACCTGAATGGTCTCGGCGATGCTGTCGCTGTCCATCAGCTCGTTACGCTGGGCGTACACCACCTTACGCTGGTCGTTGGCCACATCATCAAACTCCAGCAGCTGCTTGCGGATGTCGAAGTTGCGGGCCTCCACCTTGCGCTGAGCGCCTTCGATGGACTTGGTCACCCAGGGGTGCTCGATGGCTTCACCGCGCTCCATACCCAGCTTCTTCATCAGACCGGACACCCGGTCGGAAGCGAAGATGCGCATCAGCGAGTCTTCCATGGAGAGGTAGAAGCGGGAGGAACCGGCATCACCCTGACGACCGGAACGACCACGCAACTGGTTGTCGATACGGCGGGATTCGTGACGCTCGGTACCGATGATGTGCAGGCCGCCGGCTTCCAGGACCGCGTCGTGGCGCTCATGCCAGTTGGCCAGCTTCTCGGCAATCTGTTCCTCGGTGGCGCCGCTCGCCTTGAGCTCGTCCAGCTCCGCCTGCCAGCTGCCGCCGAGCACGATGTCGGTACCACGACCGGCCATGTTGGTGGCGATGGTGACGGCGCCGCTGCGGCCAGCGTCGGCCACGATCTGGGCTTCCTGCTCGTGGAACTTGGCGTTCAGCACGTTGTGCTTGATCTTGGACTTACGCAGGGCGTTAGAGAGACGCTCGGACGCCTCAATGGAGATGGTGCCCACCAGGGCAGGCTGGCCACGCTCCTGACAATCGATGATGTCGGCGATGATCGCTTCGAACTTCTCCTCCTCGGTCAGGTACACCTGATCGGGGCGGTCATCACGGATCATCGGACGGTTGGTGGGGATCACCACGGTGTCCAGATTGTAGATGTGCTGGAATTCGAACGCTTCGGTGTCGGCGGTACCGGTCATGCCACCGAGCTTGTCGTACAGGCGGAAGTAGTTCTGGAAGGTGATGGACGCCAGAGTCTGGTTCTCGTTCTGGATCTTCACTCCCTCTTTGGCTTCCACCGCCTGGTGCAGGCCTTCAGACCAGCGGCGACCCGGCATGGTACGGCCAGTGTGCTCATCCACGATGACAATTTCGCCTTCCTGGATGATGTAGTCCACATCCTTCTCAAACAGGGTGTGGGCGCGCAGGGCGGCGTTGACGTGGTGCAGCAAAGAGATGTTGGCGGCGCTGTAGAGCGAGTCGCCTTCCGGCAACATGCCGATCTCAGCCAGCAGCAACTCCACCTTCTCCTGACCGCGCTCGGTCAGGTGAACCTGTTTGCCCTTCTCATCGATGGTGTAGTCACCGTCGCCGGTGTACTCCTCGGTGTCCTCCTTCTCCTGGCGCTCCAGGCGGGGGATCAGTTTGTCCACCTTGATGTAGGCTTCGGAGCTGTCTTCGGCGGCGCCGGAGATGATCAGCGGGGTACGGGCCTCGTCGATAAGGATGGAATCCACTTCATCGATGATGGCGTAGAACAGTGGCCGCTGAACCCGCTCAGGGGCGGAGAAGGCCATGTTGTCACGCAGGTAATCGAAGCCAAACTCGTTGTTGGTGCCGTAAGTGATGTCGGCAGCGTAGGCTTCCTTCTTCTGCTGGGGCGCCATGCCAGGCACGTTGGTGCCCACGGTCATGCCCAGGAATTCGAACAGGGGGCGGTTCCAGTCGGCGTCACGGGTGGCCAGGTAGTCGTTCACGGTAATCACGTGAACCCCTTTGCCGGTGAGGGCGTTCAGGTAGGCTGGCAGAGTCGCGGTCAGGGTTTTACCTTCACCGGTGCGCATCTCGGCGATGCGGCCGGACTGCAGCACCATGCCGCCCACCAGCTGCACGTCGAAGTGACGCATGCCAAAGACCCGCTTGGACGCCTCGCGGACGGTGGCGAAGGCTTCAGGCAGAATGTCGTCCAGGCTGGCCCCATCATTGATGCGCTGCTTGAACTCCTCAGTCTTGGCCTTGAGCTCTTCGTCGCCCAGGGCCTCGAATTCCGCTTCCAGCTGGTTGATCTGCGCGGCAACCTTGCGCAGTTGCTTCAAGGTGCGCTCGTTCTTGCTACCAAATATCTTGGTGAGGAGTTGTGCAAACATCGTATTTTTTCACTTTCTAGAAAGGTCTTGGGCCAGACTCCGCCGGTCCCACCAGGATTGCCACCCCCGCTTAACTGCGGGGCTTACGATAAACGTATTTGTTAGGGTTGACCTGACGATCGTTGCGCAACACTTCATAGTGGACGTGTGGTCCAGTCGAGCGGCCGGTGTTGCCCAATTCGGCAACCACGTCTCCCTTCTTTACCACCTGGCCTGCTTTGACAAGCAGGGACTTGTTATGACCGTAACGGGTCTTCAGCCCGTTACCGTGATCAATCTCGACCAGATTGCCATAGCCATACATTTCTCCGGAATAGGTCACTACTCCCGCTCCGGTGGCTACGACATCGCCTCCTTCCGTGCCCGCAAAATCGATGCCTTTATGCATGGCGGGACGGCCGGAAAATGGATCGTTGCGCATCCCATAGTCTGAGGACTGCCAGCCCTTGACGATGGGACGTCCTGACAAATAACTGCTTAGGTCTATATGGTGATTGCGCTCGACAGTTTCAAGTAGCGCAAGCTGGTTGTCCGAGCTGTCCAGCCGTTTGGCCAGTTGCTCCATATCCAGCAGCAGCTGCTTGAGCTCCACATCACCCAACCCATCGGCATTGGCGCCACCCAGGCCCACTGCCGATGAGAAATCAAACTGTTCGGTAAGTTCGGCCCGATCGGCCAGTGCGATACCCAGGGACTCCAGGCGGTTCATCTGCGCCTGCATCCGCCCGAGGCGGACCGCCAGGGTGGCCAGTTGGGTCTGGGTCAGCTGACGGATCTCATCCACCTGCTCCTGCCCCTCGGCCTGACTCTCCTGAGCCTGAGCCAATTCCAGCTCGGCCTGGTGCAACTGCTCCTTATGGGCCTGGAACAGCCCGACACCCGCAGCCACCAGCATCAGCGGCAGTAAAAACCACCCCTTGCCCGGTTGCCAGTGTCGTACACCGTGCTTTCCCTTAATAAAGACTGTTACACTCATGGAGTTCTTTTCTTATGTTTCGTGTCTTGGTATGAAATCAAAACCAACCGATGTTGCCGAGCTGATGGGCCAAAGGCTCCGCCAGGTCCAGGAGCGAACCGAATCGCTCAGGCAGCTGCAGCAAGTGACCGCCGATCTCCTGGGTAATGACCTCAAGGGGCGGTACCGGGTGGCCAACCTTCGCAACGGTGTCATGATCATCGAGACCGACAGCGCCGCCTGGGCGACCCGATTGCAGTTTATGAAACTGCAGCTGCTGCAGCAGTTGCGGCAACAAAACTTCCCAATGCTCACCACTATTGAGATCAAAGTCAACCCGGCACTGTCCAGGATTGAGCGTCCGGTAACGCAAAATCTCAATAAGCTGAGCCCTCAGGCCGCGAGCCAGATTCAGGAGCTGGCAGATTCTATAGGCGGCAGTCTGGGGGAGAAGCTAAAAAAACTGGCCGCCCATGGGGGCGGCCAGCAAGGTAACTCTTAGGTCAGGCGGTAACCGGTGCCAGGTAGTCCATGGGCACCTCCTGAGCCTCCTCGAAGCTCACCAGCTCCCAGGCCTCCTGATTCTCCAGAACGGTGCGAATCAGCTGATTGTTCAGGGCGTGGCCGGACTTGAAGGCGGTAAACTCGCCCAGGATGGCGTAACCACCCAGGTAGAGATCGCCCACCGCATCCAGAATCTTGTGCTTAACAAACTCATCTTCCACCCTCAGACCGTCCGGGTTGAGGATGCGGAATTCGTCCAGCACCACCGCATTTTCCATGCTGCCGCCCAGGGCCAGGTTGTTGGCCCGCAGGTACTCGATGTCGCGCATGAACCCGAAGGTACGGGCACGGCTCACCTGCTTGATGTACTCGGCGGAGGAGAACTCCATCACCATCTTCTGCTGGCTGCGAGCAATCTCTGGATGATCAAAGTCGATGGCAAAGTTGAGTTTAAAGCCATTATGGGGACGGAACTCGGCCCACTTGTCTCCCTCTTCGACCCGGATCGGCTTACGGATGCGCAGGTACTGTTTGGACGCAGGCTGCTCTACCAGGCCGGCGGTCTGAAGAAGGAATACAAAGGGACTGGCACTGCCGTCCATAATGGGGATCTCGGGGGCGTCCACCTCGATGATGGCATTGTCTACGCCGAGACCGGCCAGGGCAGACATCAGGTGCTCCACCGTCGCAATGCGGTGCCCCTCGTCGCTGACCAGACCTGTACACAGGGTGGTTTCACGCACCAGCGCAGCACTGGCGGGAATCTCCGCCACCGGGGTCAGATCAGTGCGCCGGAACACGATCCCGGTGCCCACTGGGGCGGGATTGATGCTCATGGTCACCTTATCACCGGAGTGAAGGCCCACACCGGTTGCCTGAACCGGGCGCTGTAGAGTGCGTTGTTTACTCATTAACCGTCCTGCTCTCTATAAACTCAATGAAGGGCGCGTATTTTACCAGAAAAAACGCCCAGAACCAAAATCTGGTCTGATCAGCCAGTAAAGCCTTTTAATCCAGCTGCTTACGCAGAAACGCCGGAATATCCAGGTAGGCACCCTTCTGGGACTCCTGGGCGGGCGCGGCGTTGCCGTGGTTGCTGCTGGCCGGAGCCGGAGCCGGAGTGGCAGGCTCAACAGCCGGGATCGCTGGTTCAACGCGGATCGGCTGCATGGACACCGGAGGCTGCTCCATCGGCTTGGGCTCGGGCTGAGCCGCAGGCTGAGGCGCTGGCGCCGGGGTCGCCGCCTTGGGTGGCACCACGATCTGGATATCGGGCTTCTTGTCGGCACCGATGCCTGTGGCCACCACGGTCACGCGGATCTCATCGCTCATCTCAGGTTCAATGACAGTACCTACCACGATGGTAGCATTTTCAGACGCATAGGCACGAACGTGGTCACCGATGAGGGTGTACTCCTCGATGGACAGGTCCATACCACAGGTGATGTTCACCAGGACGCCCTTGGCACCGGTCAGGTCGATATCTTCCAGCAGCGGGCTGGATACGGCGGCCTCGGCAGCCTCTTCCGCACGGTTCTCACCGCGAGCCACACCTGTGCCCATCATGGCGTTGCCCATCTCAGACATCACCGTCTTCACGTCGGCGAAGTCAACGTTGATCAGACCGGTACGGGTGATCAGCTCGGCGATGCCCTGTACCGCACCCAGCAGGACGTTGTTGGCGGCGCTGAACGCCTCCAGCAGGCTGGTCTTGGTGCCCAGTACCTTGAGCAGCTTGTCGTTGGGTACGGTGATCAGGGAATCCACATGCTTGGACAGCTCTTGGATACCCTGCTCGGCGTAGGCAGCACGCTTCTTACCTTCGAAGACAAAGGGCTTGGTCACCACGGCCACGGTGAGGATCCCCTCCTCCTTGGCCACTTCGGCAACCACAGGCGCCGCACCGGTACCGGTACCGCCACCCATACCGGCAGCGATAAACACCATGTCGGAACCGGTCAGGGCGGCGCGGATGGACTCTTTGTCCTCCATGGCCGCTTCGTAGCCAACCGCAGGGTTGGCACCGGCCCCCAGGCCCTTGGTGACGTTTTTACCCAGCTGAATGGTGGTGCCAGCGGTGGACTTGCGCAGTGCCTGCGAGTCCGTGTTGGCCACGATAAACTGAGCCCCTTCGATGGTCTGCTCGACCATGTGTTCGATGGCGTTACCACCACCGCCCCCTACACCGATCACTTTAATGACCGCATCTTCGGTGTGCGCGTCCACAACCTCAAACATACTCTTATCTCCGTTTAGCCTGCGTCCAAATTCAATCTGTTACCTAGCGGCTGTATCACCGGGGTCAATCCTAACCCCGTTCCACTCAGCGGGCCGCTAAAACTCGCCCTTAAACCAGCCTTGGATCCTGTCCAGCAGGCTGGTCACTCCGTGTTTGGTGTGGCGTTCCACTTCCCGATCGCGGATGCGCTCGGCGCCAAAGTACAGCAAGCCGACGGAGGTTGCAAAGCTTGGCTCGCTGACGTATTCCTTCAGTCCCTTGGGCTCGTGGGGCACCGCCACCCGAACCGGCATGCCGAAGCACTCTTCGGCCACTTCCACCGCCCCTTCGATGGCGGAGGTGCCTCCGGTCAGCACCACTCCCGCCGCCACCTGCTCCTCGAAGCCACTGGCCCGCAGTTCCTCCTGGACCAGTTCGAAAATCTCCTGGTAACGGGGCTCCACCACCTCCGCCAGGGTATGGCGGGACATGGTGCGCGACGGCCGGCCACCGACGGAGTGCACATCGATGCTCTCCTCCTGGCTCACCAGGGCGCTGCGCGCCGAGGCGTACTGCACCTTTATCTGCTCCGCATAGGAGAGCGGGGTGCGGAAGATCTTGGCGATGTCGCTGGTCACCTGGTTTCCGGCCACCGGGATCACCGCACAGTGGCGCAGGGCACCATTGGTGTAGATGGCGATGTCGGTGGTGCCGCCACCGATGTCCACCAGGCAGGCGCCCAGATCCTTCTCGTCCTGAGTCAGCACCGAGTCGGCACTGCCCAGGGCGGAGAACACCAGGTCCTCAACCTGAATGCCACAGCGCTCGACGCACTTGATGATGTTCTTGGCCCAGTCGTTGGAACAGGTCACGATGTGGACATCCACCTCCATACGCATGCCGGAGATTCCCACCGGGCTGCGGATCCCCTCCTGCTCATCGATGGTGAACTCCTGGGGCAGCACATGCAGGATGCGCCGCTCGGTGGGGATCTTCACCGAACGGGCGGTGTGGATGGCGTGATCCACGTCGTCCTGGGTCACCTCATCGTCATCGATGGAGACCATCCCCTTCTCATTCTGGCTGTCCACATGACGGCCGGAGATGCTCAGGAACACCGAGTCCACCTGGCAGTCCGCCATCATCTCCGCCTGTCCAATGGCGTTCTTAATGCTGCGGGAAACCGAGTCCAGATCGTTCACCCCGCCCTTGTCCATGCCACGGGAGGGCTGACTGCCCAGGCCTGCGATGCTGATGGCGCCGTCAGGCAGCACCTCACCGATGATCGCCACCACCTTGGAGGTGCCGATGTCCAAGCCCACAATTAGGTTTCGCTCCTGACTTTTGGTCATGATGTCATCAATCTCTCTGTTCCAACTGCCAGCCGACAGCCAATCCCGTATCGTACCGAATATCAATGTATTCTGCTCGCCTTCCTTGCTTGGAAAGCGTGGGCCACAGCTCAATAAATCGCTGCAACCGCTCTATCCCTTCGATGCGCCCCAGCCTGAGCTCCATTCCATCCTCCAGGGTCAGGGTCCAGGCGTGGCGATGACTCAGGGTAAGACTCTGAGGCATAAAGCCATTTAACCTCAGAAGCTCACTGAATTTCAGCCAGTTCTGCCACACTTTTTCACTGCTGTCTTGCGGACCGGCCAGGTTGGGCAGCTTGCCCACCCCGGGGCGCTTCGGCGCCTGAAACGCCTCGGCGTCCTGGTTCAACCACTGGTCACCATTCCAGTGGGCCATGGGACGCTGCTCCACCAGGTAGAGTCGCAACCGGTTGGGCCACTCGCGCCGCACCGTCACCCGCTTGACCCAGGGCAGTTGGGTCAGTGCCGAACGCACCTTCTCCATGTCGGCGGTGACCAGGCTGTCCCCCTCGATGTGGGACAGGGCCAGGCGAACCTCCTCATCCTGGGTGTAACTGCGCTCCCCCACCAGGGCGATCTCATCGATGGGCAAACGTTCCGCATCCGCCAGAACCTGCCCCAGCATGCGTCCGCCCCAGGCGAGCGCGATCAACACCGCTATCAGCAGCAGCACACCGCACACCGAGTACCAGTTCACCCTGGGCCGGGTCCAGTTGCGCCACACCGCCAGCCCCATCGCCGGTTACTCCGCCGTCTGCGCCAGGATGGCGGTCACCAGCTGCTGGAAATCGAGGCCCACCGCGCGGGCCGCCTTGGGCACCAGGCTGGTCTCGGTCATCCCAGGAACCGTGTTGACCTCCAACAGTTGCCAGCGACCATCTTTGGTGCGCATCACATCGACGCGGCCCCAGCCACTGGCGCCCACAGCTCGAAAGGCTCTCAGCGCCAGAGTCCTCAGCTCCTGCTCCTCTGACTCAGGCAGGTTGCAGGGGCAGAGATAGCGAGTCTCGGTGGACTGGTATTTGGCCTGGTAGTCGTAGAAGGCGTTGTCGGTCTGCATCTCGATGGCCGGCAGGGCCTGCTCTCCGAGAATGGAAACGGTGTACTCGGGACCGTCGATCCACTGCTCCACCAACACCTCAGCGTCATACTCATGGGCCGCGGCAATCGCCTGGGCCAGCTGCTCGCCGGACTCGGCAATGGCCATGCCGATGGAGGAGCCCTCATTGGCGGGCTTCACCATCACCTTGCCACCCAGCCGGGACAGCATCTGTGACGCCGTTTCCGGCTTGAACTGACCGGCCACCGCCACTTCGAAAGCGGCAGTGGGCAGCCCCTGACCGGCCCACAGGCTCTTGGTCCGCACCTTGTCCATGGCCAGGGCACAACCCAGCACGCCGCTGCCGGTATAGGGCATATTCATGTGTTCCAGCGCCCCTTGCAGGGTGCCATCCTCACCACCACGACCGTGAAGCACCACGAAGGCGCGGTCGAACTCGGTCAGCTCGGCCAGGGGGCGCTCAGCCGGATCGAAGGGGTGGGCGTCCACTCCGGCCTTCAGCAGGCCCGCCAGCACGGCGTTGCCTGACTTCAGGGAGATCTCCCGCTCGGCACTGCTGCCACCCAACATCACGGCGACTTTGCCAAACTCAGTCATGCTGTTCCCCTTTCATCGTCTCCACCGACAGCGCCATGGCGCCCAGTTTCCTGGCCAGGGCGCCAATGTTTCCCGCCCCCTGGGTCAATACCACGTCCCCATCCTGCAGCACTTCCGCCAGCATCGCCGGCAAGGCATCCGGACCAGGCACATAGATGGGATCCACCTTGCCCCGCCCACGGATGGTTCTGGCCAGGGCGCGGCTGTCTGCTCCGGCGATGGGCTCCTCGCCTGCGGCGTACACCTCCAGCAGCAGCAGTTCATCCACCTGGGCCAGCACCTGGGCGAAATCGTCATACAGATCCCGGGTACGGCTGTAACGGTGTGGCTGATAGGCCATCACCAGTCGACGCTCAGGCCAGGCCGCACGCGCCGCCTTGATGGTGGCCGCCACCTCGCTGGGGTGGTGACCATAGTCGTCCACCAACAACGCCTTTCCGCGGCCGGTATCGAACTCGCCATACTGCTGGAAACGTCGGCCAATCCCCTCGAAGCTGGCCAGGGCGGCGACGATGGCGTCGTCGGGAATCCCCGCATCCGTGGCCACGGCGATGGCCGCCAGGGCATTGAGGGCGTTGTGACGTCCGGGCAGGGCCAGGGTCACCTTGAGATCCGCCTTGTCAGCACGCTGCACCAGGAACTCGGAGTGGGTGCCGCTCTGGCAGAAGTCGATGCCGCGCACGTCCACCCCAGATTCGAAGCCGTAGGTCACCAGGTGACGGCCGATTCTGGGCAGCAGCTCCTGCACCCCGGGGTCGTCTGCGCAGACCACCGCCAGGCCATAGAAAGGCAGGTTGTGCAGGAACTCCACGAAGGTATCGTGCAGTTTGCTGACGTCTCCCCCATAGGTGTCCATGTGATCCGGCTCGACATTGGTCACCACGGAGACCATGGGTTGCAGGTGCAGGAAGCTGGCGTCGGACTCGTCCGCTTCGGCGATCAGGAACTTGCCTGAGCCCAGCCTGGCGTTGGTGCCGGCGCTGTTGAGCAGGCCACCGATGACAAAGGTGGGGTCCAGCTGCGCCTGGGCGAAAATGCTGGCGATCAGGCTGGTGGTGGTGGTTTTGCCGTGGGTGCCAGCGATGGCGATGCCGTGGCGGAAGCGCATCAGCTCCGCCAGCATCTGCGCCCGCTGCACCACAGGGATGCGACCACCTCTGGCCGCGGCCACCTCGGGATTATCCTGTTTGATGGCGGTAGAGACCACCACCACGTCCTTATTCTCCACCCACCGGGCATCATGGCCAATGTGGATGGTGGCCCCCAGCGCCTTGAGGCGCTCGGTGACGGCGTTGTCGGCGATGTCACTGCCGCTGATGGCATAGCCTTCATTGACCAGCACCTCGGCGATGCCGCCCATGCCGGCACCACCGATGCCGACGAAATGGATCGCTTTCACCCGTCTCATGGCGGGCAGGCCGTTTGCAGTGGTTCTGTTACTCATTGTTGCCTCCGGCAGCCTGGATACACTCCTCGGCCACCAACTGGGTGGCTTGGGGTACCGCCACCTGGGTTGCCGCCCTTGCCATGGCGGTCAACCGTTCTGAATCTTCTGCCAGCTCGGTGAGCAGGGTCGCCAGACCCTCTGGCGTCAAACTGGATTGGGGCTGCAACCTGGCTGCTCCCGCTGCCACCAGGGCTTCGCTGTTTTTGGTCTGGTGATCGTCCACCGCATGGGGGAAGGGCACCAGGATGGCGGGACGGCCACAGGCCGCCAGTTCCGCCACGGTCAGGGCGCCGGCCCGGCAGATCACCAGATCCGCCCAGGTGTAGGCCGCGGCCATATCATCAATAAATTCCGAGACCTGTACTCCGACCGCCGGGGCCAGGGTCTGCCAGGCGTCCCGGGTGGCCGCCTCATTGCCACGGCCTACCTGATGCCAGACGGTGAGACTGGTGCCTGAGCCCAGCAGCTGCGCGGCCTGAGGCAGGGTCTCGTTGAGCACCCGGGCACCCAGGCTGCCGCCGACGATCAGCACCTTGAGCTGGTCGCCTGGCACCACCGGATGCTGCTGACCCACCGCCAGCAGCTCCTCACGCACCGGGTTGCCCACCCGGCGGGCCCCTTTGCCGGGGAACACCCCATCGAAGGCGCACAGTATGCGGCTGGCGAAACGGGCCAGGATGCGATTGGTGGCACCGGCCACGGCATTTTGTTCATGGAGCACCACCGGGGTGCCCCTGAGCCAGGCGGCGATGCCCCCGGGACCGGCAGCGTAACCGCCCATCCCCAGCACCACATCCGGCTTACGCCGACGCTGAATCCGCCAGGATTGATACACCGCCTTGAGGATCTGCAGGGGCGCCTTGAGCTTGCGCAGCACACCGTTGCCGCGCACCCCCTGGATGTCGATAAAGTCGATCTCAAAACCGTGCTGAGGCACCACTCTGGCCTCCATGCGATCGGAGGTGCCGAGCCAGCTCACCTGCCAGCCCTGCTCCTGGAGCCGACGGGCCACCGCCAGGGCGGGGAAGACATGGCCGCCGGTGCCGCCAGCCATCACCATCAGTCGCTTAGGCGCCGTCATTGCTCTCCCCCTTGGCGTCTGTCTGTGCCAGACGCCGCTCGTAGTCGATACGCAGCAATACTACGGCTGCGCCCGTTGTTACCCATAAACTGCTTCCACCATAACTGACCATGGGCAGCGTCAGCCCCTTGGTGGGCAGCAAGCCCACACTGGCGCCGACATTAACCGCGGTCTGAAAACTAAACCAGATGCCGATGCCGTAGGCCAGATAACCAGAAAACGCCTGGTTGGCCTGCAGCGCCAGGTTGCCAATGCGCAGGGCCCGCAATGCCAGCATCAGCACCAGCACCAGTACACAGGTGACGCCGACAAACCCCAGCTCTTCACCCAGTACCGCAAAAATAAAATCCGTATGAGCCTCGGGCAGGTACTCCAGTTTCTGGATGCTGTTGCCCAGCCCCTGCCCCAGCCAGTCTCCCCGGCCGTAGGCCATCAGCGACTGGGTCAGCTGATAGCCGGCGCCGAAGGGATCTTCCCAGGGATCCCAGAAGCTGGTGACCCGCTTCATCCGGTAGGGCGCCGACACGATCAGCAGCACCACCATGGCCACCCCCAGCAACATCAGGGCAAAGAAATCACGCAGCTTGGCCCCGGCCAGAAACAGCATCCCCATGACGGTGACAAACATCACCACTGTGGTCCCCAGGTCCGGCTGCATCAGCAGCAGCACGGCGTACATCCCCAGGGCGACGAAGGGCTTGAGGAACCCCTTAATCTCCTCCCGCACCTCCTGGTGACGTCTCACCAGATACCCGGCCAGATAGAGGAACAGGGTGAACTTGGCCACCTCCGCCACCTGCAGGTTAAACGGCCCCAGGGGGATCCAACGGGTGGCACCGTTGACACTGCGTCCGCCGATGAGCACCACCACCAGCAGCACCAGGCCGACGAACATCAGCGGCGTACTGTATCTCTGCCAGAAGGCGATGGGGATCCGCACCCCGACCGCCACGATCACCCCGGCCATGGCCAGGAAGAACAGATGACGCTTCACAAAGTGGAAGGGATCGCCGGTGAGGTTTTCCGCCTCCGCCAGGGACGCCGAGGTCACCATCACCAGACCCACACAGGCCAGCACCATCATCAGCACCAGCAGCAGCCGGTCATACAGCATCGGCTGTGATGACGACTCCCTGAAATCCAGTGACAGTTGGCCCATTCCCATCTACAACGCCTCCACCGCATGGCGGAACGCGTCACCGCGCACCATGTAGTTGGCGAACATATCCAGGCTGGCGCAGGCAGGAGAGAGCAGCACCAGGTCCCCAGGCCGGGTCTTTCCGGCCAGCAGCTGAACGGCCTCTTCCATGGAGTCGCAGCGCAGCGACCCCGGCTTCATGGTGGCGATGGCGTCGCCATCCTGGCCCAGGGTCACCAGGTAGGTCACCTGAGCCTCCAGCGATGGCGCCAGGGGGGAGAAGTCCGCGCCCTTGCCGACGCCGCCGGCAATCAGATGCAGCCGGCCGGAGAAATCCGCCAGCCCCTGCAACGCCGCCAGTGTGGCCCCCACGTTGGTGGCCTTGGAATCGTTGATGTAGTGGACGCCGTCTTTCACCGCCACGGTCTCGCAGCGATGAGGCAGCCCGCCGAACTGTTTCAGGGCGGTCACCATGGCATCATTGGGCAACGCCAGTGCCTCGGCCATGGCGATGGCCGCCAGGGCATTGGCCTGATTGTGACGACCGACCAGGGCCATCTCGGTCACCGGCAGCACCGCCCGCCCTTGGGCCATCAGCACCCCCTGATCCAGGTGGTATTCACCGGTCTCCAGGCCAAAGCTCAGCGCATCTTCCCGGCCACTGCGGGTGTTGCCATCATCGGCATTTTCCAGCACCAGTTCGGCCCCGGCGTAGATGGTGGCCTTGGTGTCCCGGTAATGGTCAAAGTCCCGGTACCTGTCCAGGTGGTCATCGCTGACGTTGAGCACCGTGGCGATGCGCGGCCTGAGGCTGCGGGTGGTCTCCAGCTGGAAACTGGAGAGCTCGAGCACGTAGCAGTCGTGACCCTGCCCCAGCAGGTCCAGGGCCGGAGTGCCGATGTTGCCCCCCACCCCAATGCTGCGGCCCGCCGCCCGGGCCATCTCACCCACCAGGGTGGTCACCGTCGACTTGCCGTTGGAACCGGTGATGGCCACCACCGGCGCGTCCGCCTCCCGGGCAAAGAGTTCGATGTCGCCGATCGCCTCTGTCCCGGCCGCGATGGCCTGGGCAATGGCCGGGTGCCCCAGGGGAATCCCCGGGGAGACCACCAGAGTCTGCGCCTGTTGCAGGGCTTGGGGGTCAAACTCCCCGGTATACAGGGGCACACCGGGAAACTCCCTGGCCAGGGTGTCGGCACCGGGCGGGGTCTCCCGGCTGTCCCACACCGCCAGGGTGTCACCGCGTCGATGCAGATGGCGCACACAGGAGAGACCGGTGATACCCAGTCCCAGAATCAGCCATTGCACCGGCGCAGTCATTTGCTTCATCAGCGCACCTTCAGGGTCGCCAGACCCAGCAGAACCAGACACAGGGAGATGATCCAGAAACGCACGATCACCCGAGGTTCGGGCCAGCCCTTGAGTTCATAGTGATGGTGAATCGGGGCCATCCTGAAGATCCGCTTGCGGCGCATCTTGAAGGAACCCACCTGCAGGATCACCGACAGAGTCTCAATCACGAAGATGCCGCCCATGATCACCAGCAGGATCTCCTGGCGGGTCAGCACCGCGATGGCGCCCAGGGCAGCCCCCAGGGCCAGGGAGCCGACATCGCCCATAAACACCTGGGCGGGATAGGTGTTAAACCACAAAAATCCCAGTCCGGCGCCCACCATGGCGGTGCAGACGATCACCAGCTCACCCACTCCGGGCAGGTAAGGGATGTGCAGGTAGCGGGAAAACTCCGCGTGGCCTGACAGATAGGCCACCAGGGCAAAGGCCGCCGCCACCATGACCGTGGGCACGATGGCCAGGCCGTCCAGACCGTCGGTCAGGTTGACCGCGTTGGAGCTGCCAACAATGGTGAAATAGACCAGCAGCACAAAGAACCCACCCAGCTGGGGCATCACGTCCTTGAAGAAGGGCAGCACCAGCATGGTTTCGTCCGGACTGCGGGCACTCCACAGCAGGTAAGCGGCCACCACCAGGGCGATGGCCGATTGCCAGAAGTACTTCCAACGGGCAATCAGGCCCTTGGGATCCTTACGGATCACCTTGCGGTAGTCATCGACGAAGCCGATGGCGCCGAAAGACCCCAGG
Source organism: Ferrimonas futtsuensis DSM 18154 (assembly GCF_000422645.1). Lineage (GTDB taxonomy): Bacteria > Pseudomonadota > Gammaproteobacteria > Enterobacterales > Shewanellaceae > Ferrimonas > Ferrimonas futtsuensis. The sequence continues at coordinate 44,340 of NZ_AUGL01000001.1, forward strand.
ACAAACAGCATCACCAGCACGTAGCGATTGGTCAGCTCTCCCCACAGCAGCACACTGACAAAGATGCCGCCAAGGATCATGATGCCCCCCATGGTCGGGGTGCCACGCTTGCTGAAGTGGGACTCGGGACCATCGTCGCGGACCACCTGGCCTATCTGCATATTTTGCAGATAACGAATCAGGTGCGGCCCGGCGAACAGGCAGAACACCAGGGCGGTCAACAATCCGAGAATGGAGCGGAACGTCAGATAGGAAAAGACGTTAAACCCGCTATTAAACTGGGCCAGGTATTCGGCCAGGTAAACCAGCATCTACTTCTGTTCTCCATAGTGATCCGACAGCGCTTCTATCACCCGCTCCATGGCGGCGCTTCGGGATCCCTTCACCAATAGGGTTATGGGCCGGTCGCTCTCCTTCACCAGCGCCTTGACGGCAGCCACCAGGGCGGGCTGTTCCGTAAAGTGGCGTCCCCGGGGGTGGGGCGCGGAAATCGAGCGGCTTAATGTACCCACTGTCAGCACGTGGTCAATCTCTTTTTTTACCCCGTGGTCACCGACCTCGGCGTGCAACTGTTCTGCATTCTCACCCAGCTCGCCCATATCACCGAAAATCAGTACTTTAATAGAGGCTGTCTGGGCAAGGACATCGATGGCCGCCTTGCCGGACGCCACACTGGCGTTGTAGCTGTCATCGATCAGCGTCAGGCCGGTGGCCAGGACCAGCGGGCGCATCCTGCCCTTCACCGGCTCGACGCTCTGCAGGCCTCGGACTATGGTGTCCAGCTCAATGCCTGCGGCGGTCGCCAGGGTGGCCGCCGCCAGGGCGTTGTCCACCTGATGACGCCCCACCAGCGGCAGAGTGACGGTCCGTGCGCCGTCTATCCTGTGCAGGGTAAAGCGGTAACACCCGTTATTGAGCGCCTCCAGATCCTCGGCATAGAGATCGGCAAAGGTCTGACTGGAGAAGGTCAGGATGGGCCTGGGCCCCAGGGTCGCCTTAATAAAGTCGGCTTTATGGTCGTCGAGATTAACTACGGCGATGCCATCTTCTGCCAGGTGCTCGAAAATCTCGCTCTTGGCCCGGGCCACCCCCTCGATGGAGCCGAAGCCCTCCAGGTGGGCAGCCTGAACATTGTTGATCATCGCCACGTTGGGTCTGACCAGGGAGGAGGTGTAACGGATCTCGCCGGGGTGATTGGCCCCCAGTTCGAAGACACCGAATTGATGCCGAGGTTCCAGCCTGAGCAGGGTCAGGGGCACACCCAGATCGTTGTTGAAGTTGCCTTTGGTGGCCAGGGTGGGCCCTTGGCAGCCGAAGATGGCCGCCGCCATCTCCTTCACCGAGGTCTTACCCACCGAGCCGGTGATGGCGACACGGTAGGGGTTGAGCTTACGGCACAACCAGGCGCCGAGTTGCCCAAGTGCCAGGCGGGTGTCCGCCACCACCACCTGCGGCAGATCCACCGGCTGAGGCTCACTGACCAAAGCCGCCGCCGCCGTATCCGCCACCTGATTCAGGTAGTGGTGGCCGTCGAAGTGCTCACCCTTGAGGGCCACAAACACCCCGCCCGCCTGCGGACGACGGCTGTCGGTAAACAGGCCGGAGATCATTCGGTCCTCTCCCACCAGCTCTCCGGAGAGGATCTCCGCCATCCGGCTCAGGGTCAGATCAATCATCCTTGGCCTCCATCAGCTGTTGCACCCAGCGCCGTTCGTCGTAGTCCAGGCGCTCGGTGCCAATAATCTGATAATCCTCGTGGCCCTTACCCGCCACCAGGATCATGTCTTTTTCGCCGGCGTCCGCCAGGGCCAGCGCCACCGCCCGGGCTCGGTCGGTCTCGATGCGGCAGGGAACACGCCCGGTCAAGCCCTGGCGCATCTGCTCGATGATCTGCTCCAGCGACTCTGTCCTGGGGTTGTCCGCGGTCAGCACCAGTTCATCGGCCACCGCTTCCGCCTCCATCGCCATCAATGGACGCTTGCCTGCATCACGCTCGCCCCCACAACCAAAGACGCACCAGAGACGCCCTCGGCAGTGACGCCTCAGTGCCTTGAGCGCCTGTCCCAGGGCATCCGGCGTGTGGGCATAGTCCACCACCACCGCAGCCCGTCCAGGGGCGGTGAAGGCCTCCATCCGGCCCAGGGCAGGCTGCAGATGGCTGACTGCGTCAATCAGAGAGGCCAGCGGCACACCGCGAACCAGCATCGCCCCCAGTGCGGCCAGCAGGTTGGCCAGGTTAAAGGCGCCGATCAGCGGCGAGTTCAGCTCGAAGGCTCCCCAGCTGGAGTCCAGTTGCGCCTTCACTCCGCCCGGGTGGTAGTCGGCTGACTGCACAGAGAGGAACTGTCCCCGGCAGGTGGCCCCATCCAGGCTGTAGCCCACCGAAGTCTTCTCTGCTGGCCAGCGGCGATGCCACTGGGCACCATACTGGTCATCCAGATTGAATACCCCGGCCTCCAGCTGAGGCAGATCAAACAGCCGGGCCTTAGCCTCGGCATAGCCGTTCATGTCGCCGTGGTAGTCCAGGTGGTCCCGGCTGAGGTTGGTGAACACCCCGACCGCAAAGGGCAGACCGTCCACCCGGTGCTGACTGAGGCCATGGCTGCTCACTTCAAGGGCGATGGCCCGGGCTCCAGCCCTGGCCTGCTCCGACAAGGAGCGGGCGACGGTGATGGCGTCTGAGGTGGTGTTGGCCGACGGCTCAAGAGCCCCCCAGAGGCCATTGCCGACGGTGCCCATCACCCCGGCCTTGTCCCCAATGAGATGGTGAAGCTGGGCCAGCAACTGGGTCACCGTGGTTTTGCCATTGGTGCCGGTAACACCGTAGAGCGCCGGCCCCGCCGCTTGTGGATAGGCGCGCAGGGCGATGGCGCTGAGCTGGCTGACCAGATTGGGCAGGCCAATACGCAGAATTGGGGATCGGGCAAGCACGCCGGCCCGCTCCGCCTCCTCCAGCACTGCCACGGCTCCGTTGGCCACGGCAGCATCGATAAACTTGCGGCCATCCACCAGGTGGCCGGGTATGGCCACAAAGCAGTCGCCAGGGACCACCTTGCGGCTGTCCAGGGTCAGCCCCTGAACCTCTGTCTGTGTTTCGAGCGTCATCCAGGGCGCCAACAGATCATCAAGAGCGATCATTTGCGCCTCCTCGGCGGGCCACCAGATTACCGGCCCGCTCCTTATCACTAATGGGTGCTACGTTCAGCATCTGCAGGGCACCGGACATCACCTTGGCGAACACCGGAGCCGCTACCGTTCCCCCGTAGTAATCCTCCCCCTTGGGGTCGTTGATCACCACGGAGATCGCCAGCCTGGGTCGCTCGGCAGGCGCCAGCCCGGCAAAGAAGGTCACAAAGTCATCGCCGTAGCCACCGGCGATCGCCTTACGGGAGGTGCCGGTCTTACCGGCCACGGTGTAGCCGTCGATGTGAGCGCGCTTGGCGGTGCCTTCGGGACCGGTGATGCCGGAGAGCATGGTCACCACCTGTTCCGCGGCCCATTCGGGAATCACCTGCTCCGCCGGCGGCATCTGATCCGGCTTCACCTTGAGGATCGACACCGGGTTCTTGCGGCCACCATTGCCCAGGATGGCGTACATCCTGGCCACCTGCAGTGGGGTCGCGCTGAGGCCATAACCGAAGGAGAGGGTTGCCCGCTCAAAGTCGGACCAGCGATGACGGCGAGAGAGCACACCGGTGGACTCACCGGGCAGATTGATCCCCGAGTACTCGCCGATGCCGAATCCGGCATAGCTGTCCAACAGGGTCTCGATGTCCATCCGCAGCGCCAGATTCGAGGTGCCCATATTGGACGATTTCAGCAGGACATGGGTGATGTCCAGCTTACCGAAATTGCGGGTATCCCTCACCATACTGCCGCCGATACGGCGGTACCCCGGGCTGGTGTTGATCACCTCGCCGGGCTCGGTCACCCCCTCGGCCAGGGCGGTCACCACCACCACGGGTTTCACCGTAGACCCGGGTTCAAAGGTATCGGTTACCGCCCGGTTGCGCATGGCAAAACTCTGCATCCCCGCCCTCTGGTTGGGGTTGTAGCTCGGGGTGTTGACCATGGCCAGCACCTCGCTGGTGGCCACGTCCAGAATGACGATGGAGCCTGAGCTGGCCATATGGTATTCGGTGGCCTTCTTCAGCTCCTCATAGGCCAGGGACTGCAGACGCATGTCGATGCTGAGCTTGAGATCATTGGGGTTCTCCCCCTCCTCAATCACCGACAGGTTCTCCACCACCTTGCCATCGCGGGACTTGCGCACCCTGCGTTTGCTGGCCGAGCCGGTCAGCCAGTCGTCGTACTGGCGCTCCAAGCCCTCCAGACCTTTGTCATCGATGTTGGTGATCCCCACCAGTTGGGCGGTGATCTCCCCAGCCGGGTAGTAGCGGCGGGACTCCGGTTTGAGGCCAATGCCGGCGATCCTGAGCTCCCGCACATAGCGGGCCAGGGCCGGGGTCACCTGACGCTTGAGGTAGACAAAGCGGCGCTTGGGGTTGGCCTTAAGCCGGGATGCAAGTTGGTCGGCATCCTCGCCCACCACCTCGGCCAGGGCCTGCCAGCGACGGGTATCGGCAAAACTGTTCTTCTGATTCAGCACCTTGGGATCGGCCCAGATCGCTTCGGCGGGCACACTGACCGCCAGCATCTCGCCATTGCGGTCGGTAATCAGACCCCGCTGGACCTCACGGGTCTGGGTTCGCAGGGAGCGCATGTCCCCCTCATAGATCAGCCGGTCCGGCGAAATCACCTGGATGTAGGCCGCCCGACCGACGATGGCCAGGAAAACGGCACACAGGGCAAACACCACGAAGCGGTAGCGATACTGGAACAGGGTGGGATGCAGATTCTGTTTGGCCCCGGACTTGGCCGGTGCCTTGGCAATGCGTCGCTTCAATGGGCGCTTCTTGCGCGTTGCTGGTTTCATGGCAGCCTCACCACCACCTCTTGTCCCGGAGCGGGGCGCCCCATACCCAACTGCTTCTCCGCCATCCGCCCTACCCGGCTGTGCTCGGTCAGGGTCTGCTCCTCGAGAAGCAGGTGGCGCCACTCAATATCCAGTTCATCCCTGTGCTGCAACTGCAGGTTCAGTGCGTTGGTCATCGCCCGGGCATCGTAGGCGGTCCACACCACGGCCAGGGCACTGCCCAGGACCAACACGCCCAGAAGCAGCACCGGCCATTGGCGGCGCAGATCCGCCACAATGGCGGAACCGAGACCGGCGTCGCCCAGGCTCATCCTCAGCCCAGCCTCTCCGCCACCCGCAGAACCGAGCTGCGGGAACGGGTATTGTCATCCACTTCCAGATCGCTTGGCTTGAGCGCCTTGCCCACGGTCTTCATGGTGCGGGTCTGGTTGATCTGGTCCTCGGTCAGGGGCAATCCGGGAGGCAGGGGTTCACCCTGGCTCTGGCGGCGCATGAAGCGCTTCACCATGCGATCTTCCAGCGAGTGGAAGCTGATCACCGACAGCCGCCCCTGGGGCGCCAGCGCCAGCAGAGACCCGGCCAGGGCCCGCTCAATCTCCTCGAGCTCGCTGTTGATGTAGATGCGAATCGCCTGGAAGGTCCGGGTGGCCGGATGCTTGCCCTTCTCCAGCTTGTGCTTGGGGGTGATGGACTCGATCAGCCCCGCCAGATCCCGGGTGCGGGTCAGGGGCTTGCCCTCCTCCAGATGCGCCTTGATGGCACGGGAGATGGGGCCGGCGTACTTGTCCTCACCGAAGGTACGAATCACCCAGGCGATGTCCTTGGCGTCCGCCCGCTCCAGCCACTGGGCTGCGGTCTCGCCCTGGCTGTTGTCCATGCGCATATCCAGCGGGCCGTCCCGCAGGAAACTGAAGCCGCGCTCGGCGTCGTCCAGCTGTGGGGAGGACACCCCAAGATCCAACAGGACGCCATCCACCTTGCCCTCGAGTCCGCGCTCTTTCAGGTAATCCGCCAGGCCGGAGAAGGGACCGTGGATGATGCGGAACCTGGGATCAGTCTGCTCCAGCTCCTGGGCGACCGCCACCGCCTGAGGGTCACGGTCGATGCCGTACAGGCGACCATCGGGTCCCAGGCGGGACAAGATCTCCCGGCTGTGACCACCGCGGCCAAAGGTACCGTCGACATAGGTGCCGTCCGGTTTGATGTTCAATCCGTCCACCGCCTCGTTGAGCAGCACGGTGACATGACTAAAAGTTTCCGCCATCAGAGGGCAAATTCCTGTAAACGTTGATTATCGATAAAGGCTTCCGCTTCCACTGCGGCATGGGAGGCTTCAATCTGGTTCTGCCAGTTCTGTTCCGACCAGATCTCAAACTTGTTCAGTTGGCCCACCAGCATCAGCTGCTTCTCCAAAGACGCGAATTGACGCAGGGGCGGCGGGATCAGTACCCGTCCCATGCGGTCCATCTCCGCGTCGCTGGCATAACCGAGCAGCAGCCGTTTTACGGCCCGCTCACTGGGCTGGGTGTCCGACAGGCGCGCCAGTTTCTGCTCCACTTCGCTCCAGGCTTGGAGGGGGTAAAGCAGCAGGCAGGGGGAGTGAATGTCTACGGTAACCACCAGGGGACCGGCGTCGTCCGCACACAACGAGGGCCGGTATCGCTTTGGTATGACGATCCGGCCTTTGGCATCAAGTGCGATGCTGCTGGCGCCTCTGAACACTGGCTACTCCATCCCTGTTAAATTTCAGTCGGACAAGGTTTTCCCACAAATAACCACTTTTTCCCACAAGCTACCAAGTTTATGGACACAAAGCGAGTATTGTCAAGGAAGCCAGATGGACGCTAAAGCCTGTATTTTCGGGGCTTTACGCTTAGTTTTTAGAGAGTTATCCGGGAATTAATCGCAGGTGGGAATGATGGATAAATCCCACTTGGGAAAAAAGAATCACGGGGTCCCCTTGGGGGACCCCGTGATATGTGGCCGCTGCGTGCCGGTCAGCCTGATGACCCCAAGGGGACCAGTTCCCCGAACAACCTTCCCGTCGAGTCCGGTTCACTCGGAAGAACTGGCCTGTTGGTCATCGCCTGCTACTGAGCCTGAGCCTGCCAGTAGAGGGAGTTGGCCGCTCCCAGGTAGGCACGATACCAGCTCAGATCTCCGTAATGGCGCAGGATGTGGTCGGCCACCAGGCCCACCCGGGCATCCCATCCCTGCAGCTCAATCCAGTCGTAGCCGATGGCCATCTGGTCCCAGGTGGAGCTGACGCCGGTACCGTCCACACCGAAACTGGCCATGGCCGGTGCCAGGAACACACGCTCGACCAGGGCATTGGCCATACAGGTCAGAGGCTCATCGTTGTCCAACAGGCCCTCCTGACGGGCCGCAACCATGAAGCCAACATCCAGGTGGGCATGGTTGAAGTCTTCCATCTTGCCGCCACCGTTAGCCAGGAACTGATAGTCCCAATTGCACAGGTTGTTGCTCTCCATCCTCAGGTTGTCCATATAGAAACCGAGGATCTCCCTGGCCTTCTGGCCCAGGTCGCCGTTACCCTGACCCCACTTGTCCAGGTAGATCATCGCCGTACCCAGGGTCATGTCGTGGTTGAACGGCAGTGGATTGGAGAACAAGCCCCCGTCGCCATAGTCCTCATTCTTGTAGTTCACATAGAAGAAGGACCCCTGGATGGCACCGTTTTTGGTGGTGCTGAACGAGCTGTCGTGAGCGCGCACAATTCGCTCGGCCCGGCCGATGTAGTAATCCGCCCGCTCCATGTACTGGGTGAGGTTCTCACTCTTGATGTGATCCACCAGTCTCATGATGCTGTTGAGGATCATGCCGTCGGTCAGCGCCTCATTTCTCCAGGCACCGTTATAGGGACGGCGCCAGCCGGGCACCGGCAGACCCGGAGTATTCAGGTACAGCTTGGGTGCCAGCCCTTCGTAGGGCTGGTTGTGAATATTCAGTTCACCACGCTCAACCCGCTTCTCATCGGTGTAGTTGAACATGTGGTCAGCCAGTTCCACTGCGTAATCCAGGTACTTGGTGTCACCATAGGTCTCCGCCATACGCACATAGGCACGCATCCAGTAGTGACCCTGCCAGGCAAACTTCTTCTCATCGTTGCCATTGGTGGTGCCAATAAGCGGACGCTGGTTCGGATAACTCTTATCAAACTCTGCGTCCCAATCCGCCTGGCTGGCGACATGGGGCACGGGCGCCGACACATTGGAGGTGATCGCCTGCCAGTCGCCACTGGCCAGTCCGTGCAATAGGTGAGTGCCCTCGGCACCATCACCGGAGGCCACCACGCCCTGGTCCTGATCGAACGTCAGCGTCCGGGTCTTCTCGGAATTGTCCAGGTCCACCAGCGCCAGCGCCTGCAGCCCCCCACTTGAGTAGCTGTCATTCAGACGATAGATCCAGCGGTACGTAGCGGCATCCGCATCCACCGCACCATCACTGATGCTAGCCTGGCTCTCGCCATCGGACGCGCTGAGCTTACCGTTGTCCACGGTGATCTCCACATAACGAGTCTTGTTGAACTCGAATGGACCAGTCAGCGATACGGTATTGCCGTTCCATCTGCCTTCGACGCTGTCGTGGCGGAATGAGAGGTAGTCTCCGTCATCGGCTGACACCAGCACGGTGCTGGCCGCAGGATCGCTGTTCACCTCATCCAGCCAGGCCACCAGCCTGAACTCGCCGTCGGCACGCCAGTCGGCAATCTCGCCATAGGCATTCTGACCGTTGAAGTAGACCGCATCCCCCTGCAGCACCGGGGCAACCTCGGGATCCGGGTCCGGCTCAGGATCCGGGTCCGGGTCCGGCTCAGGATCAGGGTCCGGCTCAGGATCCGGGTCCGGCTCAGGATCCGGGTCCGGCTCAGGATCCGGGTCCGGCTCAGGCTCGGGATCCGGGTCCGGCTCGGGATCCGGGTCCGGCTCAGGGTCCGGGTCGGGAATCACCGGCGGTGGATCGGGATCCGGGTCCGGATTACTGCTGTCGCCGCCGGAGCCACCACAGGCACTCAGGGTAAAAGTAAGAAGTGCTGCCCCAAACAGGCTCTTCAACGGTACGATGCCGTTTTTAATCTGGTCGTCTTGCCGATTCAAGTCTGATTCTCCAACTGTCGGCAGATAAAAGGGGCGCGCAGGCAGGGACTTCAACCCGGGAAGGAAGACCGATGCCAGACATGAGGTAGTCCCGCTGTCTTGCCACTGACGGTAAGACCGGTGACTTTGCGCCTCCCACTAAGGGAGTTGCCTTTATCTGCTGTCTGATAATTGAGTGTTGAACAGGTGTCCCCAACCGGGGAAGCACCGAAATAACTGGGGAACAGAATACTGATCGGCCACTTTTTGGACAAACCACTCAAATCCACCAAGTTGACTTGAAAAGAGGACCATTTCTGAGTGATTTATGACCCTGTTTAATTAAAATTTATAGCGTCGTTAAACGGAATGTTGTGTAAAAAGCAGGTAAAGAGGCTGGGTAAATATCTGGGATACTGAGTATTTTTCCCATGAACTCAATCGAGAACACGGACGTCGTCGCTTGCTGGAAAACTTTAGCCCACAAAGCCATTTTTGCGATCCAGATCACACAAGCAGAATCGGTTACAATTTGTTCAGCCTGAAGCACGGAGTTATCCCGAACCTTTCCTCCGGATTACCGAACAAAGTTCAGGGAACTTTCCATGAGAGTCCCATAAAAAAACGCGGCCATGGCCGCGTTTCTTCTCTACTTGATCACCCTTAAGCTGGGGCGCCCCTTCGGCGGGGAGTCCGGCTTAGGTTCCACCTCTGTGGGTGAAGGTTCCGGCAAGGTCGCCTCGTCGCCCTCGAGTACCTTCTCGTACGCCTCTTCCGGCGGGAACAGGGTGCCAGCACCGTTCTCACGGGCATAGATCGCCTCTACGGCGTACAGCGGCACAATCAGCGCCTGAGGCTGACCGCCAAATCGGGCATTGAACCTGACTTCGTCGATACCCAGCTGCAGATTACCTACCGCATGAGGTGCGACGTTCAGCACGATCTGGCCATCCTTCACATACTGACGAGGGACAACCACACCGGGCAGATCCGCACTGACGGCCAGGTGGGGGGTCAGACCGTTATCCACCAGCCAGTCATACATCGCCCGCAGCAGGTAGGGGCGTTGAGGACTCAGCTCAGACACCGATGCGCAGCTCACGCTCGGCTTCGGTCAGGGAAGCCTTGAAAGACTCGCGCTCAAATACGCGGGTCATGTAGGCCTTGACCTCGTTGCTGCCACGGCCGCCCAGCTCAATACCCAGCTGAGGCAGACGCCAGAACAGGGCCGCCAGATAGCAATCAACCAGGGTGAACTCCTCACTCATGAAGTAGGGAGTCTCGGCAAACACGGGAGCCAGTCCCAGGACGCTCTCAGTCAGCTCTTTGCGGGCCGCTTCCGCGCGGTCTCCACGCATGATGCGCTCGGCCAGGGCATACCAATCTTTCTGGATGCGGTACATCATCAGACGGCTCTGGCCACGGGATACTGGGTATACCGGCATAAGCGGTGGATGAGGGAAACGCTCGTCCAGGTACTCCATGATGATGCGGGAGTTATACAGAACAAGCTCGCGGTCCAGCAGAGTCGGTACGCTGTTGTAGGGGTTCATCTCCACCAGCTCATCCGGCAGATGGTTGGGGTCAACCTGAATCACCTCGACACCCACGCCCTTCTCAGCCAACACGATGCGCACTTGGTGGCTGTACAGATCACTAGCACCGGAAAACAGTGCCATTACAGAGCGCTTATTGGCAGCAACAGCCATCGAATCCTCCAAACTCTTTCAGAAACGGTAAAACAGTTGGGGGCGAAACCGCCCCCAACTGCGCAAGAGGTAGATTGTAACCTTATTGGCGTTTAGTGTACATCTCGCCAGTATTCCTTCTTCAGCAGGTAGGCCACGATGAAGAAGATAAACAGGAAACCCAGTACCCATTTGCCGAGACGTTCACGCTCCAGCTTTACCGGTTCACCGGTGTAGGCCAGGAAGTTGGTGATGTCACGGACATACTGATCATACTCCTCGGCGGTCAGAGCACCACCGGTGGCAACAATGGTGCCATCTTCCTGCAGCACCGGAGTGCCTTGCAGCCCTTCCAGCACATGGGGCATACCCACGGCGGGGAACACCAGATTGTTGACGCCGAAGGGACGGCTCTTGTCCACATAAAACGTCTTCAGATAGGAGTAGATCCAGTCTGGACTCTTCAGGCGGGCTTCCAGAGTCAGGTCCGGAGGCGCGGCTCCGAACCACTGAGCACCGTTATCACCGCTCAAGGCGGAGGTGATCTGCTCACCGACCTTGGCGTCGGTGTGGATCAGGGCGCTGACCTCGTCTTCGGTCATCTCCAGATCGTCGGCAATGCGCTGATAACGCTGGTACTGCAAGCTGTGACAGCCACTGCAGTTATCCATGAACGCCTGGGCGCCACGCTTGAGGGAGTCCTTGTCGGTCAGGTCGATGTTGGCGCTGACCACATGTTCATTGTTGCCACCGGCGGCGTAAGCCAGGGCCGGCAGGCAAGCGATCAATACTGCGAATACCTTTTTCATTAGCCTGTCACCCTCTCTGGAACCGGTTTGCAGTTTTCGTTCTTGCTGTAGATAAACAGCAGAACGAAGAAGCCGAAGTACCCCAGGGTACAGATTCGGGCCAGCAGGGTCAGGGCAGGAGTTGCCTGTACTGCGCCGAGGTAACCCAGGATGATGAAACACACCACAAATTGGGCCAGGTTCAGCTTGTGCAGACTGCTGCGGTAGCGGACGGACTTCACCTTGCAGCGATCCAGCCAGGGCAGCACGAACAGGACACCGATGGCCGCTCCCATGCCGACCACGCCCAGCAGCTTGTCTGGAATGGCACGCAGGATGGCGTAGAACGGGGTGAAATACCATACCGGAGCAATGTGCTCAGGGGTTTTCAAGGGGTTGGCTGCCTCGAAGTTAGGACGCTCCAGGAAGTAACCGCCACCTTCAGGCATAAAGAACAGCACGTAGCAGAACAGGATCAGGAAGCCCGCCACGCCCATGATGTCCTTCACGGTGTAATAGGGGTGGAAGGGAATCGCGTCTACAGGCCAGCCGTCAGGCCCCTTGTTCTTCTTCACTTCGATGCCGTCGGGGTTGTTGGAACCCACTTCGTGCAGGGCGATGATGTGCAGGAACACCAGTACCACCAGCACCAGAGGCAGAGCAATCACATGCAGGGCGAAGAAGCGGTTCAGGGTGGCACCGGACACCACGTAGTCACCACGGATCCACAGGGTCAGGTCATCACCAATCACCGGAATGGCACCGAACAGGGAGATGATCACCTGGGCACCCCAGTAGGACATCTGGCCCCAGGGCAGCAGGTAACCCATAAAGGCTTCGGCCATCAGGATCAGGAAGATCAGCATGCCGAAGATCCACAACAGCTCGCGAGGCTTCTGATAGGAGCCGTACATCATGCCGCGGAACATGTGCAGATACACCACCACGAAGAAAGCGGACGCTCCGGTGGAGTGCATATAACGCAGCAGCCATCCATACTCCACATCACGCATGATGTACTCCACAGAGGCAAAGGCGCCTTCTGCGGTGGGCACGTAATTCATGGTCAGCCACACACCGGTGAGCAGCTGGTTCACCAGTACCAGCATCGCCAGAGAGCCGAAGTAGTACCAGAAGTTGAAGTTCTTAGGAGCGGGATACTGGCCAACATGCTTGTTGTAGGTGGCCGTCATCGGGATCCGCTCGTCGATCCAGTCAATGATCTTTTTCATAATCAGGCCGTCCCCTTCTCAATACCGACCAGAATGGTGTTCTCATCCACATAGGTGTGAGGTGGAATCACCAGGTTCAGCGGGGCAGGCACGCCCTGGAACACCCGGCCGGCCATATCGAACTTGGAGCCGTGGCAGGGACAGAAGAATCCGGAAGCAACGCCTTCGACCTGCTGGCCAAAGGTGTCAGGTTGATAGGTTGGGGAGCACCCGAGGTGGGTACACAGGCCTACGGCCACGAAATACTCATCTTTGATGGAGCGGAAGGCATTCTGAGCATACTCGGGCTGCTGAGGTTCAACAGATTCCGGGTCACGCAGCTGGTCATCCAGCTTGGTCAGGCCATCCAGTACCTCCGGGGTACGACGTACGATCCATACCGGCTTACCGCGCCACTCGACACGCAGAAGCTGGCCTGGTTCCAATTTACTGATGTTGACTTCTACTGGAGCGCCGGCGGCTTTCGCCTTGGCACTCGGGTTCCATGATTTGATAAATGGAACCGCAACAGCAGCGGCGCCGACACTGCCCACTACGGCTGTAGCAGCGGTCAGGAATCTGCGACGTCCATTATCGACAGGCGCATTGCTCATCCACTAAATCTCCCATTAGGGTCTGCTTATTTTTTAGTCTTTCCGAGCAGGGAGTAACCCCAAAGTGGTCTTTTGGTACCGCTAAAGCTCGGTTGCGCGCCCATTATATAGAAAAATTAGAGATAGATCATACTTTCCGTGGGGATATTGTTCTGAATAACAATAATTTGGAAACATGAATTCAAGATAAGTTTACAAAACAGCAGATTGCGCCTCACTTTGCGAGACGCATAAAAAAACCCGCTGCCAGGCAGCGGGTTTTCCAGTCCGAAGTTCCGGGCGAATTAACGCTTGGAGAACTGAGGACGACGACGTGCTTTGCGCAGACCAACTTTCTTACGCTCAACCTCACGGGCGTCACGAGTAACGAAGCCAGCTTTACGCAGAACAGGACGCAGAGTCTCATCGTACTCCATCAGGGCACGGGTGATACCGTGACGGATAGCACCGGCTTGGCCAGTGGTACCGCCGCCCTGAACGGTTACGTAGATGTCCAGCTTCTCCAGCATTTCGACCAGCTCGAGAGGCTGACGAACTACCATACGAGCAGTCTCACGACCGAAGTAGGTGTCCAGAGTACGCTTGTTTACAGTGATGTTACCACTGCCAGCTTTGATGAATACGCGAGCGGTAGAGCTCTTGCGGCGGCCAGTGCCGTAGTATTGAGTTTGTGCCATTGCCAAAATCTCCGTATTAGATGTCTAGTACTTGAGGCTGTTGAGCAGCGTGTGCGTGCTCGGCGCCGGCGTACACTTTCAGCTTACGGAACATGGCGCGGCCCAGAGGACCCTTCGGCAGCATGCCCTTAACCGCTTTCTCGATGATCATCTCAGGCTTGCGAGCCTGCAGATCAGCGAAGTTGATCTCTTTGATACCGCCAGGGTAACCAGAGTGGCTGTAGTACATCTTGTTCTGAGCCTTGTTACCGGTAACGGTAACTTTCTCAGCGTTGATGATTACGATGTAGTCACCGGTATCAACGTGAGGGGTGTACTCAGGCTTGTGCTTGCCGCGCAGGCGACGAGCAACTTCAGTGGCCAGACGACCCAGAGTTTTGCCATCGGCATCGATGACGAACCAGTCACGTTGAACGCTTTCTGGTTTTGCAGTAAAGGTTTTCATCTAACTAATAACCCAAATTAGCTGTTACACATCAGTACAATGTCGGGGCCGACACTGCACGCTATGTTGGTTTCTTCCGTGCCCCTTCGAACACGTCGCAAACCGAGTGTCTGGTTGAATAATCAACCATTCGTAACGTGGGCAGGGCGCGAATTATAGAGTAAGGCGAGCCAAAAATCACCCGTTTTTTGCAGGAAAACGGTGGTTTTGGCCCGCCATCAAGGTCGGTGGGCCAAAATCATGGCAAGTGGGGGCGGGCCAGATAGTCGTGACTCTGCATCTCCTGCAACCGGCTCAGGCAGCGGCGGAACTCAAACTCCAGGCCGCCACCGGCGTAGATCTGCTCCAGAGGCACCTCACTGGAGATGATCAGCTTGACGCCCCGCTCATAGAACTCATCCACCAGGGCCAGGAAACGGCGAGCGATGTCGTCCCCGGTCAACTGCGCCCCCATGGCGGAGAGGCCGCTCATCAGTACCGTGTGGTAGCAACGGGCCAGCTCCATATAGTCCACCTGGCTTCTGGGGCCATCACACAGGGCGAGGAAATCCGCCAGCAGCACCCCGTCCGCCTCCCGGCGAACCGCAATGAAGCGTCCCTCCACTTCGATGGTGCCCCCGACCCGTCCCTCCTCCGGGGCCAGTTGTTCGAAGTAACAGTGCAGATTGGTGTCCGCCTGCCGATCCAGGGGATAATGGAAGATCTCTGCCTGCTCCAGCGCCCTCAGGCGATAATCGATGCCATGATCCACATTGACCACCAGGCAGTGGGTTTCAATCAGATCGATGGCCGGCAGGAACCGGGCGCGCTGCAACCCGTTACGATAGAGCTGGGCAGGGGGGATGTTGGAGGTGGCCACCAGTACCACGCCCCGCTCAAACAGGGCCCGAAGCAAGCCCGCCAGCAACATGGCGTCGGTGATGTCCGACACAAAAAACTCATCGAAGCAGATCACCTCGGCTTCGGCAGCCAGAGCATCGGCGACCGCCTCCAGAGGATTGGCCTGCCCCTTGAGCCGGTTCAGCTCCCGGTGTACCCGGTGCATGAAACGGTGGAAATGGATGCGCAATTTGCGTTCGACAGGCAGCACCTCATAGAAGGTGTCCACCAGATAGGTTTTCCCCCGGCCGACGCCCCCCCAGAAGTAGAGGCCCTGAACCTGGGTCGGCTCCTTCCCCCTGGCAAACAGCCTGGAGAGCAATCCCGGTTTGGGGGCCTGCTGCCGCTGAATCAGCTTCTCATACAGAGACTGGAGATGTTCAACCGCCTGCCTTTGGGCAGGATCTTCATGGAAATCTGGGCGTTGCAGATCCGCCTGATAACGCTCTAGGGGGGTCGCCTGCGGCACGTCCTTGGCCCTCTCAACTGGTCTAAGCTTTGGGCTCGCATGGTACCACGGAGGGCGCAGCCGATGTATAGTTGTTCTATAACAAGTACAATGCCCTCAAGTATTCAGACCCAAGCGCAGGGGTCGCCATGGAGTAACTATGAACGAAGTTTGGATTGTGTTGGCCTTCATCCTCGGTGCCGGGGTGGGCTATCTGATTCGCTGGAAGAGCGGCGGCAGTGCGGAAGAAGCCCCGCAACTGAAGCAGGCTCTGGAGCAGGCCAAGTTTGACCTGGAGCAGCAACGTCAGGAGATGGCGGACTACTTTGAGCAGTCCCACGCCACCCTGTTGCAGCTCAGCCAGAACCTGGATAAGGCCAATAAACTGTGGAACGACTCTGCGTCACACCTGTTTAACGAGCAACTCTCCACAGCCCAACTGCCCCTGCATGAGCCGGAGCCAGTGATGATCGACAATGAAGAGTTCCAGCCCAACGACTATGTTCAGGGCTCTCACGGAATCATTACACCCCGTAAAAAAGTAAGTTAACAAGCGGAACTAAAACGGCGGCGGACTGTCCGAAAGCAAGTAGACAAATTTGCTGATATACGGAGAGTTTTTATAGATGAAAAAGTCTGTCGCTGTTTTGACCGCCGCTTTATTATCTGCCGGCCTTTCTCTGTTCCCGGCCACCAGCCAGGCGGCGTTGCCCATGGCCGTGGACGGACAGCAGTTGCCCAGCCTGGCCCCGATGATTGAGCAGGTGGGCCCCGCCGTTGTGTCGGTTTCCGTGTCAGGAACCCAGGTCTCCCGACAGGAGATCCCCGAACCCTTCCGTTACTTCTTCGGTCCCAACGCACCACGAGAGCGGGTTCAGGAACGTCCGTTCCGTGGCCTGGGCTCCGGTGTGATCATCGATGCGGACGATGGCTACATCGTCACCAACCACCACGTCATCGATGGTGCAGACAAGATCCTCATCAGCCTGGCCGACGGCCGGGAGTTTGAAGCGAAGCTGATTGGCTCTGATCAAAGCAGCGACGTGGCCCTGCTGCAGGTGGAGGCCGATGATCTGACCGAAGTGAAGCTGGCCAAGTCCGATCAACTGCGTGTGGGCGACTTTGCCGTGGCCATTGGTAACCCGTTCGGCCTGGGTCAGACCGTCACCTCGGGCATCGTCAGCGCCCTGGGGCGCAGCGGCCTCAACATCGAAAGCCTGGAGAATTTCATCCAGACCGACGCCGCCATCAACAGTGGTAACTCCGGCGGTGCCCTGGTAAACCTCAACGGTGAACTGATTGGCATCAATACCGCCATCCTGGCCCCCAGTGGCGGCAACGTCGGCATCGGCTTCGCCATCCCCTCCGACATGGTGAAGGGTCTGGCGGAGCAGATCATCGAGTTCGGCGAAGTACGCCGCGGCGTACTCGGAGTGCTGGGGCGCGAGCTGGATAACGAAACCGCCAAACTGTTTGGTCTGGAGTCTCAGCATGGCGCCTTTGTCAGTCAGGTGGTGCCCGATTCTGCCGCCGACAAGGCGGGCCTGAAGGCCGGGGACATCATCGTCTCCGTCAATGGCCGCAAGATCCGCACCTTCGCCGAATTGCGCGCCAAGGTGGCCACCATGGGCGCGGGTTCCAAGGTGAAGATCGGTGTCATCCGCGACGGCGACGAGGAGAACTTCAACGTCACCCTGAGCGAAGCGGAAGGGGAGAATGTGAAAGCCAGTGTGGTGCATCCCGCTCTGGAGGGCGCCAAGCTGTCAACTTACAGTCAGGACGGCATCCAGGGGGTGGCAATCACCGACCTGGAAGAGCGTTCCCCGGCAGCCCGTCAGGGATTGCGCAAGGGCGACATCATCCTGGGAGTCAACCGCGAGCGGGTGCAGAGTCTCAAGGAGCTGCGCGGCCTGCTGGAGGATTATGAAGGTGCCCTGGCCCTGAATATCCGTCGGGATGATGCCAACATGTACCTGATCCTTCGCTGACCTTGACACAGAGAAAACGCCGCGGCTTGTCCGCGGCGTTTTTTATCCCGTTGAGACGATATGATATCCTGTTGTTTTTCATCGGACCCTGAGCACTATGGCACGGCTACTCATCTACATCGCAAAACCCATTCTGGCCGGTTTGGTGCTGGCGTCAGCCATCGTTCTGCTTATTCCCAACCTGCGTCAGCAACTGCCTGAGCTCAACTGGCCCACCAGCCAGGTCAGCCGCAACAGCTTCTCTCATGCGGTAAAGCGTGCCTCCCCGGCAGTGGTCAACATCTACACCCGTACTCAGAATGCCCAGATGCCCAGCCAATCCACCGGCGCGGGCCTGGGGTCCGGCATCATCATGCGCGAAGACGGTTATGTGCTGACCAACTACCACGTGGTAAGCCGTGCGGACCTGATCTACGTGGCGCTGCAGGATGGCCGCTGGGGTTCGGCGGTGATGATTGGCGCCGATCCCTGGACCGACCTTGCCGTACTCTACCTGGATACCCAGGGGCAGAGTCTGCCGACCATCCCCTATGATCTCGAGCGGACCACAGAGGTGGGGGACGCGGTTCTGGCCATTGGTAACCCCTATAACCTGGGGCAGACCATCACCCAGGGGATTGTCAGCGCCCGTGGCCGCACCGGTCTGAGCTCTCAATACCAGGACTTTATCCAGACCGACGCCGCCATCAACCAGGGCAACTCCGGAGGCGCCCTGGTGGACGCCGATGGCTACCTGGTGGGGGTCAACACCGCCAACTACAACGTTCGCGGTGAGAGCGGACTGGGGATCAACTTCGCCATCCCGCTGCAGCTGGCCAATAACATCATGCAGAAGCTGATCAAGGATGGCCGGGTGATTCGGGGCCACCTTGGCGTGGCCGCCCAGGATCTGGACTTTAACAGCAGTCAGTCCCTGGGATTGACCGACCGAACGGGTGTGGTGCTGACCGGCATCGATCCCGGCGGCCCGGCCTCGCGTGCCGGCCTGGCCAAGTGGGACGTGGTGGTCGAGCTCAATGGCCAGCCTCTGCGCGGGGTGAATGCCATGATGGACGACATCGCTGAGACCCCGCCGGGCACAGAGGTGAACCTGACCCTGCTCAGAGAAGGCAAGAAGCTGCAGCTGCCGGTAACCATCGGCGAAAAGCCCCCCTATCAGGGGCTGGAGAGATAATTCTTCGATAAAAAGGGCCCTCGGGCCCCTTTTTACTGTCCCCGTTGTTCGTGATTGAGCAGCGCCTGCTTGATCGCCAGACCGCCGGCATAGCCGGTCAGGCTGCCGCCGGCCCCGATCACCCGGTGGCAGGGCACCACCAGGGCCACCGGGTTGCGGCCATTGGCGGCTCCGACCGCTCGCACCGCCTTGGGCCGGCCGATCTGCCTGGCGATGTCACCATAGCTGCGGGTCTCGCCGCTGGGAATGGTGGTCAATGCCTGCCACACCTGGCGCTGAAACTCGGTTCCCGGCATGTCCAGGGGCAGAGCAAACGACTCCCTCTCCCCAGCCGCGTATTGCTGGCACTGCCGACGCACCTGGGCCAGGGCGTCGGCATCCCTCTGCCAGTGCGGCTCAGGGGTGACCGGTTGGGCCCCCTGCTGAAACGCCAGCAACGCCAGTCCCTTGTCGGTCACCGCCGCCAGGATCTCCCCCCAGGGGCTGCCCCAGATGTCGAATTTCATTGCTGATCTCCTAAACTCCGCCATAAAGCCATTACTCCATAGGCCCGCCAGGGGCGCCACGTCTCCGCCAGCGCCAGGGTTTGCTTTGGCGTGCCCTTCTCCAGCCCCAACGCATGATACAAGCCCAGATCCGAGGCCACGAAAGCGTCGCTTTCTCCAAACGCCCTCATGCACACATAGTGGGCGGTCCAGTCCCCGACCCCTTTCAGGGTTTTCAGTCGGGCGACCCGGCTGGCCAGGTCCCCCTCCCCGGCAGTGAACCCCTGACTGTAGTGCAGGGCGATGTCACGGATCCACGCTGCCCGGGTCTGAGTCAGTCCCAACCCCGACAGTTCCGCTCCGGCCAGCTCCGCCGGTTGTGGGAACAGCCAGCCCAGCTGCGGCCCCTCACTGGGTGCACCGAAGCGCTCACACAGCCGGGTCAATATGGTCCGGGCTCCCTTCACGCTGATCTGCTGCCCCACGATGGCCCGCACCAGGGCCTCAAACTCACTCCAGATTCCCGGTAACCGCACCACCTTGCCTTGCTGGAACGTCGCACCCAGCAGAGGGTCCTGCGCCAGCTGGCGGCTCAGTTGCATCGGGTCCAGCTCCAGATCGAACATCTGCCTGATGCGCTGCACCACCGGCCGTATCGCCCTGGGCTGATCACAATGCAGGGTCAGCGCCAACGCATCCTTTCCTGGAATGGGGGCCACCTCAAACCAGCCACAGCCTTGCTGCCAGCGGAACGTACGCCGGTACACCTGGCCCTCGATCGCCTCGACACCGGACAGGGCCCGGTCGGACAGAAAGCGGATGATCCCGGCCCAGTCCAGGGGCGGCCGATAGTTCAGCGTCAGGCAACACCCCCGGGGCTGCCCCGCCTCTCCGCGTCGAACCTGACTCGGCGTCAGTCGGAACTGACGAGCAAACGCATCATTGAATCGTCTGCGGGACTGGAATCCACACGCCAGGGCAACGTCCATCACCGGCAGCGGACTCTCGGCCAGCAGTTGTTTGGCGAACAGCAGCCTGTGGTTTAACGCGTAGTTCAGCGGCGACACCCCGAGGTGACGCTGAAACAGACGACGCAGATGGCGATCACTGACCCCCAGGCGTTCGGCGAACGGGGCCAGGGGGCCGTCGAGCTCGCCCGCATGAATCAGACCAAGGGCCCGCTCCACCGTGGTTTCACTGCCTCGCCATGCGGGGCTCAGCGGCGCACTTTCAGGGCGGCAACGCAAGCAGGGGCGATACCCTGCCGCCGCCGCGGAGGCGGCGTTGTCGAAGTACTCCACGTTTTCAGGCTTGGGCGCGGGCGCCGGACACACAGGCCGGCAGTAGATGCCGGTGCTTTTCACCGCGGTAAAAAAGCGGCCATCGAAACGGCTGTCACGGGCCAGGCGAGCCTGTTCACATTGGTCATGGGTGAGTTTCATGACCGCCAGCTTAACACAGCCCTTGCACTGCATAAGCCAGATCCGGACCTCACCCTATAGTCCCTTGCTGCAACCTCCAAAACAGAAACGGGAGCCCTGAGGCTCCCGTTTGATGGACACAACACTGGGCACTACTTTAGGCGCACCACATTGGCACCCAGACCCGCCATCTTGGCTTCGATCTTCTCGTAGCCGCGGTCCAGGTGGTAGATGCGATCCACTATGGTGGTGCCTTCGGCCACCAAGCCGGCGATCACCAGGCAGGCCGACGCGCGCAGATCGGTGGCCATCACCTGGGCACCGGTCAGGCGGGCGCCCCCCTTGATCAGGGCCGTGTTACCCTCCAGATCGACGCCGGCACCCATGCGCTGCAACTCGGGGATGTGCATGAAACGGTTCTCGAAGATGGTCTCAGTCACCTTGCTCACGCCCTCCGCCACCACGTTCAGAGCGCAGAACTGTGCCTGCATGTCCGTGGGGAACGCCGGATGCGGGGCCGTTTTGATGTCCACCGCCTTGGGCTGTTCTCCCTGCATATCCAGGGCGATCCAGTCGTCGCCACGCTCGATGGAGGCGCCGGCCTCCTCCAGCTTCAGCAGCACGGCATCCATGGTGTCCGGAGCGGCGCGACGGCAGACGATGCGGCCACCGGTGGCCGCGGCGGCCACCAGGTAGGTCCCGGTCTCGATACGGTCAGGCATCACGTCGTAGTGGATGCCGGACAGGCGCTCCACACCGTGAATCTCCAGGGTGTCGCTACCGGCGCCGCGAACATCCGCGCCCATGGCGTTCAGGCAGTTTGCCAGATCCACCACCTCGGGCTCCCGGGCCGCGTTCTCGATGATGGTCACCCCATCCGCCAGGGCCGCAGCCATCATCAGGTTCTCGGTGCCGGTCACCGACACCATGTCCATCAGGATGGTCGCCCCTTTCAGGCGGCCATCGACCCGAGCCTTGATGTACCCCTCTTCCACCACCACATCGGCGCCCATCAGTTGCAGACCGTGGATGTGCAGGTTGACCGGGCGAGCACCGATGGCGCAGCCGCCAGGCAGAGAGACGTCGGCGCGGCCAAACTTGGCCAGCAGCGGACCGAGAATCATGATGGAAGCGCGCATGGTCTTCACCAGGTCATAGGGCGCCACATACTGATCTATGGTCTGAGGGCGGATCGCAATCACCCCCTCTTTCAATTCACTGACTTCCGCACCCAGTTGACGCAGCAACTGTGCACTGGTGTTGACGTCCCTCAGGGCAGGAACATTGCCGATGCGCATCTCATCATCCGCCAGCACAGTGGCCATCAGAATGGGGAGAGCGGCGTTTTTTGCACCAGAGATGGTGACTTCGCCGGCTAAGGGGCCGGCTGCCCGAATTTGCAGTTTATCCACGCTGAATCAATCACACTCAGAGGTTGAACATTTTTTCGCGTTGCCACTCCACTGGCGTGAATGCCTTGATGGTCAAGGCGTGCAGGGTGCCATCGGTGATCCTCTCCATCAGCGGGCCATACACGGCCTGCTGACGCTTCACCTTGCTCATTCCGTCAAAGACGTCGCCCACGGCAATCACCTTGTAATGGGTGCCTTCTGAGGTCACGATAACCTCATCCAGGGCCATGGTGCCCTTCAACAGATCGGCCACTTCACTGTTCTGCATTTCCCTCTCCCTCTCGCCCTCAGGCGAGTGTTAAGAATTCGATATCGTAGAGCTCGAGGAGCGCTTTCACCTTGCCCGGTACCGACACCAGGCTGAGGGGCCGCCCCTGCCCATGGGCCTCAGACACCCACTGCAACAGCAGGGCCACACCGGCGCTGTCGCAGTGGCTTAAACCACTCAAATCCAGCTCGGTGATGGCATCGGTCAGGGGGTTATGCCCCGGCTCGGAAAAGTAGGGCACGGAGTCCAGGTCCAGCCGGCCGTTAAGGCTCAGGCGGGCTCCCTGGACGGTCGCGGTTGCGCTCATTGGCTCTGTCCTGTGGTGGCAACAATACCCTGTCGATTGCGCTCCGCCAACTGTGCCGTCACAGATTCGATGCCATTCTGACGAATCAATCCGCCCAGCTCGGCCTGTTGAGAAGCCAGCAGGCTGATGCCTTCCGCCACCAGATCAAAGACTTTCCAATGGCCACTCTTGTTCTTACGCGCCTTGAACTGAAGATCCACCGGTTCACGACGATCTTCGATCAATTTCACATTGATGGCGACGATCTTGGCATCCTCGTAGGGTTGCTCCGGCGCAAACTCCAGAGTCTGGTCATTGTACTTGTTAAAGGCATTGGCGAAGGTCGCCAGCATGTACTCCTTGAACTGCTCGGTAAACGCCAGACGCTGCTCCTTGGTCGCACTGCGGGCTTGCTGGCCCATCACCTTGTAGGCGGCGTACTTGTAATCGATGTAGGGCAGCAGCTCCTCATCGATCAGGGCGCGCACCTTGGCCGGATCCTGTTCGAGTTCGCCGCGCTCCTGTGCCAGGCGGCTGAATGCCTTGTCCGCCACCTGTTGCATCATTTCGTAGGGGTTGGTGTAGCTGGTGGCCCTGGCCGGCATCACCGCCGCCACGAGCAGAACCAGACCCAGTTGTAGAATCCGCTTAATCATCTGATCCTCCGTTACTCTTTACCGGCGCTGTACAGGAATTGGCCAATCAATTCCTCCAGAACCATGGCACTGCGGGTGTCCTCCAGACGCCCGCCATCCTCCAGAATTTCAGACTCATCATCGATGAATCCCGGGGTGAGACCGATGTACTGCTCACCCAGCAGGCCGGAGGTCAGAATCGAGGCACTGCTGTTGTCGGAGAACTGATTGAATCGGGTCTCGATGGCCAGGGTCACCTCGGGAATCAACAGGTCGGGATCCAGGTCAATCTTGGCCACCCGGCCCACGACCACGCCGCCAACCTTCACCGGCGAGCGCTCCTTGAGGCTGCCGATGTTGTCGAACTTGGCGGTCAGGTAATACACATTGGTGTGAGACCGGGGATCGATGTCTGCCACCTTGAACACCAGCACCAGGAAGGCAATCAATCCGGCCGCCAGGAATGCACCCACGGCCAACTCCAGTTTTTTATTCGTCATGCTAGTTTCCAAACATCAAAGCAGTCAGCAGAAAATCCAGTCCCAATACGGCCAGGGAGGCGTGTACCACGGTGTCCGTGGTGGCTCTTCCCAATCCTTCGGCCGTGGGAACGGCGTTGTAGCCCTTGTAGGTGGCGATCCAGGTCACGACCACTGCAAAGGCGACAGATTTAATCAAACAATTCACTATATCCTGGCGCCACTCCACCGAGGCCTGCAGGATGGACCAGAAGGCACCGTCGTCGATCCCTTTCCACTCCACCCCCACCAGGTGACCACCCCAGATACCCACGGCGACAAACATCAGTGCTAGCAGCGGCATGGAGATCACCCCGGCCCAGAAGCGAGGCGCAATCACCCGGCGCAGCGGATCCACCGCCATCATCTCCAGACTGGCCAGCTGCTCGGTGGCCTTCATCAGGCCGATTTCGGCGGTCAGGGCGGAGCCGGCCCGGCCGGCGAACAGCAGCGCAGTCACCACAGGACCCAGTTCACGCAGCAAGGACAGGGCCACCATGGGGCCCAGGCTGTCCTCGGTGCCGAAGTCCACCAGGATGGTGTAGCCCTGCAGGCCCAGTACCATGCCGATAAACAGCCCGGATACCAGGATGATCAACATGGACAGCACCCCGACGTTGTAGATCTGGCGTGCCAGCAGTGGCCACATCTTGGCGGGCTGCGGGCGGTGCACCAGGGCTCCCCACAACATCAAGCCTGCCCGGCCCAGGGAGCTGATCTTATCCAGCCCCGCAGCGCCTAGTCGGGCAACGGATTCGAGAATCATTTGTGCATCAGCTCCTGTTGATAGTCCCGAGCCGGGTAATGGAAGGCCACGGGGCCGTCCGCCAGTCCCTTGAGGAACTGGGTCAGCTGAGGGGAGTCGTTGGACAACAGGCTCTGGCTGTCGCCAGCCCCAATCACCTGCCCATCGGCAATCACATAGGCGTAATCGGCGATGGAGAGCACCTCCTGCACATCGTGACTCACGACGACAGAGGTCAACTCCAGGGCCTGGCCCAGCTCCTTGATCAACTTCACCAGCACCGCCATAGAGATGGGGTCCTGACCAGCGAAAGGCTCATCGTACATGACCAGATCCGGCTCCAGGGCGATGGCCCTGGCCAGGGCGACACGGCGCTGCATGCCTCCAGAGAGCTCAGACGGCATCAGGCTGGCGGCCCCACGCAGTCCGACCGCCTCCAGCTTCATCAGCACCAGCTTGCGAATCAGTGATTCACTCAGCCGGGTGTGCTCACGCAGGGGGAAGGCAATATTGTCATACACCGACATGTCGGTGAACAGGGCGCCGGACTGGAACAACATGCTCATCCGGCGGCGCATCTTGAACAGCTCCTGACGACCGGCTTGATGCAGATCTTCACCGTCGAACAGAACCCGCCCGGAATCTGGCTGCAGCTGGCCGCCAATCAATTTAAGCAGAGTGGTTTTGCCAATGCCGCTGGGGCCCATGATGGCCGTGACCTTCCCCTTGGGGATCACCAGGTCCAGCCCTTTGAAGATGCGGCGACTGCCGCGACTGAAGGTCAGCCCCTCAACCTCGATCAGGTTGTGTTGAGTATCCACTTAGAACGTCATTCCCTAATTTCAGACACGACTTCAGATTGTAATGGGTCAGATTACCAAGAATCGGGAAGAAATTTAACAACAAAACAGCGTCCGCCCCCCATGATTCAGTTTCAGTTCAGACACCAATCCTTCCCTGGAGTTTCAGTACGGCGACGCCGGTTTTCGCCTCTGCTGCGCCCTGTACCCAGTTTATCCACCGCAAAATTTGCGCTCAACAACGGGGGACGCCCTTTTCTTTTCAAAATGTTCGGGCGACAATGCGCCTCTTATACTGCCAGGCATTTTTTCAACCATGTTGCTCAACCTGTTACTTCTGGCCGGCGGGCTTGCCCTGCTGGTGTGGAGCGCCGACCGATTCGTTTACGGCGCCGCCGGCATCGCCCGCAACCTGGGTCTGCCCTCGCTGATCATCGGCCTCACCATCGTCTCCATGGGCTCCTCTGCCCCCGAGATGATGGTGTCCGCCACCGCGGCCCTGGAGGGGCGCGGCGATACCGCCATAGGTAACGTTCTCGGTTCCAACATCGCCAACATCACCTTCATTCTCGGCGCCACCGCACTGCTCCGCCCCCTGGTGGTGAGCAGCACCACCCTTAAGCGTGAAATGCCGCTGATGATGGTGGGCACCCTGTTGGCCGGCTACCTGCTGAGCGATCTGGAGCTGAGCCGCAGCGACGGCCTGGTGCTGCTGGTGGCCTTTGTGGTCATCCTCGGGTTTCTCTGTGTTCAGGCCTGGCAGAACCGGGACACCGACCCCCTGGCTCAGGAGAGCGATGATGAGATTCCCAAGGATCTCTCCACCCCCAAAGCCCTGCTCTGGCTGGCATTGGGGATGGCACTGCTGCCGCTGGCCTCGGGCTGGATGGTGGACGGCGCCGTGGGCATTGCCCAATGGTTCGGCATGTCCGATCTGGTGATCGGCCTGACCATCATCGCCGTGGGCACCAGCCTGCCGGAACTGGCCGCCTGCGTCGCCGGTGTCCTGAAAAATGAGGACGACCTGGCCATTGGCAATGTGGTGGGCTCCAATCTGTTCAATATTCTTGCGGTGCTGGCAATCCCGGCACTGCTGGCCCCGGGCCAGGTGGACGCCAACGCCGCCGGCCGGGACCTCTACATGATGCTGGCCACCAGCCTGGCGCCTCTGCTGCTATTGTGGATGAAAAAGCGTCAGGTACTGGGCCGCATCGAAGGAATTATCCTTCTGGTTGTATTTATTGCCTATCAGGGCATGCTGTTTAGTCAGGCGGGTTAAAGGAGCAAAGCAACACCATGACCAACCCCTCTCAATTGCGTCAATGGGGACGCGAAGTGATCGATGTGGAGATTGAAGCCCTGCAGGGGATGCAGCAATACATCGACGACAGCTTTGTGGCCGCCTGTGAACAGCTCCTGGCCTGCCAGGGGAAGGTGATCGTCATGGGGATGGGCAAGTCCGGCCACGTGGGCAACAAGATTGCCGCCACCCTGGCCAGCACCGGCACCCCCTCCTTCTTCGTCCACCCCGGCGAGGCCAGCCATGGCGACCTGGGGATGCTCACCGAGCGCGATGTGGTGGTGGCCATCTCCAACTCCGGCGAAGCCAGTGAAATCATGACCCTGATGCCGGTGATTCGCCGTCTGGGGATCCCGGTGATCGCCATGACCGGCAAACCCGATTCCAGCCTGGCCCGCCTTGCCCAGGTGCACCTGTGCATCAAGGTAGAGAAGGAGGCCTGTCCCCTGGGTCTGGCCCCCACCTCCTCCACCACCGCCACCCTGGTGATGGGCGATGCCCTGGCGGTCGCCCTGTTGCAGGCCAAAGGGTTTACCGCAGACGATTTCGCCCTGTCTCACCCTGGGGGTGCCCTGGGGCGCAAGTTGCTGCTTCGCGTCGACGATCTGACCCACAGGGGCGAACACCTGCCCTGTGTAGAGGAGCAAGTGTCCCTGTCCGAAGCCCTGCTGGAGATCTCTGCCAAGGGGCTGGGCATGACCTGCGTGGTCAATGACCAGGGGCGCCTTACCGGCATCTTCACCGACGGCGATCTGCGCCGGGTGCTGGATGCCCGGGTGGAGATCCACAACAGCACCATAGGCCAGGTGATGACCGCCAACCCCATCACCCTGGCGGACAACATCCTGGCCGCCGAAGCCCTCAAATTGATGGAGGAGCGCAAGATCAATGGCCTGGTACGCATCGACGACCAGGGTCGCCCCGTTGGCGCCCTCAACATGATGGACATGCTCAAAGCGGGAGTACTCTGATGACCATGATCGATACCCTCTATGGCCCCGTCTCTCAGGACAACCTCAACCGTGCTGCCAGCATCCGCCTGCTGGTGTGTGACGTAGACGGCGTGTTCTCCGATGGCCGCATCTACCTGGGTAACCAGGGTGAAGAGCTCAAGGCGTTTCACACCAGAGACGGCTTTGGCATCAAAGCTCTGCAGGGCACCGGCGTTCAGGTGGCCGTCATCACCGGCCGCCGCTCCGAGATTGTTCAGACTCGGATGAGCGCCCTGGGGGTTACCCACATCTATCAGGGCGTGGAAGACAAGGTCAGCGCCTATGAGGAGCTGAAAACCACCCTGGGTCTGGAGGATGAACAGTGCGCCTACATTGGCGATGATCTGGTGGATGCCCCGGTAATGGCGCTCACAGGCTTGTCCGTTGCCGTCAACGATGCCCACCCCCTGCTGCTGCGCCAGGCGCACCTGATCACCGGCACCCGCGGCGGCTTTGGCGCCGTCCGTGAGTTGTGCGACCTGATCATGGAGGCCCAGGGCACCTTCAAGGATGCCAAAGGGATGAGCGTATGAAGCGCGAAGGGATAGCCATTGCCATCCTGTTCGGCGCCGCCATCCTGCTGACGTGGCGCTCCATGGTGATGAAGGACCAGGCCAA
The DNA here is from genome assembly GCF_000422645.1 of Ferrimonas futtsuensis DSM 18154. Classification (GTDB taxonomy): domain Bacteria; phylum Pseudomonadota; class Gammaproteobacteria; order Enterobacterales; family Shewanellaceae; genus Ferrimonas; species Ferrimonas futtsuensis. The sequence goes on from NZ_AUGL01000001.1 coordinate 72,765, forward strand.
GGTGGACGTCAAGCCCAGCTACCAGCCGGACTTCGTCGCCGAGAATCTGCGCAGCCGCATCTATTCGGAATCGGGCCGCCTCAGTGCCGAGATCAATGCCGACCAGATGGAGCACTACCAGGCCCTGGCGCTTACCCGCCTGCAGGAGCCGGACTATCTGCTCTACCCTGAAGACAGTCAGGGTCAGTGGCGGGTACAGGCCACTCAGGGGCAACTCAGCGACGGCCGCCACGTGGTACTGGAAAATGATGTTATCATCACAGCCATCGAGCCCAATGAACCACTCAAGACCATCACCACCGACTATCTGGAACTGGACCTGGAGACGATGATCATGACCTCCAACCGCCAGATCCGGGGCAATGGCGAGGGCTTTAACATCACCGCCAAAGGGTTGTGGGCGGATCTGAATTTGAACCGGATTGAATTAAAGAGTCAGGTAAATGCCATCTATGAAACCCATTAAACTGCTTCTGGCCGCCATGATGCTGCTGGGCAGCACCGGCGCCGCAGCCCTGGACAGCGACATTCACGAAAAGGTGGAGGTCAAAGCCGATAACTCCCGAGCGGATCTGCCCAACGGCATGCTGATCTATTCCGGCCGGGTGCGCATCACCCAGGGCACCCTGCTGATCAACGCCGACGAGCTGCGTGCCGAAGCCACCGACAACAAGGTGGTCACCACCCTGATCGCCTCCGGCACGCCGGCCACCTATCAGCAGATGATGGAGAATGGCAAGCTGGCCCAGGCCGAAGCCGCCGAGATCCGCTATGACATCCAGAAACGCATTCTGACCCTGAAAGGGAAAGCGGAGATGCGCCAATCCGGCAGCCTGGTTCAGGGCGACACCATCCAGTACGACCTGGAGAAGCAGATGCTGGTGGCCGAAGGCAACAAGGATGAGCAGATCACCACCATCTTCCAGCCGGCAGAAACCGACCTGAAATCCCTGGCCGAGCCCAAGGAGAAGAAAGAGGGTGAGAAACAGCAATGACCCGCTCAACCCTGACCGCAGAGAAACTGGCCAAGGCCTATAAGGGCCGGGAAGTGGTCAAGAATGTCGGCCTGGAGGTCAGCACCGGCCAGATCGTCGGCCTGCTTGGTCCCAATGGGGCCGGTAAGACCACCACCTTCTACATGGTGGTGGGCCTGGTGCAGAACGACCGTGGACGCATCCTCATCGACGGTGAGGAGATCACCCTGCTGCCGATGCACAGCCGCGCGCGCAAGGGCATTGGCTACCTGCCGCAAGAGTCTTCCATCTTCCGAAAACTGTCGGTGTACGACAACCTGATGGCGGTACTGCAGACCCGCAAGGGGCTGAGCCAGTCTCAGCGGGTGGAGAAGCTGGAGCAATTGCTGGAAGAGTTCAACATCACCCACATCCGCGACAGTCTGGGGATGAGCCTCTCCGGGGGCGAGCGCCGCCGGGTAGAGATTGCCCGGGCCCTGGCCGCCGATCCCAAGTTCATCTTGCTCGATGAGCCCTTCGCCGGCGTCGATCCCATCTCGGTGATCGACATCAAGAAGATCATCCAGCACCTGAGGGATCGTGGCCTGGGCGTGCTGATCACCGACCACAACGTCCGCGAGACTCTGGACGTCTGTGAACACGCCTATATCGTCAGCCACGGCGAGCTGATCGCCCAGGGCGAACCCGCCGCCATCCTCGAGAACAAGCTGGTGCGCTCGGTATACTTGGGCGACCAGTTCAAGCTATAGTAATTTGGACTCTCGTTCAGGAATACAACCGGAAAGAACTAGAAGGAATAAGGACAGGTTGTTGTAAATGAAGACTTCTCTACAGCTAAAGCTGGGACAGCAGCTCACCATGACCCCGCAGCTGCAGCAGGCCATTCGTCTGCTGCAACTGTCGACTCTGGATCTCCAGCAGGAGATTCAGGAGGCTCTGGATGCCAATCCCCTGCTTGAGGTCGAGGAGGATCTCAGCCCAGTCGTCCCCGACACCCCGGACAGCGCTTCCCGGGACGAGCTGGAGCCCGCACCGGAAGCCGCCAGCCTGGACACCAGTGAGGCCCTGAGTCAGACCGACATGCCGGATGACCTTCAGGTGGACACCTCCTGGGACGAATACTACACCTCCTCCCCGGCCCCCATGGCCAGCCGGGAAGATGACATGCCCTTCCAGGGCAGCACCGGAGAAAGCCTGCAGGGTCATCTGCTGTGGCAGATGGAATTGACCCCCATGTCCGATACCGACCGCGCCATTGCGGTGGCCATCATCGATGCCACCGACGAACGCGGCTACCTGACCCAGACCGCCGAGGACATTCTCGAGGCCATGGGCGACGACGAGGTAGAGCTGGATGAAGTGGAAGCGGTGCTCAAGCGAGTGCAACGCTTCGACCCGGTCGGCGTCTGTGCCCGGGATCTGGCAGAGTGCCTGCTGGTGCAACTGAGTCAGTTTGACGCCGCCACTCCCTGGTTGGCAGAGGCCAAGATGCTGATTCAGGAACATATGGATCTGCTGGCCAACCGCGACTTTCGCGGTCTAATGCGTAAGACCCGCCTCAAGGAGGAGGAGCTCAAGGAGGCGATGGATCTGATCCAGACCCTCAACCCCCGCCCCGGCAGTGCCCTGGTCAACGACAATGACCAGTATGTCATCCCCGATGTGGCGGTCTCCAAACGCAAAGGACGCTGGGTGGTGGAACTCAATCCGGACACCATGCCCAAGATCCGCATCAATGAACAGTACGCAGCCCTGAGCCGCAACAGTCGAAACCAGGCGGACAGCCAGTTCGTCCGCGGCCACCTGCAAGAGGCCAAGTGGTTCCTGAAGAGCCTGGAGAGCCGTAACGATACCCTGCTCAAGGTGGCCAACTGCATCGTCCAGTTCCAGCAAGGGTTCCTGGAGTATGGCGACGAAGCGATGAAGCCGATGGTGCTCAACGATGTGGCCGAAGCGGTGGATATGCACGAGTCCACCATCTCCCGGGTAACCACCCAGAAGTATATGCATACCCCCCGCGGCATCTTCGAGCTGAAATACTTCTTTTCCAGCCATGTCAGCACCGACAGTGGCGGCGAGTGCTCATCCACCGCAATTCGTGCTTTAATTAAAAAATTGGTTGCTGCAGAGAATCCTAAGAAACCTCTGAGCGACAGTAAAATGGCGGAGCTGCTGGCAGAACAGGGAATCAAGGTGGCGAGACGGACCATCGCCAAGTACAGGGAAGCCCTGGGCATCGCTCCATCCAATCAGCGGAAACAGCTGTAACCAGCTAAAAAGGAGGAACCTATATGCAAATCAATCTGACCGGTCACCATGTCGAGATCACAACCGCTCTGAGAGATTATGTGCACACCAAGTTCGACAAGCTGGAGCGCCACTTTGACCATATTTCCAATGTCTACGTGGTGCTGAATGTGGAGAAAGCACAGCAAACCGCCGAAGCCAAACTGAACCTGAGTGGCCGCGAAGTGTACGCGACCCACCACCACGACAACATGTACGCTGCCATCGACGGCCTGATCGACAAGCTGGACCGTCAGGTTATCAAGCACAAAGAGAAAATTTCACGCCATTAATCATGGAACTATCCACGTTACTCAGCCCGGAGTGCGCCACCATCGCCGCTCCGGGCCTTAGCAAGAAGCGCGCCCTGGAGATGATCTCCCAGCTGGCGGGCGATCTTCACGGCAACCTGAACCCTCAGCAACTGTTTGAAAGTCTGCTGGCCAGGGAGAAGATGGGCAGCACCGGCATCGGCAAAGGGATTGCCCTGCCCCATGGCCGGCTGGCGAACATCGATCGCCCCATTGCCGTGTTCATCAAGTGCGATGAAGCGATCCCTTTCGACGCCATCGATGGTAAGCCTGTGGACCTGCTGTTTGCCCTGTTTGTCCCTGAGGACGCCGTACAGGAGCACCTGGCCACCCTGGCCGCCATGGCCAAGACCCTGCAGGACAAAGAGACCTGCCGGGCCCTGCGTAAATGCAGTAACGACTCGGAGCTCTATGCCCTGGTGACCACGTGAAGCTGATCATCCTCTCCGGACGTTCCGGTGCCGGCAAATCCGTCGCACTTCGGGTCCTCGAAGACCTGGGATGTTACTGTGTCGACAACCTGCCTGCGGCCATGCTCCCCTCTCTGGTGGAGGAGATGCTGGGTCAATGCGACACCCTGGCGGTCAGCCTGGATATTCGCAACCTGCCGGACCAGGCGGAACAGATTCCTGAGATTTTGACCCATCTGCCCGACTCCATAGAGAAGCAAATCTACTTTCTGGATGCCTCCGACGCCAGCCTGATTAAACGCTACAGTGAGACCCGCAGGCTTCACCCCCTTTCCCGTGGAGGCACCTCCCTGGCCGAAGCGATCGCCTCGGAGACCCAGCTGCTGGCGCCGATCCGCACTCTGGCCGACCACAGCTTTATGACCGACGGCCTGTCGGTACACCAGCTGGCCGATGAGATACGCACCCGTTTGCTGGGCCAGGCGGAGCGGGAACTGCTGCTGGTGTTTGAATCCTTCGGTTTTAAGCACGGCATTGCCAAGGATGCCGACTACGTGTTCGACGTACGCTTCCTGCCCAATCCCCACTGGGATCCGGCCCTGCGCCCCCTCACCGGTCTGGACAAGCCGGTACAGCGTTACTTCGCCAAGGAGTGGATGGTGGCGCGCTTTATCGAACACACCGAAAACTTCCTGCTCAACTGGCTGCCGATGCTGGAACGCAACAACCGCGCCTATCTGACCATCGCCATCGGTTGCACCGGTGGCCAGCACCGCAGTGTCTACATCGCCCAGCAGTTGGAACAGCGCTTCCGTCAGCGACAGAAGCAGACCTCGGTCCGTCACCGTGAACTGGACAAACGTGAAGCTGACCAGAACCCTTAAAGTCGTCAACAAGCTGGGCCTGCATGCCCGCGCCGCCACCCGGCTGGCACAGCTTGCCCACAACTACGACGCCCGCATCCAGGTGGTCCATGGGGACCAGAGCGCCAGCGCCGACAGTGTGCTGGGTCTGCTGATGCTGCAAACCTGTCAGGGGCAGGAGGTGACGGTGATCTGCGAAGGCAGTGACGCCGAGCCCGCCCTGGAAGCGGTCACCCAGCTGTTCAGCGGTCGGTTCGACGAATCAGAGTAAGCACACATCCCCCCCATGCCAAGTGGATGCACTGCACATAAAAAACCGGAGTCTGGACTCCGGTTTTTTTTATCTCTTCTGCAGCGCTGTGCCGATCAGTTGCCAGCGACCTTCATGGCGCTCAGCAAGATGGAACCGGTCTTGATGCTGGTGCGGGGATCCACATCGGTACCCACCGCCACCATATCCCGATACATCTGTTTCAGGTTGCCGGCAATGGTGATCTCATGCACAGGGTACTGAATGATGCCGTTCTCCACCCAGAAGCCGGCGGCGCCACGGGAGTAATCGCCGGTCACCCCGTTCACCCCGTGCCCCATCAATTCGGTGACGTAGAGACCGGTGCCCATCTGCTTCAGCATGGACGCCAGGTCACCGCCATTGCTGGCCAGTTGCCAGTTATAGATGCCGCCAGCGTGGCCTGTGGTGGTCATCCCCAGGCGGCGGGCAGAGTAGGCGGTCAGCAGGTAGGACTCCAGCACGCCATCACGAATGATCTGCCTGGCTCGGGTGGCCACCCCCTCGCCATCGAAGGGGGCGCTGGCCAGGCCCACCGGAAGATGGGGGTCTTCATCGATGGAGAACCATTCGGGCAGAATCTGGCTGCCGAGGCTGTCCAGCAGGAAGGAGGACTGACGATAGAGCGACGCGCCACTGATGGCGCCCACCAGATGCCCCACCAGGCCGGTGGCGGTCTCAGCAGAGAACAGCACCGGCACTTCGCAGGTGTCGATCTTGCGTGCGCCCAGGCGGGCGCTGACCTTGGCGGCGGCACTCACACCCAGGGTCTCCGGATTCATCAGATCGCCGAATCGGCGGCCGACGGTGTAATCGTAGTCCCGCTCCATCCCCTGATCATCCTTGCCAATCAACACGCAGGAGAGGCTGTGGCGGGAGGAGGCATAACTGCCGATGAAGCCATGGCTGTTGCCATACACCTTGATGCCGGCGTGGCTGTTGCAACTGGCACCATCGGACATCTCAATGCCATGCTCACTGGCCAGTGCCGCTTGCTCGCAGCGGGTCGCCAGCTCGATCCCCTCCTCCGGGGTCAGGGCATGGGGGTGGTAGAGATCCAGGTCGGGAAGCTCCGAGGGCATCAACTCGGCTTCGGCCAGGCCATTATGCTGATCTGCCGTAGTATGACGGGCGATGCCATCGGCGGCACGCACCGCATCGACGATCGCCTGAGCGCTGAGATCCGAGGTGGAGGCATTGCCCTTGGCGCCATCACGGTACAGAGAGATGCCCAAGGCACCGTCCTTATTGAACTCTACGGTCTCCACTTCACCCATGCGGGTCGAGACGCTCAAGCCCTGCTGCTTACTGATGGCCACCTCTGCGGCAGACACCCCCAGTTTTTTGGCCTCATCCAGGGCCAGGGCTACCGCCTCCTCCAGCTGCTGACGCTGGGCTTCAATGCTGACTTGGGTCACTCGTCGGTTCCATAAAATTCAGTTGCAAGAAAGGATAGCAAACCCCGCCCCCGCTCCGATAGGGGCATGACGCTTCATAGCCTGTTAGAATAGGCAGACAAGATTTTGAGGAGAGTAACTATGGCAGCAAAACGCCCGGAACCGGAGCTCCAGGAAGAGGAGTGGATCAGCAAATCGGAGCTTAAGCGGGAAGCGGAACAGCTGCAGAAGATCGGCAATGAGATTGTGGCCCTGGGCAAAAACGACCTGGCCAAAGTGCCCCTGGACGAAGAGCTCGAACACGCCGTTGCCCTGGCCCAACGCCTGAAGGGGAAAAACGAAGCTCACCGTCGTCAGCTGCAGTTTATTGGCAAGCTGCTGCGCAGCCGGGATCCCGAGCCTCTGGTGGCCGCCCTGGATAAGATCCGCAACAAGCACAACCAGGCCAACCAGGAGTTCCACAAGATGGAGCAGTGGCGCGACCGGCTGATTGCCGAGGGTGACGACGCCATCCAGGAACTGTTTGCCGAAGTGCCGGCCATGGCAGAGGAGCGCCAGCGGGTACGTCAGCTGATTCGCCAGGCTGCCAAGGAAGCCAAGGCGAGCAAGCCACCCAAGGCCTCCCGGGAGCTGTTCAAGCTGATTCGCCAGTACATGGAAGAGTAGATACGAGTATCAATAGGGAGGCAAATGCCTCCCTGCTTTTTCGCTGAGCCACCTCAGAAGTGGGTGGTCACCACCACGCCCAAGGCGCTTTCCGACGCCAGATCCCGCTTGTCCCCACCGTTGGGCCCCTTCAGGGAGAACTCCCCTTCGGAGCGATGCCCCAGGTAGGCAGACACTCGCCAGCCACCCTCGGCGGTAAAGCTGCCCCGCAGGAAACTCAGTGGCTGTTCAATCTCAATGCCCCCTTCATCCACGGCGAAATTCTGGCTCCGGTAGGCCATTCCCGCACCGAACTCCCAGGTGGGGTTCAACCGGTAGGACAGCTCCAGGCCACCGCGACCGGCAAAGCCGGGCTCGAAGGGATTGTCCAGCTTGAGTTTGTCGGTGATCTGCCACTTGATGAACAGCACCGGCATCCAGCGCACATCATAGGGGTCATTGAAGTAGCCCCCGCCAAATCCCAGGGTCAGGGTATCGCTGACCGGATAGCTGGCTCCCGCCAGCAGGCCATAACCGAAGCCATCACCGAAAGAGGTTGTGTCTGCATAGGACCACTGCACTCTAGGGCCCAGGAACCAGGTCAGGCCAGTGCGGTTGGGCTTGGTGAAGTTCACCCCCCCTCCCAGAGTCTTGACGTTATCCCAGGCCTCGAGGCGTCCGTCCATCAATGAACCGCGGTTGAAGTCGAAGTCACTGTAGGCGGCCTCCAGTTGCCAACTCATCAGCCACTGGTCATTGAGGCGGCCCCGCTTATCCAGGGTAAAGCCATAGATCTCCTGCCCCACCTTACCGTTGTCCTCGAGGGACGCCGAGGGAAAGGCCACGGTGTAGGGGGTGAAGGTCATGGCGGGCGGATTGGCACTGGCGCCGAAGGCCAGCAACAATAATCCAAGATAACGGCAGTTCATCACGATTCCTTGTTAATCAAAACAACATGATACGCTTCAAACGTCGGTGGGATCATCGCTGCCCAGAGCCTGACGTCGTTTCAGCCCCAACAGGGCCAGAATGCCCCATGCTAGCACCTGAAGCCAGAGAGAGGACAACTCATACCCCAATCCAGACAACCCCAGATTCAATTGGTTCGCCTTGATCATGGCGATCATCGCCGGTTGGGCCGGCAGCCAGGCAAACAGCCCGCTGAGCAGCGCGGACATGCTGTCCGTTGGCCAGACAAAGCCGCTGGTGAACAGGATGGGCATGCCGGTGAGCACCATCAGTTGCACCGGCACGGCACGACGCTGAAACAGGGTGCTGATGGCCACCCCCGCCAGGGCCGTCGCCAGCAGGAAAGGGGTCAGCACACCGACCATGGTCACGAAGGGGGCCGCCATGACCACCGACTGCCAGGGCAGCACCAGATCAAAATAGAGAATGCAGGAGGGCAGATACAGGCAGGCCAGCATCGCCGCCCGGGCACTTAACCAGCTGACGGTGGGATAGCCGGGCCAGTCGCCGCGGGTATTCCAGTTGTTGGCGCCCAACATCGCCGCCACCATCAGCAGGGTCTGGTGGAGAATCAGCACTAGGGCTCCGGGCAACACATAACTGGAGTAGCTCATGCCTGGATTGAATACCGGCTGGAATTTGGTCTGCACCGGTTGCAATCGACGCATCTCCGTTGCGATGTCCCCTCCTGAGGCCACCCCGCGCTGAAGCCGCACCGACGCACTCAGGTAGCCGGCTCCCTGCAGGGCGACGGTCGCCAGGTTGCTGTAAGGCAACAGGAAACTGCCGTCTCCAGCGGCGGCCAACTGCACCTGCTCGCCGCGATACAGGTTGCGCTCAAACTGATGGGGAATCACGATCATCCCCTTAAGCTCCCCCTCGGTCAGGGCGGACTCCGCGGCACTCTGGTCCGGATAGACCTGAGTCAGCGCCACCTTCGGGGAGGCCAGCCACATTCGCAGCAGCTGGCGACTGGTGGCACTCTGATCCAGGTCCACCACCGCCACAGGCTGATCCAGGGCCACATGATTGGCGTAGGGCAGCGGGTAGATCACCGCATAGAACAGGATGCCGCCGATGGCGGTGAGCATCGCGGCCTTATCCGCCAACAGCCCCAGCCACTCGCGCTTAAACAGTTGCCACCAGCTCATGGCATCCTCCTGTAGAGACAGGCCACAGGAACCAGCAACAGCGACATCATCAGCAGGGGCCAGGTGGCGGACCAGTTGTGGTTGGCCCCCGCCTGCAGCATCAACGGCAGGTAGTGGGTGCTGGGCATCAGCACCCGCCAGATCTGGGCAGCCGCCGGCATCGACTCCAGGGGAAAGCTGATCCCCATGTAGGCGAACGCCGGGGCAAACAGGGCCCCTCCTACGCTGGTGGCACGCACCGGATCATCCACCACCATGGCCACCAGCAAAATGATGCCGGCGATGGCCCCCAGCAGAGGAATCATCCCCAGCCAGAGGATCAGCATCGATCCCGCCATGGGCAGGTCAAGTCCGGAGTAGAGCACCAACAGCCCAATCCCCCCCATCAGCCACCACCACAGCAGCAGCAATAGGATCCGCAGCGGCAGACCGCGCTTGCCTCTGGCCACCGCATTCACCAGGGTGGCACTCACCAGCAACTGGTAGAGGGCCAGCAGCAGGCCGGGCAGCAGGAAAGGCAGATACCCCAGGTCCGGGTTGAACATGGGGGTCATGGAGACATTCACCGGCGCCATTACCGCAGGCAGCGACTCGGTTGGCGTGCCCTCGGAGAGGGCGCCCTGAGCCCCGACCTGGGCCAAGCCGCCGCGAATGGCCCCTGCGGCGGCGGAGTAGAGCCGCTTGCCCATCAGCAGGTACTGGGCGTTATAGCGGACGGGTAACTGGGGCTGACGGCCACCCACCAGGTCCGCAGCAAACCTGGGGGGGATCACCACCTGGGCATACACTTCACCGCGGCGCATCGCCCGCTCGGCGTCCGCCTCGGTGGCGTAGGCCACCAGGCCGATGGCCGGGCTGGCCTGCAGCTGCCGACCCAGGGCCCGACTCACCGTGGTGTTGTCCATATCTGTCCAGGCCACAGGCAGCTGAGTGGGCAGACTGCGGGCGAATACCGCCCACAGAGACAGCGCCAGCAATACCGGCAGCCAGGTCATCAGGCTCACCTGCCAGGGATCCGACAGCAGATCCCGGAAACTGCGGTGCAGCAGGATGACGATGGATTTGGTCATTGCTCGATCAGCGCAGTCATCCCGGCTCGCAGGCCGGGGATGGCGTCCGTGGGCACCAGCTCCACCTCAAAGGTGCGCAGATCGAATGCCATGCCGGATTCGGTGGCATTCCAGGTGGCGTAATCCCCCAGCACCGACCGGTAACGCACCCGGAAGGGGAAGCTGCCGTTCAGGGCGGGGATGCGCACCTGTACCATTTCACCCTCAGGGAAGCGGGCCAGGCTGTCTTCACGGACATTAAACAGGGCCCAGGCATCACTCATGTCCACCAGGGTCACCACGGGGAACCCCGTCGGAGCCAGCTCCCCCTCATCCAGCAACACCTGGCTGACCTCGCCTGTGCGGGGGGCTCGCATCTGACTGTCCGCCAGAACCGCCTGCACTTCGTCCAGCTGTCCCCGTGCAGCCAGTGCCTTGCCGGCGGCAGCGTCTCGAGTCTCCTGACGGGCGCCCTCCTCCGCCATCTGGTAAACCGCTTCCGCGGCCCTCTCGGTAAACCGGGCTGCCTGCCACTGGGTGTAGGCCTCATCCCGTTTCTGGCGAGCGACTACGCCCTCATCGAACAGAGCCTCAACCCGGTCGAAAGTGACCCGGGCCAGCTCGGCGGCTGCCTGGGCTTTATGCCACTGCTCCCGAGCCGCCAGCACCTCCTGACGACGGGCGCCATTGTCCGCCTGGGCCTTCAACGCTTCGGCCGCCTCCAGACCGGCTCTGGCCTGGGTTTGCTTGGCTTCCAGCTCCGGGCTGCTGATGGCGAACAACAGATCGCCCCGCGCCACCTGATCACCACGGTGCACCAGAATCCGCTCCAGGCGGCCGGGCACCTTGGAGGAGACGTGATATTGGCGGGCCTCAATCTGGCCCTGGATGAATTTGGCATCCGGTTGGCTCAGGGTCCAGGCGGCCCGTCCGGCCAGACCCGCCAGCAGCAACAGCGCCAGCAGGCCAAAGAGTTGGTTCAGTCGTTTCATTGGGTTTCAGTACTCATCAGAAGTTGGAACAGCAGCGACTGGTTGTCGCTCATGGCCGCCAGTTGCCCCAGGGCCACCAGGTAGTGGTACTGGGCCGCGGCGCGGGCGGTCTGTACTTCCAGCAGCTTGTCTCCGGCGTCCACCTGATCGATGGAGGTGCCCAGCCCCTGGGCAAACGCCAGTTGACGCAGTCTGAGGTTTTCCTTGGCCAGGGACTCGGCGCTGGCCAGGGCACGATACTCATGTTGGGCCTGGGTCAGTTGCTGTTCCCTGGAGGCCATCAGCAGGTCCAGATCCTGCTGGGTCTGCGCCTTGAGGTGTTGCACCTGGAGTTGAGCGCTTTTAGCGGCACGAACCCGGTCGTTTCGCCCATCATTGGTGAAGATGGGCACCTTTAAAGTCACCCCAACCATCCACTCCGGCTCGAGTTCGGACAGCAGGCTCTCGTCCACATCGAAGCTGTAGTTGCCCACCAGTGCCAACTCCGGCTTATAGCGACCTCGCTCGGCCTCGATGGCCCCTCTGGCCTGGGCCTCCTTGGCACCGAACAGCGCCAACGCGGGGTGGGTGTCCAGCATCTGTCGATGCCAGCCGTCCAGGTCCGGGGTCTGCATCGGCAAGGCCAGTGGCTGACTCAGTTGGCTGCCCTTCTGCTGCAGCAGGGTATCCAGGGCCATCTGCGCCAGGGTGCGACGTCGGCTGGCCTGGGACAGGGCCACCTCACCCTGCTCCATCGCCACCTGGGCGTTGAGCGTCTCCACTTCGGCTACCTGCCCCTGACGCTGCAGCGCTTCGGCGTTGTGCAGCTGCTGCTTCAGGGTCTTCAGCCTCGCCTGATGCAGCTGTTCCACCTTGTGGGTCAACGCCAGGGCGAAGTAACGCTCAACCAGAGTGGTGAAGCGCTCCTGAGCGTCCAGCCGCGTCTGCTGCTTCTGTTGCTCCGCTTCGGCGGCCTTGATGCTCTGGGCCGCCTCGATGCGCCCCCCCACGTAGAGGGGCCACACCGCCTGCAGGCTGGCATGGTAGATGTCACGATCGGTGATCTCGGTCTTCCAGGCAGAATCCGGCAAAGGGGGAAGCAATCCCGCCGGCAGCGCCGTCAGCAGTGTCCCCAGAGGGTTGATCGCCCTGGCATCCAGCTCCACCGGCCTGTCCAGCCGCAGGTAGCTGCCTCTCAGGGTGAGGCTGGGGTCACCCAACTGCCGCGCCACGCCCAGCTCCGCTTCGGCCCGCTGGTGAGCCTGCTGCTGAGCCTGCAGCTTGTCACTGACGCTCTCCACCCGCTGCCAGGCCTGGTGCAGGCTCATGGGCTGAGCAGACAGGGAGCCGCTGAGGCACAGCAGGGCACAGATCCAATATCTCATCGTCTGTCCAAGTTAGAGTCGAAACTCTAGATCTTACTCCTTCCAGTTTCACAGTCGAGTGCTTTTCCACTCGTCTGATCTCTAAGCAGACTGAGATCTTAGGTTTTTTTGCAGACACCAACGAAAACGGGGCCCATCAGGGCCCCGCATGTCTGTACCGCAGACAAGCTTAGTCTGTGCCGCCCACGGTCAGGCGATCCAGCTTGAGGGTGGGCTGGCCCACCCCCACAGGCACACTCTGGCCCTCTTTGCCGCAAACGCCTACCCCCTTGTCCAGGCAGAGGTCATTGCCCACCATGGAGATGGTCTGCATCGCTTCCGGGCCATTGCCAATCAGGGTCGCCCCCTTGATGGGGGTGGTGATCTTGCCGTTCTCAATCAGGTAGGCTTCGGACGCCGAGAACACGAACTTGCCGGAGGTGATGTCCACCTGGCCACCGCCAAAGTTGGGGGCGTAAACGCCGCGCTGCACGGACTCGATGATCTCACCCGGCTCCTTGTCTCCCCCCAGCATGTAGGTATTGGTCATCCGCGGCATCGGCATGTGGGCGTAGGATTCCCGGCGACCATTGCCGGTCGGGGCCATCCCCATCAGTCGGGCATTGAGCTTATCCTGCATGTAGCCCTTGAGGATGCCGTTTTCGATCAGCACGGTGTGCTGGCCTTCGGTACCCTCGTCATCGATGCTGACAGAGCCGCGGCGCCCCTCCAGGGTGCCGTCGTCCACCACGGTGCACAGCTCGCTGGCCACCTTCTCACCGATGCGGCCTGCGAAGGCACTGGAACCCTTGCGGTTGAAATCCCCCTCCAGGCCGTGGCCCACCGCCTCGTGCAGCAGCACTCCGGGCCAGCCGGGGCCCAGGACCACGGGCATCTCACCGGCGGGGGCATCCACCGCCCGCAGATTCACCTCGGCCTGGCGCACCGCTTCATGACACAGTTGCAGGGCACGGCGGCGATCCTGATCGTCGGTCACGTCCAGCTGCTCGAAGCCGTACCGACCGCCCATGCCGGCGCTGCCGCGCTCGCGGCGATCCCCTTCCACCATGATGACGGAGCAGTTCAGGCGCACCAGGGGGCGCACGTCGGCGGCCAGGGTGCCATCGGATGCGGCCACCAGCACCTCCTCATAGGCGGCGCTGAGGCTGACAATCACCTGCTGTACCCGGCTGTCCAGAGCCCGGACATAGGCGTCCATCTCCTGGAGCAGCGACAGCTTCTGTTGCTGTTCCCAGGTGTCTATGGGGTCGATGGCGGGATAGCGCTTGGCACTGCCGCTGCCGGCCAGGGCATTGACCCTGCCCTCACCGCCACTGGCGGCGATGCCGCGGGCCGCGTCGGCGGACTGCTGCAGGGAGTCCAGGGTCACCTCATCGGCGTAGGCGAAACCGGTCTTCTCGCCATCGATGGCGCGGATGCCCACACCCTGTTCGATGTTGAAACTGCCCTCCTTGACGATGCCATCCTCCAGCACCCAGGATTCATGGCGGGCCGACTGCAGATAGATGTCGGAGTAATCCAGTTTGTGACTGTGGATGCGAGACAGTATCCGCTCCAGATCATTGAGGTCCAGCCCGGCGGGCTGCAGCAGGGTAGCGCTGGCTTTCTCTAAAGTCATGGCGTCCTTGGTTCCTTGGGCTGCTCTACAGGGGCAACCGAATATGATTGAGGCAAGGCATCGCCTGCCTCACCTCCTGAATACGTTCTCTGTCGAAGGGGGCGTCAATCATCCCCTCTTTCTCGCCGGCATCGGCCAGCACTTCGCCCCAGGGGTCGACAATCATCGAGTGACCCCAGGTCTGTCGGCCATTGACGTGCACCCCGACCTGGCCGGCGGCCACCATGTACACCTGGTTCTCGATGGCGCGGGCCTTGATCAGCGCCTCCCAGTGTGCGTCACCGGTGACCCGGGTAAAGGCACTGGGCAGCACCAATATCTCTGCCCCTCGAGCCGTCATCTCCCGAAACAGTTCGGGGAAACGCAGATCGTAACACACCGCCAGTCCCACTCGCCCCAGGGGTGTGTCGATCACCTCAATCTGCCGACCAGGGTGGGTGGTGTCGCTCTCGCGGTAGTGGCCGGTGTTGTCTCCGACAGTCACATCAAACAGATGCAGTTTGTCGTAACGGCCCACTCGCCGCCCCTGCTGATCAAACACCAGTGAGGCGGCGTAGGCGCGGCCATCGTCAGCCAGAATCGGCAGAGTCCCGGCCACCAGGGTGCAGCTGGCCAGCCTGGCCAGTTCCGCCATCCTGGCCTGCAAGGGCCCCGCCCCCAGGGGTTCGGCCAATGCCTGCCATTGTCCCTTGGGGCCGTCGAAGGCCAACACACACTCGGGCAGCACCACCAACTTGTCGCCGGACTCGGCGCCCAGGAGGGCAAGCTGCGGTCGCAGCCGTGCCAGGTTTTCCTCGGGATCGGCGGTGGAACAGCACTGCAGGGCGTACAGCCGCATAGACTCTCCTACTGGCCTACCGTGCGGCTCTCACCTTCAGGCAAGGGCTCCGGCAGGGCTTCCATGTAATCGGGTGCCTGGGTATTGGGCGTCACCTGAGACTGGGGCTCGGGCTGCGGCTCCTCTTCGATGAGGCGGATCTCCCGCTTGTCCCGTTCCAGCTCCTCCAGAACCGGGTCATCAAAGGTACCGGTAAGTTTATAGTTTAGCTGGGTAATCACCTCAATCACCGGCTCCAGGATCTTGGATACCGCAAAGGCGCCGACCCCGACGGTGAGCGAGGCGCCGGACATCAGGGCCACGGCGGGGACACTGGCGGTCAGGGCGGGGGAGAAGGTGATGCGGTAATCCAGCTCCCGGTTCACCAGATTGGAGCTGCCACGAATCTTCATGACCCCCGCATCCCCATCCAGCTCGGTGTCCTGGGTGCTGGCCAGCCCATTGTCGAACTCGATGGACCCATCGAAGCTGGTGTAGTAAAAGCCTTTGCCGAATACGTCGGTAAAGTCCAGCGACAGCTTCCTCAACAGGGAGTCCAGGCTGAACATGGAGAGAATTCTGGCTCCCTTATCGGACACCTGCGACAGATGCCCCTTGCCGAAGGCGAACTCGAGGTCGCCGTCCAGGCTGGGCATATCCATGGACCAGGGGGCATCCTGCCAGCTCACGTCGAACCGGGCGTCCAGGGTGGACTCCTCCACCCCGAGGGGCTGGCCTATGACCGAACTCATCTTGCCGAAATCCTCGCTTTCCAGCGAACCGGTGAGATCAAAGCGGGTCAGCTCACCTTGTGGTTGCCAGAAGCCCTCGGCCTGAAGCTGATATTCGGGTCGTGACAGCATCAGCTCCTGCACCCGGTAGCCCCCGGCTTCATGGACAGTGGCAAGCGTCAGTTCACCCAGGTCCAGCTCGCGGATATGAAAACTGCCCACCTTGGCCTGCACTGCCGGCATCTGGGCGATGAGGGAGGCCGCTTCAGGCTCGCCGGGCCCCGCTTTGCTGTCCCACTCCATCTGCAAACGGTCCGCCTCGATGCGCAGGCCGTCCTGTTGCCAGTCTCGGCCGATGAGGATATCCCCTCGCATCTGATCCGCCTCAGCCCTGAAGCGCCAACCCTGCTCCTCCGGCCACCCCTCCAGCAGCGTCTGATCGAAATGCAGCCCGAAAATATCCAGACGGGAGAGGGAGCCACTCACCCGGGTCAGGGGAGGCACCACCCCCTGAGACCCGTCACCCGTGGTGGTCACAAAACCGGTGATCAGGGGCAGCCACTCCTGCAGCTTGACCTGGGACATCGCCAGGTCGATGGCACCCGAGCCCACCCCAATCAGGCTTGGGCGTTTGCCGATGGCCAGCTGATATCTGGGCCAGTGGAACCCCATGCTGTCCACTTCAAACTCCGCCAGATAACCGACCCGTACTCCCTGAGTCGCCATCAGGCGGGCCCCAGTCTGATCGCCGTTGACCTCGAGCACGGTGCGGATCGGTGTGGAGGCACTCTTGCCCACCGGGGCAGGCAAGTCCACCTCCAGCCCTTCCAGGTTGGTCTCCACCTTGGCCTGATAGGCGTACGCCCCGTCCTGGCGGAAATTCATCTCCAGTTTGCCCTGCCAGTGAGCATCGCCGTCGAGGTGTTCAAACAGGGGGAAGCTCTGCCCTGTCGGGATGTTGTCCGTGTGCCAGCGGCCACTGAGATCCACCTGGGCACGGTAGACATCACCATCGTTGCCGGTATCCACCTTAAGAGTCAGAGGCTGATTGAAGATCTGTGCCTGCAAGCCTTCCGAGGTGACCTTGTCCGAGTCAAAGCTCAACTCGCCACGAACCGAAGAGAGCTCGGTGGAGAGGGCGCGAATATGGATGGGATTGTCCCACAGGGCGACCCGGCCCAGAATGCTGGGCGACTGGTCCGAGACGGCATTGCCCAGAGGGAAGGTGAGGTCCAGGCTGGTGGCCACATCACCCCCGATCTGCAGCTCCTTGAGGGTGGTGCCAACAGTGCTGCCCAGAGAGGATTTGGCCATCAGCTCGCTGGCTGCGGCGGCATCGGTTCGCACCGAGGCGGCCACGGTCAGGGTGGCGCTGCGGTTCAGGGCAGGAATAAACACATGGGCATTTTCCACCGGCACCCTGTCCAGCAGCCCCTGGCGCAGCCAGATGTCCATGCGCATGTTTTCAAACAGGGCATCCAGAGTGATGTCGGTGACCGCAGGCCAGGACTCGAGAAACTGGAACTGGCCCTGCTGCATGGTAAAGCCCGCCTGGAACACCCCTTCGCCGCCCGCGTAGGGGTAGTCGGCAAAGTCGCCATGCCAGAGGATCTGCGCGTCATCGGTGTGCCCCCCCTGAATCGCCGCCGCCAGGTAGTCGGACAGCCCCTCACCCATGGCTTTACGGGGAAACAGCTTGTCTGCCTCGGCCATCTGCTTCAGCCCGGCATTGCCGTAGAGTTGCAGCCGAACCGGCTGATCAACGGGCAGCAACAGAGCCGCCTCGAGATCCGCCTGGAGAATGTCGCCATCGAGGCGCAGGTTGTCTGTGGTGACGGCCCAGCCATCCTCATGGGTTACAAAGAGATCGCCGCTGAGCTCGGAGAACTTGACCGTATGGCTGAACTGCCAGGGCCAGTACAGTGCCGCTTTCTGGCTGGGCAGGTGCAGATGCCCCTGGGCGCCGCTCCAGGTCACCCGGCCATTGACGCCGGCAACCCCCGGCACCTTGCCACTCATGTCCCAGCCCAGATCGGCCAGATCGGCGGCCAGGGCCCATTGGCCATCCCGCCGCTGGGCGCGGATCTGTTGAATCTCACCGCGGCCATTGGCGGCCAGCATGTCAGACAGGGCTCGCCTCTTGATCCCGGGGATCACCCCGAGCAGGGGCTTGAGCTTATCCAGCTGCAGCCCACTTAACCAAAGGCTGAGATCCCCCTGGCCGTGGCGTAGGGCAAAATGGGTCGGCTGCCAGGGTTGTCCATTGCTCTGCAGCTGCAGATCCTGGCTGGCCAGCAGGCCCCCAGCTTCCGTGGGCGACCACACCAGTCGGCCGCCGCTGATGGCCATCCGCTGGGGTTCCGGCTGTTGCCAGCTGAAGTCACTCTCACCGAACTCCACCTGGCCGCGGCGCAGGCCGTGCTCATCGAAGGTCACCCAGGACTCCATGTTCAGCACCCCGGAGAACTGACGACTGTCACTGCCCATCTGCCGAGCCAGCCAGTCGCCGATATCCAGTTGCGCCGCCTGCACATAGCCGCGACCGAACAGTTCATCCTGGTCGCTGCGCAGCTCCAGGGCCAGTCTCAGGGTTTCATCCTGGTTGCTGTCACTGTCCAGGTAGAGGCGGCCCTCACCCAGGTGACGGTTGCCCTGGTTACGCCACTGCAGGTTGGCGATATGAATGGGCTCCCCCTCCTGCTCGGACAGGGGAAGGTAAATCCGGGCATCTTCCAGGTTCAGCTGGCGCAGACCGTGGAGGAAGGTGCGCTTGAAAGCATCGATGGCGCCGCCGGAACCGGAGCCGCTGCCGGTATTGAGCTGGCCCAACAGGCGCACCTCAACCCCGGAAAAGCTGACCTGGTCGAAGCGCAGATCCAGGTCGGTCAGCGACGCCCAGAAGTCCAGCTGGGCCACCGCCTCCTCGACCCTCACGTCCAGGTCGAGATCTTCCTGGGCGGGCAGATGAAAGTTCTGAATAACCAGCTGAGGTCCCTTGGGTTTCCAGCTGGCCCCCAGGCGGCCGAACTCCAGTTCCAGACCACTCTGGGCACTCAGCTGGGCAGTCAGTTCATCCCGGATGGCGTCCAGCTCAGGCAGCAGGGTACGCACCGCCGCCACCGTGAGTGCAAACAGCACGATCAGGGTTGCAGCGGTGTACCAACAGAAGCTCAGCAGTCGCCGGAATCCGGGGCCCAGGGTCACATCATCACCACGTCGAACTTATCTTGGGCATAGAGGGGTTCGGGCTGTAGACGGATGCGTTTGCCGATAAAGACTTCAAGTTCAGCCAGGCTGTGAGCCTCATCGCCAATCAGGGCATCGTGTACCGCCGGCGCGACGTAGACGGAAAACTCATCGGCGTCATACTGACGGTCCACCCGGATGATCTCCCGGAACATCTCGTAGCAGACGGTCTCCACCGTTTTCAGGGTACCGGTGCCCTTACACACCGGGCATTCGCCACACAGCACATGCTCCAGGCTTTCCCGGGTGCGCTTGCGGGTGACCTCCACCAGGCCCAGGCGGGAGAAGCCGCTGACACTGGTCTTCACCCTGTCCACAGCCAGGGCGGCCTCCAGGGTACTCAGGACCCGGTTACGATGCTCTTCCGACGTCATGTCGATAAAATCGATGATGATGATCCCACCCAGGTTGCGCAGGCGCAGCTGGTGGGCAATGGCTCGGGTCGCTTCCAAGTTGGTGTTGAAGATGGTCTCTTCCAGGTTGCGGTGGCCCACGAAAGCGCCGGTGTTGATGTCGATGGTGGTCATCGCCTCGGTCTGGTCGATGATCAGGTAGCCACCGTTTTTCAGCTCCACCTTGCGCTCCAACGCCCGCTGGATCTCGTTCTCCACATCGTAGAGATCGAACAGGGGAGAGGGGCCGGTAAAGTGCTCCAGAACCGGCGCCACATCGGGCACGAACTCCTGGGCAAACTCACTGAGCTCCTTGATGGCAGTGCGGGAGTCCACCTGCACCCGCTCAATGTTGCAGATCGCCAGATCCCTCAGCAGGCGTCTGGGCAGAGTCAGATCCTCATACAGGGGGATCACCTTGCCGCCGGGACGCTGAAGGCGCTCACTGACCTTGCGCCAGACCCGGCGCAGGAAGGCGGCGTCATGGGCCAGCTCCTTCTCACAGGCGCCTTCGGCGGCGGTACGGATGATGAAGCCACCGTCGGTGTCCACAAACTGGCCCACCAGCTTCTTCAGACGCTCCCGCTCCTCCTCAGACTCAATGCGCTGAGACACACCCACGTGGGCGGCACCGGGCATGAACACCAGATAGCGGGAGGGAAGGGTAATGTCCGTGGTCAGCCGGGCGCCTTTGGTCCCCAGCGGATCCTTGGTCACCTGGACGGTGATGTCCTGGCCCGGGCGCACCAGAGAGGCGATGTCCTGAGCCTGAAACTGCTTCTGCTCAGGTTCCGCCACACATTCGGTGTGGGGAATGATGTCGGAGGCGTGAAGAAATGCCGCCTTCTCGTGGCCGATGTCCACAAACGCCGCCTGCATGCCAGGCAGCACCCGGGTCACCTTGCCGCGATAGATGTTGCCCACGATCCCCAGTCGGCCACGCCGCTCGACGTGCACCTCCTGAAGTTGGCCGCGTTCCAGCAGTGCCACCCGATTCTCGGTGGGGGTGACGTTGATCAGTAGTTCGGTACCGATGACTGATGAGGGATGCACCTGACCTCCAAGTTTTTAAAAACGGGATAAGAGTTCTCGGGTCTCTACCAAGGGTAGGCCCACCACGGCAGAGTAGCTGCCGTTTATCGCCTTCACATAGGCGCCGCCCAGTCCCTGGATACCATAGCTGCCCGCCTTGTCCATGGGCTCACCGCTGGCTACATAGTCGCGAACCTGTTCCTGGGTCATGGCGCTGAAACTGACCTGAGTGGTCACCAGGGTCTGCTCCAGCCGTTCACCCTGCACCAGAGCCACGGCGGTCATCACCTGATGACTGCGCCCCTGCAGCGCCGCCAGGGTATCGATGGCATCCGCCTGATCCACAGGCTTACCCAGAATCCGGCCGTCGAGCACCACCACGGTGTCGGATCCCAGCACGGGACGGCTGCCATCGGTCAGGGCTTCGCCCGCGCGGGCTTTCTCCCTGGCCAGACGGGCCACATAATCAGTTGGACTCTCCCCGGCTCGCGGGGTTTCATCGATCTCCGGGCTGACACATTCAAAGTGACAGCCCAGCTGTCCCAGCAACTCTCTCCGACGCGGAGAGGAGGAAGCCAGGAAGCAGTTTGGCAGGATCATGACTATTTAACCTTGTAGTGACGGCGGGTACGCCTGAGCAACCAGAAGACCCAGGGCCACAGCAGCGGGGTAATCACCACTGGCTTCAGGTATTCCCAGGAGAGTTGAACACCGCTATGCAGATATTCTGCCCAGAATACCAGAAGATGGCTGAGCAGGCTCAGCATGGCGATGACGCTCATCTGCTGCAGCCAGGCAAAGTGACGCAGCTTCTGGTATTGCAGCACCACCAGATAGATCACCACCGACAGCGCCAGCGAGCGCACCCCCAGGGTGGCCCCCAGCAGCACGTCCAGCAGCAGGCCAACCACAAAGGCGGTCAGGATGCCCGCCCGGTGGGGCAGCGCCAGGGTCCAGTAGGCCAGTACCAGCATCACCCAGTCCGGGCGCCAGTCCGCCACCAGCTGAGGCAGGGGCATGATCTGCAGGAACAGGGCAATCAGGATGCTGATCCAGATGATGCCGTAACGCCGTGGCTTATCCATCTGTGTTCTCCTGAGGCGTATTGCCCTGTACTTCGTTCTGCCACAGCAGCAGCAGATAACGGATTCGTTCCAGGTGGGCCACGGGCTCGGCACTGATCTGGGCCCAGGTCATCCCTTCATCCCGAACCACCTGGGTCACGGTGGCCACCGGGTAACCTTCGGGGAAGCGCTGTCCCAAGCCGGAGGAGATCAACAGATCACCCACCCGGACGTCGGTGCTCATGGGCACATTGGCCAGCTCCAGCTGGTTGAGTTTGCCGCTGCCGTGGGCCACCGCACGCACGTCGTTGCGGGCCACCCGCACCGGAATGGCGTGGGTAAAGTCGGCGATCAGCAGTACCCGGGCCGTCGTCTGGGCCACCTCGGTGACCTGCCCCACCACGCCGGAGTCGTCCAGCACAGGCTGGCCAACATACACCCCTTCGTTGAGCCCCTTGTCGATGAGCACCTGGCTCTTGAAGGGATCACGATCCACAAACATCACCTCGGCCACCATGCGGCGGGCATCTTTGCGGGTGGGGGATTGCAGCAGGGCACGCAGGCGGGCGTTCTCCTCCTGGAGGTTGGCCATCTTCAGCAGCTGCTCACTCATCAGCAACTGACGCTGCTGCAGGCGATCGTTCTCCTTGAGGAGCTCTGCCCGGGTAGACAGGTTGGTGGAGAGCTCATCCAGCACCAGGGCGGGCAGATTTGCCAGGTACTGCAGCGGGCTGACCAGGGTTGCCATGGCAGAGCGCAGGGGCAACAACCGGTCGTTGGCCAAAATCAGGGCGAGAGAAAGCAATACCGCCATGAACAGGCGGTATTGCGGAGACGCACCTTGGATAAAGAAGGGTTTCATTCAGCGGTGATCCGCCAATTACTCTTCGGCGAAGATGTCACCGCCGTGGACGTCGATCATCTCCAGGGCTTTACCACCACCCAGGGCCACACAGGTCAGAGGCTCATCGGCGATCACCACTGGGATGCCGGTCTCCTCCTGCAGCAGGTGGTCCAGGTCACGCAGCATGGCGCCACCGCCGGTGAGCACCATACCGCGCTCGGAGATGTCGGAAGCCAGTTCTGGCGGAGACTGCTCGAGGGCGGTCATCACGGCGCTGACAATGCCGGACAGAGGCTCCTGCAGGGCTTCCAGAATTTCGTTACTGTTCAGGGTGAAACTGCGTGGCACACCCTCGGCCAGATTGCGACCGCGTACTTCGATTTCGCGAACCTCATCACCCGGGTAGGCGGAACCGATCTCGTGCTTGATCCGCTCGGCAGTGGCTTCACCAATCAGGCTGCCGTAGTTACGGCGCACGTAGTTGATGATCGCCTCATCGAACTTGTCACCACCCACACGGGCAGACGCAGAGTACACCACACCGTTCAGGGAGATGATCGCCACCTCGGTAGTACCACCACCGATGTCCACCACCATGGAACCCGTGGCTTCGGATACGGGCAGGCCAGCACCGATGGCTGCCGCCATGGGCTCATCAATCAGGTAGACTTCGCGGGCACCGGCACCCAGGGCAGATTCGCGGATGGCTCGACGCTCAACCTGGGTGGAACCGCAAGGAACGCAGATCAGCACCCGAGGGCTTGGGCGGAACAGACCGCTGTCATGCACCTGCTTGATGAAGTACTGCAGCATCTTCTCACACACCATAAAGTCGGCGATCACACCGTCTTTCATGGGGCGAATTGCCTTGATGTTGCCTGGGGTACGCCCCAGCATACGCTTAGCTGCACTACCAACGGCTGCAACGCTCTTGGCGTTGGGTCCCTCCTGGCGAATGGCCACTACGGATGGCTCATCCAGGACGATTCCCTGATCTTTTACGTAGATCAGCGTGTTGGCGGTACCTAAATCGATAGATAGGTCGTTGGAGAAAACTCCACGAAGCTTTTTGAACATGTACCAGCCCTGTATGCGAAACGGTAAGAAATGCGAAAATCAGCTAACTTTACCAACGCCCCGACCAATCCACAACCCGCTTTACCACTGGGGTTACTGGTTCTTTCACAGTGTCGAAAAAACGACTTGCTCCAATTTTCCGACACCAAGGTTCTGTCGCGGCTTAAAAAGCGCCTTTTTGATAGGTTAAGTTTCTCAGAATCCTCAGAACAGCTCTCGGCGGTAGATCACCTTATCGTGACCGCGATACCGTCCCAGGGTCACCTCTGCGCTGGGATTCTGCAGCACAGAGGGATGATCCTTGTCCCAATACCACTGCAGCCAGGTTGGCGCCATCGAGGCCGCCTCCGGGAAGGTGCAACCGGCCTGGCTGGCAAAGGGGTGTTCCAGATGGTACTCCAGGGACAGCGGCGGCTTGGTCACCGTTCCGGTCCCGGCGATGGAGAGCGATTCGAAGACGCCCGACAGGGAGTACGCCTGGCCGGAAGTCGTCGGCAGTGGGTTCAAAGAACCGCTGAGGGTTACTCTGCCTGAGGTGGCGGGAGAGCCGCTGTCCAGGGCCCGTCCATCCCCATAGAAACCGG
Organism: Ferrimonas futtsuensis DSM 18154; assembly: GCF_000422645.1. Taxonomy (GTDB): domain Bacteria; phylum Pseudomonadota; class Gammaproteobacteria; order Enterobacterales; family Shewanellaceae; genus Ferrimonas; species Ferrimonas futtsuensis. The sequence continues at coordinate 96,870 of NZ_AUGL01000001.1, forward strand.
TATCCAGCAGGTTGGTGGCAAACTGCTGGCCGTTGAAGTACTCCAGGGTCAGGGGCATGCGCACCACCTGATTTTCACTGCCATAGGCACTGGCCAGCACGGCTCGGCCATATCGTAGCTGCGGGCCCTGGATGTATCCCAGGCTGGCACCGCCACTCTCAGTAGTAAAGGCGCTGCCCTGACAGTCTCCCCATTGCCCCAGGCACAGCTGATCGCCGCTGACGGTGAAGGACGAAGAGGGCAGACTCAATGTGGTCTGGCTGCCGGACGCCGTGGTCCCCAGGGGCGCAACCGGAGAAACCGGCCTGACAAAACTGATCCAGCTCTTGTTGACGCTGAAGCGGCGACTGCCATCGAGATCATTGGCGTCCGCCTCGGTTACGGCGATCCCCGAAGGCTCCTGCACCGTGACCGATGCGTTCTGGGTGCCATAGGCTCTGGAACTCATGGGGTTGGGCAGATTCCAGAACGCCGAATCGAAATTATTGGTGACGCTGCCGTCGATGGCATAGCCGGTCACCGTCAAAACAGGCATGGCGGTATAGGGCACTGGCTGCCCCAGGTAACTGAAACTGTTGCAGTAGGCACCCAGTATCGTGTTGGTGGTTTCGGCGCCCAGATAGGCCGGCGTCACCCGGCCAATGTTGGCCGAACTGATGCTGCTCTTGGCCAGCTGATGACCCAGATAGTCGATGTCGTTCTTGGGCACGAAGCGGAATACCCCCACCTCGTCCAGGATCCGGGCCACGGTGCCGCTGCCATCATTGCCAATCACCGCATTGCCGCTGGCATCCGCAGGCAGATCCGCGCTGTTCTGACCGCCGCTGGGCGCCACCAACTCCGGCTCCAGATCGATGCCACTGTGGCGGAAGTTGAGGGTCCCGGGGTTGTTACCAAAGTTGCCGTCGTCGTTGGCCACCCAGCAGTGGGCGGTCACGTCCACATCCACGCTGTTGCCCGCCTTCATCAGGGGGTTGCAGCTCTCGTCGCCCGCCGTGCACAGGGAATCGCCGGCAGTGATATGCAGCCCGGCTGGCAGCCAGTCAAGCTTGGATTCCCCGCTCAGGGTCACTCTACCCTGCCCTCGGCCCAGGGTAGCGGTGAGGTTAAGCCTGCCGGCCTCGTCATACTGGATTGGAATCGTGGCTTCGCCATTGTTATCAAAAGAGAGGCTCTGCGATTTGGTTTGCCCCTCCTTGAGCACCGCGCTGCCTACGGCGAGGGTTGCCTCAACCTGAGGCTGAGAGGGCTCAACATAGGCGAAGCTGAACGTCACCCGCTCACTGCTGGTAACCGGCAGGCACCGCCTGGGGTTGGCGGCATCGGTTTCCAGCAACGCCAGGTGCAGATCGTAGTCATTGCGACAAGCGGTCAAACCCGATTGCTTGGCATTGTTCAGTAAGACGCTCAGGTCAATGCCACTCTCCTTAAATTCGATGTTGCAGCTGCTGCCACCGCTGTCACTGAGACACAGATAACTCTGGCCCACGGCTCCGATGGTCACTGTGCCGGAGCTGGCCGCCCATAACTGCAGTCGATCGCCATGCCACACCTCGAGTGACTGGCCACTGGTTCCGCGAGTCAGGTTCTCCCAGGTCACCCCGCTGTCCGGGGACAGGCTGATCACCAGGGAGTTGGTGCTGTCGACGCTGGAGCAATCGGCGTTGCTGCACAGGTCAACACCAATCTCCGCCCCCTGACAGGTGATGGTACTGTCCGGGTGCTGAAAACGGGGAAACACGGAAATGGGCGGCACCACACCACCATCATTGGAGGTCCCTTCGCTGGGTTCACACCGATCCCAATCCGGATCCAGCGCACTGCCATCGGGCTTGGCACAAATATCGGTGAGACTGCCGTTTTTGAATACGTCGGTGGCGACGCTGTCCTCAACGCTCCAAATCTGCTTATTCTTGATGCTGTTGGCATTGTTTGATGATCGCACATAGTGCACGACAGCGTTATTGGAGCCTGTCGGGCTGGCCGGGGCAGTGACCATCACTTCGATGTGATTGGGGTGAAAGCTGAAGCCGTAAAACACCTTGAAAGTATTGGCCTGGCAGCTGTTATCTCCGCACCCCAAAGCGACTGAGGTTCCCTGACTTCCCGCACTGGCCCACTGGATCTGCCAGCCTGTGGAATCGGTGAGAGTCTCACGGAAAAACAGCTCGACATAGCCGCGATCCACATTGATCTCGTTGATCATCACCTTGAGGCTTTCAGTGGGGTGGGCGTCCATGTCGATGTAACTTCTGGATTTGGGCTTCGCGTCTGCCTGTGGCAGTGCGCACAGCAAGACCAGCAGAAGTATTGAGATTATCGCGCTCAACCGTGCCATAGCGATCCTCACCTAATCGAATGCCTGAGACTCGAAGGCACGGCTGACGGCCAGGCCCCCGGTCCCACAGTTGGCGTTGGAGCTGATGATGAAACGATTGCGCACATCGCCATCCAGGGTAAACGCGGTGTGAATGCAACTCACCTGCACCCGGCAGTTCCCCAGACCGGCGCCAGTCGGCAAGCCGGTGCCACCGCTCAAGGTTGCGCTGGCAGCAGCGCAGGCGGCATCTGCCGCCACCGCACCTCGATTGAGAACCTGAGCCAGCCCCCAATCCAGACCGGCCTGGCCGGCAGACCAGGTGCGGGTGCCATTGACCTCCAGCACCATCTGGTCATCCTGGCTGTCCAGCATCTGCACCAGGGTCACCCCCAGCATCAACATCACCACCACGATAAACAGGGCAATGATCAGGGTGGACCCACGCTGCTTGTCAGGGGACATTCTCAACCTGGACCTCCTGAGCAAAACGTTGGGACTGACCGGCCTCGGTCAGCCAGAATTGCAACTTAACCACATTATTCCGGGCAAGGCTGGGGGGAAGCAGGGTGAAGGGGCACTGCTCGTTGTCTCTGTCCGACAGATCACAGCCACCCAGATTATTGCCGAACCCTTCCCCCATCAGGCTGGTGGCGCCGTTTTCCGTCCGGCTGAGATTGCCGGTACTACTCAGGCAATAGCTGACGCTGTTGCCCGCCACAAAGAAGCGTTTGCCTACGGAGAAGTCCCCCTGAATCAGATCCCGATCCAGAGTCAGACTGCAGACTCCGCTGCTGCAACTCGACGCGGTCACCTGTGGCAGGCATTGCAGTGGGTTGCGGTGCAGCAAGGCAGGGCAAAAATGGAGACTTGGCGGGCATTGCTGTGCACCGGCGCCTCAATGAAATGGCCGCTGTCGATAATGGGGCGGAAGGTCACGCACTGACTGGTACCGCTGGCACCGACAGCCACACTGCCCGGCAACGCATCCCGAAGCTCCCGGGAGAGGCGCTGCAAGCCATAACGATACTGACTGATCGACTCCGACCAGGCCTGACTGTCGGCATAGATGCGTGTGGCATAGGTGACAAAGCTGGAGACGCCGATGGAGACGATGCTGAGCAGCAACATGGTGATCAACAGTTCCATCAGGGTGAAGCCGCGAACTCGCATCAGAAGTTCCCCCTCACCATCTGGAAGGGGTAACGGCTGCCATCCGGCGCAACGGCAGTAATAGCGATCACCTTGGCGCCACCAGACCAGTTGGTGCTGCCGACTGCGGCGGTGTTGCAGCTGACATCCACCTCCAAGCCGAAGCGCTCATAGGAACTGTTTCCCAACAGATCATCGGCACTGCCACGATAGCCATTGTAATCCTCCACAAAGGCCCAGGCCGTAGGGTCGTTGCCAGTGGTGACCTTGGTGCAGTTCAGGTTGGTGACTTGCCCGCCACCGTTGGGGGTGTTGCGGTCAAACTGCCGCCCCATCAACTCTCCCATCACCGCCTGCCCAAGCTGGGCGGCGCGGACCTGATAGAGACTCTGAGCCGCCCGCTCGGCCTGGGGAAACAGCAGGGTGGCCAGCATCACCAGGGCGATGGCCATCACCACCATGCCCACCACCATCTCCAACAGGGTAAATCCGCGGGTATTAGCAGCCATGGATGTACCCCTCGGATTCGATGCACACCTCAAGGGTTTCTGTTCCGGTGAGGGTCAGACGGCAGATGCCGCCGGTCAGGGTGCAGCCGGTCACTCTGCCCAAGTCATCCATCCCCAGGGTGAAGGTGGTACTGCCCGCCATATTCAGGCCGACGCCATCATTGAGGCAGACGCCATTGGTGATGGTATCCCCGGAATCGCATTGCTCCTGCCGGCTCTGCCGGGCGGGAGAGCCACAGGACGCAGGCAGCCAGAAGCCGCGAGGGGCCACGCTCAATTGGCAGTTTTGTCCGGCCAGGGAGAGTTGTTGCAGATAGGAGAGTTCTGAGAGGAGTTGGTCCTGGGCGGCGCGGACCGCAAACTGGTCTGCCCCCAGGAACCGGGTCATGGCGGCGACAGAAAGTATGGTGACCAGAAGGATAATGGTCACCAGCTCAATCAGGGTAAAACCGCGATTCTGTCGCCCCATAGGCTATGCCCTGACTGGATTAACAGCCGGTGCTTACAATAACGTAGCTAATTGCACCGTCATTATTGGTGTAGGTCAGCTTGCAGGTACCGTTTGCCGTGAAGCCGTCGGGCACAATAACAGCGGCTTTGTTGGTGGTATCTTCCCAGATACCCCATTCGGCGGTAGCCGCAGTGTCACCGTCCGCTAACTTGGCGCTACCAAACTCAGCCTCGACCGCATTATTCAGAGCGGCGTAGGTCGCATCGATATAACCCTTAGTCGTTGCCACAGCGCCTACATTACCACTGGTCTTCTCAATGCCATCGATGGCCGCCTTGGCGTAGATCAGGGAGTTGGCCCCCTGAACCGAGGCTTTCATCCCATCCAGAGTGGCTTTGCGGGCATCATTCTGCAGGTTGATGAACTTAGGTGCGGCGGTTACTGCCAGGATACCCAGCACAATGATCACCACCACCAGTTCAATCAGGGTAAAACCGGACTGTCGCTTCATAATCAGATCCCTAAAACATCAAAAGTCGTCGAGGCTGAACCTCGACGAGAGAGTATCACTGGGGAAACATAGCCTCCCCTCTGTCATTTTTATTAACAGCCGCCGTCTTCGAGAGTGTATTTGGCAGAAACACTGCTGGTGGCGGGCACATATTCCAGCTGGCAAGCCTTGGATTTATCCGCGCCGGTTACCACAGCTACGCCGTCTGGAGTGATGTAAACGGTGCCGCTGGTGGTACTGTCGTCCAGATCCCACTCATCACCGCTCAGTTCAGCGGCGGCCTGAATCTGATCCGCATCGGCGGCCACGGAACCGTATACCGGCGTAACCTTGGTGGCGGATCCAGAAACATCAATGTCGTCACAACCATCAGGCTTGGTAGCCGCAGCGCAGTTCTTATCCAGGTCACTGTTGATGGCGGCTTTAGAGTAGATCAACGCATTGGCACCTTGCAGCGTGCCCTTGGCACCTTGCAGGGTTGCCTGGCGGGCATCTTTTTGCAGATCGATAAACTTAGGCGCAGCGGTGACTGCCAGGATACCCAGAACGATGATCACCACCACCAATTCAATCAGGGTAAAACCACGTTGTGCGTTCATAATCTTAATTCCGTGCTAGTTACAACAAGTCTTAGTTGGAGAAGGTCACAACCTGGCCAGTACCAGGGTTGTATTTAAAGCCTTTTCCTTGGCTGCCATCGAAGCTGGCTGGCATGTTGGCGGTGTCCAGAGTGGCCAGTTGAACGTAGTAGCACTCGTCCAGACCGGTAATGTCGGTGCCACCGGGGATCACCAGACTGCCGCCGGTACCATCGCTCACATCCACTGCGTAGCGGGCATCGGCCAGTGCCGCGGCGCTCGCACTGCGCAATACGGCCGGAGGCGGGCTCTGCAGAACTTCATTGAAAACATTCAGGCAGCGGGTGGCGTTCATGCCGGTGGGCGCTTGCCCCTGCTGACCGGAGGGATAGCCGTAGGCGTTCACATTCACGTATTGGCCATCGAGGACCACTCGTCCCACGCTGGTGCCAGGGCGGCCCTCCACTTCCCACTGAGCACGGGTAATGCCCACGGCAGAGGCAAAACCGCCAGCCAGGCCTTCGGAGGCCGCATCTTCGGCCTGATCGGTGATGTCGATAAAACGAGGAAGCGCCACGGCCGCCAGCAGGCCCAGTACCACCACTACAATAACTAATTCAACCAGGGAGAAACCGGTCTGCTTCTTCATGTTACGCGTCCTTCTGTCGCTCAAGCTTAAAAACGTGATCCCAAACAAAGTGTACCCTTAGGGTACCCAAAACAAAATCTTATGTGTCGAAAGTGACGATTATTCGTCTTGCGACAACAAAATGACGCTGCCTGTCGCCGAATCATACCTTAGAAACGGCTGTGAGTGAAAACTGACCCAGCAACTCCTGCCATCGTTACGCAGGGTAATATTGCCATTGGACAGCTCCCTTCCCATCATCATGGACCACCAGTCAGCGCAATTACTGTCAGGGTCGGGCCAACCCCGGTCATTCATACGCACCCTCGCCTGAAGCGGTCCCGACTCACGTTCGGAGGCCGGAGCAACCCAAGAAATCTCTTTAGGCCTGCCCTGTTGCATCCAGCTAACCCGTGCCAGATTGAGGCTGGTCACCAGCCTACTTTGCATGATGTAGGCCAGGTTTCTGTCAATCTCAGGCTGTTTGTCGTTCCAGCCCCGCAGCAGCAGAAAGATCATCACCAACACCACCACCAGGGTGAGCAACCGGGAAAAATCGCGCTTTAAGCGCAATTCCACCCTCTGATGCAGATTCATCAGGTTCCGCCCTTGTAGGCACTGAACATGTCCCACATGGGCAGGTACACGCCCAGGGCCAGCACCATCACCATGGCCGCCACAATGATCAGCAGTATCGGCTCAATCCTGGCGGTCAAGGTCTTGAGATCGTAATCCACCTCACGCTCGTAGTATTCGGCGGCGTCATCCAGCAGCTCATCGATGCGCCCGGTCTCCTCCCCCACCGACAGCATCTGCAACACCAGAGGAGTAAACAGCTGGGAGTGTGCCGCCGTACGGGTAATGGACTCACCGCCCTCGATACCGCGTCGCATCTCGACGATGCGGTCGTGCATGAAGCGATTGTCCACCGCATCCGCCACCAGAGAGAGGGACTGGTTCACCGGCACCCCACCACGCAGCATCATCGACAGACTGCGGGCAAAACGGGACAGGGTCGCCCTGTCCAGAATGCTGCCGACAATGGGCATACGCAGCTTGAAGCGGTCGAAGGTCCAGCGCCCCTTATCCGTATTGAGCCACATGCGCCAGCCGACGCTGAGCCCAATCAGACCCAACAGCAACAGTGGCCAATAGTTCAGGAAAAACTCCGAGGTGCCGATCAATATTCGCGTCGGGAGGGGCAGGTCGGCACCAAACTTGGCAAACATCTTGGCGAACTCAGGGATCACGAAGATGTTGATCACCACCAGGGCGAGCACGATAAAAGCCAACACCAGGATGGGGTAACGCAAGGCGGCATTGATCCGTCGCTTGGTGTCCTGCTCCATCTCCAGGTGCAGAGAAAGTCGCTCAAACGCCTGATCCAGCTGACCGGTGTTTTCCCCCACGTGCACCATGGCCACATAGAGTTCACTGAACACATGGGGGTGTTGATTGAGTGCCGACGACAAGGCATAACCCGAGGTCAGCTGGCTGGCCACATCTTTGAGGGCTTCAGACAGCACCTTACAGTGGCTGGACTCCGCCAGGCCGGTAATGGCACGCAGCAATGGAATCCCGGAGCGGGTCAGAGACAGCATCTGCCGGGTGAACATCTGCAGATCCGCCATCTTCACCTTGCGGCGGAACAGCACCCTGAGGTCAATTCCCTGGGGTTCGCGCTTCACCTCAATCCGCAGAGGCACGATTGAGCGCCGCATCAGTTGATCGGCGGCGGCACTCTCATTGGCCGCTTCCAGCACCCCTTCCACCTGGGCACCACTGCTATCCCGCCCTTGATACCGGTAGTGCGCCATATCAGTCTCTCATCTCGTGGGCACGGTCTATCAGGGGTGAGGCCAGCTCACTGACATCCTCTGCCAGACGCATGGCATCCTCGATGCTGGTGATCCCCTGAGCGGCATACTCCAGAGCACTGTCCACCAGCGGGCGGAACTGACCGCTGGTGCGCACGGCGGCGGCGAATTCATCCGGGCTGCCCTTACGCAAGGCCTCCACCATCGGCTCATCCAGCTCCAGCATCTCGAACACACCGATACGGCCTCGATAGCCGGTATGGTTGCAGTACTGGCAGCCTCGTCCCTTGCGGTAACCCTGGGATTCGTGTGCCACATGGGGCTGGATATGACGCAACCAGGCCAGCTCTGAAGGCGGAAGTGTGTGCAGCTCGCCACAACGGGAACAGATTCGGCGCACCAGTCGCTGGGCGATGATCGCCCTCAGGGCACTGGCCACCAGGTAGGGCGCCGCCCCCATATCGATCAGTCTCAGGGTGGAGGTGATGGCATCGTTGGTGTGCAGGGTCGACAGCACCAGGTGACCGGTGATCGCCCCTCGCAGGCCGATCTCCGCGGTTTCCTGGTCTCGCATCTCACCCACCATGATGATGTCCGGGTCCTGACGCAAAGTGGTGCGCAGTACTTCGGAGAAACCCAGGCCGATCTTCTGGTTTACCTGCACCTGGTTCACCCGCGGCAGCCGGTACTCCACCGGATCCTCCACGGTGATGATCTTGGCGTTGGGCTTGTTCAGCTCATTCAGGGCCGCATACAGGGTAGTGGTTTTACCGGAACCGGTCGGCCCGGTCACCAGGATCATGCCATGGGGCCGGTTTATCTGATGACGCAGCCTGGCAATGATCTCCGCCGGCATCCCGGTCTGTTCCAACTCCAGCAGACCTGCAGACTGATCCAGCAGTCGCATCACCACCGACTCACCAAACTGCACCGGCATGGTGGACACCCGCACATCAAGCTGATGCTTGCCAACCTCGAAATGGAATCGGCCATCCTGGGGGATCCGCTTCTCGGAGATATCCAGGCTGGCCATCAGCTTGATCCGCAGCACCAGTGCACTGGAGATGCCATATTCGGTCAGGACGGTTTCCTGCAACTGACCATCCACCCGCTGACGAATCCTCAGCTCCTTGTCACCGGGCTCAATGTGAATATCCGATGCCCGGATGCGGATGGCGTCCTCGAAGATGGAGTTGAGCAGCCGCACCACGGTCGCTTCGTTGTCCGCATCCTGGGCCGTGATACTGGCCAGGTCGAACTCCTGCTCCTGCTGGTGCTCCTGCTGAAGCTCGCCGGCAATGGAGGCGATGCGATCCGTCTGGCGGTAGAGGCTGTCGATACCCTCGAACAGCTGGCCCTCGGTCACCAGGGCCAGCTCCACCATGCGGGGCGACAGCATGGGGACGATGGCATCGTAAGCGGCGAGGTCCGCCGGGTCGCTCATGGCCACCGTCGCCTTGGTGTTATCGGCGTCGATCACCAGGGCCCGGAAGCGACGGGCGTGCATCTCCGGGATCAGCTTGACCACATTGGGGTCCAGCCGGCGTTCACTGATGTCCACGAAGGGCACATTCATCTGCCGGGACAGGAAAGAGAGCAACTGCTCTTCACCGATGAACCCGAGATCGATCAGGGTACGTCCCAGCTTGCGGCCACCACTGCGCTGGGCGGTCAGCGCCTGAGTCAGCTGCTCTTCGGTAATGATCTGCTGACTGACCAGCAGATCACCCAAACGCTGTTTTAACTGAGGTTTCATCCTGCGTCTCCAAGCTGTTGCAAGCGCTGCTCGATGTATCTTCTGGCGCTGTCCGACAAAGAGCGGGTAGACAACGCCTGGCGATAGGCGGAGGCCGCCTCGCCATAATTTCCAAGCCGGTCCAGGCTGTGGGCAAGGCCCAGCCACCAGCGTCCCTGTTGGGGATCGGCATTGGCCAGTCCCCGGTAATCACTGACTGCCAGGGTCAGCATCGACAGCTCCCTGGCCAGATCCGCCCGTCGGGCCATCATCGGCAGGGACAGGGGTTGTTGATTCAGTTGACCCAGCCACAAGGCAGCCTGCTCCCGGGCACCGGAGCCCAAAGCCACTTCGGCCGCGGTCAGGGCGTAGTCCGGCTCGGCTGGCCAGCGACGACTCGCCTCTGCCAGCATCACCAGGGCCTCCCCGGGGTCGGCGATGGCCAAACGTTGAGCCAGCAACACCCTGGCCTGGTGCAGAGACTCATCCAGCGCCAGGGCCTGACGCAGTGCATCGGTCCCCCCTTGCTCCTTGCCTTGCAGGTAGAGTGCCTGAGCCTGTTGCTCATGGGAGAGCTTGGCCGGAGCCACCACCATCACCTGAGGTTTGGCGTGAGGCTCTGTGCTCGGCGCAGGCTCTTCAGCCGTCAAAGGCGTTTGGGGCTCAGCGATCTCCTCCACCCTGGCCTCCTTAATAACAGCTACCGCCTCAATATCCGCAGTTCCGACCGTTTGGGCAGCAGCCAGATCCAGGGTCACCGGCTTCGATACCCCGGCAGGCTCAGTGAAGGGCGCCTCCGTCTTGGCGGCAGTCATCTTCGTCTCTTGAGGGTCATCGGCCAACTGTTCGGCCTGGCCCCTGGGCCTGGACTGCGCCTGAGGCAGTGCCTCGGACCTGGGCGACGCTTTAACGTCACCGACTGCGCCAATCGTGTCTGGCGCCTCGGCCGTCTCTGTGGCTTCACCGGGCAGAGAATCAGCTTGGCTCACGGCCACATCCGTTTGTGGCTGGACCGCTGGCGCCAACCGAGCCTGCAACCTCGGCCAGAGCCCCACCCAGATCACCAGAGTCAGCACCAGGCTGAGCAGCAGTATCAGCCACCAGCCACTGCGTTTGCTCTGCCCCTGTTGAGAGAGGGTCGCGCTGGCCAGGTTCGGCTGAAGTATTCTCTGACGTTGCTGCTGGTCCAGGTCTTTCAGCATCTTGTTGATGACGCTCATAGGGGCCCCTCCAGATAGAGGCTCAGCGCCAATCCTGTTCCCGCCAAAACCAACATGGTCAGCGACAGCACCATCAGCAGGTTCTCTCGCCACCAGGGAAGCAGAGTCTGAGCCGCTTCGGTGTCGGACACCGCCAAACGAACCATCTCATTGCTGACCTTGTCCCGCGCTCCGGCCCCATAGGCCAGCATCAGCGTTTTGTGGCAGAGCACATTCAGTAGCCGGGGAATGCCACTGGACGCCCGGTGCAACCAGGTCATCTGCTGCCAACTGAACAGGGGTTTACCCTGATATCCCGCAACGGCCAGCCGGTGCTCCACGTAGCCACAGCTCTCCTCCAGGGTCAGCCCCCGCAGCTTATAGCCGAAGGTGATCCGCTGTCGCAACTGACGGAACTTACTCTCCGCCAACCGCTGCTCCAATTCGGGCTGACCGAACAGCACCACTTGCAGCAATTTGGCGTATTCCGTTTCGAGATTGGTGAACAGACGCAGAGCCTCCAGGCTCTCATCGGGCAGCGCCTGGGCTTCATCCAGCAGCAGCACCACCCGCTTTCCCTGACCGGCCAGTTCCATCAGCCTGTGGCTGATCGCCTCGGTCAGGTGGTGTTGATCGCCCTTGGGAACGATGCCCAGCTCGGCGGCCACCGCCTGACGCAGTTCATCGGCTTTCAGGTAGGGATTGGGCAGGTAGGCAACCTGATACTGGTCGCCCAGCTCATTCAGCATCTTTCTGCACAACAGGGTTTTACCCGTGCCGACTTCGCCGGTCACCTTGATAAACCCCTCACCCGCCGCCAAAGCGGTGTGCAGAACCTGAAGCGCCTCCACATGGGGCGCTATCTGCATAAAGAACTGAGTGTTGGGCGTAAGGGAGAATGGCAACTCCCTTAAACCAAAGTGATACAGATACATAAACTCAGTTTGTTGGGTACCAGGTGTCGATCAGTGAACGAGACTGCTCCAGCTGCTGTTTCCAGGTGCCGCTCTCAATCACCGTAGGCTTGAGCAAAATCACCAGCTCGGTCTTGGATTCGCGCTGAGCGGTGTTGGTAAACAACATCCCCAGGCCAGGAATGTCGCCCAGCAGAGGCACCTTGGACTCGATGTCCTCTTTCAAGGTCTTCATCAAGCCGCCGATCACCACCACGTCGCCGCTGCTGGCGCGAATCAAGGTATCAGACTCGCGGATGTCACTCTGGGCCAGGGGCAGCTCCACCTGGTCACCCAATACGTTGATGGTCTTCACCTGCTCAGAGATGTCTGACACCGAAGGATGGACGTGCAGCAACACCTCACCCTCTTTGGAGATCTGCGGCGTCACATCCAGGGCGATGCCCGAGAAGAAGGGAGTCAGCTCGATCTCCGGGTTGTTGATGGCAGTATTGCCCGCCACCGTGGTGGTGCTGGAAATCTCGGTCACGAAGTACTCATCGGTGCCCACCTTGATCACCGCCTTCTGGTTGTTGGTGGCGGTCACCCTGGGGCTGGAGAGGGTATCCACATCGCCCTGGGTATCCAGCAGATTGATCACCGCATTGAAGTCGGAGTTGGAGAAGGTCAGGCTGGTAAGGTTGCCCAGCGCCTGAGTGACCTGGTTGCCAAACTCACCACCGGTGGTGCCACCGGACCAAACGTTGCTGGCGCCCTGTCCATCATCGAGCAGAGTCCACTGAATCCCCTGCTGGAAGCCGTCGTTCAGTCGCACTTCCAGAATGCGCGCCTCCAGAATCACCTGGCGTTGCATGTGTTCCTGAGCCTGTCCCAGGAACTCGCCCACCAGACGCAGCTCCTCCGGGTTGGCGCGAACCGTCACCAGACCCGCCTGAGGCAGCATCACCACGGAACGGCCCTGCCCGGAGCCCACCAGGGTGGTGACACTCTCTTTCAACTCGGTCCAGAAGTCGGTCTCACTGAGGGTCTCAATGCGGGTGCCATTGGCGCTCTGGTTGTTATTGGACTCCCCGTTACCACTGTCATTGGAGGAGTTGGAGTTGTTGTTGGAACTGTTGTTGGAGTTGTTGTTGCCGCTGTCGTTGTTGTTGTCATCGGTCAGGCGACCGGAATTCACACTGGTGACCGACAGGCCCGCACGCTTCATGTGCAGATAGTTCACCGCAAAGGTCTCGGAACGCATCCCAGTAGGAAAGACCTGCAACACCCGGCCGCTGCGGCGCACATCATAGCCGTAGATATCCTCGACGGTCTTCAGCACCTCGTCGATGGTGACCTGCTTCAGGTTCAGGGAGATGGTGCCCTGCACGCCGGGGTGCACCGCCACGCTGTAACGGCTGCCCTCCACCAGACTGGCGAAAAACACCTGGGCATCCACATCCTTGGCCGCCACATCCACCAGGGGCTGAGCCCGGCGGTTATCGGGCAAACGCGGCACCGCCAGTTCCCGGGCAACGTCCGTCGGCAGCGCCATGGGGGGGGCCACCTGGTTGCTCTTGGCTTGCTGCTCCTCCAGCGCCCTGTTCAGTGCCTGCTTGGAGTCCACCGGGTCCTGTCGGTCCTCCGGCAGAGACTGACAGCCGGCCAACAGCACGGCCGCCAGTGGCAGGCAACGAAGTAGGGTCATCGAATCCCTGATTTTTCTCATAGTTGGACACCTAGCTTGGGAAACAGCACCAGCTTGCGTCCATCCGCCAGCCAGACTGCATCTCGTTCAATTCTTTTTATTTTCGATCCCATCAGGGCGGCTCCCGTCTCGAAAGATTGACCACCTATGATGGCGACTCGCTTATCTTTGGACACCAGAATGGACTGCAACTGGCCATTGGACGCCACCGGCGCTGCCGCCTGAGGGGCCTGAGCCGCCCAGGTGGGCGGCTTAGTCGGATCCCTCAGGGACTCGGCCTGAATATCAGCGACCAGAGAAAAGCTCAAAGTCAGTGCGAGGACGCGTACCAACACGAATCAACTCCTTCTCAGTTCCGAGGGTGTAAATGTCCAGAGTCATCACCGCTATGGGGTAGGACTCCACCTGATAATCCACTTTCTGCCAGTAAAACTGCTGAGGCAGAGACTCCATTTTGCCCAATACCTTCATCAGGCTGAAGAACTCCCCTTTCAGCTTCAGGGTCAGACCATGCTGATACAGAGAACTGCCCGCCGCCAGAGGCTCGGAGGGGTTCGACACCAGCGACACCAGCTCCACCCCGGAAGCGCTGGTCAGCATCTGCGCCAATACCGAGGGCATCTGCTCCGGCAGAATCAGACCAATCACCCGGTCCCCCAGGGCCGCCTGTGCCTGCTCGATCTCCGAAGAGAGCGCCTGCAGCCTGGCGCGACTGGACTCGTTTACGTCCAGGGTCAGGCGATCATTAAGCTCAAGAACCTGGGCTTTAAACTGAGGCAATTGACTCTCCACCTGAGTCACCGAACTGCGCATCTGCTGCAGCTTCAGCCACATGGGTTCGGCCACCATCAAAAGCCCGATGGCCAGCACCATCACCTGCAGGGCACCAAAGACCAGCACCCGCTCCCGGGAGGTCAGGGACTCAAATTGTTGTCTCAACCGATCCAGCTGCTTCATGGCCTGGCCTCCTCGGTCTCAATTTCGTGCCCCACGGTAAAGGTCACCGGGCCGGTGTCATTACCGCTGATGTTGAACTGGCTCAGCGATCGGCCGCGCAGAGAGGGCTTCAGGCCAAGCTGCCCCAGCCACTGAGGCACTGCCGCCGGAGACTGGGCCAGCCCCTGCAGCAAGATGCCACTGTCGGAAACGCCAAAGCGCTGCAGCCACACCTGTTGATCACTGCTCTGGGCCAGGTCCCGCATCAGGTTGGAGAAACCAGGGTTGGCCATCACGCTGCGCCGATCCAGCTCAGCCGACAGCAGATCCATCGCCTCCAGTTGACGCTGGAGCAGGTCCACCTGCTGCAGCAGGTGCTGGTCCGGTTGCCGGGCCGACAGTTCGGCGGTCAGGGTTTTAATCTGCTCCTCCGTCTGGCTCTGCTGACTCTGGAGCGCCGTCAGTTTCGTCTGAGTCCGGCTGGTCTCATAGCTCAGCCATCCAGCCAGGGCGGACAAGCCGACAACAACCACCAGCGTGGCCACCAGCATGCGATTGAAGCTCAGCCGAAGCTCAATCGGCAGCAGGTCCTCTCGGAATAGGTTGACTCTATGCTTCATCCTGCACCTCCGGAGACTCCTCCAGGACAGCCGCAGCGATGCAATTCAGCACGTTCCGGTCTACGGTGGCAATGGACTCAACCGGCAGTTCAAACAGAGTCTGGATGCGGGGCTCAAGCCACTGCTGAAGCTCAACAGGCAGCAGCAGGGAGATGCTGGAGGGCATGGGCATTCTCAGCTGACGATCCAGGTAATCCAGCGAACGTTGCAGCTCCAGCGTCAGAGAGTCAAATTGCATCTGCCGGGTCATCTCGTCCTGCTCTTCGGCAAACACCACCCCGCTGATAAGACGCTGCAGCACAAACTCGCCGCCGACGGAGACCAACAGGCTCAGCTGGTTTTCCCGAAGCTGGCACAGCATCAGATGGGGGCGCTCATCCTTGGGCATCAGATTGGTCAGGGCGATCTCTTCGATGGTGATCAGCTCAATCTTCACCTTGAAGCTGTTGAGCAACGTCAACAGAGGCTGGATCTTGCGCCGGTCCGCCACCACCACCTGCAGCTTTTTCGGGCCGGCAGGCTGAACTTTCAGCTCGAAGTAATCGATCTGCTGATGCTCAAGGGGGATGGCAGAGAGATCTTTCACCGACCAGGTGAGGGCGGCGACCAGCTCGGACTCATTCACATTGGGACGGTCGACGGTGATCACTTCGTAGCAGTCAGAAGAGAGCAGTAAACGGAACGTTTTCTGGCCTTTAGGCAACTGATTCAGCAAAGATCGCCACCCTTCGGCACTCTCAACAGACACGGGTGAAAGGCGCAGTTCCTTAGCGGCCAGATGGCACAGATTGCCTGATAAATATCCACCAATGTAAATCGGCTCTTGAGACCGATTGGAAAATATCCCCATAAACCCGCCAGTTGAAGATTATTTGAATTAGATTATTGAGCAGCGCTTTCAGTATAAATGCATATGCGGCAATAGTATCACAAGACCTTATGCTAACCATCATCCCTGTCAGAAATGCGTCAGCGTCAAAAAATCAGAACGCTTGCTTCAATGCATCCAGGTTATCACTGGCTTTTCCGGCCAGCGCACCCTGATATCCAACCACATCAAGTTCTTCCAGGCGCTCGCGCTCCTCCTCCAGCTCAACCCCCTCGGCCAGGATAATCACCTTGGCCTGCTCCAGGCTTTTCACCACACTGCCGATATACAACTGATTTTCGGGGCGAAGATGAACCCTCTGGGCCAGACTGTTGTGAAGTTTGATCAAGTCCACACCGAATCGCTCCACATAGTCCAGCTTCTCAACCGATTGGCCTACGCCATCCACAGCCAGCAGGCAATCCACCGACTTCAGCTGACTCAGGGGCTTCTCCAATTGATCCGCCTGAGTCACCAGCTCTCGCTCATTGATCTCCAAAATCAGCTGCTGGCGGCGACTGCTGTAGCTGGCCAACAGCATCTTGAGTCGCTTGATGAAGCGTTCGTGCAGCAGAGACTCGGCGGAGATGTTCAGGGAGACCCGCACCGGCCAATCGTGATCCCGCAACTTGCGCAGGGCGATCTCCACCAACCGCAATTCAATCTGTGGGATAAAACCACAACGCCAGGCCATGGTGCGATAGAGCGTGGCGCGAAGCAGTTCACCCTGGGGCGAACGCATGCGGCTGAACACCTCCAGGTGCGCCAGCTCCCCTTTCTGAGTCAGGACCGGCGCCATAAACAACACCAGTCCATCTCTGGCCAGGGCATTCTCAATCATGCTGCGCCAACGCACCGACCCCTGGGCCAGTTCTCGGTCCACGGCCCCCTTGTCGTACATGAACCAGCCACTCTCCCCTTGAAGCAGGGCGGCTTTCAGCGCCATCTCCGCTTCTCTGAGCACCTGATCCGGGGTATCGCCGCGGTTGTAGTAGGCCACGCCGATATAGATAAGCTCATCCCGGTAGACCCCCTTAGGCAGGGTGATCATCTCGATGCACTTCATCAACTTGGAAACCAGCCCCTCGCACTCTTTCAAGGGCAGCTGCGGCACCATCAGTGCCAGCTCCAGGGAGTTGCGGCTGGCAAACACCGTGTCGAAGTGTTCCGCAATCAGCGGACGGGCCAACTCGATAAACTGGCGCTTCACCTTCTTGCGCTCAGCCACAGGCAACCCCTCGAGTCCGGTGAACTGCAACAGAGCCACCATTCCCTGCTGGGTGATCTCCTCACCCTCAGCCTGGGCCTGAAGCCGGTGTTCGAAGAAGGAGCGGTTGCCAATGCCCAGCTCGGCATCCAGGAAGGTGTTGGCCCGAATGAAGTGATCCAGTTTGCGCTTGGCCGCCTTCTCCTCCTGCCAGGCACGATGGAGCTTACCCAGAGCCTTAGCGACGCTGATGGGCCGCTCCGCTCTGTTGCGCCGGGCAGCCAAGCCCAATTCCCCATCAAGAATGCGCCTGCCTCGAGCCGCCAGCAGTTCCACCCCGTTCATCTCCCGGGTCAGCCAGAAGTAACCGATGAGCACCATGGCCAGGGAGGCCAGCAAGCCTGCCCCGATCACCACCCACTCCCGGGCGCTGAACCCCATCAATATCTGCGGCGCAGGCATCACCACCTGCATGCTGACGTCATTGGAGAGACGTACCTCGAAGTGGCTTTGATGGCGCTGCAAAGGATAGGGAGCTTGCCAGTGATACAGGTCGTTGCCGTCCCGCTCGAGACGAAAACGGGAAAATTCGTAGCTGACCAGAAGATCCGGCAACCAGCGATCCAATGCGGCCAGATCGGAGTTGCGGAAAAACTGGCGCTCCATGGTGGCCGCCAGGGCCTGAACATTCTGTTGCTGATTGCGATTGGCGTGGGAAAACGCCGCGGTCCACGCACTGACCATCAGCGCGAATACCACGATGCTCAGTGAAGCCACCCAAAATGAGAGCAGTCGTTGGGTCTGTTCCCTGGTTGTTGTCATTGACGCCCCTGTCAGGCCCGGTCTTGTGCTGCCGGGCTTAATCACTTCAATACTGTGTTTGGTACAGAGCGGGACTGGCAGATCTCCGCTCGTTTTTGCCTAAGTTACCGCAATGCGGCGGGAATCCCTACCTATATGTAAGGAAAAGTGTCGGCCTTGAAACCGGAATTTAGAGCCGTTAAACAAAAAGATCGTCCCTGAGAAACGGCTCCTTAAACCCTTTTGCCTTCAAATCACACCGACACCTGCAACCTGACCTCCACATTGCCCCGGGTCGCATTGGAGTAGGGGCACACCTGATGGGCCTTTTCGGTGAGGGCGTTCGCCGCCCCCTGATCCAGCCCGGGAAGGTGAATATACAGATCGATATCCAGGCCAAATCCGCCGGGTATCTGGCCTATGCCGACCTCGGCGCAGATGTTGGTATCTTCGGGAATCTCCATCCCCTCCTGGCCAGCGACAAACTTGAGCGCCCCGATGAAGCAGGCGGAATACCCCGCCGCAAACAACTGTTCAGGATTGGTGGCACGACCGCCGGCTCCCCCGAGCTCCTTGGGCGTCGCCAGCGGTAAATCAAGCAGCCCGTCACTGGAGCGGGCATAGCCGTCCCGGCCACCTGTGGTGGTCACACTTGCCTTATAAAGCACATCCATAAAGATCGCCTCCTGTTCAGAGAAAATGCGGCCCGGATCAACAGGCCGCCGCCTCTAAGGGTAGGCTTGAATGGTCACCAAAAGGTGATACAAGGGAGAATTAATGACGAACGGCTCTCAATAGAGAGGGGAACACTCCCCCAGCTGCGCGTTTCTTTCAACAAACAGGCAAATGTGAAAGGGATATATGCAATTCCCGCCCAGCCGTCACCCCATCCGCGGCAGGCAGTCCGCATTAAGGGGGAGCAGGCACCCGACCAATAGGGCACCGGGGCTCAGTGGGGAGTGTTCCATGCCGCCTGACCTGAGATTGAAAAGCGACAAAGCAAAGCTACAGCCAACCAATGCGAATAACAATGATTATCATTACCGGGCACGCTGTTGGCTGGCACTTTTGAGATCCACTCCGCAATTTCCTTTAAGTGACAACAACCTGAACAGGCCCCTCGCTTCCACCTGTTCACTCAAGACTGGCGTTGAGACAACTGAGCAACCCGCTCCTGAATGCAACTGCAGTAACACTGATGCTCATACCAATTGGCCACATTGATTGAGTGCACCAGCGCAAAGATCTGCCATTGGCGCCACAGTGCCGGATACAGGCCCTCTCGATCCTGTTTGTGAGTCTGATACAGCGTTTTGGCACTGATGCTGATACCAAACTTCTGTCGCAACCTCTTGGACAGCTCCGTTGCCATGCTCGCTTTCTGCTCATCACCGCCGGAGAACACCGGCAAGTCCAGCCTCTCGCGTTGACCAAACAGGAACAGGTGGAACTGCAGGGCACAGGTCATGGAGAGCATTTTGCCGAAACGGTAGTCCCGCCCCTGCTTATCCACAAACAGCTGCCGGGATCGGTCTGAAGCAACATACTCCAGAAGCTTGGCCAATGACTGGCGTGACTGATCCATCTTGGTCATGGGGGCCACCGCCATCGCAGAGCCTTGCGCTCCTGGCCCGACAAACAGAGAGCGAATCAGCCGCTGACCTGCCGGCGTTTCCATCAGCGCCATGTCGACGGTCAGCTTGCGGCTGGTGTGCGTGAGCGCTACAGGCTTTTCATCAATCAACAACTCAGAGTCAAAGTCTCGAGTCTCCTCCTTGATGCCGCGACGAAATTCGGTCTCCCACACCCTATGAGCCACAGTCTGAAACTCCCGCCACAACGCCAGTCGAACAATGGGCTCGGCAAAGTGGTCCGGCACCTCATCACTGGGGTGGATCGCTTCGGTACGGAGAAAGCCCTTACTGACGCCATAGCTGAGCAGCTTCAGCGGCGCCAAGGGGTCGGAGACCAGATAGGCATTCATCACCAGATCCAGCAGATACTCAGGGGCGACCTGTTGCGACGTGAGGTCGGCATCATCCAACAACTCACCGCACAAGGTGTCAACCAGAGAAAAATCCAGCCCGGCTCTCTCAGTAAGCGTTTGCAGCAGGCTGCGAACCAGGGCCCGGCGAAAGTCGGCGTTGTACTCTTGCAGCGCCTTGATCTTATTCTCCTCAATGCCGGTGCTGCCCGCGGCGTTTTGGGTCATAAACTGCTGCCAATGAGTCGCTTTCACGTGGCGCTCGCACACCTCAGACTGGAACAAGCACAGCACGTAGTGAGCGAGATAAGGCCGGTGTTTCTCCGGCTGCGCCTCCAGCTTCTGTGACAGCCGGTCAGTCAGCTTTAACAGCCAGGCGTAGCGCTCCAGGTCCCGCTCCGGTGACAAGCGGATCTGAGCCGACACCATCAGATCCAAGGCGTGGTGGACCCCCATGGCCCTGTGGTCGATTCTTGGCATAACAACACTTCCCATTTTGGTACAACCAAATTGTACCTTTTAGGTTTCTTGCGGCCATTTTATCCTGATTTCATCGAGTTAGTCAGCTCTTGGAGCATCAGATGAAATACAGCAGAGAACCCAGCATCGCCGCCCTGGTGACACAGTTCATCGCCAAGGGCTGGACCTTCCGAAAGGGGCGTAAGCACGGCAAGCTGATCACCCCTTGGGGCAAAATCGCCGTCATTCCGGCCACCCCTAGTGATCGCCGCGCCTATCTCAACCTGCGGAGCCAGTTGCGCCGCATGGAAGCCACCTCCTGTTAATACCAACATCACTCAAAGGGGAATCCTTATGTCCAAAACTTCATCCGTGATTGGCGCCGCCGGCGCCACCGCCACCGCAGGAACCGCCGCAACTACCGCGTCCGCCGTCGCCGGGGGCTCCGCCGCCACCATCATGTCGGCGACTGCCGGCACCACCGGGGCAGCGGTAGCCTCGACTCTGGGGGCGGCCGGCACTTCAGGTGCCGCCGCCATCTCCTCGGGCATGGCCACCGCCGGAGGAGTGCTTGGGGGAGGCATGGCCACCGGCGCCGTGTTGACCGCCGCCGCGCCTGTGGCACTGATTGCCGCAGCCGCCTGGGGCATCAGCAAGCTCTGGGATTGAGTGCCGAAACGAAAAAGCCCCGTCAGTGACGGGGCTTTTTGATATTCGCTAGGAAACCGGGCCGGTTTTAGAATGGGATATCGTCGTCCCAACCGTCGTCCAGATCCGGGGTGTAGCTCTGCTGCTGGTTCTGCTGCTGAGGCGCGGCAGGCTTTTGCTGAGGAGCCGCAGCGGCAGGCTTTTGCTGAGGGGCTGCCTGACGGGGAGCAGACTGCTGCTGACCACCCTGGAAACCGCCGCTTTGCTGGCCACCCTGGAAACCGCCGCTTTGCTGGCCACCCTGGAAACCACCACCTTGCTGGCCTCCTTGGAAGCCGCCGCTTTGCTGGCCGCCCTGGAAGCCGCCGCTTTGCTGGCCGCCCTGGAAACCGCCGCCTTGCTGGCCGCCACGGGAATCCAGCATCTGCATCTCTTCCGCAACCACTTCGGTGGTGTAACGGTCCTGGCCATTGTTGTCCTGCCACTTACGAGTCTGCAGTTTGCCTTCCAGGTAAACCTTGGAGCCCTTGCGCAGGTACTCACCGGCGATCTCGGCCAGACGACGGAACATCACAACACGGTGCCACTCAGTGCGCTCCTGCTGCTGACCCTGCTGGTCTTTCCAGGTTTCACTGGTTGCTACGGTGATGTTCGCCACGGCATTACCGTTTGGCATGTAACGAACCTCGGGATCCTGTCCCAGGTTACCAACGAGAATCACTTTATTGACGCCACGGCTGGCCATCGTTGTCTCCAATGTTGAACTTGTTGTAATCGGCAAAGGTTACCACAGCACAGGGCCGGAATCATCACTTGCCAGAGGCTTTCATCAGCTCCTTGAAGCGAGCTTTGGCTGCGGCTTCATCCTGCCACTCCCGCAGAGAATCGGGGTCCGGACACCTGAGTTCTTTGCAGATCAATTGATTGGGATTTCCACCCGGGAAACACTCCGGATTGGTCTGGAATAGCGCCAACATGGCGCCATAGTGGCCCACGCCCAAAGCCGGCGCCGTCTCCCGGGCCATGCTCCAGAAAGAGCGCCCCTCCATGGGACAGAGCTTCAATTCCTGCTTACGGGGTTTCGGCGGCTTGGGCGCCACCTCGGTGGCCTTGGCCACAGAGGCATCCTGAGCCACCTTGCGGGTCACCGTGGGCACCCCTCCTGAGGCAGGGTCCAGATCAATGTTGAAGTAGATCAGCTTGTCCGGCTCATCCTGAAACAGGCTGGTGACCACCACCTGGATACGGGAGCCCCGAGCGGGCACTTGTGAGTTCAGATGGATGAGGAAATCGCCATCCATTTTCCGGGCCAGGGGGTAGCGGTTGCCGTTCTGCAGCAGGAAGAAGCGCAACTGCTGCACCACGAAGGGGTCGCCGACAACGTTCATGGTCAGGTTGAGAGGCTCATTGGAGCGGGACACCACCTGGTTCACACTCAGGTGATCCACCTTCTGAGCCGCCGACACGGCGCTCACCCAACACAGCAGTGCCAGGAGCAAACCTCTGACCATATTGTCCTCCGAGTTGACTAAAGTTAGCCCGCCAGTACCTGCCTTGCCTGCTCGATATCGAACTCCGACTCCACCTTCAGATAGGCGGCCTGCTGATCCAGGATCAGGGTCACCTCGGCGACACCGGGCAGCGTCAGCAGTCTTCCCGCCAGCGCCTGGGCGTGGGCGTCGTCATTGATATGAGCATCCATGGTGATGCTCTTGACGGACTTGGGATTTTTAAGTCCCAGCATGGGGATAAACCAAATAAGGGTCAAGCCTGCGCACACCAGGAATACCCCTTCGGCACCGAAGATGGTGTACATGCCACCGCCGATGGAACCGCCGAAGAAAGCGCCCATAAACTGGCTGGTGGAGTAGATCCCCATGGCTGAGCCCTTGTCCCCGGCCGGACTCAGGCGGGAGATGAGGGTCGGCAGTGAGGCTTCCAGATAGTTGAAGCCGGTGAAAAACACCAGAGTGGCCGCACCCAGGATCCACAGGTTGTGATGGGCAGAGGCCATGATCAGCATGGAGCCGGCCAGCAACAACATCGCCATCAGGAAGGGGCGGCGGCTGTCCTGCTTGCGCACCGAGTAGATGATCATCGGTGCCATAAAGACAAAGGAGAGCAGCAACGCGGGCAGATACAGCATCCAGTGAGAGGTGGCTTGCAGGCCGCTGTCGACCACAGCGATGGGCAGGGCCACGAACAGGGCGCACATGATGAAGTGCAAAGCGAAGATACTGATGTCCAAACGCACCAGCTGACCATGCTTGAGCATCTTCAGGAAACGCCTGGGCACCGCCACCACATCACCGGTCGGGGCCTGACGCACCGCGTTGGGCACCAGGCCGTGCACCACCAGCAGGGCGGCAGACGCCAGCACCGCGGTCAGGTAGAACAGACCGGACAGGCCCATGGTCTCAGCCAGCGCCGGACCCGCCACCAGGCTGACGGCAAACGCCAGGCCGATGAAGGAGCCGATCACCGCCATCACCTTGGGACGCTGCTCTTCACGGGTCAGATCCGAGGCCAGAGCCAGCACCGCCGACGCCACCGCACCCATGCCCTGCAGGGCACGACCCACGGTCACCATCTGAATCGACTCCGCCATGCCGGCCACCAGGCTGCCGAGGATAAACAGGATCAGGCCTATGGTGATCACTGGCTTGCGACCGATCTTATCGGACAGCATCCCCGCCGGGATCTGCAGCAGTGCCTGAGTCAGGCCGTAGCCACCGATGGCCAGGCCCACCCACATGGGAGAGAAGCCTTCCAGGTGCTGGCCGTAGATCGCCAGCACCGGCATGATCAGGAACAGACCGAACATCCGCAGCCCATACACGCTGGCCAGGGTAAAGGCCGCTCTGCGTTCTGTTGGGTTTAACCCATTACTCACAATCTACTTCCTCAAAATCGTTGTTTTTCTCGGCGCCAGAGGGGCGACAGTTTAACAGAGCTTTCTCACCTTCACAGGGTCGATTCGGCACTGATTGTCCCACTATTCCGAAAACTCGCCTTTACAATGCAGATTAAGACCATCGATTTCCTTGAAGTGCCCAGCGAATAGAGAATATGCGATACTGCTCAAATTCTTTTTCCAACCGGCAGCATCATGGATCAGATTGACGTTCGCGGCGCCCGCACCCACAACCTGAAAAACATCTCCCTGACCCTACCCCGAGACCAGCTTATTGTAATTACCGGCCTGTCCGGCTCAGGTAAGTCGTCTCTGGCGTTCGATACCCTGTACGCCGAGGGCCAGCGGCGCTACGTGGAATCCCTCTCCGCCTACGCCCGTCAGTTCCTGTCGCTGATGGAGAAGCCAGACGTGGACCACATCGAGGGCCTGTCGCCGGCGATCTCCATCGAACAGAAGTCCACCTCCCACAACCCGCGCTCCACCGTGGGCACCATCACCGAGGTGTATGACTACCTGCGTCTGCTGTTTGCCCGTGTCGGCGAGCCCCGTTGCCCCACTCACGGGCAGCCTCTGGCGGCCCAGACCGTCAGCCAGATGGTGGATAAAGTACTGAGCCTGCCGGAGGGCAGTAAGCAGATGCTGCTGGCGCCGGTGGTTCAGGGACGCAAGGGCGAACACACCAAGCTGCTGGAGGGCCTGGCGGCCCAGGGCTACATCCGCGCCCGCATCGACGGCGAGGTGTGCGACCTGTCCGATCCACCGCCGCTGGAACTGCACGTCAAACACGACATCGAAGTGGTGATCGACCGCTTCAAGGTGCGCCCCGACCTGGCCCAACGCCTGGCGGAAAGCTTCGAGACCGCCCTGGAGCTGTCCGGCGGTGTGGTGAAGGTGGCGGCCATGGACGACGCCGAGGCTGAACCGTTGGTGTTCTCCGCCAACTTCGCCTGCCCCATCTGCGGCTACGCCATGGCCGAGCTGGAGCCGCGCATCTTCTCCTTCAACAACCCCGCTGGGGCCTGCACCAGCTGTGACGGTCTGGGGGTGCAGCAGTTCTTCGACGAACAGCGAGTGGTCACTAACCCCACCGCCTCCCTGGCCGAAGGCGCCATCCGTGGCTGGGACAAGCGCAACTTCTACTACTACCAGATGCTCAAGTCCCTGGCGGAGCACTATACGTTTGACCTGGATGAACCCTTCGAGGACCTGCCCAAGAAAGCGCGGGACGTCATTCTTAATGGTTCCGGCCGCACCAGCATCGCCTTCAAATACGTCAACGATCGCGGCGATGTGGTCACCCGCAACCACCCCTTCGAGGGGATCCTCAACAACATGAACCGCCGCTACAAAGAGACCGAATCCAACTCGGTGCGCGAGGAGCTGACCAAGTACATCAGCACCACCAAGTGCCGCAGCTGTGATGGCTCCCGCCTGAGGGAAGAGGCGCGCAACGTGTTCATCGAGGAGATCAACCTGCCGATTCTGTCGGAGTGGTCCATCGGTCAGGCGCTGGAGTGGTTCAGTAGCATCGAACTGCAGGGCCAGCGGGCACAGATTGCCGAGAAGGTGCTTAAGGAGATCAACGACCGTTTGGGCTTCCTGGTGAACGTGGGCCTGAATTACCTGACCCTTCACCGCTCCGCCGAGACCCTCTCCGGTGGCGAAGCCCAGCGCATCCGCCTGGCCAGCCAGATTGGCGCCGGCCTGGTGGGGGTAATGTACGTATTGGATGAACCCTCCATCGGTCTGCACCAGCGAGACAACGAACGCCTGCTGGCCACCCTCACCCACCTGCGGGATCTGGGCAACACGGTGATCGTGGTGGAACACGACGAGGACGCCATCCGCACCGCCGACCACATCGTGGACATTGGCCCCGGCGCCGGGGTGCATGGCGGTCAGGTGGTGGCCCAGGGCGACTACAAAACCATTTGCGACAGTAAGGACTCACTCACCGGCCAGTACCTGTCTGGCAAGAAACAGATTGCCGTGCCCGAGGAGCGTACCCCCTACGACGCCAAGAAGGTCATCGAGCTGACTGGCGCCCGAGGCAACAACCTGAAGAACGTGGATCTGACCATCCCCTGTGGCCTGATGACCTGCGTCACCGGTGTGTCCGGCTCAGGCAAGTCCACCCTGATCAACGACACCTTCTACAAGATTGCCCACAGGGAATTGAACGGCGCCACCGTGGAAGAACCGGCGCCTTACACCGCCATCAAGGGGCTGACCAACTGCGACAAGGTGGTGGACATCGACCAGAGCCCCATCGGTCGTACCCCGCGCTCTAACCCGGCCACCTACACCGGCATCTTCACCCCAATCCGTGAGCTGTTCTCCGGCACCCATGAAGCCCGCTCCCGTGGCTACAAGCCAGGACGCTTCTCCTTCAACGTCCGCGGCGGTCGCTGCGAGGCGTGTCAGGGAGATGGGGTGATCAAGGTAGAGATGCACTTCCTGCCGGACGTGTACGTGCCTTGTGACCAGTGTAAGGGCAAGCGCTACAACCGCGAGACCCTGGAAGTGCACTACAAGGGCAAGAACATCAACCAGGTGCTGGAGATGACCGTCGAGGAAGCCCGCGAGTTCTTCGACCCGGTGCCCGCCATCGCCCGCAAGCTGCAGACCCTGATGGACGTCGGCCTGTCCTACATTCGCCTGGGCCAGTCAGCCACCACCCTCTCCGGCGGTGAAGCCCAGCGGGTGAAACTGGCCCGAGAGCTGTCCAAGCGCGATACCGGCAAGACCCTGTACATTCTGGATGAGCCCACCACCGGCCTGCACTTCCAGGACATCCAGTTGCTGCTGGACGTACTGCACCGCCTTCGCGACCACGGCAACACCGTGGTGGTCATTGAACACAACCTGGACGTCATCAAGACTGCGGACTGGATTGTGGATCTGGGCCCGGAAGGCGGCTCCGGTGGCGGCGAGATTCTGGTGCACGGCACCCCGGAAGAGGTGGCGGTTCACAAAGAGTCCCACACCGCCCGCTTCCTCAAGCCGATGTTGCCGAAGCTGGCCTAAGCGCCAACCACGCATTGACGACAAAGGCCCAGTCAACGAGACTGGGCCTTTTCTTTTTCAGAGCACAGCAACCACAGTGAAACCCGACTGCCGCACCGCCATGGCCCAACTGATTGAACAGGTAAGGGACGCCTTCCCCTTTGGCGTGCCCGAAGCGGAGATCTGTGGCGACACCTGTGTAGGCTGCCCGAAGAAATTGCTGGAACTGGTGGACACTGAGCTGTGCGACTGGGAAACCCGACTGGAACACGGCGAAACGCCCAAGCTGGGGGACATCTCCCGCCTGGCGAAGCTGTGCAAGAACGTGTACCGGGGGTTAAAGCGGAATAAACTGGTTAATTCAGACTACAAATCTTAAGCTTAAATAAAAATCGACAGACTTATCCATACAGAATGTAACCCAGATACAAAATTACTATTCAAAAGGCAAGGTTCAACAAAAAACTCTAGTGTTAATTTAGTCAGTTGTCCAGTTAAGACCGAACAATGATGTGAATACAGCATTTTTCAATACTTTACTTCCTTAGAGAATATTGACGTATACATTAATGCTAAACCAACCCACATAATGCATTCCAAGAAATCATAAGAAAAACCTTTTGCTTTATACTCACACCCTGCCGCAGAAATAAAAACAAAAATACAAATCAAAGAAAGCCAGAAAAGTATCACTCTCAGAAAGCTAATGATTTTGCACATCATAGCATTATGGCCTCCCCTATTGCCGCCAACCATTCTCATAATGGACTTTCAATTCCATCACTTGCTCAAATAATATCATGGTAGCAAATGAGGAAGAGTAGACAATTCCACACATAGCCTTTGAAGCAATATCTTTATCTTAAGGTGAATAAATACCAGATTTTTCCTATGCAAGGTGAAGCATATCATTTATGACTTAGCCTCACCTTACAACTTGGGCAAATAAATCTCACAATAAATCCCCAATTCAACCTGTTCCATCCCTAAGATTTTTTTTAGAAAAGTAAACCACAGGAATGGTTAAGAGTGCTGAAGTAATATATACATACAACCTAGAATCTATATTGAAGATAACATCATTAAAAAATGACGTGGCAAAAAAAACAAATGAAAAGCTATAAATAATGTTTGTCATATTTCATCGGGAGGCCTAATGACCTCCCCTCCGATAAAGTTTAGTATTGTTCAATGAATTTACCAAACAAGTACCCAAAGCCACCAATAACTGCTCCAGCAGCACAAACCTGACCAAAGGCCACATTTGATGTACCACCTGTAGCTATAGAAGCCCCCATTACTGCGGTAACACACCCTGCCCCCATAGCACCAGCAAGCTCGCCAGGGCTAAAAGAGCCACCAGTAACTGAGCCCAACTGTTCCGATTGCAATTCCTTCATATCACATCCTATTTTACATCCATGTTTAAATAAGCTTGATACATAAACATAGTTTGCTTATAAACCAAGCGCCAGCTCAAGGGTGTTAGGACCCTTGATTTAGGCCCTCAGTTGAGCCTAAATTCTTTATAAGACCAGTCTCCCAATTAGCGACATCGACTGCAGAAATGCAACCAGAGTCAATCACCAATACCCTAGTGACGTTCTTAACTGTCTCCGGACGATGGGAAATCACTATTCTAGTCATAGTCAACCCATTGATCTCATGTAATATTCTTGCTTCATTCTCTAGGTCCAGGTGGCTAGTAGCTTCATCCAGAAACAAAATTTTTGGTCGCTTATACAAAGCCCGAGCGAGCAAAATTCGTTGAACTTGGCCACCTGAAAATTGATTTCCCATATCTCCAACTAAACTGCTATAGCCCATTGGTAGCTTCTGTATCTCATTATGAATGGACGCAATCTGTGCACACTTTTGCATCCATAACATATTTGGCTCAGGGTCGAAAAATGTTATGTTGTCTGCCACAGAGCCAGTAAGCAGTGTATCGTCCTGCATCACAGCTGCGACCTCCGCCCGATAACGCCTGTTGCCAAGCCCTCGAATCTCTACTCCATCCAAATAGATGCTTCCAGCATTTGGCTCTATAAGCCCAAGGAGCAACTTCATCAACGTTGTTTTTCCGCTTCCTGACGGCCCAACTATCGCAACATGCTCTCCCGGCATGACATCAAAAGCTAACTGTTCAAACAAAGGGGGCTGCGAAGGTTCATAACCATATTCCAGACCACGAATTCTTAAGCCACCCTGAGCCTGATCCAGAGTATCCGTTCCTTCCCTATGCTTCTCCTCTTCAGCCAAAGCGATATCAGAGATTCTCTCAATGTGTAGCCTCAACATCCGAAAGATCATCAGCTGCTCAAGAAAGTTGGAGGCACGCTGAGTGAGTTGTTGTTTATAAGCCATGTAGGCCAGGACCATTCCAACACTCAAGACTCCATCCATTACTGCAAGTGCCGCAACATAAACTACGACCACATTCTCTAGTCCAAAAAGCAGTTTATTGACAGAATCGAAGCTAATTTCTAATTTCCCCAGCCTGATATCTGCATTGATTACTTCTGCATACTGGTTCTGCCAGAGATTTTGCCTCTGAGACTCTCGTCCGAACAATTTAATTGTTTGTATTCCTCTAATACTCTCCAAAAAGGTACTTTGCTCTGCTGCCGAAGCTCGTATAGACTCCTCTGTGGTCCTTTTCAAAGAGCGATATAGAGTCAGTTTTAAGATAGCATAAAGGCAAACAGCAGCTAAAACAATGAAGGTTAACCTAACATCATAAACAAACATCACAATCAAGACTGTAAGTACCATTATCCCATCAACAAATGTTTCAACTAGTCCTGTAGTCAACCTCTCTCGTATCTGAGCTAAAGAACCAAACCTAGAAACCAAATCCCCTATATGCCTGGACTCGAAAAAACTCATTGGAAGCCGAAAAAGGTGATGAAGTAGGTTTACACCTAGGTGAAAATTAAACTGAGCGGACAACCTCACGATTAGCCAGCTACGGACAACTGAAACAACGACATTTATGATAACCAACAAAGAAAAACCTATCGCAAGCACTTTCAAAAGAGATGAATCTCTACTTAACAAAACTTCATCAACCACCCATTGCATATAGTAGGGCGACAACAATGAAAGCAACTGAATTAATAAAGTCATTGCAAGAAGAGAAACTAAACTTCTTTTAAAACCAACCATCTTGGTCCAAAGCTGATTCAGCGTCATTCTTTCTCGGTCATCTTTTCGTGTAAAATCAGACGTCGGCGTGAGCTCCAGTGCAATTCCCGTAAAATGATCTGCAAACTCATTTAACTTCATTTGCTTACGACCCGTAGCAGGGTCAATTATAGTCACCACTGCTTTACTGGCTTTGCTCAACACAACAAAATGGTTCATGTCCCAGTGAATTACACATGGAGTTTTTAACTTACCAATCTCCTCCAATGGACATTTCAGGGCTCTGCTTGCCAACCCCAACGAATTAGCAACCTCTACCATCTCCTGAAGGTTCATTCCTTTCAGGTTGGCTCTAAATCTCTTCCTCATCGCTGGGAGGTCAACCTTTCTCCCAAAGTAACTTGCTACCATGGCAAGGCAGGCTAAGCCACACTCCGCGACTTCAGCCTGAAGGATCACCGGTACTCGCCTTATGCCAGTAAAATCCAGAGAGTCTGTACTTACAGCATCAGACATCAGCCGATCCTCCCTTTCAGGCTATAGATGGGATCGAGTAGCCACTGCATCAGCGATCGACGCTCTAAGATAATATCAGCTTCAAGTAACATCCCACTTCTCAGGGGAATAGCGTACCCATAAGCATCGATACTTTGCTTAGGTAGATTTGCCCGAACGCGGTAAAAAGATTCTCCTAATTCGATCGGTAATCGGACATCGTGTGAAGTTAAAATCGCCTTGTCGACTTGACTAACAGTGGACTCAATAGAGCCAAATCGTTGATAAGGAAATGCATCAAGCCTAAGCCTCGTAATAGCACCGCTCTTAACAAATCCTGCAGAGCGGCTTGGGAGCAACAGCTCCGCGACCAAAACTGCTCCCTCCGGCAGAATACTAAGCAAGGCCACTCCTGACTTTAAGAACTCTCCATCGGAAATACGGATTGCAGTAACTACTCCAGAAGTGGTGGCACGAATTACGTACCGAAATCTATTCTCCACCTCTTTCTGCTGACGAAGAAGTGATACACGACGCCTATCCAGCTCTACTTGTTCAAGTTGGCTTCGCTGCGGAAGGTCTTCTAATTTTAACTTAGTCTGATTTTGCTTCATTCTCACATTAGCAATGTCAGACTCAGCCTGTTCCACGGCATGACGAACAAGTAGCAGTTGCTCTTTCTGACTCTGGTATTCAACGTGTGAAATAAACTGCTTTTTATATAAAGATTCAGCTCTTGCGAACAACTTGGTTTTCAGTGACAACCTTTGAAGCAATGTTTTTCGTTGAGTCTGAAGGGTATTTAAGTATAGCTCTAGCGACTTTGATTCTTCATGCAGTTTGTTTTCCTCTAACTCCATGACTATTTTTCTTTTATCCCTTTCTTTCTGAATCAATACCAGCCGCTGTGAAATCTCCTCAGTCAAGGAATGCTCCAGTTCTCCTCCCGACGCTAAAGAGCGCACTTTAGAAATAGTCACCAAGGGCTGACCCTTACGAATGACTTCACCCTCTTTAACATGCAGTCGCCTTACTGCACCTGCCCCATCAGCATAGACATTGACCATTCCTTTGTCCGGCTTAAGATAACCTTTCACTGTCTCTTTTCGCGCATAATCTGACAACGCAATAAAGGTCCCCACCAACAAGACAATACAAAGCAAAGTCGAAGCCAACACATGCAGTGACAAAGGTTGGGAAAGCCACACCTCGCCTTGTAGCCGCTTTCCTTGGGCCTCGACAGCCTGACGACGAAAAAGAGACATCTGTTCAACCTCCGCTCACAATTACATCGAACTTGCGTCGAAATTAGCAGTGGTGTTTATGACGATTAGAGTAATCACAAATTATCACCTGATGACCTCTCCTCTATTTTGTTATGACTAGTTGTGACGTACGGGTGATTTCCTATGCACATTACATATAGAACTAAATTTCTTGTGGGAGCTCAGCTACATACATTTTGGTAACAAAGCTGAATCAAATTGGATGCAAGACCCAAGTCCCCCTTCTCTTTGGACTTTATAGGTATATCCCTACCGCGATTCGACGACTAAAATCGACTCATCCTTACCCTACTCTCGACCAAAAGGACCTTGGATGCGCCCGTTTGAGCGCCTGCTCGCTGTGATGTTGTGGCTGGAAGTCGCTGTGGCTCCGGCTCTGCTGTGTGCATTGCTGGGCAGTGTCTATTGCATCGTCGCCGATCACTTGGAACTGACTTTGGTGGGCTGGTGGGCCTTAGCAGGGCTGGTGCCTGGAGTGATTGCCGCCGAATACATCCGGCGCACACGGGGGTTAGTGATTCCCATTGCCAACTGCCTGCCTGGTTCAGACGGCAAGAAGCGCAGGCTCAGTTAGACATTGCTAATCAAATGGTGCAGCGAATACCTGCACCCAGTAAAAGCGATACTCAGTCCCCGGATTGGCCACGCAAGCGAAACCCGTTTCTCTGTAGTCCGGCGACATCAGGTTCCGGCAATGGTCTGGGCTGGATAACCACTCCTCCATCGCTTTTTCCACCGTCGGCTGCCCTGCCGCAATGTTCTCTCCCACCAGCTGCCACTCATATCCATAGGAACGAACCCGCTGGCCCACGTCGGCGCCGTCGCGTCCGGTATGGCTGAGGAAGTTATGAGTCGCCATGCTGTAGGCATGCTCGAAGGCGGCATGTTCCAGAAAAGTGCTCTGACGAAGTGCTGTCACCGGCTCCATATAGATGCCACCGCAATTGGCCCTTTTGGCCCTGATGGCATTGATTTGCTCCAACAGAGAGCCAATATCCTCGGTACATGCAAGGTACTGCACCGAAGTAGTCTCTTGCGGGCCGGGCAAGGTATCGTTCGCGGCGGCTATCGCAGACATGACTAAAAGCAGCGCTGCGGCGCACTCGCACCGTGTCTGATCCCACTTGACCATAATCGGCTCACTCCTGATGGTGCAGATCCCACCTATAACCTTAGCCCTCCTTCTCCACACTGGCGTTAACCATTGAACCAACCGAGAGCACCTGCCTGTAACACGGTACTGGCAAGACATAGTTTCCCATGTAACTATAAACCCCCAACAACTCAATGCCGACATTATTTCCCTTAGAATATTGTCAAAAACAAATGTTAGGTATATCCATTCTCATTTTGAATATAAATGGCTCGTAGATAGTTAATATTATTCCCTCTGGACAACACCTATATTTAATTCGCCCTCCTCCGCAGAATCGGCAAGGGTTGAAATCTTTATCCTTAGACGGTTGTTTTCGCAAACATTATTCAAAGACTGTTTTTGTTCACATTCGCAAATAAACCTACGTAAAAAACTTGAGAACCACCTGAGGTTACTGTGTAGTCGAGAGAATTACTTTGAGTCAATAGAAATCATTCCCGATAGAACGGACCTTTATGAACCTTCACATCTCCATTAAGGGCATGCTTCAACTGACGATCGCGCTCACCCTGCTGGCACTGGCCGTTCTGTTCTGGAGCACCCATAACCAACTCACCCAAACCAGGAGCGGCATCGCCAACGAGGAACGCCTGGTCAACGCCGTGTTTGCCCTTAAGGACAGCCGCTATTACGTGGTTCAGATTCAGCAGTTTCTGACCGACGTCGGAGCCACCCGCAGTGACGAGGCCATGGCGGAAGCCGATGCCAGTCTGGAGGGCGCCATGCAGAGCCTGGACAAACTGGTCCAGTTTGCTCCGGAGCTAACCCAGGACGCCACCCTTCTTAAGCAGCAGCTTACCGCGCTTCACCACGCCGGGGTCGATATGGCCAACGCCTACCTGAATCTCGGCACCGAAGCGGGCAACAAGCTGATGAAGGGCAGTGGTGGCTTCGATGATGCATCCGGCACTCTGGCCGACAATCTCGATCAGCTTTCTCAGTCACTGGATGCCGAGTTGCAGCAAGCGATGGAACACACGCTCACGTCCACTCGGGATGCCGAGCAGGCGTTACTTTGGGGCAGCATCCTCATAGGCCTGTTTATCATTGGTGTGATGGCCCTGCTGTATCGCCGCACATTGACGCCACTGGCCGAGCTGGAAATGTCCATGCGAGGCATCGCCTCCGGTTCCAAAGACCTGACCGTCCGCCTGGACGACTCAGGAAGCGATGAAATCGCCAGCGTTGCCCGCAGCTTTAACCAGTTTGTCGGCAACATTCGTGAACTTCTCGGCGAATTCCATCAGAGTACTCTGCAGATGGCCTCGGCACGAGTCCAGTTGACCAAGTCCAGCAATCAGACCCTGCAAGGGATGATGCAATTGCAATCGGAAACCGATCAGGTGGCCGCGGCCATGAATGAGATGCAGGCGACGGTAACCGAAGTGGCCAACAACGCCGAGTTAGCCGCACGGGCAGCAAAGGAATCGAATGAGCATGCCCTCGAGGGCGATGCGGTCGTCAACCAGACCACCGCCTCCATCAACAACCTGGCCAACGGTGTGGACCACGCGGCTCAGGTGCTGCAGAGGCTGGAAACCAATGTGGGTGACATTGGTACCATCCTCGACGTCATCATTGGCATCGCCGACCAGACCAACCTGCTCGCCTTGAACGCCGCCATCGAAGCGGCCCGTGCCGGGGAGCAGGGACGAGGCTTTGCCGTGGTGGCCGATGAGGTGAGGGCCCTGGCCAAACGTACCCAGGAATCCACCGACCAGATTCAGCAAATGATCAGCCAATTGCAAAGCGGCACCAGGGATGCCGCCGCCGCCATGCAGATGAGCCAGGAACAGGCATTGAACAGCACCCGCCAGGCAGCCCAGGCCGGTGAAGCTCTGGCCCAGATCACCCAATCGGTAGCCACCATCTCCAGCATGGCTACCCAAATCGCCACCGCCGTCGAGCAGCAAACCTCAGTGGCCGAAGACATCAACCGCAATATCGTCAACATCAGTGACGAGGCTAAGTCGACGGCCTTGAATGCAGAGGGCTCCAGTGCCGCCAGCAACCAGGTAGGTGAACTGTCAGAGCAGTTGGACAACCAGGTCGGTCAATTCAAGATCGCCTGATCACAACACTCTCGAAGAGATTCGGCGCTTGGCCGAGTCTCTCGGCCTTCGGTGCACGCTCCCCGGTGAGGTGCCGCAGTGTTGGGCGTGCCCCCTTTAAGGTACACTGCCCCCTCTTCAGGAGGGCGCCCTT
This sequence comes from Ferrimonas futtsuensis DSM 18154, assembly GCF_000422645.1. Classification (GTDB taxonomy): domain Bacteria; phylum Pseudomonadota; class Gammaproteobacteria; order Enterobacterales; family Shewanellaceae; genus Ferrimonas; species Ferrimonas futtsuensis. The sequence continues at coordinate 132,103 of NZ_AUGL01000001.1, forward strand.
TGACCACCAGCTTTAACGACACCATTACCCCCAGCGATGCAGGCCAGCGCCTGTATGGCTTTTTGCGCGCCCGCTTTCCCTATCTGAATCAGCAAACCTGGCAGGCCTTCGTCGATGAGGGCGCCGTTTGCGTCGACGGCGTTCAGGCCGAAGGGGACCCCGTGCTTGAGGCGGGGCAACAGCTGAGCTATCGCATTGGTGATTACTTCGAGTCCCCGGTGGACACCGGCTGGAAACTGCTGTGGCAGGGAGACGAGATCATCGCGGTACACAAACCCCATGGTCTGCCGGTCAGCCGCACCACCCGCAACATCATCAACACTCTGGTGGCGCTGGTGCGCCGCGAGAGTGACTGGCCCGATGCCCATCTGCTGCATCGACTGGACTTGGAAACCGGCGGCATCGTATTGCTGGGCAAAGACAAGGCCGCCGCCAGCCGCTGGCAACCCAGGTTAAAGGAGCTGATGGTTCGCAAGGTCTACCACGCGGTGGTGTGGGGCCAGCCTGATTGGGATCAGCAGGAACTGACGTGCCGCCTGGGCACCAGAGAGGACAGCCCCATTCGCTGCCAGATGCATGTGTGCGGTGAACAGGAAAAAGGCAAGCAGAGCCACACCAGATTCCGGGTGCTGGCCAGGGGCAGTGATTGCGCCCTGGTGGAGTGCGAACTGGTCACCGGTCGTAAACACCAGATCCGCGCCCACCTGGCGCACCTGGGTCACCCCATCGTCGGAGATAAGATCTATTCCAACGGTGGCAGCTACTACCTGAAACGGCTGGAGGATGCGGTCACCGACGCCGACGAACAGGCGCTGGGTGCCCCTCACCACCTGTTGCTGGCCAAAGAGATCACCATAAAAAGCGACACAGAAGGTAAGCAAGCACTTACTGACACGCATCAGTCCCAGCCCTGGCGACAGTTCTGCCAAGCTAGGGGATTGCCTCTGCTGTAGCCCCAGACACAACAAACCCGGCCAATCAGCCGGGTTTGTTTTTGGGTTGTAGGTTAGCCCTTACTCAGCCGCAAAGTGTTGGCTGAGTCTGGTCATCACCACCGAAGGCACCACCACCCTGTCGCTGAGCAGAAAGTCTGCCACGCTCTGATCGAAAGAGCGGTAGTGCAGCTTGGCCTCGACGCTGTAACCACCCTCGGGCAGCTCAAAGCCATATTCCACCGTCTTGTTGCCCTTGGCGGGAATGGTGTTCTCCTGGACGAAGCGAGCCACCTTCCAAGGCTTGTGTTCCGGCTTACCCTTCTCATCCACCGAGGCATCCTGGAACACCACGGTGCCCTCTGGCAGCAAGTTCTCGTCCGTCAGGGTGCCGGAGCGCAGCAGCTCATGACCGGCGTCATCACGCACCACCACCTCGAGCCAGATCTGGCGGATGAAGGTCAGGCTGGTCGGCAGGGCGTGGCCGGCGCGGCGGTTGTGCACCGTCAGCTGCAGGGTGGCCTGGTCGTCCTGCTGCACCACCTTGGCGTCCAGAGAGGCCGCACTCTGCAGGCGCTTTATCGCCTCGACCGCGTGCTCTTCACCGTTCTTGACGCCCAGCAGAGGTGCCAGCACCGCGTTGCCACCGACAAAACCGTGGTCGTGCACCAGGGCGCGCTCCTTACCGCCTCGGGCCGCCGGCCCACCCAGACCATGATCCGCCAGCTCGGAGACCGGCTTCATCTCATCGGCCACACGGATGGCGGCGTCCACCGGCACCATGTGACAGTCCTGGCACTGAATCCCCTTGGCGGCGTACTCGGATTCCTTCCATTCCTGGTAGGTGTGTTCCAGGGCGAAGTCGTGGGCCGGGTTAAACACGTTGTGGCAGTTGGCGCAGAACTCCGATTTGGTGTGCAGTTCGCTGTACTTGGCTTTGTGGCCCCGGGCCTTGGGGTCTGTCAGAGGGCCGCGCTTGATGCCGTCATTGGCCAGGGCCAGAGACGCGTTGCCATGCTCGCCCATGGAGGTGTGGCGCATGTTGGTGTCTTCGACGCTGTGGCAAACGTCGCAGGAGACCCCGGTGGTGGCCATCTTCTCGGTGGTGAAAGCGCCGTATTTGCCGGTCTCAGGGTGAAACTCCACCTTCTGGGTGACGGTGCCCACGGCGGTGTGGCAACCGCCACACAGGTTCTTGGTGGCGCCGTCGGTTTCCCGGTCGCCCAGGGCCCACTCGGCCTGGAACACCGGGTCGATGAAGGCGATGGAGTGCATGGAGCCCTGCCAGCCTTCCCACTGACGGGGGTGGCACCCTTTACAACGCTTGGGGTCGCTCCAATCCTTCAGTTGTGGGGCGTTGTCGCCCACCACGCTGAGGTAGGAGGGGGCGTAGGGCTGGGTCTCTGAGGCCTGGGCCAGCATCGGCAGAGCGGCGCACAGCAGCGCCGGTAAGAGTTTCAGTTCCAACTTCATCATTTTCTTCCTGATAATCCCGCTCTCGGGTACTGCATCACGGCGAAGGTTATTATTCTGTTGACCGGCCTTTGAATATGAGTCAAAAATACTCTTTAAATCCAATTGGATAGGTCGGTAATCATAGTACGCCAACTCTCACCCGCACTCTGCTGCCGGGCACACACTATGACGAAAACAGGTTACGGGATGGCCAGGACGAGAGCGGGGCCACATCGCGGCAGTGCAGGCCGTGAAGTGGATCGACATAAAGTATTGGCAACAGGTGAAAAAAGTTTCCCTAGTGGCCTCAAGAAAAACCTTTCTCGTCCAGAGGAAATGTGACTGCCCTCACCCAGGGTGTTGCCCGGGCCCTTTAGAGTAACTCCCGCCAGTCAGAACAGGGTCGGCTCAACGAAACGGGCCGCCCTGCTGTTGGTGTTTTTGCTCCCCGGCAGTGTGCATGAGTGTCCAACTCGCGACTTCACACTCTGGCATCAGCGTTTTGCAGGGTTTATCCCCTTGTTCCCTGCCACTCACTTCATCGATGCACGTCGGGGAGCCTTTCTCTTTTTTAGGCCGCCTCCCCCGAGACGGCGCCCCGGACTCGCTAGGAATCATGAAGAAATTGATATTGGCCGCATTGACGCTGGCCTCCCCTCTCTGCTGCGCCACCGACATTGAGCTGAATGGCTTCATCAAGGCCGATCTCAAGTCGGTTCACGGCGACATCCCCTACGCCGGCATCTGGACCGGCGCCGACACCCCGGCGGAGCAGGACAGCGCCAAGACCCAGTTCAGCGGTCAGGAGAGCCGTATTCGTCTGGCCCTGAAAGAGGCCAGGCTCAGTGCCGTTATCGAGGTGGACTTTGCCGGCTCGGCCCAGGGCAACACCGTGGTCTCCAACTCCTACAGTCCCCGCCTGCGTCACGCCTACCTGGCCTACCGCGACGTCCTGGCAGGCCAGACCTGGTCCACCCTGGTCAATAGCGCCAGCTTCCCGGAAACCACCAACCTGGGTGGCCCGCTGGTGGGCGAGGCGATGGTGCGTCAGGCCCAGCTGCGTTACCAGGGCGAGCACTGGCAGCTGGCCCTGGAGAATCCCAAGACCTACGGCACCCAGTCCGATGGCCAGAGCATCGATGACAACAACGACTGGATGCCGGACCTGATCCTGCGCCGGGACTGGCAAGGCGACTGGGGGGAGTTGTCGCTAAGTGGCCTGGCCCGCTATCTGGACCCGGATGGACTGGCGGAGCTGGGATTGGGTGGCTCTGTCTCAGCCAGCCTGTCTCTGGGTCAGGACAAGCTGCAGCTGCAACTTCACCATGGCAACCTGGGACGCTACGTCGGCACCTCCGCCGCCAAGGACATCGCCCACGGCGAGCTGGAAACCACCGCCGCCGCCATGCTGGGTTACCAGCACCATTGGAATGACACCCTGCGCTCCACCCTGTTTGTGGGCAAGATCGTCACCGATGTGGAGAAGGTGGACCGCACCCACCTGGGCATCAACCTGTTCGCCTCTCCCGAGCCCTACCTGGACCTGGGGCTGGAACTGGGCCACATCGAGGTGCAGGATGAGGACACCGACTACAGTCAGCCACTGCGCGGCGGTTCCAGCTACTTGCAGGCCACCGCCCTCTACCGCTTCTAGCCACAAAAAAGCCCCGGATGGCCGGGGCTTTTCTCTGTCTGATAGGGCTCAGTATTCGCGCTGGACGCTCTGCTTCCAGAACTGCTGGGACAGGCCGTGGGTCTTGGTGGAGAGGCGGCTCATCTGCTCGCAACGATCCTTGGCCATCTCGGTCTGCTCCAGACTCTGCTCCGCCAGTTCGCTGATCACCTGAATCGCCCCACTGATCTCGCTGGCCACCGTGGTCTGCTGACCCATGGCAGTGGCGTTGTGCTCGGACATCTCGGTGATGCGATTGATGGAGGCGCGCAGCTGCTCGAAGGCGGCGTCCGCTTCCTCGGCCAGCTCCACGGATCGGCTGGCCTGGGTCTGGCCCGCCTGCATCGCCTCGGTAGCACGACGGGTGCTCTCCTGGAACTTATTGACGATGGTTTCAATCTGGGCGGTGGACTCGCTGGTGCGACTGGAGAGCTGACGCACTTCGTCGGCCACCACGGCGAAGCCACGACCGGACTCACCGGCGCGGGCCGCCTCGATGGCGGCGTTCAGCGCCAGCAGGTTGGTCTGCTCGGCGATGCCACGGATGACGTCCAGCACGCCGCTGATGTCACGGCTGTCACGCTCGATGGAGGCCACCACTTCGGAGAAGTGACCCACCTCTTCGCTGAGCTTGTTGATCGCCTCGATCACCGTCACCAGACGATCATGACCCTGCTCGGCGGCGGTGTGACTGCGGCCCATCTCTTCGGCAGCGGTCTGAGTGTTGCTGTTCACTTCGGCGAAGCTGGCGGTCATCTCCTCCATGGCGGTGGCCGCCTGGCTGGTCTGTTGACTCTGACTGTCGGCTCGTTCGCGGGTGTCGTTGATGGTGGAGGTCAGGTTCAGGCTCTGCTCGCTGATGGAGCCAGCGGAATCCGCCATGCGGCCGACCACGCCACCGGTCTCGGTCACCAGATAGTGCATCGCCAGATCCAGTTTGCCAATCTCATCCTGGCGACCTGTGTACACGCCCTGGGCAATGGGGTCGGCAATGATGTTGGTGGCGGTGTCCACCAGGGCGCGGAAGGGCGCCAGCAAGCCGTAGATGCCCGCCATGCCCAGCAGGCCACCGGCGACACCGGCGGCCACAGGCGAGTACACGGCTCCGGCGGCGGTGGCGGCGCTCACGGCGGCGGCCCACAGCATCAGTCGGCCACCGAAGCCCAGAACGTCTTTGCGCAACTCTTTCGGTGTCTTGCCCTGATTGATCGCCGAGTAGATCCGCTCTGCCGAGGCCACCTGCGCATCGGTGGGCTTGCGGCGCACCGACTGGTACTCATGAATCTTGCCGTTCTCATACACCGGCGCCACATAGGCATTGACCCAGTAGTGATCACCGCTCTTGGCGCGGTTCTTCACCACCCCCATCCAGGGCTGACCTGACCTTACTCTCTCCCACAACGATTTAAACGCCGCCGGCGGCATATCCGGATGGCGAACAATGTTATGGGGTTGACGGTGCAGCTCCTCGAATGAGTACTCCCCGACCTCAATGAAGGTCTCATTGGCGTACTTGATGTTGCCATCCAGGTCCGTGGTGGACAGCAGGATGCAATCACGGCTGAGCGTCTTCTCTTTCTGGGTAACCGGTTGATTATTGCGCATGGTTATCGGGGCTTTTTTTATTAGACGCGCCATTCTGGCAAACCCCTTCGAACCGGGATATGACTCATGTCACGTTATAAGCAGGTTAAATGAGCTAACCAACGAAATCAGTGGGAAAGGGGAGAAAAGGCGGCCATTTATGACAGCTTTGTGAACAGAACCGCGGGTGCTAGCGCAACCCGCGGTGGTGATTATATTCGAAAATTCCGAACTCAGTATTCGCGTTGAACGCTCTGTTTCCAGAACTGCTGGGACAGGCCGTGGGTCTTATCCGCCAACCGGTTCATCTGCTCACTGCGATCCTTGGCCAGCTCGGTCTGCTCCAGGCTCTCCTGGGCCAGTTCGCTGATCACCTGAATCGCCTGACTGATCTCGCTGGCCACCGTGGTCTGCTGGCCCATGGCGGTGGCATTGTGTTCGGACATCTCGGCAATGCGGTTGATGGAGGCGCGCAGCTGTTCGAAGGCGGCGTCCGCTTCCTCGGCCAGTTCCACTGAGCGGCTGGCCTGGGTCTGCCCCGCCTGCATCGCCTCGGTGGCTCGGCGGGTGCTTTCTTGGAACTTGGAGACGATCTCCTCGATCTGGGTGGTGGACTCACTGGTGCGGCTGGAGAGCTGACGCACCTCATCGGCCACCACGGCAAAGCCGCGACCGGACTCTCCGGCACGGGCCGCCTCGATGGCGGCGTTCAGCGCCAGCAGGTTGGTCTGATCGGCGATGCCCCGGATCACCTCCAGCACGCCGTTGATCTCGCGACTGTCCTGTTCGATGGAGGCCACCACTTCGGAGAAATGCCCCACCTCTTCACTGAGTTTGTTGATCGCTTCGATCACCGTCTCCAGACGGTCATGGCCCTGCTCGGCGGCCTGGTGGCTGCGCCCCATCTCCTCGGCGGCAATCTGAGTGTTGTTGTTCACCTCGGCAAAGCTGGCGGTCATCTCCTCCATGGCGGTGGCCGCCTGGCTGGTCTGCTGGCTCTGCTGATCCGCCCGGTCACGGGTCTCATTGATGGTGTAAGTCAGCTCGGTGCTCTGCTCACTGATGGAACCGGCGGAGTCGGCCATGCGCCCTACTACGCCGCCAGTCTCGGTCACCAGGAAGTGCATCGCCAGATCCACCTTACCAATCTCATCCTGACGGCCGGCGTACACCCCACGCGCCACCGGATCATCGATGATGCTGGTGGCGGTACCCACCAGTTTACGCAAGGGTGACAACAGGCTGTAAATTCCCAGGGCCGCCACGACGGCACCGGCCAGCCCCGCCGCAATGGGCGAATAGACGGCCCCAGCCGCAGTCAGGGAGGTGGCCGCCAGGGTCCACAACATCAGCTTGCCGCCAAAACCCACCATGCTGGGCTTGAGCTCCTTGGGAGTCTTACCGGCATTCACCGCCTTATAGATGCGATCGGCACGCGCCACCTGCTCTGAGGTGGGCTTACGACGCACCGACTGATACTCATGCAGCTTGCCCTCTTCATAGACCGGGGCGATATAGGCGTTAACCCAGTAGTAGTCGCCATTCTTGCAGCGGTTTTTTACCACCCCAATCCAGGGGTTACCGGACTTGATGGTATCCCACATGGACTCGAAGGCCACCGGCGGCATATCCGGGTGACGCACGATGTTGTGCTCCTCACCATGGAGCTCATCGAAGGTGTAGCCGCAGATGTCGCTGAAGTCCTGGTTGGCGTACTTGACGTCGCCATCCAGATTGGTGGTGGAAAGCAGGATGGAGTCCAGGCTGACTGGCTGCTCTCTCTGGGTAACCGGTTGATTGTTGCGCATGAGATGACTGTTCTTTTGTAGGGTGTCGGCATTTTGACAGTTGCCCCGATTCAAGAACTTGACCGCTGTCAAACTTACACCTGCGTATCCATAGGCAACCCGCTAAATTTTCGAGCGAAATCACAACATCTTTCGCATGCACAAAGGCGAATATTAGCGACACTTATCCATCAGCCAGAACAAAACTTGAACACACCCTGATGTCGCCTGACAGGCCCAGGCGTCATGGATTTGTCACTCATCCCAGATAGGAAAACGGCTGCCGTATGGCAGCCGTTTGACACTTAGGGCCGCACACCCAGAGCGTGGCAGATGGCGTAGCTCAGCTCGGCCCGATTCAGGGTGTAGAAGTGGAACTCCCTCACCCCCTCCTTGGCCAGCACCTTGGCCATCTCGATGGCGACGTTGGCGCCCACCAGTTTGCGGGTTGCCGGGTCGTCGTCCAGGCCATCAAACATGTGGTGCAGCCAGTTGGGCACATGCACATTGGTGAACCCGGCAAACTTCAGCAGCTGACGGTAGTTGGTCACCGGCAAAATGCCGGGGACGATCTCCACATCGATGCCGGCGGCGGCACAACGGTCGCGGAAGCGCAGGTAGGCCTCGATGTCATAGAAGAACTGGGTGATGGCACGGTTGGCTCCGGCGTCCACCTTACGCTTGAGGTTAATCAGATCAGCCTGGGCACTGGCGGCTTCGGGGTGCACTTCCGGGTAGGCCGCCACGGAGATCTCGAAGTCATGCTCCTCCTTCAGCAGCTTCACCAGGTCCACCGCAAAGCGATCGGGGCGCCCCTGACCTTCCGGCAGGTCGCCACGCAGGGCGACGATGTGGCGCACTCCCTGATCCCAGTACTGATTGGCCAGGCCACGCAGCTCCTCCTCGGTGGCGTCCACCACGGTCAGGTGCGGAGCCGCCACCAGGTCGGTCTGACTGTGGATCTTCTCAATCACCTTGTGAGTCCGATCCCGAACCCCGGAATTGGCCCCATAGGTAACGGAAACAAAGCGGGGCTTCAGTGGTGCCAGCCGCTCAACCGAGTTCCACAGGGTCTGTTCCATCTCCTCGGTGGAGGGGGGGAAGAACTCGAAGGAAACCTGGATATCTTTCAGGTGGCTCAAACGCTCGTTCAGGGCTTCTAATTGCTGTGCGTGATGAAATCCCATTGATACTACTCCCGTAAAACGTGCGTCCGGCTCAGTGCAGCAGACGTCGGCAAATGGCAACAAAATCGGACTGAACCGCGGCGGCGGTCACTTCCCGTCCAGCCCCAGGCCCCTGGATTACCAGGCCATTGGGGTAATGCTTACTGAGGAACAGAAACTGATTGTCCCCTGCAGGCAGGTTGGCAAAAGGGTGGCTTTGCGCCACCTGCTCCAGGCCCACCCGGGCCTGCACCTTACCCGCCTCTATGGTCAGGCTGGCGGCGTATCTCAGGGCCAGGCCGTTCTGCTTGGCGGTCTCGGCGGCGGCCTGCATCACAGGGTCCAGCTCACCGATGCGCGTCAGAAACTGCTCCAGAGGCAGATCCGCCAGCGCCTCCGGCACCAAGGACTCCAGCTCGATCTGCTCCAGCTCCAGGTTCAGCCCCAGTTCGCGTGCGAGAATCAGTAACTTGCGCTGCATATCTCGTCCGGAGAGGTCGTCTCGAGGATCGGGCTCGGTCAGCCCCTCGGCCTTGGCCTTGAGCACCAGCTCGGAGAAGGGGCCGCCTTGGTCGAAGTGGTCAAACAGCCAGCTCAGGGTGCCGGAAAACACCCCGGACACCGAGGTGATGGCGTCGCCGCTGCGCTTAAGATCATCGATGCTGTAGAACACCGGCAGTCCCGCCCCCACCGAGGCGTTATAACGCCAGTAGCGATGGCAGTTGGACAGCTGACGCTGCAGCTCCCGGTAGAAGGCGCCAGGCCCGCTGCCCGCCTGCTTATTGGCACTGACCAGATGCAGGCCGGCAGCCACAATCTCAGGATAGTGCAGCGCCAGGGTGGCGGAGGCGGTGATATCCAGCAACACCACCTCGTCCAGATCCATGGCGGCGGCTTTGTCCAACCACTCCAGTGAGGCGAACTCCAGGGCTTCATCCTGATAACGGGCCAGGCCACTTAGGGGCTCGATGCCCGCTTCATCAATCAGGTAATGCTGCGAGCCGATGATCCCCACCAGGCGCATCTCCGCCTCAAACTCCTCGTTGAGCTGCTGTTGCTGCAAGGCAAAGAGGTCCAGCCAGGCGGAGCCGATGTTGCCCTTGCCTGCCAGCACCAGTCCGATGCGCTTGCGGGGACCGGCGCAGCGGCGGTGAATCGACTCCACCAGGGCAGTGACCTCGCGGGCGGGCACCAGGGTCACCAGGGCTTGATCGTGGCGACAACAGGGCAAGGCGCTGCGACTGAGCAGACGGGAAAAGGCTCCTGCCAGCCGGCCAGGGTGCTGACTCACCAACCCCACCAAACCGTAATCATCGCCGCTGCTGAGCAGAGTCAGACCCAGTCGATTCGCCTGCCCCGCCAACTCATCGCCCAGGGCCTTGGCCTGCTCACAGGTCAAGGCCAGGGCCAGCGGCTGGTCATAGTGGGCCAGGGGCGGCAAGCCCTGCTGCGCCAGCCAGTCACACAACTGATGGAAAGCCGCGGTTTTGCCTTTGAAGCGAAACAGGGTCACCCGGCTGAGGCTGGTGACCACTGGCTCAGTCTGCTCGTTGCCCCTGGGCAGGATGCGGGTGAATGGGCTGTCCGGGGTGTAGCTGGAGCGCACATTCAGGGCCAGCGTTACCTGTCGCAGCGGTTGCAGGGTGCGGCTGTGCAATACCGGCGAACCCAGTCGCGCCAGCTGATCCGCCTCATCCAGACTGAGGCTGGCCTGCAGACGGGCGTCCGCCAGCAGGTTGGGATCGGCGTTGTAGATGCCGGCCACATCGGTCCAGATGGTCACCTCGGTCACCTCGGCCAGGGCGCCGATGAGGGTGGCGCTGTAGTCTGAGCCATTGCGCCCCAGCAGGCGGGTACGACCCTGAGCATTGACGCCAAAGTAACCGGTGATCACCACTCGCTGATTGGGGCGCTGAGCCAGATAACGATGCAAATTCTCGGCGGACCGACTCCAATCCGGCCGGGGCTGAACACTGTCATCCAGCAACAGGAAATCCCTGGCATCCAGGGCGGTCGCCGGGGCGCCCAGCGTACTCAGCAGGGCCGCCAGCAAGCGGGCAGACCACAACTCACCGAACGCCTGAATGGCGGCGCAGTCTCTGGGTTCGGCAGTCAGGGCCCGATCGATGTGGTCGATGTCGGACGCCACCTGGTCGGCCAACGGCTGCCCCGGCTCCCCCAGGGTGTCAGCGACCAGCCCCAGCTGGAACGCCTTCAACCGGGCCAGCTCTTCGGTGAAGCTGTGGCCATGACGCGCCAGTCGCAGCAGCTCCAGCAGGGCATTGGTGGTCTTGCCGGCGGCAGAGACCACCACCAGGTCCCCGGCTTGGCCGTGGGTCTGGAGAATGTGGGCGACCCGGTGGTAACACTCGGCGTCCGCCAGGCTGGAGCCACCGAATTTGTGTAGCTGTTTCACCGTCACCTCAGAGCCTCCAGAGCCTGACGCAGGTCCGCCACCAGGTCTTCACTGTCTTCGATGCCCACGGAGAGGCGAATCAGGGTGTCTTCAATGCCGGCGGCGCGGCGGGCTTCCGGGGCCATGGCAGCATGGGTCATGGTGGCAGGGTGCGCCACCAGGCTCTCTACCCCGCCCAGGCTCTCCGCCAGGGAGAACAGCTCCAGCTGAGCCAGGAAGTCACGCACCTGCTGCTCGCCTCCGTTGAGTTCGAAGCTGAGCATGGCGCCGAAACCGCTCTGTTGACGCTTGGCCAATTCATGACCTGGGTGGGACGCCAGACCGGGATAGTGCACCCTGGCCACCGCAGGGTGACTTTCCAGCAGGGCGACCACCGCTTCGGCATTCTCCTGGTGCTGACGCATACGCAGCGGCAGGGTTCGTAAGCCGCGCAGGGTCAGGAAGGAGTCAAAGGGGGCACCGGTAATGCCCAGGCAGTTGCCCCACCAGGCCAGGGTGTCCGCCAACTCCTGCTCGCGGGCAATGACGGCACCACCGACCACGTCGGAGTGACCGTTGATGTACTTGGTGGTGGAGTGAACAACGATGTCCGCCCCCAGATTCAGAGGCTTCTGCAGCACGGGGGAGAGGAAGGTGTTGTCCGCCACCACCAGGGCGCCGGCCGCCTTGGCTTCCCTGGCTACCTTCTCTACGTCCACCACCCGCAGCAGCGGGTTGCTTGGGGTCTCCAGCCACACCATCTTCGGGCTCTGCGCCAGGGCGTCGGCCAAGGCCTGCTCATCCCCCTGATCCACCACGGACAGCTCGAACGCCCCCTTGGCAGCCAGGCTGGTGAACAGTCGGAAGCTGCCGCCATAGCAATCATGGGGGACCACCAGGCGCTCGCCAGGCTTCAGCAGGCTCACCGCCAGGTTGACCGCCGCCATGCCGGTGGCGGTGATCACCGCGCCGGCGCCCTCCTCCAGCTGTGCCAGGGCGTTGCCCAGGCTGTCCCGAGTGGGGTTGCCGGAGCGAGTGTAGTCGTACTGGCGCGGCTCATTGAAGCCGGCAAAGGTGTAGTTGGTGGACAGGTAGACAGGTGGCACCACGGCACCATGAGTCAGGTCGGTATCAATCCCTTCACGGGCAACTATGGTGGCGGGCTTATGAGTACTCATTCCGTGGCTCCTGGTTATTCTGTGCGCTCAAGATGTCTGGACGTCCAAATTAGTCGATCCAAATTTGGGCGTCAAGACTTTTAGACGTCTAAACGTTTATAGGTCAAGATATCTACAATTTGACTCAGAAATCAGAGCAGTTACAATTTGCACCCGTAAACCCAAGTCAAAGGCAAAGGCAATGAGCACTGAGTGGAACGGCAACTACATCAGCCCCTACGCGGAACATGGTAAAAAGAGCGAGCAGGTGAAGAAGATCACCGTCTCCATCCCGCTGGGCGTATTGAAGTTGCTGACCGATGAGCGTACCCGTCGTCAGGTCAATAACCTGCGTCACGCCACCAACAGCGAACTGCTCTGTGAAGCCTTCCTGCACGCCTTTACCGGTCAGCCTCTGCCTGAGGACAACGACCTGAGAAAGGACCATCCGGACACCGTTCCGGAGTCCGCCAAGCGCCAGATGAAAGCCCTGGGCATTGACTGGGAAGAGATGGAGTAACACTCCACAAAGTTGAAAAAAAAGGGATACCCATGGGTATCCCTTTTTCAGTTTGTGCCACCTTAGAAGTGGTAATGAACCCCCAGATAGACCTGGGACAGCTCGATATCCACATCGACGGAACTAAAATCCTCATGTTCCAGCTCGCCGTCATTCATCTCATAGGCCAGACGCAGGCCCAGGTGTTCTCCGACGCTCCAGTCCATACCCACGCCCCAGGAGAAAACAATGCCGTCGAAGTCAGTATCGCCAATTGGGGTATCCACAGTAACCAGGGTATTAGACAGACCAGCCTTGGCAAACAGGGAAAACTCTTCATTCAGGTTCAGAATGAAGCGGGGAGCCACACTGAAGGCCGCGCCGTTAACCTCGACATCATCGCCCTGTTTGAACTCAGTGGTGCCGAACAGGGAACCCTCGATGCCAAACCACTCGGTAAAGTTGTAGCCACCATAGCCGCCAAAACTGGTGGCGGTGCTGTCCTCGGAAGGATCCAGCTTGGCACTGCCCAAGCTCCCCCCGACGTAAGCCCCCTCTTTTGCCAGGGCACCACCGGAGATCGTCATTGCCAGAACGGCACTTGCCAGAACAGAATTTTTCACAGCACTTCCTTAATCAATATCGACTTAGTTGCGTTAGTGGCTGCAATGGTAAATTAATAAAGAACAGATAGATACGATGAAATCACTGCTCTTTTTGTCTCAGAAACAAACAGGGCAGCCCTGGGGCTGCCCTGATAAAAAATGAAGAGCAATCAGTCGATCATATAGTGGGCGGGAAGCTCTTCGAGCTCGGCCACGCCTGAGTCGATGGCCGCCTTGGCCACCGCCTTGGCCACCCGGGGCAACAGACGAGGATCCATCGGCTTGGGCAGCACATACTCGGAACCGAAACTCATCTCGGTGGCGCCATAGGCGTCCAGCACGGTCTGAGGTACAGGTTCCTTGGCCAGCTGACGAATCGCTTCCACCGCCGCCACCTTCATCTCATCGTTGATGGCGTGGGCCCGTACGTCCAGGGCGCCACGGAAAATGAAGGGGAAACAGAGCACGTTGTTCACCTGGTTGGGGTAGTCGCTGCGACCTGTGCCCATGATGACATCAGGGCGGGCGGCCTTAGCCAGCTCAGGCCTGATCTCCGGATCCGGGTTGGAGCAGGCAAACAGCACCGGCTTGTCCGCCATCAGCTTCACCTGCTCTTCACTGATGAGATCGGGACCCGACACCCCGACAAACACATCGGCGTCCTGAATCACATCGGTCAGGGTGCGCTTGTCGGTGTTGTTGGCAAACAGCTTCTTATACTCGTTCAGGTCATCGCGGCGAGTGTGCAGCACGCCCTTACGATCCAGCATGTAGATCTTTTCACGCACGGCGCCACAGGTGATCAGCAGCTCCATGCAGGCCACGGCCGCCGCTCCGGCGCCCAGGCAGACGATGGTGGACTCACACAGCTCTTTACCCTGAATCTCCAGGGCGTTGAGCAGACCGGCAGCGGTCACAATGGCGGTACCATGCTGGTCATCGTGGAACACCGGCACCTGACAGCGCTCAATCAGCTGCTTCTCGATCTCGAAGCACTCCGGAGCCTTGATGTCCTCCAGGTTGATGCCACCGAAGGTGTCCGCGATGTTGGCCACGGTATCGATGAACTCCTCCTGGGTGCGGTGCTTAACCTCGATGTCGATGGAGTCGATGTTGGCGAAGCGCTTGAACAGCAGGGCCTTGCCCTCCATCACCGGCTTGGAGGCCAGGGGGCCCAGGTTGCCCAAGCCGAGGATCGCTGTGCCGTTGGAGATCACCGCCACCAGGTTGCCTTTGTTGGTGTATTTGTAGGCATCGGCTGGGTTGGACGCGATCTCCCGAACAGGCTCTGCCACACCCGGGCTGTAGGCCAGGGCCAGATCCGTCTGGGTTTCCGCAGGCTTGGTCAGCGAGATGCTGATCTTTCCAGGGACAGGTTGGGCGTGATACTCGAGGGCTTGTTCGCGAAGGTCTGCCATTCTCTTAATTCCAGTCACTACTTAATTTGGGAAGGGGGGTACAGTCGCCTGAAACCTTACTCCTATTGCCTGATTTTGCAACCAATCTTGTTATTAATACTTGATATAACAAGCAGTTCTGACCAGTTTCATTGCCAAAGGCTCAAAAGTAAAAGAATTGGTAAACATATTTCAGGAAAAGTGATTAATAGACCCAGGAATATTATTCAGTGAATTTAATTAGATAGACTCTTTATGGCGACAATTTTGGGGGTCAATCAGGACCCTGCGGGAAATTGGACTGACCAATAAAAATTTACCTTTTCTCAAGCCCGGTGCGATTCGTTAGGGGCCAATTTTCCGGAGGGAGCCCATAAAGAGAGTGGGAGAGGGTGAGCCTGAGGCGATGCTGGAGGCAGCTGACCCTCAGCGTCCCGGCTCCGCCAGCTCCGATCTCACTCTGAAGACCGAGAGCAAGGATGAGGTCCGGGAGCCAGGCACAAAAAAGGGCACCCTGAGGCGCCCTTTTTCGATGCGATTCGGCTTACTTCTTGGAAGACAGAGCACCAAAACGCTTCTTGAACTTGTCTACGCGACCGCCGGTGTCCAGAACCTTCTGCTTACCGGTGTAGAAGGGGTGACACTCGGAACATACGTCCAGGTGCAGGTCCTTGGCTACGGTGGAGCGGGTCTTGATCACGTTACCGCAAGAGCAGTTGGCAGTGATCTCGTTGTACTCAGGATGAATACCTTGTTTCATGGGGAAAACCTCAGTTAAGGCCGTATCGCTATCCGATCCAAAGCCGGACACCATACGTCGTTAGTGATAAATTAAAGGCGCGTAATAGTACACGATGCAATCAACCCCCGCAAGGAGAGAAATGCTCTGCATAGTAAGATTATGCCGCCTCTGATAGGGTATCCACCAGGTCAACGCAATTCGTTGCCCCCGGGGAAGCAACCACCTAGAAAAAATCCCCCTACATCAGTAATCCAGGATCCATATTCGTGTACATTCAGGTCGCCCTGCCCCTGCCCTTGCGGCAACTGTTCAGCTACCTTCCCGCCGAGGGACAGCCCCTGCCCGACATCGGCTGCCGGGTGGAGGTGCCCTTCGGTCGCCAGACCCAGGTTGGGGTGGTGGTCAGCCTGAGTGAGCACAGCGAAATGGACGACAGTAAGCTCAAACCCATACTCCGCTCCCTGGACAGGGAACGGGTGGTGAGCGAGCGGTTGTGGCAATTGGCGCAACTGGCCGCCCGCTACTACTTCAGTCCCCTGGGAATGGTCCTCAGCCAGATGCTGCCGGTGAAACTTCGCCAGGGTGAGAGCGCCGCCCCCGAACCGATCAAGCTGTGGCGGCCCACCGACGCGGGCCAGGCAGTCAGCCTGGACTCCCTGAAGCGGGCGTTTCAGCAGCAGCGGCTGCTGGCCTACCTGCAAACCCAGGGCAAGCTGGAGGATGGCCAGGTCAGCAAGCTGGAGTTCAGCCGACAGGCGCTCAAGGCGCTGGAGGAGAAGGCGCTGATCCAATCCATAGAGCAAGCGCCTGAATTTGACCTTTCCTGGCCCCAGGCATTTGCCCTGGGCGAGGATCCACAAACCCTCAACCGGGAGCAGGCGATCGCCGTGGCCACGATCAGTGGCGATGGCGGCGGCTTCCGCCCCTGGTTGCTTGAAGGGGTCACCGGCTCAGGCAAGACCGAGGTCTATTTCCACCTGATGGAGCCGGTGCTCAAGGCGGGCCGACAGGTACTGGTGCTGGTCCCTGAGATCGGCCTGACGCCCCAGACCATCTCCCGGTTTCGGCGCCGCTTCCAAGTGCCCATCGGGGTGCTGCACTCCGCCCTGAACGACAGCGAGCGGCTGCAGGTGTGGCAGCAGGCCCGGGCCGGTGCCCTGGGGGTCATCATCGGTACCCGTTCCGCCCTGTTCACCGACCTGCCCAGCCTGGGGATGATCATCATCGACGAGGAGCATGACGCCAGCTTCAAACAGCAGGAAGGGTTTCGCTATCACGGTCGGGATCTGGCGGTGATGCGCGCCAGCCTGGAGGGAGTGCCCATCATCCTGGGATCCGCCACCCCCTCGCTGGAGAGCCTGCACAATGTGGCCACCGGCAAGTACCGCAGACTGCAGCTGACCGAGCGCGCCGGCGTCGCCCGCCATGTGCAGCAGAAGATCGTCGACCTGCGGCTGCAGAACCTGGACGCCGGCTGCTCACACGAGCTGCTGAAGGAGATGACCCGTCACCTGGAAGCGGGCAATCAGGTGATGCTGTTTCTCAACCGCCGCGGCTTCGCCCCGGCACTGCTGTGCCACGAATGCGGCCACCTGCACGGTTGCAGCCGCTGTGATGCCTTCTACACGGTGCACCAGGGCAGCGGCCTGGTGCAGTGTCATCACTGCGGCAGCCAGAAGCGGCTCCCCCGCCAGTGCAGCGAATGCGGCTCCACCCAGCTTTTTACCCAGGGTGTGGGCACCGAACAGCTGGAGCAGGCCCTGAGCCAGCGCTTCCCCGATTACCCGGTGGTGCGCATCGACCGGGACACCACCTCGCGCAAGGGCAGTCTGGATGCCCTGCTGGAGAAGATCCGCCGTGGCGAAGCCAGGATCCTGATTGGCACCCAGATGCTGGCCAAGGGTCACCACTTCCCCGACGTCACCCTGGTGGGGTTGCTGGATGTGGACGGCGCCCTGTTCTCCGCCGACTTCCGCGCCGCCGAACGCCTGGCTCAGCTCTACATCCAGGTGGCCGGCCGTGCCGGCCGGGCCAGCAAAGCCGGGGAGGTACTGCTGCAGACCCATCAGCCTGACCACCCGTTGCTGCACCAGCTCACCACCCAGGGTTATGGCCCATTCTCCGACGCCGCCCTGAAGGAGCGAATGGATGCCCTGCTGCCCCCTGCGGGCCAGATGGCGATCCTGCGGGCGGAAGCCAGCCACCCGCAACAGGCCCAGCAGTTTTTGAACGAGGCCAATCAATGCTTCGGTGACCTGCCCCTGCAGCGGGTCGGTCCCATGCCCGCCCCCATGGAGCGCAAGGCGGGAAAATTCCGCTTTCACACCCTGCTGCTGGCCAACGACAGGAAACGGCTGCAGCAGGCGCTGGATCTGGCCCTGCCAGCCATCGAGCAGCTGGCCTCGGGCAAGCGCTGCCGCTGGCATCTGGAGCGGGATCCCCAGGATCTTTTGTAGGCCTTCACCGCGCCCGACTGCCTTCCTGCCCGGTAACGCCCGTTTTATCTGGTTAAACCGGCAAACAAACCGTTGGTATTGCCATAGTTAGGCGTTAAAATGTGCGGTTTGATTCATCAGCCGTTATGCGGCCAGTCCCCATCAGTTTTTCGGTGTCGCAATGAAAGAACATATCCAGCAATTACTTGAACAGACCGTAACCCTGCTTAAAGAGCGCGAGATCATTCCCGCCGACGCAGCGCCCCGAGTTCAGGTAGACCGAACCCGAGACAAGAGCCATGGCGATCTGGCCACCAACCTGGCGATGATGCTGGCCAAGCCAGCCAAGAAGAATCCCCGTGAGCTGGCCCAGGCGATCATCGATACCCTGCCCGCCTCCGAGCTGGTCTCCAAGGTAGAGATTGCCGGCCCTGGCTTCATCAACTTCTTCCTGGACAGTGGCTGGCTGGGCAAGCAGGTGGAGAAGATCGCCACCGACCAAAGTCGCGCCAATGTGGCCGCGCTGGCCCAGCCCCAGACCATAGTCACCGACTACTCCGCCCCCAACGTGGCCAAGGAGATGGCGGTACACCACATCCGCTCCACAGTGATCGGCGATGCGGTCACCCGCACCCTGGAGTTCCTGGGTCACAAGGTGATCCGTGCCAACCACATCGGTGACTGGGGTACCCAGTTCGGCATGCTGATCGCCTACCTGGAGAAGATGGAGAACGAGAGTGCCTCCGATATGGACCTGTCCGATCTGGAAGCCTTCTACCGGGAAGCCAAGAAGCACTACGACGACGATGAGTCCTTCGCCGAACGCGCCCGCAACTACGTGGTGAAACTGCAGGGTGGCGACGAGTACTGCCGCACCATGTGGAGCAAGCTGGTGGACATCACCATGGCTCAGAACCAGGCGATCTACGACCGTCTGGGTGTGTCCCTGAGCAACGACGACATCATGGGCGAGAGCCTGTACAACCCGCTGCTGCCCGAGATCGTCAGCGATCTGACCGAGAAAGGCCTGGCGGTGGAAGATGACGGCGCCAAGGTGGTGTTCCTCGACGAGTTCAAGGGCAAAGACGGCAACGCCATGGGCGTGATCATTCAGAAGCGTGATGGTGGCTTCCTCTACACCACCACCGACATCGCCGCCGCCAAATACCGGGTGGACAACTTCGATGCCGACCGCATCCTCTACTTTATCGACTCCCGTCAGGCGCAGCACCTGCAGCAGGCCTGGCTGATCGCCCGCAAGGCCGGCTACCTGCCACAAACCACCAGCACCGAGCATTGCGCCTTCGGCATGATGTTGGGCAAGGACGGCAAGCCGTTCAAGACCCGCTCCGGCGGCACCGTCAAGCTGGCAGACCTGCTGGAAGAGGCCCATCAGCGCGCGGTGAAGCTGATTGGTGACAAAAACCCCGACCTGCTGGGTGACGAACTGGAGACCATCGCCAGCACCGTGGCCATGGCCTCGGTGAAATATTCGGATCTGAACAAGAACCGCACCACCGACTATGTGTTCGACTGGGACAACATGCTCACCTTCGAAGGCAACACCGCACCGTACATGCTGTACGCCTTCAGCCGCATCCAGTCCATCTTCCGTAAGGCCGGCGTCAGCGCCGATGCCCTGACCGGTGAGGTGGTGATCGACGCGGAGAAGGAGGAGGCTCTGGCCCAGAAGCTGGTGCAGTTCAACGACGCCGTCCTGAGTGTGTCCGCCAAGGGTGCCCCTCACCTGATGTGCACCTACCTGTATGAGCTGGCCGGCGCCTTTATGAGCTTCTACGAAGCCTGCCCCATCAACAAGGATGACGTGGCCGAAGCCACCAAGGCCAGCCGCCTGCGCCTGTGCGCGGCCACCGCCAACACCCTCAAGGTGGGTCTGAGCCTGCTGGGGATCAACACCCTGGAGCGGATGTAATCCATGGCCACCCGCGACTACGCCAAGCGGGGGCGTAAGCCCCGCAGCCGTGGCCGCAAGGCTGCTCCGAAGTCCAGCTTCCCCTGGATTCGGCTGTTGGTGGTACTGGCGCTGATCGCCGGTTTCGGCTACTTCCTATGGAGTATCCAGGGTGCCTCGGACGAGGCGCCGGTGGTCGAACCCAAACCGGAAGTGATCACGCCCAAGCCCAAGCCCAGGACAGAGCCCGATCTGCCGGAGAAGCCCAAGGAGACCTGGGAGTACATCGAAACCCTGCCGGAAAAAGAGGTGGAGGTTGAGGTGCCCAAACAGGAGCTCAAAGGTCCCTACCAGATGCAGTGCGGCTCTTTCCGCACTCGGGATCAGGCGGATGCCATGAAGGCCCGCATCGCCTTCATGGGGCTGGAATCTGAGATTCGCCGCACAGAGGGCAGCAATGGCGTCTGGTACCGGGTCAGGCTGGGCCCCTACGAGCGCAAGCGCCTGGCAGAGAGCGATCGTCACGCCCTGCAGCGGGGTGGCATCAACACCTGCCAGATCTGGCTGTGGAACTGAGTTGTCGGACCGCCTTAGGGCGGTCCTTCTCTATGGGTAACAAACGATGAGTCAACGCCAACAGTGTCCACGCTGTCTGCGCCCCCAGAGCGTCTGCCTGTGTCCCTCCCTGGGTCACTGCGCCAGTCGCCACCGGGTGACCATACTGCGCCACCCTTCAGAAGCGAAATCCGCCAAGGGCACCGCCCACCTGTGCTCCCTGGTGCTGGAACACTGCACCCTGTTCGATGGCGAAACCGAAACAGACTTTGCCGGACTCAGGCAGGCACTGGAGCGGGACAACCGGCCGGTGTGGCTGCTCTACCCAGGTACGGAGGCCACACCGCTGGAGTCCATGGGCAGCGACTGCCAGCCTGGCCACCTGCTGGTGCTGGATGGCACCTGGAAAAAGGTGCACCGGATGCTGCAGCTCAATCCCTGGCTGCAATCCTTGCCCAGGGTCAGCTTTGGCGACCTGCCCCAGGGCAATTATCAGATTCGTAAGGCGCGCCGTGCCGACAGCCTCTCGACCCTGGAAGCCATTGCCCATGCCCTGACCAGAATCGATCGCTGCGACACCAGGCCCCTGCTCACCGCCTTCGAAGCCCTCAAGCAGAGCCAACTGGCCCATATGCCGGAATCGATACGCCAGCGCTATGAATAATGAGTCCGGGGCGTAATCACCCTGGGATCACGCCATTCACAACTTCTCCCTTGATCAATCCCCCAACCCGGCCAAAGGTTAATACCGAGATCACCAGTTCAAACTGGAATCACGAAATCAATCGCTTCGGGGTTGAAGGCGGGGGGGGCCGTCCCCACATCTATCTCAACGCAAGAGAAGATTCCCCTGTCGGGCACGGGCCCGACGACAGATAAGGATTGAGTATGACCACCATTGTTTCGGTTCGCCGCGGCGACAAAGTTGTCATTGCCGGTGACGGCCAGGTCTCCCTCGGCAATACAGTGATGAAGGGTAACGCTCGCAAGGTTCGCCTGCTGAGCGGCGGCAAGGTCCTGGCCGGGTTCGCCGGCGCCACCGCCGATGCCTTCACCCTGTTTGAGCTGCTGGAAGCCAAACTCAGCGCCCATCAGGGGCAACTGACCCGGGCCGCGGTGGAACTGGCCAAGGCCTGGCGCACCGAACGATCCCTGCAGAAGCTGGAAGCGATGCTGATTGTGGCCGACGCCGAGACCACCCTGCTGATCTCCGGCAACGGCGATGTGGTGGAACCGGAATACGAGGCGATCGCCATCGGCTCCGGCGGCAACTACGCCCAGGCGGCGGCCCTGGCCCTGGTGCAGAACACAGAGCTGGGCGCCCGGGATATCTGCGCCAAGTCCCTGCAAATCGCCGGTGACATCTGCGTGTTCACCAATCAGCACCACACCATTGAAGAATTGACTACCAAGGGTTAACCACCATGTCCGAGATGACCCCAAGAGAGATTGTTTCCGAACTGAACCGTCACATCATCGGGCAGGAGGGCGCCAAAAAGGCGGTAGCCATCGCCCTGCGCAATCGCTGGCGCCGTATGCAGCTGGACAAAGAGCTGCGCCAGGAGGTGACCCCCAAGAACATTCTGATGATCGGTCCTACCGGTGTCGGTAAAACCGAGATCGCCCGCCGCCTGGCCAAGCTGGCCAAGGCGCCGTTCATCAAGGTGGAAGCCACCAAATTCACCGAAGTGGGTTACGTGGGCAAGGAGGTGGAGACCATCATCCGCGACCTCACCGATTCTGCCATCAAGATGACCCGGGACATGGAGGTGGAACGCAACCGCTTCCGCGCCGAGGAGGCCGCCGAGGAGCGCATTCTCGACGCCCTGCTGCCCAAGCCCAAGGATGAGTGGTCCCAAGACAACAAGACCGACAGCGCCACCCGCCAGACCTTCCGTAAGAAGTTGCGCGAAGGGCAGCTGGACGACAAGGAGATCGACATCGATGTGGCTCAGTCTTCGGCCGGTGTGGAGATCATGACCCCGCCGGGCATGGAGGAGATGGCCAGCCAGCTGCAATCCATGTTCCAGAACCTGGGCAACCAGCCCAGCAAGCGCCGCAAGATGAAGGTGCGCGACGCCATGAAGCTGATGATCGACGAGGAAGCGGCCAAACTGGTCAACCCGGAAGAGCTGAAAGAGAAGGCGATCGAAGCGGTAGAGCAGAACGGCATCGTCTTTCTGGATGAGATCGACAAGATCTGCAAGCGGGGTGAAACCTCGGGCCCGGACGTCTCCCGGGAAGGGGTGCAACGCGACCTTCTGCCCCTGGTCGAGGGCTGTACCGTCAACACCAAGCACGGCATGGTGAAGACCGACCACATTCTGTTTATCGCCTCCGGCGCCTTCCAGCTGGCCAAGCCGTCGGATCTGATCCCCGAGCTTCAGGGCCGCTTGCCCATCCGGGTTGAGCTGGGCGCTCTGTCCGCCGAAGACTTCGTGCGCGTCCTGACCGAACCCAATGCCAGCCTCACCGAGCAGTACCGGGCGCTGATGGCCACCGAAGGGGTGACCATCGCCTTTACCGACGATGGCATCAAGCGCATCGCCGAGGCGGCCTGGCAGGTGAACGAGCGCACCGAGAATATCGGCGCCCGACGCCTGCACACCGTGATGGAGAAGCTGATGGAGGAGATCTCCTTCGATGCCTCAGACAAGGGTGGCGAGACCCTGACCATCGATGCCGCCTATGTAAACGCCCATCTGGATATGCTGGTAGAGAACGAAGATCTCTCCCGCTTCATCCTCTAACCGACAAGGAGTGGATCATGCGTCAGGCCCCAAAGGTGACCAAACTGAAACTCAAGCGCCAGTCCCGCATCCTGGAGGTGGGGTTTGAGAATGGCGAGACCGCCCAGCTCAGCTGTGAGCTGCTGCGGGTTTGCTCCCCCTCTGCGGAAGTGCAGGGACACGGCAACCCCGTGCTGGTGACCAACAAGAAGATGGTCAACATCGACAAGATAGAGCCGGTGGGCAACTACGCGGTGAAACTGGTGTTCGATGACGGCCATGATTCCGGGCTGTTCTCCTGGGACATCCTCTACGCCTTTGCCATGAATCAGAGCAGTATGTGGGAGGACTACCTCAAGCGGCTCAAGGCCGCCAAAGGCAGCCGGGAGCCCCTGCTGGATGTGCAGATCCACTACAGCGACAAGTGATACCAAGGTCACCATCGCGCCAGAATAAACAAGGAGCCGTTCGGCTCCTTTTTTGGTGCGCGCTAACAACAACACCTAGGGCGTGTTTATCTTTGGTGTTTAGAATTTGGCCGAGGATGACGACGACTAATCAAGAAGTTCGGTTGTAGGCATAGTTGTTCTACGTCAAAATCGAACGCCGACGAGTAGTCGTCGTCAGTCCGGCCCCGAAGGGCGCTTTGCTAACCAGGGCACCACTTCGTTTGGAGTAAAAAGCTAACGCATTGATGCCCTTGAAGCTTGGATATAGCGCAAAAATATTCAGCAAGGGTCAACACGCCCTAATAGGCGTAGGCCCACTTGTGGTTCCAGCTCTCCGGCAGCCTGGCTTCACTCCAGGCCTGCTGGCACAGTTCAGACACCTTGTGCCACTCCCCCTTGGCCAGCCACCGAGCCAGCATCTGGCCCATCTGGGGGTAGTGGATCGCCTCCGGGGCGCTGGAGGCGATCCAGGCCCGAATCTCCTCTCGGTCTCCCCGCTCCATGGTGCGGGCGGCCCCCAGCAGCTCCAGGGCCAGGGCATTGGACTTCTGCTCGAACTGCCCTTTGAGCGGCTTGAGCAGCAGTTTTTTGCCCAGCACCAGGGCTTCGGACACCAACTCAAAGCCGGCGGAACACACCACCCCGGCGCAGCCGATCAGGTGCTGGTGAAATCCGGCACGCTCGAACCCGTGCCAATGAAGGTGGTCTGGCAGGTTAACCGGAGCGGGCTTGCCGTGATAGACGTGACACTGAATCTCGGGCACGGAGGCCAACAGGGCGGCGATCGCTTGCGGCTCCTCGAATGGCAGATAGATCAGCAGGTGCCCCACATCCCTGGCCTCGGACTCGGGAGGCTCGATGAAGGGGGGCAGCAGATCGCAGCCAAAGTGGTGCCAGTGACAGCCCAGGTGGATGGTGGCCGGGGCAAACTTCTCCATGATCATCCTGTCTATCCAGCGCTGACCGGCCACCGGCACCTTATGCTGAAAGGCGTTCTGGTGGCTGACGCTGATGCACTCCTTGCCCTGCTGGCGTGCCGCCCAGGCGCTGATGGGTTCAAAGTCATTCAGCACCAGATCGTAACGGCTCAGATCCAGCCCCCTGACGTCACGCCAGAACTGACGCAGGCTGTTCTGCCTGTAGGTGCCCCACATGCTCACCTCGCCCCCCTTGGTGGCAAAAGTCAGCCCGGCACGGCAGTCGAACTCGCCAAAGGGGGCCATATCGAAAAACTGTTCCCTGGGGCGGCCGGAGAACAGGTAATCCACCTCGATCCCCTCCGCCGCCAGGGCCGGCGCCATCACCCGCCCGCGGGTCAGGTGGCCATTTCCCGTCCCCTGAATTCCGTACAAAATTCGCATTTAACGTCGATTCCTAGAGCAACATGTTGAGACTGACCAGGGCCGCCATGGTCCCCAGAGAAGCCCCGGCCACCACATCACCCGGGTAGTGGACCCCCAGGACAATGCGGGCCCAGGCAACGCCGGAGGACCACAGGAAGCACCCCAGGCCCAGTTCAGGGATGTACCAGCACAGTATGGTGGCAAACAGAAAGGCTGCCGCACTGTGGCCTGAGGGCAGGCTGAATCTGTCGTGAGGGTCCACCAGGGCCCGGCACCCCATCACCACCTGACAGGGGCGGGCTCGGCGCAGCCGGGTTTTCAGGATCCAGTAGAGAGGCAGTTCGATGGCGTAGGCCATCAGCAGCAGGCCGAACAGCAGCGGCCCTTGATGGGGATCGGCAACAGCCGCAACCAAGGCAAACAGCCCATAGCCGGCCCCGTCGCCACTGCGGGACAGCTGACGCGCCGCCCGCTGACACAGGGGGCGGTCAGCGGCGCGGTTGAGTATCAGGAAACAGCGCTTGTCCCAGTCATCCAGTCGTTGCCACATCGGAGCCAGCCTCGTCGAGTCGATGAGTTAGACCTTAGGTGACGGCAATGACACGACCATGACAGAGGAGGGTCAATTCGGTGACAGCCGGAACGGCTGGTACGGCGTATTGAGAGGGGAAGGGGGCACAAAAAAGGGCCGCCATTGGCGACCCATTTTTCAGCAGGAGGTGGCTTACGCCCCCTCTGCCTGGGGTGATTTCTGCTCGCGGAACATCTTAACCAGGTAGTAGACGTTTACACTGGCCACGAAGGCGTTCATGGTCCACACCGGAGATGCGTCGATGATAAGACCGTAGATAACGAACAGAGAGCAACCGATGAAGTTCAGCACACGCAGGCGAACAATGTTTTTCATCATCAGAGAGATGGCAACCATAACGGAGGCCATGTGACCGACGACTTCAACCAGGTTCAGTTCCATAGTATTAACCTTAAGAAAGCGACTGACTGATCCCCTCAACCCTGACTGGTGCTGGGGGTTCCGTGCCCCGAACTGTCTGGTGAATCATTAATCAAACTGTAAGAAATGGTAGCAAACAAGTTGTTAACATCAATACATTTATGCATTTAACGTGATCTCGATCACGCCAAAAACCGCCTTGAGGTTGATTTATTTCGTCAATTTACAACACTTCGTTTTCGGCGGACGGCAAAGATTACTAAAAGTCGATTAACAAACAATGAGTTCTGCCACAAAAGCCGCATTTCAACGGGAAAAATTGCGGTTATACTTGAGCTGCACCGGTTACGCGAGGAGGGCATCATGCACTACAACACTTCTGAACTATGCGATCTGTACGCCGAACAGGTGGACGTGGTGGAACCCATGTTCAGCAACTTCGGTGGCTGTAACTCCTTTGGAGGAGAGCTGCACACCATCAAGTGTTTCGAAGACAATGTGCTGATTGCCGAAACCCTTGAACAGGACGGCACCGGCAAGGTCCTGCTGGTGGACGGCGGCGGCTCTCTGCGCCGTGCCCTGGTGGACGCCTCTCTGGCAGAACTGGCCGCCCGCAACAACTGGGAAGGCCTGATCATCTATGGGTGCGTCCGTGAAGTGGATGCCCTGGAAGATATCGACATCGGCATTCAGGCCCTGGCCCCCATCCCTGTCGGCGCCTATCAGACCGGCGAGGGTGCCGTGGATGTCCCGGTGAACTTTGGCGGAGTGACCTTCCTGCCGGAAGATCATGTCTACGCCGATTCCACCGGCATCATCCTGTCACCTGACCCACTGGACATCGATTGATCATGCCCCTGCAACTGGCTGACCGCGCCTATCTGGCGCGGTTTTTGTCTCACCGTGCTGGCGAAGCCCATCAGGGCGAACATTGGTTGCTGGCCGGCGAGCTGCCCGGACCCACCCTGCCTCAGGTTCTGGCCGAGGCCAAACAGCAGGGTGCCAACTACGTGCTGCTTGGTGTGCCGGAGGATCTGGGTCCCAGAGCCAACCTGGGACGTGGTGGGGCCACCGATGCCTGGCACGCCTTCCTCGGCCAGTTCGCCAATTTGCAATCCAATCCCTTTCTGGGGGGAGAGCAGATCCTGCTGCTTGGGGAGATCCGCACCGATGCCCTGCAGCAACAGGCCCATGGCCTCTCCAGCGACACCCCTCAGCAACTGGCCACCCTTCGCCAGCTTACCGAGCAATTGGATGCCCTGCTCAAACCGGTGATCGCCCAGGTGGTCGCAGCCGGGTTGGAACCTATCGTCATCGGTGGAGGCCACAACAACGCCTACCCCATATTGGCGGGCGCCAGTGAGGCGATCGATGGTCCCCTCTCCGCGGTCAACCTGGACCCCCACAGTGACTTTCGAGCCACCGAGGGACGCCACAGTGGCAACGGCTTCGCCTATGCCCACGAACAGGGGGCCCTGGATTACTATCACGTACTGGGCCTGCATGAACTGAAGAACAACAGCGCCAGCCTGACCGCCCTGCAGGAGAGCGACAAACGCTGGACCAGCTATCAGGCGATCTGGGTTCGACGGGAACTGAGCCTGGCCCAGGCCCTGGAGAGGATCAGCGACGACCTGCATCTGGCAGGCCGCCCACTTGGGGTGGAGCTGGACCTGGACGCGGTGGCCGGCCTGGCCAGCTCGGCGGAAACCGTTGCCGGCATCCCGTTGACCGATGCCCTGCACAGCGTTTTTCACCTGGCAAAGCATCATCCCTGTGCCTACCTGCACCTGGCGGAAGGGGCGCCTGCCTGTCACCCCGCCGGAGTGGACGCCGGTCGCCGACAGATAGGCCAGGCCCTGAGCGAACTGGTGTTCAGCTATCTGAGTGGTCGCCTCTCGGCAATTCACTGAAGGGAACCGGGCCGCTAAAGGCAAAGCCCTGTAACCCATCCACCTGAAAGTCGTGGAGGCGCTCAGCCACTGAGTGCTCCTCCACCTGCTCCGCCACCACCAGTACGCTGCGGGCGTGGGCCGCGGTGACCATCAGGGGCAACAGAGACTCGTAACTGCCCTCCTGGTTCATATGCCGGCTGTAGGCCGGATCGAGTTTGATCCCCTCCACCGGCAGGCACTCCAGCTCCGCCAATCCCGCCGGAGTCACGTGATCCAGCCAGACCGGAACCCCCTCCTGCTGCATCAATAGCACAAAGTGGCGGCAGCCATCGCGATAGGCCAGTGCCGCCTGCTCCGGGATCTCCACCGCCAGGGTGGCTCCCAGGCCTGCCGCCTCCCGGGCGGCTTCCTGCAGTCGGCTGATAAAATGCTGAGACAGCAGGGACGCCGTGGTCAGGTTCAGCGCCAGGGTCTGGGAAACCGGCGCCTGTCTCAGCTGCGACAGCAGGGTTTCCAGCACCAACAGGTCCACCTCCACCTGGCGCTCCAGCCTCTGGGCCAGCACCACCACCGCCCCGGGCGTGCGCCACTGCTTTCCATCGTGGAAGCGGGTCAGCACTTCGTAGTAGAGCGTTTGCGCCTCTCGATCGATCACCTGATGAGCCAGCAATCTGGGCGGATTTTCCAGCATGGCATCCAGCCGCTGGCTCTGGGCACGCTGATCACTGGGTACCACGGCAGAGGCCGGCCCTGGCTCACCGGCCAGCAACCGCTGCAACTGGCCGTGGAGCCGCTGCTCCACCTCGGCCACCTCACCACCAAACACGAAGGCTTCGGACGCCACCATCGCTCTGGTGGCCCCCGCCTGCTGCAACCGCTGGCACAGCTGCTGCTCCAGTTCCGTTGCCTGAGGCAGCCAGTCCTGCAGTTCGATGCCCGGCAACAGGGCCCAAAAGTCAGCCTGGCCCATACGATAGAGGCGCCCCAGGGGGAAGCGGGCCAGCTGCTGGCGCAGCAGTTCGGTGATGCCCGCCATCAGCGGCTGCTGGGCAGCGACCCCGCGACTGCGCTCCAGGCCCTCCAGACCCGACAGGTGCACCTGCACCACCACCCCCTGCTCCACCTCCCGGTCTTTGAGCAGGTTATCCAACCGGTCCCGGCCGCGAGTGCCGTTACCCAGACCGGTCTCGGCATCGATGAAGCAGTTCTGTTGCAACTGACGCATCCGTTTGCACTGTTGTCGGTACTGGAGTTCGCTGTTCTCCACCATACGATTCATGGTTCGGGTCAGCGCCTTGAGCTCCAGCAGCCAGGGCAGCTTGTGCTGACGCAGGAAGCTGCGCCGCCGCAGCGCCTCCGCCTGAGCCTGCGCCGACTTCAGCGGCGCCAGGATCCAGCGCAGGCCCCAGGCGCCGGTGAGTATGGCCACCGCCGCCACCACCAGAGCCACCAGCAGTGCATTGAGGGAGATGCGGTAGAGGTGCACCAGGGCCGGTTCGGGATTGACCTCCACCCGCAGGGTTGCCACCAACTGCCAACCGGCATTGATCTCGGTCTCCCGGATCGGCACCTTGAGGTCTATCCACTCCCGAAACCAGCCAGGGGCGGTTTCCGGGGACCCGGCAATCTGGCGCGCCAGTCTGTTGTCTCGGCCAATCAGTTCCAGGGAGGCGTAGTCACCCCGGTCGAAGATGGCGTCCACCATCGACTCGGCCAGCACCCAATCCCCCTTGGCCAGCACAGGCGACAGTGACAGCCCGAACGAGGTGGCGGTGTCCTGACCATGACTGGCCAGTTGCTCCACCAGGTAGGCCTGGCTGCCGCGGACAAACAGCAGCAGGGTGGTGGCGGTCAGGGAGGCCACCAACAGGATCAGGCAGATGAGAAGGAGTCGGAATAGGGTCATGAGGAGTCTCCTGCCAGTCGCTGCAGCAGGTCCTGCCACAGCAGTATGCCGTTGTTGCCCTGTTTCAGGCGCACCCCCTGATCGAAGGCCCTGGCCCGCCATAATCCTTCGCCGTTGAAGGCATAGACAGGCAGCAGATCCGGACGCTGATCACCGGGCAGTATCTTGGGGTTGAGATTGTCCAGAACCAGAGGCATGGCGCTGTCGGTCTCAAGGTAGATCAGCACCATATGCGCCTGGTTCAGATCCAGAGCCTTGGCGTACATCAGCCTCAGGTGTTCAGAGGAGAGGCCCAGCACCCTCAGGGTAAAGAATTTGGCCAGGGAGAAATCTTCACAATCGCCCCCGCCACTGGCCACAAACTCGAAGGGCGTCGCCCAGTAATCATCCCGGTTCCAGTGAGTGGCATCCGGGACGAAGTGGTAACGGTTGAAGTGATCATTGACCGCAGCAAGATGCTCATGAGGCGGCAGCTTCATCGCCAGCCTGGCCTCGATGAAGGCCTTGAGCTCATGGACCTGGGTAAGTCCCTGTTCACCAAAGCGCCTTTCGATGGGAACCAGGCGCTCAGGCAGGAAGAAGTCGCGCCATTGAGGCACCTCCTGCCCCCACCCGGGCAGGCTCGGCAGCAGCAAAAGGAGAAGCCATACTGTAACTCTCACATCCCTGTGTCCTGTGGCCCGTCTGTCCCTATGAGTCCGGTCACTGTCGTGCGCCACAGTGATAAGGGTTACAGATTGATCCCGCACCATTTCTGTTCATTGCTTTAAAGTGTAGACTGTGTCCAATTTCCAGCTAGCAAACATAGGAATGCCCGCTCATGGCAGACAACGGGGACAAGACCCATTTCGGATACAAGACGGTGGAAGCCGACAAGAAGGCCGAGATGGTGGCCGACGTATTCCATTCCGTCGCATCCAAATATGACCTGATGAATGACCTGATGTCCTTTGGCGTACACAGGTACTGGAAACGCTTCACCATCGAGTGCGCCGCTGCCCGCCCCGGTATGAAAGTGCTGGATCTGGCCGGTGGTACCGGCGACCTGACCCGCAAGTTCTCCCAGCTGGTGGGAGAGAAGGGCGAGGTGGTGCTGGCGGACATCAACGATTCCATGCTGAAAGTGGGCCGTGCCAAGCTGCAGGACCAGGGCGTGGTGAGCAACGTCAACTATGTTCAGGCCAACGCCGAAGCCCTGCCCTTCCCGGACAACCACTTCGACATCATCACCATCGCTTTCGGTTTGCGTAATGTTACCGAGAAGGCCAAGGCACTGGCCTCCATGCAGCGCGTCCTCAAGCCAGGTGGCAAGCTGCTGGTTCTGGAGTTCTCCAAGCCCCTGAACCCGATGATGCAGAAAGCCTATGATTTCTACAGCTTCCAGGTGATCCCCCGCATGGGCTCCATGGTGGCCGGCGATGCCGAAAGCTACCAGTACCTGTCCGAGTCCATCCGTATGCACCCGGACCAGGAGACCCTGAAGCAGATGATGCTGGACGCCGGTTTCGACCAGGCAGACTACGTCAACATGACCAATGGTGTGGTAGCCCTGCACCGCGGCTATAAGTTCTGACCCTGAGGTAATATGCACCTTGCGACCCTGGTAGCAGGCAGCCTGGAAGCGGCGCTGGGGCACCTGCTGACGTACCATCCCGATCCCCGTCCCCTGGCCGATTGCCGTGGACAGGTTGTGGAACTGCAACTGGCGGAGCTGCCCTGGCCGCTCTTCCTGATCCTCAATCACCCCATCCAGGTTTACAGCCGTTACGGCGGTGACCCTCAGGCCACCCTGACCGTCAGTTTGTCGGTGCTGGCGGATATTCAGCAGGGCGCGCCCCTGTCGGAGCTGGTGCAGCAGAACAAGCTGGAGATCAGTGGCGACATGCAGCTGGTGGGTAAACTGGCGCAGGTGCTGACCGGCATCGAACCAGACATCACCGAACCTCTGAGCAAGGTGCTGGGCGACGGCATGGCCTACCGGGTACAGAACCTGGGCCAGAGCCTGTTTGCCATGGGCAAGAAACAGATCAACGCTACCCAGAGCCACCTGGGGGACTACCTGGTGGAGGAGCGACGGGTCTCTCCCGCCGCCGATGAGGTCAACCGTTTCTGCCGTCAGGTGGATGAGCTGGAACAGCGCACCCAGGCCCTGGCCCGCAGGCTGGCGGCGCTGGAGTCCCGCTCATGAGCTGGGGCGCCATCAAGCGGGCCTATCAGGTGGCCCGCACCTTCCGCCAGTACCGCCTGATAGAACTGCTGCCGGAGCAGCGTCGTCCCCTGCCCCTGAAGCTGATGGACGCGAGCCTGTTCTGGGTCGGGCGCAAGTCCCTGGATGCCCACCCCTCGGTACGGGTGCGGCTGGCCCTTCAGAGCCTGGGGCCGGTATTCATCAAGTTCGGCCAGATGCTGTCCACCCGACGCGACCTGCTGCCGGATCTGTTCGCCGATGCCCTGGCCCAACTTCAGGACCAGGTCCCCCCCTTCGACGGCGAGCTGGCCAAGGCGGAGATCGAGTCTGCCCTTGGGCATGAGATCTCTACCCTGTTCGATCACTTCGACATCACCCCTCTGGCCTCCGCCTCGGTGGCCCAGGTGCACACCGCCACCCTGCGCAGTACCGGAGATGAGGTGATTCTCAAGGTGGTGCGCCCGGACATCGAAGCGGTGATCCTGGCAGACCTGACCCTGATGGAGACGGGTGCCCGGCTGGTTAACAACACCCGTAAAGGAAAGCCTCTGCGCGCCATAGAGGTGGTGGAAGACTACCGCAAGACCATACTGGCGGAGCTGGATCTGGTGCAGGAAGCCAGCAACGCCCGCCGTCTGCGGGACAACTTTGCCGGCTCCCCCGCCCTCTACATTCCCCGGGTCTATCCGGAGCTGTGTCGACGCAAGCTGCTGGTGATGGAACGGATTCATGGCATCCCGGTGACCGACATCGAGGCCCTCAAGGCTCAGGGCACCAATATGAAACTGCTGGCGGAGCGTGGGGTCGAGGTGTTCTTCACCCAGGTGTTCCGGGACAACTTCTTCCACGCCGACATGCACCCGGGCAACATCTTCGTCAGCCGCGAGCACCCGGATGACCCGATGTACATCGGCATCGACTGCGGCATCGTCGGCAGTCTCACCGAAAACGACAAGCGTTACCTGGCGGATGTGTTCCTGGCCTTCTTCAATCAGGACTACTCACGCCTGTCCCAGGTCTACATCGACTCCGGCTGGATCAGCGCCGACACCAATCCGGTGGAGTTTGAAAAGGCGCTGCGTAAGGTGCTTGAGCCTCTCGAGAACAAACCGCTGTCACAGATCAGCTTCGGCCACCTGCTGGTGGAGCTGTTCCGCTGTGCCCGTGAATTTGAGATGGAGGTGCAGCCTCAGCTGGTGCTGCTGGAGAAGACGCTGCTCTACATCGAGGGGCTGGGACGTCAGCTCTACCCTCAGCTGGATCTGTGGCAAACCGCCAAGCCCTTCCTCGAACAATGGATGGCGGAACAGCTGGGGCCATCGGCCCAAATGAAGCGGGTAAAAGAGGCCCTGCCCTTCTGGCTGGAGAAGCTTCCGGAGATGCCGGATCTCATCCACGACAATTTACAGTTGAGCAAGGCGCTATTGCGACATCCGCAAGGTTTGATGGAGCGCTACATAAATCAGCGTCGAACAATTCACAATAGTCACTACTTCCTCATTATTGGCTCGGTTTTGTTGATCTCGGGCACACTATTGATAGGGAAATTCAGTACAATCTGGCCTTCTATAACCCTTGCCCTGACCGGGCTGGCCTGTTGGGCCAAAGGGTGGCGACTTAACAACCAGTGAAAATGTCGCCGATACTTGTTACATTGAACATCGTTTATTGACCTGTAAAAAACCCCGGAGACAACATGGGCGGCATCAGCATTTGGCAACTTCTTATCATCGCACTCATCGTGGTACTGCTGTTCGGTACCAAGAAGCTGCGCGGCATGGGCTCTGATCTGGGCGGCGCTGTAAAGGGCTTCAAGAAAGCCATGGGCGACGAAGACAAGGGCGCGGCAGAAAAGAAAGCGATCGAAGAGAGCAAAGCAGAGGACAACACCACTGCCGAGCAGAAAAACAAAGAACAGGCCTAAACCACTATGATCGACGGTATCGGCCTGTTTGAACTGGTCCTGATTGCCGTTCTGGGCTTGGTGGTTCTGGGGCCCGAACGTCTGCCAGTGGCGGTGCGCAGCATCAGCCGCTGGGTCAGCACCATCAAGCGCATGGCCAACTCGGTGAAGGATGAGCTCGAGCAAGAGCTGAAGATCGAGCAGCTGCAGTCGGATCTGAAGAAGGCGGAGTCCAAAGGGCTCGAGTCTCTGGATCCCGGCCTGAAACAGTCTATCGAGGAGCTTCGTTCCGCCGCGCAATCGGTGAACCGCCCCTACCAGACAGACGAAGGCAAGCCCGACGCATCCACCCCCACTGTCTCGCCACAACCCGAGATCAGCGAAAAGAAAGCCGCTGAACCGGGTAAAACCGCAGAGTAAGTATGTCCGAGCAGCAACCCCTAATCAGTCATCTGCTCGAGCTGAGAAACCGCCTGTTGCACGCAATAGGCGGCATCCTGCTCGTGTTCGCCAGCCTCGCCTACTGGGCCAACGACATCTACAACTTCTTGTCGCTGCCCCTGTTGGAGGTGATGCCGGAGAACGCCTCCATGATCGCAACGGACGTGGCGTCCCCCTTCTTCGCCCCGTTCAAGCTGACCATGTTTGTGGCGCTGTTCATCGCCATGCCCTACGTGTTGTATCAGGTGTGGGCCTTTGTCGCCCCGGGTCTGTACAAGCATGAGAAGAAGCTGGTCTTCCCTCTGCTGTTCAGCAGCTCCATCCTGTTCTACGGCGGCATCGCATTTGCCTACTTCATCGTGTTCCCCGTGGTGTTCGGCTTCTTCACCAGCGTTGCTCCGGAAGGAGTGCAGGTGGCCACGGACATCAACAGCTACCTGAGCTTCGTCCTCAAGCTGTTCTTTGCCTTCGGCCTCGCCTTCGAAATTCCGGTGGCGGTGATCCTGATGGTGTGGACCGGCATGACCACCCCGGACGACCTCAAGAAAAATCGCCCCTATATTGTTGTCGGCGCCTTCGTTGTTGGTATGCTGTTAACGCCGCCGGACATCATCTCTCAAACCATGCTGGCCCTGCCCATGCTGTTGCTGTTTGAGGGTGGCGTGTTCTTCTCCCGTCTCTACCAACCCAAGGACGATGAAGAAGACGTTCAAGAGGAGCCTACCGAAGAGTAGCCCAGTCACGGCGGTCCTTACGTTTAATCAAGGACCAGTTATGCTAAAGACCGCCGTATTCTCCCTGTTGCTAGCCCCAGCAACTGTCTCCGCCGCCGATGCGGCCTGCCACGCCATCCAAGACCAGATCCAACGCCTGGCCTGCTATGACAAGGCCGCCGAGGCCGTGGTCAACTGCGCCAGCCAGACAGACAAACTGGACCGCCTGGTGTGTTTCGACCAACTGGGTAAGCCCGTCCGGGCCGGCACCCCCACCAAGCCAGCCGCCCCCCAGGCCGCGTCGCCTGACGCGACCGACGAGCGCTTTGGTCTGAGCGATAAGCGCCCCGAAGAGCCGGAGGCGATCGAAGCCGCCGTCAGCAAGCTGCAGCAGGATCCGTACGGCAAGTTCATCGTTACCCTGGACAACGGCCAGGTGTGGAAGCAGATCGACTCCAAGCGCTTCCGCCTGAAGAAAGACAAACCGATCACCATCAAGAAGGCTTCGCTTGGTTCCTTTATGCTCAGCCAGGAGGGCAGCAGCAAGAGCGCCCGGGTGAAACGCCTGCAATGATCGACATCGCCGTCAATCTGACCTCCAGCCAGTTCAGGGACGACCTTGAACTGGTGTTGGCCCGGGCCCGGGACGCCGGGGTGGACACCCTGATCGGCCTGGCCAGTGACCTGGAGGAGGCGCAACGGCTCCAGTCGCTGGCCGACCACTACCCAGGCATCGCCATCACCGCCGGCATCCATCCCCACTACGCCAGCCGCTTCGACGCCACCAGCCTGCCGCAGATCGAGGCGCTGTGCCGCCACCCCAAGGTGGTTGCCGTCGGGGAGTGTGGGCTGGACTTCAACCGGGACTTCTCCCCCAGGGCAGACCAACGTCGCGCCTTCGAGGCCCAACTGAGGCTAGCCTGCGACCTGGGCAAACCGGCACTGATGCACTGCCGGGATGCCGGAGACGAGTTTACCGCCATGGTCGGTGAAGTACGGGGGGACCTCAGCGGCGGTGTCTTGCACTGCTTCACCGGCAACGAACAGGAACTGCAGCAGGCCCTGGAACTGGATCTCTACATCGGCATCACCGGCTGGGTCTGTGACGAGCGCCGGGGCGCTGAGCTGGCCAGACTGGTGCCACAGATCCCGGATGATCGGCTGCTGCTGGAGACCGACTCCCCCTACCTGATCCCCAGGGATATCCGTCCCAAACCCAAGACCCGGCGCAATGAACCGAGATGGCTGCCGCACATTGCCAATAAAGTGGCCGAGCTGCGCAACCAAAGTGTGGATACGCTGTCCCAACACTGTCTACAGAATGCCAAGCGCCTGTTTCAAGTGTGATTAAGCTCCTGCCTTAAGGAGTAGAGTTTGCTAATATTGACGCCGTCATATCGGCTTTGACCCCCGTCACACTGTGATCGGTCTTTGGCGATACCCCCCATTATAAGGAGCTGCAAGTGACCGTTGTAACCGGACCTTTTTCCCGCCGCCGTATGCGTCGGATGCGTCGCCATGACTTCTCCCGCCGCCTGATGGCCGAGAGCCAGCTGAGCGTCAACGATCTGATCTATCCGGTGTTCGTTCTGGAGGGCAATGCCCGTAAAGAACTGGTCGACTCCATGCCCGGCGTCGAGCGTCTCTCCATCGATCTGCTGATCGAAGAAGCCCGTGAACTGGTCGAGCTGGGTGTGCCTGCCGTCGCCCTGTTCCCGGTGACTCCCCAGGAGAAGAAGTCCCTGGGCGCGGAAGAGGCCTACAACCCTGAAGGTCTGGCGCAGAAAGCGGTCCGAGCCCTGAAGCGTGAGTTCCCCGAGCTGGGGGTGATCACCGATGTGGCGCTGGATCCCTTTACCACCCACGGTCAGGACGGCATCATCGACGACGAGGGTTACATCCTCAATGACATCACCACCGAAGTGCTGGTGAAGCAGGCCCTGTCTCACGCAGAAGCCGGCGCAGACGTTGTGGCCCCCTCCGACATGATGGATGGCCGCATCGGCGCCATCCGTGACGCCCTGGAAGCGGCGGGTCACGTCAACACCCAGATCCTGGCCTATTCCGCCAAGTACTCCTCCAGCTACTACGGTCCCTTCCGCGACGCGGTCGGCTCCGCCGGCAACCTGAAAGGCGGCAACAAGCACACCTACCAGATGGATCCCGCCAACTCCGATGAGGCCCTGCAAGAGGTGGCCATGGACATCGAAGAGGGCGCCGACATGGTGATGGTGAAGCCCGGCATGCCCTACCTGGACATCGTCCGCCGGGTGAAGAGCGAGCTGCAGGTGCCCACCTTCGCCTACCAGGTGAGCGGCGAGTACGCCATGCACATGGCCGCCATCCAGAACGGCTGGCTGGACGAGCGCAAGATCGTCATGGAGTCCCTGCTGTGCTTCAAGCGAGCCGGCGCCGATGGCATCCTGACTTACTTCGCCAAGCGTGTGGCCCAGTGGCTGAACGAGAAGTAAGGCTGACGGCCTGACCGCATCAAGGGGAGCTTCGGCTCCCCTTTTTCATTGGCTCGCTTCCGGTCGGTTTTCACCGATCCCGGTCACGTTTCCACAATTCTGGAAGAACATAGCCGGCAATTCTGAGTCAGACTGAACAGCAGGATAGAGAGAATGAGAGCACCATGAAAAAGACAACTTTGCTGGCTATGATGCTGGCCCCCGCTTTGATGAGTACCTCCGCTGTGGCAAACTCCGGCTGTGGTTTCGAAGAGGGCCAGAAAGGTCCCTTCGCCACCTGCACCCAAGAGGAGAAACAGGAGGTGATTTTGACCGGTGAACTGGCCATGGCCGATATTATGGAAGCGATCCCCGGCTACGGAGAGAACTTCGACAGCTACGCACCCGACGCCAGCTGGGTGGATGCCCTGAAAACGGTGGACACCCCCACCGAAATTGTGGTGATCATCGGCACCTGGTGCCCCGATTGCCACCGCGAAACCCCACGCTTCGCCAAGCTGATGGAGCTGGTGAACAACGACAAACTGTCGGTTCGCTACATCGGTGTCGACCGCCAGAAGTCGGACCCACAGAACCTGGCCGCCGCCTACGAGTTCAAACGCATCCCCACCTTTATGGTGACCCAGGATGGCAAGGAGATCGGCCGCATCGTCGAGACCCCTGAGCACTCCCTGGAGCAGGATCTGGCCAAGATCCTCAAATAGCCCCCCTCAGGCCGAATCAGCTCAACTGGTTCGGCCTCTTAGCCCCACTTCAATGCATTGATTTGTAAAGATAATATTTACAGGCGCTCGTCACTTAATCTCAGCATCAAGTACACCCGCTGACACCCTCACTCCACCATGCTCTAATGGACCCGACCCAAGATAAAACCGAGCCTTGGGTTCGATTTTCGTTACGCTGACAATGGCAAACCAACCGCGAGGTTGGGACGCAAAGCTTCCGGTCTCGCCCAAGCGAGATAGCGGGGTTTCCAGCGGAGGGCCCCCTGTTTGTTTTTGGGGCTCCATACAGCCAAAGACAGCGTTTGGATAGGATCAACCATTGGAGATGGTAGATTTATGCAGTTCAAGCGCCACCTTATCGCCCTGTC
Organism: Ferrimonas futtsuensis DSM 18154; assembly: GCF_000422645.1. Classification (GTDB taxonomy): domain Bacteria; phylum Pseudomonadota; class Gammaproteobacteria; order Enterobacterales; family Shewanellaceae; genus Ferrimonas; species Ferrimonas futtsuensis. The sequence goes on from NZ_AUGL01000001.1 coordinate 170,479, forward strand.
GCTGACAGCGGCCCTGACCCAACTCACCGCCTGCGGCGGCGGCTCCTCTGACTCCGCCCCGGCCCCTCAACCCGAACCCCAGCCAGGCCAGAGCCTCTCCGGTGCCACCGCCGATGGCTATCTGGTCAACGCCCAGGTGTGTCTGGACCTCAACCGCAACGGCGAATGCGATGCCGACGAGCCCAGCACCCTGACCCAGGCCGGAGGCCAGTACAGTTTCGAGAATCTGGATGCGGACCTGGATCTCAGCCAGGTGCAGATGCTGGTGAAGGTGATCGCCGGCCAGACCGAGGATGAAGACAACCCAGGCGAGGTCCTTACCCAGGGCTACACCATGACGGCACCGGCCGGTGTGGTGGAGTTTGTCAGCCCGCTGACCACCCTGCTCGCCTCCGAGATGGACAGAGCCGGTGTGGACCAGGAGACCGCAGCAGCAGCCCTGGAACAGACCCTGGGCATACTGGGTTCAGATCTGAGCCTGGTGGAAGATTACATCGCCGGCAAGCAGCAACAGGCCAATGGCGACGGCTACAAACGACTGCACCGGGTCGCCCAGGTGGTCGCCCGGGTCACTGCCAAGGCGAAGCACGCCGTCGAACAGAATGGCGGCACCGGCGGTGATGCCGAAGACAACGAGGTGGCGGATGCCATCGCCGAGACCCTCACCGAAAACCTGGAGCGCCTGGTGAACCGGGTCGATGAAGCCGAGGCCAATGGCCAGGAACCCGACGCCGACACCATCGCCGACGAAGTTGCCGGCGAACTGCCCCTGGATCCTGACGAGGTTCAGGACAGGGTGGAGCGCAAGCGTGAGCGCGGCGACCTCGAAGAGGCCAGTCTGCTGACCCTGCTCGAATCTGACGGTGGCATGTTCGAACTGGATGGTCACTCCGAGGTGTTCTTCGACGCCAGCACCAACCAGTGCATCAAGGAGCGGGAGCTGGGCTACCAGCAGATCCAGAAAGTGGAGTCACTGATCACCTTCAATCGCTTCCGTTACGATGGCCCCGATGCCGGCTTTGTCGAGGTGACCGAAGAGGAAGAGCGCGACATGCTGGTGTGGAAAGGGGACGCCTGGGCAGAGATGAGCGACCAGGTGGAGGTGGTCTCCCAGGAGGAGGATGGCTCCGTCATCGTCAGTTCCGATATGGATGGTCGCCAGCAGGTCTGGTCTCAGCAGTTGGATCTTGCCGACCTGAAGCTGAAGCGCTACGCCCAGGGCGAGCATGAGTGGAAGACACAATTCAGTGGTGATCAGCTGTTCCCTGAGGGCGCCAGTGGTTACCAGATGACCTTCAAACAACTCGACAGTCGTGCCATGCTGCCCTACCGGGCGCAGTGTGACGCCACAGTTCAGTGGTGCAACCAGGTGGTTCTGCCAACCGGTCCGGTCCAGACCCTGGCCGAACTGATGAACGATGCCAATAGCGCAGAGCCGAAGATGGTCTACATCGGCGGTGACCATGACACCAGCCTGGCGGTTGCCCTCTATGGCGCCATTGAGGAAAGCCAGGGTAAGGTGCAGCTGTATGTGGTTGAGCATCGCGAATGTGATGACAGCGGCTGCGGAGCGCCAGAACTGAAGGAAAACGCCGACGCCAGCTGGAGCAAAACCCCCATGGGTCTGGTACTGAACCTGCCTGAGTGGGGCCACTCCTTCACCCATCGCCGCCGCGCGCAACCCCTGCTGACCGAGTACGAGGGCGCCGTGCGCCACGGCTTTGTTCTCGGAGAGGGCCTGACCCGCAGCGATCAATGGGGCTTCAACCAGGTGGCCATGGACGCCTTCCTGGCCAACCTCGGCACTCCGGAACTGCGCGAAGTGGAAGATGCCGAAGAGTGTGGCTTCCAGCCTGACGACGGTCAGGAGCCGGATGACGGCATTGAGCCCGGTGAAGATCCTACCACCCCTGAACTGGTGGCCGATGAGACCGCCATGGCAGCCCTTGCCGGCAATCGCTATCTGGCCAAGGACACCGACTTCGAGGCTCTGATTCACTTTATGCCACAGGGGCGTGTCCAGGTATGGCTGGAGGAGATGGACTCCACCGGTGAGAACACCGACATTCTGACCGGCAGTTGGCTCATCGACGCTCAACACCAGCTGCTGATGCAGTTTGGCGAAAATGACTGGGTACTGATTCAGCTGCCTGCGGAGGGCCTGGGCGGCGACGTGATGAAGGTGAGCGAAAAGGACGAGGGCCAGGTCCGCGAATACAGCATGAGCCTGGTGCGTCCGTTCTCTCTGGAGGGACTGGAAGCGCCTCTGGACCTGAGGCTGTCGGCCACAGGCGAGGACAGCTGTGTACTGGATCTGCACCTCAATGGTGTGGCTACCGACCAGCAGGGTTTTGGCTGGGTCGATCTGACCCAATGCCCGGACGAGGATCCCAGCGCCCCCACCGCCTTCGAGATGGTGTGGTACCTGACCGACTCCGGTCTGGAGCTGAGTCCCATTGGTCCCAATGGCGAAGCCTCACCGCAACGCCACCATCTCTACTGGTTTGGCAGTGAAGGGACCGAGCGGGTTCTGACCCGAAGCTTTGCCGTTGCCGAAGATGGCACCGCCGAGTTGGAGTCTCTGGACAGCTTCCTGTTTACCCCGATTCGCTAACTCCCTCACCAAGGGGCGGCCTGAGCCGCCCCTGTCTCACTCTCTGGCGCAGGCACAACCTCCTTTGGCAGCAGCCCACGGCCAATTGAACCGCCGTTGATGTCAAACTGTGTCCAGCTGTAAGCGACCTTAAGCAGCCTGTCAGGCTCCCGGCAGCTAACTCGCTGAAACCCATCGCCCCCGCCCTGAACTCCCCATATGAGCAGTCTAAGGCGGTTACAACTGTTCATCATCTGCTAACAGCTTTTCCCCGTCACTCTGCCAAGGTGTGGTTAAACCCACCCACAGAAGGACACTGGATGATGAAAGCACTGTTGATGACCGGCCTGCTGGCCCTGGGCGCCCTGGGCACCGCCGTGGCCCAGGAGACTCAATTTATCGCCGCCGATGACAGGGCTGAAACCCGGCTCTGTTTGACCGCCGTCACCGAGAGCTGGCGCTCGATGGACCGCACTCTGAACCATTCAGGTTACCGCCTGATGCAGGTCTCCCGGGAGCTGAAGTGCAACGATATCCCGGTTGCCGTGTTTGCCGCCCAGTACAATGAGGACCCCAGAATGGCCAAGCACCTGGCCAAGTTCAGCCGGGACACCATCAAGCAGGAGGTGGAGATCACCGACCTGACCGCCATGGCCGGACAGGTCCGGATAGAGGGGCACTAGCGCCAAAAAAGGGAGCCGGCTGGCTCCCTGTTCAGGTCAGGCTTTATCTGGCCACATTGCCCGCCACATTGAGGGCATCCCAGGTTCGGGCAAAGGGGGGCGCATAAACCAGATCCAGCATCCCCAGATCTTGTGTGGTCAGGCCGCCAACGATGGCGGCGGCCAGCGCATCCACCCGCAATACCGCTCCTGGCCCGCCGGCCACCTGGCCCCCCAGCAGGCGCTTATCTTCGGTGCCGTACACCAACTTCACCCTCAGGTCACGCTGATCGGGTACGTAGTTGGTGGTGTTCTTATCGTTGATCACCACGGTGCTGTAGGCCAGCCCCTGAACCTGGGCCTCCTGCTCACTCAGGCCGGTACGACCCGCCTCCACCCCCAGTACCTTGACTCCGGCACTGCCCAGGGTTCCGGGGAACCGCTTCTCCCCGCCACAGAGGTTCTCACCAATCATCCTCCCCAGCTTGTTGGCACTGGTGGCCAACGGCAGATAAGCGGGGCGGCCACTGACTCGGTGAGGCACGGTGGCGCAGTCCCCTGCCGCATAGACGCCGGGCAGGCTGGTGCGTCCCTGGGGATCGATAACGATGGCGCCGTTGGCCAGGCGATCGATGCCGGTGTCGGCCAGAAACTCGGTGGTGGGCTTCACCCCGGTCGCCAGGATCACCAGGTCCGCCGGATACTGCCCCAGATTCGATACCACCTGGCGAACCTGTCCCTCCCCTTCAAGAGAGGTCACCGACTCGTTCAGGTGCAGCTGCACGCCTTGGCGGACCAGCTCCGCCTCCATCAGCTCGCTGATCTCGGCGTCAAAGGATTCGCTGAGTACCCGCTGGGCGCGTTCTATCAGCCGCACCCGCTTGCCCTGATGCACCAGTGCCTCGGCCACCTCCAGGCCGATGTAGCCGGCGCCGATCACCACCACATCGCGGATGTCCGGTGACTGCAGCAACGGTTTGATGGTCAGCCCATCCTCCAGGGTCTTAAGGAAAAACACCCTATCCAGCCCCAGACCATCTATGGGCGGCGCCACAGGCGAGGCGCCGGTGGCGATCATCAGCTTATCGAAGGGTTGAGGAAAGCTGCGGCCCTTGTCCAGGTCGGTGACCAATAGGGTGCGTTTGGCCATATCCACTCGTTCGACCCGGTGACCGACGCGCAGATCGATGCCGGAATCGCGGAACTGCTCGACGCTGCGCTCCGCCATAAAACCACTGTCATCGAAGCTGTCACCGATGTAGTAAGGCAGGCCGCAGGCGCCGAAGGAGACCACCTGAGACTGTTCGAAAACGATGATTTCCGCCTCGCGGTCGGTGCGCCTGGCCTTGGCGGCGGCGCTCATTCCGGCGGCTTCGGCGCCGACGATGACTATCTTCATACTCTGCATCTTCCAAATAAAAGGCCGCCTCGGGGCGGCCTTGGATTAGTGTTTGGCGGCTCAGGCCGATTCCAGATCCACGTCCAGTTCCTGCTCAGAGTTATACACCGACATGTCGGTCTGACCCAAGACCCGGCTGGTAACAAAACCGGCGGTCATGGCACCGTTCACGTTCAGCGCGGTCCGACCCATGTCGATCAGCGGCTCGATGGAGATCAGCAGACCCGCCAGGGCCACAGGCAGATCCAGTGCGGTCAGGACGATCAGCGCCGCGAAGGTCGCCCCCCCTCCCACACCGGCCACACCGAAAGACCCCACCACTATGGTGGCGATCAGGGTGGCGATAAAGGTCGGCGTCATGGGGTCGATACCCACGGTGGGGGCGATCATCGCCACCAGCATGGCAGGATAGATGCCGGCGCAGCCGTTCTGGCCGATGGTGGCCCCGAAAGAGGCCGCCAGATTGGCGATGCCATCCGGGATCCCCAGCCTCTGGGTCTGAGTCTGGATGTTCAGCGGTATGGTACCGGCACTGGTACGGCTGGTGAAAGCGAAGGAGAGTACCGGCAGCACCTTACGCACGAAGGTGAGCGGGTTGCCGCCGAAGAAGGTGATCAGTCCCAGGTGCACCAGGAACATCAGTCCCAGTGCCAGGTAGGAGGCCGCCACAAAGTTGATCAGGTTGAAGATGTCGGCGAACTGGCTGGTGGCCAGTACCTTGGTCATCAGCGCCATTACCCCATAGGGGGTCAGCCTCAGAACCAGGGTAACAATTCGCATCACCACCGCATAGGCCACTTCCACCAAACGGTCAAAGCGCTCTGCCACTTGTGGCTGCTTGCGGTGGAGGCCCAAACCGGCCACCCCGACGAAGGCGGAGAAGATCACCACCGAGATGATGGAGGTATCCCTGGCCCCGGTCATATCCAGGAAGGGGTTGGCGGGAATCAGGTTGACCAGGGTATTGGCGATGGAGATACCGGTGGCCGCGCCCTCACGGGACATCAGGTAGGCAGCACGATCCGCCTCCCGGGCTCCCTGAGTCAGCCCTTCCGCTGTCAGACCAAACAGGTTGGCAACGAAGAAACCGATAAGGCCGGCGATGGCCACGGTGACCAGCAACACCCCGATGGTCAGGCCGCTGATTCGCCCCAGGGCCTCGGCATCCTTGAGCTTGAGGATGGCACTGATGATGGACACCATCACCAGCGGCATGACGATCATCTTCAATAGCTGGACATAGCCCTTACCGACGATGTTGAAGTAGTCGATGGAGGTTGCCAGCTCCGGAGAGTCCACACCGTAGACCAGCTGCAACAGCAGGCCGAAGGCGACACCCAGGCCCAAACCGGCAAATACCCTGTGGGTAAACTTAATGTGCTTCTGCTGCATGCGGTACAGCATCCACAACAGGGTCAACATCACCAACAGGTTGGCGACCACCAGTAGACTCATACTCTTTTACCTCGCCCCGGCGGGGCTCTCTCTGCTAAATGTGAAAAAAATTGGTGCAATGTTGTTATTCAGACCCGGAAATCGAGGGATTTATTCCGAGCGTTAGTACAGGATACCCGAGGCCAAAAGCCCGGCTTTATCACCAAAAAGCATTGCATATAAGTAAAAGTTAATAAGAACCCAGGGCACCCTGCAACCGGTGCAACACCCCCTCCCGCAGGGCACCGCCCGCCAGGCTCAGGGCATCAATCTCCAGAAGCTCGAACAGGGCCAGCAAGATGGCCACGCCGGCAGCGAAGGGGATGCGCCGCTCCTTATCCAGTTGCGCCAACAACGCTTCGCTGTCCTGGCACAGATCCTGACGCACCTGGCGCAGATACCTCAGCGTCAGAGCGTCGATGGTGCGCCCCTGCACGTCGGCCAGCTCAAACAGGGCCCGAACCGTACCTGAGACGCCGAGGCAGTGTTGCCAACGCTGTGCCTTCAGCCGGGGCAGTTCTTCTGCCAGACGGGTCTGCACGGCCGCCCTTGCCGCTTCGAAGGCGGCCTCGTTGATCTCGCCGGAGAAATACCCCTGGGTGTAGAGGACGCAGCCCAGGTCGAAGGAGTGCTTATAGTGGATCTGCGCCTCGTCCCCCACCACCAGTTCGGTGCTGGCGCCGCCGATGTCGATCACCAGGGCTTCCCCGTTGATCGGGGTGGAAGCACGCATACCGGCGTAGATAAGCTCCGCCTCCTGTTCACCGGAGATCACCTGGATGGCGTAGCCCAGCAGGGGTCTGGCCCGCTCGCAAAAGCTTGCGCCATTGGCGGCGCCGCGCAGGGCGGCGGTGGCCAGGACCGCCACCTGTGCAGGCTGAGCCTGGGCCAGAATCTCACCGAACCAGGCGAGGCAGTCCAGGCCCCGTGCCTGGGCTTCGGGTGAGAGGCCCTGCTCGTCCATCCCTTCGGCCAGACGAACCTTGCGTTTATGCTTGGCGATGATGCGGGGAAGAGAACCTGGCACGGGTTCGGCCAGGAGCAGGTTGAAACTGTTTGACCCTAGAGTAACGGCGGCCAAAAGGCCGCCGTTGCTGGTACTAACGCTTGTCATGTCGACGCTGACCGGAGGAGCGGTCACGTCCGCCGGGACGCTTGCCGCCGGTGTTGGTGCGACGATGGCGCTGAATCCGCTGAGGCCGCTTGAGATCGCTCAGCAGCGCCTCTGGGTCATAACTGGTCACCGGAATGGAGTGACCGATGTAGGCCTCGATGTCCGGCAGGTTCAGGGCATACTCTTCACAGGCAAAGCTGATGGAGGAGCCTTCGGCCCCGGCACGACCGGTACGGCCGATGCGGTGCACATAGTCTTCGCAGTCATCGGGCAGATCGTAGTTGAATACGTGAGTCACGTCCGAGATATGCAGGCCACGGGCCGCCACATCGGTGGCCACCAGGAAATCCAGCTGGCCGCCTTTGAACTGCTCCAGGATGCGCAGGCGCTTCTTCTGGGGCACATCACCGGTCAGCAGGCCAACGCGGTGGCCATCGGCCTCCATCCAGCCATGAATGTCTTCACAGCGGTGCTTGGTGTTGGCAAAGACGATCGCCTTGTCGGGCCACTCCTCCTCGATGAGGGTCAGCAGCAGCGGCATCTTCTCTCGATTGGAGGGGTAGAACAACTCCTCCTTGATGCGCTTGGCGGTCTTCTGCTCCGGCTCCACCTCGACGTGCACAGGATCGTTCATGTGTTCATAGGCCAGCTCTTTCACCTTGAAGGAGAGGGTGGCGGAGAACAGCATGTTACGACGCTCTGCCGCAGGCGGCATACGGCGGAAGATGTAGCGGATGTCGCGGATGAAGCCGAGATCGAACATCCGGTCCGCCTCATCCAGCACCATCACCTGAATGGCATTGAGGTTGTAGACCCCCTGCTTGAGGTAATCGATCAGCCGGCCGGTGGTACCGATAAGAATATCGGTGCCCGCCTGCAGCTGATTGCGCTGGGCATCGTAACCTTCGCCGCCATAGACCAGGCCCATCTTCAGGCCGGTGCTCTTGGCCAGGGGCTCCGCATCCTTGTGGATCTGGATGGCCAGTTCCCGGGTAGGAGCCATCACGATGGCACGGGGACTCTTACCGTCGTGCTGTTCAGGCACAGGGCGAGTCATCAGTTCATGAAAGGTCGCCGCCAAAAAGGCCAGAGTCTTTCCGGTTCCGGTTTGAGCTTGACCGGCAATGTCCTTGCCGCCCAGCACGATAGGAAGGGAGAGCGCCTGAATCGGCGTACAGTGGGTAAACCCGGTTTCCACCAGAGCATCGGCCACTTCTTTGGCGAGTGGCAGGTCGGTGAAACGGGTGTCAGTCAAGTGTGTTTTGCTCATGGTTGGAAAGCATACCGGATGCGCTTGCATTAGAAAACGTGATCCAGTCAAATATTACCGATTCTGTTGCCCTGTCCGAAACTCGATCCTCCGAGGTCCGGTCTGAAGAGGAAATGCCCAGAAACGGAGCCTGTCTGTGTAAACGCCACCGACACGCACAATTTCTGTGGCAGGGAAGAAATCCCAGCAGAAACCGACACAAACAGTGCCCCGGTGAAGATTTACGCACTTTTTTAGCCGCCGGAGGCTTGAAAGCCAAGGCAAGGAGCCCAAGATCGCAACCATGGCTCCGAACCGAGCTATCACTAAACGGAGTAAACAATGAGCGATAAGATTGTACAGCTGACCGATGACAGCTTTGACGCTGACGTACTGCAGTCCAGCAAGCCTGTACTGGTAGACTTTTGGGCTGAGTGGTGTGGTCCCTGCAAGATGATCGCCCCGGTCCTGGATGAACTGGCGGAAGAGTATGGCGAGCAGATCGTCATCGGTAAGGTGAACGTGGACCAGAACAACGCCACCCCGGCGAAATTCGGCATCCGCGGCATCCCTACCCTGCTGCTGTTCAAGAACGGCGAGCTGGCCGGCACCAAGGTTGGCGCGGCCTCCAAGACCCAGCTGAAAGAATTCATCGACTCTCATCTGTAATGGGATCCAACCCAGGCTTCGGCCTGGGTTTGCCCCTCCCTTCTCACAAAGCCGTAAAATCCCTTTGGGATACTGGACGCCTTTTTCCTTTAGTGCTAGTTTATTAGCCAACACTTGCCTGCCTGATTCGGCTCCTGCCCTCGGGCACTCCCTTAAAATTTCAAATAATTTGTAATGAAAGCGTGGGCATCAGCCACACGCAAACAACCACAAAGACCCTTCCATGAATTTATCTGAACTTAAGCAGAAACCCATTTCCGAGCTCGTCGCCTTGGCTGAGTCCATGGGCCTGGAAAACATGGCTCGCGCCAGGAAGCAAGATATCCTGTTCGCCGTACTCAAAGCCCACGCCAAGAGCGGCGAGGACATCTTCGGCGGTGGCGTTCTGGAGATCCTCCAGGACGGTTTTGGTTTCTTGCGCAGCGCCGACGCCTCCTTCCTGGCCGGTCCGGACGACATCTATGTCTCCCCCAGCCAGATTCGCCGCTTCAACCTGCGTACCGGTGACACCATTGCCGGTAAGATTCGGCCCCCGAAAGAGGGCGAGCGTTACTTCGCTCTGCTTAAGGTCAACCAGGTCAACTATGACCGCCCGGAAAACTCCCGCAACAAGATTCTCTTCGAAAACCTGACCCCACTGCATGCCAACGATCGTCTGCGCATGGAGCGAGGCAATGGCTCCACCGAAGACATCACCGCCCGGGTTCTGGATCTGGCCAGCCCCATAGGCAAAGGTCAGCGTGGTCTGATTGTGGCACCGCCCAAGGCCGGTAAGACTCTGCTGCTGCAGAACATCGCCCAGTCCATCGCCTACAACCACCCGGACTGTGAACTGATCGTACTGCTGATCGATGAGCGTCCCGAAGAGGTGACCGAGATGCAGCGTCTGGTCAAGGGTGAGGTTGTTGCCTCCACCTTCGACGAGCCCGCTTCCCGCCACGTCCAGGTGGCCGAGATGGTGATCGAGAAAGCCAAGCGCCTGGTCGAGCACAAGAAGGATGTGGTGATCCTGCTGGACTCCATCACCCGTCTGGCCCGCGCCTACAACACCGTCATCCCCTCCTCCGGTAAGGTACTCACCGGTGGTGTGGACGCCAACGCCCTGCACCGTCCCAAGCGGTTCTTCGGTGCGGCCCGTAACGTGGAAGAGGGCGGCAGCCTGACCATCATCGCCACGGCCCTGATCGACACCGGTTCCAAGATGGACGAAGTGATCTACGAAGAGTTCAAGGGCACAGGTAACATGGAACTGCACCTGTCTCGCAAGATCGCCGAGAAGCGCGTCTTCCCTGCCATCGACTTCAACCGCTCCGGCACCCGCCGTGAGGAGCTGCTGACCAGTCAGGAAGAGCTGCAGAAGATGTGGATCCTGCGTAAGATCCTCCACCCCATGCAGGAGGTGGAAGCGATGGAGTTCCTCATCGACCGTCTGGCCATGACCAAGACCAACGACGAATTCTTCACCGCCATGAAGCGCTCCAAGGGTTAAACAGACCCGCAATGAAAAAGGCCGCTGATGCGGCCTTTTTTGCGTGTTGATCCCGGGTCAGTCCCTCATCTCGGCGGCATCCCGGACAAATTGGCGTACCGCCTCCACCAGCCAGGCAGGTGCCTGATGACCCGGCCTCTGCAACATATGGAACCCTGGCATGTGTTCACCAAAGTTGTGCTTGACCACCACCCTGCGCACCTCTTCCGGCAACCGCTGAACCCGGATGCCATGTACTGAGCGCAAAAAGCCCACGGCCTGGCTGCCACAGACCACCGACAGGTTTGGTGAGTCTGCCACCATCTCCACCAGCTCAGCCAGACTGTTTACCCGCGCCTCCAACACCAGGTCCTGCCCCAGGGCCCTGGCGGTGCGCTGCAACATGTCCTCCTTGGAATTCACCTCGGTCATCTCAGTCACCACCTGGGGGTAGCTCATCAGGGCATCCAGGGTCAGCGGCGCTTCGTGCCAGATATCATGGCCGGCGCACCCCACCAGATAACTGGCCTGGTTCTCCGCCACCAGTTCACTGCCCATCTTGGGATAGCCTTGGGCAGAACAGAACACTCCGATGTCCACCTGGTTGCGCTCCATGTCTTCGAGGACACCGGCTCCCCAGGTGCGGGTCACCACATCGATGCTGGCCTGATGTTCATGGCAGCTGTAGTTCAGGTGTTGGGTTAATCCCGCACGCAGAGGCGCCGGTACGCTGAGCACCACTTTGAGCTTCTCCTGCTCCACAGGGTGCAGCTGCCTCGACAGTGCCTTGGCATGCTTCAGCAACTGTTCCATCTCGGGAAAGATGCGGGTAGCCACCGGGGTGGCTTCGAAACCGTACTGGCGACGAATGAACAGCGGGTCACCGATGCTCTGACGCAGGGAGGCCAGGGCGCGGCTGACTTTGGAAGGCGGTACCTGCAGGTGCTTGGCCACCGCCTGGGAGTTCAAGGTGCCGTAGAGTCGAACAAACACCAGAATATTAAACAGGGTTAACTCACACAGTTTATCCATTCCATTTTCTTCAGACATGGTTAGCCCCTTGCAAAAAAAGCTTAAATTTAAAATAGCATTAATTACCTACATCGCGCCACATAATTAAAGTTTTAAATTTGGAGTTTTATAATCCTGTTATCCGATTTGTGAAACCGGGTCTTTCACTAAATGCATTTGACTGGCCGAGAACTGCTTTAAAAAGCCGTTTCCAGCTAGAATTACGATTATCATAATGGGCTATTGCACTTATTCACATATAGAAAGCCAGGAAACCGAAAGACAACTATGTAATTATCCGATTTTCGCAGAACTCTTTTCCCAATAATGGAAATATTTTCTAGATCAAATAATGGGTCAGTTTTATTTGTTTGCGCGATTTATTTTGATCGCAATCAAATAATTTCTATTATTTAAGTGGAGATAATAATAACCAAGAAAGGGAAACGCCCTTTTTAAATCCAGGAGGATATTATGAGCTTCGGTACTTTCTTAACTGTCGTTATACCTTATCTGTTCCTGTTCTTCGTTCTGTTCGTTGCCCTGCCCTACATCGCCTCTGCGATTGTTGTCGGCATGTATGAATATCTGACACAAGGACGGAAGCGGGAGGTGAAAAGCCCTGCCCCCCGCCACATCAACCACCAACACTGAACACCCTGGGCGCCCGCAAGGGCTCCCGCTCTCCCCGGAGGAAATTATGAGAGATCGATGCCTGATTTCGATCCTGGTCAGCTGCGCCCTGATGCTTGGGGCGCAGCCCCTGGCCCAGGCAGCAGAGGACCCATCCGCTCAATGCCTGCGCTGTCATAAGCGCAATGGCACCATGGAGGGAGTCCATGCCTCCATCGGCAGCAAGGGGCTGGCCTGCACCAGCTGCCATGGCGACAAGGGACAGCATCCCAAGAACAAAACCCCAGTGATCACCTTTGGCCCGGACAGCGTTACTGATGTCCTGGTGCAGAATCAGCGATGCGCCCGCTGCCATAAACCGGGCAAGCTGAGGGCTGGTGACTGGACCCATGATGTCCATCAGAAGGTACTGAGTTGTGCTGCCTGCCACCAGTTGCATCCAGGCCAGGATCCCATCCGCGGCATCGGCGAAACCCAGCGCACCCAGCTGTGTGTGGACTGTCACGGCGCCCGCAAGGCTAAGGAGTCACTATGAGCCTGACCAGACGAGACTTTCTGGGCTGTTCCGCCCTGTGCGCTGCCGCGGCGGCGGTGGGCATCAGCAACGCTGGTGAATCCGCAGTCCAGGGCAAGAACCTGGCGCTGATCCACGATGAGACCAAGTGCATCGGTTGTCGCGCCTGTGAGCAGGCCTGCCGCGAGGTAAACCAGGTGCCCGACGGCGTCAGCCGCCTTAAGCTGAACATCGACGGTCCCTATCACAAGGAAGATCAACCCTACTACGTCTTCACTCGGGAGAGCTGCCAGCACTGTCAGGACGCCCCCTGCATCAGCGTCTGCCCGACTGGCGCCGCCTTCCGCGACGAAGCCACAGGCATTGTGGATGTGGATCCGTTCAAGTGCGTAGGGTGCCAGTACTGCCTGGCCGCCTGCCCCTACCGGATTCGCTTTATCAACCCGGTGACCAAAGCCGCCGACAAGTGCGACTTCTGCCGCAAGACCAATCTCGCTCAGGGTAAGTTGCCCGCCTGCGTAGAAGCCTGCCCTACCGGCGCATTGACCTTTGGTGACCTCAACGATCGCAACAGCGAGCTGGTCTCGGTACTGCGCAATGCTCGCACCGTCCGCGACAAGCTGGATCTGGGCACCAACCCCAAACTGTTCCGCATCCCCAGTCAGAAGCCGGGAGTCCTATGATGAGCAACCTAGACAGCGTACTGCACTTCGACACCTTGGTGTGGCACTGGCCCATCGCCATCTACCTGTTCCTGGCCGGCGTCTCTGCCGGCGCCACCCTGGTGGGCATTCTCACCAAGCGTAAACTGGAAAACAAAGGCTTGCCGGCACACCACAGCGGCATTGTTCAGGGCGCCGCTGCCGTCGGCCCCCTGGCGATCATGGTCGGCCTGATGCTGCTGGTGCTGGACCTGACCAAGCCCCTGGAGTTCTGGAAGATCATGGTGTTCTACAACCCCACCTCGGTGATGAGCCTTGGGGTGATCGCCGCCTCTCTCTACATCGGCGTGCTGCTGGTGTGGCTGCTGATCGCCTTTGCCGGCCCCCTGCAGAAGCTGGATGTGGCGCTCCCCAGGTTCGTTAAGTTGGTCAACTGGCTCTGCCGCCAGGCTCGCCCCATAGAGAACACCCTGGCGCTGCTGGCAATCATTCTGGGCGCCTACACCGGATTCCTGCTGTCCGCCCTCAAGGGCTATCCCATGCTCAACAATCCGATACTGCCCATCCTGTTTCTGGTGTCCGGGGTCTCCTCCGGGATAGGGGCGTCCATCCTGATGAGCCTGGCACTGTTCAAGCACAAGCCGACCGACGAGGACATCCACTATGTGCATCACCTGGAAACCCCCGTGGTGATCACCGAAGCCTTCCTGCTGTTCGCCTTCTTCATAGGACTGGCGTTCGCCGGAGGACAGAGCCTGGTGGCGGCCAAGGTAGCACTGGGAGGAGGGTTCTGGTCCGCCATCTTCTGGGGCCTGGTGGTGGTGGGCGGCATGCTGGTACCCGCCGCCCTCAATCGCTGGTTGCCAGAACGGATCAAGCAGAGCAACGCCATAGTGGTCACCAGCTGCCTGCTGACCCTGGTCGGGGTGTTTGCCCTGCGCCATTTCGTACTCTATGCCGGCCAGATGACCGTGGCCTGACGCAACAACCAATAAGGGAAATGATGATGAAAGCGAAACTCGTGCTGTTGGCCGCGTGCCTGGCCTTACCCCTGGCGGCTCAACCTCTAGCAGACATGCACAGTGACATGTCCGGCTGCGAAAGCTGCCACGCCGACGGTGTTCCCAGCAGCGATCTGGCCCATGAAAACGCGGCCTGCATCCAGTGCCATGGCGGCCTGGCGGATCTCGAAGGGGAGACTCACCAGGCCCACCAGGGAAACCTGGAGTGCGCCGACTGCCACCAGGTCCATGAAGAGGCCGCCGCCAGCGAAAGCTGCGAGAACTGCCACCAGTAGCAACACCGGGGCTGGGGCCCCGATGGATCCCCAACTGAGCCAGGATGGCTCTGTCTTTCGAGACTCTCATCTTTTTTTGGCCACCCTTGGGTGGCCCTTTTTTATTCTCTTGGTTGAACCAATGGCGACAATAACGAAACAAGCCGCGGGCGAATATTAAAGTCCCGCAAAATAATCAAAATAAATCAACCAACTCCAAAATGGACGAAATTCTGAATATCACATTAAAGCCTTGCAATAATGTAAATTCCACCATGCTAAAAAAGCACAAATCATCATCAATCCAGGGTTAGTGTTGACTTGCAGGCCGCCCGACACCTTTTTTGTTGTATCCGGGCATCGACTCAAAACGAACAGCCCATGACAGTGCCCGCTCACCCGCGGCGAGAATACTCTCTGACGACGGGGTACGATATGAAAGATGCATATGAAAGGGTAAAAATGAACAACCGACAACTGCAGCCCGCCCCGCCGCAATTAGACCAAACACTCTAGGCCTTTTTTCTGGCAGTCGGATGCGCAGAAAATATAAAGGGAGCAGATTACTGCTCCCTCCGGGCTTTCATGACTTGCAGTGGTGAGTCACTCAATCCAAGGCAGAAACCACCAGCTTGGTGCCTTCCACCCGAACCACCTGCACCCTGACTCCGGGCTCCAGGGTGTCGCCACTCTCAGAGCAAGCCAACCAGCTGCTGTCCCCCAGTTTCACCCGCCCCTCTTGAGCGCTCACCTGGGTCATCACCACACACTGGCTGCCCACCAGAGATTTGGCCCTCTGGTTGAGACCACTTCGATCACGCCCCAGCTTATCCCGGCGACGCTGGTACAGGTACCAGGCCAGGGTAAAGAGTACCGACAGAGTCGCAAACAGCACCCATTGGTTCTCCGCCTTGATGTCACTGAGGCGAGCCACCACACTGGTGGCCATGGCCGCCCCGCCTATCCATAGCAGATAGCCCCCGGAACCGAGCAACTCCAGAGTCAGCAACACCAGCCCCAGGATCAGCCAGTAGGTGGCGTTCATGGAGAGAAAGAGATCTATCACGACTGCTTCCTCACAGTCTCAATCAGCTGGGTAATGCCGGCAACGGAGCCCGCCAGGTTGCTGCCCTCCATGGGCAGCAGCACCAGCTTACTGGAGTCGGCAGTACCGATGTTGGAGAGGGCCTCAGTGTACTTCTGGGCGATGAAGTAGTTGATGGCATTCAGGTCACCCTGGGCGATGGCATTGGACACCGTGGTGGTGGCGTTGGCTTCCGCTTCGGCCTGACGTTCGCGGGCTTCCGCCTCGAGGAAGGCCGCCTGACGCTCGCCCTCCGCGCGCAGTACCGCCGCCTGCTTCTCACCGTCCGCCTTGAGGATGGCCGACTGCTTCACCCCTTCCGCCTCCAGGATCTCGGCCCGCTTGGAGCGGTCCGCCTTCAGTTGGGCGTTCATCGCCTCGATCAGCTCTCGCGGCGGGGCGATGTCCTTGATCTCGATACGGGTCACCTTGACACCCCAGGGCTGAGTGGCCGCATCCACCACCGCCAGCAGACGATCGTTGATCTCGTCCCGGCGGGAGAGCATCTCATCCAACTCCATGGAGCCCAGCACGGTACGCAGGTTGGTCATCGCCAGGTTCTGGATGGCGTTCTCCAGGTCGTTCACCTCGTAGGAGGCGCGGGCCGCATCCACCACCTGGATGAAGGTCACCCCATCCACAGTCACGTTGGCGTTATCTTTGCTGATCACCACCTGACTGGGGATATCCAGCACCCGCTCCATCATGTTGACCTTATTATTAATCTGGTCGACAAAGGGGACGATCAGATGCAGGCCGGGCTTCAGGGAGGTGGTGTAGCGGCCGAAGCGCTCGACGTTCCACTCATGGCCCTGGGGCACGATCTTAACCGCGGTGAACACCGCCACCAGGGCGAAGACCACGAAGATGATGCTGGGACCCAGCAGCTCGATTAGAAGACCTATGTCCATCTCTCTTCCTTATCTCAATGGGTTGAAGGCGGCGACAGCCGGTGCCTGGGACAGTATACTGTCCGGCAATGATGTCATGACCACTTTCGGGAATGATTGCAGTCAGTAATGTAGAGACTATCGCATGAAATTCAGGGATATACGAGAGTTCATCAACCACCTCGAACAAGAGGGGGAGCTCAAACGGGTGACCGAACAGGTGGATCCTCACCTGGAGATGACCGAGATCAGCGACCGGGTGCTGCGCAACGGCGGTCCCGCGCTGCTGTTTGAAAACGTCAAAGGCAAGCAGATGCCGGTACTGGCCAACCTGTTTGGCACGCCGAAACGGGTGGCCATGGCCCTGGGGCGGGAAGACAGCAGCGCCCTGCGGGAGGTCGGCGAGCTGCTGGCCTTCCTCAAGGAACCCGAGGTCCCCTCTGGCTTCAAGGACGCCATCTCCAAGGTGCCGATGTTCAAGCAAGCGCTGAACATGCCCCCGAAACGAGTCTCCAAGGCGCCGTGTCAGCAGGTGGTGATCAGCGGCGACGATGTGGATCTGACCCAGCTGCCTATCCAGCATTGCTGGCCCGGCGACGTGGCACCTCTGGTCACCTGGGGCCTCACCATCACCAAGGGTCCCAACCAGAAACGCCAGAACCTGGGGATCTATCGCCAGCAGTTGCTGGGCAAGAACAAGCTGATCATGCGCTGGTTGGCCCACCGCGGCGGTGCACTGGACTACAAGGATTTCCAGGAAAAGCACCCGGGCGAGCGCTACCCGGTGTCCGTGGCCCTGGGCTCCGATCCTGTGACCATCCTCGGGGCGGTAACCCCAGTGCCCGACGCCATGAGCGAGTATGCCTTCGCCGGGCTGCTCCGAGGCGAGCGCACCGAGGTGATCAAATCCGTCAGCAATGACCTGGACGTCCCCGCCCACAGCGAGATCATCCTCGAAGGCTATCTGGAGCCGGGTGAGGAAGCGGATGAGGGCCCCTATGGCGACCATACGGGTTACTACAACGAGGTGGAGCGCTTCCCGGTGTTCACCGTCACCCACATCACCATGCGCAAAGACGCCATCTACCACAGCACCTATACCGGCCGTCCGCCGGATGAGCCCGCCATGCTGGGGGTCGCCCTGAACGAGGTGTTTGTGCCCATTCTCAAGAAGCAGTACCCGGAGATTGAGGATTTCTACCTCCCTCCCGAGGGGTGCAGCTACCGGATGGCGGTGATCACCATTAAGAAACAGTATCCTGGCCACGCCAAGCGGGTGATGATGGGAGCCTGGAGCTTCCTGCGCCAGTTTATGTACACCAAGTTCATCATCATCTGCGACGACGACGTCAATGCCCGGGATTGGAACGACGTCATCTGGGCACTGACCACCCGAGTGGATCCCACCCGGGATACCCTGGTGGTGGACAACACCCCCATCGACTATCTGGATTTTGCCTCGCCGGTGGCAGGACTCGGCTCCAAGATGGGCATCGATGCCACCAACAAGTGGCCGGGAGAAACCGACCGTGAATGGGGCGAGCCCATTGTCATGGACGAAGAGATCAAGCGCCGGGTGGATGAGCGCTGGTCAGCTCTGGGTATCGATTAGCCCCATCGGAAATATCCTGCTGCCGCCCTGGGGCATGACTGGCCCCAGGGTTGGCGTTCGCGCTACAATGCGGCGCAAACCGGAATAAGAATGAGAACTCAATGCAAAGGATCAGCTGTAACATCGCCTCGGTGACCCCCCTGTGCGATACCGTTTTCAAGGTCATTCTCACCCCAGAACATCCTGTCCAATTCCAGGCCGGTCAGTACCTGACTGTGGTCATGGGCGAAGAGGACAAGCGCCCCTTCTCCATCGCGTCCAGCCCGGTGGACGGCAGTCAGCTGGAGCTGCACATCGGCGCTTCGGTCGCCGAGAGCTACGCCATGCAGGTGATCGAGCGCCTCAATGAGAGCGACAGCATCGATGTCGAACTGCCCTTTGGCGACGCTTACCTGCGTCAGGAGAGTGACCGCCCCCGCCTGCTGGTGGCCGGCGGTACCGGTTTCTCCTACATCAACGCCATCATGGACACCCTGATTGCCAAGGGTGACACCACCACCACCTTCCTCTACTGGGGGTGTCGTGACCGGCAGGCCATGTACCTGGAAGACAAAGCCAGCGCCTGGGCAAAGCAGCTGCCCCACCTCACTTTCGTGCCTGTGTTTGACCAAGCCCAAGAGGGCGCGCGTCAGGGTACGGTGATCGACGCCATCTGCAGTGACTTTATCGGGTTGGGCGAGTACGACATCTACATCGCCGGCCGCTTCGAGATGGCCGGGGCCGCCCGGGAGGCGTTCCGCCAGCATGGGGTGGATGAAGCCCACCTCTATGGCGATGCCTACGCCTTTATGAAGTAGTGCTTTGCACCACTAACCATAAAAAAACACCGCCAACTGGCGGTGTTTTGTTATGGGACAGAGCGTCCGCCATCAGCTGATGGCGTAACTGGCGACCACACCGGTAAACAGCGCCAGCCCCGCCCAGTTGTTATTGAGAAACGCCTTGAAGCACAGCGCCCGATCCCGATGGCGAATCAGCCTCTGCTGATAGAGGAAGAGCGACGCCATGGCGACCATGCCGACATAGTATGGCCAGGCCAGTCCCAGGCGAACACCCAGGCTGATCAGCAGGCCAAGACAGACCATCTGCAGCAGGGCGATGATGCGCTTGTCCCAACGGCCGAACCAGATGGCGGTGGAGCGAATGCCCACCTTGAGGTCATCCTCCTTATCCACCATGCCATACATGGTGTCGTAGGCCACAGTCCAGCACCAGTGGGCCAGGAACATGATCCAGGCTTCCACAGGCACGGCACCGGTCTGGGCGGCGAAGGCCATGGGAATGGACCAGCTCCACACCACCCCCAGCACCATCTGGGGGCCGGGGAAAAAACGCTTGGTGAAGGGGTAGATCACCGTCAGGGCGATCCCCACAAAGCTCATCATGATGGTGAGGGTATTGAGGGTCAGCACCAGGGAGAAACAGATAAGTCCCAGCACCACAAAGAGTGCCAGTGCCTCCCAGGCTTGCAACTCACCACTGGCCAGGGGGCGCCCCTTGGTGCGCTCCACATGCCCGTCGAGATCCCGATCGGCGTAATCGTTAATGATGCAGCCGTTGGCGCGGGTCAGCCAGACACCGATGAAGAACACCAGCAGGACCCGGGTTTCCGGCGCGCCGTCGTGGGCCGCCAGCCAGATGGCTGACAGGGTGGGCCAAAGCAGCAGGAAGGTTCCTATAGGGCGATCCAGCCGGGCCAACCTCACATAGGGGCCCAGGCGATCACGCATAACAGCTAGCATCATCCGTGCACGGTCTCTTAAGAGTTCAACTGCGGCCATTATGCGTGATCCAGATCAGATTTTACAGTGGCTTGCTAACCGCTGAAGCTGAATCTCTGCAGTTGATTCTGCAAGGATGCGGCGTGGTCCAACAGGGCCTGACTCTGTCTGGCCACCTGCTGAGCCTGCATCTCTACCTCACTGCCCGACTCGTTGGCGCGAATCAGATTCTGGTTGATCTCTTCGGCCACGGCGCTCTGCTGTTCGGAGGCCGTGGCAATCTGGCCAGCACGATCATTGGCATCTCGGATGCGGCTCACCACCTGCTGCAGTTCCAGGGCCATCGCCTTGCTTTCAGCCGCACTGTCGCTGGCCAGGGTAGTACAGCTGCCCATGGCTTCCACAGACACCATGGCGCCCCTCTGCAGGGTTTCGATGGTGCTCTGCACCTGGGAGGTGGACTCCCGGGTTCGGGCTGCCAGGCCGCGCACCTCGTCGGCCACCACGGCGAAGCCCCGGCCCTGCTCTCCGGCCCGGGCCGCCTCGATGGCGGCATTAAGGGCCAGCAAGTTGGTCTGTTCGGAGATGCCGTTGATCACATCGGTGATCTCGCCGATCGCCTGCACCCCCTGGTGCAGTTCGCGGATGCGATCGGCACTGGCACTCACACTGGCCGCCAGTTCATTGATCCGCTCCTCGGCCTGATGCATCCGCTGCTGACCCTGTTCACTGCTGTCGCTGGCGGCATGAGTGGTGGTGGCGGTCTGTTCGGCATTGTTGGCCACGTCGCCAATGGTGTGGCTCATCTCATTGACCGCGGTAGCCACCTGCTGCAGCTGAGACTGTTGCTCGGTAATGGAGTGACGGCTGGCCTGGGCTGAGTCGGCCAGGGCCAGGGCCTGCTTCTGAGCATCGGTGGCAGTGCGCTTCACTTCGGAGAGCACGGTCACCAGGGACTGGCGCATCTTACCCAGGGCCTGGGCCAGATGACCCAGCTCGTCCCTGCGATCATGCAGATGGCTGTCTTTGTCCCCCAGATCGCCGTCGGCCATGGCATCACAGGCCACCTCCAGCTCATGGATGGCGGTCGCAATGTCCCGCCGGACGAAGTGGCTCACCAACTGGGTGACGGCTGTGGCGATCAGCGACACCCAGATCAGTCTGATCACCAGGTCCCAGAACAACGCCTGACCATTGGCGTGCTCGATGCCGGCACCGATCACCCAGTTCCAATCATCATCCCGCACAACGTAGCCGGTTTTCTCCACCGGCTTACCGTCGCTGCCCTTGAGGTAGTAGGTCAGGAAGCCCTGTCCCTGGCTTCGACCCAGGTTGACCATCTCCTGCCAGAAGGGGGACCCATTGAGGTCGGTCTCACCGGTGATGTCCTGACCCAGAGCGTCGGTCTTATAGGGGTGGGCCAACAATTTGCCATCGGTACCCAGCACCCAGAAATAGTGCTTACCCTCAAACCTGAGCTGGGTCAGGGCCGCCAGCGCCTGAGCCTTGGCCTGTTCCTCTCCCAGGGTTGCCGCCTGACTCTGGTAGAAGGTCACCAGAGAGTGCGCCTGATCCAGGTGCCCCCTGAGGGCCTGATCCGTAGCATCGTTGATGCGACTTTTAAGGAGGTTGGCGGAAAAGATAAGCAGCCACAGGGTGGCAATAATGGAGAGGATGACCAGAAGCCACAGCTTCTTGCTGATAGAAATTCGCTTCAGTAACAGCACTTTAACTTCTTCCTTGAGAGACGTGTAACCGCAAAATACACGCTTCTCAAGGTGGGGTACTGATCTGGATCACGACTGTAACAACTTCGACGAGATCCCCGCCCCCAGTTCACTATCCATCGGGCTCAGCAGAGCAAGTAATCCGCTCGCCTACAGCCAGCGCCGCTGGCCATAATCCAGAGTCGGCTGCACACTGAAGCGACCATGGCGGTCTTTGCGCATCACCTTGTCAAAACCCTGCTTGTCCAACTGCACCAGCAACTGATGATCCCCGGCCTCGAAGTAGACCCTGTCCTGATCCGACAGGGCATCATCCACCACCACCGGCAGGTTGTAGGCCTGACCTAGGGCCGGCAGGGCACCGAACTGGCAATCGGGGAAGCTGCGAGCCGCTTCCACCTCCTCCATCAGACTGAACTCCCGCTCCATGAGCTCTCCCAGGCGCTTGAGGCGAATGCGGCGATCGGCGGGGAGCACCGCCATCAAGTGGCGTCCCTCATGATCTTCCAGCATCACTGCCTTGGCCACCTGCTGCTTGGGAATGCCGGCGCTGATGGCGGACTGCAGGGCTGACTCGGTGTAGGGGTGTGACACCACCTTGAAAGGGATGCCGTTCTGATTCAGGTATTCACTGACGCTGATAGCAATGCCCATTTCCCATCCTCCTCACCAAGAAAGAGCCTCAGTTTAAGTGTAGGGGGTGTGGGCCCTGAGGGCGCAGTTTTGCGCCCACTTTGTGTGGATTGGCGGCGCGGTCGCCGGCTTGGGTCGTCGGTTCGGGCACCGACCCCGAAGAACCATTAGACGGGTTGCAGCCTGGCGTAAGCCACCACCAGCCATTTGATCCCCTGGCCATCGAACGCCACCTGCACCCGACTCTGAGGACCGGTCCCTTCATAGTTGATGATCACCCCGTCGCCGAACTTGGGGTGCTTGACCCGTTGCCCCAGTTTTAATCCGGTGTTGTCGAAGCTCTCCTGGGTACGGCTGAAGCGATTGACCGCCTTGGCCTGAGTCACCTGAGTCTGAGGGCGGATCTGCTCCAGATACTGCTCCGGGATCTCACTGAGGAAGCGGGACGCCTTGGCAAAGGTCTCCCGACCATAGATACGACGGCTTTCTGCATAGGTAAGGTAGAGTTTCTCCATGGCCCGGGTCATGCCGACGTAGCAGAGGCGACGCTCCTCTTCGAGGCGGTCCCCCTCCTCTACGGCCTTCTGGCTGGGGAACATCCCCTCTTCGACACCGCAGATGAACACCAGGGGAAACTCCAGACCCTTGGCGGAGTGCAGGGTCATCATCTGCACCGCATCCTCACTGTCGCTGGCCTGATTCTCCCCCGCCTCCAGGGCGGCATGGGCCAGGAAGGCGTTGAGATCGCTCATCTCATCCGCTTCCTCCGGTTTCTCGAAGGTGCCGGCGGCGGTCACCAGTTCCTGCAAGTTTTCCACCCGGGCCTGCCCCTTCTCCCCCTTCTCCTGCTCATACATGCTCTTCAGTCCGGAGTGCTGAATCACATGATCGGTCGCCAATTTCAGGCTGAGATCGTCGGTCTCATCCTCCAGCTCCTCCACCAGAGACATGAAGCCACGAACCGCGTTGGCTGCCCGCCCGGAGAGGGCTTTTTCGTTGAGCAGCTGCTGACAGGCGCGCCACAGGGAGAGTCCGTGCTGACGGGCGGTGGTTCGGAGTATGTCCAGGGTGCGATCGCCAATGCCTCGCGCCGGAGTATTGACCACCCGCTCGAAGGCGGCATCATCCCCCCGGTTGGCCACCAGACGCATATAGGCCAGGGCGTCCTTGATCTCCTGACGCTCGAAGAAGCGCAGCCCGCCGTAGATACGGTAGGCCACCTGCTGATGCAGCAGTGCCTCCTCCAGTACCCGCGACTGGGCGTTGGAACGATAGAGCACGGCACAATCGGAGAGGGCCCCGCCCTGCTCCAGGTGCTGACGGATGCGACTGACAATAAAGCGCGCTTCCTCCAGCTCATTGAACGCCTGGAACACCGAGATCAGATCGCCGTCCCGCCCTTCGGTCCACAACTCCTTGCCCATGCGCTCGGCGTTGTTGGCGATCAAAGTGTTGGAAGCCGACAGGATGTTGGCGGTAGAGCGGTAGTTCTGCTCCAGGCGGATCACCTGGGAGCCGGGGAAGTCATCCAGAAACTTGGATAGGTTCTCCACCTTAGCGCCTCGCCAACCGTAGATGGACTGGTCGTCGTCGCCGACGATCATCACGTTGGTGGTGTTGCCGGCCAACAGGCGAATCCAGGCGTACTGAATGGCGTTGGTGTCCTGGAACTCATCCACCAGCAGATGACGGAAACGCCCCTGGTAGTGCGCCAGGATATGGGGGTGGTTCAGCCACAACTCATGGGCTCGCAGCAACAGCTCGGCAAAATCCACCAGGCCGGCCCGATCGCAGGCGTCCTGATAAGTGGTATAGATGCGCAGCAGGGTCTGCTCCATGGGGTGATGGCTGGCATCGATGTGCCTGGGACGCAGCCCCTCATCCTTCTTGGCGTTGATGTAGCCCATCGCCTGGCGGGGCGGCCAACGCTTCTCATCCAGGTCCAGGCTTTTGAGAATGCGGCGGATCATCCGGTACTGGTCATCGGCGTCCAGAATCTGGAACCCTTCCGGCAACCCGGCTTCCTGATGATGGGCCCTGAGCAGTCGATGGGCCAGGCCGTGGAAGGTGCCAATCCACATGCGGTTCATGGGCCCCCCCACCAGGGACTCAATCCGGCCGCGCATCTCCGCCGCCGCCTTGTTGGTGAAGGTCACCGCCAGGATGGCGAAGGGGCTCTCGCCCTGATCATTGAGTAACCAGGCGATGCGGTGGGTCAGAACCCGGGTTTTACCGCTTCCGGCCCCAGCCAGCACCAACAGGGAGCCCGGCGCCGACTCCACCGCCGCCCGCTGCTTATCATTGAGCGAATCGAGGAGGGGGTGAGAGTGTGCTGCAGTCATGATGGGGCTCCGGGGACAAAAAAGGCACTATACCAAAAAACACTGAATATTTAACCAGTACTCAAAGGGGCAATTGCAACAGCTGCTCCAGTTGGCTGAAGCTGAAGGTCGGCAGACTGCGCCCCATGGGCCTGGGCGCTTGACCATAGGGAGGCGTCAGCCAGCCACTCTGACACCCAACCCGGTTTGCGCCCTGAATGTCCGCCCTGGGGTGATCGCCGATGTGCAGCAGAGCGGCAGGCTCGATATCCAGGCGCGCCAGGCTGGTTAGGAACAGCTCTTTGTCCGGTTTCATGCGGCCATCGGGGCCGGCATGGACGCTGAACTGAAACGGCGCATCCGGCCAGAAGCGCGCCAGGCTGGCGTTGCCATTGGTGATGGCCACCAGAGGGCGGCGCTGGGCCAGAGTCGCCAATGTCCGCTTAACCTCCGGCGCCAAGGCGATCTCGGAGCGCCACTCCAGGAAGTTGGCCATGGCCCCATCCGCCAGTTCCTCGGCTTCGCACTGCTGAGCCCCCAGGGCCTTGAGCCCCGTTTCCAGGGTGCGATGCCGCAACTTGGTGGTGTCATGCCTCAATTCTGGCGCCTCGATCAGCATCAGGCGCTTCTGTTCACGCCACCAAGCGCTATCTTCCGCCTTCGCATGGAAATGGTGTCCCAGCCAGGCCATCAGCCGGGATTCCGCCGCCAGCAGAACCGGCTTGTTGTTATACAGGGTGTCATCCAGATCAAAACTCAAGGCTTCGATGGGACAGAGGCGGCGATAAAACTTCATGAGACTCCAGCGGCTGAACGGACTCGAGGCACCAGAATACTCCGGCCCAGCCGGCGGCCCAACAGAAAAAAATGCGGAAACCGTGAAATGTCCAGGTCCCCTGCTCGGTCTTATAGGGTGACTGTCCTTTCAGTTTCATCATTTCATCCTTAGCCGGGGTGCCTTCGGGCCCCCGTTTTTTTTGACCCTGAGACAAAAGGTCAGTCACATCGTCCATACTGGGACATTATGTCCACGAAGCGCTGTCATTTTAGGTCATCCATTTCCTTTTGGGGCATTTGGTGTTGATCCAACTCTAAGAGCAAAGAGGGCGCGATTGAAAAACCGTGAACCCGGCTGAAAAAATAAGCCAATTCGGTCTCGCTTCTCTTGTCAGGAATCCACTCACTATGCGGTTACAACCCCTGTCCTGGGCCATCGCCCTTGGCCTGTGCTCCCCTCTCGCCACGGCTCAGTCTGATCAGTTCTTCAATGTCCAGGAGGTGATCGTTGTCTCCGGTGATGCCCCGGCTCCTCAGCAACTGGCCACCACCAGTTTCAGCATTGATCAGCAACAGTTACTGAATCAGGGGGTGATAACCCTGGATCAGGCCCTGGCGACCCTGCCTGGCGTCTACGTCCGCACCGGCGGCGAAGGGCGGCCCAGGGTGGATATGCGCGGCTTCAAGACCCGTCATGTGCTGCTGTTGGTCAATGGTGTACCGGCCAACTCCAGCTATGACGGCCAGTTTGATCCCAGCTTGATCCCGGCCGACCGCATCCAGGAGATCCAGGTTTCCATGGGCGCCGGCTCCCTGCTGTATGGCACCGGCGGCAACGCCGGGGTTATCAATGTGATCACCCGTACCGGTGGCGATCAGCAAGCCCTCTCCGCTCAGGCAGGTCTGGGCAATGATGACCGTTGGCAGGCGGGGGCCGCGGTGGCCACAGAGGGCAAACAGGGTGATCTGCTGCTCTCCTATTCGGGTCACGGTCAGGACGGCTTTCCACTGCCCGATGACTTTCAGCCTGCACCAGCAGAGGAGGGTGGCCTGAGAGACAACAGCGACAATCGCAGTAACAGCCTCTACGGCAGTGGCCACTGGCAGCTAAGCGATGATACCCGCCTCGGCCTGACCGCCGAATATGAAGAGGCCGAGTGGGGCAAGCCTGCCCGCATCGGTCGATTGGCGGACAGCAAGGTGAAGTATGAGCGGGTGGACGATCTGGAGAAGGGTGGAGTCCAGTTGACCTTCTCCCATCGCCTGGGTGTGATGGGCGGCCTTCGTGGCTTCGCTTACTACAACTGGCAGGATAAGCTGGAGAATCGCTTTAACGACGCCGACTATCAGGATCTGAAGCAGACCAGTGATTCCAAGGCGGTCAACCAGGGGGTCAACCTGCAGTGGCTGCTGCAGGGCGACCACCACTTGCTGACCACTGCGGCCATTCTGGAGAACCAGCAGTACCAAGGCACGGTCACCAAACTGGCCAGCTCCGCAAGCAGCAACAAGAGCGCGCCCGCCCTGGCTGGCGGGAATGGCTCAGGTGGCGGTACTGGTGGCGGTACCGGTGGCGGTACTGGTGGCGATACTGGCGGTGGCACTGGCGGCGGCACTGGCGGCGGCAGCGTTCAACCCAGCATCACCCAATTGGACGAAAGCCAGAACCTCACCAGCCTGGTGATGGAGTACCAGTGGCTGGCCGACGGCAACTACGGCGCCACCCTTTCCGCCGGCTGGCATCGCAGCGATCTGGAGGAGAAGAACCGCTACTCCGCCCTGGCCTCCGGTTACTACCTGATTGATCAGGACACCAGGCTGTTCGGTTCCGCCAATAGAAAAGTGCGCTTCCCCACCCTGCGTAACCTCTACGAAGGCAGCGGTGCCAACCCGGATCTGACCCCGGAGACCACGGTTCAGTTTGAGGTGGGCATCAGCCAGCAATTGACCGCCGCCACCAGTTGGCAGCTCTCCCTCTATCACACCGATGTGGACGACTACATCGAGAAAGATATGGAGGATGTGTATCGCAACTATGCCGAATACCGCTTCCGCGGTGCCGATCTGCTGCTGAGCAACCGCAGCCTGGATGACCTGGATATCGATCTCAGCTACAGCTACCTGGACGCGGAAAACCGCGGCGAAGACGACCAGAACCGAGAGCAGTTGCAGAACCGTCCGTCTCACATGGTCAAGGTCAGCTTGCTGGCGAGGCTGCCCTGGGCATTCAAGGCGCGTCTGGACGCCCAGCGGGTGATGGATCAGGTCTACTACGACACCAATGGCCCCGTGGACGTCGAGGACTACAGCCTGGTGGATCTCAGCCTGAGTCAGCCCCTTCCCTGGGATGGGCTCTCCTGGCAACTGACCGCCACCAACCTGCTGGACCAGGAGTATGAGCAGAGCGAAGATCTGCCGGCGGCGGGTCGTCAATGGATGATCAGCCTGAGGGGCAGCTTCTGACCCAGGCCCTTCTGACCCTGTCCGGGGTCACCCTGAAACGCATGGGGGTACCGCTCTGGCCCCCCCTGGATCTGTGCCTCGCCCCCGGTGAGGCACTGCTGATCCGGGGGGATACCGGCATCGGTAAGAGCAGCCTGCTGCAGTTGATGGCCGGGCTGCTGCCGGCGGATACCGGCCAGATCAGGATGGAAGGCAGAGCCGCCCTGGTGATGCAGGACCCTGACCTGCAGCTGGTGCGGGAGATGATCGGCCCGGAGGTGGCTCTGTGGCTGGAAACCCTGGGCATGGCACCTGATGCCATGGCGGCCAGGGTCCGTCAGGCACTGGACAAGGTCGGTCTTAACCTGCCCTTCACGCACCCTTGCCGAGCCCTCTCCCAGGGCCAGCAGTATCGGCTGCTGCTGGCCTGTCAGCTGGTGGCTCATCCGCAACTGTTGCTGCTGGACGAACCCTGGGGGCAACTGGATGAGCAGGGCTTTCGCTCTCTCAAGCCTCTGCTGCTGGACCTCAAACGACGGGGGGTGGCCCTGGTGATCTGCGACCACTGCCACGCTCCCTACGAGGATCTGTGTGACCGTACTCTGACCCTGGCCCGAGAGGGATTGAGCTCTGCTCCTGTAGCCCATTCCTCGATACCGCCCTGGCCCAGCCAGGCACCGGGGCAGTGGCGCCTGCGCCTCAAGGGCTCTCTGCCCCTGGCCGAGCGCCGGCTGTCGCTCTCCGACCTCTCTCTGGCACAGGGAGAAGCGGCGATCATCAGCGGGGCCAACGGCACAGGCAAAACCACCCTGGCTCGGGCCATTGTCGGCCTGGGCGGCGCCCGCCCCGACGCCATAGAGGTGCGCAGCAATTGCCGGCTGGCACTGGTGTGTCAGTCTCCCTCCCATCAACTCAGCGCCCGGACCGTGATTGACGAACTGGCTCTGGGCCTCAGCCTTCAGGGCCTGACCGAGGCGCAGGCGAATCTGCGCATCCAGTCCGAGTTGGAGCAACTGGGGCTGGATCATCTGTCCCAGCGCTCTCCCCAGACCCTCTCCTACGGCCAGCAGCACCTGGTGGCCATCGCCGCGCAACTCTGCCTGGAACCGGACTTGTTGATCCTGGATGACCCCTTCGCCGGCCTGGATGACGACAGCCGCCAACGTCTGTGGTTGGCGCTGCAGCGACGGGTCGCGGCCGGAGGGAGTGCGGTCATCACCAGTCATCACCCCCTTGAGACTGACGTTCACCAGTGGCAGATCCAGGAGAACCGGCTTGTTGCTCTCTGACCCCGTCGCCCAGACCCGCTTCAAGCTGGTGGTGACCCCCCTGGCCACCTCACTGGTGCTGCTGGGGCCGCCTGGGTTACTGCTCCCCATGACGTTACTGCTTCTCTGGGCCATAGTGCGATGCCCTGGCGGCAGTGGCGCCTTGTGGCAACTCAGATACCTCGCCCTGATTCAGGGGACGGTGATCGGTCTGCTCTATCTGCTCAGGTTTGGCCCCTCGGGGTTGACGGCCGCCGGCCTGATCTGGGGCCGAATGATGCTGATGCTGCTGCCCGGACTGTGGTTTTTCCTCAGCACCCAGTCTCATCAGGTCGTCCGCGGCTTGAGGGGTATCCTGGGCAGCCATCAGGCACTCATCCTCTCCACCACCCTGAGCCTGCTGCCCAGGCTGACCCGTGAGGCCAGAGAACTCTATCAACTGCAGCGACTGCGAGGACACCCCCTGGCCCCAAATCAGTTCTGGCACCCCAAGGCCTGGCAGGCGCTGATCAAGCTGGTGCTGCTGCCTCTGCTGATTCGCATGATTCGCCTCTCTCAGCAGCAGGCGACCGCCCTTCAGGCCCGGGGTTATCGCCCGGATGCCCCCCTGACCCACTTCCCGATGGAGACACACCATGACCAAACTGCCCCTGGCCGACGCCATACTTCTCGGTGCCCTGGCACTGCTGATGGTGGGCCTTAAGTCCCTGCTGCGTCTGAAGCTGGGGTTGGCCGGCCACTCCATGTTTCTGCTGGTGCTGACCCTGCTTCTGGCCCGGGGGCTGGTGCCGGTCAGGGGCAGTGTTCTCTACTGTGGCCTGATGGCCGGCCTGCTGGCCCTGGTGTTGGGCGTCGGCAAAGGGGGCCCCCTGGTGGTGCTGAAATTTGCCCTGCCCGCCCTGGCCATGGAAGCTGCGCTGCTGTTGCTTCCCAGGGCCCCCTGGTTTCGTATCCAGGCGCTGCTGGTGGCCCTTGCCGGTCTGACCGCCTGGTTGCTCAAGGGCGGCGTGGAACTCTATCTCGCCGGCGCCGATGCCTCGGTGATCGCCGCCCAGTTGGCCTGGAAGGGGCTGGGGGGCTGCTTGTTCAGCCTGCTTGGCGCCCTGGCGGTGCCCCCGCTGATGTCGCTGCTGGCGCACCATCAACTGCTCTCACCCAGGAGACACCCACAATGACCCTCTATCTTTGCATCGACGACACAGACCAGATCGGCACCAAGGGTACCGGCGAACTGGCAGAGGAACTGGCCACCCGCATCCAGCAACTGGGGCTGGGGGAGTGCAGCGCCGTCACCCGCCATCAACTCTATGTTCACGAGTCAATCCCCTACACCTCCCACAACAGCGCCATGTGCTTTTCCATCAGTCAGCCCGGCCCCCTGGCGGCCATTCGGGAGCTGGCCATCGATCATCTGAACCGGGAGTCGGCGGCCGGTTCCGACCCCGGCCTCTGCCTGTTTCAGGGGGAAGACGGTGCCTGCCGTCGGGCCCTGGTCGACTTTGGTTGCCGGGCCAAACGCGAGGTCCTCACCAAGGAACAGGCTTATGAGATGGCCGAACGCTGTGGCGCCCTGCTGTCCGAACATGGGGGAACCGGCGACGGCATCATCGGTGCCCTGGCTGGGCTCGGGCTCAGACTCGGCGGCAGCGACGGCCGCTTCAAGGGGCAGTTCGAGGCTCCGGGAGAGGGGGAGCGCTTTACCGTAGCCCAACTGCTCAGGGAGACCTCGCTGGATCAGGTGCTGTCTCTCAGCCACGAGCCTCTGTCCCCAACAGAGCAGGTGAATCTGGAGGGCAAGCTCAAGGCGGTACTGCTCAATCACCGCATGACCCTGCTGGTGTCCCGTGATGATCAGCGGTGGGTCAACGCCCAGAAGCGTCACCTACACAGTTACTGAGGAACCCACACTATGAAATTGGAGAAGAGCCGATTCAGGGCGCGGCAATGCCAGAGATTTCACCCGGACGATGAGGATGAGCAGGTGGATGACCAGCTTCGCTCCTGCGTCAATTGTGCCTACCGCCGCTGGCTGCCCAGCGGTTACCTGTGCCGTCACCCGGACACATCGACGAACCAAGTACCCGACCAAAACAGTAAGACATTATTCTCCTGAACTTTTTTATGGTTTTTTCCTGTCGAGGCGAACCAAGCTCAACTACCTTTTAGGAGCACCTCCCTATAAGGACAAAAAGGAGAGTAATGATGAGCAGTTGGAATCGCTTGGGACTCGCCCTGCTGGTGGGTTCTTCCTTGATGCTGGGCGCCTGTGATGGCGACGATGGCGCAGACGGTGCCCCAGGACCAGAAGGTCCTCCCGGTCCTCCCGGGGATCCTGGGCTACCCAGTGACGGCTTCACCCGGGGCGCTGAACTGGCTTCCGATGTCACCCTGACCCTGGAAAGCATCACCGTCACCGGCGCCGACCCCTTTGCCCTGGCCTTTTCCGCCTCCGGCAAGAACGAGCGTGGTGAATCCGTGCCCCTGGTGGGCCTGTCCCGCATCGCCCTCTATGTGATGAATCAGGCCGGCAACAGCAGCGACAGCGGCGCGCCGGTGCAGTGGATCAGCCATACCCAGGCCAACGAGTTTGGCAGCTCCATGTTCTGTACTCCAACCGGCACCGCAACCTCCAGGGGTAACGAGGTCAATGCCTGTACCCTTGTGGAAGATCCGGACAATCCGGGTCGCTACACCGGCAGCTGGAGCCACGATGGCAACGCCCCGGTGATCCTGGCCGATGGCGACGCCAACGCCCTGCATCGGGTGGTGATCCGCGCCTATGACCTGGTGGACAGCAACGGTGAAGGGGTCGAGGACAAGGTGATGTCCGAGCCCAAGGACTTCATTCCCGCCACCGGGGAAGACGCCATTTCGGTCAAGGACAGCGTCGCCAACGCCGCCTGCATCCAGTGTCATGGCGCCCTGGAGGGGTATCCGGAAGGGGACGAACGATTCGCCTATGTGTCACGCCACGGCAACTACCAGAAGGTGGAGCAGTGCGTCGCCTGCCATACCCCGGCTCTGGGTGGTGCCGACTTTGCCCCGATGATTCACGGCATCCATGCGGGCGCCCTGGAAGGGTTTGACACCGTCGGCTACCCGGCAGAGCTGTTCCAGTGTCAGCACTGTCACGGTGAGATGGACAGCTGGCAGGCCAATATCTGGGGACAGGCGTGCCAGGCCTGTCACACCAGTGAAGCGGCCGCCAACCACATCACCGCCGTCGGCACTGATCGGGGATGCGATACCTGTCATGGGGCCGACGCGCCTCCTGCCGGGCCGGGTCTGCCTGGCACAGTGGCGGACAGCCATATGCCGATGCGCCGTGCCATGATGGCGGCCACCCCGGGGATGGCGTTTGAGTTCACCTCTGCCACGGTCAGCGACAACGGCGTGGACGATGGCCTGAGCACCCTGACGGTCACCGCCAACCTCAGCTTCAATGGCGCCCCGGCCGCAGACGGCTTCGACTTTACCCCCTATATGACCAACACCGGCCGAGGCATTCTTCTGGGCAATGTGGCCAGCGACGGCGTGGTCACCCGCAACACCACCCTGGATATCCATGGTGACCGGGTGAGCCTGACCGGGGGCGTGCTGACGGTAGCCAGGGATCTGGCCGACACCTCTCTTGTCGGAACCGTCTATGTGACCGCCGAAGTGCAGTTCTGTGGGGAGGCAGGCATGGCCATGCCTTGTGAGGCGGACGGCACCGGCTACGCCAACCTGGCGCCTGTGGCCTACTTCAATCTGGATGGCGGCGATCCTACCCTGGCTCGCCACAGCCAGCCCGAACGGGTCACGGTCACCGAGGCCAACTGCAATACCTGCCACGAAAACCTGACCCATGTGAAAGGTACCCACGGCGCCACCGAGTTCACCCAGTGCATGCATTGCCACAACAGCACCTGGGCCGGCTCTTTCCACCCTGGGGTTAACCTGATCAACGACGATGGCAGCTTCAGCGCCGTGCCTGGACTGACTTATGCCAACCGGGATCTGGTGACCGTGGTACACCGTTACCACAGCGGCGCCTGGGACAACGAAGAGGCCCACGGTGTCTACCTCGATGGCGATGTGGAACTGCAAGGTTATCCCAGCGCCATCAACGACTGCGGTGCCTGCCATACACCCGGCCAGCCGCTGTTTGCCGCCGACGGTGGCCTGACCTCAGGCAAACGCGCCATCGCCATCGGCGCCGACCAGTACATCACACCGGTTGCAGCCAGTTGCCGCAGTTGCCATGCCCACGCGGATGAAGCCGCCATGGCTCACTTCGAGAGTATGGGAGCCACAGTGGACAGCAATCCGGACTCCAGCCCCAACCTGCCGGTAGAAAGCTGCGCCACCTGCCACGCAGAGGGCAAGACCGTTGGCATCGACATGGTCCACGGTCACTAACCTGGACCTCACCCCACAGGGCCCCGGTTGGGGCCCTGTTTCTTTGTCCCGCTGGCAAGGTTACACTGCCCTTCCAGCATCACGACAGAGTTCCCATGAGCAAGAAAGATCAACACACCCCCTCTCCCCAGGTGGTGGCGGAAGCAGAGAAGATCGCCCGGGCCACCCAGAAGCCGGGACAGACCAAAGAGCAGACCCGACTCATCGCCAAGGGGATCGAGAAGGGGATCGCCGAGTACAAGAAACGCGAGAAGGCCAAAGCCCGCGAGCGGGACAAGCTGAAGAAGAAGCAGGTCAGGGCCAAGGCCGACGCCGAACCACAAACGGTGGCGCAAACTGGGTCCGCTGACGCCAGCTCACCGAGCCTGCCCTGGATTCTGCTGGGGCTCAGCTGGGCCGGATTCCTCGCCTACCTGCTGATGGTCTGATTCTGTGGCGTTGAAATATCGTTGCAATTACGAAATATGGTGACACCTGCATCACCATATTTCGTCAATTCCTTTCATAATTCAAACAATCCCATCCCTAAACGGGTATTTTCTCTCTTGGCACGCCCCCTGCTCTCTATTTACCACAACAAAAAACACTCTATAGGTAAATATGATGATGCCCATGCGTTTGACCCAATCCGCCTTGGTGATCTCCGCTCTGTTCTCCTCCATGTTCGCGATGAATGCCGCGGCAGAAGATGGAATGAATATCGGTGGTTCCGTTCGCGTTAATTACGGCCTTCGTTTTTACGATGACCAGCAAAAAGACAAGGGCGGCGATTTTAATTTCGACGTTCTGACCCTGAAATTTGACGGCACTCACGGAAAGTGGGGCCTCTCCAGCGAATATCGCTTCGCCTCCGGCAAGCACTTCATCAAGTGGGGCTACGGCTACTACCAGATGAACGACGACCTGCAGTTCCAGCTGGGTGTGAACAAGACCCCCTTCGGTAACCCCGGTTTCATCTCCAACAGCTGGTGGTTCGGCCTGCCCTACTACCTGGGCTTCGAGGATGAATTCGATGTGGGCGCCAAGGCGATTCACCACAGCGGTAACCTGACCACAGAGTTTGGTTTCTACAAGAATGGCGAGTACAACTCCGGTGACAACAAGGCCTACGCTCCCGACATCTACAACGGCGTAGTCAACGGCACCGAGTACAACAACCAGGAAACCAACCAGCTGAACCTGCGCCAGGTGTACAAGCACAGCAGCGGCGAGCTGACCGTCAAAGCCGGTTACTCCCTGGAGTACGGCCAGATCTACAACACCAAGACCGAGAAGAACGGCGACCGCTACGCCGTGGCCCTGCACATGGACGCCAGCTACCAGGGCTGGAACCTGCAGCTTCAGGCGATGCAGTATGAGTTCGATGCCGAGAACCCAGAAGGCATGGACAACAACAAGATTGGTCTGGGTGGCGCTGGCTGGCAGTACGAAGTGGCGTCCAAGGCCCAGATCTACTCCTTCAACATCGCCAAGACCATCCCCACCAGCTTCGGCAGCATCAAGTTCTACAACGACTTCGGCATGCTGACCCCGGATACCGACGACGCCAGCTTCGACGACAGCTTCCAGAACGTCACCGGTGCCGCCATCTCCGCCGGTCCTGTCTACATCATGGCCGACTTCATCCAAGGTAAGAACATGACCTTCTCCACCAAGATGGATGACCACGTAGGCCTGCCTCAGGCCGGCGATGGCTGGGACCAGCGTATCAACATCAACTTCGGTTACTACTTCTAACCCGTTCTCCCCTGTTCAATTTTTCCTGACCCTTTTGCCACCGCGTCGCGCGGTGGCTTTTTTATGGAATCCACAAACGGGTCGCATAAAAAAGCCGGGCAACTGCCCGGCTTTTTCCGTTTCTGATTCTCTACATCAATCCCAGCTTCTTCATCCTGCTGCGCAGGGTATTGGGGTGGACCTCCAGCCGCTCGGCGGCGCCCCCCGGCCCGTGAATCTTACCCCCGGTCAGGCGCAGGGCATGCTCGATGTACTTGGCGGTCATGGTGTCCAGCGGCACCAGGTGATCCCCGGCGCGGCTGGGATCGATCACCACGGTCTCGCCACCAGAGGCGATGGGCACCTGGTCATGCTTGCCCGGCGCCAGAAAATCGAACTGCAGTGGCCCGCCCCTGGACTGGATCATCGCCCGCTCCACCGCATTCACCAGCTCTCGCACATTGCCCGGCCAGTCGTAGTTCTGCAGCCGCGACAACTGCTCGGGCGCAATGCTGGGGAGCCGCTCCAGCTTGAAGCGCACCCGAAACTGCTCCAGCAGATGATGCACCAACAGCGGCACATCACCCCGGCGCTGACGCAAGGCAGGGATGGCGATGGGGAACACATTGAGTCGGTACCAGAGATCTTCCCGGAAGCCACCGGCCCTGACCATCTGTTGCAGATCCCTGTGGGTAGCGGCCACCACCCGGATATCCAGCTCCACCGGCTCCACCCCGCCAACCCGGACTATGGTGCGACTCTGCAGCACCCTCAGCAGGCGAACCTGGGCAGACAGGGGCAGTTCACCCAGCTCATCCAGGAAGATGGTGCCGCCATTGGCCTGCTCGAAGTAACCCTGCTTGCGCTTCTCGGCGCCAGTAAAGGCGCCCTTCTCATAACCAAAGAGTTCGGAATCGATCAGGCTGTCGGGGATGGCACCACAGTTGACCTTCACAAAGGGGCGTCCCGCCCGGGCCGAGCGTACGTGGATGGCGTTGGCAATCACCTCTTTGCCACTGCCGGTCTCCCCCTGAATCAGCACGGTGCTGTCCAGCGGCGCAATCGCCTCCACCTGCTCCATCACCTGTTTGAGTCCGGCGTGGGCGCCGATCACCTCATCCCGGCTGTCCATGGTGCGGCGCAGGCTGCGATTCTCCGCCTCCAGCTGCGCCTTCTCCGCCAGCAGGTTACGTCCCTGCAGGTTGAAGGCGGTGACCATGGCAAAGGGCTGATGCAGCGACTGCAGCAGATCCCCATGTCGAGGTCGGAAGCTGTGCTCCTCCCTGGAGTAGAGACCCACCACCCCGAGGTGAAAATCGTCGCAGCGCATCCGCAGCAACATCACCGATTTGGCATCCGGAATCAGCTGAGACAACACATGATGGGTCACGCTGTCCTGCTCGATGGCGTTGAGGATGCGGATGGGCGGACGCTCCCGATTCGTCAGTCCCTCACACATCTCGGGTGTCAGGGCGATGCGCCGATCCAGCAATTGTCCGCCGCCGGCATTGGCGTGAGCCAGCATCTGAATCTCCTGGCTCTCCGCCACAAAGATGTTGATGTAGATGCCATCCACCGGGATGTGGTCCGCCAGGTACTCCAGGCAGGATTGGAGGGAGCACTCCAGCTGAAGGCTGCCAGACAGCCGCTGGGTCACCTCATAGAAAAAGCGCAGTTCGGAAGACATGGAAACGCTCAGGCAGTTACGAAGTCTCGTAATGGTAAGTCACAGCCTCAGGGCAAACCGGGGGTCAGGTCATGTATTTATATTTAGCTATATAGGGAATTTTAAAAAATGAAGCCCCGCTATCATTTTTATAATCTCTTAATTAAGCATCGGCTTAATTTCCATTTTATACACCGCTATTTTTTGCATTTATTATCTTATTAACCCAGTTTAAAATACGCTTTAGATCACAATTTCTTTTTTCTGGGCCTGAGCCCACAAAGTACGATTTTTTTGATATTGTTCACATCCTTAGACCGAGACAGCTTATTC
This sequence comes from Ferrimonas futtsuensis DSM 18154, assembly GCF_000422645.1. GTDB lineage: Bacteria > Pseudomonadota > Gammaproteobacteria > Enterobacterales > Shewanellaceae > Ferrimonas > Ferrimonas futtsuensis. The sequence goes on from NZ_AUGL01000001.1 coordinate 207,754, forward strand.
CTTTAGTGTGACGATGCCACACTCTCAACCCAAAGAAGCCCTTGGTTAGATTTCGTAGATAACCACGATATCCAGTAAATGAATGTACGATATATCGTAGCTTGGAGCCGCCGATCATAGTTCTGCGGCCAAACCCCCCCTTTGGCACGGCTGGCACACTAGCTGCAACCACAGGGCAAGAGACGAGGGAAACCCCCTGTCCTTCGCAGACTAACAATAGATAAGCTGGAGATAGTGAAGTGAAAGCTGTAACGAGTAAAGTCGCACTTGCCCTTGCCCTTAGCCTGAGCGCCGGCAGCGCCCTGGCCAAGGATACCATCGCCCTGAACGGTTTCGACATGACCCTTGATCAGGCGTGGGCCATCGCCAAAGGCGACGCCAACGTGGACATCGCCAAGAAAGCCCACAAGCGTCTGGACAAAGCCTTCGACACCCTGATGACCGCCGCACGCCTGGGCAAGCCCGTTTACGGTCTGACCGTAGGTGTGGGCCTGAACAAGGACCACAAGCTGTTTGACGCTTCCGGCGAAATGACCGAAGAAGCTCTGAAGGCATCTCGTGAATTCCAGTACAACGCCCTGCGCGCCCACTCCGCCGCCCTAGGTGAGCCCATGCCGGCCGAGCTGGTTCGCCTGGGCATGGTGGTCCGCCTGAACACCCTGCTGCACGGTCAGACCGGCGTACAACCTGTGGTTGCCGATCTCTATGAAGCCTACCTGGATAACGACATCGTTCCCGTGGTTCCCTCCAAGGGCACCGTTGGCGAAGCGGACATCCTGATGGCCTCTCACGTAGGCCTGGCGATGCTGGGTGAGTGGGACGTGTACTACAAGGGCGAGCGCATGAGCTCCTCCAAGGCGATGAAGAAGGCGGGCATCGAGCCTCTGTCCCCCATCGGTAAGGACGCCCTTTCCATCCTGTCCAACAACTCATTCGCAACCGCCTACGCCATGCAGGCCCTGAAGGACTCCGAGCAGGTTCTGGACGTGGCACCCACCCTGTTTGGTCTGTCTCTGGAAGGTCTGAACGGTAACGTTGCCCCCTTCCTGCCTCAGACCAACGACGTGCGTCCTTTCCCCTATGTTCAGGCCACTGCCGACACCATCCTGAACACGCTGGACGGTTCCTACCTGTGGGAGCTGAACAAGGATCGCCCTCTGCAGGATCCGCTCTCCTTCCGTACCTCCGGCTACACCTTTGCCATGGCGGAAAAGGCGGCAGACGAGCTGGAGAAGATGCTGAGCATTCACATCAACGCCTCCGACGATAACCCTGCCGTGGTTCTGAACCCAGGCAAGGAGTACGTCAACAAGCCTCAGGTGGCCAAGTACCTGATCGACGGCAAGGGCGGTGTGTTCCCCACCACCAACTTCAACCCTCTGCCCGTCGCCATGGCGGTACAGCAGCTAAGTGTGGCCATGACCCAGGTGTCTCACAACTCGGTGATGCGCACCACCCGACTGTCTGACGACCACTTCACCCACCTGCCCCGCTTCCTGACTGCGCCAGGTAACATGGGTCACGCCTTCGGTGCGGTCCAGAAGGCATACGTGGATCTGCACGTACGCAACAAACAACTGGCTCAGCCTGTCAGCTTCGAAGGTGTGGCCATCGCCGGTAACATCGAAGACACCTTCACCAACCTGAAGCTGGCGTCCGACAATCTGATTCAGATTGCCGACAACATGAGCTACATCTTCGGCCTTGAGCTGTTCCACTCTGCCCAGGCCATTGACCTGCGTAAGATGGGTAACCCCAAGCTGAAGCTGGGTAAAGACACCGGCAAGATGTACAAGGAGTACCGCAAGCTGGTTAAGTTCGTGGATAAGGATCGCCCTTACACTCCTGACTTCCAGGCCTCGTCCGAGTTTGTGAAAGCCTACTAAGGGTTGTCTCACCCTTGAAAAGCCGGCCCCAGGGCCGGCTTTTGCGCACCCCGCATTTACCAAATGTCGTAATCTGCAGACCGCCATCGCAAACGACCGCCCGCAATAGAAAAGAAACCTTCCCGTTTTGCCCATGCCTTACGAAAATCACTCCAATAACTCGTAACGAATCACCATATTTCGTAACTGGTCAAGCCGACATTTCGTGCTTTTGTGGGGCGGCTCATGAATCCGGGCCTTTTCCCCGCTCCAGGCCAGGGTGGCACGGCCGCTGCAGTGTTCAGGCATCACTATGCCAAGGTGCACTGGAGAATTAACTATGAGTCACCAACACAACACCAACCCCTCCCGCCGGGCGCTGCTGAAGCAGGGTGCCGCCCTGGCCGCCGGCGTGGGCGGTATGATGATTGCCGGCCCCAGCGCCGCCGCCACCCCCTCCCCCAGCCCCAAGTTCGACGAGATCTTCGACATCATCGTGGTCGGTTCCGGCTTTGCCGGCATGTCTGCCGCCGTCCAGGCCGCCGAAGAGGGTGCCAAGGTGCTGGTCATCGATAAGATGCCGGTGTTTGGCGGCAACTCCACCATCAACGGTGGTGCCATGGCCGTCGCTGGCTCCGGCCTCCAGGCCAAATCCGGCATCGAAGACAGCGTGGAGCTGATGGTGTCCGACATGCTCAAGTCCGGTCGCGGCATGAACGATGCCGAGATGCTGAAACTGGTGTGCGACGGTACCGCCGAATCCGCCCGCTGGCTGGAGAGCTACGGCACCGTGTGGAAACCCTTCGTCCAGCACTTCGGTGGTCACTCCGTCCCGCGGGTGCTGCAGACCAGGGAGAGCTCCGGTGCCGGCATCATTCGTCCCCTTATCGCCGCGGCGAAGAAGGCGGGCGTGACCATGTACAAGCAGAGCAAGCTGATCGCCTTCGTCCAGGATGAGCAGCACCGGGTGATCGGGGTGAAGGTCAAGAGCGGTTACTTTTTCCCCAAGGAGCGCACCGGCAATGACAAACTGCTGGGCGCCCGCCAAGGGGTGATCATGGCCACCGGTGGTTTCGGCCGGGACATCCCCTTCCGCCAGATGCAGCAGCCCAGGCTCACCTCGGAGCTGGACTCCACCAACCACCCTGGTGCCAACGCCGACGCCCTCAAGCAGATGATGCTGATCGGTGCCAACCCCATCCACCTGGACCAGATCCAGCTGGGCCCCTGGTCTTCACCCGATGAGAAGGGCTTCGGTACCGCTTCCCAGTTCAATACCGCCGCCACCTACCAGAACGGTATTGTGGTGGACGTTCGCACCGGCGAGCGCTTTTTCAATGAACTGGCCGACCGTAAGGCCCGGGCGGAAGCGATCATGACCCGCCGTGACCAGCAGGGTCAGCCGGTCTACCCCGTCGGTTTTACCAATGAGAAGGGCGCGGCCAAGGCTCAGACCCTGGAGTGGGGCCTGAAATACGATGTGATCAAGAAGGCGGATACCCTGGATGAACTGGCTGGCCTCTACGGCATCCCGGCGGAGAAACTGAAAGCCCAGGTGGCTCAGTGGAACCAGTATGTGCGCGACGGCGAGGACAAGCAGTTTGGCCGTCCCTTGATGAAGGCGTTCGAGCTGACCGAAGGTCCCTGGTACGCGGTGCGCATGTGGCCCAAGGTGCACTACTGCATGGGCGGCGTCCGGGTAAACACCCACTCTCAGGTGCTGCACCTGATCTCTGACAAGCCGATTCCTGGCCTGTTCGCCGCCGGTGAAGCCACCGGTGGCATCCACGGTGCCTCCCGACTGGGTGCCTGCGCCGTTGCCGAAGGGGTGGTCACCGGCCGTAATGCCGCCCGCAGCGCCGTCAAGGCAGACGCCGTTTCCCTGAAGCTGGCCTGAGGAGCATCCAATCCATGAAAACAGCAACCATGATCAAAGCCATCCCCTCCCTGGCCGCCCTGTTGATGGCCGCCACCGTCGGCCTGTCACTGCCCGCCATGGCCGCCAAGATGCCGCTGAAGTCCTATCACAAGGAGATCTTCAGCGACGACAAAGGCAACGTGGAGTGCAGCAGTTGCCACGGTGACAGCAAGCCCTACACCATCCCGGATGAGGACGCCTGCCTCACCTGCCACGGCAGCAAAGAAGACCTTGCCGAGGAGACCGAACGCCCGGGTCACGGCGCCGCCTACGAACCCAATCCCCATGACAGCCTGCACTATGGTCAGGATCTGAGCTGTGTCTACTGCCACGCCCAGCACAAGAAGACCGAGGTGTACTGTAACAACTGCCACGAGTTCAAATACCCCGAGCTCAAGCGCAAGTAACCCCGGGGCAGGATGCCCCCTCAGGTTTCATCATCATCTCACCGCCAATGCCCACCTGTGTGGGCATTTTTTATCAGTTGAGGGAATTTTGGCCGATTCCGGCAACCGGGCGCTCCATAACCAGCAGATCCGGCCACTAAAGGCAAGGGAGAGGGGCGAAATACCGTGATCAGTGCCCCGGGCACTGCTAGAATCGGACTCTGTTCAACCCCTTATGCAGTAAAGTCTTATGAGCTTAGATCTATTAGATAAATTGGAGTCTCGCGTCCAGAGTGCGCTTGAGACCATTGAACTTCAGCAGATGGAGCTGGAGGAGGAGCGCGCCCGTGCCCAGGAGATGGCAGAGAAGGCAGCAGAGTTGGAAGCACGCAACCGCGAACTGGAGCAGCAGTTGCAAACCTGGAACAGCAAGGCAGAAGGCCTGTTGAATCGCCTGTCCCAGGCCGATGACAGCAATCAGCCCGCTCCGGGACTGAGCGAGCTGGCTTAGAACATCGCGCCCTAAGCCCCTATCCGGCTGCTGCGGGTTCTGGCTGCAGCAGTCCGTTCAATTCGTTGATCACATCTCTCACCTTAGGCAGCGAGTGTCTGGGCATGATGAACCGCCCCGCTTTAAACTCCAGCCGACCTATGTGCTTCACCAGCACCACTCCATCCCTGAACACCCTGGCATGCTTAGCGATCATCCTTGGTGCGTAGATTGGGAAAATTCTCACCGTCAAATTCCTTGTTATATTCTGACTGACGCAAACTATCAGACCGCGGCAATTGTATTTGGTTTTATACGCAATACAACGTACTGCGATCAGATTAGCCCAAAGGGATCCGTAGCGATAATTTGACGGTTACGCATTTGGCAAGATGTTGCAACTTTGTTACCTTGCTTGACGCAGTGTTCCTAACCGCGGACACCGGCAGTCAGTACTGCACCTCGAGGGGTATGGGGCTGAGAGGTCGTGGGGTCGGTTCCGCCTTTTAGATCGGTGATTCACCGATCTTTTTTTTGTTATCGATATGTGTATACATTATGCAGTAGCACCCGTTAACAAAAAGGGCACCCTAAGGCGCCCCCTCAAACCGGTCAGGCTGGGACTCAGTCCTGCAACTTGGCCAGGTAGTTAACCAGCTCGCTGAGCTGCTCGGCACTCTCCAGACTGCCCATCTCAACCTGATACTTGCCGTTGACGATCAACGCAGGCACACCACGGATACCGGAGTCGATCTGCTCCTTCTTCCACTTCTTCACCTTGGCGTTCACCATAAAGCTGTTCATCGCTTTATCGTACTTGTCGCCATCAACGCCGTTGTCCACAAACAACTGCTTCACATCGGCACCGGTGGAAAACTGCTTACGGGCATCGTGAATGGCGGAGAACAGGGGAGTCTTCACCTGGTCCCCCACCTTGAGGGTCTGCATTACCGCCAGCGCCTTGGTCATCTCCACCCCCATGGGGCCGCCGATGAAATCGACGTGCTTCTGCTCAAACTTGATCCCCTCATCCAACCCCTTCTTCAGGTTGGGCAGGTGCACCTTCTCGAAGGTGAAACAGTGGGGGCAGTAGAAGGAGAAAAACTCGGTCACCGTAGGCTGGCCCTGTACCTTGGCCTGGCTGACCACCTTGTAGTGGGTCCCCTCTTCAAACTGGGCGGCCATGGCCATGGGGGCCAGCACCAGGGCGAAGAGGATAGCGAATAGTTTCTTCATAATCTCTACTCTGAATCAAAGGGTTAAATTGGCAACTACTGTGCCACAGCCCAGGGCAAACTAATAGCCCGGAGTCAGTGACAGCGCCGGCTCCTGCAGGGCCGCCAGCTGCTCCTTGAGCGCCAGCACCTGCTCCTCCCAGAATCGGCCGGTGCCGAACCAGGGAAAATTGCGGGGGAAGGCCGGATCGCTCCATCTCAGGGTTAACCAGGAGAGGTAGTGGATCATCCTCAGCGCCCGCAGTGGCTCCACCAGCTGTAACTCTGAGTGGTTGAAGTCGCAAAAAGTTTCGTATCCCTCCAGCAAAATGTCCAACTGCATCACCCTTTGACTGCGCTCGCCTGAGAGCATCATCCACAGGTCCTGTACCGCCGGACCGGTTCGGGCATCATCCAGGTCCACAAAGCCCGGGCCATCGGGGGTCCAAAGAATGTTGCCAGGGTGCATGTCCCCATGAAGCCGCTGCTGAGCCTGGTCCCAGGGGGCCTGGGTTACCTGTTCCAGCACCTGATCCAGCACGGTAAAGAAGGCGGTCTCGATGTGAGCCGGCAGCTGCGCCTGGTTCTCCAGCACCTGACGAGGCTGATGGCCATGGGTGTCGATGTTCAGTGGCGCCCTGTGGGCAAACTTGCCCCCCCTGGCCACTTGGTGCAACCGGCCAAGAAACTGTCCCACCTGCTCCAGTTGCTCCAGGTTGTCCACCTCAAACTCCCGGCCACCTATGCTGTCCCACAGGGCAAAGCGGTACCCCTGATGCTCGAACAGGGTCTCGCCATCGATGCGCAATGGGGCGGCCACCGGCACCTCGGCCTCGGCCAGCTCATGGGAAAAAGCGTGCTCCTCCAGGATCGCCGCCTGGGTCCAGCGCTGAGGCCGATAGAACTTGACCACGTAACGACGACCATCCTCCGCCCGGAACTGGTAGACCCGGTTCTCATAGCTGTTCAGCGGCAGCAAGCCGGTCTCGGGGTAGATCCCCATGGATTCCACCGCATTGAGGATGCAGTCCGGTCCCAGGGAGTGAAAATCAAATTGGGCTTGGGTCATTGTTGATTCCAAAGTTGCGCCAGGAAGGCGACGACATCCGCCTCTTCAGGGCGTTCCGCCTCCAACCAGAGACTGTCGCACAAGACCTCATACTGAAGCCGTAGCCGGGCCCCTTCAAACTCCAGGGACCAGCAGTGACGATCCGCCCCCCACTGATGATCGCCGAGGCGACAATCCAGGGCCCGTGCCAACTGCGCGACCAGCTCAGTCAGGCCCGACTCGGCCAGGCTGGTCTGCCAGCTCAGTTGCCCCGCGCCGGCATCGAAGTGAGCGCGGCCTAACTGGAGCAGGAGAGGGTGATGCTGCTGGCCCATGAAGGGGGATCCTCGGTGTAGTGGGGCGTCTCGGGATGGTCATCATAGGGATGACACAGGGCCCGATGCAACTCCATTAACGGCCCGGCGTCATTCCGCTCGGCCGCCTCGATCGCCTGTTGAGCCAGGTGGGTGCGCAACACCACCGCCGGGTTGGCTGCGGCTCGGCCCTGTTGCCAGGCCTCGAGCCCACCGAAGGAGAGGGCTTGCTGGTACTGCTGCCACCATGGCTGCCAGGAGCCATCGGCGCCAAGGCGGGCCTGCAATTCGCCCCCCTCTCGCTGGGGATCCAGTCGGGCAAACAGCCTCAGGGTGGTGTGGTAATCCACCCCACTCCTTTGCATCATCCCCACCAGGCCAGCAATCCTGTCCAGTCTGGGCTGAAGATCACCGTCGCCCTCCAGCCCCAGCCTGGTTTCCATACGCCACAGGTAACGGGCCGTCAGCCGGTTCTGATACAGCTCCAGAGCCAGTGTCATCACCTCGCTGTCCAGGTGGTCACTCAGGGCCAGAGCCAGGCGCTGCAGATTCCACCAGCCGATGCCTGGCTGCTGGTCGAAGGCGTAACGGCCATAATGATCCGAATGGTTGCAGACGAAGCCGGGATCGCAACGGTCCATAAAGGCAAAGGGGCCATAATCGAAGGTCTCCCCGAGCAGGGACATATTATCGCTGTTCAGCACTCCGTGGGCAAAACCCGCCGCCTGCCAGTCGGCGATGGTTTCGGCGGTTCGGCCGGTGACCTCGAGAAACAGGGCTGCCACGGGATCCTGCTGCTGGCGGCACCGAGGGAAGTAGCGCCCCAGAGCGTAATCGAGCAGCGCCTGAAGCTGTTTAGGCTGCTGACTGTGACGGAAGTACTCGAAGTGCCCGAACCGCAAATGGCTGGGCGTGACCCTGACGGTAATGGCCCCCCGCTCCGGCTGCTCGCGGAACACCGGCGTATCTGAGGCCAGCACCGCCAGGGCCCGGGAGGTGGCGATCCCCAGGTGGTGCAGGGCTTCACTGGCGAGAAACTCCCGCACCGCCGAGCGGATCACCGCTCTCCCGTCCCCTCCCCTTGAATAGGGGGTGGGGCCACTGCCCTTGAGGAACAGCTCCCAGCCATTGAGTTCCCCAAGGTGGCAACCCCGGCCATCCCCCAGTCTTGGGGTGTAGCCACCAAACTGATGGCCGGAATAGACCTGGGCGGTAGGCGCCAACGGAAAAGGCCCCTCGCCATTGAGCTGTCGCAACAGTGACTCGCTGCATTCGCCCAGCCCCAGGGTGGTTGCCATCGGCTCACTCCATCCGAGCAAGGTCGGGTTTGCCAAGGGAACCGGCTGGACCTCCTCGGCCAGTCCCGCCACCGCCTGATTGATTCCCGGTGTTAGCTTCAGCACACTTTCTCCCTTATCCCTCTGTCACAATAGCGAGATCTGTTTTCCCAACTGGAATGATCATGACCTCTATCCTGATGGTGGCCCACGACAGCCCCTACGGCTCCGAAAAACTCTACAACGCCCTGCGCATCGCCCTGGCCCTGCAGGAACACGCCGACACCCCGATTCAACAACGCCTGTTCCTGATGTCCGACGCCGTGGGCGCCGCCCTGTCTGGCCAGAACACCCCGGATCTCAGCTACCACATCGGGCAGATGCTGGAGCTGCTGATGGCCCAGGGCGTACCGGTCAGCCTGTGCAAAACCTGCGTCGAAGCCCGTGGCATCTCCGAAGAGCGACTGATACCCGGGGTGAAGATCGCCACCCTGGTGGAGCTGAGCCAGTGGACCCTGGACAGCGACAAGGTGATCCATATTTGATCCCCTTCGCAAATCTGACCCAAGGCTGTAGAGGCATTGTCGATGCTTTTTTAAGATACCACCATACCTGAGCAATGAACCGGGGTATTGGATGAAAAGCGAGTTTCTGACCGGGCGGCTGGCCCGTGAATACCAGACCATGGCCAAGATGACCCGCCTCTATTGCCGGCGCAACTGCAGCGACAGCTCGCCGCAATCCGGCCTGTGTCCCGAGTGCGGCGAGCTGCTGGCCTACGCCGAAAAGAAACTGGACCGCTGTCCCTATGGCGCAGAAAAGCCCACCTGTGGTCACTGCCCCATCCACTGCTACAAGCCCGCCCAACGCCAGCAGGCCAGGGTGATCATGCGCTACGCCGGCCCGCGGATGATCCTGCGCCACCCGGTGGCCGCCATCCAGCACATTGCCGACAGCCGCCGGCCCGTGCCTGAGCGGCCCCCCATGCAAGCCAACCGCCGTCGACGCAGTCGCCCCAGGCCGCTGCAGCCATGATACGAAAAGGGCGCCACACGGCGCCTTTTTGCCCAAAGCACCCAGCCCGCTGCCGAGCACTGATCGGCGTCATCAACCCAACGTGAATGCATCAGCCTTTCACCGGGGCACGCATAGGGTCGCCCTGACTCTTTAATCCTTAAGCAAAAATCCCCCTGTCGCCCCTACTCTGAGGCGACAGATTTGGGTAAGCTCAACGGCAACAATCACAACAAGGACACGACCCATGAAGAGAGGATGGCTCCCCGCGGCAATCGCGGCGGCCCTGTTTGCCCAACCCGCCCTGGCCGAGCGTCACCACGACATCACCCTGGACGACTTTTTCACCATCGACGGCATGAGCCAGGTGCAGCTGAGTGCCGATGGCAAGCAGGCGGTCTGGGTCCAGAGCTACTGGGACGAAGCGGCCGACAAAAGCCTCAACGACCTGTGGCGGGTGCAGCTGGGCAGCCAGATGCCCGAGCGCCTCACCTTCACTCCCGAGCGCGAGTCTCAGCCGCGGATCGACGCAGCCGGCAAGTACCTCTACTTCCTGAGGGCGGAGAAACGCGGCGAGGGTAAGCAACCTCCCTACAACGGTAAGTCCCAGGTGTTCCGCATGCCTCTGGCCGGTGGCGAAGCGGTCCCTCTGACCCGCGAAGTCAAGGGCGTGCGCCACTTCGAACTGGCGGGCGGCCAGCTGTGGTTCACCGGAGTTCGTGACCATACCGAACAGGACGCCTTCACCGCGCACCGCAGTGCCAATAAGGGACCGGACTACGGCCACGGCACCGTCAAGGTAAACCCTCTCTACAAGCTGGACCTGCAGAATTTCCGCCAGGAACTGGTGCTGGACGACGATAAGGTGGTGTGGGACTTCGACATCAGCGCCGACGGCAAGCGTCTGGCCCGGGTCACCACCACAGACAACGAGCTGATCTTCCTCGAGGGCTGGTCCAGCGTAGAAGTGTATGACATCGCCAAGGGCAGCAACGTTGTCCTGGAGGACAGCGCCTGGCGTGAGCAGGCTCCCTCTCCATACGGCTGGCTAATGCACCCCAAGTGGAGCCCGGATGGTGACAAGCTGGCCTGGCGCATCGACTTCGATGGCCACCCGGGTCAGATGTTCATCGCCCAGCTGGATGATGAGATGAAAGTGGAGTGGCAGCTGGACATGAAGCGGCCCGGCAAAGCCACCCTCAACGGCAGCGACAGCCAGTGGCTGCCCGGATCCGACGAGCTGTGCTACCGCGGGGCCGAACAGGGCTCGGTCAAGCTGTTCTGTACCGACATCGACGACGGCAAACAGGGCAAGACCCGCACCCTGACCAGGGGTGACTATGTGGTTGGCAGCTACGCCTTCGATGGCCGCGGCAAGACCATGGTGATGAGCAACAACGCCCTGGACCACTTCTATGACCTGTACCAGGGCAAAGTGGGCAAGACCCCGCACCGGGTGACCAACATCAACCCCCAGGCCGACGACTGGAAGCTGCCTCAGATCAGCCGCTACCAGTGGACCGCCCCCGATGGCAGCACCGTCGAGGGGATTCTGGAGCTGCCTCCGGGCTACAAAAAAGCTGACGGCCCTCTGCCTCTGGTGGTGCAGATCCACGGCGGCCCGACCGCCGCTACCCCCTACGCCCTGGCGCACCGCTCCTACGGGCGCGCCACCTTCGCAGCCAAGGGCTGGGCACTGCTCTCACCCAATTACCGAGGCTCCACCGGCTACGGTGACAAGTTCCTGGTGGATCTTATCGGCAACGAGCACGACATCGAAGTGAAAGACATCGAGGCCGGTGTGGACGCCCTGATCAAAGAGGGGATCGCCGACGGTGACAAACTGGCGGTAATGGGCTGGAGTAATGGCGGCTACCTGACCAACGCCCTGATCAGCACCAACACCCGCTACAAGGCGGCCAGCTCCGGTGCCGGCGTATTCGATCAGCGCCTGCAGTGGTTGCTGGAGGACACCCCGGGCCACGTGCTCAACTACATGGAAGGGCTGCCCTGGGAGAAGCCTGACGCCTACACCCATGGTTCCAGCCTGAGCCACGCCGGCAACATCCGCACGCCCACCCTGATCCACATGGGTGAGAACGACGAACGGGTGCCCGCGCCTCACGCTAAAGGTCTGTACCGCACCCTGCGCCATTACCTGAATGTGCCCACCGAGCTGGTGATCTACCCAGGTGAAGGCCACGGCCTGAGCAAGTACTCCCACCGCAAGACCAAGATGAGTTGGGATCTGGCCTGGTTCGAGCACCATGTGCTGGGCAAAGAGCAGAAATAACTGATCTTTTAAAAACTGGGGAGCCTGTTGGCTCCCCTTTTTTGTACTCTGAATCTCGGATTGACGCAGCAGAACGCTGTGCACTCATCCGCCGCTGGCCGGTTGAGGCCAGACAGTCCCGGCAGGCCACTGCATCTGGAGACCGCCCGATGTGAGCTGGTCAGAGGCGAAAAGGCTCAGACGTCGCCAACCGGGCATTCCGTTTCAGGTATTGGGGATGAGGTGACGGCTGACCGCCAGGGTCTCGGAGGGGGTTTTACCCAGGGTGTATCGCCCGGCCACGGCAAATTGCTGATTGTATCTGGCCAGCCACTCATCCAGCTTCTGCTGGAGCGGCACCAGCTCTTCATACCTCTGCGCCTTGAACAGGGGCTCGTAAAGCTCATTCCAGATCAAGGTATGGAATCGGGCACCCAGGCCGTTAACGACAGGGCCGTTGTAGGCTCGCATATGGATGTGGTTGCACCCCAGTTCGGCGATCGCCTCCTGGTAAGGCACACTTTTGCCGCCGAAAAACTCAGCGCCCTTGTCGGTCAACAGGTTGGTAATGGGCAGGCTGTGCTGGCGATACCAAGGGGCCACCCGATTCAGCAGGAAGTCGCTGGCGGCGGCGGAGTCGTTGCTGGTGCTGATCCAGGCATGAGCATACTGGCTGTAGGCATCGATGAAGCTGTGCTGATACAGCATGCCCAGACCACCAATCTCCCCCAGCTTGAAGGTATCCTGTACGCACACTTCCCCCGGGTAGCGGCACTCCCCCCCCATCTGATCCTGCTTCAGCTCATCGAGCGCTTCCGCTTTACGGCGAGCGTCGGAGTCCAGCTCTTTGCGCTGGTCCAGGGCGTTCTGCAAAGCCAGCAGCCGATTCTTCTTGGTTTCCAGGTTGTGGCGGACCCAGATGGCACGTACCCCAGACGGGGAGATGGTGCATCCCCGGGCGGTGAGCAGTTCAGCGGCCCTGGCCTGACCATAATTGGGGTAATCCAGTGCAATATCAATCACCTGGGACTCCACTTCCGGGGAGACCCGGTTCTTCATTGCCGGCTTCTTTCGGGAAAGGTTTTTGAGACCCTGCTCTCCCGCCTTCTCATACTGACGCTTAAAGCGGTAGTAACTGTCCCGGCTGTAACCCATGATGTCACAGGCACGGCTGATGCTGCCCAGTTCCTTCGCAAGCTGCAGCAGAGCCAGCTTGCTTCGAATGTCGCCACTGCTTTTTCTGGTCACGGAAGTGCCACTGATTTGTTGCAAGTGAGTTCGAGGTTACCAGAAAACGCCATTGGGAGTGTAGCCCAACCATTTGAACCAGGTTTCTCCGAGTAACACACTGTTAATTCAGCCGATCATCAGCATGGTGAAGCCAAATTTAAAGGTATCGGACAGGCTGTAGTGATCGGTGGAATAGAGCAGCAGTGCCGGCTTGCTGTTGGAGAGGAAACGCATAGATATGCTCCAACAACCCGCTTTCCCCCTTTGATGATGTCAGGTCGCCATTGCACCCTTCTGGGTGCATTTTCCCGATGGGTCTCCACCTCAGGAGCCCAATAGCAGCTTCACCGCAATGGACCACATCAGCGCCCACACCAACAGGTCGATGACACGCCACACCTTGGGGGAGGAGAGCACCGGTGCCAGCTTGGCCGCTCCTAGGCTGAGGCCCACAAACCACAGGGTGGAAGCGGTCACCGTGCCCGCATAGAAGGACCAGCGAGCCTCACCAAACTGGGCACCGATGGAGCCGAGCAGCACCAGAGCATCCAGGTAGACATGGGGGTTAAGCAGGGTCACCGCCAGGGTGGTGCCCAGGACTTTACGGCGACTGGCCAGGGCCTCACCGGCCTGCATCCCCTGCTGGCCGCTGAGGGCACGGCGCAAAGAGCAAAAACCAAACCACAGCAGGAAGAGCGCACCGCCATACTGGGTCAGTGCCATCAGCTGTGGGGTATCGGTGATCAGCGCACCAACACCGGCCACCCCCAGACCGATAAGCACCACATCCAGCAGGGTGCAGGTCAGGGCCACCATCAGATGATACTGACGCTTCAACGCCTGACTGAGCACAAAGGCGCCCTGGGCACCGATGGCCATGATCAACCCTGCCCCAACTCCCAAACCATTGATGTATGCCGATACCATCTTCCACTTTCCTGAACTGCTTGTGACTCGTTGGCTGGGATTGTAGGCTGGAGAGATAATTAACAAAAATTAATAGTGCTAATCAAATATTAGCGGAGCTAATTAACAAATGCTGGATTACAAACTGCTGGAAGCGATGGCGTCGGTCGCCCGCCTGGGAAGCTTTGATCATGCCGCCAAGGAGTTGGGCCTGACCCAGTCAGCGGTCTCTCAGCGGGTCAAGCTGCTGGAACAGCGCCTGGGTCAACCCTTACTGGTGCGGGCCCACCCCATACGCCCCACGCAAGCTGGCCTGGCACTGATGCGCCATCAACAGCAGGTTGTGATGATGGAGTCCACTTTGGCCGCCAGCCTGACCGAGGAGCAGGATGACAGTCACACCCCGGTTCGCCTGGCAGTCAATGCCGACAGCTTGGCCACCTGGCTGACCCCGGCATTGGCGCAGCTGTACCAGAAGCATGGCGTACTCGCCCAACTGACGGTGGAGGATGAGGAACTGACTCTGGAGCGCTTGCGTGGCGGCGAGGTGGCGGGCTGTATCGCCTCCCACGCCCGAGCCGTACAGGGGTGTCGCTCTCACCGACTGGGGGCCCTGCGTTATCGGTTGATGGCGACGCCCGCCTTCGCCGAAACGCATTTCACCGAAGGTGTCACCGAAGAGGCTCTGATCGCCTGTCCAACCCTCACCTACGGCCGGGACGATGAACTGCTTAACCGCTTCTTCGCCCGCCACCACCCCCAGGTCGCTGGCCGACCTCCCCATCACCAGCTTCCCTCCTCTCAGGGGTTTGTGGATGCGGTGCTGCTTCATATGGGGTATGCGTTATTGCCAGAGCTTCAGGTCGAGGAAGCGCTGTCACGGGGAAAGCTCCGGCTGTTGTCCGATGCCCACATTGATGTCCCCCTCTACTGGCACAGCTGGCGTCTGCAGAGCCCGGTGATGGAGACCGTGGGTCAGGTTCTCAGCGCAGTGGGGAAACAGCGGCTGATTCAATAGACACCAAAACCGACAGCAGACATAAAAAAAGGGGCCTTCAGGCCCCCATTGTCTCGGTGTCAATCCGCTTAGAAGCGGTAGGTGGCCTGCACACCGGCCAGCCATACGTCACCGGAGATCTCTCCTTCGTAGACGGCAACCGCCTGCTCGCTCAGGGCTACGCTCTCGGTGATGGGGGCATCGCCATGAGACTTGATGTAGGTCAGAGACATATCCAGGGTCAGATCCTTGGACGCCTGATAGCCGGCGCCAAAGGAGAACCACAGACGATCGGAGTCCGGGATGCTCAGGGTGCGGTGCTCGTCGTCTACCGCAGTCTTATCCAGGGCAACACCGCCACGCACCAGCCATTGGCTGTCCAGCTGGTAGGTGGCCCCCAGGGCAACACGCCAATTGTCCTTGAAGTTCTCCTCCTTCAGCAGATTGGACGGCTCACCCGGGAAATCCACCACCAACTCTTCGAAGGCGCTCCAATCGGTCCAGTTGATGGAGCCGTGAACGGACAGGGCTTCGGTCAGCTGATGCACGCTGGACAGCTCGGCGAAGGCGGGCAGAGGCAGCTTGAGGCTGCCCTCTTTGCTCTGGCCGGGCATCATCCCGAAGGCCAGGCCCTCGGCGTCGCCCTCCAGCTTGAGTTCCACCTCTGAGTGGTAAGCCAGGCCGATGCGATGACCCTTGGCCGGCTCCCAGGTCATGCCCAGCTGGTAGCCCCAGTCGACACCGTCACCCTCAACGGATTTCAGCTTGGCCCCGGCGGGCAGGCCGAAGTTAGGGCCCCAGTTCGGCACCGTACCTTCAACTTTGCCGTCACCGTA
Source organism: Ferrimonas futtsuensis DSM 18154 (assembly GCF_000422645.1). GTDB lineage: Bacteria > Pseudomonadota > Gammaproteobacteria > Enterobacterales > Shewanellaceae > Ferrimonas > Ferrimonas futtsuensis. The sequence goes on from NZ_AUGL01000001.1 coordinate 223,521, forward strand.
GACGATGCGCAGGCCCAGGCCCACGGCCAGGGTATCGCTCAGCTTGTACGCCACGTTGGGCGCCAGCTCCACCGTGGTGATCTGGGTGTCAGAACCAAAGATCGCCGCTTCATGGGTGTCGGGCAGTTCGGTGGCAAAACCGTAGTTGGAGGTCAGGGCCAGGCCGATGGCCCAGTCATCACTGAGACGGTTGCTGTAGTAGAAGTTGGGGACCCACTGTGCCGGCGCAACATCATCGGCGTTGGCTGAGGTGGAGAAGCCCGCGGCCGGAATGGAGGTGGTACCTTCCACATCGATATTGGGATCCACATAGATGAGACCTGCGGAGACCTGCTGACCCTCCAGCTGCATCAGCAGGGCGGCATTGCGCCCCTGGGCGGAGGCGTTGTCGGCGATGGCGGCTTCGCCGGCGAAAGCACGACCCAGGCCAGTGGCGGAATACTCAGCCAATTGGAAACCGGCGGCATGAACCTGGCCGGCGAGGGCGCCAGCCACCAGGGCAGCAACTACACGAATCTTCATACTTTCCCCAAAATCTTCGGTGTGGATATTATTAGTCGCCGCCATATTAGGGGGAGGAAAAAATAGTGCAATTACTCCAGTGAGAAAAGCATAAAAACCCTGGTTCACTGGCAAAACGCGGATGATCAATCGAGACAACACCCTGCCATTCGGGACTTTCGGCGCACAGGGGTATACAGCTGTACCCTAACTCAGATGAAAAACCCGATCGCCGAAACAAATAAAATCATTAATATCAGTCACATAAACACCAATGAAAAGTTTGGCCATGCAGGCTCAAAAAAACAAAGTCAGCCAGTGGATCTCACTGGCAGACTTTGAACCATTAGGCTCGCCCATTTAACTCATTGACAAAAAAGGATTTACACTGGTCGGAGCTGTTAAAAGTCACCATTTTCAGCGTACAACCGATCACTGTCTCCAGGCGGGCAGGTGGGCTTCATGGTCGGCAATGGCCCCATCATGGGCCAGCGTCAGGCCAATGGCGTCCAGACCATTGAGCAGGTTGTGCCTGGCATCGGCGTCGATCTCAAAGCTGAAGCGGTGCTCACCACAGCAGACCTGACACGCCTCCAAATCGATCGTCACCGGATGCTCTGAACAGGCCTCCATCAACGCCTCCACCTGCGGTTGAGGCAGGGTGATGGGCAGCAAGCCATTGTTGATGGCGTTCTGATAGAAGATGTCCGCGAAGCTGGGGGCGATGATCGCCCTCAGCCCAAAGTCCGCCAGTGCCCAGGGAGCGTGTTCCCGGCTGGAGCCGCAGCCGAAGTTCTCTCCCGCCAGCAGCACACTGGCACCACTGCCCGGCTGCCGATTCAGTACGAACTCCGGGTTGGGCTGGGTGCCCTCATGGTCCAGATAGCGCCAGTCATGAAACAGGTGGACGCCGAATCCTTCGCGAGTCACCTTGGCCAGGAACTGCTTAGGGATGATCTGGTCGGTATCGATGTTGGCACGATTGAGTACCGCGGCCACCCCAGAGTGTTGAGTAAATGCTTGCATGGGCTTCTCCTAGAGGTCGCGGATGTCGACGAAATGACCGGCGACCGCCGCGGCGGCGGCCATGGCCGGGCTGACCAGGTGGGTACGACTGCCTCTGCCCTGGCGACCCTCGAAGTTACGGTTGGAGGTGGAAGCGCAGCGATCCCCCTGCTCCAGCCTGTCATCATTCATTCCCAGGCACATGGAGCAACCCGGCAGGCGCCACTCGAACCCGGCCGCAACGAAGACCTTATCCAGGCCTTCCGCCTCAGCCTGCGCCTTCACCAGGCCGGAGCCTGGCACCACGATGGCATCCACACCAGAGGCCACCCGCTTTCCCTCGACCATGGCGGCGGCCGCACGCAGGTCCTCGATGCGGGAGTTGGTGCAGGAACCGATGAACACCTTGTTGATCGCCACCTGGGTCAACGGAGTGCCGGGCTGCAGGTCCATGTAGGCCAATGCCTTCTCGGCGGCGGAGCGACTGACCAACTCATCGAAGCTGTCCGGTGCGGGCACCGGCTGATCGATGGCGATCACCTGACCCGGATTGGTGCCCCAGGTGACCTGGGGAGCGATCTCATTGGCCTGCAACACCACCTCGGCATCGAAGCGGGCGCCGGCATCGCTGTGCAGGCTTTGCCAAAACGCCACCGCCTGCTCCCAGGCCTCTCCCTGAGGCGCCATGGGGCGCCCCTCAAGATAATCGAAGGTCGTCTGGTCCGGGGCCACCAGCCCCGCCTTGGCCCCCAATTCGATGGCCATGTTGCACACGGTCATCCGCCCCTCCATGGAGAGATCGCGAATCGCCTCACCACAGAACTCCACCACATAGCCGGTGCCGCCACCATGGCCAACCCGACCGATGATCGCCAGTACGATGTCCTTGGCGGTAATACCCGCCGCCACCTTGCCCCGCACCTCGATGCGCATGGTTTTGGCCCGACGCTGCCTCAGGGTCTGGGTGGCCAGCACATGCTCCACCTCAGAGGTGCCGATGCCGAAGGCCAGGGCACCAAAGGCGCCATGGGTGGCGGTGTGGGAGTCGCCGCAAACGATGGTGGTGCCCGGCAGGGTAAAGCCCTGCTCCGGCCCCATCACATGGACAATCCCCTGATTTTGATGGTGAATGTCATACAGAGTGATGCCGAACTCTTGGCAGTTTCGCTGCAGAGTTTCCACCTGAGTGCGCGCCAGAGGGGGCAGAGCCTCGATGGAACGGGTGCGGGTGGAGGTATTGTGATCCATGGTGGCCAGGGTACGGCCGACCGCCCTGACCTTGCGCCCCGCCTGTCGCAGGCCGTCGAAGGCCTGGGGTGAGGTCACCTCATGGACCAGGTGGCGATCGATGTAGAGCAGCGGCGTCTCTTCGGCCGGCACCTCGATGGTGTGACTGTGCCAGATCTTGTCATAGAGGGTCTGTGCCATGTCGTCTCCTTAAGCGATGTAGGCGGCGATGGCATCGCCCATTTGTGCGGTGGTCAGGGCCTGGTCGCGACGCTCCTCGGGCAGCAACTCGGCGGTAAAGCGTCCTTCGGACAACACCCTGGCCACGGCGGCATCAATGGCATCGGCGGCTTCCGCTTCCCCAAGACTGTGGCGCAGCATCAACGAGGCCGAGAGGATCTGGGCCACCGGATTGGCGATGCCCATACCGGCGATGTCCGGGGCGCTGCCGCCGGCGGGCTCGTAGAGACCAAAGCCGGACTCGTTGAGGCTGGCGGAGGGCAACAGGCCCATGGAGCCGGTGATCATCGCCGCTTCGTCGGAGAGGATGTCACCAAACAGGTTAGAGCAGAGCATGACGTCGAAGTCGAAGGGGCGACGCAGCAACTGCATGGCGGCGTTATCGATATAGATGTGCTCCAGCGCCACATCGGGGAAGTCTTCGGCAACGGCGTTGACCTCCTCCCGCCACATCACCGAGCAGGTCAGCACATTGGCCTTGTCCACAGAGGCCACCTTGCCACGGCGCTTGCGGGCCGACTCGAAGGCCAGGCGGGCAATGCGGCGAATCTCATGGCGGCTGTAGGTCATGGTGTCGAAGGCGGTCTCCTGATCCCCTTCCCCTCGACGCCCTTTGGGCTCGCCAAAGTAGATGCCACCGGTGAGCTCACGCACCACCAGCAGATCCATCCCCTGGGCACTGATGTCCGCCCTCAGGGGAGAGAGCGCCTCCAGGCCCGGGTGGATCTGAGCCGGCCTCAGATTGCAAAACAGGCCAAAGTGGCCGCGCAGAGGCAGCAGAGAGGCGCGCTCTGGCTGCTCGCTGGGGGGCAATCCCTCCCACTTGGGACCGCCGACGGACCCAAAGAGGATCGCCTGGGCCTGCTCGCAGGCCGCCAGGGTCTGCTCGGGCAAGGCCTTGCCGTGATTGTCGATGGCGGCACCGCCGATGTCACAGTGGGTGGTCTCCAGCTCAAAGCCGAACCGCGCCCCGGCGACCGTCAACACTTTCATCGCCTCGGCCATCACTTCGGGACCGATGCCGTCCCCGGCCAATACTGCTACGGGATACTGCCTGCTCATGCTTCCTCCAAAATCTGCTGCTTCTTCTTCTCAATCTGTTGCTGGCGATGGATCAGGTTGTAGACCCGAATCAGGGCGATGGCCGAGGACTCAATGATGTCGGTGGACAACCCCATGCCATGGAAGGTACGCCCTTCGCACTCGGCGGTAATGTCCACCCTGCCCAGGGCATCGTGGCCGCCTCCTTCTGCGCCAATGTGGTAGCTCTTGATCGCCAGCTGGCGTCCTGTGGCCCGGGCGATCGCCTTGTAGGCGGAGTCCACCGGACCGTTGCCGGTAGCCGCCTCGGTCACCGTATCCTCGCCAATCTGCATCTCGACGGAGGCGGTGGCGAAGTGGCTGCTGCCCGCCTGAACGTTCAATTGGTTGATGCGGTAATGCTCCTCATCTTCGCGCTGATTTTCGAAGAACAGCAACGCCTCCAGATCGTAATCAAACACCTGGCCCTTCTTGTCCGCCAGGGCCAGGAAGCGTTCATACAAAGTATCCAGGTCATACTCAGCATCGGTGTAGCCCATCTCCGACATGCGATGGCGGATGACATGACGACCGGATCGGGAGGTCAGGTTGAGGTTGTTGCGCCCCAGGCCGATGGACTCCGGGGTCATGATCTCGTAGGTGTTCTGACTCTTGAGTACCCCATCCTGATGGATGCCGGAGCTGTGGCTGAAGGCATTCGCGCCGACGATCGCCTTGTTGGACTGAATTGGCATATTGCACAAGCGACTGATGGCCTGACTGACCCGGTGGATCTCCTGAGGGTTAGCGCCCACCTCCAACCCGAATCGGGCCGCCCGGGTCTTGAGGATCATGATCACCTCCTCAAGGGCAGCGTTACCGGCACGCTCTCCAATGCCATTGATGGTGCCCTCCACCTGGCGGGCGCCGGCTTCGACGGCGGCGATGGAGTTGGCCACCGACAAACCCAGATCGTCGTGACAGTGGACGGAGATCACCGCCTGATCGATGTTGGGAACCCGCTCAAACAGGGTACGGATGATGCCGCCGAACTCGGTCGGAGTGGTGTAGCCCACGGTATCGGGAATATTGACCGTCGAGGCACCGGCACGGATGGCGGACTCCACCATGCGGCACAAATTGTCGATGGGGGTCCGGCCGGCATCCTCACAGGAGAACTCCACATCGTCAGTGAAGCGACGGGCGTAACGCACCGCCTCCACCGCCATCTCCTCCACCTGGGAGAAATCCCGGCGCAACTTACTCTGCACATGGATGTCCGACGTGGAGATAAAGGTGTGGATACGGAACTGATCCGCCACCTTGAGGGATTCGGCAGCGGCATCGATGTCGCCCTTCACCGCCCGGGACAGGGCACAGATACGGCTGTCCTTGATGGTGGCGGCGATCTGCCTGACCGACTCGAAATCGCCCGGAGAGGAGACAGGAAAGCCCGCCTCGATGATGTCGATCCCCATGCGTTCCAGAGCGCGGGCAATCTGCAACTTCTCATTTACCGACAAGCTGGCTGCCAGCGCCTGCTCACCGTCCCTCAACGTAGTATCAAACAGGATTACCCGTTCACTCATATTGCCTCCATGACGACCTGGCCCTGAGCGCGGGCATAAAAAAACCCGCGCATACAGCGCGGGTTCTAATGCTCGAGTCGTACCGTTTTCAGTCCACGACCAAGCCGCCCGCGCAGCGTCCTGCTAGGGTTAGGCTAATTAGTAGGTTGGACTGAAAAACGTTGTACATAAATGGATTCTTTTTTCGTGGTTACGAAGTGACCTAACTATGACCGCAACCCGGAGGGGATGTCAACCCCTGAATACACAATCACTCCAAGGTGATTTTTATGCAGTCAGCAGTGGTTATTGTGCGACCTGGATCAGCCTCTATCTTGCTTCTCCTTTACCCCGCCTTAACAGAGGTCTTATCCTATACCCCTTCTGACCCCAAGATACTGGCCTGATGCCCGCACTGTTAAGGATAACCCTCTGGCTGCTGCTGATTTTGAACTGCCCTCAGGCAGCAGCCTATGACCTCAGCCAACGCCTCGATGAACTGACTCTCGAGGTGCAACTATCTACGCCTGGGGCCTACGCCAAACTGGACAGACTGGGCGCGCGAGTTCTCACTGCAACCCCACTGCAACAGATGCGCTGGCATGTATTGAGGTGCGAAGCCGCCATCAGTAATCAATCTCTGTCTGAAGCTCAACAGGCGATAAACAGCGGACTCGCGGTTGCCGAGAAACTCAAGAAACCTCAGTTGATTGCTTACATGAATGCCTGTGAAGCCAATAACCTGATGATGCTGGGTAAATACGATCAAGCCCTGGAAACCATCAACAAGGCTATCCACGGTGCAGGGGCTGGCCATGCCATGGGCCTCAGCCTGATGAGGCGGGCCGACATCTACGCTGACCAAGGGGATCTGGAAGCCGCCTTGGATGACCTCCATCAAGCATTGACGTGGATGGAGAGCACTCACGACAGGATGCCTATCTATCAACCCCATCCTGCCCTTATCTCCTACTCTCTAGCTCGAACCTACTACTATCTGGGTGACTCACTGAGAAGCGACGCCCTGTTTGAACAAGCCATACAACAAGCTCCTCAGGGCTCAACCTTGAGCTGGATCATTCAGGTAAACCATACGTTCACTCTGATGCAGCAAGAGCGATATCAGGATGCCAGAGCACGAATGGAGCAGCTGGAAAAACTGGTCCCGACTATGGATGAGTTGGCCCAAGCCAGATTCAACCTGCTCTTTTCCAAGCTCTCCCTGAAATTGGAGCGTTACTCCGACGCCTATAACTACGCCAACCTGGCACTGGGCATGTTCAGTGACCTGGCCATGGATGAACGCCAGGCCAGAGCACGTTCTTTCCTTGCCGAAGCAGCTTTTCATCTAGAGAGATTTGAAGAAGCTAACTACCAACTGAAACTTGCCAGAGAGCGCTTCACACTGGAGCAGGATGCCAGAGTCTTGACCGAACTCGACTGGATCGAGTCTCAGGGAGAGGCTCTACAGGGCAATTATCAACGTGCCTATAAGCTTCAACTCAGGTATCACGACGCCTATGCAGATCAACAGGAAAATCTGCGCAAAGAAGCTCTGCTCCAGCAAAAAGTACAATTAGATCAAAAGATCGATCGCAACCGGGCACAGCTGGCCACCCAGTCCTCATCCTACTTCAAACTGCACAACCAGCTGATGGTGTGGCAGGTGGTGGCCTCCCTCAGCCTGCTGCTATGGCTTATCTGGCTGCTGTTCCGACTCACCAGCAGCAAGCAGATCCCCTCCCTGCCTGACAACGATGACCACCTGGATTGGCGCACCCGACTGGAGCGGGCACTGGCCAGTACCGACAGGACTCTCCCGGTGGTGAAATTTGTCTGGGAGGGCAGTGGGCTTAGCGACAAGCTGCGCAAACGAATCCGAAACAAGGACATTAGAATCAACGACTTGATGATTGAGTGTGGCGATCGACAGCTGCTGATTCTGCTGGTGGACGCCAACGAGGCGGAAGCGGAAAGACTCAGATACCGTCTCAGCCGCAACCTGGCGGAAGCGGGTCACAGCAACATCTCTACCGGGGTGGCCCGGACCCACCCTCTGGATCAGGCGGACTCACTGCTGGCCAGACTGGAGTGCAATCAGATTCAGCACAGCCTGATGCTGTCGGAAAACGTCATTCGTCCAGATAAGCCACAATGGCGTCGATGAAGGCCTCACCATAACGCTCCAGCTTCTTGGCCCCCACACCGTTGACCCTCAATAACGCCCACTCGGTGGTGGGCATTTCGCTGGCCATCTCGGCCAGGGTCGCGTCTGAGAAAACCTGGTAGGGCGGGATGCCGGCCTCGTCGGCCAACTCCCTTCGCAAGGTTTTCAGCCTGGCAAACAACCGCCTGTCGTAGTTCTGTGGCAGCAGACGACTGCGTCCCCGCTTGGGCTTGGCCAGCACCACTCTAGGCTCCGCCAACTCCAGGCTCTGCTCGCCCTTGAGCACCGCCCGGGCAGCCGCATTCAGCGTCAAGGCCATGGAGCGGGTGATGTCCTGATTCACCAGCCCGTGGTGAACCAGTTGCCGCAGCACCGACAACCAGTGATCACTGGACCGCTCTGAGCCGATTCCCCAGGTTGAGAGCTTATCGTGCCCCCGCTCCACCACCGCATGGCCCTTGCTGCCCCTGAGTACCTCGATCACATGCCCCATGCCAAACCTCTGATTGACCCGATAGATGCAACTCAGGGCCTTACGGGCTTCCTCGGTGGCATCGTAGCGTTTGGGCGGATCCAGGCAGATATCACAGTTGCCACAGGCCTGATGAGCGGGCTCGTCAAAGTAGTTGAGCAGAACCTGGCGGCGGCAGGTCTGCGCCTCAGCAAAGGCGGCCATGGCGTTGAGTTTGTGGATCTCCACCGGGTTGGGTTCCCGCTCTCCGCTCTCCAGCAGCTGGCGCACCCGGGCGATGTCGCCCGGATCAAACAGCATCAGGGCTTCCGCCTCCAGGCCATCCCGGCCGGCACGGCCTGTCTCCTGATAGTAGCTCTCGATCGATTTCGGCAGATCCCAGTGCACCACGAATCGCACATTGGATTTGTTGATCCCCATGCCAAAGGCCACGGTGGCCACCACGATGTCGATCTTCTCCCTCAGGAAAGCGTCCTGCACCTGGTGACGCAGCCCGGACTCCAAACCCGCGTGGTAGGCCTCGGCGGCCACCCCTTCCTTGCGCAGCTTGTCGGCCACCTCCTCCACCCGGCGACGGCTGCCGCAATAGATGATGCCAGCATTGCCCTTCTGCTGTTGCAGAAAGGTTTTCAGCTGGGAGAAGGGGCTCAGTTTATCCATCACGCTGTAACGGATATTGGGTCGGTCGAAGCTGGCCAGATGCTGATGAGGCTGAGTGAGGCCGAGCTGTCGCAGGATGTCCCTGCGGGTGGCTTGGTCGGCGGTGGCGGTCAGGGCTACCATGGGCACCGAAGGGAAGCCGGATTTCACCTCGCCCAGGCGGGCGTACTCGGGACGAAAATCATGCCCCCACTGGCTGATGCAGTGAGCTTCATCCACAGCAATCAGTGACAGGGGCCATTCCCGCAGCCTGGCCATCATATCCGGCGCCAACAGGCGTTCTGGGGAGAGATAGACCAGCTTGATCTGGCCATCACGAATCGCGGCCAGGCTGGCCAGCCACTCCTCCCGACTCAGGCTGGAGTTCAGGGCAACCGCCCCGACACCCAACTGGCGCAGCGCATCCACCTGGTCTTTCATCAGTGACAGCAGGGGAGAGATCACCACGGTCACACCGGGAAGTAACAGCGCCGGCAGTTGGTAACAGAGGCTCTTTCCACCGCCGGTGGGCATGATCACCAGGGCATCCCGGCCAGCACAGAGCTGCTCCACCACCTGCTGCTGGCCCGGGCGAAACCCACGGTACCCAAACACCTGTTGCAGCAACTGCAAGGCAGGCGCGGCGCTGACGTCGCGATCTTCTGGGCTCAGGGTGATGTCCATGGGGCTCGGCACGGGATAAAAGGGCCGCCATTGTAATGCAACTGGCGCCCTCTGTCTGCCACCCACTGGCAGTTGTGTCTGTCAACAGATGGTGCTTTGATAACCGAGCAGGAATTATAGGGCGTGTTCAGGAAGAGCAGGAGAAATCAACATGGAACTGACCCAGGCCCAGGCGCTGGAGTATCTCAGGGATCTGTTTGCCAACCGGTTACCCTTCCATCAGCTGATGGGCATCGAACTGCATCAGCAACGGGACGGCGCCATCGAGCTGCAGCTGCCGATGCGACCCGAACTGGTGGGTAACCCGGCCCAGCAGATCCTCCACGGGGGCGTGACCGCCACCCTGTTGGACGTAGTTGGCGGGCTGACGGCGTTCAGTGCCGTCCTCAAGACCCGAGACAGCTGGCCCGAGGAGCTTCTGGCCAGGAGGCTGAAAAACCTGGGCACCATCGATCTTCGCGTGGATTATCTTCGCCCCGGCCGGGGCGCACTTTTTGTGGCCTCAGGCACGGTCATTCGTGCGGGCAACAAGGTGGCCGTGGCCCGGATGGAGCTGCACAATGAAAAGGGCAGCCATATCGCCTTCGGCACCGGAACCTATCTTGTGGGTTAGGGCTTGATGGGTGCATAATATCGCCCCGCTTTGGGGATTCACCCTTTTCCAGATTCAGGTCCGCCATGCAAAACCAGGAAATGCGTCAGGGCGTCATCTTCGCCCTGATGGCCTACTCCATGTGGGGATTCGCCCCGCTCTACTTCAAAGCCATTGCCGCGGTTCCCGCCACGGAGATCCTGATGCACCGGGTGATCTGGTCCTTCGCCCTGATGGCTTTACTGGTGGCCTTCACCGGACAGTTGGGTGCGGTCCGACAACTTCTGCGCAACCCCAAGCAACTCTGGACCCTGGTGGCCACCGCCATACTGGTGGCGGGAAACTGGCTGATCTTCATTTGGGCGGTGAACTCCGGACGCATGCTGGAGGCCAGCCTGGGCTACTTCATCAACCCTCTGGTCAATGTGGGTCTGGGGATGCTGTTCCTGGGAGAGCGCCTTCCCAAGATGCAGTTAGCCGCTGTTGGCCTGGCCGTCATCGGGGTGGCGGTGGAACTGATTCAGTTTGGCTCCCTACCCTGGATCTCTCTGGCTCTGGCCGTCAGCTTCGGCCTGTACGGGTTGCTGCGCAAGAAGGTGGCACTTCAGTCGGTGACCGGCCTGTTTGTGGAAACCAGCCTGATGCTGCCGGTGGCACTGCTGTTCTGGTGGCAACTGGACAGCCCCACCGCCGATCTGACCAGCAACGGTCTGCATCTGAACCTGCTGATCCTGGCCGCCGGGGTGGTCACTACCTTGCCGCTGCTGGCCTTTGCCGCCGCCGCAGTGAGAATTCCCTTCTATATGCTTGGCCTGTTCCAGTACATCGGCCCCAGCCTGATGTTCGTTCTGGCCACCACCCTCTATGGGGAAACCCTGGAACCGGCGATGCTGACCACCTTCTGCTTTATCTGGGCAGCCCTGCTGATGTTCACCCTGGATCTCTGGCGCCGCTCCCGCGCCAAAGCGGTTACCGCCTGATCAAAGAAAAGCCCGCAGAATGCGGGCTTTTCTTTGATTTATGGATGGTTGCCAAGTCTAGACCAGCTCGGGATCCGCCAGTTTGCGATAGCTCTCCAGCGCCCCCCGGTGTTCGCCCAGCTGCTCCTGCAGCTCGGCCAACTGCGAGTAGCGATAGCGGGTGGGCGCCAGCTCAATCGCTTTGCGCTGATACAGCTTCGCCTGCTTGTACTGACGGCTCTGACGACTCAGGTTGGCCAGACAATCCCAATAGTCCGGCATCTGTGGGGCACTGTAGTCGCGCTCCAGCAGGTGCACCAGCGACTCGCCGGCATCCTCACTGCACAGGGGCAACAGCTCCAGAAGGGTCGCCTGAGGCGCCTTCTTGTTCAATTGCGTCAGCAGCGCCTTGCGCGCCTCGGTAGGCTGCTGGAAACGAATCAGTCCCTGAACATAACTCTCCACCAGGGGATCCTGACGGCGTCGCCGCTTGGGCAGTTGTTGCCAGCGCTCATTGAGCGCCTCCAGGGTATGGCAGGCCTCCAGAGCGCCGCTCTCGATCTGTACCGGCAGTTGCTCCAGGGTCTCCGCGTCCAGCACCTTATGTTTGGTCAGTGCCGGGGCGATTCTGGCCACGGCATCCCAGTCCCGCTGACGCAGGAACAGCTCATGAGCCAGCTTCAGCACCGTGGGCCTGTTTCTCAGACTGGCAGAGAGTGACTCCAGACATTGCCTTGCACTGGCCAGCTCCCCGTCCTGAATCAGGTAGCGGATGCGCGCGATATTCACCGCGGCTTCACTGCCGGCAAAGCTCTGTGCCTGGGAGAGGAAGGCTTCCACCTGCTCACTGTGTCCCTGGTGATGGGCGGCCCGGGCGGCGGCCAGGTAGTTCACCAGAGGCAATTCGCCCGCATCGGCCCCCTTGGCCATGGTCTGCTCCGCCTTGGACCAGTTCTCCTCGGCCAGGGCCAGCGCCCCCTCCAGGGTAAACTTACGAGACTTACGCTGACGCCAGCGTCTGGGCAGAGAGCGGGTCAGGCCGGCGGTTCGAAGCAGCTTAACCAGCAACCATTCGATCAGTTGCAGCAGGGCAAACCCCACCAGCAGCAGCAATACCGCCGCCACCACAGAGGTCTCGATAGTGTATTCGCCGATGGCAACCAGCAGATACCCTTTGTTCTCAACCAGCTTGGGGCCGGCGATGGCGCCGGCGAGAACGATCAGGGTATAGATCAGCAGCCTAATCATCCCTTGTTCTCCCGCCCCAGCCTGTCCTGAACCAGAGCCTCCAGCAACGGCTGGCTCGCCAGGGAGTCGGGCAGACGACTGCCCAGTTCCGTGCGCTGCAACTCACCCAGGCTGGTGAGCGCCGCTTCGATGGTGGCGTCATCCCGCTTGAAGTAGGTCTCCACCCAATCCGCCGCAGTGGACAACGCCTTGCGATAGGCATCGGTGTGGCCGTGGTAGAGCGCCAGTTGGGCCTGCATCAGCTTGCCTTTGAGGTGCTCCCTCAGGTACCACTCCTGCTCTGGCGCCAACAGAGGCTGCAGCTCGCCCTGACGGCGACGAATGGTGATGAAATCATCCACCAGGGCGTTCCAGCTCTTGGCCAGGTTGCTTTTCCAGTCGCTCACTGAGTCACTGGGGGAATCGCTCACCTCGGTCTGGGCCAGATCCGGCAGCTCAACCCGGTTCAGCAGCCAGCGATCCACAGAGGTAATCAGAGATTCGATGGTCAGCGCGACCCCGGCCAGATCCTGCCTGGGCAGTCCCTGCAGTGCGGTGATGTCATCCCGCAGTGCCTGGCGCACCGGGGTCAGGGCTTCATCCCTCATCAGGTTCAGGCGCCGGTCGGCATCTTTGAGCAGGGCGACGGCGGTGGCCACATCCTGTTCGAGCCATAACTTTCGGGCCGCCATCTGCACCAGATAGTCGGACTCGGCCAACAACCAGTCTCTGGGCTGACGCTCCCTGGCTTTGGCCAGTTCGCCCTGAAGCCCGGTGACCTGCTTCACCAGCTCCTGCTGCTGTCGGTCCTGCTCCACCAGGCGCTGCTCCAACTGGTTTCGCTCCGCCCCCATTCGGCTGCGCAACTCATCCAGCTTGCCCGACAGAGATTGAGACTGCATCAATTGGGTCTGACGCTGCTGCCCCTGCCATACGGTGTATCCCACGGCGGCGGCAGCAATCAGCAACGCCACAACGGCCACCATCAACGCCGGGCCCTGGCCTCCACTCTCACGGGGACGCTCTTCTGAAGGAGATGAAACAGCTTGCACCGCCTTGGTCTCAGGCTGAGTTTTCGGCTTAGGTTTGGGATTGGCCTGGGATTTCGTCTCGGGCTTGGACTCTACCGAGTCTGTCTCTACCTTGGTCGCAGAGGCCGGGCTCTCGGCGGGCGCCTTGGCCGGTGCCTTGGCGGCACGGCCACGGCCCTTGGTCGCAGCACGGGCTGCGGGCTTGTCCACCGGCTCTTTGTCGGCCTCAACGGAAGTGGGCTCATTGAGAGTGGATGGATCCTGTTCGGCAGGTTGGGCGCTGGGAGAGCGAGGATCTTTGGGCTTCTTATCCATTACTGACGGTTCTTCCAGTTGGCTATCGACTCAAGGATAGCGTCATCTCCTGCACCGCCGGTGACCAGGGTATGATGACAACCCAGTTTTCGGGCCGCATCGGCCACCCGTTCCACGGGCACCAGCCACAACTGCTGGGTCAACCAGCCATGCTGGTGTTCCGGCAGCAGGGTAAAGAGGTTATGCAGAATTTCGACACTGGTAGCCAGTATGGCGTTTACGCCGTCCCGTTGCCAGCTTTGCGCAAGATCTAATCCATTTAATTTAGGCAGTTGTCGACGATAAACCTGCCAGTAGCACACCTGTGCCCCCTCTCGATTCAACCGGTTAGCCATCGCCTCCCGTCCGCCATTGCCCCGCACGATAACGAAGCGCTTCCCGGCAACCTGCGCCATCACAGGCAGGGTCCAGATCCCTTCGGTGGTTTCGTTGTCGGCGGGAGCGGTGAGCGGGGCCAGCCCCTGGGCACGCAGGGCGGCGGCGGTGGCGCCACCAACGGCCAGATAGGTGATCTTCGGCCAGGAGCCCACCAGAGGAGCGGCGTGATTCACCGCATTGGCGGAGACAAAGAACGCGGCGTCGGCACAAGCCAGGGGAGAGGGTTGCGGCGAAGGTTCGGCAACAATCTCCACCATGGGGCAGCAGCTGGCCTGCCACCCCACCGCCGCCAGCTTCCCTGCCAGCGGCTCGTTGCGACCCGCTGGGCGGGTCAGCAATATGTGCATCAGGCCTCCCCGTACACCTCTTTCAGGATGACGCCGGCACCGGCATCCAGCAGCTTGTCTGCCAGTTCGATGCCCAGGGCCTCGGCGTTCTCCTTGTTGCCGCGAACTTCGTCGCGCAGCAGCAGGCTGCCGTCAGGCTTGCCGACCAGGCCACGGAGCCAAAGCTCATCGCCTTCGAGCTCGGCATAGGCACCGATCGGCACCTGGCAGCCGCCTTCCAGACGAGTGTTCATCGCACGCTCGGCAATGACCCGGGCGCGGGTTTGGGGGTGCTCCAGTACGGACAGCAGCTCCAGCAGCTCGGCATCTCCCAGGCGGGCTTCGATGCCCACGGCACCCTGACCATTGGCAGGCAGAGACTGCTCGCTCTCGATGAAGCCGGTGATGCGGTGTTCGAACTCAAGACGCTTCAGACCAGCAGCCGCCAGGATGATGGCGTCATAGTCACCGGCGTCCAGCTTGGACAGTCGGGTGTTGACGTTGCCACGCAGGTCGCGAATCTCCAGGTCCGGACGCAGTTCACGCAGTTGGCACTGACGACGCAGGCTGGAGGTACCGACAACGGCCCCCTGAGGCAGCTCTTCCAGGCTCTGGTAGTTGTTTGATACGAAGGCATCGCGAGGATCTTCACGCTCGCAGATGGTGGTCAGGCCCAGGCCCTCAGGGAAGTCGACGGGCACGTCCTTCATGGAGTGAACGGCGATGTCGGCGCGTCCTTCCAACATGGCCACCTCCAGCTCCTTGACGAACAGACCCTTGCCGCCAACCTTGGCCAGGGGAGTGTCGAGAATCTTGTCACCCTTGGTGGACATCGGCAGCAGGATCACCTCCAGCCCGGGGTGTGCTTTCTCCAGCTCAGCCTTAACAAACTCCGCCTGCCACATGGCCAGGGGACTCTTGCGGGTGGCGATACGAATCTCTTTGCGTGCCATAACTCTCGGTATCCTCAAACTAATCACCGGCTCAGCAACGGGCCGAAACCGTCAAAAATTGCGCTCATGTTGCCAGCATTTCGCCGGGCATAAAAGCTACTGCGCCTGTCAGACCTCTATTTCCCCGCCGGAGTTCCGGAAAATTGATCCTTTTCACGGTTTCTCCTCCTTGCCCACAAAGTGTTATCATGATCACAGTTTTGTGATTTTCTGTGAGAGCCGATTGAACGCCTACGACTCCGATCTTGCCCTGAGCAACGCCCTTAACCAGTCCAGATTGAGCCAGTTTCTTGGCTGGCTGACCCTGCCCCAACGTCAGGTGCTGGACAAGGTGGTTCAGGCACTGCAGGACGGCGGACCCGAGGGGTGTCCCGATGCGGCCGAGGGCTTCGTCACCCCCCCCATGGGCTCACTGCCTTCAGGCCAACCCGGCCCCCTGCTTGGACTCTATGCCATGGGCAGTTGTGGCAGCCTGGGTCAGACCCGCAGCTCCGACGTCGACCTGTGGCTCATCCATGACAGCAATATGCCCAAGGAGGAGGTGGCCACCCTGCAGCGCAAAGCAGACTGGTTGAGCCGCTGGGCCACGGAACAGGGGCTGGAAACCCACCTGTTTGTGATCAACCCCTGTCAGTTTGGCATCCCCTGTCAACGCTGCCTGGACAAGGAGCACAGCGGCAGTGCCCAGCATTGGCTGCTGCTTGAGGAGTTCTACCGGACCCAGGTGCGCCTGGCGGGGTTACCCATCGCCTGGTGGCCCGGGGCGCCGCAAAACGATCCGGGCCTGCTGAGCCTGGGCGAGATCCAGCACCTGCCTGCGGCCGAATTCTTCGGTGCCGCCCTGTGGCAGCTGTTCAAAGGGATCTCCCGCCCCCATAAATCGGTTCTCAAGGTGCTGCTGCTGGAGGCCTATGTGGCCGACTACCCGGATCAGCGCATCCTGAGGGATCAACTCTGGTATCGACTGAAAGCTGGCCAGACGCCTCAGCAAGCAGACCCCTATCTGATGCTCTACGAGCGCATCGAGGGATTCCTCAAGCGCCAACAGGAGACCAGCAGACTCTCCCTGGCTCAGCGCTGCTTCTACCTGAAGTGCCACGACCCGAGACTGACCGATCAGTGGCGCGGCGAGTTGATGAACAACCTCACCCGGGATTGGCAATGGACGCCTCTGCTGATCGAATCGCTTGATCAGGCGGAACATTGGCATGCCGGTCAGGTACGCTGGTTCAACCATCAGCTGCAACAGCTGATGTTAACCAGCTATCAGCGCCTGACCGCGTTCGCCAGCCGCCAGCGCCTGCCACGGCAGCTGCAGATTCAGGACATGGGCATTCTCACCCGCAAACTCTATACCCAGTTCGAGTCTGAACCGGACAAATTGATTCGCCTCAACCCCCTGTGGAGCCACTCCCTGGCGGAGCAGAATCTGACCCTACTACAGGTGGACTCCGATGACGCCCAGGGCGGCACCTGGTATCTGTATCGTCAGCCGGCGGACAAACGCCAGCTGTTTGGCGAGAGCCCCCTGTTCCACCACAGAAGCAGACTGGCCTGCATCGCCTGGGCTGCCGCCAACGGGATGGTGGAAGAGCACACCAGGGTGCACCGCTTCCACCTTGGCGAGGGCAGTGTCGACAAGACCCTGACCAGGCTGGCGCGCCGGCTCACCCCGGCCCTGCATCGTCCTGAACGGGCGGACCTGGACGCCCTGCAACAACCCTGGCACCTGGATGAGGTTACCCTGGTGGTCAATCTGGAACAGGATCCCAGCAGCCGCTGGCACGGCTCTGAGCTGATGCTGGACCTGCGTGGTAACCGGGTGCTCTCCACCGGCCGCCCCCGCCGCTCCCTGGCGGGCTCTCTGGAGCTGATAACGCGCAACAGCTGGGGAGAGCTGCACTACCACCAGTTTGACGGAGAGGGGGGGCTGCTGCGGATGCTGGAGCAGCTGCTGACCGGCATCTCCAATGAACACCTTCCCGAGATTCGAGTGATCTCTGTGGGACAGCGTGCCAATGCGCAACTGGAAGACAGGCTCAGTTTCCTGGTGCACCAGTGTTGCCGTCTGCGCCAGCAGAGCCGGGCCGAAGCCCTTCAGGTGCTGCCGCTGACTCTGGGAGAGAAGAGGTTCGGACTGCTGTTCTCCAGCCATGGCATGCACTGGCGTCCCGCCGACGAACTGCCGACACTGCCGGCTCCACTGGTGGATGGCGAACTTCAGACGCTGCCCCAACCAGACCTGGGAGAAGACCCCTATGCCAGCGCACCGGAGATTCTCCGTCAACACGCCCGTAAGGGGATGCGCCAGTACTTCGTCCGCGAGCGGGAGCAGGGCCTGGATGTCTACCTGCTCGACGAAAACAACGTGTTGCAACGCTTTTTCCACTCCGTTGGCCAGCTCAGTGCCCTCATCGACAGCATCAGCGAGCTCTACGTGTTCAAGCGCGAGGGTCGCTTCGGAGGAGGCAGTTTCAACCTGCCTCAGTTCTATCGGCTGAAACGTTGCCAGGGAGAACTGACGGTATTGCCCCTGGCGGAGTCTGAGCTGGTCCACAACCAGGAGTGATCTGAAAGGTGACGGGCGCCGTAAAGAGGGGGGGTAACCCACCGGAGGTCGCCCATGCTTTCACGAATTGACGAAACCACCCTGGAGAAGATGACTCAGCGCTACCGGGCCCAGTTCGTCAACAGCCTGTCCGGCTATAAGAGTGCCAACCTGATCGGCAGTATCAGCCCCCAAGAACTGACCAACCTGGCCATCGTCAGCTCGCTGTTTCACCTGGGAGCAAACCCGCCGCTGATGGGGCTGATCTTGCGGCCCCACTCCGCTCCCCGGCACAGCCTGGAGAACATTCAGGCGACCGGGTGTTTCACCATCAACCAGGTGCATAAAAACATTCATCGTCAGGCTCACCAGAGCTCCGCCCGCTACCCCAGGGAGCAGTCCGAGTTCGACGCCGTGGGGCTGACCCCAAGGTTCGGGGATCGACTGATCGCCCCCTATGTGGCGGAAAGCCGGCTGAGCATGGGGATGGAGTTGGTCAGGGTGAGGCACCTCGAAGAGAATGACACCCTGATGATCTCGGCGCGAGTCGTGGAAGTCTGGCTGGACAAGGCAGCCCTGGCCGACGATGGTCATCTGCACCTGGAGCGCCTGGACACCGTGGCGGTCAGTGGCCTGGACCACTACCACAAAGGAGAAAGTCTCGGACGGCTGGCCTACGCAAAAACTGGCCAGCCGCCGTTGTCTCTAGAGAGTTAGAAGCGGATCTGCTCGTCACCCTGCTTGGCCACGGCGTCACTGAGGAAGGTCAGCAGCTCCTGACCGCCTCGCTCCTCGATCCAGTCCCCTTCGCGGAAATCGAAACGGTAGCCGCCAAATTTGGTGGCCAGCCACAGCTGAGACATCGCTTCCTGTTTATTCAGGACGATGTGACTGCCATCGATGCACTCGAGATCGAGCACGTTGCCGGCCTGCTCATAATCCAGCTCCAGCTCGGAGTCGTCGATGCGCTCCACAATGTGTTCCAGAATCTCGTCAGCCAGCTCGTGGAAGCGACTTTGGTCCATAGCCATAATCTCGTTCTCTATTCGGTTGCATTTGGCACATGGGATGCGATTATAGATGGCTAACTCAACAAGGTCATTTGTTTTCCATGTCTCGACTCTCCACCGCACTGATACTGGGAATGCTGCTCTGTGCCTGTGGCCAGAAAGGCCCCCTCGAGCTGCCCCAGCAGGAGCAGGTCAACCCGCCACCGGCTGACACTCAACAGCAGCCGTCGCAGGCGACACAGGAACAGTAAGGGCACATCATGGACCACTTCAGTTATCAACAGGGAACCCTGATGGCTGAAGCCGTCTCGGTCGCGGAACTGGCCGGGCGCATCGGTACCCCCTTCTACCTCTACTCACGGGCCACCCTGGAGCGGCACTGGCATGCCTTCGATCGGGCCGTGGGAGCACACCCTCACCTGATCTGCTACGCGGTCAAGGCCAACTCCAACCTGGCGGTACTCAACCTGCTGGCCCGCCTCGGCAGCGGTTTCGACATCGTTTCCGGCGGCGAGCTTGCCCGGGTGTTGGAAGCCGGGGGCGACCCCGCCAAGGTGGTGTTTTCTGGGGTGGGTAAGTCCGCCGATGAGATGCGCCAGGCACTGTCGGTGGGGATCCACTGTTTCAACGTCGAATCGGAGGCTGAGCTGGAGCGGCTCAACCTGGTGGCCCGGGAGATGGACGTGATCGCCCCCATCTCCCTGAGGATCAACCCGGATGTGGACGCCAATACCCATCCCTACATCTCCACCGGCCTGAAAGAGAACAAATTCGGCATCCCCATGGCCCGCGCCCTGGCAAGCTATCGCCACGCCGCCAGCCTCTCCCATGTGGAGATCAAGGGGCTGGACTGCCACATCGGCTCGCAGCTCACCAGCCTGCCCCCCTTTCTGGCCGCCCTGGAACGCCTGCTGGGGCTGATTGAACAACTGGAACAGCAGGGAATCCACCTTCAGCATCTGGATGTGGGCGGAGGCCTGGGTGTCACCTATGACGATGAGACGCCGCCCCACCCGGACCAGTATGCCCAGGCGCTGCTGCAGTGCCTGAAGGGGCGCCGACTGACCCTGATCTTCGAACCCGGCCGGGCCATCATGGCCAACGCCGGCATCCTGGTCACCCGCATCGAGTATCTGAAGCAGGGTGAGGAGCGGGACTTCGCCGTGGTGGATGCCGCCATGAACGATTTGCTGCGTCCCAGCCTCTACAGTGCCTGGCAGAAGATCATCCCGGTCACCCCCAGGGAGGGGGAACCCCGCCACTACGATGTGGTGGGCCCGGTGTGTGAAACCGGGGATTTCCTGGGCAAGGAGCGCCAGCTGACGGTGGAACAGGGAGATCTGCTGGCGGTGCGCAGTGCCGGCGCCTACGGATTTACCATGGCCTCCAACTACAACAGTCGGCCCCGCATCGCCGAGGTGATGGCCGATGGTGACCAGACTCATCTGATTCGGGAGCGAGAAACCCTGAATCAATTGTGGCAAGGTGAGCATCTGCTGCCGTAAACTAGTCAAAATTCAGATTCAACAGGGGTAGCCTCTTGATTCACTTCTCCAAAATGCAGGGGTTGGGCAACGACTTCATGGTGATCGATGCGGTCACCCAGAACCTCTATCTCTCGCCGGAACAGATCCGCCGTCTGGGAGACAGGCATTTTGGCGTGGGTTTCGATCAACTGCTGCTGGTGGAACCCCCCTATGATCCCGAGCAGGATTTCCACTACCGCATCTTCAACGCCGACGGCAGTGAAGTGGAAAACTGCGGCAACGGCGCCCGCTGTTTCGCCCGCTTCGTAAAGATGAAGGGACTGACCAACAAGGATCAGATCGGGGTCAGCACCAAGGCGGGCTCTCTGGCGCTGCGCCTGGGTCAGGAGAATCAGGTGACGGTCAACATGGGCACCCCCAACTTCGAACCCGGCTCTCTGCCCTTCAGGGCCAACAAGGTGGAGAAAACCTACCTGCTGCAGACCGATGATGCGGTACACCTCTGCGGTGCAGTTTCCATGGGCAACCCCCACTGCGTCCTCAAAGTGGATGACCTGGATACGGCCGACGTCGAGGGCATCGGCCGCAGCCTCAGCAGTCATGAACGCTTTGCCAAGGGGGTCAATGTCGGCTTCATGCAGGTTCTTTCGGAGCGCCACATCCGCCTGCGGGTGTATGAGCGTGGCGCAGGCGAAACCCTGGCCTGTGGCACCGGTGCTTGTGCCGCCGCCGTTATAGGCCAGCACCAGGGGTTGCTGGGAGAGAAGGTGCGCGTAGACCTTCCAGGTGGTACCTTACACATTGAGTGGCCAGGCCAGGGTAAGGCAGTGGAGATGACCGGGCCAGCCGTACACGTCTACGATGGTCAAATTGGATTATGAAGCACGACTACAGTGACAGCCTGAAAGCCTTGAGTACCGACATGGTCAAAGAGTACCTGTTGGAGAACTCGGACTTCTTCATCCGTCATCCAGAGCTGCTGCTCAGCCTGCGCATCCCTCATACCGAGCGGGGCACCGTCTCCCTGATTGAGCATCAGCAGCAAAACCTGCGCTCACGGGTCTCCCAACTGGAGGAGGAGATCACCTCCCTGCTCTCCGTGGCCTCCCGCAACGAAGATATCTACCGCTTCTACAATCAGCTGTTTTTCGATCTGCTGGAGACGGAAAGTCTGGAGGAGATCAACCGGGTTCTGGTGGACAGTTTCAAGAGCCGCTTCCGATTTGCCAAGGTGCGCCTGGCAGTCACTGACAGTACCGGTCAGTTCGATCAGCCTGAGCTGAATCTGATCCTGCGCCGACGCCTCAACGAGCACGGCTACTACCTGGGGCGACTGCCCGCCCAGGAGCAGAACCCGCTGGTGGCCCAGGACAACGGTTCTGTGGCTCTGGTGTGCATCGGCGACCGCGGCACTCCGGTGGCCCTGCTGGCCATCGCCTCCAACGATCCCAGCCACTTCTCCCCGGACATGGACACCATGATGCTGGATCAGATCCGTCAGTTGCTGGCCTATAAGATCCCCCAGCTGCGCCATGGCTGACACCGTCGCCCGCTTCGAGCGCTATCTGCGCAGCGAGCGCCAGTACTCTCCCCACACCTGCCGCAACTATTTGCGGGAACTCCGCCGCTGCCAGCCCCTGCTCCAACAGCTGGGGATGGTGCAGTGGCATCAGGTCACCCTGGAGCAACTGCAGGCCCTGCTGGCCAAGCTGCACCGCCAGGGACTCTCTCCGCGCTCCCTGGCCCTGACCCTATCCGCCCTGCGTCAGCTGGGGGAGTTTATGGTGCTCTGTGGCGAGCTGGACCACAATCCTGCCAAGCATCTCTCCGCGCCCAAGCAGGGCAAACCCCTGCCGAAGAATCTGGATGTGGACCAGATGGACCAGCTGCTCAGTCTGGAGGGCCAGGATCCTCTGGTGGTTCGCGACCTGGCGATGATGGAACTGCTCTACTCCAGCGGCCTGCGGCTGGCTGAGCTGGTCTCCCTGGACCTGGGGGATCTGGATGTTAAGGAGAAGCAGGTGCGGGTGACGGGTAAAGGGGGCAAAACCCGGCTGCTGCCGGTCACGGCCACGGCCATCGCCAGCCTGGAGGCGTGGCTGAACGTTCGCCCCCAGCCCACCGACGCCGAGGGTCAGGCGCTGTTTCTCTCCAGCCGGGGCCGGCGCATCAGCCACCGTTCGGTGCAGGCGAGGCTGTCGAAATGGGGTATGGAGCAAACGGTGGGTGCCAGGGTCCACCCTCACAAACTGCGACACGCCTTCGCCACCCACATGCTGGAGTCCTCCGGCGATCTGAGGGCGGTACAGGAGCTGCTCGGCCACGCCAACCTCAGCACCACCCAGGTCTACACCCACCTGGATTTCCAACACCTGGCCGAGGTCTACGACCAGGCGCACCCCAGGGCCAAGAAGCGCTGACTCGCCGCCAGACGGGGACGGCTATCCCTTATTGATGGTGATCTTGCTGTCGGGGCGGGGCGGCTCGGGATAGATGGGGCTGCCCTGCTCATCCAATGACAGCCACACCAGGGGGCCATCGGGCATATAGGGGTCCCTGGGTCCACAGAGCACCCTCTTACCCACCATCTCGATGCGGGCACCTTGGGAATACTCGCGCCCCTCAAACCAGCAAACCGACTGCAGTTGCTGAGGCTGAGCAATGACGACCGGGTCTGCCTGGGCAGAAACGCCGGTAGCAATAAGGATCAAAGGGAGAAAAACTGCGGGGGATTTCAAAGACATTGTCCTGGCTCCAGGGAGGCTTCCATGCTCCTCAGACTATCGAACCGGGACCGGGAATCAAGAGGGGAATCAGACCAGATTGCCGGAGATCATCATAAAGGCATTGATCACGAAAGGGGTCAGTGCCAACAGCACACCGAAGATCAGCACATAAAGATGAGGTAAGCGAGCCTGTCGCATGTCGCACTCCACTGGGTTCACAAAAAGAATCATGTTCGGGAACAAAAATTCAGCGTGAGCAGAGTAGCGAATCTGTGAGAAACCCCATTGATCGAGATCAATGAAAGCCCCATTAGTTGAAAACCGTCACACTTTTAAAAGCATTTCGGCCCCTGTCACTGTTTTTGCTTATAGCGCCTTAGTTTTCGAGACTCAAGACTCAAAAGTGATGCAAAAACGGTAAAAGCCAATTTTAACAACCCTGTTACGACCGAGAGTCTGCCAGGCTGACATAGAAAAACAGGCTGATCACTAAACAATCCACCACAGGGACAAACTGTCCCAACACGCAGTAATTAAGGGGGCTTTCAGTGACAAAGCTCAACAAAGCATTAGGCAAAATGCTTATTTGTTTCAATTTTCGGTCATGATTCCGTGAAACCACTGTTAAAGCAGGCTTAACAAGACGATTCAGGTCAAATAACCGTTCGATTTCTCTCTCCCCCTCCGAGGAAACCCGTTTCAGTTCACGTTTTTCCCCGGGTTCTCCATGGACAATCCGGCCAGCCATTTAGATGGCCTTAACTCGCCCTACAAACAACTGTTTAAAAAAGGCACTACGCCCTTTTGTCACACCAGATTCGAGAGAAGACGATGACACAAGATCACGCCAAGTCGACCCGACGCGGTCTGCTCAAGGCCCTGGCCATGGCTCCCGCCGCCGCCGGCCTCGCCACCGTTGCTGCCCCCTCCAAGGCAGAGACCGGTCGCCCCCAGGAAGCTGTCCAAGGCTACCAGGAAACCGATCATATCCGCCGCTACTACGCCAGCCTGCGCGGCCAGTAATCCAGGAGAGTTTCTCTGATGCAACTTACCCGCACCTCTGCCAAGGTTAAGGCAGAAGCCAACAAAGGACTGGGCCTCGACCGCCGTCAGTTCCTGAAGAACGCCGGTGTCACCACCGGTGGTATCGCCGCCGCCTCCATGCTGGGCACCGGCATGATCCGCAAGGCCAGCGCCTCTGACCATCACGTCGATCCCAGCGCCCCCATCGAAGTGAAGCGCACCATCTGCTCCGCCTGTGCCGTGGGCTGTGGTGTCTACGCCGAAGTTCAGAACGGTGTCTGGACCGGCCAGGAGCCAGCCTTCGATCACCCCTTCAACCGTGGCGGTCA
Organism: Ferrimonas futtsuensis DSM 18154; assembly: GCF_000422645.1. GTDB lineage: Bacteria > Pseudomonadota > Gammaproteobacteria > Enterobacterales > Shewanellaceae > Ferrimonas > Ferrimonas futtsuensis. Next base: position 247,948 of record NZ_AUGL01000001.1, read on the forward strand.
CTGCGCCAAGGGGGCCGCACTGCGCGAGCACGGCCACTCCAAGCTGCGGGTGAAATACCCCATGAAGCTGGAAGGCGGCAAGTGGAAAAAGCTCTCCTGGGAGCAGGCCATCGAAGAGGTGGGCAGCCAGATGCTGAAGATCCGCGCCGAATCCGGTCCGGACTCCATCTACTTTATGGGCAGTGCCAAGTTCTCCAACGAAGGCTGTTACATGTACCGCAAATTTGCGGCCATGTGGGGCACCAACAACGTTGACCACTCCGCCCGTATCTGTCACTCCACCACAGTAGCCGGTGTTGCCAACACCTGGGGCTACGGTGCGATGACCAACTCCTTCAATGACATCCGTCACGCGAACGCCATCTTCTTTATCGGTGCCAACCCTGCAGAAGCCCACCCGGTTTCCATGCAGCACATCCTCACCGCCAAAGAACGCAACAACGCCAAAATCATCGTTGTTGACCCACGTTTCTCCCGTACGGCTGCCCATTCTGATCTGCACGTTGGCATCCGCCCCGGTACCGACATCCCCTTCATCTACGGCATGCTGAACGTCATCTTTGACAACGGCTGGCAGGATCAGACCTTCATCGACCAGCGCGTCTGGGGCATGGAAGACATCCGTAAGGAAGCCGCCAAGTGGCCCCTGGAAGAGGTGGCCCGCGTCTGTGGCATCGACGGTGATCTGGTGTACCAGGCCGCCAAACTGATGGCGGAAAACCGTCCCGGCTCCGTGGTCTGGTGTATGGGTGGTACCCAGCACACCGTGGGTAACGCCAACACCCGTGCCTACTGCCTGCTGCAGCTGGCCCTGGGCAACATGGGCAAAACCGGCGGCGGCACCAACATCTTCCGTGGCCACGACAACGTGCAGGGCGCCACCGATCTGGGCCTGCTGTTCGACACCCTGCCCGGCTACTATGGCCTGTCCACCGGTGCCTGGAAGCACTGGAGCCATGTGTGGGATCTGGAGTTTGACTGGGTGAAAGGCCGCTTCGACCAGGGCGAGTACCTGGGCAAGGTGCCCATGACCACCCCTGGCATGCCCTGCTCCCGCTGGCACGACGGCGTTCTGGAAGACAAGAACAAGCTGGGCCAGAAAGACAACATCCGCATGGCCTTCTTCTGGGGTCAGTCCGTCAACACCGAAACCCGTGGCCGCGAAGTGCGTGATGCCCTGGATAAGATGGACACCGTCGTTGTGGTCGACCCCTACCCAACCATGGCCGGTGTGATGCACCGCCGTAAGGATGGCGTTTACCTGCTGCCCGCCTGCTCTCAGTTCGAGACCGAAGGCTCCCTGTCCAACTCCGGCCGCTCCGTACAGTGGCGTCAGCAGGTGGTCGAGCCCCTGTTTGAGTCCAAGCCTGACCTGGAGATCATGTACCGTCTGGCCAAGAAACTGGGCTTCGCCGAGCAGTTCACCAAGCGCATGCAGGTGAAGAATGACATGCCGGTGATCGAGGACGTGACCCGCGAGATCAACCGCGGCATGCTGACCATCGGTATGTCCGGCCAGTCTCCCGAGCGCATCAAGCAGCACACCAACAACTGGGGCACCTTCTCCCACGAGAACCTGCAAGCCCTGGGTGGCCCAGCCAAGGGTGAAACCTATGGCCTGCCATGGCCTTGCTGGGGTACCCCAGAGCAGAAGCACCCTGGTACCCACATCCTGTACGACACCTCCAAGCACGTGCTGCAGGGCGGCGGTAACTTCCGTGCCCGTTTCGGCGTCTCCTACGAGGGTGAAAACCTGCTGGCCGAAGGCTCCGCCTCCCTGGGCTGTGACCTGGGCGACGGTTACCCCGAGTTCACCGACAAGATGCTCAAGCAACTGGGTTGGTGGGACGAGCTGACCGCCGAAGAGAAAGCGGAAGCAGAAGGCCGTAACTGGAAGACCGATCTGTCCGGCGGTATCCACCGGGTGGCGATGAAGCACGGCTGCATCCCCTTCGGTAACGCCAAGGCCCGCTGTAAAGTGTGGACCTTCCCCGACCCGATGCCGGTACACCGTGAGCCCCTGTATACCCCTCGCCGGGACCTGATCGCTCAGTACCCCACCTACAACGACATGCAGGTGCATCGTCTGCCCACCCTGTACAAGTCCATTCAGGACAAGGTGATCAGCGACAACCTGGATAAGCGTTACCCGCTGGTGATGACCTCCGGCCGACTGGTGGAATACGAAGGTGGCGGTGAAGAGTCCCGTTCCAACCCGTGGCTGGCCGAGCTGCAGCAGGAGATGTTCATCGAGATCAACCCTGCCGACGCCGCCGACCGTGGCCTGCAGAACTGGGACGACGTCTGGGTGGAAGGTGCCGAAGGCGCCCGCATCAAGGTGAAGGCGCTGGTGACCCCACGAGTCAAGCAGGGCGTAACCTGGATGCCTTACCACTTCGCCGGTGTCATGCACAACGAACAGCTGGTCTACCCAGAGGGCACCAAGCCTTACATCGTCGGCGAATCCGCCAACACCGCTCTGACCTATGGCTATGACCCGATCACCCAGATGCAGGAGACCAAGTCCTCCCTGTGTCAGATCGAGAAAGCGTAAGGTTCAAGGTAGGAGATAAGCCAAAATGGCAACTATGAAATTTATGTGTGACACCCAGCGCTGCATCGAATGCAACGGCTGTGTCACCGCTTGTAAGAACGAGAACGACAGTGCCCTGGAGTGGGGTGTCAGCCGTCGTCGCGTGGTCACCATCAACGACGGTGAGCGCAACGAAGCCTCCCTGTCGGTGGCCTGCATGCACTGTGCCGATGCACCCTGCATGGCGGTCTGCCCGGTGAACGTGTTCACCAAGACCGACGATGGCATCGTCCTGCACGACAAAGAGCGCTGTATCGGCTGTGGCTACTGCCTGTACGCCTGTCCTTTCGGCGCACCCCAGTTCCCCAAGAAGGCGGTATTTGGCTCCAAGGGCAAGATGGACAAGTGCACCTTCTGCGCCGGTGGCCCAGACACCGAAGCGGGCAGTGCCAAGGAGCGCGAGCTCTACGGTGCCAACCGCCTGGCGGAAGGCAAACTGCCGATGTGTGCCGAGCTGTGCTCCACCAAGGCGCTGCTGGGTGGTGACGCCCAGATGGTCTCCGACATCTACCGTGAGCGCGTCGCCCAGCGTGGCATGAAGCGCGGCGTCTGGAACAAGTAACCTCGAAGCGGGGAGGCCACTCCCCGCTCCTTAGGAGCATTCATATGAAGCATATGTTCAAGACGCTGCTGGTCATGGCCGCCCTGCTGCTGCCCGGTCTGGCCCTGGCGGAAGCGGCGGACGCCTCTGCCCAGGCCGCCAGCCAGTCGGAAGTGGTGTGGCAGGCCCTCAAGGAGGGCGCCACCGGCTACACCACCTCCCAGAGCGAGTTCCACGGCCAGCCGATCAACAGCTATGATCCGCGCATTCTGCCCCTGCGCAGTGACATCCTGGCCCCCGGCCTGATGCTGGCACTGTTTGGCATGATCGGCGTGTTCATCCTGTTCATCATGGTCAACGGCATCTCCAAGCTGCACCACGGCTTCTCCGGCAAGATGGTGTTCCGCTGGTCCAAGCGGGATGTGGCGATCCACTGGCTGGGTGCGGTGCCCTGCCTGATGCTGATCCTCACCGGGCTGATGCTGCTGGCCGGCCGGTTCTTTGTGGAGCCGGTACTGGGCCAGGGCGCCTTCGCCTCCATGATGGCGCTGGTCAAGCCGGTGCACGACGTGATGGCGTTCCCCTTTATGGCTGGCTGGTTGCTGATGACCCTGTTGTGGGCCAAAAACCAGATCCCCGCCAAATATGACCTGGACTGGTTCCTGGTGGTGGGCGGCTACATCAACTTCGGTCCCTTCAAGGGCAAACACCCGGACGCTGGCTTCGCCAACGCCGGTGAAAAACTGTGGTTCTGGACCTTCGCCGCCTTCGGCCTGGTGATCTCCCTGTCCGGCATCGTGCTGCTGTTCCCGCAATATGTGGAGCCCAGCCGCACCCTGAGCCTGCTGGCGATCATCGCCCACGGCGCGTCCGCCATCATCCTCTGCGCCTTCTCCATCGTCCACATCTTCATGGCGACGGTGATGTCCGAGGGTGGCATGGAGTGCATGGTGTCCGGTTACTGTGATGAGAACTGGGCCAAGCAGCACCACAATGTATGGTATGACGAGATACAGGCTGACGGCACTTTGCAGTACAAGTCTTAACTCCCAAACCGTCTACCGAAGAAAAACCCCGGCATCGCGCCGGGGTTTTTTATCTGCAGCATTTTCACAAGCGGCGTCCAGTGACTCCCTAATAGCGCAGCGGCGGCTGCGTGACCCTGGCCACCGGTTGACACACTGACGCAGGCCCGGCCACCTGACGAGGCTCGCTGAACCTGGGCCACCCCTGACGCTCTGCGGCTTCCGCCAGTCCTGCCGCCTCGGTCGGCGACTGCCCCTGCCAGGCCCACAACAGCAGGACGGCAAAGGTGATGCCGGCAATGCCGGGCAGCAGCACGCTCTCCCTCGGTGCCTGCCCGCCCTCACCTTGAGCCGACAACGGCGTCATCAACCAGAGGTATCCCTGGCTCTGCCGGGTTTCCAGGTATCTGGGCGCCCTGAAATCATCACCAAACCCCTTGCGGATCTCGGTTACCGCCCGGCGCACGGCACACTCGGTGACCACCCGCCCGCCCCAGGCCAGCTTCATCAGGGCGGTGTAGCTGAGCAGCTCTCCCGGATGGGCCAGAAACACCTCCAGCACCTGAGCCGCTTTGGGGCTGAGTTGTTCCCAGCGACCGCTCGGCCCCCTAAGCCTCCTGCCAGAGCTAAGATACAGAAATTCCCCAACAATCCATTGCATCTGTGCCATCCATGGCCTCCCAGCGACGTCAGTGATCCTCCCATAAGGCTAGCTAATGGTGACCTGAAACTGGATGAAAACTCTGTAGGAACCGGCTTACATCAGCGTAATCCTCTGCCCCTTGGGGAAACTGTCCAAATATCGATCCCCGTGTGTGGCCACCATCACAGCTTGGGGAGCAAAGTGAAGTGGAATGGATCACAGTTCTGCACTTTTGGCCGATTAGGTGTACAAAGTTTCAGTCTTTGCTCACAGACGGCGATTTGCCCCTCTTCTACACTGTGGCCTCATCCAAATGCAGTCCGGGAAGCTAACATGTCTCTTGCAGAACGCGCCCTAAACAACGCCGCCATTCGTGAGACGGCCAAGATCACCACACCCAGCTGGATGCTCAACAGCCTGGAGCGGGTGATGGAGTACTACACCGAGCGCCACCTCTGTCTGGACACCCAGGCCTGTGACACCATGCCCGGCCCACAGCCCGGCAAGAAGTACATGCTCTATGCCCATGTCCCCTTCTGTCACACCCTGTGCAGCTTCTGTACCTTCCACCGCTTCCTGTTCAAGGAGGACAAGGCCCGTGCCTACTTCAAGTCTCTGCGCAAAGAGATGGAGATGGCCAAGGCCCTGGGGTACGACTTCGAAGAGCTCTACATTGGCGGCGGCACCACCACGGTGCTGGTGGATGAGCTGGCGAAAACCATTGAGCACGCCCGCACCCTGTTCCCCTCCATCAAACAGGTCTCCTGCGAGTCCGATCCCCTGCACCTGACCTCCATGGAGTTCACCCAACTGCACGGCCTGGTGGACAGACTCTCCGTCGGCGTTCAGAGCTTTGACCGGGATATCCTGGCCCGCACCGACCGCCTGGAAAAGTTTGGTGAGCCCGAGGTGATCTACGAAAAGCTGGCCCGGGCGAAAGAGAACTTCCCGATTCTCAGCGTCGACATGATTTTTGGCTTTGCCGGCCAGAACCAGGAGATCCTGCAGAAAGATATGGACACCCTGGTGCGCCTTGGGCCCACTCAGATCACCACCTACCCGCTGATGGTGACCCACCAGACCCGCAAGAGCGCCAAGGGGAACCTGGCCAACCCGACTCAGGACATCGCCCGGGATTATGAGCTGATCCTCAATGCCCTGAACGGTCATTACGACCAGATGACCGCCTGGTCCTTCGGTAAACGCGCCGACCAGAGCTTCGACGAATATGTGGTCAACTACGACGATTACCTGGGTGTGGGCTCCGGCAGCTTCAGCTTCCTTCACGACACCCTGTACGTAAACAGCTTCTCCCTGCGTAAGTATCAGGAGAAGATCGAAGCCGGCCGCATGGGTGTGGAGTCCTCCAAGTACTACACCCCCAAGGCGGTGATGCAGTATCGCTTCCTGCTCAACCTGTTTGGCGGGCGCCTCTCCAAGTCCTACTTCAAGGACAACTTTGGCAAGAGCCTGTGGGGCGGCCTGACCAAGGAGATGGCCTTCATGAAGATGACCGGCGGCCTGATTGAGGACCCGCAGGATCCCGATAAGCTGCAGGCCACCCCCAACGGCCTGATGATGGGCGTGCTGATGATGAAGAATTTCTACGCCGGCATGGACAATGTCCGGGCCGAGCTGCGCCGCCCCCTGAGCGCCAGGGATATGTGACGGCACAGAGACAGAAAGGGGCGGACTTCCGCCCCTTTTTTTGTATCTTTACCACCATTGTTGGCACCAACTCGGTGCAGTAGCCAACGGGCATTGGTATAGTATTCGGACTGACACAAACCCGAAGCCACATCCTCATGGCCCAAATATCCATCATCGCCAACCTGAATTGTGACCAGATTCTGCGTCTGAGTCGTCCCCTGAGTACCGGCGCTCGCATCCATTACGAAGACCTGGGTCGCCGCATCGGTGGCGGCGCCGCCAATACCGGCACCGCCCTGGCCTGGGCCGGACACCGGGTGACGCTGCTCAGCCAGGTGGGTGACGACCCGCTGGGTGAGTGGCTGCTGGATCAGGCCAAGGGACTGGGACTCGAGTGCAACCAGGTGCACCGCCACCCAGGCCCGACCCAACCCCTGCAACTGCTGATGGAACCCAATGGCGAGCGCACCATACTGCGACCCAACCGGCCACGGCTGCTGCTGCCCCCCAGTCTCAACGGCCCCCTGGACGCCCTCTATGTCAACCTCACCGCCGAAGGCCTGCCGCAGCTGATGCACCAGGCCCTGGATCTTGGCCTGGTGTTCGCCCAGTTGCCCAAGGATCTCAGCCGCCGTCCCTGCCACTATCTGATCACCTCGGTGGACGACCTGGCCCCCCATCAGGTCAACGACCCCTGGGGCTTTGGCAGAGAGATCGCCGGCCCCAGCCTGAAGGCCTTTATCGTCACCCAGGGCGAACAGGGCGCCATCGCCTATACTGAGGATGGTTGTTTCTCAGTGGCGGCCTTTCCGACTCAGGTGGTGGACACCACGGGAGCCGGTGACAGCTATGCAGCAGGCTTGATGGACGGCCTGTTGAGAGGTCAGGAGCTGACCAAGGCGATGGAGCAGGGTGCCCGATGGGCCAGCTTTGCCCTGCAGAGCGCCAGCTCAATCCCCTCTGAGAAATTAAGGAGTTATCTAAAACACTCTCAAGGATGAGCCTATGTCACCCCAACCCAGACAAGTGTTGTTCCACAGCCACCGCCGGTTGCTGCTGGCACTGCTCTTCATTGGATTGGCACAAGGAGCAGTGCAGACCCTGACCTCCTCCAGCCACTACCTGATATGGCTGGCCCCGTTCGGCATGGGGGTGCTCTGGGCCCTGCAACCGCATCTGCCCCAACGTCCGCTGGCGAAGCTGTTTCCCCTCTACACCCTGGCCGCAGGCTCGCTGGTCACCCTGCATCTGTGGCAATCCTTCACCAGCGGCAGCCTCTCCTCTCCTTTGCTGGTGGCCACCCTACTGCTGTTATTACTGGCCGCCAGCGTGAGCCTGTACCCCAGCCGACTGGCGTTCTGGACCCTCCACCTCCCCCTGCCCATCGCTCTGGTGCCGGCCCTGGGACAACTGAATACCACCAACCTGGCCCAGGCGATGGTGCTGCTGGGCGCCGGCCTGCTGCTCAGCTTCGCCATCCTGACGGTGCTCAACCGTGGCTTTGAGGAGAATCGAAAACACCAGCACCGCTGTGCCCAGCTGCAACACCAACTGGATCGCAGCAGCCGGGTGGACCAGCTGACCGGCATCGCCAATCGAAGCCTGCTGGAGCAGAGACTCAAAGAGCTGGTGGCGGAAAATCGACGCACCCACAATCCCCTTACCCTGGTGATGCTGGACATCGATTACTTCACCGCCTTCAATCGCCACTACGGTGACGAAGCCGGTGACGAAACCCTGGTCTCCCTGGCCAAGCTGATGCTCCACTGCAGCCGCCGCCAGACCGATGTGATCGCCCGTTACCGGGGGGGCGAGTTTGCCATCCTGCTGCCCGCCACCGACAAAACCGGTGGCAAACGTCTGCTGCAACAGGTCCGCAAGGAGCTGATCGAGGCCGATCTGCCCCACGATCACTCCCCCATCAGCCCCAGGCTGACCTTGAGCGCCGGTGTGGCCCAGTGGAAACCGGGCCAGGATCACCACTCCCTGCTTCAGGAAGCCAGAGCCGCCCTGAAGCAGGCCAAGGCTCAGGGCAGGAACCGTTACATACTGGCCTGAAAAATGAGGCCCGCAGTTGCGGGCCTTGGCGTATCGGTTGTCAGGGAACTACATGTTGGGGTAGTTGGGCCCTGCCCCCCCCTCTGGCACCACCCAGGTGATGTTCTGACTGGGATCCTTGATGTCACAGGTCTTACAGTGGATGCAGTTTTGGCCGTTGATGACGAACCTCTGCTGCCCCTCCTCTTCCACCACCTCATACACACCGGCTGGGCAGTAGCGCTGAGCCGGCTCATCGAACTGGCTGAGGTTCACCTGAATTGGGATCTCCGCGTCGGTCAGCTTGAGATGACAGGGCTGATCCTCCTCGTGGAAGGTGTTCGACAGATACACCGAACTCAGGCGGTCGAAGCTGAGCTTCCCATCCGGCTTGGGGTAGTCGATCGCCTTGGCCTGCGCCACCGGCTCCATCCCCTGATGATCCACCTTGGTGTCATGCAGAGTCAGCGGCAGCTTGCCACCAAACCAGTTCTGATCCAGATAGTTGAACGCACCGCCCATCAGGGAACCGTATTTGTGCAGGGCCGGGCCAAAGTTGCGGGACGCATACAGCTCCTCATAGAGCCAGGAGTCCCTGAATTTCTCTCCGTAATCGGCCAGATCGCCTCCGCCGGCGTCGCCACCCGCCAGGGCTTCGGCCACGGCCTCGGCCGCCAGCATGCCGGACTTCATGGCGGTATGAGTGCCTTTGATCTTGGAGAAGTTGAGGGTACCGGCGTCACAGCCGATCAGCAGCCCGCCGGGGAAGTGCTGCCTGGGCAGGGCATTGAGGCCACCTTTGGTGATGGCCCGAGCACCGTAACTGGTTCGCTCTCCCCCTTGCAGGTACTGGGCAATTACCGGGTGGGTCTTGTAGCGCTGAAACTCCTCAAACGGAGAGAGGTTGGGGTTGGTGTAGTTGAGATCAATGATCAGACCAACCCAGATCTCGTTGTTGTCCGCGTGATAGAGGTAACCGCCTCCACTGCCCTCCCCATCCAAAGGCCAGCCAGCGGTGTGCACCACCTTGCCCGGCTGATGCTGCTCGGCGGGCACCTCCCAGATCTCCTTGAAGCCGATGCCATAGTGTTGGGGGTCCACCCCGGCATCCAGCTGATAGCGGGCAATGGCCTGCTTGCCCAGGTGACCACGGCAGCCCTCACTGAGCAGGGTGTATTTGGCTCGAAGCTCCATGCCAGGCATATAGCTGTCTTTGGGCTCACCGTCGGCACCGACCCCCATGTCTCCGGTGAGGACCCCCTTGACGATCCCCTCCTCCTCCAGCATGTCGGCGGCGGCAAAACCTGGGTAGATCTCCACCCCCAGGGCTTCCGCCTGCTCCGCCAGCCAGCGGCACAGGTTGCCTACGCTGATGATGTAGTTGCCATGGTTGTGCATGGTCTTGGGCACCAGAGAGCCCGGCAGCTGTCGGGCAGAATCGGCGTTGAGCAGGTAGATGTCATCCCCGATGACTTCTGTGGTCACAGGCGCGCCCTTATCGCGCCAGTCAGGCAGCAGCTCCTCCAGAGCCCTGGGTTCGAATACCGCCCCGGAGAGGATGTGGGCACCCACTTCTGCCCCCTTCTCCACCACGCAGACGGCCAGATCGGCATTGAGCTGTTTAAGGCGGATCGCGCTGGCCAGCCCGGAGGGTCCGGCGCCAACAACGACCACGTCAAATTCCATTGATTCGCGTTCCATCCTGTTAGTCCTTTGTCGTTATCTATCTCCCTAACCCGCCTAGCTTACTGCAAAAGACGGCAAATTAAACGATTGTTTGACTGAAAAACCGCCAACAGCAAATCCTACCAGTTGATGAAAAACGAGCCAGATTCGAGAAAAACAGTTCCAACTGAACACCGAAGTGTGATCAATCCACGTTGTTGAATAAGGGGAGCTTGGATTACACTTACAAAAAATTGTGACCGAGCCTGGACGACCTAAGTGACCATATGGTTCCCAGGCCGTGGCAAATCTGCCACCAGGGTAGCTGCGAGAAATCGAGCTACCTCCCGTGTTTGGAAAGGTGACACATGACACAGCTAAACGACCGCTTTGGGCGGGAATTTCACTATCTTCGTCTGTCCATTACCGACGCTTGCAACTTCAAGTGTCAGTACTGCCTGCCTGACGGCTACCGTCCCGACGGAAAACCCCGCTTCCTGACCCTGGATGAGATCCGCCGGGTTGTGACCGCCTTTGCCCAGGTGGGCACCCGCAAGATCCGCATCACCGGTGGCGAGCCCACCATGCGTAAGGACTTCAACGACGTCATCGAACTGGCGGCCAATACCCCCGGGGTCAATACCGTGGCCACCACCACCAACGGCTACCGCCTTGCCGCCAATGCCCAGCGCTGGTTCGATCTCGGTCTGAGCCAGATCAACGTGTCCCTGGACAGCATGGACGAGGGCCTGTTCCGGCAAATCACCGGCGACGGCCGCCAACAGCTGGTGCTCGATGGCATCGAAGCCGCCCTTGAGACCGGTTATCGGCGGGTGAAGATCAACGTGGTTCTGCTCAAGGACCTCAACGCTCAGCAACTGCCCCAGTTCCTCGAATATATCCGTCACCGCCGGGTGGACATCCGCTTTATCGAACTGATGGAAACCGGGCTGGGACAGGATTACTTCCAGAAACACCATATCTCCGGCCAGGTGATCAAACAGCAACTGCTGTCCCAGGGGTGGACCGAAGATCCCCGCGGCCCGGACGACGGCCCGGCGCTCAACTTCAGTCACCCGGATTTCGCCGGACGTATCGGCCTGATCATGCCCTACGCCAAGGATTTCTGTGCCACCTGCAACCGACTGCGGGTCTCCTCCATCGGCAAACTGCACCTGTGTCTTTTCACCGAGTGCGGCATCGAACTGAGGGATCTCCTGGGCCACGACGATCACCAGCCCGAACTCATTGCCCGCCTCCATGAGCAACTCAGGCTCAAGGGGGCAACCCATCAACTGCACGAAGGCCTGACCGGGGTAACCCAGCACCTGGCCTCCATTGGCGGTTGACCCGAATACACCAAGGATTGATGCTCAAGGGCCAAGACCCTGATAATTAAGCGAGAGACACCATTATGGGACACCTTTCACAAGCCAATTTCGTACCTCTGAATATCGCGGTTCTGACTCTGTCCGACACCCGCAGCTTCGACACTGACAAGTCCGGGCAATTCCTGGAGGATTCCCTGCTGGCTGCAGGCCACAAGCTGGCAGACCGCCGCATCATCAAGGATGACAAATACCACATTCGTGCCGTCCTCTCCGAGTGGATCGCGTCTGACAACGTCCAGGTGATCATCACCACCGGCGGCACCGGCTTCACCGAGCGTGACTCCACCCCTGAAGCGGTCTCTCCCCTGTTTGATAAGCAGATCGAAGGCTTTGGTGAGCTGTTCCGCCACATCACCTTCACCGAACTGGGCACCAGCACTGTGCAGTCCCGTGCCATCGGCGGCATGGCCAACCGCACCGCCATCTTCTGCCTGCCAGGCTCCACCGGCGCCTGTCGCACCGGTTGGAACAAGATCCTGGTTGAGCAGCTGGACAGCACCCACAAGCCCTGCAACTTCGTCACCCACCTGAAACCCGTTGAGGCTGAGTGATGAGCGAGTTTACCCACATCAACCCCAAGGGCGAAGCCCACATGGTGGACGTGACCGAGAAGAGCGTCACCGAGCGGGAAGCCCGGGCAGAAGCGGTGGTGCGTATGGCAGCAGAAACCCTGGCGATGATCGTCGAGGGCCGTCACCACAAGGGTGATGTGTTCGCCACCGCCCGGGTGGCTGGCATCATGGCCGCCAAGCAGACCTCCAACCTGATCCCCCTGTGTCACCCCCTGATGCTGACCAAGGTGGAGTTGGATATCCTGCCGGAGCCTGAAAACGACCTGGTGCGCATCCGCAGCCTGTGCAAACTGGCCGGTCAGACCGGCGTAGAGATGGAAGCCCTGACCGCCGCCTCCGTGGCGGCCCTGACCATCTACGACATGTGCAAAGCGGTACAGAAAGACATGATCATCGACGGGGTCAAGCTGCTTGAAAAGCGCGGCGGCAAGTCCGGTCACTTTAAGATTGATGAGGCATAAGATGATTAAGGTTTTGTTTTTCGCGCAGGTTCGCGAAGTGATTGGCGTCGACCAGATTGAGCTGGAATATCAACACGCCATGACCACCAACAGTCTGCGTACCTTCCTGGCGGCTCAGGGCGACAAGTGGCAGCAGGCTCTGGGGTCCGACAATCTGCTGGTCGCGGTCAACCAGACCCTGAGCCAATGGCAGGTAGAGCTCGAAGACGGCGATGAAGTGGCCTTCTTCCCACCGGTAACCGGAGGCTAGTGATGAATCGGGTGCAGACCGAAGATTTCAACGTGGGCGAAGAGTACGCCAAACTGGCGGACAACCCCGCCTGTGGCGCCGTGGTCACCTTCGTCGGCAAGGTGCGAGATTTTGGTGATCACCATGGCGTCACCCGGATGGTACTGGAGCACTATCCGGGCATGACGCAAGCGGTGCTGACCCAGATTGAGCAGGAGGCCCGCGAGCGCTGGCCCCTGGATCAGGTGACCATCATCCACCGGGTTGGCCCTCTGGATCTCTCCGACCAGATCGTCTTTATCGGCGTCTCCAGCGCCCATCGCAAAGCTGCCTTCGCCGCCTGCGAATACCTGATCGATTTCCTGAAAACCCGGGCCCCGTTCTGGAAGAAGGAGGTGACCGAGGACCAAGCCCAGTGGGTGGACGCCAAGGACTCCGATCAACAGGCCGCCGAGATGTGGCGCGAGGAGCAGTAATGATGACGCGAATCTTGGCGGTTGCCCTGATGATGGCGGCGACCTTTCATGTTGCCGCCGACGAACTCAAGGTGGCGGTGGCCGCCAACTTCGCCCATACACTGACCCAGGTGGCCGAGCGCTTCGAAGCGGAAACCGGCCACAGGGTGCGCATCTCTTCCGGCGCCACCGGCGCCCTCTATACCCAGATCCAGCACGGCGCGCCTTTCGATCTGTTCCTGGCCGCCGACAGCCGACGCCCTCAACTTCTGGAGAAGGAGCAGAAGATCCTTCCCGGCAGCCGGGTTACCTACGCCATCGGTCAGCTGGCCTACTGGCAACGACAAGGTCAACCCAGCGAGCAAAGCCTGACTCAATGGCAAAAGAAGCTGGCCATCGCCAACCCCAGGCTGGCGCCCTACGGCGCCGCGGCACAACAGGTGCTCAGCCGGCTGGACCTGGTGAAACAGTTCAAGGGCAAACTGGTGACCGGCAGCAACATCCTGCAAGCCTATCAGTACGTGGACAGCGGCAACGTTCAGGCGGGTCTGGTGGCCCTGTCCCAGCTGCGCAGCGCCGGGGTGGACGCCAGCCACTACTGGGTGGTCCCCGAACACTACTATGCCCCCCTAAAGCAGCAGGCCGTGGTGCTCAAGCGCACCACCAACCCACAACTGGCCCAGCAGTTGCTGGACTACCTCAATCAACAGCAGCAACTGCTGACCGAGGCTGGCTATCAGGTAAGCGCCCATGTTGCCAAGCGCTGACCTCGAGGCCCTGTGGGTCACCTTTAAACTGGCGGCAATCACCACGCTCTGCCTGATTCTGGTGTGCCCGCCGCTGGCCTGGTGGCTGGCTCACAGCCGATCCAGGCTTCGCCCCATGGTGGAAGCCGTGGTGGCCCTGCCGCTGGTGCTGCCCCCCACGGTGTTGGGGTTCTACCTGTTGCTGGCCTTCTCCCCTCAGTACGCCATGGGATCCATGTTCGAGGGGGTGTTTGGTCACTCCCTGGCGTTCTCCTTCGCCGGCCTGGTGATAGGCTCGATGATCTATTCCCTGCCCTTCGTGGTTCAGCCTCTGCAGTCGGGGTTTGTGACCATGGGGACCGGCGAGCTGGAAGCCGCCGCCACCCTGGGGATGGGACGATGGAAGCGATTTCATTATGTGGTGTTCCCCATGACCAAGCGCAGCTTCCTGCTGGCCGCCATGCTGGGCTTTGCCCATACCCTGGGCGAGTTTGGTGTGGTGCTGATGATTGGCGGCAACATTCCAGGGGAAACCCAGGTGATCTCCATCGCCCTGTTTGAACACGTAGAAGCCCTGGCCTATGACCAGGCCCATATGCTGGCCGGAGGCCTGCTGGCCCTGTCCATGGCACTGCTGGTGTTTATCTATGGCTTCCTGCAACAGAATGAACGCCGTTGGGGGTACTGGTAACCATGCTTCTCAGTTTTGACCTGCACGGCCAACTCGGCCAATTTCAGTTCAACGCCAAGTGCGATCTGCAGATGGAGGGGATCACCGGCCTGTTCGGCCCTTCAGGCGTCGGCAAGACCACCCTGCTCAGGGCCATTGCCGGCCTCAACCGGGAACTCAGCGGCCGCATCGAACTCGATGGCCGGGTGCTTCAGGACAGTGACCAGGGGATCTTCCTGCCGCCGGAACAGCGCCGCATCGGCATGGTGTTTCAGGACAGCCGCCTGTTCCCTCACCTGACGGTACGTGGCAACCTGGAACTGGCCAAGAGCCAAGCCAAAGATAAGGTGATTCCCCTGCAGAAGGTGATCGATGGCTGTGGCATCCGCGATCTGATGGACAAGCCCGCCCCGTCGCTCTCCGCGGGACAAAGGCAGCGGGTAGCCATCGCCCGGGCGCTGATGGCAGCCCCGAAGATCCTGCTACTGGATGAGCCTTTGGCCGCCCTGGACTTTGCCAGCCGTCAGCACCTGATGGGATTTCTCAATGACAGTGCCACCCCCTTCCCCATGGTCTACATCAGCCACTCGGTCTCTGAAACCCTGAGCCTGTGCGATCCATTGATCCTGATGGGTCATGGCTGCATCGATGCCGTCGGCCCCACGGACGAAGTGGGTCAACGGCTGCCCAAGCGTCGAGGCCACGCCGAAGTGGCGCACTATGACCCCGAAACCCGCCAGCTCACCCTGACCCTGGCAGAGCACGCCCCGGAATTGGAAGCGGGCCAGGTGGTGGGACTGGTGTCTGAGCCCCGCTGGCTGCGCAGCGCCTCGACCAAGTGATCAATCCAGGTGGGTCAACTCGCCAATGAGGCTGACCCAGGGATGGATCCTGGCCTCGTAGACACTGACCCCGGGGGCAGGAAACTCACTGTCAGCAAACGCGCCCACGGGCACCACCACCATGTCGTCCAACCCTTCCAGCCTGAGGGTTATCGTGGACCCACAGCGGGGACAAAAGCCACAATGCACTCCGTTGCCGCTGTCCCCCTGACGCTCATAGACCGCCGCCTCTCCATGCTGCACCACCTGGCTCTCTGAAAACCTGGCCTGGGCCCCAAATACACTGCCGGTGCGGCGCTGGCAGGCCCGGCAGTGACACACCGATACCCTGATGGGCTCACCGCGAACCTCCAGCCTCAACTGGCCGCAGCTGCAACTGGCTTCTCTATCCATCACTCTCCTCCACTCTGTCTCCCTGGGCCGGCGGGCTGGAGATCACCAGAAACCGCACCGGCTCACAGGAGCGGTTTTCAAATCTGTGGTGCACTCCAGGGGCCACCTCATATCCCTGACCCGCAACCAGAATCACCGGCTCCCCCTCCACCACCAGAGTCGCCTCCCCCGCCAGCAGATAGAAAAACTGGCGGGCCACGCCATGGTGATGACCGACCTCAGCGCCTCCCGGGGGCACCTCCTCCTCGATGACGCTCAGTTGGTCACTGCGAACCAGATGCCAACCCTGGCAGTCATTGCTCCAGAGGTAGTGCTCCGCATTGTCACGACACATCACCTTGCTCATCCCGCACATCCTCCGTACACTGCCGCCATTCCCAGTAAACGCCTCGCCGATGATGATTCCAGTTCTCTGCCAACAGCCACACTTTGTGGTGATCAACAAGCCCGAAGGGGTGCACTTCCACAGCCAGGATGGTCAGCCCGGACTGGTGGTGCAGCTGGAAGCACAGCTTGGGCAGAAGCTCTACCCGGTCCACCGGCTGGACACCCCCACGTCCGGGGTATTGCTGCTGGCCCGCTCATCAGAGGCTGCCGCCGAACTCAGCCGCGCCTTTGCCGAACATAGCATGGAAAAGCGATACTTGGCCCTGTCGGACAGCAAGCCCAAGAAGAAACAGGGGTGGGTCAAGGGGCATATCGTCAAAGCCAGGCGGGGGGCCTGGAAACTGGCCCGGGAGGGGGAAGGAGGTCAGGCCAGTACCCAGTTTGTCAGTACCGGCCTCGGCGAGGGAATGCGCCTCTACCTGCTGCGCCCCCTGAGTGGCAAGACCCACCAGATTCGCGTCAGCCTCAAGAGCCTGGGTGCACCCATCCTGGGAGACCGGCTCTACGGCGGCAGCGATGCAGATCGCACCTATCTGCACGCCCTGAGCCTGGCGTTCGAGTTTCGCGGAGAGCAGCATCACTTCTGCGGCCTGCCCGAGCGGGGAGAGCACTACCTGTCGCCCCAGGTTCAGGCAGCCGTTCGCCAGTGGCAGGCACACTCTCCTCTGTAAATGGCGTTATACTGAGAATAAGAATAACGCTAAGGAAAACTGATGGATAAAGACAAGCTCCTCCTCAGCCTCATCGCCATTCTGCTGCCGCCTGTGGCGGTATTCCTGCACCGGGGAATGGGTGGCCCGCTGCTGATCAACATCCTGCTGTGCCTGTTGTTCTACCTCCCGGGCATCCTCCACGCCCTGTGGGTGGTCAACCGCGGCTAATCATCGCAGGTAAGAACCAAAAAGAGGGCCCGCTGGCCCTCCTCTTCACTGACGTCCCGCTTAACCGCAGACGCTGCAGCCGGGCATCTTGGGCACTTTCATCTCCCGGAACTGCATGGTCATGGCATCCACCATCAACATGCGGCCATGCAGGGGCTTGCCCATGCCGGAGATCTGTTTGATCGCCTCGGTGGCCTGTATGCTGGAGATCAGTCCCACCACGGGGGAGAGAATGCCGCTCTCGACGCAGCTGAGCTGTTGGTCACCGAACATGGCTGAGAAGCAGTGGTAACAGGGCTGGTCCTCGGCGTAATTGAGCACGGTCACCAACCCCTCCATGCGGATGGCAGCCCCGGAGACCAGGGGCACCTTGGCCCCATAGCAGACTCGATTCAGCTGATTGCGGGTATCCAGGTTGTCGGTGCAGTCCAGCACCAGAGTATGATCCGCCACCTGAGCCGTCAGGGCCTCATCTTCCAATCGCTCGGTGATCACCGCCACCTCCACATAGTGGTTGAGCTCGGCGATGGCCGCCTTGGCGGACTCCGCCTTGTTCATCCCCACCCGGGCATCGGTATGCAGGATCTGTCGCTGCAGGTTGTGGCCCTCCACCTCATCGAAGTCCACCAGGGTCAGGTGGCCGACTCCGGCCGCCGCCAGGTACTGGGCGGCACCGCAGCCCAGACCACCAACCCCGATAACCAGCACCCGCGCCTGCTTCAGCGCTTCCTGGCCGTCGATGTCAAACGCCGGAATGACGATCTGGCGGTTGTAACGCATCAACTCCTTATCGGACAGGATCTCCATTACAGACCTCCCAGAACCTGGTTGAAGGGTTCCACCGTGACCTGGACACCGGGCTCCTGACCGCCGGCGTCCCGGGACAGGACGATAAAGCAGTTGGCCCGGCTCATGGAGGTGGTCATGTCTGACCCCTGTGCGCCCGTGGTGGCGACCTCGAGTTGGCCCTGCTGATTGCGGCTGAGCACGCCACGCTGATACTCCTGACGACCCGGCTTCTTACGGATGGCGTTGGTCAGGGTGGCATTCAGCGTCAGAGGCTGGTGACGATGTTCACCGCCCAGATGCTTGAAGAAGGGCTGCACCAGTTGATAGCAGGTCACCATGGAGGAGACCGGGTTACCGGGCAATCCACAGAACCAGGAGTTGGGCAGCTTACCGAAGGCGAACGGCTTGCCCGGCTTGATCGCCAGCTTCCAGAAGTTGATGCTGCCCATCTCATCCAGCACCACCTTGATGTAATCCGCTTCTCCCACGGAGACACCGCCGGAGGTGACCACCACGTCGGCCAGTTCATCGCCGCGGCGGAAGGCGTCACGCACCAACTCAAGATCATCGGGGATCACCCCCAGATCGATCACCTCGGCGCCCATCTCGGTCAGCATGGTCCGCAGGGCGTGGCGGTTGGAGTCGTAGATCTGACCCGCCTCGAGCGGCTGGCCCGGAGGCACCAGCTCGTCACCAGTGGAAAACAACGCCACCTTGATGGGCGTCTGCACCCTGACCCGACCATGGCCCGCTGTGGCCAGCACACCGATCTCGGCGGCGCCCACCCGGGTACCGGCATCCAGCACCTTCTGCCCCTGGGTCAGTTCACTGCCACGGTGACGGACGAAAAAGCCCGGAGACACCTCCACGTTAAAGCTGACACTGTCGCCCTCGGCGTTGGCCTCCTCCTGCATGATGATGGCGTCCATCTGCGCAGGCAGCGGCGCCCCCGTCATGATGCGCACACAGGCACCTGCGGGAATCTCGCCGTCGAAGGGGATACCGGCAAAGGCTTTGCCAGCGATGGTCAGGGGTTGGCCCTCCACCACCTCGGCGGCGCGGACGGCGTAGCCGTCCATGGAGGAGTTATCGAACGCGGGCAGATCGATCAGGGAGCAGATATCCTCCGCCAACACCCGGCCTACCGCCTCTTCCAGAGCCACCTCCTCCACCCGGTTCAGGGGAGCGCAGGCGGCGTACATCTTTTCCAGTGCCTCGGCCGGAAGCATCAGCCCCGGCTGGCTGCAACAGTCCTGCTGTGCCATCATCTTGCCTCTTGAGCCATAGTGGCGACCATTATGCCACCGGGCCCCAGATAAACCTATTGATCCAGTCGGGTATATTCACCTGCGCTGATGCAAAAATGTGCGGACATCGGCGTCAAAACCCTCAGCCATGGCCTTGTATTTTGCCCCCGCCCAGATATAATCTGCGCCCCCCGGTCAACGACCGGGCATTTCACAATTTCCCGGGTTCCCTCACCCCGCTTACCAAAAAGGTACACTCGATGTTGCAACTGACCCCTGCGCAGGTTAAACGCGCCCTGATCATTCTGATCAGCTTTCATATTGTGGTGATCACTGCCAGTAACTACCTGGTTCAGCTCCCCTTTCAAATCTTTGGCCAACACACCACCTGGGGTGCCTTCAGCTTTCCCTTTGTCTACCTGGCCACGGATCTGACCGTACGCATCTTTGGTGCAGCCCCGGCACGGCGCATCATCTTTGGCGCCATGATGCCGGCTCTGCTGGCCTCCTACCTGGTGTCGGTGCTGTTCTTCGAGGGCCAGTTCCAGGGCGCCAAAGGGCTGCACGAATTCAACACCTTCGTCGGCCGCATCGCCTTCGCCAGTTTTGCTGCCTATCTTTTGGGGCAGCTGATGGACATCAAGGTGTTTGCCCGGCTGCGTCAGATGAACGCCTGGTGGGTGGCCCCGGCAGCTTCCACTATTTTTGGGAACCTGATCGATACCCTGGTGTTCTTTTCAGTGGCATTCTATGCCAGCTCCAACCCCTTTATGGCAGAACACTGGCCGGAGATCGCCAGCGTGGATTATGGCTTCAAGCTGCTGATCAGCCTTGGGCTCTTCCTGCCCGCCTATGGCGTTCTGCTGAGATTCCTGTCGGACCGCATCCTGATGTCGTCCGCCACCACTGAGAGACACTTTGCCTGATGACACCGCGGCATTTCACTGAATCACTGAAGCAGCTGGGCCTGGACTGGCTCACCACCCATCAGAGCGATGCCGCTCATGATCTGGACCATATCCTCCGGGTCTACACCACGGCCGGACGCCTGGGCCAGCAGGAGGGCGCCAATCCGGACATCCTGCTGCCGGCGGCCCTGCTGCACGATTGCGTCAGTATCGACAAGCGCGATCCCCGTCGCAGCCAGGCTTCGACCCTGAGCGCCGATGCGGCGGTCGCCTGGCTGGCACAGCACGACTACCCCGCCGAGTTGCTGGACGCCATCCACCATGCCATCGCCAGCCACAGCTGGAGTGCCGGGCTAGAGACCAACACCCTGGAAGCCCGGGTACTGCAGGATGCGGATCGCCTGGATGCCCTGGGCGCCATCGGCACCGCCCGCTGTCTGATGCTGGGTGGCCAGTGGCAGAGTACCCTGTATCACGGCGGCGATCCCTTCGCCGACGCCAGAGAGTATGACGACAAAACCTACTGCCTGGACCACTTCTACGTTAAGCTTCAGCACCTGGCTGGCCAGCTGAAAACCGATGCGGGACGCCAAGAAGGCGAACGTCGCTGGCGCTGGATGGAAGGTTTTATCCAACAACTGCAATCTGAATTACCTGAGTGAGAGACCCTATGAACTGGCGTGAAGGCACAATTGATGAAGTGATGGCTCTGGTGGAGCAGGTCCCCGAGCTGGATACTCCCTACCCCAGAGAGGAGTACGATCAGCGTCTGGGCGAGGTTCCCCACCTCATTCAGATCGCCGAGGTGGAAGGCCAGGCCGCTGGCTTCAAGGTGGGCTATGCCCTGGATGAGCAGCAGTTCTACTCCTGGCTGGGCGCGGTGCTTCCCCAATTCCGGGGACAGGGTGTGGCCAAAACTCTGCTGCGGGCACAGGAAAGCTGGGCAAAGGAACAGGGTTATAAACTGATCACGGTGAAGAGTCGCAACCGCTACCCAGAGATGCTGCGGATGCTGCTGGGCAAGGGCTATCACCTGGTGGATATGCAGAAAGCCAGCAACACCCCCCTGGACTACCGCATCCTGCTGGAAAAAAGTTTATAAAAAGTGTCCAAGGCACTTGCAATGCAAATGAGAATAGTTGTTATTTAACTGCGTTCCAACTTTAGCCCCCTGATAGTTAAGGTGGTTGTTTTAGCTCACAGCATTGCTCACACGGTTTTAGGCCGGCAACTCAGTTGCCGGCCCATTTTTTATGTGGGCCCACATTGGCCTAATCACAGAGCGCTATCACCTGAGAAACCAGGGCTCGTATCCCCGCCGCGGCCTCAGGCAGGCTTTTGGCCAGCATGTAAGCCGGTGTGGTCACCACCTTGTGGCGCTCATCCACATGGATCTCCTCCACCGCACACTCCCTGTGCTCACCGCCCATGGCGTTGAACGCGACCGCGGTCTCATGGTCGTTCCCTATGGTGCCCTGCACCCCCTCGCCATAGATGCGGGGCAACATCATCGGCGCAATGCAAAGATAACCACAGGGCTTACCCGCCTGGGCAAACGCCAGGGCCACCGCCATCACATCATCACTGACCTGACACTCACTGCCTGACAGGGCAAAATCACACAGATTCTTGGCGGCACCGAAGCCTCCAGGCACCACCAGGGCATCGTAATCCGCTGCATGGAGATCGCTGAGGGGCAACACCTCCCCCCGGGCAATGCGGGCGGCCTCAACCAGGCAGTTGCGACTCTCCTGTTCTGCCACCTCGCCGGTGAGGTGGTTCACCACATGCAGTTGAGGCCTGTCGGGAGCAAAGCACTGATAAGACGCTCCCTTCTCCTGAATGGCCAGCAAGGCCAGGACAGATTCGTGTATCTCCGAGCCATCAAACACACCAGAGCCACTGAGCAGTACCGCAATCCTCTTCATGGTTTCTTTCCTTATTACTCATGAGACTAAAAATTTAATTTTATATAGCCAAATATTGCAAAGTTGTTAACGACGATCTCTATACACGGCGATTTTTTGTGCTAACTTAATCAGCCAGATGTCGGATGGCATTGCCGCTGTTACTTACGCCCTCCAGTGTATCCTCCGCTAAACCTGTTTCGAATAGCAATATCCACAATACGGGTTTTGTGGGATCTTTGGCCAGGATCGCCAAAGATCATTCAGATAACCAATTGATTTTATTGATCTATCACCAAGTCTTTGATCTCGATCGAATTTTAATGCGATCCCGCGCATTCTGCAGAAACACACAGAGTTATCCACATCTCTGTGCGTCCTTATATCCTGTGGACAACTCTGTGGAAAATCACCTTCACCCTAGCGAATTCCGGGCACTCGTGGCATGCTTAGCCATCACTTTCAACAGTAAAACATCCACATGGCCCAGCTTCCCGAAAATCCCCTGATCCTCGTCGACGGCTCCTCCTACCTTTACCGCGCCTATCATGCGCCACCACACCTGACCAACTCCAAGGGAGAGCCCACAGGCGCGGTCTACGGCGTAGTCAACATGCTGCGCAGCCTGATCCGTCAATTCAACCCCAGCCACATGGTGGTGGTGTTCGATGCCAAAGGTAGAACCTTCCGGGATGACCTCTACCCCGACTATAAGGCACACCGCCCCCCCATGCCCGATGACCTGCGCAGTCAGATTCAGCCCGTGCATGAGATCATCCGCGCCATGGGGCTGCCGCTGCTGGTGGTGGAAGGGGTGGAAGCCGACGACGTCATCGGCACTCTGGCCAAGCAGGCGGAAGAGGCGGGTCATAAAGTGGTGATCAGCACCGGTGACAAGGATATGGCTCAGCTTGTTACCGACAACATTACCCTGATCAACACCATGACCGACACCGTGATGGATCCGGAAGGGGTGGTGAATAAGTTCGGTGTGGGGCCTGAGCTGATCATCGACCTGCTGGCGATGATGGGGGATAAGGTCGACAACATCCCGGGGCTGCCCGGCGTGGGTGAGAAGACCGCCCTGGCCATGCTCCAGGGGATCGGCGGACTGGACGCCATCTATGGTGATCCGGATGCGGTGGCGACGCTGGGCTTCCGCGGTGCCAAAACCATGCCTAAGAAGCTGCGCGACAACGAGAAGGAAGCCTTCCTCAGTTATCAGCTGGCAACCATCAAGCTGGACGTTCCCCTGAACCAGGCGATGGCCGATCTCAAGGTCATCGCCCCGGACCGCGATGCCCTGATAAAGCTCTACGGAGAGATGGAGTTCCGTCGCTGGCTGGGTGAGGTGCTGGATGGGGACAAGTCCGACACTGCCGAAGAGGCGGATGGCGGCACCGCCAAAGCCTGCGAGTTCGAACACGAAACCATTCTGACCCAGGGCCAGTTGGATCAGTGGCTGGACAAACTGCAACAGGCGGAGCTGTTTGCCCTGGATACCGAGACCACCTCCCTCAACTACATGGAGGCGGAACTGGTGGGCCTGAGCTTTGCTGTGGACACCAAGCTGGGCGCCTATCTGCCTCTGGCCCATGACTACGAAGGTGCCCCGCAGCAGCTGGACAGAGACGCGGTACTGACCAGATTCAAGCCTCTGCTGGAAGACGCCTCCCGCAAGAAGGTCGGCCAGAACCTTAAGTACGACATGTCGGTCCTGGCTCGTTATGGCATCAGGCTGCAGGGGGTCGAGTTTGACACCATGCTGGAGTCCTACTGCTTCAACTCCACCGCGGGTAAGCACAATATGGATGACCTGGCTCTCAAATACCTGAGCCACAAGACGGTTCACTTCGAGGATATCGCTGGCAAAGGGGCCAAGCAGAAAACCTTCAACCAGATCCCTCTGGAGGAAGCCGCCCCCTACGCCGCCGAGGACGCGGTCATCACCCTGCAACTGCACCAGCATCTGCTGCCGAGGCTTCAGGAGCTGGAGGGCTGCCACAAGGTGTTCCGCGACATCGAGATGCCCCTGGTGCCTATCCTTTCCAGTATCGAGCGCCAGGGTGTGCTGCTGGACACGGATCTGCTGCACCAGCAATCCACCGAAATCGCCAATGTGCTCGATGCCCTGGAGCAGCAGGCTCACGATCTGGCCGGCGAGAGTTTCAACCTCTCCTCCACCAAGCAGCTGCAACATATTCTGTTTGAGAAGCTGGGCTATCCCGTGCTGAAGAAAACCCCCAAGGGCGCCCCCTCCACCGCCGAAGAGGTGCTTCAGGACCTGGCCCTGGACTATGAGCTGCCCAAACTGATTCTGGAGCATCGAAGCCTGGCCAAGCTGAAGAGCACCTATACCGACAAGCTGCCCCTGCTGGTGCAGCCCAGTGGCCGGGTGCACACCTCCTACCATCAGGCAGTGACCGCCACCGGACGTCTCTCCAGCTCCGATCCCAACCTGCAGAACATCCCCATCCGCAGCGAACAGGGGCGGCGCATTCGTCAGGCCTTTATCGCCCCGGACGGCTACAAGCTGCTGGCCATCGACTACTCCCAGATTGAACTGAGGATCATGGCTCACCTCTCTCAGGACAAGGGGCTGCTGGAGGCTTTTGCCCAGGGTAAGGATGTCCACCGGGCCACCGCCGCCGAGGTGTTTGGAGTGAGCTTCGATGAGGTCACCACCGAGCAGCGTCGCCGGGCCAAGGCGGTCAACTTCGGCCTGATCTATGGCATGTCCGCTTTCGGACTGGCCAAACAGCTGCACATTCCCAGAGGGGAAGCCCAGCACTACATCGACATCTACTTCGAGCGTTACCCCGGTGTGAAGCGCTACATGGAGGACACCCGCAAACAGGCCCATGACGATCAGTATGTGGAAACCCTGTTTGGCCGCCGTCTGCACCTGCCGGACATCAACGCCCGTAATAAGATGCGCCAGCAGGCCGCAGAACGTACCGCCATCAACGCCCCCATGCAGGGCAGTGCCGCCGACATCATCAAGCGGGCGATGATCAAAGTGTCCGACTACCTGTCCAAACAGGAGAAGGATGAGATTCGCATGCTGATGCAGGTGCACGATGAACTGGTGTTTGAAGTGAAACAGGAGCAGGCCGAGACCCACAGCCAGGCTCTGCGTGACCTGATGGCCGACGCAGCACAACTGGATGTGCCGCTGATCGCCGAAGCCGGCATCGGCGACAACTGGGACCAGGCCCACTAGGGCTCAGCAATCCTGGCGGGCTGATTTTAACCCGGGCGCCATGACCCCACCTGAGGGGAGCGATTCGCTCCCCTTTTCTTTGCCCCTGGGTTGTAAGTGAACTTTCACCCGGGCAGACCGACCGAACCACAAAGAACACCGCCGTTCGATCTGTTGGATCCACTCCAAAGATCTCCAGGTGGATCGCAGATCACAGTTTGATGACTTATTGCGGTAAGGAACCAAGCAGGTAAATAGAGGGATAATGAGACTTTATGTAGTTATTGGATCAAAAAGCGCAGAACGCGTAGCTTTTTGGCGATCAAGATCACAAAATTTCTCATCTAGGACCGAATTCGCTTTTATAAAGCAACCTGGTTGGCTATGCTTTCGTCTGTAGGGTACAGAGGTAAGATGTTCTATCTTAACAAACCTTATTCGATCGCTCTCAGCGATCAGCCAAAATTTATGGCGCCCCGGTGACACTTGTCACCGGGGTTTTTTCTTTTCTATGTCTGAAAACTTTCATCAAGTTACGAAATTCACCGAACACTTTTCGCACAATCCGGATTAGAGCAAATGCTTTAGTTTTTGTTGCCGAAGAGTTATGATGCGTTCATAGGGTCGTCCCCCGGAATCCGAGTCCGGGCGACTCTCGTCTTGTTATCGTTGAAAAAGCTTCTCCCCAATTAAGCTTTTTACACGCCGGTGATGATCATTCGTCACCGGCTTTTTCTTTTCCGGGTGCCTGAACGAAAAAGGCGCCCCCTGGGCGCCCTTCGTGCAACTGGTCTGCCTTACTCGGCCACCACCTCATCCTGGGGATCCAGCCAACGACCGATGTGGGCGATGGCTTCGCCGCGACCGGTTCCCTTCAGAGAAGAGAACAGCTGTACCTTGATCTCGCCACCGAACTCTTCCAGGGCGGACTTTACGTCTCTCAGGGTTTTCTGTTTAACCGCCTGCTTTAATTTATCCGCCTTGGTCAGCAACACCAGAACCGGCAGCTCCGCCGCCACGGACCAACGGATCATGTTGGCGTCCAGATCCTTCAGAGGGTGACGACAATCCATCATCACCACCACCCCGCGCAGACAGCGGCGCTTCTCCAGGTACTCAGCCAGAGCCTTCTGCCACTTCTTCTTCATCTCCAGGGGAACCTGGGCAAAGCCATAACCGGGCAGGTCCACGAGACGACGATCGTCCCCCACCTCAAACAGGTTGATCATCTGGGTACGACCCGGGGTCTTGGAGGTCTTAGCCAAACCTTTCTGGTCGGTCATCGTATTGAGGGCAGAGGATTTTCCCGCATTGGAGCGGCCCGCAAACGCAACCTCGATCCCGGTATCTGGCGGCAGAAAACTGATGTCAGGGGCGCTGAGCATGTACTTGGCGCGGCGAAAATCGATGGCGGTATCGCTCACTTAGGATCTCCATTGATGATTTACATGGGTGCTCTGGGTCACATTACGCCAATTTTTTAGATCTAACGACAAATTAGTGTAAAATGCGTTCTGCGAGCCTCCCCAATAGTCTATCACGGGGCGAGGCTGGACAGGGAAAGAACGAGCCACGCAAATAAAAGTTGGAACACCATGAAAAAATTAGCACTAACACTTTCTGTGCTCGCCGCTTTCAGCGGTACTGTTCAGGCCCAGGGAGATGAAGCCAAAGGGCAGCAAGTTGCCACCACCACCTGTCTTGCCTGCCACGGCATGGACGGGAACAGCATGGTCCCCATGTACCCCAAACTGGCTGGCCAGCATCAGGGCTACCTGCTCAAGCAGTTGAAAGAATTCAAGCAGGGTGCCATGAGCGGCGGCAAAGAGGGCCGAAACGATCCCATTATGGCCGGAATGGTCATGACCCTGAATGACGAGCAGATGGCGGATGTCTCCGCTTTCTATGCCTCCCAGGCGATCTCCGCCGGCACTCAGGTGGACGCAGATACCCAGGCCAAAGGCGAAAAGCTGTATATGGGGGGTGACGCACAGCGTCAGATTACCGCCTGTGCGGCCTGCCACGGTCCCAATGGGGAAGGGATGAACCTGGCCGGTTACCCCAGCCTGGCGGGTCAACACCCGGACTACATCAAGGCCCAACTGGAGAAGTTCCGCAGCGGTGCCCGTGCCAACGATCTCAACGGCATGATGACCGGCGTAGCCAAGAACCTGCGTGACGAGGACATCAGCCTGCTGAGCCAGTACATCTCCAGCCTGAAATAGGCCGGGATAGCTTCACCAGAGTAAGAGGCGAGCCAGTGGCTCGCCTTTTTAACATCTGCGGTTTGAGGATCTCGATCACAGAAGGCGCATCCCCCCTGCACGATTCTTCTTGTAAGAGATTTGCCATTGCGACATTGAGAGATTTAAGTCTTTTTCACTGCAAAATCCTCCTCAAACCTTTTGTCATCAAGCAATTGCACTGTTAACAATCGCGAGCGACGGTAACAAAACTGCAAAAAAAGTTGCGATCCAGCTCAAATTAAGTAGAGTATGGGGCATCCAAAGGAGAGGAACTCGGCGGCCGGAGCGTCACCGAAAAAAAAGGGACAGCACCCAAGGAGATGGGTGATGGAACGGAAACTCTTCAGGAGGAAACGAGCCGGAGAGCTCGAGCAGAAGGACCAGCATCTCAGTTCAACACGGATGGTTGTATTACGTCAGGAAGATGCTTGTCATCAGGACGATGACATTAGCCTTGTTAAGGAAAACCTTCAGGAAGAATAATAAAGCGCCAGGATAGGCCGAAAACGAAAAAAGCCGCACGGAAGCAGTAAAAAGAAGACGGATCTAGACCGGGAAAGTCACATCGCAGGTAAGGATTGCCTGAATACCCGAATGAGTGAGTGTCTTAAGACACCCCATTACCTGGCAGCAGAGGAGACTCTGCTGCCTTTTTTATTTCCCGCGCCCCCAGGTTCCCAGCAACAAACGTTCCTTTTATAATGGGCCGGTGGACTCGGCGCGGTTGCTTCTTCGCCGAGGTTCGTCACAAAAAAAATCAACACGCCCCAGTGGCTCCTTCGAGGTTTCGGGACCCTATGCACTGCCCCCTCTGTCAGCACCATCAGACTCAGCACTATCATCAGGACAAGAAACGTCACTACTTCCAATGCACCAGGTGTGAGCTGGTGTTTGCCGACCCCAACGCCCTGCTGCCCCCCTCGGCGGAGAAGCATCAGTACGATCAACATCAGAATGACCCATTAGACCAGGGATACCGCCGCTTCCTCTCCCGATTGGCACAGCCGCTGATGCAGAGGCTGGCGCCCGGCAGCCAGGGGCTGGATTTTGGTTGCGGCCCGGGACCGACCCTGTCACTGATGCTGGAGGAGGCGGGACACGCCATGGCCATCTACGACCCCTATTTCCACCCGGACAGGGCGCCGCTGAGAAGCAATTATGACTTTGTCACCTGCACCGAAGCCATCGAGCACTTCTACCGCCCCGGACGGGAGTGGCAGCTGCTGCTGGAGCTGGTGCGTCCCGGCGGCATCCTGGCGCTGATGACCAAGCTGGTGAAGGACAGGCAGGCGTTTGCCAACTGGCACTACAAGAACGACCCCACCCATGTCAGCTTTTTCAGCCGCACCACCTTCGAGTTTCTGGCCCAGAGGGACAGCCTGACGGTGGAATTTATCGGTAATGACGTCGTACTGCTGCAAAAAGCGGCATAATCTGGTATAACCTGCCGCCCACTCTGGAGGCAAACGATGACGAGACAGAAGAAATCCCGCAAGATTAATGTTCACGGACCCCGGCAACAGACCCGCACCGAAAAAGGGGCAGGTCACGAAGGCAAACGCCGGAACGCCAAGGGTAAAGCCGCTGGCTCTCGCCAGAACGAAGGCTCTGCCAAGTCCAGACAGCGGGCAGATCAGCCTCAGGATCCCATGGACCCGCGCCTGGGCAGCAAGAAGCCCATCTCCCTGACCCCCCCTGCACAGGAGGCGCCAGCGGCCAAGCCCCTCTCTCCGGAGCAGGAGCTGGAGAAACTGGAGAACCTGCCCCGGCTTAACGCCCTGCTGGATCGCCTGGACCAGGAGGAGGTGCTCAGTGCCGAGGACCAACAGTGGCTGGACGCCAAGCTGGACAGAATCGAACAGTTGATGACCCAGCTGGGCATCGAACTGGAGGAGGCGCCTGAAGAGCAGCCCGCTCCCCAGCCGGAGCAGGACCTGATGAGCCGCTTCGAATCCGGCAGTGATCTGCTGGACGACTACAAAGAGTAATCTCCCCAAGAGTACTCCCCAGGGGCCCGGCCTGCGCCGGGCGCTCCCCCTGTCGCCCCACCAATTACTGCCCTACCCTTAGGGACTGTGCTCCACTCTGTGGACCAGCTCACGTTCCTGAGTTCCGGCCGGGAACCATTGGCCCGGTCCGTTGTTTATAAAACATCACGCCCAGCACAGCCTTATAGGCCAGACCAGCCCCCCGGGGTGAATTTGGGTCACGGATCAAAGGCAAGGCGCTTAAAAGTGTGCATAATGCACATTAAATAATGCTCCCGTTGAGTCACAGGAACGCAACCAGACCTCGGGATGCCGCAATATCATCGGCTCACCCATGCCGCAGGAGAGAATGCAGTGCAGGATAAGATTAGCTGGAACCAGGCCCTGATTGAGAAGTATAACTACAGCGGCCCCCGTTACACCTCATACCCCACCGCAGTGGAGTTCCACAAGGACTACACCGACCAGCACCTGCGGGAAGCGATTCAGGATTCGGACAAGCGCAACCTGTCCCTCTACATCCACGTCCCCTTCTGCCACAAGCTCTGCTACTACTGCGGCTGCAACAAGATCATCACCCGTCATGCCCATAAGGCGGACCAGTATCTGGACTACCTGGAGCGTGAAATCAACGCCCGTGCGCCTCTGTTCAAGGAGTACAGCGTTACCCAGATGCACTGGGGTGGCGGCACGCCAACCTTCCTCAACCACGAGCAGATCCGCCGTCTGGTCAAGCTGCTGAAGGAGAAGTTCAACTTCGCCGACGAGGGTGAGTTCGCCATCGAGGTGGATCCCCGCGAGATTGAACTGGATACTCTGGAAGTGCTGAAAGAGGTGGGCTTCAACCGCATCTCCGTTGGGGTTCAGGATTTCAACAAAGAGGTGCAGGTGGCGGTCAACCGCGAGCAGGATGAACAGTTCATCTTCGACCTCCTCGAGCACGCCCGCAAGCTGGGCTTCACCTCCACCAACATCGACCTGATCTACGGCCTGCCCCATCAGACCCCAGAGAGCTTCGCCAAGACGCTGGAGCGGGTAAAGGATCTGGACCCGGATCGCCTCAGTGTCTTCAACTATGCCCACCTGCCTCATCGCTTCGCCGCCCAGCGCAAGCTGAAAGAGGAGGATATGCCGACGCCGCATCAGAAGCTGAAGCTGCTGGAAAACACCATCAACACCCTGATGGGCTACGGCTACCAGTTCATCGGCATGGATCACTTCGCCAAGCCTGAAGATGAACTGGCCCGCCTGCAGAACGCCGGCCAACTGCACCGCAACTTCCAGGGCTACACCACCCAGCCCGACGCCGACCTGCTGGGTCTGGGCGCGTCCGCCATCTCCAACATCGGTAAGGCCTACGCCCAGAACGCCGTGGACCTGAAAGACTACTACGAAGCGATGGATGCCAACGAGCACGCCATGATCAAGGGCTGTGGTCTGGAGACCGATGACTTCATCCGCCGCGAAGTGATCAAGCAGCTAATCTGCCACTTCCAGCTGGATAAGAGCGCCATCGAGAAGCAGTGGAACATCGACTTCAACCAGTACTTCGAAGAAGACCAGAAGCTGCTCAAGCCCTTCATCGAAGATGATCTGGTGCGCATGAGCGAGGACCGCATCGAGGTGACCGGCCAGGGCCGCCTGCTGATCCGCAACATCTGCATGTGCTTCGACCGCTACCTGCGCGACAAGGCCCGCCAGCAACAGTTCTCCCGGGTGATCTGATCATCCAGGCATAAAAAAGGGTCGCCGCGGCGACCTTTTTTTTGGCTGTCTGTCAGCGACCCTGCTTCTTCTGCAGCAGCGCCTTGCGGTCGCTGTCGGAGATAAACGCCAGCTCGGCGCCGTGCTGCTGAATGGTGCGCAGCTGGGCTTCACTCAGGCCAATGCGCTCTCTGGCCATCTGATACTCGAAGGGGATGGAGTTGGCGGAAACGCCGGGGTCGTCAGTATTCAGGCACACCTTCAGCCCCTGCTCCACAAAGGTGCGGATGGGGTGCACCTCATAATCCGCCACCGAGTTGGCGTGGACATTGGAGGTGGGACAGGACTCGATGCCGATCCCTCTCTCCCTGAGAAACGCCAGCAGACGCGGATCCTCCGGCGCCGTGGTGGCATGCCCCAGGCGGGTGGCCCCCAGCTCGGTCACCGCCTGCCAGATGGAGGACGGCGGACCGGGCTCACCGGCGTGAATGGTGACATTGAGGTAGGCATCCCGCACCCGTTTGAAGTGATCCACAAACAGGTCCCCGGGGAACCCCTCCTCATCACCCGCCAGGTCGCAGGCAACGAAGTGCTGTTTCTGACTGAGGATGGCATCCAGCTCACGATGGCAGGCCTCGGCACCGTCGCCGCGACAGAGGATGCCGATGAGGTTGATCATGATGCCACTGTCCCGGGCACCGCGGGCAACGCCATCGATCACCGCTTCCACCACCCCCTCCTGGGGCAAACCGTGGGGTCCGGCCATGTAAGCGGGAGAGAACCTCAGCTCACCGTAGTCCACTCCATTGGCCGCAAGATCCAGGGCATTTTCATAGGCCACCCGGTTCACCGCATCCAGATCCCCCAGCACCGCCACCTGATAATCCAGCTTGGCCAGCAACGCCTCCACCGAGGGACAACGGTCGATCACCTGCAGGTAGGGGCGCAGCGCCTCCATCTCGTAGGCGGGCAGGGTCACATTGAATTGACGGGCCAGGTCCAGCACGGTCTCGGGGCGCACCGAGCCATCGAGATGGCGGTGAAGGTCGGTCAGGAGTATGCCTTGATCAAACATGGGTCTCTCTTTTTGGTAAAGGGATGTTATTTGCCAACAACAAACCCGGGGGAATTGTATACAATTGTGGCGCCGTTTATGACGCCCTAAGCCGGCGCACAGGTCAACACGGCCTCAGAATAATTAAAAAGTAGAATTCAACAAAGGGACAGGATCATGAAAAACTGGCTTATCGGTGCCCTGCTGGTGCTGACCGGCTGTGCCACCACCCAGCCTCCCAGTGCCGACGACACCGTCATCGACCTGATGGAGCAAGCCTGGCAGCAGCGGCTGGCACGCTCTCCGCAGATGGCCGCTCACTTTGGCGACATCGATGCCCAGGCCAGACTGGACGATCACAGTCCCCAGGCACTGCAGGGCGCCTTTGACGCCAACCTGGCCCTGCTGGATCAGGCCAGAAACATCGATGCCGGCGCCCTCAGCGATGAGGGCAGGATCAACCTGTCGATTCTGGTGGGGATCCTGGAGAACCGCACCGACAGCTATCGCTTCCACGAATACCTGATGCCACTGACCGCCGAGGGCGGCTTTCACAATGAGGTGGCTGGCATCGCCGCCGGCCTGACGTTGGCCACCACCCAACAGGCCCAGGCCTACCTGTCCCGGTTGGCCGCCCTGCCTGAACTGTTTCAGCAGCAGATCCACTGGATGCGCGAAGGGGTACGCCTGGGCTACACCCAGCCTCAGGTGGTACTTGAGGGATTTGAGAGCTCCATCCAGGCCTACCTGCCCGACGACGCCAAAGAAAGTCTCTACTACCAGCCCTTCACCACCCTGCCCCAAGATCGAGCGGACACCCAGGCCCTGACGCGCGCCGGTCTCAAAGCGGTCAGGGAGCAGGTGCTGCCCGCCTACCGTGATTACCTGAGCTTCTTTGTTGAGGAGTATCGGCCTGCCGCCCGCACCAGCATCGCCGCCGGCGAGCTGCCCGACGGGGAGGCCTACTACGCCAACCGGGTGAATCACTTCATCACCCTGCCCATGACCCCGGACGAGGTTCACCAGCTGGGGCTGGAGGAGGTGGCCCGCATCCGCGCCGAGATGGAGACGATCATCGAAGCGCTGGCGTTCGAGGGGGACTTTGCCGAGTTCCTGGCCTTCCTGCGCACCGATGCGCGCTTCTATGCCAACACACCTGAGCAGCTTCTGCGGGAAGCGGCCTGGCTGGCCAAGAGGGCGGACGCCATGCTGCCACAGTTCTTTGGCAAGTTGCCGCGCACTCCCTACGGGGTGATGGCGGTACCGGTGGAGATCGCCCCCAAATACACCACAGGTCGCTACTCCGGTCCCAGCGGCGATCATCAGCCGGGCTACTACTGGGTCAACACCTACGCCCTGGACAAGCGCCCCCTCTATGCCCTGCCCGCCCTCACCCTGCATGAAGCAGTGCCTGGCCATCACCTGCAGATCTCCCTGACCCGGGAACTGGGCGAGGTGCACCCGCTGCGCCGCTACCACTACATCAGTGCCTTCGGCGAAGGCTGGGGGCTGTACTCGGAAAAGCTGGGGGTGGAAGCGGGTTACTATGAGGACGCCTATGCCGACTTTGGCCGTCTCAGTTATGAGATGTGGCGTGCCAGCCGCCTGGTGGTGGACACCGGCATCCACGCCAAGGGCTGGAGCCGCCAGCAGGCCATCGACTTTATGGCCGGTAACACCGCCCTCTCCCTGCACAACGTCACCACAGAGGTGGACCGATACATCTCCTGGCCGGGGCAGGCCCTCTCCTACAAGATGGGCGAGCTGACCCTGTGGCGTCTGCGGCATGAGGCGGAGCAGACCCTGGGAGACCGCTTCGATATCCGAGGTTTCCACGATGCGGTACTGGCCAACGGCTCGGTGCCCCTGGCTGAGCTGGAGCGACTGGTGCGCCAGTGGATTGCCAGCCAGCAAGGTTAAAGCACCTTGACCTTCGCCGAGTGTTTATGGAGCGGCACGGACTAAAAGCCCAAGAGGTGCCCTGGGGCACCTCTTCTGTTGTCACACTCGCTACGCCAGGGTATCCAGCCACTGACGAATGGCCGCCGCCACCGCCTCCGGCCGCTCCATGGGCAGCAGGTGACCACACTCCGGCAGTTCGATGCGGCTGGCGTCGGGACAGAGGCGGCCGATGCGCGCCCAACTGCCCGGGGTCACCGTATCGCTGTTGGCCCCACGGATGATCAGGGTCGGTACCTTAAGCCTGCCCAGCCTGGGCCATATCCAGGGCGCCGTCTGGTAGATGTGCGCTTCCCACTCCCGGCTGTACCTCAGCGCCACCCCCTGGTCATTGGGCTCGAACGCCGCATGGATGTAATCGGTGAGCGCCTCATCATTCATGCCGGAAAACACCCGCTTGCCCCGGTGAAACTGAAAGGCCCCAAGGTGATCATCGAACTGATGGGGGCGACGCAGGGTCTTGGCCACCAGAGGCTGCTTTACCTTGAAGCGTTTGGGCATCAGCCGCATGGGCGCCACCCAGCGGGTTGGCAGGAACACAGGATCCAGCATCACCAGTCCCGCCACCTTGTGCGGGCAACGCATCGCCGCCAGGCAGCTGACCACCGCCCCCATGGAGTGGCCCGCCAGCAGTCTGGGCTCGGGCTGACCCTCCAACCAATCGGCCAGCTCCTCGGCCATGTGCCACCAGATGTCACTGGCCGCCTCATCCACCGGGCTGGTCAGGGGCTTGAGCAGGGGGGCTTCCACTGCCGCGTCCCAGGCCTGAAACAGCTGACGATAGGTTGCCGGGGGGAAGCCATTGGCATGGCTGAAGACCAGGGCGGGGCTACCCTGACCAAAGTGTTCAAACTTCAAGAGATCTCTCCGTGAGATACCCAGTGTAATGGGCGGTCCTACCAGAGTATCAACATGCCTTGTTGGATACTATAGTGACTCAGATGGGGGTACACTGGCGTTTACCCCACAAGGAGATGCAAGAGATTATGGATAAACACACCCAGACCGAGATTGAAGCCGCCACCTTCCGCCGCCTGCTCAGCCACCTGGACAACCACAAGGAGGTGCAGAACATCGACCTGATGATCCTGGCGGATTTCTGCCGCAATTGCCTGGCCAAATGGTACATGGCGGAAGCCAAGGCGCGCGGTGAAGAGGTGGATTACGATCAGGCCAGAGAAGTGGTCTATGGCGAGTCCTACGACAGCTGGAAGACCAAGTATCAGAAACCCGCCACTGCCGAGCAGATGGCCGCCTTTGAAGCCAGGCAGAAGGCCAAGGCTTCCCAATAACCATTGATCTCACTATGCTACGCAGCCTTCTGTTTCTTTTGGGACTCGTTATGACTCAAGCCGCTGTGGCCATCCCCTCTCTCTGGCAACAGGCAGTTCAGGGGGAGTTTACCGGTGTCGATGGGGTAACCCTGAGGTATGCCCACCTGCCCAACCCGTTTGCTCGTGGCACGGTTGTGATCGCCAGCGGGCGCTCGGAAGGCTATTTGAAATACGATGGCTTGGCCGAAGACTTGCACAAAAGTGGTCTCGAGGTCTTTATCTGGGATCACCGCGGCCAGGGACTGTCCGATCGACTCAGCAGCAATCGCTTCCTCGGCCATGTTCAGCGCTTTGAACACTACGTGGAGGATATGCACACCTTTATGACTCAGGTGGTGCAGCCCAGCAACCCGAAGAAACTCTATCTGGTGGGTCACTCCATGGGCGGCGCCATCGGCACCCTCTATATCCTGGCGCATCCAGGGGTCTTTGACGCCGCGGTGTTCTCTGCCCCCATGTACGGCATCCAGCTTCCCGGGCCCAGGTGGGTTCTGCAGCCGGTGTTGTCGATGCTGGCAAGCTGGAATCGTTGGCAGGGCAAGCCTGGCTACATCCCCGGAGGGACGGACTACCAGCCCATCCCCTTCGAAGAGAATGCCCTGACTCAGGATCCTGAGCGATACCAGGCATTCCAGGCGCTCTACCAGCAGGTCCCTCAGTTGCAGCTGGGCTCCCCCTCCAATCACTGGATGATGGAATCCTTCGACGCCATGGACAGGATCAAGCAGCAGGCGCACAAACTGAGCACGCCTACCCTGGTGATGCAGGCCGGCCAGGATGTCATCGTCGACAATCAGGCGATGGAGCAGGTGGTCGCCCTGGGCAAAAACATGCAGCTGATCGCCCTGAGTGACGCGCGACATGAGTTGTTGGTGGAGATCCCCAGCATCCGAGACCGGGTGTTGAGCGCCATCACCCAGTGGCTCGACAAGCACTGATCAAAAAAGGCGCCGATGGCGCCTTTTTGTTGCTCTCCCAGAGCCCTAGCTCAGCACCTCTTCCAGGGCGCCGAGGCACAGGGTGACGTTCTCCTCCCGGGCGGCGTAACCCATCAGGCCGATGCGCCACGCCTTGCCCGCCAGATCCCCCAGGCCGGCGCCGATCTCCAGGTTGAAGCGGTTGAGCAGCTGGCTGCGCACCTCGGCATCGTTCACCCCTTGCGGGATGTAGACGGCATTCAGCTGCGGCAGGCGATGGGCCTCCTCCACCACAAAGCTCAGGCCCAGCTTCTCCAGACCGGCCTTCAGTTTCTGGTGCATGCTGGCGTGGCGGGCCCAGGCGTTCTCCAACCCCTCTTCGTGCAGCAGGCGCAGGGACTCATGCAGGGCATAGAGGCTGTTCACCGGGGCGGTGTGGTGGTAGCTGCGCTTGCCGGTGCCGCTCCAATACCCCATCACCAGGGTCTGGTCCAGGAACCAGCTGGGCACCGGAGTCTTGCGGGCCTCCAGCTTGGCCACCGCCCTGGGCGAGAAGGAGACCGGTGAGATGCCGGGGACACAGGAGAGGCACTTCTGGCTGCCTGAGTAGATGGCGTCGATGCCCCACTCGTCCACGCGCAGCTCCACCCCTCCCAGGGAGGTCACCGCATCGACGATGGAGAGGCAATCGTGCGCCTGGGCCAGGGCACACAGCGCCTTGGCGTCGGAGAGGGCGCCGGTGGAGGTCTCGGCATGGACGAAGGCGAGGAACCTGGCGTCGGGGTGGGCCTTGAGGGCCGCCTCCACCTTGTCGAGGCTCACCGGGGTGCCCCAGGCATCGTCCACCACCACCGCTTCGCCGCCCAGGCGCTCAACGTTCTGACGCATCCGCTCACCAAACACCCCGTTGCGGCAGACGATCACCTTCTCACCGGGCTCCATCAGGTTGACGAAGCAGGTCTCCATACCGGCACTGCCTGGCGCCGACACGGCGATGGTGAAGGGATTCTCGGTCTGGAAGGCGTACTGCAGCAGCGCCTTGACCTCGTCCATCATGGCGATGAAGCTGGGATCCAGGTGGCCCACGGTGGGCTTACCCAGGGCCTGCAGCACCTGAGGATGAACATCGGAGGGGCCGGGGCCCATCAGGGTCCGGGATGGCGGGTTGAACGGCTTGAACGACATGGCGACCTTCCTGCAAATTGGCCTGAGTAACATAGAATATCCCAAGTTAGCACGGTTTAACTCGGCCTGGGTATAGGACGAAAGTAATTGACCGTTTTAAACGCTTATCCATAAAAAAGGCTGCCCGGAGGCAGCCCATTGCGTCGGGAGGGGGGGCGATTAGAAACTGTCGGTGGCGTTGATCCCCACTTGGGTACCGGGCTGGGTAAACCTGTCCATATTGGTTCAGCCATCCTCGATGCCGGACACGTCGTCCCAGCGGACATACCTGTTGTCCAACAGGTTGAACACCCCTCCACGAATCACCAATGCTTCACCAACTCGGCGATGTCGTTCATCTGGCGATCGTCGATCTGCTGGGAATCCACCACCACCCTGGCCGCCGGCACCTCCTCGGCCAGGGCATGGGGAGCCGCGAGGGTGACCAGGATGGCCACTGCTGTGGGTGACGGCGTGAACATGCTATCCGGTCCCAATAATTGAGCTCACCCATTTATTTGAGTGCGGATGATGATAGTTTGGATTTGACCAGGTCTTCTGCAAATTTATTTGGCGCCCTTTACAAAACGGCCACCCCGAAGGGTGGCCTGGACTCGTCAAAGTCAGGTTCGTTTCTTTCTGGACACCAGGACCTAAGCGCGGGTCTCCTGGAGCATTGCCTGCTCCTCCTCCACGCTGATGGTCTTGGCCAACAGGGTGTACATCACCGGCACCACAAACAGGGTGAACAGGGTGCCCACCGACAGCCCCACGGTGATCACCAGACCGATGTTGTATCGGGAGACTGCACCGGCACCGGAGGCCAGCACCAGAGGCATCACCCCGAGCACCATGGCCGCAGTGGTCATCAGGATGGGGCGAAGACGCAGGGCCGCCGCCTCAATCACCGCTTCCGCCTTGTCCTTACCAGTGCGCTGCAGTTGGTTGGCAAACTCCACGATCAGGATGCCGTGCTTGGAGATCAGTCCCACCAGGGTGATCAGGCCCACCTGGGTGTAGATGTTCAGGGTGGCCGCGCCCAGGAACAGGGGAATCATCGCCCCGAAAATGGACAGGGGGACGGTCACCAGCACCACCACGGGATCCCGCCAGCTTTCAAACTGGGCCGCCAGCACCAGGAAGATCACCACCAGGGCCAGGGCAAAGGTAACGTACAGGGCGCCACCCTCGGTCTCAAACTGCCGGCTCTGGCCACCGAAGTCGTAGGCGTACCCTTTGGGCGCAATCTCCTGCAGCTTGGCCTTGAGGAAGGTGTGAGCATCGGCAATGGTGGCGGCACCGGGCATGGGCATCGCCTCCAGGGTGGCCGAGTTCAGCTGCTGGAACTGGGTCAGGGCGTTGGGGATCACCTCCTCTTTCACCGTCACCACGGTGGAGAGGGGAATGGAGGCGCCGGTGTCACTGCTGACATAGAGGTCGGCGATGCGATCCGCGGTGGAGCGGAACGGCGCATCCGCCTGAGGAATCACCTCATAGCTGCGTCCCTGGATGTCGAAGTAGTTGGTGCGGAAGTCCCCCAGTTGGGTGGAGAGCACGCTGCCGATGGTCTGCATGGAGATCCCCAGCTGACCCGCCTTCTCCCGGTCGATCTCGATGTGAACCTGGGGCTTGTTCATCTTCAGGGTGCTGTTCACCACCATAAACAGGCCGCTCTGCAGCGCTTCGCGCTTGAGTTTGGTCATCACCTCGTTGAGGGTGGCGTGATCCGCGGTGGTGGTCACCACGAAGTTCACCGGCAAACCGGAGGCCACCCCGGGCAGGGCGGGCGGGTTCACACTGAAGATCTCCAGGCCGGCGATCCCTTTGGCATCGCGCTGCACCTGGGGCTGAATCTCCATCTGGCTGCGCTCCCGCTGGCTCCAGGGCTTAAGACCCAGTACCGAGAAGAAGCCACTCTCACTGGGATAACCGGCAAACACCAGGGCCATGTTGTACTCGGGGTACTGGGAGGCCATGTTGATGAACTCGTGGCCATAGGCCACGGCGTAATTGACGTTGGCGTTGTCCGGGCCGCTGGCGATGTTGAACAGGTAACCCTGATCCTCGTCCGGGGCCAGCTCAGACTGGGTCATCATGAACATGGCGCCGATGGCGGCAAACAGCAGTATGGCCGCGGTCACCATGGCCGCCTTGTAGTAGCCCACTACCTGCTCCAGAATGCGCTGATAGCCATCCTTCACCCGGTCAAACAAGCGATCCAGGAACTGGGGGAAAGGCTTGTGCAGATCTTCCTTGTTCAACAGCTTGCTGGCCATCATCGGCGACAGAGTCAGGGCGATGAAGCCGGAGATCAGCACCGCGCCGGCCAGGGTAAAGGCAAACTCGGTAAACAGGGAGCCGGTCAGGCCGCCCATAAAGCCGATGGGCGCGTACACCGCCGCCAGGGTGATGGTCATGGCGATCACCGGCATGGCGATCTCACGGGCGCCGACGACGGCGGCCCGTACCGGGGAGAGCCCCTCCTCAATGTGACGGTGAACGTTCTCCACGACTACGATGGCGTCATCCACCACCAGGGAGATGGCCATGACCAGCGCTAGCAAAGTCAGCAGATTAATGGAGAAGTCCAGACCCAGCATCACCAGACCCACACCCACCAGGGAGAGGGGTACGGTGACGATGGGGATCATCACACTGCGGAGGGAGCCCAGGAACAGGAACACCACGATCACCACGATCACCACGGCTTCGCCCAGGGTACTGAGTACCTCGTCGATGGACTCCTGGATGAACTCGGTGGAGTCGTGGTTCATCACCTGATTCAGGCCATCAGGCAGGTTACGCTCGATCTCCGGCAGCACCTCATACACGCCCTTGGCCACATCCAGGGGGTTGGCTTCCGGGGTGGTGGTGATGCCCACGAAGATGGCGGGCGTGCCCTTAAACAGGCCCTGCACCTTCTCAGACTTGGCTGCCAGCTCGATACGAGCCACGTCGCGCAGCCGCACCACGGTGTTGCCGTCGCTCTTGACGCTGATGTTGCCGAAGGAGGCCTCATCCTGCAAAGAGGTAGACGCCCGCACCGAGGTCACGGTGTAGCTGTCTCGTACCTCACCGGCGGCAGACTGGAAGTTGTTCTGGGTCAGCACCTGATTGATCTGATCGGCGGTCACCCCATTGGCCTGCATCCGCACCGGATCCAGCCAGATGCGCATGGAGAACTCCTTCTCACCATAGAGCTGGGCTTCCGCCACCCCCTCGACCTCGGTGAACTTGGGCTGCACCACCCGTTTCAGGTAGTCGGTGATCTCCACCCCACTCATGGTGTCACTGAAGTAGGCCAGGTACATGATGGCTCCGCCACCGGCCACACTCTTGGCGATCACCGGATCGTCGATGCTCTGGGGCAAACGACCCTGAACCTCATTGAGCTTGGTCAGCATCTCCGCCATGGCGGTGTTGGCGTCATAGCCCAGGTTGAGGAACACCGAGATGGTGGACACGCCGGCCTTGGAGCTGGCGGTCACATAGTCGATCCCCTCGGCTGAGGAGATCGCCTCCTGGATGGGCTGGGTCACGAACCCCTGCACCAGCTCGGCGTTGGCGCCGGGGTAAACAGTGGTGACGTCGATCTGGCCAATCTCCATGTCCGGATACTGGCGCACCTGCATGTCCATCAGGGCCCGGGCACCAAACACCAGCAGCAGCAGGTTGAGAACAATGGCCAGGACCGGACGGCGAATAAAGATATCGGTAAACTTCATGGGTACCCCTTAGAGTTCCACGGCGTTGGAGATGGTCACCGGGGTGCCGTTCTCCAGCTTGGAGGTACCTGCATTGACCACCTGCATCCCGGGCTCCAGGCCACTGAGGATGGAGACCAGATCGCCCCGCTGTTCGCCTACCTGAACGTAGATGCGACGCGCCACCTGTTGGCCCTTGTCGTCTTTCTCCACCACGAACACCGCATCGCCGAAGGGACTGTAGGCCACGGCGGTGCTGGGGACCACAATGGGGGTCAGGGTGTCGCGCATCAGCAACCGGATGTCGGCGTACATGCCCGGGTGCAGCTCACCGGTCTGGTTGGGCACCTTGGCACGGATGGCGATGTTACGGGTCTTCTCGTCCACCTTGGCTTCCACGGCGATCACCTGGCCACGGAACTCCTTCTCGGGGGCGGCACTGACGTGGAACACCACCTCCTGGCCGGTGTAGAGGCTGGGCAGGTACTGCTCGGGCACGGAGAAGTCGGCGTAGAGAGAGCGGATATCCTGCAGGGTCACCAGGGCGTCGCCATTTTTGATGTACTCACCCATGGAAAACTTGCGAATACCCAGTACCCCGGTAAAGGGGGCACGAATGTTTTTCTTGGCGATGGTGGCCCGGGTCTGCTCCACATTGGCGTTGGCCACCTTGAGGTCGGCGCTGGACTGATCGAAGTCGGTTTCGGAGATGTTGTTCTTACGGAACAGGCCTTCGTTACGCTTGAACTTGATCGCCGCCAGTTCTGCCTGGGCCTGATAGCTCAGCAGGTTAGCCTGCTCCACATCGTCGTTGAGGGTGATCAGCAGCTGACCCGCTTCCACCTGCTGGCCACTCTTGAACAGGATACCGTCGACGGTACCGGAGACCTCAGCCGCCAGTTCGATCCCCTCGATGGCGTTCAGGGTGCCCACGCTGGCCACCTGGGGGCGCCAGCTTTCGGTCCTGGCTTCCACCACGGAGATGGTCTCGGGGGGCGGGGCATAGGCCGCAAACTTGGCCATGCCCTCTTGAATCTGTTTGAACTTGATGCCGCCGATGATCGCCAGAATCACCAGCAGACCACCCACAACCAAGGCAAAACGCTTGAACATTACCGAACTCCTTGTGACCGGTAACTCAATCCGGCCCGAGATACTGAGAGGGATTCAGGGATCGGATCCCACTGCCCCAAATTTGACTGAGCGCAGTTTACAGACATGCACGTATGTATGTCTAATGGGCCAATGTAACTAAGTGTAATAAAGGTGATCTGGATCACACCAAAAAACAATCAGGCCCCATGAGTATGGGGCCTGTTGATCAACAAAGTATGGACAATCGGTTTGGCGGGTCAGCGCAGGAAATAACGGTAGGCGGCAGACCCGGTCACTTCCCGGCACTCCAGAGGCAGGGTCGCCAGGAAGCTGCTCAGCTCCTCATCCCCTTCCTCAGCGCACTCCAGTCCCATCAGCACCCGGCCGTAGGCGGCACCGTGATTGCGATAGTGGAACAGGGAGATGTTCCAGCGCTGCCCCAGGCGCAGCAGGAACTGCAACAGCGCCCCGGGATGTTCGGGAAACGTCACATGGAACAGGCGCTCGCGCACCGGCTGCGGGGGCTGGCCGCCCACCATGTAGCGCACGTGCAGCTTGGCGGTCTCATCCTGTGACAGGTCCTCATGAGGGTAGCCCTCCCGGGACAGTTTCTCACTGATTCTGGCCAGCTCCAGAGCGTCGGCGATGCGCAGGCCGACAAAGATGTTGGCACTGTCCCTGCCTGCCAGCCGGTAGTTGAACTCGGTGATGGAGCGCTGTCCCAGCAGCTGGCAGAAGCGCAGGAAACTGCCCTTCTTCTCCGGGATGGTCACCGCCAGAACCGCTTCCTTGCCCTCACCCAGCTCACAACGCTCGGAGACATAGCGCAGGCTGTGGAAGTTGACATTGG
This sequence comes from Ferrimonas futtsuensis DSM 18154, assembly GCF_000422645.1. Lineage (GTDB taxonomy): Bacteria > Pseudomonadota > Gammaproteobacteria > Enterobacterales > Shewanellaceae > Ferrimonas > Ferrimonas futtsuensis. The sequence goes on from NZ_AUGL01000001.1 coordinate 291,197, forward strand.
CCCCAGACAGGATCGCCGCCAGTCTCTCATCGCCTTCCCGGCCTTCGCGATAGCGTTTCAGTCCGGCCAGAGCCAGGGCACCGGCAGGCTCGGCGATGGCACGGGTATCCTCGAAGATGTCCTTCACCGCCGCACAGATCTCATCGGTGCTGACGGTGATCACCTGGTCCACGCACTGTTGGGCCACCCGAAACGGCTCCTCTCCGATGCGCTTCACCGCCACCCCGTCGGCGAACAGGCCCACCCGATCCAGGGTCACCGGAAATCCGGCCTCCAGGGCAGCCTTGAGACAGGCCGCGTCTTCGGGTTCGACGCCAATCACCTTGATGTGGGGGGCCAGTGCCTTGATGTAGGCGGCCACGCCCGCCACCAGGCCACCGCCGCCTACGGGCACAAACACCGCATCCAGCTGACGCTGCTGCTGCAACAGCTCCTGGCCTATGGTGCCCTGGCCGGCGATCACCGCCGGATCGTCGAAGGGGGGGATCAGGGTCAGCCCCTGATTCTCCGCCAGCTCACGGGCATGGCCATAGGCGGCGTCGAAGTTATCGCCGAACAGCACCACCTCGCCACCATGGCCCCGCACCGCATCCACCTTAATGTCTGGGGTGGTGGCCGGCATCACGATCACCGCCCGGATCCCCAGGCGACTGGCGGAGAGGGCCACTCCCTGGGCGTGGTTGCCGGCGGACGCCGCCACCACACCACAGGCACGCTTGGGCTCCGACAACTGATGAATGCAATTGTAGGCGCCTCGAAGCTTGAAGGAGTGAACCGGCTGCTGATCCTCCCGCTTCAGCCACACCTGCGCCCCCAGACGGGCGCTGAGTTTGGCCATGGGATCCAGGCTGGTCAGCCTGGCCACGTCATACACCGGTGCCATCAGGATACGGCGCAGATACTCCTGGGCCAGATCCTGGCTCTGCGACTTGGCCAGGGCCACCATCAGGACTCCTCCAGCTTGGTCAGATCCCGCACGGCGCCCTTGTCGGCGCTGGTGGCCAGCATGGCGTACGCCTTCAGCGCCGGGCTCACCTGACGCTGACGGCTCTGCGGCTTGAAGCTGCAGTTGGCGGCACGCTGTGTCAGGGTTTGCTCATCCACCTGAAGGGCGATGGTGCGCTGAGGAATGTTGATGCTGATGGTGTCGCCGTTCTCCACCAGGGCAATCACCCCGCCACTGGCCGCCTCGGGAGAGACGTGGCCTATGGAGAGACCTGAGGTGCCACCGGAGAATCGGCCATCGGTGATCAGGGCACACTTCTGCCCCAGCCCCATGGATTTCAGATAGCTGGTGGGATAGAGCATCTCCTGCATGCCTGGGCCCCCTTTGGGTCCCTCATAACGGATCACCACCACTTCTCCGGCCTGGACCTCGCCGTCGAGGATGCCGGCCACCGCCGCCTCCTGGCTTTCATAGACCCGGGCAGGCCCGATGAAGGTGAGGCAATCGTCCGGCACCCCGGCGGTCTTCACTATGCTGCCATTGGGTGCCAGATTGCCGGAGAGCACCGCCAATCCCCCCTCTGAGGAGTAGGCATGCTCAAAGCTGCGGATGCAACCGTTCTCACGATCGTCGTCCAGCTCAGGCCAGCGGCAGGACTGGGAAAAGGCCTGGGTGGTGCGCACCCCGGCGGGACCGGCGCGATAAAACTCCAGCACGCTCTCCTCTGAGGTCCCTTTAATGTCGTAACGCTCCAGCACCTGTCCCAGGGTACCGCCAGCCACGTGAGGCACACTGGTGTCCAGCAGGCCGCCACGGGCCAGCTCCGCCAGCAGGCCGATGACGCCACCGGCACGGTGCACATCTTCCATATGGTAATCCGGGGTAGAGGGGGCCACCTTGCACAATTGGGGCACCTTACGGGACAGGGCATCCATGTCCGCCATGGTGAACGCCACCTCCGCCTCCTGAGCGGCGGCCAGCAGGTGCAGCACCGTATTGGTGGAGCCGCCCATGGCGATGTCCAACGCCATGGCGTTGCCGAAGGCGGCGCGGGTGGCGATGCCCCGAGGCAGGGCGGTCTCGTCCTCCTCCTGGTACCAGCGGCGACACAGGTCGACGATGCGTTTGCCCGCCTCCAGAAACAGCTGCTGGCGATCGCTGTGGGTGGCCAGCATGGAGCCGTTGCCCGGCAACGACAGTCCCAGGGCTTCGGTCAGACAGTTCATGGAGTTGGCGGTAAACATCCCGGAGCAGGAGCCGCAGGTGGGGCAGGCACTGCGCTCCACCTGTTCCGCCTGTTCATCGGAGACATTGGGATCGGCGGCCTGGACCATGGCATCCACCAGGTCCAGTTTGATCAACTGCTCAGAGAGTCGGGTCTTGCCCGCCTCCATGGGACCGCCGGAGACGAAGATCACCGGAATATTGAGACGCAGAGACGCCATCAGCATGCCGGGGGTGATCTTATCGCAGTTGGAGATGCACACCAGGGCATCGGCGCAGTGGGCGTTGACCATATACTCTACCGAGTCAGCAATCAGTTCCCTGCTGGGCAGGGAGTAGAGCATACCGCCATGGCCCATGGCGATGCCGTCATCCACGGCGATGGTGTTGAACTCCTTGGCAACCCCACCGGCTTCCTCAATGGCACCGGCCACCAGCTGGCCCATATCCTTGAGATGCACATGGCCGGGGACAAACTGGGTAAAGGAGTTGGCCACCGCAATAATGGGTTTGCCGAAGTCCTGATCCGTCATACCTGTGGCACGCCAGAGGGCTCGGGCCCCCGCCATATTCCGACCCGATGTGGAGGTCGCTGATCTCAGTTTCGGCATTGTTCTACCCTTTTATTACAACACTTTTGCCGTGGTACAGGCGGCAAACTCCTGCTTGTTTTCCTGCTCTTCGCTGACGTAATCCAGCCAGCCCCACTTGTCTTCTGTGACGCCACTGAACAAGCCAAAGAAGGCCGCCTGCATGTCGGCGGTAACGGGGCCGCGCTCACCTTCACCAACCTGGATGCCGTCCACCGAGCGGACAGGCACGATCTCGGCGGCGGTGCCGGTCATGAAGATCTCGTCGGCCAGATAGAGCGCCTCACGAGCCAGCGCCTCCTCCTTCACCTCATACCCCGCATCGCGGGCCAGGGTGATGATGGTGTCCCGGGTGATGCCGGGCAGAATGGCGGCGGTCACCGGCGGGGTGATCAGCACGCCGTTTTTCACCAGGAACAGGTTCTCACCTGCGCCTTCGGAGATCTGGCCATTGGTGTCCAGGGCGATCCCCTCGGTGTACCCGTGGCGCTTGGCTTCACCGGAGATCAGCTGGGAGGAGAGGTAGTTACCCCCGGCCTTGGCGCCGGTGGGCATGGTATTGGCCGCCAAACGGTTCCAGGAGGAGACGCAGACATCCACTCCCTGCTTGGTGCTCTCTTCACCCAGGTAGGAATGCCAGGGGAAGGAGGCCACAATCACCTCGGCCTGACTGCCTGGAGGCACGTTCAGCCCCAGGCCGACGTTACCGTAGAACGCCAGAGGACGGATGTAAGCGCTGTCCAGGCCGTTGTCGACAATGGTGTCACGGCAGGCCTGTTCCAGCTCCGCCGGGGTATAGGGGATAGGCATCCGGTAGATCTTGGCGGAGTCGTACAGGCGCTGAATGTGCTCCTGCAAGCGGAATACCGCCGGTCCCCTGGGAGTATGGTAAGCACGGATCCCCTCGAACACCGAGGAGCCGTAATGCAGGGCATGGCTAAGAACATGCACCTGGGCATCCTGCCAGGGCATCATCTTGCCGTTAAACCAGATAAAATCCGCTTGGCTCACAATGTGCTCCTTAATTAGCCGTTGGCGATGCGCGCCTGGGAGATCTCCAGGCGACAATTCTTTACGTCGTACAGCTTGTCCAGCTGACGGGTCAGGTGCTCAATGGGGCGTTCGCTGGCCACGGTCACCGCAATGTTGGCCTTACGATCCATGCTGCTCATGTGCATATGGCACACGGTAAAGCCACGGTGGCGGGTCACCCGCAGGACACGCTCCAAAACCTCTGGCGCCGGATTCATCTCGATATACAAAGTGTGCTGACTCATGACTGCTTCTCCATCATATCGCTATTGGATGCCCCGGGTGGTACCAGAGGCCAGACGTTTTCTTTCTCGGAGATGGACACGTGTAACAGGAAGGGTCCATCGCTGTTTATCAGTTGTTCCAGAGCCTCCTCCACCTGGTCTTCACGCCAGATGTGGGCCCCGGGGATGTCGAAGGCCGCCGCCATGGCCACGAACTCCGGGTTGTCGGACAGGTTGGTTTCGCTGTAGCGCTCCTCGAAGAACAGCTCCTGCCACTGCTTCACCATGCCCAGGCGCTGGTTGTCCAGCAGCAGAATCTTCACCGGCAGCTTGGCCCGCTTGATGGTGGTCAACTCCTGACAGTTCATCATGAAAGAGCCGTCTCCGGAGACCACCAGCACCGGCTTATCCGGGTGGGCAAACTGGGCGCCGATGCCAACCGGCAGGCCGAAACCCATGGTGCCCAGGCCGGCGCTGGAGAGATGAGTCTCCGGGCCATCAAACTCCATATGCTGGGCCACCCACATTTGATGCTGGCCCACATCACAGGCCACGGTGCTGCCCTTGGGCAGGCGGTCAGAGATGGTCTTGAGCAGCCTGGGGGCAAAGATCCCCTCGAAGGGCGCGTCGTAGCTGAAGGCCCACTCTCGGGAACGCTGGTCACAGAGGTCACGCCACTGACCACACTCCAGCGCCATCGCCATCGCCGGCAGCACCTGCTTGAGGTCGGCGCTGTGGCTCAGGTGGGCCGCCTTTCTCTTGGAGAACTCCGCCGGGTCGATGTCCAGGTGAATCACCTGGGCGTCCGGGGCGAAGGTGTCCAGTCGACCGGTCACCCGGTCGTCGAAGCGGGCACCGACGGCGATCAGCAGGTCACACTCCTGAACCGCCATGTTGGCCGCCTTGGTGCCGTGCATCCCCAGCATCCCCATGTAGCCTGGGGTGCCGGGTGCCACGGCGCCGATCCCCTTGAGGGTGGCCACCGACGGCATGCCGGTGGTGGCGATAAACTGACGCAGCTCGGCAACGGCGTCCGCCATGCCAACACCACCGCCCACATAGAGGACCGGGCGCTTGGCCGATTTCAACATCTGGTGAGCCTGCTCCAGAGGGAAGTCACCGATGCCGGCGGTGCCATTGGTGTGGGCCGTCAGGGGCGGGTGGTACTCCACCATCCCCTGCTGAATGTCCTTGGGAATGTCCACCAGTACCGGACCAGGACGCCCCTCTGCCGCCAGGGCAAACGCCTGCTGCAGGGTGTCACACAGCTCATCGGCGGTACGCACCAGGAAGCTGTGCTTGGTGCAGGCCAGAGACAGCCCCAGCACGTCGATCTCCTGGAAGGCGTCGGTGCCTATGGCCGCATTGGGCACCTGGCCGGTGATGGCGACCAGCGGAATGGAATCCATGTAGGCGTCCGCCAGAGCCGTCAACAGGTTGGTGGCGCCCGGACCCGAGGTGGCAATGCACACCCCGGTCTTGCCTGAGGCACGGGCGTAACCAATGGCGGCGAAGGCCGCCCCCTGCTCATGGCGAGTCAGGGTGTGGTTGACGGACGAGTCGAGCATGGCATCGTAAACGGGCATGATGGCACCGCCGGGATAGCCAAACACGGTATCCACCCCGAATCCTTCCAATGTACGAATGACTGCTTCCGCTCCGCTGATCATCGGCTTACTCCCCTCGGTTCAACCAGCTCATGCGGCTGCGCAGTTCGGCACCAACCTTTTCGATTGGGTGCTCACACTCCGCCTTTTGGGCGGCTCGGTAGTTGGTGCTGCCGGCTTTGTACTCTTCAACCCACTGACGGGTGAATTCACCGGACTGAATCTCCGCCAACACCTGCTTCATGGTCTCCTTGGCGCGATCATCGACGATGCGATCACCACGAGTCAGGGCACCGTAAGCGGCCGTGTCGGAAACGAACTCGTGCATGCGGGAGATGCCGCCCTCGTACAGCAGGTCGACAATCAGCTTCAGCTCGTGCAGACATTCGAAGTAGGCCAGCTCAGGCTGATAGCCCGCCTCAACCAGGGTCTCCCACCCCTTACGCACCATGGCCACCGCGCCACCACACAGTACCGCCTGCTCACCGAAGAGATCGGTCTCGGTCTCCTCCTTGAAGTTGGTGGTCAGTACGCCGCCTCGAGTGCCACCGATGGCATCGGCGTAGGCCAGGGCCCTGGCGTGGGCATAACCGGTCGCGTCCTGGTGAACCGCCATCAGGCAGGGAACACCGGCGCCCTTCTCATACTCGGTACGCACCAGGTAACCCGGTCCCTTGGGGGCCACCATGGTCACATCGATGTTGGCGGCGGGCTCGATCATGCCGTAATGAACGTTCAGGCCGTGGCTGAACATCAGCATGGCGCCCTCTTTGATGTTGGGCTCGATGTGCTCCTTGTAGCAGTCTGCCTGGGCCATGTCGGGAATCAGCACCATCACTACGTCGGCGTCACGTACCGCTTCGGCGAAGGGAACCGGCTGCCAGCCCTCCTCCTCCGCCTGCTTCCAGCTGGCACCGCCGGGGCGCAGGCCGATGACTACATTCACTCCGCTGTCGCGCAGGTTCAGGGACTGGCCTCGGCCCTGGCTGCCATAGCCGAGGACGGCGACGGTCTTGCCTTGTAACAGACTCGGGTTGGCGTCAGCTTGGTGATACATCTGGGTCATGGTTGCTTCTCTCCGTGGACTTCAGGGTAAAAAAAACCCCCCGGACCTTTCGGTGCGGGGGGTGGCTGTTTGGTTGACGTCTAGGCTGATTGTGCCTGAACCAAACGCGTTCCCCCGCCGGTGATAATAATCACCACGGTCAGGACCACGACTAGGACTAGGTTCAGGGTTACAGGCATCATCGGTTCGATTCCTACGTCTTTTCTCTTGTTGGTGACCCCCGCAAAGGCGTTTTGCGGAGAGGTCGAAATTTAAGCTTATTTAGAATTAGCACACCCAAATTAACGATGCAAAGAAAATTTTCCATTTGTGAGAAAAAGAGAAATGTAACCAAATATTACAAACACAGTGTTCTCTGAGAAGGCGCTAAAATAGGGGATAACCACGCAGTTGCAGGGAGGCAATTTATGGCGTTGGCTCAAGTTTTTACCCGTGCCGAGTTGGGGATGGACGCCCCGCTGATCCGGGTGGAGGTTCACATCAGCGGCGGCCTGCCCAGCGTCACCCTGGTGGGGTTACCTGAGGCTTCGGTAAGGGAATCCAGAGAGCGGGTGCGTGCGGCCCTCAACAGTTGCGGCTTTCAGTTTCCCGCCCGGCGGGTCACCGTCAACCTGGCCCCGGCGGAGCTGCCCAAGCAGGGGGGGCGCTTCGATCTGGCCATCGCCCTGGGGATCCTGTGCGCCACAGACCAACTTCCGAAATCATGTGTCAAAAATCGGGAATTTTTCGGCGAACTGTCTCTATCTGGCGAGATAAGGCGCTGCTCCGGGCTGCTGCCCGCGGCCCTGGCGGCCAAAACACAGCGGCGGCAGATGGTGGTCCCCGCCGAAGGCAGCGACGAGCTGTCACTGGTGCCGGAGCTGGATGCCCTGAAAGCGCCCAGCCTGCCGCTATTGGTTGCCGCCCTGACCGGCCAGGGACCGCTGACTCCCATAGAACAGGATCCGTCCCAGACAGACGCCCCACCCCGGGGGCGGGATCTCAGTGAAGTGATCGGCCAGCAACAGGGGAAACTGGCGCTGATGATCGCCGCCAGCGGGGGTCACAATCTTCTGCTGATGGGGCCTCCCGGCACCGGCAAGACCATGCTGGCCAGCCGACTGTGCGATCTGCTTCCCTCTCTGCAGGTGGGCGGGGCCCTGGAGGTGGCGGCCATCCACTCGGTGGCCGGGCTGCCCCGATCACCGGCACAGTTGCTGCAAAGGCCGTTTCGCACCCCCCACCACTCCAGCTCGGCAGTCTCCCTGGTGGGAGGCGGCAGCCTGCCCAAGCCCGGAGAGATCTCCCTGGCTCATCACGGGGTGCTGTTTCTCGATGAACTGCCCGAATTTCCCCGCACCGTACTGGACAGCCTCAGGGAACCCCTGGAATCCGGCGAGGTGGTGATCTCCCGAGCCGCCGCCAAACTGCGCTACCCAGCCCAGTTTCAACTGGTGGCGGCGATGAACCCCAGCCCCTGCGGCGAAACCGGCCATCAAAGCCGCTCCACCCCTGAACAGATCCGCCGCTACCTGGGGCGACTCTCCGGTCCCTTCCTGGACCGATTCGATCTGACGGTGGAGGTAGCCAGGCTCGCACCGGGGGAGTTAACCCGCCAACACCAGCCTCAGGGGCTGACCACAGAGCAGGCCAGAGCCCAGGTCATGGCCGCCCGGGAGCAGGCGCTGAATCGACAGGGGACCCTCAACGCCCGGCTTTCCCCGTCGGCATTGGGCAGCGAGGCGAAGATAGAGCCGGATGCCGCCGCCTTCGCCGAGCAGGGGCTCAATCGGCTGGGGCTTTCCGTCCGCGCATTCCACCGTATTTTGCGGGTCAGCCGTACCCTGGCGGATCTTCAGCAGCAGGAGTGGGTCAACCGATCCCACGTGGCCAAAGCCTTCGGCTTCAGGGCCATGGACAAGCTGATGGCGCAACTGAGGCTGGAGTAGCATAAAGACAAAGGCAGATCCGCCTTGAGACACTGGTCAGAGCTGTTTAACATGTCCTCAAGTTTAGCCTGCGTCACGGATGGATCTGTTGAACACTTTTCGCGGCCTGTTGGCCTTCTCCGGCTACGTCATCAATACCCTGTTCTGGTTTCCCGTGGTCTTTGGTCTCGGGCTGCTCAAACTGCTGCCCATAGACCCGCTGAAACGCGCCTGCAGCTGGGCCGCCGATCAATGCGCTACCGCCTGGATCAGCATCAATAACCTGAATCAGGCGGTTCTCAGCGGCAGTCGCATGGTGGTGGACTCCCTGCCGGAGCTCTCCCCCAGGCAGTGGTATATGGTGATCTCCAATCATCAGTCCTGGGTAGACATCCTGATACTTCAGCGATTGTTCAATCGCCGCATCCCCTTTATCAAATTTTTCCTCAAATGGGAGCTGATCTTCGTGCCGGTCATCGGCCTGTGCTGGTGGGCATTGGATTTTCCCTTTATGCGCAGGTTCTCTGCCCAGTACCTGAAGAAGAACCCGCATATGAAGGGAAAAGACATTGAAACGACAAAAAAAGCCTGCGAAAAGTACAAAACCTCACCGGTCACCATCATGAACTTCGTCGAGGGAACCCGCTTTACAGAGGACAAGCGCGACCGGCAGAATTCCCCGTTTTCGCAACTGCTCAGACCAAAGGCCGGGGGTTTAGCCTTTACCCTAGACGCCATGGGACCCAAATTACAGCGGATGCTGGATGTCACCATCTACTACCCGGATGGCGCCCCCAGTTTCTGGGATTACCTCTGTGGCCGGGTACCGGAGATCCGGATCACCGTGGATCAGCGCTCTCTGGAGGAGCTGCACGCCATCGGCTACGACTCCCCGGAACAGAAGGCCGAGTTCCAACAGTGGCTCAATGGCCTGTGGCATGAGAAGCAGCGGCAACTGTCCGACTGCAGCAACGATGAACACCGATAGACTATGTTGAATTTTCTTCCCAGCCCCGTGCTGTTTCTGATCAACGCCACCCTTGCGGCGTTGAATATAGCGCTCTGGAGCAGCCTGATCCTGATGCTGGCCCTGCTCAAGCTGGTGCTGCCCATCCCGGCGGTGCGCCTCAAACTGACCGCCATGGCCAATGGTTGCATGAGATACTGGGTGATCCTCAACCACGCCACCTTCGGCTTGACCACCCGCACTCGCTGGAATATCACCGGCCTGGACGATCGACTCAGCACCCGGGGCTGGTACCTGGTGCTCTCAAACCACATGAGTTGGGCCGACATCTTTGTGGTCTCCATTGTACTGCGGGACAAGATCCCCATGCTGAAGTTCTTCCTCAAGCATCAGTTGGTCTACATTCCCCTGATGGGGATGGCCTGCTGGGCCCTGGACATGCCGTTTATGCGGCGCTACTCCAAGTCCCAGGTGGCCAAGAACCCCAAGCTCAAGGGAAAGGATATCGAGACCACCCGCAAGGCGTGTGCCAAATTCCGGGACACACCCACATCGGTGATCAACTTCATCGAAGGCTCCCGACTGACCCCGGAAAAACACAAACGCCAGCGCAGCCCCTACCGCTATCTGCTAAAGCCCAAGGCGGGAGGCATCGCCTTCGCCATGGCCACATTGGGTGACCAGTTCCGCCATGTGGTGGACCTGACCATCGTCTACCCTGGCGCCCGGAATAAGATCATGGCTTCGCTGCTCGGTGGTGAGCTGGAGACCATCGCCGTCGATGTTCGGGTGCTGCCCATGTCCGAGGTGCCTCAAGGCGACTACGACCGGGATAAGGAGTACCGGGTGGAGTTTCAACGATGGCTGAATGTTCTGTGGCAGGAGAAAGACCACAAGATAGAACAGTTGCTGCAGGAACATTCTTCTGCCCCGGGTTTCTACCGGACACTTGCGTCAAAGTGACTCTAAACCAACAGAAAAAAGGCTCCCCAGGGGGCTTTTTTTGATCCTGGGCCATTGTCGACAACACCACGGGTTGTCGACAATAAAGCGCAAATAAATATTTCTCAGCTTGATTCTCACCTTGATTCACATGATCACAAAGTCATTTCAAATCAATCATTTAGATCATTAATACACCCTGAACCCCACTCAGATTACACTAACGTCTAAGTTAACACATTGTTGACAATCGATCGAAATGCACCCAAGCTGTGACCCATGTCTCACTTGGTGCTTTTTTGATCATGAGCGAATCCCAACGTCAACTGACCCTGGCAGACCAGCTGGCTCACAAGCTGCAAGTGGCCATTGTCCAGGGCGAGATCTCCGCCGGCAGCAAGATCAATGAACAGGAACTGGCCGCCCGCTATGGCGTCAGCCGGGGCCCGCTGCGGGAAGCCCTGCAGAAGCTGGAACGACGCCGCCTGGTGGTTAAGGCCCCCCACATTGGCGCCCGGGTTGCCCAGTTGACCCCAGAGGAGCTGGGGGATCTCTACCAGGTCCGGGCCGAACTGGAAGCGATGGCCTGTCGACTGGCCGCCAGCCGCATCAGCGCCAGCCAACTGGCCCAGTTACAACTGCTGCTCAAACGCCAGGAGAAGGTGTTCGCCGGCCAGAGCGGCGACTACGCCCTGTTCGACGACATCGATTTTCACCTGGGCATCATTCACGCCAGTGGCAATCAGACCCTGATCCACACCCTGACCGACGACCTCTATCATCTGTTGCAGATGTACCGAAACCAGTGCAGCAGCGGTCGCCGTCCCATGGAGGCCCTGGCCCAACACCGACGAATTCTGGACGCCATCGCCGACGGCGATGGTGAGCTTGCCGCCCTGCTGATGCGCCGCCACATTGAGTCTGGCCGTGCCAACACCGAGCGGGTACTGAGAAACCAAATGGAGGAGATTTCAGGATGACCATCCCAACACCGGGCCAGCGTTTTCGCGACGCCGTAGCCAACGCCAAGCCGCTGCAGATCGTCGGCACCATCAACGCCTACATGGCCCTGATGGCCGAACAGAGCGGCCACCAGGCCCTTTACCTCTCCGGTGCCGGGGTCGCCAACGCCTCCTTCGGCCTGCCGGATCTGGGCATGACCTCAATGAACGACGTGGTCATCGATGCCAGCCGCATCACCGCCGCCACCGACCTGCCCCTGCTGGTGGACATCGATACCGGCTGGGGCGGTGCCTTCAACATCGCCCGCACCATCCGCGAGTTCGAGCGTGCCGGCGTGGCCGCAGTACACATGGAGGATCAGGTGGCCCAGAAGCGCTGTGGGCACCGGCCCAACAAGGCGGTAGTGAGCGTGGAGGAGATGTGCGATCGCATCAAGGCCGCCGTCGACGCCCGCCGTGACGACAGCTTCGTCATCATGGCCCGCACCGACGCGGTGGCGGTCGAAGGACTGGAGAGCGGCATCGAGCGCGCCCAGGCCTACCTGGAAGCCGGCGCCGACATGATCTTCGCCGAAGCCCTGACCGAACTGGACCACTACCGTCAATTCAAGGCTCAGGTGAAGGCGCCGATCCTGGCCAACATGACCGAGTTTGGTAAGACCGAACTGTTCGGCAAGGAGGAGCTGTTTGAGGCGGGAGCCGACATGGTGCTCTACCCCCTGTCTGCCTTCCGCGCCGCCAACGCCGCCGCCCTCAACGTCTATGAGGCCCTCAAAACTGACGGCCATCAGCGCAGTCAGGTGGAGAAGATGCAGACCCGCATGGATCTGTACAAATTCCTCGGCTATCACGACTACGAACAGAAACTGGATCAGCTGTTCGCCGACAGCAAGGCGTAATCCATCCAGTCCAAAGAGCAACTTCAGGAGAGAAGGAAAGAATCATGGTAGATAAAGCACTTGGAGGCGCCGGCCTCCGCGGCCAAAGCGCCGGTGAAACCGCCCTCTGTACCGTTGGCAAGTCCGGCACCGGACTCACCTACCGCGGCTACGACATCGCCGAGCTGGCAGACAAGGTCAGCTTCGAAGAGGTGGCCCACCTGCTGCTCAAGGGGCACCTGCCCAACGCAGAGGAACTCACCGCATACCGCCAGAAGCTGAAGAACCTGCGTGGTCTGCCCCAGCCCCTGAAGACGGTGCTGGAGCAGATCCCCGCCGACGCCCACCCGATGGACGTGATGCGCACCGGCTGCTCCATGCTGGGCAACCTGGAAACCGAGGAGAGTTTCGAGCAGCAGGGCGAGATGGCCGACCGTCTGCTGGCGGCCTTCCCCTCCATCATCTGCTACTGGTACCGCTACAGTCACGACGGCGTGCGCATCATCACCGAGACCGAGGATGAGCAGATCGGCGCCCACTTCCTGCGGCTGCTGCACGGCAAGGCCCCCAGCGAGCTGCACGCCAAGGTGATGGACGTCTCGCTGATCCTCTACGCCGAGCACGAGTTCAACGCCTCCACCTTCACCGCCCGGGTGTGCGCCTCAACCCTGTCCGACATGCACTCCTGCGTCACCGGAGCCATCGGCTCCCTGCGTGGCCCCCTGCATGGCGGTGCCAACGAGGCGGCCATGGAGCTGATTCAGGATATGAAGGATGAACAGGACGCCATCGCTATCCTCAAGCAGAAGCTGGTCAATAAAGAGAAGATCATGGGCTTCGGCCACGCCATCTACCGCGAGTCTGACCCCCGCAACGCCATCATCAAGGGCTGGTCTGCCAAACTGGCGGAAGAGTTCGGCGACGACCGTCTCTACCGGGTCTCCGTGGCCTGTGAAGATCTGATGTGGCAGGAGAAGAAGCTGTTCTGCAACGCCGACTTCTTCCACGCCTCCGCCTATTACTTCATGGGGATCCCCACCAAGCTGTTCACCCCGATCTTCGTCTGCTCCCGCCTGACCGGCTGGGCCGCCCACGTGATGGAGCAACGGGCCAACAACCGCATCATCCGCCCAAGCGCGGACTACACAGGTGAAGAGCCTCGCAGTGTCCCCGAGCTGAGCCAGCGCTAAGCCGCTCCAAGCCAGCCCGATGGGCCGCCACTCGGCGGCCCGGATTTCACTCTTTGGGTTAGAAACTATGAACACAGAATTCCGTAAACCCCTGCCCGGCACCGGCCTCGATTACTTCGACACCAAAGCCGCGGTGGAGGCGATCACTCCGGGCAGTTATGCCACCCTGCCCTACACCTCCAGGGTGCTGGCCGAGCAATTGGTTCGCCGCTGTGACCCCACCGCCCTGAATGACGCCCTGGGTCAGATCATCAACCGTAAGCGCGATCTGGACTTCCCCTGGTACCCGGCCCGGGTCGTGTGCCACGACATTCTCGGCCAGACCGCCCTGGTGGACCTGGCCGGCCTGCGCGACGCCATTGCCGATCAGGGGGGCGACCCCGCCAAGGTCAACCCTGTGGTGCCCACCCAGTTGATCGTCGACCACTCACTGGCGGTGGAGCACGCCGGCTTCGATCCGGACGCATTTGAGAAGAACCGCGCCATCGAGGATCGCCGCAACGAGGACAGATTCCACTTCATCGAGTGGACCAAGACCGCCTTCAAGAACGTGGACGTGATCCCCGCAGGCAACGGCATCATGCACCAGATCAACCTGGAAAAGATGTCCCCGGTGATTCAGTCCAGAGAAGGGGTCGCCTTCCCGGACACCTGTGTCGGCACCGACAGCCACACCCCCCACGTGGACGCCCTTGGGGTGATCGCCATCGGCGTCGGCGGCTTGGAAGCGGAAAACGTCATGCTGGGCCGCGCCTCCATGATGCGCCTGCCGGAGATCGTCGGCGTGCGCCTGACCGGCAAACGCCAACCGGGGATCACCGCCACCGACATCGTGCTGGCGATCACCGAGTTCCTGCGCCAGCAGCGGGTGGTCTCCGCCTATCTGGAGTTCTTCGGCGACGGCGCCGCGGATCTCACCATCGGCGACCGCGCCACCATCTCCAACATGACGCCAGAGTTCGGTGCCACCGCCGGCATGTTCTACATCGACCAGCAGACCCTGGACTACCTGACCCTCACCGGCCGGGAACCCGAGCAGGTGAAGCTGGTGGAGCAGTACGCCAAGACCACCGGGCTGTGGGCCGACGACCTGCGCGACGCAGAATATGAACGGGTGCTGGAGTTCGATCTCTCCAGCGTCTGCCGCAACATGGCCGGCCCCTCCAACCCCCATCGCCGCCTGCCCACCGCCGACCTGGCCGAGCGCGGCATCGCCGCCGACCTGGCTGCGGCCCAGGCCCAGGAGGCCGAAGGCAAGATGCCCGACGGCGCGGTGATCATCGCCGCCATCACCAGTTGCACCAACACCTCCAACCCCAGGAACGTGGTGGCCGCCGGCCTGCTGGCCAAGAAGGCCAACGAACTGGGCCTGGTACGCAAACCCTGGGTGAAATCCTCCTTCGCTCCGGGCTCCAAGGTGGCTCAGCTCTACCTGGAGGAGGCGGGGCTGCTGCCTGAGCTGGAGAAGCTGGGTTTTGGTATCGTCGCCTTCGCCTGCACCACCTGCAACGGCATGAGCGGCGCCCTGGACCCGGCGATCCAGCAGGAAATTATCGACCGCGACCTGTATTCCACCGCGGTGCTCTCCGGCAACCGCAACTTCGATGGCCGCATCCACCCCTATGCCAAGCAGGCGTTCCTGGCGTCGCCTCCGCTGGTGGTGGCCTACGCCATCGCCGGCACGGTGCGCTTCGACATCGAGCAGGATGTACTGGGCCACGACGCCCAGGGCAACCCGGTGACCCTCAAGGATCTCTGGCCCTCGGACCAGGAGATCGACGCCATCGTCGGTGAGCATGTGAAACCGGAACAGTTCCGCAGCGTGTACGAGCCGATGTTCGACTTGAGCGTCGATTACGGCGAGGACAACGATCCCCTGTACGACTGGCGCCCCATGAGCACCTACATCCGCCGTCCCCCATACTGGGAGGGTGCCCTGGCGGGCGAGCGCAGCCTGAAAGGGATGCGCCCCCTGGCGGTGCTGGGTGACAACATCACCACCGACCACCTCTCCCCCTCCAACGCCATCCTGGCCAGCTCCGCCGCCGGCGAGTACCTGGCGAAGATGGGCCTGCCGGAGGAGGACTTCAACTCTTACGCCACCCACAGGGGCGATCACCTCACCGCCCAGCGGGCCACCTTTGCCAACCCCAAACTGCTCAACGAAATGGTGCGGGATGAGCAGGGTGAGATTCGACAGGGTTCTCTGGCACGCATCGAGCCCGAGGGCAAGGTCACCCGCATGTGGGAGGCGATAGAGACCTACATGGATCGCAAGCAGCCGCTGATCATCGTTGCCGGCGCCGACTACGGTCAGGGCTCCAGCCGTGACTGGGCCGCCAAGGGAGTGCGGCTGGCAGGGGTCGAGGCGATCGTCGCCGAAGGGTTCGAGCGCATCCATCGCACCAATCTGGTGGGGATGGGCGTGCTGCCCCTGGAGTTCAAGCCGGGCACCACCCGACTGACCCTGGGGCTGGATGGCAGCGAGACCTATGACGTCATCGGCCAGCGCACCCCGGGCACCACCCTGGCCCTGCTGATCCACCGCGCAAACGGCGACACCCTGGAGGTGCCGGTGACCTGTCGTCTGGACACCGCCGAAGAGGTCTCCGTCTATGAGGCCGGCGGCGTACTGCAGCGTTTCGCCAAGGACTTCCTGGCTTCGGAAGTGGCTGGCTAGACCCAACCAGAGCAAACTAGGGGGTGTGGCAGGCCCACGCCCCGGTTAAAGGAGAAACCATGGCGTTTCCACCGCAAATCAGAATCCCCGCCACCTACATGCGCGGCGGCACCAGCAAGGGGGTGTTCTTCAGCCTCACCGACCTGCCGGAAGCCGCCCAGCAGCCGGGACCGGCCCGGGACGCCCTGCTGCTGAGGGTAATCGGCAGCCCGGACCCCTACGGCAAGCACACCGACGGCATGGGCGGCGCCACCTCCAGCACCAGTAAGACGGTGATCCTGGCCAGGAGCAGCCAGGCGAACCATGACGTGGACTACCTGTTTGGCCAGGTGGCCATCGACAAGGCCTTCATCGACTGGAGCGGCAACTGCGGCAACCTCACCGCCGCCGTGGGCGCCTTCGCCATCAGCAATGGTCTGGTAGACCCAGGCCGCATCCCTAACAACGGCATCGCCACGGTACGGATATGGCAGGCCAACATCCACAAGACCATCGTCGCCAAGGTGCCCATCACCGACGGTCAGGTGCAGGAAACCGGTGACTTCGAGCTGGACGGGGTCACCTTCCCTGCCGCCGAAGTGGAGGTCAGCTTCCTGGATCCCGCCGACGGCGACGGGGCGATGTTCCCCACCGGCAACCTGGTGGATACCCTGGAGGTGCCCGAGGCCCTGGTCACCGGGGGCAAGTTGGAAGCCACCCTGATCAACGCCGGCATCCCCACCCTGTTCCTCAATGCCGAGGCCCTGGGTTACGACGGCAGCGAACTGCAGGAGGCGATCAACACCGATCCCGCTGCCCTGGAACGATTCGAGGCGCTGCGGGCCATCGGCGCGGTGAAGATGGGACTGATCAAGGAGGTGAGCGAAGCGGCCGGCCGCCAGCACACCCCGAAAATTGCCTTCGTTGCCCCGCCGAAAAGCTACACCGCCTCCAGCGGCAAGGGGGTCGACGCCGACAGCATCGACCTCAATGTGCGGGCGCTGTCCATGGGCAAGCTGCACCACGCCATGATGGGGACTGCCGCCGTGGCCATTGGCACCGCCGCCGCCATCCCTGGCACCCTGGTGAATCTGGCCGCAGGCGGGGGTGAACGCAGCTCTGTTCGCTTCGGCCACCCCTCAGGCACCCTCAAGGTGGGCGCCCAGGCCAGCCAGCAGAACGGTCAGTGGCGGGTGGACTCCGCCATCATGAGCCGCAGCGCCCGGGTGCTGATGGAGGGCTGGGTCAGAGTTCCCGGCGACGCCCTGTAACCTTTTCCTTCCCAACTTCAGCCCGGCAACCGCCGGGCCTTTTTTTGGAGCCTCAATGACCTTTCTCGATATGGCCGGTGGCCTCAACAGCCTGATGATCGTCGCCAGCCTTTACGGCATCTGGGCCCAGCTGCGTACCGTACTGCAACGCCGGGCCAGGGGCGAAACCGCCACCGACCTGCTCTCTTTGAATCAGTTCAGCGTCAGCTACTTCGCCTATTGGTCTTTCTTCCTCTACGGCCTGTCAGTCACCCCCATCAACCACTACCTGGTGTGGCCCAGGCTGGCAGCCGCCCTGCTGGTACTGGGAATACTGCTGCAGATGGCCAGGGAGCGGGGGCGGGCGGCCAAAGGGGTCTGTACCCTGGCACTGCTGTCTCTGGGACTCGGCCTGGCTGTGGCCACCCTGGGCCCCCAGCTTCAGGACAGCGGCCGCTGGCTGGCCACAGTATTGATCCTGGGAATCAGCCTGATGCTGGCCCAAGGGTACGGCCATCAGATCCTGTTGATGTGGCGGAAAAAGAGAACCGGTGCCATCAATGTACGCATGAGCCAGTGGATCCTGGCCATGGACCTCTCCACCCTGCTGCTGGTGACCGCCATGGGCTGGCAAAACGGTTGGCCACTGGCGGTGCTGGCCTTCACCAGTGCACTGACCAAGGTGATCTTGCTCTGTGTGTATCGATACCTGGCCGCCGATGAACCCACGGGCCGATCTGGATCTCAGGCTGACGAGGCACACCCTTGAAGCCATTCGCGGACCGACTCAAAACAAACAACTAATTCAATTATTTACGAAGTCAAACCGGTGACCTCCAGCCCCTTACCTCAGGGCTTTACCCTGATGGAACTGACCTTGGTGCTTCTGGCTGTGCTGGCGGCTGCGGCGGTTCCCCGCTTCATCGACCTGAGCAGTGACGCCAAAGCGACGGCGCTGGCTCAGTTTCAGTCCGCGGTTCGCGGGGCCAACTCTCAAGCCACCTGCTCTCCAGATTGCCCAGCTATCGGGTTCGTGCCGTGTCCGGCCGTGGCGACCTCACCGATGTGGAGGGTGACGGCAGCGATGAGCCGGGCCTGAGGCGGCATTGACTCATCTATCTAATTTAACTAGATTTTACACATGGATGACTAGGATCGAAGTGAAGGGAAAACGCATGAAAAACACCAAGACAATGATGTTCATTGCCGGCACCCTGTTTGGTGCCTTGGTGTATCTGTTCATCTGAACTTTCAAGCCGGCGGATCTTGCAAGGACCGCAACTAGAAGTGCCCCGCCTTCAGCCACACCAGGCTGGGTTGTTCGGCGCGCAGGGGCGGACACAACCCGGCGGGGAAGCGGCACCAGTGGCCGCTGGAAAGACGATGGCCTGGTGCCTCCAGCAGACCCTCCACCAGGAAAAATTCACAAGAGAACGGCTGGGCCGGAAGCCCTTCACCGGGATTCAACCTGAACCAGCTGACCCTTTCTGAACCATGGCGGTGAAGCTCACGTGACGGCGCCCCCAACAGGCCGGGAATCACCAGGGACTGACCGTCATCTTCGGCAAACTGGCAGAGTTTTACCAGCAGCACACAGCCTGGCTCACTGGCCGGGGCATGACCGCTGCCCGGGGGATTCCTCAGGTAACTGCCAGCGCCGAAATGGCCGCTTTCATCACTGAACACCCCTTCCAGCACCAGCAGCTCCTCGCCCGCCGGATGAGCATGGTTGGGAAAGGCACTGCCCGGATCATAACGCACCAGGCTGGTGACATGGCCCCGCTCTTCCGCTACACACTCCAGGCGTTTTCGCCACACACCGGGGGCAGGGGAGGCCTGCCAGGCCAGGGTATGGGTATCGATCACCAGAGGCTTGTCGAAGGCCATGTTCAACGGCTGCATCCCTCTCTCCTTAGCAAAGGCCGATCCCCTAAGTATCGTCCCGAGTCGCCCAGGGATCAAAAAAGGCAGCCCAAGGGCTGCCTGAAACGCAAGGATGTTAAAAAGGGGAGAGCCAGCAGGGGCAGCAGGCCCTCCCAAGGGTGAGCTGATGGGCTCAGAAATTCCAACCGAGGTCGAAGTCGTAACGCATGCCGACGGCGACGGAGGTGTCCTTGTCGGCGTTGTCGAAGTCCTTCACCAGGTACTCGACATGCAGACGCAGGTTGCCGGCAGGCTGCCACTCCAGGGTGGTGTTGTAGCCATCGTAGTCGCCGCTGGCCACTGTCTTGCCGTCTTCAAACTTGAAGTAGCCCAGCTTCACCTTGTAATCGTCGGCAAAGGGGTAGGCCAGGGCCGTATCGATGGTGCTGCCACTGCGGTCGGCACCGCCGTCCAGGTTGTACTCCTTGTCCTGGTAAGCGGCCGCCAGGTAGAGGCCGTTGTCGAAGCTGTACGCCACCACACCGCCCAGAGTCTTGTCGTCACCGATCACCTGGTTGCTGTCATCCAGACGGTCTGCGGCAACGTAGCCCAGGCCCAGGTGCAGGCCATCCAGGTCATAACCCAGACCCAGGTTCACCAGATCGGCGTTGTCGTCACCCTTGTCACCGCTGATCTGAGCGCCAGCCATCAGGGTGAAACCCTGATGCTGCAGCTTGTAGGTCACGAAGTTATCGACGAAGAAGGGGCTCTCCGCGTCGTAGGCGTAGGGGCTGTTGGCGTGGTTGAAGATGTCCACGTACTCAGCCACCAGGGTGTACTGGGCAGGACGCTGCTTACCCACGCCCAGCTGACCGTAGGGAGTCGCCAGAGCCACGTAGGCCTGGCGCGCCTTGCCAAAGTCACCGTTGTTGGAGATGTCGACGCTCCACTCACCCTGGGCGATGGCCACCCAGCCATTGCTCAGTTCGGTGGTGGCCTTGATGCCAACACGGGAGAGGGCGTCACGCACGTCCCACTTGGAGTCATCACCGGAGTCCAGGTAGTTGAAGGTGGGGCGCAGGCTGCCGTACAGGTTGAAGGTGGTGCCTTCGGCGACCTGGGGGCCCTGCTGCTCCAGCTGCTGGACACGCTCGGACAGGACGCGCACCTGCTCTTCCAGGGAATCGGCGGCCAGGGCATTGAAGGACAGGGCGGCAACGGCGCCGGCAATCAGAGTCATCTTGGTGTTCATTGTCGTAATTCTCATTCCGTTAGGTACTACGGGGCCGCACCTGCTCGCGGGGAGAGGTGAACGGCTCGGATTCAATGAATCGGCCCCGGGTGGGGCCGGGAGAGACCGGGGACGCTGGCGTCCCCGGCTTCAAGTTAGGACTTGCTTACCTGCTTGAACCACAGGTTGTGGTGTTGCTTGGCCCAGTTCTCATCACACTTACCGGTAACCATGCACTCCATACCACCTTCGGACATAACGGTGGCCATGAAGATGTGCACCACGGCGAAGGCGCCGATGATGGCCGCGCTCACCAGGTGCAGCACCAGGCTCAGGTTGGCACCGTCTTTGGTCTCAACCAGGCTGGGGAACATCATCACCAGACCGGAACCCACAATCAGGGCGCCGCAGATGGCGAAGGTCCAGAACCACAGCTTCTCACCGGCGTTGGCGAAGCCCGCGTCAGGATGCTGGCCCTTGAAGGGACCGAAGTTCAGGTAACCACCGGCCTTGGCAAACCAGGCAGCGTCGCAGGACTCTGGCAGCTGCTTGGGCAGCCACTTCAGGACCATCACCGCCCAACCGATGATGAAGGGCCAGGCCATCATGTCGTGCAGGGACACGGAGGTGTTGATCACGCCGACCCAGTGGCTGACGCCCATGTTGGGCTCCAGCAGGAAGCGACCGGCGCCCATGATCAGGCCGGTGATGATCAGGAACAGGCAGGCGATGCCGCCCAGCCAGTGGACGAAGATGTCCATGCCGCTCCAACGATCCACCTTGTTGCCGGAGAAACCGCCGTGCAGCTTGGACTTGCCGTTGATCATCACGAACAGAGTCAGCAGGGCGATCATGCCGAAGAAGGAGTAGGTCAGAATGTCGGCCCAGTAGGTGGCTGGGGACAGGGTCTGCAGGTAACCTTCGTTGACGGCGGTATTCACCACCGGCAGCTCGGGAGACACAGGCATGCCGCGCAGCTCAGGAATGTCACCGGCGATGGTGATTTCCTGAATGGGTTGCCACTGCTGAGGTTGCAGCTGGGCCTTCTCTGCGGCCACGGCCTGGCCGGCAAACGCCGCCACCAGCACCATCTGAAGTAAAGCAATAAAACGTTTCATCTCATATCCTTAGGAGCCAAACCGGCGCCTTACAGGCGGGGACATCCGTCCCCGGAAATTAATGAGTTATTCGGGATGACAGGAACTCACTCAGAGCCGTCGCGTACAGGCGCCAGAACTCCAGCTCGGCATGCTCACACATGCCGTCGGTGAAGGCCTGGTACCAGGTGCCCAGGTGCTTGTCGAGGAACTCCCCGGCCAGCGCCTTAAGCTCGGCGACGGTGTCGTCGTTACCCTGTTTTTGGTGCTCGTGGGCCAGAGCCTCCAGGCAGTAGAGGAACTCCAGCTCATTGCCGATGTAATCCGCCGGCTCACTCAACTTCTCGTCGATCACCAGGCCGATGTGCTGATAGAAATCAGCCACGGCCACGGTCTCGTCGGTGTTGATCTGCCGACCGCTGGCGCGGTGAACGGACTCATAGGGCGGCACCAGCAGGCGAGTCGGTCCGATACACATCCGGTTGAAGTCACACTCCAACTCCATGGGCGCCTGCAGATGGCGGCGCGCCTCGGACAACAACGCGTCGTTGCTCTCACCGGCTTCGAGGTAGGAAATCAGGCGCTCGAGCGACTCCTTGCTGGAGGGGTCAAACACCATGCCCTTGAAGGCGTGATACGCCGAAGCAATGGGACCAAACTCGCCGTTCATCATGCCCGCTCCTTAATAATCACCATGTTTGGCTTGGTTACGCAGTCACCGTAGCCCACCCCCTGCTTGCTGGCAGAGGCTTTCTGATCCAGTACCTGATTGACGTTGTCAGACTTCAGGCACTGCACCGGGCAACCGTCGACACAGGCGGGGTTCTTGCCCTGATCGATCAGCTCGATGCACATGTTGCACTTGGCCGCTTTGCCGTCGGTGTCCACCATGGCCACCGCGTCATAGGGGCAGGCAGAGACACACAGGCCACAGCCGGTGCACTTCTCGCGATCCAGCACCACCAGGCCGTCGTGACGCACGGTGTAGGCCTTGGCGGGGCAGACCATCAGACAGGCGGGGTTGCCGCAGTGCATGCAGGAGTGGCTCAGCCATACGTCGACGATGCCGTCGCCCTTCTGCACTTCGTAGCGGTCCACTTTACGGAAACGCACGTTTTCAGGCAGTTCGTTGTGAATCTGGCACGCAATGGTACAGGCGCCACAACCCACACAGTTCTCTTGTCTGAAGACAAATCCACGTTGATGTTTGTTTTCCATCGATTACTCCTTACGCCTTGCTCAGGCCTACACGGGTTGAGTGATAGGCAGAGCAACCGCCCATATCGGTCAACTTGTCGGTGGTCAGGTTGTTGGTACAGCTGTTGAGGCCCTGTGGGTCCATACGACGCCAGTTGTTCTTGGGCGCCATGATGGTTCCGGGGATAACCTGACTGGTCACCTGGGCCACGAAGTAGGCCTCACCACGATGGTTGTTCAAGCGGATCCGGTCGTTGTTCTTGATGCCGTATTTCTCGGCATCGGCCGGGCTGATCTTGGCAAAGTAAGCCGGGAAGTTACGGATGTACTTCACGTTGTAGAAGGAGCTGTTGGCACGCTGCGGGATCGCAGGGGACAGCAGACGGAAAGGCAGATCCCGCTCTTCAGGAATCATCTCATCCTCTGGCAGACCCAGGTCGATCACAGGGTTGAAGCCAGCCTTCTTCATGTAGTCGGAGTAGAGTTCAATCTTGCCGGACTCGGTGAAGTACTTGCCGTCGCCGAAGAATGGCTTAGGCACGTTCACCTTCACGAACTTCTCTTTGGCGATCTTTTCGTAGGTGATGCCTTCATAGGCGTAATCATCGGTGTCCAGGAAGTCGCGCAGGATCTGCTCGTGATCCACCTTGAACTCAGGATCGTCGTAGCCCATGTGCTGAGCCAGCTCTTTGAAGAAGGTCCAGTTGTCCTTGGACTCGCCAACAGGCTCAATCACCTTCTCACAGATCTGCTGGTAGTAGCAGTTGTAGTCAGGGCAGTAGTCATCAGACTCGAACTGAGTGGCGGCAGGCACGATGATGTCGGCCAGCTCAGCGGTGTCGGTCATGATGAAGTCGTGCACCACCAGGAACAGATCCTCACGCATGGCGCCGAGGCGGCAGGCGTTGGAATCCGGGGCAACCGCAACGAAGTTACCGTTGTAGTTGATCAGCGCATGGATAGGCTTGCTGGGCTTGCCGTACGCGGTGGGGTTGGTGGGGTGAATCGCCTTGGCGATCTCAGTCATGTTGATGTGCTGAGCGGTCTTATAGTTGGTCCGCAGGTGGGACGCAGTGCCCTTGGCGTAGTTCATGCCGTCATCGGCCTGAACGTTGTCGTAAACGAAGCCGTTACCGATCTCACCGAAGTTACCGGTGATGGCGTGCATCATGGCGATGGCACGGGACATACGGGCACCGTTGAAGTTACGCTGCATGCCGTAACCCAGGCGCAGAACGGACTTGGGTGACTCGCCGTACACCTTGGCAAACTCGAACATCTTCTCGCGAGGCACACCGGTGATCTGCTCGACTTCGTCATAGCTGATCTCGTTGAGGCGAGCCACCAGCTCGTCGTAACCCAGGGTGCTCTTCTTGATGAAGTCGTGATCAACCAGATCCTTCTCCACCAGATACTTCATGATACCGGCCGCCAGGTGGGTATCGGTAGACGGTCTGGGCTGCAGCCAGATGTCCGCCTGAGACGCGATTGGGGTACGGATGGGGTTAACCACCAGCAGCTTGGCACCATTGTCCATGGCACGGTGGATGTACTTGATGCCGTGTACGTTAGTGGCGGTCTCGTTCTGACCCCAGGCGATGTAACAGTCGGTCAGAGGGTTGTCCTCTGGGTCCGGACCACGCCAGGTGCCGGTGACGGACTTCAGGCCCTCGTAGGCCGCGAATACACACACCAGACGATCCAGCTGAGAGGAACCCAGCTTGTGGAAGAAGCGACATGGACCGCCGTACTTGCCGATCATGCCTTCGTGACCGGAATAGGAGTAGGGCAGGACCGCTTCAGGGCCGTGCTCGGCGATCACCTGCTTCAGGCGGGTGGAGATTTCGGCGTAGGCCTCATCCCAGGTAATACGCTTCCACTTTCCTTCGCCTTTCTTACCCACGCGCTTCATGGGGTGCAGAATACGGTCTGCGGCATAGGTGTACTGTACGTAGGTGTGGCCCTTCACACAGGGAGAAGTACCGGTCTTTTCCTGCTCTTCCGCACCACTTACGTAGGTCATGCGACCGTTCTGCACACGGAACTTGAGCAGACAGCGGTCTGCACAGTTACGGGCACAGGTGTGGTACTTCACTTCACCATTACGCTTGTCCAGCAGGCCGTTATGGGAGCCAGGCTGTTTCGCATTGGCCACGCCAGGGGCCAGTCCAGACAAGGAGGTAAAAACCGATGTAGCACCGACTCCTTTCAGGAACTTACGTCTATCGAGTTTCATCATCTTACTACCAACCTTTTTAACTTTTTATGCAAGGTCAAATCATCGTCAACTTGTTATTTAACACTTGATAAAAGCTGATTAAAAAGACGGCCCGGGGCAAAACAACATTGCTTTAGGACAACTGAGGGTCATGCTTTAGCAGGGAATGAGAGAGATGAGTCTCACCGCCAGGCCTTATTTGCACCAACTTTTTAATTGCAACTAAATATCAAACAGACAACAGGTAAACGATTTAAATGTTGTACTGGAAAATCAAGTTAAATCCCTTTCCGAGCCGGTGAGTACATCAAAGCAATCCCCACACACCTCTTCCAGATCTCCACTCCTTACCAGTACGTCAGGGCCAGGCCTCCGGCACGTCACCCCGACATAGAGTAACCACCAGACTCAGCGCCCTGAAACCACCCCCTGAGCCACCATCCTGCTGACGCCTCACGGAGTTGATAACCAACAAAAACACTGTCAGTTATCGGGTTCTTTCTCGGTCAAAGCCCAATATTTGATAAGGCTAAGATCCAGGCCCTCAATATTCTGCAATCAAAATTGAGAACCATTCAAATTTTGGTTGAGCGAAAATTTTGGGCAAAGTCTCCCCGGGAGACCTCGATTGCAGAGGTCACCAATGGCAAGCAAATTATTGATTTTGCCTAACATTATCGCTCAGAGGCTTTTCGCCACTCTTTTTCAAGCCCGTAGATTAACTTGGATTTAACCCAGTTAAATGACGCGGAGTTATTAATGTCGCCATAGAGGATATAGTTACCAATATCTCTTTCAGTTCGACGCCGTTCCCGTACTCGTCTTGCCAATTCATCCGGAAGTTTCACGTAGTCCACGTGAGGCACCATATCCACAAATTGCCGGGTAAACTGATTGCAACTTAATGTAATGCTGTTGGAGTCCGCCAGCATTCTCATCGCCGTCGCCACACTGTCAGTGTATCCAGCCACTTCCATCTCATGACCCACTTCCCGGCACAAATTCACCAGCAACGGACAAGTCAGATCATTGTAATTATCCAGCTCAAGCAGAGGATAACGGGCAATATCTGCCAGGTTGGGCTCTTTGGCCAGAATAGGGTGGCGGTGATTGGCGAGAATATAGAGATCGCCGGTTTCCGCAAACATATCCCAATTCAGGTTTTTGCCTTCAAAGCCCTCATACACAACCATAAAGTCGATATCGCCATTGGCCACTTCCACGGTGCAGTCGTGGCTAAGGGTACGAATCTCAAACTTCAGATTGGGCGCTTCGGTAAGAATGTGGTCGTTGACCACCTTCTGCACCGCATAAACGAACTCATCGTAGGCCAGAATGGTGAACTGACCGCCGGACTCCTCAGGGGTAAACACCGAGTAGTGCTGCTCAATCTGCTGGTACTGGTCCACCAGCTTCTTTGCCAGGGGGATCAGCTGATTTGTCTTCTCCGTGGGGATCAGGCCACAGGAGCGACGGACAAACAGGGAGTCCTTGAAGATGTCCCTTAAGCCCTTGAGCGTCCGGCTCACTGCCGACGCCGTCATGCCCAACTCGTTGGCTGCCTGGTGACCCTGACCGTGCTTATACACCGCCAGCAGGACCTTGAGTTGGTTGTAGTTCAGTTGATCCAGTTTCATAACACTCAGTTTCGCGAAAAGTGGGTGTGCGCTGATGGTCCCCCTTTCGGTGCTGGTTGACTATTACACAGATCACATTACCGGGGGGCCAAATTTGAAGAACTTGAGTTCTCACCTAACTTTTAAAATTCGATATTTCCTAATTTTTACATCGGCAATCCAGATGTGATGAAGCTCACTCGAAATCGATGCTATTTTGTGCTTTAAGTATTGAAGGGAGCTAAATGACAGCTTTAGTTTTGGTTAATTCAGACGGGCGGAATATAAAGCAAATACTCAAAAGATACACATTCCGGCAACATATCCACACATGAGTCTTTCTTGTATTAGTAAAAATTCATTTTTACGGATATGCAAATTCGGCGTCGGTTAACAGTTTTCGAAATAGAGCTTTTCACCCTGTGATCTTGGGCATAGTGCCCCGGCTTCCAGGCCATCACAATCGAGGAAAACAACCTTGGGAGACCCCCCGTGGATATAGAGCGTCTCGACTACCGTTCCCTGATCGTCTTTGAGTCCGTGGCCCGCCACCTCAATGCGGGATTGGCCGCCAATGAGCTGGGCATGAGCAGCTCCACCGTCAGCCGCCACATGGGCAACCTGAGGGAGGTGTTCGAGGATGTGCTGTTCATCCGGCGAAGCCAGGGGTTCATTCCGACGGATAAGGCGATGGAGATTCTGCCTACAGTGCAACACCTCATAAAGAGTTATGGAGAATTGAGGCAGTCACACACCCGGTTCGATCCCCGCACCGCCAAGGAACACTTCACCATCTACGCCTACAACGAGTTCACCTACGCCACCAACAGGGCGGTACACGAGGTGATCCTGCCCCAGGCACCACAACTCAGCTTCGAGGTGCGCACCCTCTCCTCCGACTGCAGCCGTGCCATTGAGAATGGCGACATCGACTTTGCCGTAGTGTATGAAAATTTTGCCGGCAACAAACTGGTGGCGGACCTGATCTCCCCCACCGAAGAGATGTATCTGGCAGCCCGGGAGGGACACCCGGTATTTCATGAAGAGATCACCCTGGAGAGCCTGTGCCGCTTCCCCTATTTCGAGCTGGATAACTATGA
The DNA here is from genome assembly GCF_000422645.1 of Ferrimonas futtsuensis DSM 18154. GTDB lineage: Bacteria > Pseudomonadota > Gammaproteobacteria > Enterobacterales > Shewanellaceae > Ferrimonas > Ferrimonas futtsuensis. Next base: position 318,963 of record NZ_AUGL01000001.1, read on the forward strand.
CGACATCCCCTGTCCACTGCTGGCCCAGGTGGCCTCCAAGCAGGGACTGTCAGTCAAGGTGGCTGGCTATACCGACAATCTGGCTGCATTGACCCGCCACCTGCTGGACAGCAGTGCCATCGCCATGAGCTGCAATGCCTTTACCCGAGACTATCTGAAACTGGTCAAACGGATGCGCACCTGCAAGCTTCCCGATGAGGTCACCGACATGCTGATCGGCCAGATCGATGTAGGCCGCACCGTAGGCAACTATCTGGTCTACTCCAGCATCAATCAGTCCGTCTGTCATGACTGGGTCAAACAGCAACTGCTGAATTCGCTGAGAAACCAGTGGTACGAGGCACTGGAAAAGGGGCCTAAGCCCCTGTAGTCAGGCGATGACTGCACTGCAGAAGCTGACATCGGCCTGGTGAGTGTCCACATCGACACTGTGGTACCACTCGAAGCAGGGGCCCTCATCCACCTCGATACCGGATTGCACCACCTGGCTGATCAACTCTTCCCAGGCCAGGGGGTATTGGGCCTTATCGGTGATCTCCCGCCTCAATGTCGCATAGCGCCCGCCGGGAAAGGGCTTTCGCTCCAGCCACTGGGGCAGAGCTGTCTCCTCCGGCACCATCAGGCAGATGTCGGTTCGGCAGCGCTCCGCCGGAGTAAGCTCGGGGTTGTCGTGATAGATGAACAGGCAGGGCGCCTCGGTCAGACCCTGCATCTTCGCCCATTGGAACAGGCGGCCACAGGGCTCCTCATAGTTTTCACCATAGGGACCGGTGACGCGGATGGCCGCCAGGGAGGCCGGCTCGAAGTGTTTCATTTCCATGTTGCAGCTCCATTTTGGGGTTGAGTCTGCATGGTAATCCCCCTCCCCGTTGGCCGCGTGTCCCCGCTTGCGCAACCGGTGTCCTATCTTGCTGTTTTGCAGCAGCTCCGACAGCTGTTCCATGCCGGCACACCCGCTGACCTCGCTGGGGGTGAGCCCGAAGTGGCGGCGAAACGCTTTGGAGAGGCTCTGGGAGCTGGAAAATCCGTGCTCCAACGCCACCTGGGTGACCGTCCCCTTGTCATAGAACAGGGCACAAGCGGCGCTTTGCAGACGCAGGCGCCGCCTAAAGTCATCCAGGGTTTCGCCGGTGACCGCCTTAAAGATGCGATGAAAATGATAGGGAGACAGGTGAGCCCTGGCCGCCACCTCTGCCAGGTTCATCGGCTCGGCCAGGTTGTTTTCAAGATACCGGATCACCGGAATCAGTCGGGTTGGGTAGTCAACGCTCATCTAAGGAAGCTTCCAGATACTCAGGCCACCAGCCTGCCTAAAGCGGACTGCGGGTGCAAGGCTCTGGCGTTAGGCGTCCGCAAAGAGGGATAATGGGTCACGTTATTTTACCAAGGCCCCCAATGAGACTGGATAAATACCTCTGCAGCGCCACCGAGCTGACGCGCTCTCTGGCCAAAAAGCTGCTGCACCGCGGCGAGGTCACCTGCGATGGCGAGGTGATCAAGGACCCAGGGTTTAAAGTTACAGATCAACACATTATCTGCATAGACGGCGAACCGGTCACCCCGTTGGGAGAGCGCTACCTGATGCTGCACAAGCCGCCAGAGTGCGTCAGCTCCCATACGGACGACGGCTATCCATCGGTGCTGATCTACATCGATCAGCTCCGCCGGGAGGAGCTCAAGATCGTCGGTCGGCTGGACGCGGACACCACAGGGTTGCTGCTGCTGACCACCGACGGGAAATGGTCCCACCGCATCACCTCCCCCAACAGCCGTTGCCCTAAGCGCTACCGGGTCACTCTGGCCGACCCCATCGACCAGAACCAGCTGGATTCGCTGAACACCGGCGTGCTGCTTCATGGCGAGTCCGAGCCTGTCTCCGGGCAGGCCGAGCAAATCGACAGCCACAACCTGTGGCTGACCATAGGGGAGGGAAAGTACCACCAGGTGAAGCGGATGTGTGCCGCCATGGGCAATAAGGTGGTGGGCCTGCACCGCCACAGCATCGGCGACCTGACTCTGGACTCAGAGCTGGCCCCCGGAGAGTGGCGAGCACTCACTCCAGAGGAGATTGCTCAGTTCCAGTAGAGACAGCCACAGAGACAACAAGGGCGCCCCATGGGCGCCCTCGTCTTATGCGAACATCACTGGTTGGTCACTGTTCCTGGCCTGGTATATCCGGCCATCTGCCACACCGCCGCCAGGTTGCGTGCGGTCAGGGTCAGGTTCTCCGCCCCTCTGGCCAGGGCATCGTCTAAATTGGTCACGCCCGGCACCACACTGAACAGGGCAGCAATCCCCTCCTGATGGACCAATTCAGCTCCCGGCCCCAGGGATCCCGCCAGAGCGACGACAGGCACCCCGGCTTTCTTCGCCATTCGCGATACGCCAACCGGGGTCTTGCCGTGAACAGACTGACCGTCGATGCAGCCTTCCCCGGTGATCACCAGATCGGCCCCCTGCAGCGCCTGCTCCAGCCCCACGGCGTCCATGACAATCTCAACACCCGGTTTCAATTGAGCCTTCAACAGACCCGCCAGGGCGGCGCCCAGGCCACCAGCGGCTCCGGCTCCAGGAATCTCGGCCACGGCGACCCCATGTTGCTGCTCAATCACCCGGGCATAGTGCTCCAGGTTGGCATCCAGCTGAGCCACCATCGCTGGTGTTGCCCCTTTCTGCGGGCCAAACACCGCCGACGCCCCCTTGGCACCACACAGAGGATTATCCACATCACAGGCCACCTCCAGCGACACCTGACTGAGGCGAGGGTCCAGTCCGCAAAGATCCAGATTGGCCAGCCTGCCCAGGGCACCTCCTCCCGGGGGCAGTTCAACGCCCTCTTCATCCAGCAGTCTGGCCCCCAAAGCCTGCATCATGCCGGCCCCGCCGTCGTTGGTGGCGCTGCCACCGATGCCGATGATGATCTTGTCAACGCCCCGTTCCAGGGCCGCCAGGATCAGTTCACCGGTGCCGAAGGTGGACGTCAGCATGGGGTTTCGCTGATCTCGGGGTACCAGGTGCAGGCCGGAGGCCTGGGCCATCTCCACCACAGCCGTACTGCCATCGCCCAGCAGCCCGAAGCCCGCATCCCTTCTGTTGCCCAGAGGCGCAGAGACCTCGACTCCCAACCAATCCCCTGCGGTGGCATCCAACAGAGCTTGCACCGTACCCTCGCCGCCATCGGCCATGGGCAGTTTGATCGTCTGAGCTTCAGCATCTATCTGGTGCCAACCCGCTTCGATGGCGTTGGCGACCTCCATGGCGGTGAGGCTCTCTTTGAAGGAATCGGGGGCGATCACTATCTTCATCACTGTCTACTCGAGCTGGGACAAAGTGGTCAGCATAGATCGCCACGCAGCTGCGGGCCAGCGCTGAATCCTCACAGTGAGGCCCAGTATCCGTTTCATAAAAAATTCAATCTAAGTGCGCTTCTGTCAGTAAGCGAGTACTGACTTTTCTGACAGCAGGTAGATGAACAGACCAGGCTGCCGGCCTTCGCAACCCAGTCTGAATGCGCCCCCTACAGGCGGTAGTGGCTGAGGAACATGGCGGCGGACTCCGCCGCCAGATGCTGGCGCTCCGATTCCCCCAGGGGGGGCATCGACATCAGTACCTGAGGCCAGAACCCGCAGCCCTTGATCAGGCCATGCAGCTGTTCGACGGCAAACGGAATCTCCAGGGACTTGAGCCGGCCATCGGCCACCGCCGCCGCCAGCCAGCGCTGCAGTCCAGTTTCCAACTCACCATACTTTTCCATCTCCGCCTGCATCTGTTCCGGATGGAACAGAAAATGGCCAAAGGCCACCCGCATCATATCCAGGTTGACCGGATCGCTCATCATCGCCAGCTCCTCCTCCAGCAATGCCTGCAGCTGAGGCGCCAGAGGTTCATCTCCCTGATACTGGATCTTGCTCTGAGTCAGGGCCTGCTGCCACAACTCCCTGAGCAGATGCATCACCAAGGCTTCCTTACTGGGAAAGTGGTTGTAGACGGTTCGCTTGGACACCTGAGCCAGTGCCGCCACCCTGTCCATGCTGGTGCCCTGAACTCCCTGCTCGGCAAAGGCATGCCTGGCGGCATCGATGATCGCTTCTCTTTTGATTTCGCTACGGGTTCGCTTTACTTCACTCATGACCTGCGGTCGCCTGTGGCTGGATGACACACAGAATTTTACACTTGTCGGTTTACTTTTAAAGCACAGAAAGTAAACTACACCGAACAGTTTACTTATTTGGTGTCCCAATGAAGGTCGTGTTCACCCTATTGATAGGAGCTCTAGTAATGACCAGTTGTGCTCTGAACCGTGACGCCTGGCGTCAACCGAAGTTCACCAACACCGATGTCGACATCCGCTACAGCGCGGGTCAAATCTGGGAGATCACCAAGGCCTACTTCCGCGATCAGCGTGAAGCTGCCACCCCCAAGCAGCCCATTCCCCTGCGCCCCATCCCCCTGGATGAGCTGGATCAGCCCAGCCCCCGAGTCTATCGCCTGGGTCACTCCACCGTCCTGATGCAGTTGGATGGCCACTGGCTGCTCACCGACCCGGTCTTCAGTGACCGCGCCTCCCCGGTGCAATGGGCCGGCCCCACGCGGTTTCATCCCAGCCCGCTGGCCATGGAGGATCTGCCCCATATCAAGGCGGTGGTGATCAGCCACGATCACTATGACCATCTTGATAAGGCCTCCGTCCTGGCCCTGGACAGCAAGGTCGAATGGTTCGTGACTCCCCTGCGGGTGGGCAGCCACCTGCGTAACTGGGGGATCAGCCCCGACAAGATCATCGAGCTGGCGTGGTGGCAGGAGGTCAATCTGGATGGCCTGATCCTGACTGCCACCCCCACCCAGCACTTCTCCGGACGCGGACTGCTGGACCGGGACCGCTCTCTGTGGGCCAGTTGGGTGCTGGCCGGTGTCGAAGCCCGGGTCTACTTCAGTGGTGACTCCGGCTACTTCAGTGGCTTCAAAGAGATTGGCGAGCGGCTGGGCCCCTTCGATCTGACCCTGATGGAAACCGGTGCCTACCACGATCTCTGGAGCGAGGTGCACATGCTGCCAGAGGAAAGCCTGCAGGCTCACCTGGATCTCAGAGGCAAGGCGATGCTGCCGATTCACAACGGCACCTTTGATCTGGCGCTGCACGAATGGTACGAACCCCTGGAACGCATTCATCAACTGGCCCGCCAGCACCAGGTTAATCTGGTGACCCCCATCTTCGGGGAGGCGGTCGCCCTGACAGAGAGCTTCACCAGCCAGAGCTGGTGGCCCTCTCCCCGAACCCAGACGATACTGGCCCAGGCAACCGAGTAGGACAAAGCACCTTGAATCCCACTTTGCTGCCTGACCAATTGGGCAAGATCGCCGTCGTCACCGGCGGCAACATCGGCCTTGGATTTGAATCCAGCCTGCAGCTGGCTCAAGCTGGCGCCCAGGTGGTGATCGCCTGCCGCGATACCGACAAGGGTGAGTGTGCCAAGCGCAGAATCCGGCTAGAGCCCCCCCAGGCACAAATTGAGATCCTGCCCCTGGACCTGAGTCCATCGACCGGTTCAGCCAGGCCTTTGCTGCCCGCCACCCCAAGCTGGACCTGCTGCTCAATAACGCCAGCGTGGTCAATCTGGAGACCTTGCATCACACCGACACCGGCCGCGAGATGCACATGGCCACCAATCACCTGGGTCACTTTGCCCTGACCGGCAGGCTGATGCCCCAACTGCTCGCTTCAGAACAGGCGCGGGTGGTCACCGTCAGCAGCGGCGGCTACAAGTGGGAGGGGGGATCGACTTCGACGATCCAGACTGGCACCAACGTCCCTACGACCGTCTCAAGGCTGAGATCCTGAACAGGGAGGTCAGCCAGCGGCTGTGGGCCCTATCTGGGCAACTGGCCGGCGTCCGTTACCCTGAGTAACCAATAAAAAAGCCGCTGATCTGGGTCAGCGGCTTAAACCATCATCATGAATTTTGGCTAGATGACGCCAAGCTCACGCAGTCGTTCCATCAGGTAGCTGTGAGCCGTATGACGCTCCGACAACACCACCTCAGATCTGGGGTGGATAAAGAGCGGCAATGACACCCGCGACCGGTTGAAGTCCATCCCCTCAGGGTTGATCACCCTGTGGGTGGTGGAGGGGAAATACCCCTGGGAGGCTTCCTGCAACATGTCACCTATGTTGATGATCAGGTTGCCGAAGTCACAGGGTACATCCAGCCACTGGCCATCTTTTCCCTGCACCTGAAGCCCGGGCTCATTGGCCGCAGGCAAGATGGTGATCAGGTTGATGTCCTCGTGGGCGGCGGCACGAATGGCGCCGGGCTCCTCCTCGCCGGTCATGGGCGGATAGTGCAACACGCGCAGAAGGGACTGCTCACTGCCCTTGATCATATTGGGCAGGGGTTCGCGGTAGTGCTCGGCCACGTCGGCAGGTGTATGCCGCTCAATCCACTCCAACAGGGTGGTGGCAAACGCCAGCGTGGTGTCGTAGTACTCCTGCAGTTCCCTCTTCAACTGGGTGGGACATTGACCCCAAGGGTAGTAGTGGTAGTACTCCTTGATGTCCCGTTTATCTGATCCCTTGGCACTCTCCGCTACCTCCGCAGCAAAGAACCCATCCTGGGCTTCCGGGTTGAAAGCAAACTGGTGCTTCTCCTCGGTACCAAAAAAGGTCAGCCAGTTGTCGTAGATGCCTTGAACCCTCTGCTGCGACAGCGGATGGTTCTTCAGCACCCCAAACCCGGTATCCCGCAGAGACTTCACAAAACGCTCGGCGGCGTCCTCGCTGTGAAAGTCCACGGCTTCCAGGCGCGTTACCTGTGTATCCATATTGACCCCTTTGCCCTGCTTGGCAGGTGCGTTTTTTATCATCTTCCGTTGATGCGCTTTGGCGCGGCGCCATTGTAGCCTTGGGGAAAAGCGTGATCCAGCGCAAAATGTCTCAGAAAAGGTGAGCAACGCACGGAAAGAGGGGTAACCCTTTGGTTAATAGGGATATTTGTGACCTGCAATAGAACCACAAGCCAAACTGCGGCGGTCAGAGTTTGGGAAGCTGGCGGACATCGTTATAGCCATGAAATTTCAGGCAACGCTCACAGTTTTTATTCGGCTTGTAATGTTTATCAAAAAATAGCTCTATCTTATTGGCCAAATTCTCAAACTTGGTTTCAGTAGCCACCTCATTCCACTTATATCGATTCATCATCTCAGCCAAGTGTCGATAATAAGTTGGGTTCTTTTCGGTTAAATATTTGCTTTCCATAAGTTGACTTTCGTAAGAGGAAAGACTGCCCGCCATAAAGAAATAGATTGCCTGAGTTAATTCCATCACCTGGGCTTCGGTCGCCTGCAAAGCGCCACTCTGCTGAGCCTGCTCTATGTGCAGATGCACCCGGCTCCAGAACAAGTTCACCCGCTCCCTGAGCAGGGCAATCTTCTCGTCGCTGGCCATCTGCCAGAACATGGAGTTGATAGACACCACCCTCAAAATGTTAAAGGTCTGGCTGCGAGACACCGAGATCAGGGAGAACACCGCCGGCACCGCCGCCCGCTCAAGCTCGGTCAGCTCGGGGTGCTGTTCAAGAAACAGCGGCATGTAGTTGGAGGTACAGTTGCGCAGGAACAGGCACACCAGCACATCCTCCTTGGACTGGAAGAACTTATACAGGGTGTGGTTGGAACAGGAGGCCTCCTTGGCCATCTGGGCAAAACGAAACGAGACCACACCATGCTCGTCAACCAGGCTTTCGGCCACGTTCAACAGCTCATTACAGCGCATGATATCCAGATTGGTTTTGGGGCAGTGCATGGTCACCTCATCACTGATTAATTTCAGGCGCCGTTACTTTGTCACAATGTGCGAGTTATTTTCGCTACCCAGACCACAGTTTTTATTTCAATTACAGCGCAAGAAATTTTTTCTGCGAAACACTCACGAAAACTTTTTTCACCGAAATACCACTGTGATCTCGCGCTTATTTTTGCCTCTCCCGCCAGCGATAAAGTAATTCCACATTCACTGCGCGAGATAAACACTATGCATGACAGACGTTCGTTTATGAAACTGGGAGCCGGCATGGCCGCCGGCGCCATGATGCCCATGGTGGCATCCGCCAAGTGCGGCGATGAACCGACCCAATGGGACTCTGAGCACGAGATCATCATCATCGGCTCCGGTTTTGCCGGACTGGCCGCCGCCGTTGAGGCGATGCGCAAAGGCGCCAAGGATGTGGTGGTCTTCGAAAAGATGGGGGTCTATGGCGGCAACAGCACCCTGAACGCCGGCCAGGCCTGCTTCGCCGGCACCGAGCTGCAGAAAAAACTGGGCATCAACGACAGCGCCGAGCTGATGGTGAAAGACCAGCTGAAGTCCGGCCGCGGTATCGCCAGCGAAACTCTGCTGCGCCACAGCGCCGAACTGGGCCCCTACATCTACCAGATGACCAAGGATTGCGGCTGTGTCTACCGCGACCACATCATCACCACCGGCGGCACCAGCGCCACCCGCAGCCACCAGGTTATTGAGCGTTCCGGCTCCGGCTTCATCCGCCCCATGCTGAAAACCGCTCGTGAAATGGGCGTGAAGACTCACATCCGTCACAAGTTCGAGCACCTGATCCGCGACGCAAAGGGTCGTGTCATCGGCATCCAGATTCGTAAGGGTTACCACTTCGGCCACGAAGACAGCGGCGAAATCGTCAATGTTAAGGCCAACCGCGGGGTGATCATTGCCACCGGTGGCTTTGGTTACAACATCAACTTCCGTCAGGCGCAGGATCCGACCCTGACCGCCGAAGTGGGCTGCACCAACGCCAAGGGCGCCACCGGCGACGGCCTCATCGAGATGCTGGCCGCCGGCGCGACCCCGGTTCACCTGGCCCACATCCAGTCCGGCCCCTGGGCATCCCCAGACGAGGGTGGCTTCGGTTACGGTGCAGGCTTCTCCCTGTACAACTTCCCCCACTCCATTGCCATCGACCGCAACACCGGCCAGCGTTTCATGAACGAAATTGCCGACCGTAAGACCCGTGCCGATCTGGAACTTCAGCGTCGCGACAAGGATGGCAACCCCAACCCTGCCCTGCTGATTGCTCCCAAGCATGAGGCTCAGAAAGACCCCTCCATGCACAACGTCCTCAAGTACAACGTCGCCTGGGAATTTGACTCTGTCGAAGCCATTGCCAAGCACTTCAACGTGCCCCTGGCGCCGCTGAAGCAGCAGATTGCCGACTGGAACGGTTTCGTAGCAAGCGGCGAGGACACCCAATTTGGCAAGCGTATGGACGCCGGCCGCGGCATCAAGCTGACACCCCCCTTCATCGTTCAGCGTCTGTGGCCCAAGGTGCACTACTGCCAGGGTGGCATCCAGATCAACACCAAGGCTGAAGTGCTGGCCGCCAAGACCGGCAAGCCGATTCCAGGCCTGTACGCCGCTGGTGAGGTCACCGGTGGCATCCACGGAGTAAGCCGACTCGGTGGCTGCTCTACCCCAGAATGTATGGCGTTCGGCGTGACCGCTGCCCGCTCAATCATGGAGGCCTAATCGCCATGAAATCCACTGTAACCCTGTTTGCCGCCACCCTGGCCCTGACCCTGAGCTTTGGCGCCGCCGCCCAGAACAAGCGCGACTACCACATGGACGTCTACGACGCCGGCTGTAAAACCTGTCACGACCAGGGCATGAAGCGCTTCCCCTCCGATGAGGCCTGCCTGCAGTGCCACAGCATGGATGAGGTGGCCAAACAGACCGAACGCCATGGTGAAGAGGCTCGCCAGAACCCCCACGACAGCATGCACTACGGCAAGGAGGCCCCTTGTCAGGAGTGCCACGGCGAGCATGCCGCCAAGAAAGCGCTGTGCCAGGAATGCCACAACTTCGACTACCCGAAGTTCAAATAACAACAACCTTCCGAGGAAACGATGATGAAAAAACTCGCACTCACTCTTGCTGCTCTGATGGTCAGCGGCGCCGTCTGCGCCGCCGACAAACCAGCGGATCAACCCTGGCACAACGAGAAGCCTCTGCCTTACACCCCATATGCCCCCACCAAGCTGATGCCTCAGGTGTGTAAGCAGGAGCAGGCCCTGGCCTACCTGGAGGAGCTGAAATCCGGCAAGAAGGACATCTACACCGTTAAGTCCAACGACCACGGCGGTAAGGGTGCCAACGACTCCGGCTGGCTGACCTGGACCATCGACAACCCAGACAAGCTGATCCCCTGCCCCAAAGGCGGCGCGTCTGCCACCGAAGTGGGCATGTGCTGGAAAGAGCTGAACGACGAGCCTACCGTGATCGGTCTGGTGCGCGTGGCTCCCGGTACCGCCATCCCCCACTACCACCGGGAAATGGAGTGCTACTACGGCCTCAGCGGCGAGGGCCTGACCTGGTCCCAGGGTCGCATGCAGCACTTCCAGCCTGGTGATTACATCGAGATCCCCTCCAAGGCGATGCACTACACCCCCAACACCTATGACGATCAGGATCTGATCTACATGTACTGGTTCCCTCAGGATGGCAAGTTCTCCACCTTCAAGTACCAGTGGCCTCAGGATGTTGGCCCAGGTGAAACCCTGATGTTCGACTTCATCCCCTATACCCAGTCTCACGCCGTCCGTGAAGGCCGTGGTGGCTACGGCTTCGATGCGGTTCGTCCTCAGTAAATAAACGCCTCGTTTAGTTATCTCCAGGTTTATGGCCGGCGCAAGCCGGCCATCTTTTCCAGGTAAGCACCATGAAACTGACTCCACTGCTACTGCTGGCCGCCCTGCTCGCCCTGCCAACTCAGGCACAACCCCAGTCCCTGCTATGGCCCGAGCTGGCTGGCAGCAACACCGAGGCCCAATCGGTGTTTGATCGCATCAATCCGGCCCTGGACGGCAAACTGGTCGTGATCCCCGGCTTTATTATCGAGAACAGTGTGGCCGCCGCCCTGCCCGGTCACGATCACGTGGACGCCCTGGCCTCCTCGGCGCCCACCATCACCGTTCTCAGCCCTCAGCCGGAGATCTGTCTGCACAAGCCGCCACCACCCGCCAACCAGTTGATCCAGGTGAAACTCAAGCCGGACGTCAAGCTCGACGCCGAACAGGGCAGGCCGGTCTACCTCATCGGTGAACTGCAGGTGGACAAGCACCTCTCGGGCCTGTTCAGTACCGCCTACACCCTGTGGGTCTCTGCGGTGGAGCCCTATCCGGTGCCCTAGCCTGGATTTTCCACGTCAGGAATTGAATAAAATGAATAAGATGAAATTGGTCAGCCTGCTGGCATTGACCCAGTTTACCCTCACCCCGCTGGTGCACGCTGCGCCCGCCGATGATGGCATGAACTTCGGCGGCTTCCTGCGAGCCAACTATGGCTGGAAAGATTACAGCGACGCCTCCAAGGACAAGGGGGGTGATTTCGCCTTCGACGCCCTCTCCCTCACCTACGACGGGATGATCGACGGCGTGGGCCTGAGCGCCGATTATCGCATCGCCAACGGCCTCAACTACGTCAAGCGTGCCTACGGTTACATGAACTTCGGTGACACCACCCAGGTTCAGGTGGGCATCGTCAAGGTGCCCTTCGGCAAACAGGGCTTTGTCTCCAACTCCTACTGGTTCAGCACCAACTACTATCTGGGCTTCGAAGACGACTACGATGCCGGTGTGAAGCTGGTGTACGACCGTGATCAGTGGCACCTGGATCTGGCTTATTTCGCCAGCGCCGAGTATGGCCCGGGCACCGCCGATCGCTACGCCGCCGACATCATCGGCGACAACGAGGAAAGCAATCAGGTCAATGCCCGCCTGGTGTACACCCTGCCTCTGGACCAGGGTCACCTGAAGCTGGGTGCCTCCGTTGAAATAGGCCAGCTGTATCACGCCGAACTGTCGGACAATGGCGATCGCCAGGCCTACGCGGTGCACGCCGATCTGCAGCTGGGCCCCTGGAACCTGCAGGCCCAGGTCACCGACTACCACATCGACAGTGCCGACAAGGCGGACACCGTCACCGTCGGCGTAGTGGGTGCCCGCTACGACATCGCCACCGAAGCGACCGGTTATAACCTCAACCTGGCCCGTCACTTTGACACCAGCTGGGGTGGGTTCACCCTCTACAACGACTATGGTCTGGTCTCTCCGGACGGCAAGGGGCAGGACGACTCCATGCAGAACGTCTTCGGTGTGTCGGTGAACCGCGGTCCCATCTGGGCCTACTTCGACTACATTGTCGGCGACAACATGACCTTTGCCGGCGGCCCTGGCGTTGGCCTGTCCAATCCGGACTCCCCCACCGACAGCCGCATCAACATCAACGTCGGCTACTACTTCTAACCCCCGCAGCGGGCGACGCCTCTCTTTTGGTCGCCCGCTCTTTTGTGGTCATACCTGTTCACACTTCTGCAATAATCTGTTATCAACATAGGGTGCTCACCCCTGAGCCCGCAGCCTTACAGGATGTACAACCCATTGGGTTGATGAGGCAAAGATAACGACAACAAAGCAAGGATGACTCGATGAGCTTTACCCGCCGCCGCTTTCTGCACACCCTGGTGGTTTCCGCCGGGGCCATGACCCTCCCCAGCCTCACCGGCTGTTCCAACGACAACCCGGAAGACAAGGCCACAGTGCTGCCGGAGATCATGCCGGAGTACTTCCCCCAGTCGGTGATGTCCGGCGATCCCCGTCCCGATTCGGTGATTCTCTGGACCCGGGCCGTGGACGGCGACGGGGACCTGTCCCTGACCCTGCAGCTCTCCACCGACCCCAGTTTCCAGGAGGTGATGGTGGAGGAGGCCTTTACCGCCGCCGCGGCCAACGGCCACTGCCTGAAGGTACGGGTAACCGACCTGTCCCCCTACAGCCACTACTACTACCGTTTCCTCTATGAGAAAGAGGGCAAGCTGATCAGCTCCCGCATCGGCCGCACCAAGACCGCACCGGCCACCGATGCCGACGTGGAGGTCAAGTTCGGATTTGCCTGCTGCCAGGACTACCTGGGCCGTTACTACAACACCTACCTGTCACTGCTGGCCCGGGATGACCTGGACTTCATGATGCATCTGGGGGATTACATCTATGAGACCAGCGGTGACGCCAGTTTCCAGGCCACCGACGGCGAGCGCCAGTTCGAGTTTCGCGACGGCGGCGGTGCACTGACCATAGGCACAGGCGACAGCGCCTTCCAGGCCGCCGCCAGCGTGGACAACTACCGCCAGCTGTATGAGGTCTACCGGGCCGACCCGGTTTTGCAGGAGCTGCATGAACGCTACCCCCTGGTGGCGATTTGGGATGACCACGAGTTCTCCGATGACAGCTGGCAGACCAACGCCACCTACCTCGGTGGTGCCGGCAACGAGGAGCAAACCAGCCGCAAGCGCAATGCCGAACAGGTCTACTTCGAGTTTATGCCCATCGACCACACCGCCCCCCATGGCGACAGCGGCAGTGGCGCCCTGGAGGTCAGCGAAGATCAGTTGTTCCCCAACACCAAGATCTATCGCGACCTGAGATTCGGACAGCACCTACACCTGGCGATGACCGACTACCGCACCTTCCGCCCGGATCACCTGATCCCTGAGGATGCCTTCCCGGCCACCGTGGTGATGGACAGTGACACCCTGACCGCCTTCCTCGGAGCCCAGGGGATGCCTCAGGCAGCCATCGACGCCACCCTGGCCCAAATGAGTCCGGTGGTGGACATCGACACCGATGCCCTGGCTCCCTACAAAACCGCCTTCGCGGAGATCTTCACCGGCCTCTATACCCAGGAGCTGATGACCCGGCTGGGACTGGACCAAGAGACCGCCGTCGCCGAGGCCGCCGCCAAAGCCACTGCCGCCGTCACCGGCAAGCTGACCTCCAGTTACCTTAACCTGGTGCTGGTTCAGGCTCAGGCCGCCCTGCCCGACGGCCATCCGCTCAAGGCACTGCCCCCGCTTCCGGAAACCGGCGTGGACACCGGTCTGGCCTACTACACCCTGGGCAAGACCACATTGTTCTCCGATCTGGGCGCCCGCTATCTGGTGATCCGCGAAACCTTCGACCTCTACGCCGGCTACCTGGAGTTCATGGCCCAGCAGCAGGGCAGCAGCGTCCAGACCCCCTATGACCAGGCCCAATTCAGCTGGCTTCAGGGCGTGGTGACTCAGTCTGACGCCACCCACAAGGTGATGGCCAGCTCAGTCTCCTTCGCGCCGCTGTTGGCGGATCTCTCACCCAACCGCGCCGACAGCGGTGTGGCGGATCTGGAAGCGGTGCTGGACTCTGACCTGGTGCCTGCCGCCCTGAAGCAGCGGTTCTACCTGAACGTGGACCACTGGGACGGATTCCCTCAGTTCAAGGGCAGCCTGGTCAATGACCTGCTCAGCGCCACCGGCACCCTGACGGTGTCCGGGGACATCCACGCCAGCTTCGTCACCCAACACCCGGCCAACCCCAATACCGGCCTGGCCTCGGTGGACTTCACCACCTCCTCGGTCAGCTCCGGCACCTTCGGCAGTTTCCTGGACGATGGTCTCAACGGATTGCTGGCCCAGTTGGGGGACGTTCCGCCCGAGGTGAGCCAGCTGAAGTACTTCTTCGACACCATCGCCCTGACCGCCAGCAAGCGTGACGACGTCAGCTCCAAGTTGGTCTTCTCCCGCATGTGGGAGCATGGGGTCAGTGTGGCCACCGCCTCCGCCAGTGGTTTCGCGGTGGAGTACTTCAACGTCCCCACGGTGTGGGACGGGGTCAACATGACCAAGACCTCCTTCTACGACAACCGGGCCGCCTTCCTGGCTAAGGTGCGTACCCACAGATTCCACTGGGACGGCAGCGATCTGCAGATGCTGCCCGCCTAACCCGGGCGCTCTGAGTTCAGGCCGACTCCCAGGAGTCGGCTTTTTTGTTGGAATGACTATGATATTCTTCTGATATATTGATTATCATATCAATTTATTTCCTCCCTGCCGGTCTTCATGGTGACACTGCCACCAAAGACCCTTCAACATGACTCACTGGGACAGATGATGGAAAAAGAGGTCTCACTAACGGAAGTCGCCTACTCCGAACTGGAGAGGATGATCATCTTTCAATCCCTGAAACCGGGCGCCATGTATTCGGAGAAACAGCTGGCCGAAATGGTGGACGCAGGCCGCACGCCGGTGCGGGAAGCGCTGCAGAAACTGGCATGGGAGCAGATGGTGATCATCCATCCGCGCCGGGGCATTCAGATCCCTGAAGTGACGGTGGAGAGTCAGTTGAAACTGCTGGAGATCCGCCGGGCACTGGAGTCCTTGTGCGCCGAACTGGCGGCCCAGCGCAGCACCCCGGAACAGAAGCGTCAGATGCTGGAGCTGGCGGACGCCATCCTCGAGTGTGCCCAACGCCACGACGACCAGACCTTCTTCACCCTGCTACGCCGGGCACATGAACTGCTGGTGGAGGGATCCCGCAACGAGTATATCCGCCAGACAATGTTGCCGCTGCAGGGGCTCTCCCGCCGTTTCTGGTTTATCCACAAGGGGCCGGACAGCGAGCACCCCGCCACCCTGCATGCAGAGGTGATGAAAACGGTGGCCTCAGGGGATGCCAGGGCCGCGGCTGATGCCGCTACCCAGGTGATCGACTACCTGCACCGCTTTGCCCTGGCCCGACTCGGCTGATCAGCGGGTCAGCTTCTCGATGACGGTCCGATGCTGAGGGTAGCGGGCCAACAGATCTTCGCGCTCAAACAGTTCAAAGTCACCGAAGGTGAAGCCGGGGGAAACCATGCAGCCCACCAGGGAGTAACCCGGGTTGTTCATGGCCGAGCCAAAGATCGCCCCTTTGGGCACCAGCGTCTGAGGACGCTCCCCCGCCGCCAAGTCCATGCCCAACTGCACCTGTTCAAGCCGCCCATCCGGGTGAATCATGCTGATGGTCATCGACTGGCCACCGTGGAAATACCACATCTCATCGGCGGTCAGTCGGTGAAAATGGGACACCTCGCCGCACTTAAGCAAAAAGTAGATGCTGGTCCACAGGGCGCGCTGCTCATCGAAGGCGGTGTCCGAGGCGAAGCTGGGGGCGTAGTAGCCGCCCTCCACATGGGGTTGAAGATTCAGGGAGTGAATCAGCTCATCGGCAGTGTGGGTCATGGTATCTCGTCGAACAATCAGGAAAGGCCACAGCTTAGCGATCGGGGCGGTCAAATCAAAGCGAGAAGAGCGCAACAGAGGCCCATCAATAGATACCCCAGACGCAACCGCCCCAGAAGCTGTCCTTCAAACTGCCCGGTGACGTAATTGCCATAGGCTATCCAGGGCGCCAGACCCTTGCGATGACTGGCATAGGCGGTAATCCAGAAGTAGAGCGCCGAGAGGGAGAACATCGCCCCCAGGCCAAGAGTCAAAGCATCAAACTGCACCCGGTTTAACCAAGTCAGGGCAAACAGACTGAAGGCAATGGCACTGCCCAGACGGAACCACACCTGAGAGCTCATGGCGGCCAGCAGCAGCCGGCCATAGATGCCCGGACGGGGCAATGCCAGCCGGTCAAAGCGGATGCGGCTCCACAGGGGCAGCAGAAAACCCAGTACCGCCAGCAGCACCAGGGTAATCCCATACAGTGACAGGGACCATGGGGTAATCCACTCAGCCGGCAATTTTAAGAAAGCTGCACTCGCCACCACCACAAAAGGCAGCTGGTATGGCAAGGCTGCCCTCAGGTGATTGAACAAAGAGCGGGCACGGCCATCCACATAACTCAGATACCCCAACTCCTCTCTGTTCCACCAGAGCCAATAAAACAGCGACGGCAGCAAGGCGATCAGCAGAAACAGCGACGCCCCAAGAGGCCTTGCCATCGCCTTGGTGGTGTCGAACATCAGGTAACCGGGGAGAGGCGCAAACAGCAGCATCAGGGGTACCACCAGGTTGACCAGCCCCAGTAACAGGTAGTTGAACCAGGGATGGGAAGCCCGGTAGAGGGCCACTTTTCGACGGTGCATTTGACCATAGTTCATAAGGGGATGTTGACCTATGTTGATTGTTTTTGCGCCAACACTTGGCTGTTATGGGTTTAAAGCACTTGGTGATTGCGTCAGAGGATGATGAACCCGGGTAACGCGCGGCGCCCGATGGGGCTGGCCTGACAACCACCACTCTGCGTTGTTCGATCTTGACGTAGAACCACTATGCCTGTGATCGAACGCCTTGATTGGTGGCCGTCACTCTCAGCCAAATCCCAATCGCCATAGACCAACACCCCCTAAAGACACACCTCGGTATCCACCGCCAGACGCCGCTGATGGTCCACCAGGATCATCGGCCTGGGATCAGCCAGTATCACCCGCTCCACCACGGGAAGAGCGGCCGCATCCAGGCCGTTAAAAGGTTCATCCAACAACAGCCAGCGGGATTGCATGGTCAATGCCCGAAGCAGAGAGGCCTTCTTCTCGGTACCGGTGGAGAGGCTGGCGTAGGTCTTATGCAGATGAGGCTCCAGCCCCAGTTCGGCGATCAGGCTCTGTTGGAGCTCCGAATCTACCGGGTTGTGCCTGGCCTCAAACGCCAGTACCTCTGCCAGGGTCAGCAGCCCGGGTGGCGCCAGGCCGTCTGATGCCAATGCCACTTCTCTGCCTGCCCCTGGGACAAACACCACTTTGCCACTGTCGGGTGTCACCGCACCGGCGATGATCTTCAGTAGCAGGGTCTTACCTCGGCCATTGGGGCCGCTGAGCAGGGTACGGCGGCTGTCGAACCGGGCACTGAAGTTGTCCAGCACCGGGCGACCACCAAACCCCTTGCTGAGGGCATGACACTCCAGCATGGCATCCTTATATCAACCAGTTGAGATAATTGCAGATTACCATTCAATCCATAGAGATTTCTGCGAGAAGATGTAACCAGTTCTGACTGAAAAACCCATAAAGAAAGCCCCGCCAGCCTAGGCTGTGCGGGGCTTGGTTTTCCCTTCCGAGGAAAGCGGTATAAACCGATTAGGCCTTGTACTTCAGGCTGCCGTCGGCTTTGATCTCGTCGTACCACACATTGTGGTGCTGCTTGGCCCAGTTCTCATCACAGTAACCGGACTTCATGCACTCCATGCCACCTTCGGACATCACGGTGGCCATAAAGATGTGCACGATGGAGAAGGCACAGATGATGATCGCCGACGCGCCGTGGGCGATGATCGCCAGCAGGCTCAGGGTGCGGCTGGGCTCGAAGACATTCGGGAACAGCAAGATGGCGCCGGAAGCGACAATCACCGCACCGAACAGCACGAAGGTCCAGAACCACATCTTCTCACCGGCGTTGGCAAAGCCAGCGTCCGGGTGCTTGCCCTTGAAGGGGCCAAAGTTGATGTAGCCACCCACCACCATGAACCAATCCAGATCGTACTTGGCCGGGATCTGATTCTTGGCCCATTTGATGGTCATCAGCAACCAACCCAACATGAACGGAATCGCCATGTAGTCGTGAATAGGCTTGGCCGCTGCCATGATGGCGGCGAAGGTGCCCTGACCCAGGGTTGGCTCAAAGAAGTGACGACCGGCCATCAGCAGCAGACCGGTGATGATCAGCAGCAGACAGGGGATGGCCCCCAGCCAGTGAATGGCCACGTCCGCCTTGGACCAGCGGAACACCATCTTGCCTGAGTAACCGTCGTGCAACTTGGAGATGCCGTTAACCAGCACGAACAGCACAAACACGCCGATCATGCCGAACAGAGCCAGCATCATGCCGGGCGCCAGATACTGCTCACGCACCGGGATGATGCGCTCGTCATAAGTGTTGATGGGCTTGGCGTGGAACGGGCTCTGGGAGGTGGTGTACCCCTCCTGACCCTGTTGCAGCGCCTGCCATACCACCTCAGTCTGGTTGCCCGCCTGTTGGGCTACGGTACCGGGATCATCGGCCGCAAACCCCATCAGCGGCAGCATCAGGGCCACCAGCATCAGCAGAGGTCGTAACAGAGTTTTAGACATAAGTTTCTCCATGGAGAAAAGGGGCGACTGGCGGCGTCCCGTCCAGCGCCCCTTGGGCCGATGCTAGTTAGGCACCCGTCTTGGTGTTAAACACGAAGGCCTGGTTGCCACCGCGGCTCACCACACGCTCACGGAAGATGGAGGACACAGTGTCCGCATCACCCGCCAGCAGTGCTTTGGTGGAGCACAGCTCGGCGCACATGGGCAGTTTGCCCTCTGCCAGACGGTTGGCACCGTAGAGCTCGCGCTCCTTGGCACTGCCCGCTTCGACATCGGGGCCACCGGCACAGAAGGTGCACTTGTCCATCTTGCCCTTGGAACCGAAGGTAGACTGCTTCGGGAACTGAGGGGCGCCGAATGGGCAGGCGTACAAGCAGTAGCCACAACCGATGCAGCGCTCCTTGTCGTGCAGCACGATGCCGTCGTCGGTCTTGGAGAACACATTCACAGGGCAAACGGCCATACAGGGCGCGTCGGCACAGTGCATGCAGGCTACGGACAGGGACGCCTCCTTGCCAACCTGACCATCGTTGATGGTCACTACGCGGCGGCGGGAGATGCCCCATTCCAGGGCACTGTCGTTCTCGTTCTTACAAGCGGTGACGCAGCCGTTACATTCGATGCAGCGCTTGGTGTCACACATGAATTTCATGGTTGCCATTGAGCTAATCTCCTCTAACGGCCTTAAGCTTTAACGATCTGACACAGGGACACTTTGGTTTCCTGCATCTGAGTCACCGGGTCATAACCGTAGGTCATGGCGGTGTTGGCAGACTCACCTACCACATAGGGCTTGGTGCTCACGCCACCGCTCTCCGGATACTGCAGCTCTTCGCCTTCGAAGACACCGGCGAAGTGGTAAGGCATGAAGCACTCACCCTCGATCACACGCTCGGTGACCATCGCCTGCATGGTCAGCACTGCACCTTCAGGAGACTTGAGCTTGATCTTATCGCCATCACGGATACCGCGGTC
The DNA here is from genome assembly GCF_000422645.1 of Ferrimonas futtsuensis DSM 18154. GTDB lineage: Bacteria > Pseudomonadota > Gammaproteobacteria > Enterobacterales > Shewanellaceae > Ferrimonas > Ferrimonas futtsuensis. Next base: position 338,863 of record NZ_AUGL01000001.1, read on the forward strand.
AGCAGCGTCGGCAGGGTTGATCTCAACGAACATCTCCTGCTGCAGCTCGGCCAGCCATGGGTTGGAACGGGTCTCTTCACCACCACCCTCGTACTCAACCAAACGACCTGTGGTGACCACCAGCGGGAACTTCTTATCCAGGTCCTCTTTGATGACCTTCTGCTGAATGGACTTGTACAGGGTCGGCAGACGGTGAACCTGGCGATCGTCGTACGTGGGGTACTTGGCGATCAGGTCACGACGCGGGGTGTACAGAGGCTCGCGGTGTACCGGAATCTCATCGGGGAAGGTCCACACACGTACACGGGCCTTGGCGTTACCGTAAGGGATACAGCCGTGCTTCATGGCAACACGCTGGATACCACCGGAGATGTCGGTCTTCCAGTTCTTGCCGTCGGCGTGCTTCTTCTCTTCGGCGGTCAGCTCATCCCACCAACCCAGCTGCTTGAGCATGTCGGCGGTGAACTCTGGGTGACCGTCACCCAGCTCGTTACCCTTGGAGCCTGGGTCTTCAGCCAGGATGTTGACACCGTTGTGCTCAACACCGAAGCGCGCACGGAAGTTACCGCCACCCTTCATGATGTGCTTGGAGGTGTCATACAGGATGTGGGTGCCTGGGTGCTTAACTTCGGCAGTACCCCAGCAAGGCCAAGGCAGACCGTAGGTTTCGCCCTTAGCTGGGCCACCTGGTGCAGCCAGGTCTTCCCAAGAGAAGGTGCCCCAGTTTTCCTGGTGGGTCTTCAGACGCTCAGGAGACTGACCGGTCATGCCGATGGTCCACATGCCGCGGTTCCACTCGCGGGTGATGTCTTCCACGTTAGGCTGGTCGTTCTGAACGGAGATGCGCTTGGTGTACTGCTCCGCGAAGCCCAGCTTCTTGGCCAGCAGGTACATGATCTCGTGGTCAGGCTTGGACTCGAACGCAGGCTCAACCACCTGGGTACGCCACTGGATGGAGCGGTTGGAGGCAGTTACGGAACCATAGGTCTCGAACTGAGTCGCCGCAGGCAGCAGGTAGACACCGTCTTTACGCTGGTGCATCACACCGGCCATGGTTGGATAGGGATCCACAACCACAACGGCGTCCATCTTGTTCAGGGCTTCACGAACTTCGCGACCACGGGTCTCGGTGTTCACCGACTGACCCCAGAAGAAGGCCATGCGTACGTTGTCTTTCTGACCCAGCTTCTTGGCATCTTCCAGAACGCCGTCGTGCCAGCGTGAACATGGGATGCCCGGGGTGTTCATGGGCACCTTGCCCAGGTACTCACCCTGGTCGAACTGGCCTTTCACCCAGTCGTAGTCCAGATCCCAAACGTTGGCCCAGTGCTTCCAGGAGCCGGTCTTCAGACCGTAGTAGCCAGGCAGGGTGTCGAACAGCAGGCCGATATCGGTGGCGCCCTGTACGTTGTCGTGACCACGGAAGATGTTGGCGCCGCCGCCGGAGGTACCCATGTTACCCAGGGCCAGCTGCAGGATGCAGTAAGCACGGGTGTTAGCGTTACCTACGGTGTGCTGGGTACCACCCATACACCATACGATGGTGCCGGGACGGTGCTCAGCCAGAGTCTTGGCTACGCGCTTCATCTGCTCACCGGTTACGCCGGTGATGTTCTCGACTTCGGCAGGGTGGTAGTTCTTCACCTCGTCACGGATCATCTCCATGCCGTATACGCGGCGACGGATGAAATCAGGATCTTCCCAACCGTTCTCGAAGATGTGCCACAGCAGGCCGTAGATGAAGGGGATGTCGGTACCAGGACGGATGTGCACGTACTCGTCGGCGTGGGCCGCAGTACGGGTGAATCTTGGGTCGACAACGATCATCTTGGCGCCGCGCTCTTTACCGGTCAGGATGTGCTGCATCGCGACGGGGTGCGCTTCGGCAGGGTTGGAACCGATGAAGATCATGCTCTTACAGTTGTGCATATCGTTGTAAGAGTTGGTCATCGCACCGTAACCCCAGGTGTTGGCTACACCGGCTACCGTAGTGGAGTGACAGATACGGGCAGAGTGGTCGATGTTGTTGGTGCCCCACATGGCCGCAAACTTACGGTACATGTAACATTGTTCGTTGGAGAACTTAGCGGAGCCCATGAAGAACAGGGCGTCTGGGCCAGACTCTTCACGAATCTTCAGCATCAGGTCGCCGATCTCGTTGATCGCCTGATCCCAGGACAGTTTCTTCCACTTACCGCCTTCCAGCTTCATGGGGTACTTGACCCGCTTCTCGCTGTGGCCGTGGTGACGGATGGAGGCACCCTTGGCGCAGTGGCCGCCGCGGTTGATGGGGTGGTCGAAGGCTGGCTCCTGACCGGTCCATACACCGTTCTGCACTTCGGCGTAGATACCACAACCCACCGAGCAGTGGGAGCAGATGGTACGCTTCACTTCAATCGGCGCGCTGGGATCCACGCTTTGAGACGCTTCAGCCTTACGGATCATGCCGGCACCCAGCATGGACGCAGCGGCAATGCCTCCGGTGGTCACACCGGCATTCTTCAGGAATTGACGACGGTTAAGGCCCAGTCCGACCTTCTTGTCGGCCGCCACAACCTTGGATTGACGTTCCAGTTTCATCGAAAACCTCACTTATTGGCCGCGCAGGCTGGCGTAGTAGCTGCGGACATGGTCGGTTTCACGGTAGCCCTTGTCGGACTCCGCACGCTTCTCTTCGGTGGCAGCGACCGCCTGGGTGCTGGTTACCGCAACCGCTGCGCCTGCAGCGACGGTGCCCATTCCCAGGTTCTTCAGAAACGCTCGGCGCGCCTGCTGGGGTTTGTTGGTCATTTGTTACCTCTTTCTAGGTAGACGGGGCTGAATGAGATCAGGCTCCTCGGTTCGCGAGAACCAGTCACTGCGCCATCACGCTCCAACCCATTTTTTGAGTTTGCTCACATTAGCACCGCCGATTATGCCAGCACCCAAGAGGGAAAACGTGATTCAAATCAACTTTGCTTCTCTCTAATTTTCCAAGAGAAATCATAGGCATTGGGACATATTGACCGCGAATGTTATCAAATTGTGATCACTGGGTCAGAGTGGGACAAGTGGGGGATATCCCCGCGATAGCCATGGTTATGCCAGCGGGCTTTGAGTCAGGCTTTTTCCGCCAGCAAGTGAAGAATAATCCCCAAAAAGGGGTAAAAAAAGTGGTCTGGATCGGACTGTTTGCTCACTTTTTGTACAGCAGTTTCCCCTGAGCTGAGGTAACCGCAACAGAATTCGGAAGGTTGGACGACCTTTCCCTCCCCTATGCAAGCAGCAAAAGGAAAAGACCCCTCTTGGGGCCTTTAAATCAGTGTTTTAGCACACAGGAAATCAGGAACGGTACTCGATGGAGCCCTCCGCTTTGATTTCGTCGTACCGGAACACGTTGCTGGTGCTGCTCAGCACCGCGCTCACAGCAACTATCATCAAGAACGGTACTCGATGGAGCCCTCCGCTTTGATTTCGTCGTACCAGACATTGTGGTGCTGTTTGGCCCAGTTCTCATCGCAGTAACCGGAGACCATACACTCCATCCCCCCTTCCGACATCACCGTAGCCATGAAGATGTGCACCACGGTAAAGCCGGTCAGGATGATGGCACTCAGGCCGTGGAGAGTGATCGCCAACAGGCTGCCACTGCGGGTTGGCTCAACCAGGTCCGGGAACAGCATCACCACTCCGGAACCGATGATGACCAGCCCGAAGATGGTGAAACACCAGAACCACAGCTTCTCGCCGGCATTGGAGAACCCCGCATCCGGGTGGGCATCCTTGAAGGGCCCGAAGTTGAGGTAACCGCCCACTGTGGTGAACCACTTCAGGTCATAGCCAGCGGGAATGTTGTGCTTCATCCAGCGCAACATCGCCAGTATGGCCCCGATGGCGAAGGGGATCGCCATGTAGTCGTGGATCGGCTTGGCCATGGCGGCCATAGCGGCCACCGCATCCTGCCCGAGCCAGGCACCGAACACATAGCGGCCCGCCAGCAGCATCAACCCGGTGATGATCAGCAGCAGGCAGGGGATCGCCATCAGCCAGTGGATAAAGACGTCGGTCTTGGGCCAACGCTTCACCATGACATTGGAGAATCCAGCACTGAGCCGCGAAGGACCATTCACCAGCACGAACAGGGCAAAGATCACAAACACCCCGAACAGTGCCGCCGCCAGTGCCGGCGCCGTGGTATCACTGCGGGTGGACACCAGCGCCGGGTCATAGGCGTTGATCAGTTGCCCGGCGAAAGGTCCCTGGGCGGTAGTACGCCCGGACTCACCGGCACGGACCTGGGTCCACAGGGGATCCGGTTCGTTGGTCGCCTGAGCTTCCGCGGCCTGTAACTCCGCCGCCTGAGCCGCCATCAGCGCCCTGCCCGCCTGCTCCTCGGCATCGGGCGTGGAGGCGTAAACCCCCGCACTCAATACCAGGGCAAGCAGAGGCCAGCACAACAGGCGCAACAGATTATTGCTTCGCATTGCGACCTCCTTAGCTGTCCCAGCCCGCTTCCGATGCTCCTCGAACCGCCACCCTCTGGCGGAAGATTTCGGAGATGGTCTCGGCATCACCGGCCAGCAGCGACTTGGTGGAGCACACCTCGGCGCAGAAGGGCAGCTTGCCCTCGGCGATGCGGTTAACACCGTAGAGCTCCAGTTCCTTGGCCGAGCCGGGCTCGGCGTCGGGACCACCGGCGCAATAGGTGCACTTGTCCATCTTGCCCTTGGATCCGAACACCGACTGTTTCGGGAACTGCGGCGCGCCGAAGGGGCAGGCGTAGAAGCAGTATCCGCAACCAATGCACTTATCCTTGGAGTGACGGACAATGCCGTCGGCGGTGCGCTCGAAGCAGTCCGCCGGACACACCGCCATGCAAGGGGCATCTGAACAATGCATGCAGGCCACCGAGATGGAGGCCTCCTTACCCACCTGACCGTCGTTGATGGTCACTACCCGGCGGCGCTGAATGCCCCACTCCAGGGCGGAGTCGTTCTTACTCTTACAGGCGACCACGCAACCGTTACACTCGATGCAGCGCTTGGTGTCGCAGAGGAATTTCATCGTTGCCATGGAGCCTCCTTATGCCCTGTTGATCTGGCAGATGGACACCTTGGTTTCCTGCATCTGGGTCACCGGGTCATAACCATAGGTCATGGCGGTGTTGGCAGACTCACCCTGGACATAGGGCACCGTGCCCTCAGGGTATCTTGGAACCAGACTTTCGCCTTCGAAGATGCCGGCGAAGTGATAGGGCATGAAGCACTCACCCGGTATCACCCGTTCAGTGATCATGGCGTTGATCTCAAGCACCGGGCCTTCCGGACTGTGCAGGGTCACCGCATCCCCCTCCCTGATGCCGCGGTCCGCCGCATCCGCCGGATTCATCTCGACGAACATGGTCTGCTGCAGTTCCGCCAGCCAGGGGTTGGAGCGGGTCTCCTCACCACCACCCTCGTACTCAACCAGTCGTCCGGTGGTCACGATCAACGGGAACTTCTTATCCAGATTCTCGCGAATCACCTTCTCCTGGATCGACTTGTACAGGGTCGGCAGGCGGTGCACCTGACGGTCATCCAGGTTGGGGTACTTCAGCGCCAGATCCCGTCTCGGGGTATACAGGGGCTCTCGGTGGATAGGCACGGGGTCCGGGAAGGTCCACACCTTGCATCGGGCGCGGGCGTTGCCATAGGGGATACAACCATGGGCCATGGCCACTCGCTGGATGCCGCCGGAAAGGTCGGTCTTCCAGTTGCGTCCTTCGGCCGCTTGTTGTTCTTCGGTGGTCAGTTCGCTCCACCAGCCCAGCTGTTTGAGCATCTGGTCGTTGAACTCGGGATGGCCACCGCCCAGCTCATTACCCTTGGAACCCGGGTCGTCTGCCAGCAGATTCTGGCCCTCATACTCCACGCCGAAACGGGCACGGAAGTTACCGCCCCCCTCCATAATGTGCTTGGAGGTGTCATAGAGGATATGGGTACCTGGGTGTCCCAGTTGCGGGGTGCCCCAACAGGGCCAGGGGAGACCATAGGTTTCACCCTTGGCAGGGCCACCACGGGCCGCCAGATCCTCGAACTCGAAGGTGCCCCAGTTCATCTGGTGCATCTTCAGCCGTTCTGGGGACTGACCTGTCATACCGATGGTCCACATGCCCCGGTTCCACTCCCGGGTCACGTCCTCCACCAAAGGCTCGTTGTTATTGAGCTTGATGTTCTTACAGAACTGGTCACCAAAGCCCAGCTTCTTGGCCAGCAGATACATGATCTCCTGATCGGGCTTGGACTCGAACACCGGATCCACCACCTTGTCACGCCACTGAATGGAACGATTGGAGGCGGTGACCGAACCATAGGTCTCAAACTGGGTGCAGGCGGGCAACAGGAACACGTTATCCTTGCGGGTGTGCATCACCGCTGCCATGGTGGGATAGGGATCCACCACCACCACCGCATCCATCTTGTCGAGGGCTTTGCGCACCTCCCGCCCACGGGTCTCGGTATTCACCGACTGTCCCCAGTAGAAGGCCATGCGGATGTTGTCTTTCTGGCCCAGCTTGGCCGGGTCCTCCATCACACCATCGTGCCAACGGGAACAGGGGATGCCCGGGGTGGTCATCGGCTTCTTACCCAGGTATTCACCCTGGTCAAAGCGGCTTTTCACCCAATCGTAATCCAGCTCCCATACCCTGGACCAATGCTTCCAGGCCCCTTCGGAGAGGCCGTAGTAGCCGGGAAGGTTGTCAAACAGCAACCCCAGGTCGGTGGCACCCTGTACGTTGTCATGGCCACGGAAGATGTTGGCACCGCCGCCGGAGGTCCCCATGTTACCCAGGGCCAGCTGCAGGATGCAGTAGGCACGGGTGTTGGCGTTACCTACGGTGTGCTGAGTCCCCCCCATGCACCAGACTATGGTGCCGGGACGGTGTTCGGCCAGGGTCTTGGCCACCCGCTTCATCTGTTCACCGGTCACCCCGGTGATGTCCTCCACCTCGTCCGGTGGATAGTTCTTCACCTCGGCCTTGATCTCATCCATGGCCCAGACCCGGCGATCGATGAAGTCCTGGTCCTCCCAGCCATTTTCGAAGATGTGCCACAGCAGGCCGTAGATGAAGGGGATGTCGGTACCCGGGCGGATGTGCACGTACTCATCGGCGTGGGCCGCGGTACGGGTGAACCTGGGATCGACCACAATCATCTTGGCACCGCGCTCCTTGCCCACCAGAATGTGCTGCAGGGAAACCGGGTGCGCTTCGGCGGGGTTGGAACCGATAAACAGCATGCTCTTACAGTGGTGCATGTCGTTGTAAGAGTTGGTCATCGCCCCGTAGCCCCAGGTGTTGGCCACACCGGCTACCGTGGTGGAGTGACAGATCCGCGCCGAGTGGTCGATGTTGTTGGTGCCCCACATGGCGGCGAACTTGCGGTAGAGATAACACTGCTCATTGGAGAACTTGGCGCTGCCCATAAAGAACAGGGCATCGGGGCCGGACTCCTGACGGATCTTCAGCATCAGATCCCCCACCTGATTGATCGCTTCCTCCCAGGTGAGTTTCTTCCATTTTCCCCCCTCCAGTTTCATGGGGTATTTCACCCGCTTTTCACTGTGAGTGTGGTGAACCACCGACGCGCCTTTGGCGCAGTGGGCTCCCCGGTTGATGGGGTGGTCGAAGGCGGGTTCATGACCTGTCCAGACACCGCTGCTGACCTCGGCATAGATGCCGCAGCCCACAGAGCAGTGGGTGCAGATGGTTCGCTTGGTTTCCACCGGCCCCTTGGCCGCGCCGGACGCCTGAGCTTTACGAATCATGCCGGAACCCAGCATGGACGCCGCGGCGATGCCACCGGAGGCAATGCCTGCCTGCTTAAGGAACTGACGTCGATTCAAGCCCAGCGAGACCGACTCGCGAGCGGGTGTATTGACGTGAAGTTTGCGCATCAATTTCATACTCGAGCCTCCCTCAGTCCTTTAGGGTCTGGTAGTAGGTTTGAACATGAGCCGTCAGCCGGAACCGGGTGTCGGATTGCGCCTCTTGGGTGGGAGACGGCGTCAGTGCCGCCTTGGCGCTGCCGCTGGCCAGAGCCAGGGTGCCTGCTCCCAGGCCAAAGGCCTTAAGCAGGGCGCGCCGCTGTTGCTGGGTTTGCCTGTCTTTCATAACACCTCCAAGGTGTTAATGGATTAAGGTGGGGCGACATCAGGCTGCCCCACCGCCGGGTACTCCGGACTTCAGGGAGTGGCTAGAAGTGTAGGGGGTGTTCACCTTTGGTGCCTGTTTTTACACCAACAAAGGTAAGCCCCCTATCTGGCCTCTCCCACCGTTTCGGTTAGATACTGCCCTCCTGAACCGGGGTATCCAGGGTCAGGGCGGCAAACTCATCCGCTTCCTGGGTAAAGAACTGCTCCGCCAGGTGGGCCACCGCCGCATAGAAGGCGGCTGCCTTGGCGTTGGCCAGATCGCCCCAGAGGCGATCTGCCCAGGGCTTCAGATGTTTGTTCCAGAAGCTCAGCTGCACATGCTGGGGGGTCTCCAGCAGCAGCACAGCCATCACTTCGCAAATGGCGGCGATGTGATCCTCCGGCTCCTTCACCTGCTCCTCGCGGGCAAAGCCGAGGCGGGCCAGGTCCTGACGCAGCTGCACCAGTTGGGTGTCCATCAGGGTACCGGTCATGTACCAGCTGGCGTAGGGGATCACCTCACCATGGCCCAGGCCGATAAACAGATCGGTGTACTCCTGGGTGACGCTGTCGACGCTGTAGGTCTGCGCCGCCAGTTTCAGGCCACTCCAGGCACGCACCATCTCACCATCTTCGTCGCTGCTCACCTCCAGCTGACTGAGGAAATCCATCAGGTCCTGAGAGGGGGCGCTGCGCAGCAGGGCCGCCAGCAACTGGTAGATGTCGGCGCGGAACTGTTGCAACTCAGGCACCACTCGATTTTGCTGTTGTTCTGTCATGATTACCTCTGTTTAAACGCGCAGTTGCTTCTCAGGATCGTTCAGGATGTCTTCAAACATGTCTTTGACTCTGCAGTCTTCACACATCTGAATACGCTTGATGGCGTCGCCGGCAAAGGCGCTGTGGTTCTGCATCTGAGCAGTGATTTTGTTGATCACTGCGGCGGTGGCAAACGCCTTGCCACAGCGAATGCATTCGAATGGGGGCTCTTCGTGCAGTACCCGGGGTTGCTGACGCACTTCCCGGTCCAGAGTCACCTGGCTGACGAGGGTAATGGCCTTCTCGGGGCAAGCCTGTTCACACAGGCCGCACTGGACACAGGACTGCTCGATAAAATTGAGCGCCGGCATGTCACCGCCGTCGGTCAGGGCACGGGGCGGACACAGGGCGGAGCAGCTCTGACACAGGGTACACTTGTCGGTATCCACCACCACCTTGCCGTAGGACAGGTGTGGAATAGTCAGGACCTCCTTGTTGTCTGCGGCGCAGCCATTAAGGTGATCCAGGCCATTGTAGAAGGCGTCCCGTTTGGCCAGGCTGGCAGGGTAGGCGGCGATGGCCAGCTCGGGCCACTGAGCAGATTCAGCCACCTTTGCAACCAGTTGTGGCAACTGCTCCACACCCATCAGCTCGATGCGTCCGGGCAGGCCGATGGCCTCCAGTAGCTGGGCAGCAAGCGCCTGCTCCCGGGTCATCAGCGCCATCAGGGTGGGCGGCGTCACGTCGGTGGTCAGCACCACCACCTGACGGGCCCCCCAGGCCAGGGCGGAGAACCAGCTGTCGGTGGCGGCAACGGCAATCTCCTCCAGGGCAACAGGCAGCACCTCTCCGGGCAGTGCCTGCATCTGCTTCAGCGCCTCTTCACCGGCACTGGCATCGTGGAGCAGCACCACAGGACGGCTGTCCGCCAGCTCGATGTAACGGGTGATCAGTCGCTTCAGGTAATCCTGCAGGGTGGCCGGCGCCGGCTGGTCATAGCTGATGGCGCCGGTGGGGCAGGCATTGGCACAGCTGCCTGCGCCGTGACACAGGTTATGGTCCACCACGATCTGGTTGTCGACACTGGCGATGGCATCGGCAGGGCAGAAGTTCAGGCAGCGGGTACAGCCATTGATGCCACTGCCGTGGTGAGCACAGATGTCTGAATTGATCTTCACATAGCGCGGCTTGGAAAACTCTCCCACCAACTCAGGCAACTGAGCCAGGGCAGACGCCAGCTTGTTGGCGTCCTCACCCACGTGGAAATAGCCCGGAGGCAACAGCTCCAGAGTCAGGCTGGGGCTCTGCCCCAGATCCAATACCAGGTCGTAGTGGGGACGGCGTACCGCTGCGGGCGCCAGCTCCAACTCCTTGTCGCTCTCCTTGATGAAGGCCTGGTACTGACCCAGGAAACCTTTCAGGCGAACCTGCTTGCTGTAGTAACTGGGCAGGTTTTCGGTGCGCTCCACGGCCTCCATTACCCTGGTCAGGTGTGTTTCATCCTGGCTGGTGATGGGGTCGGTGGCCACCAAAGTCACTGAGGCCATGCCATCGAGATCGGCGGCGGCCAGACGAATGGCATCCTCCGGCCCGAGAATCAAAAGGTGGCCAGCGGTGGTGTAGGTAACCGTCTGCGGGATCAGGTTTTCCAGCATCTGGACCTGAGCCAGCGCCTGTTCGGCGTATTGGGTATTGCTCACTGTGCGTTCCTGTTTCATTGTTGCCATCGCCACCCTGTGTCTGTGCCGGGCGGTCGTGACTGTGGATTCTTTTTTAATCAGTTGATCAGCAAAGGCTGTACCAACAACTCACCTAAGAGGCTGACTTCAAACCCGGTCAGCTCTGCCGAGATGGGTCATCCTGTTCTGCCTCTGGGTCAAGATGTCCCGGCTCACCGGCGGCACCGGGTAATTCTGGCTGGTTATCTCCGCCTTCGCCGGATTCCTGCTCGGCCTTCGCCAGGGCTTCACGGCGACGCTCCTCCTCCAGGGCCTTATCCAGATGGCGGAACACCTGAGTGGCCACCTCTTTGGCCACCTGAGCACTGAGCTTGGGTTGATCGCTGTAGTCCAGGGCGTACTCCGCCATGCCGTCGGTGATGTTGTATTGAGGCTGGCTCCACAGGGCTCGCAGGGCATCACGCTTCTTGGTGGGATCAACCCCCTCCTTGAGAAACGCGGCGAAGCTGCCTCCCTCCTCGATGGCGTCCGGGTCCGGCAGGGCCTCAGTCTCCTCCTCGGAGCTGGCACGCGCCTCCTCAGACACAGCCTCCTCATCGACCGCCTCTTCCGCCTCCTGTGCGGCCAATGCCTGCTCTTTGGCAGCCTGTTCTTCGGCTGCCTGCTCCTGAGCCAGGCGCTCCTCCTCCTGCTCCTCCTTGACCTTGGTCAGCCGCTGCTGCCAACGGGAAAGCAAACCGGGCTTAGGGTCGGTCATGGCGTTTCTCCCGACGCTCTTTCATCTCTCCACGCACATCGATGTGCTTGCGGCGATGGGCGCAAATCTGCTGCTCACCGTGGCGGGTAATGAAGGCTTCAATCCAGCAGCCCACTGCCTTGGGCAGCGGATAGGTAAAGACCGGCTGATCGCTTTCCAGGCAGCCAGCGGCGATGTTCTGGTTGGCGGTCACCAGCATGGGGATGGGCATTCCCGACTCATCTTCGTCGCACACCACAAACAGCAGAGGGTTATCCAGGTCCAGGTTGAGGCGGTAGTTGGCGCGCTCATCCAAGTGCAGCTCCAGTCCCACCAGGGTGGCGCCCTCTACCTGCTCGGCATCGCCGGGAAGCAGTGCTTCCACCGACCAGCGAGTCTCGCTCCAGCGGCCCATGGTGACCTGTTCGGATTTCAGCTTGACCTGAAGCGGCCAGACGTTTTCGGTTCGTTGCATCGGTTCCTCGCCCTGTGATGGCTGTTCCGCACTTATGTGTGGTCCACAAGCTGCAAAAACCGTTCCAACGCAAAATGGGGGAGAATACGTGAGAATGATCACATCCTCACGCACAGTAAGGACATTTTGTCCCAACCGGGTCAGGGTGTTGGGTCAAACTGGTCAAAATGGGGTGACGCCATTCACAGAGTTGGCCGCCACAGGCCCCTAAATGCTGGAACAGTTTTTGCTAACAAATCACTAGAGTTTGTAGATCCCCTTGAACAGAAGAACCTCTATGCCCCAATTCAGTCGAACCGACACCGATGCCCCACTGACCAAGACGGTGGTGGCCATCGATGCCACCGGCCAGCGCCTGGAAAAACAGATCGCCTGTGAGCGCCCCCTGACCCTCTACCTCAATTGGCAGCCCATAGTGACCCTGATGACCCTGGGAGCCCGCCCGGAGAAGCTGGCGCTGGGTTACCTGAAGAACCAGGGCTTCATCAGCGACGTAGAGAAAGTGGAGTCGGTGATCGTCGACTGGTCCGTCAACTCCGCCGCGGTGATCACCGGCGAGTCCATCGAAGGACTGCAGGAGAAACTGAGCGAGAAGACCGTCACCTCCGGGTGTGGCCAGGGTTCGGTGTTTGGCAGCTTCATGGCCGATGTGGACAACATTCGCCTGCCGGTGCCCAGCCTGAAGCAGTCCACCATCTACGGCTTGCTTAAAAATCTCGGCGAATACAACGAAACCTACAAAAACGCCGGGGCGGTACACGGCTGCGGCGTCTGCCAACAGACCGAGATCCTCTCCTTCGTGGAGGACATCGGCCGTCACAACGCAGTGGATACCCTGGCGGGTGAGCTGTTTCTGAAGCGCCAGTCCGGCGATAATCTGATCTTCTACACCACGGGCCGTCTCACTTCGGAGATGGTGATCAAGGTGGCCAAGATGGGCATTCCGGTGCTGGTCTCCCGTTCCGGCATTACCGAGATGGGGCTTGAACTGGCCCAAAAACTGGGCATCACTCTGGTCTCCCGGGCAAAGGGACGCCACTTCCTGGTCTACAACGGCGCTGAAACCATAGAATTCGATGAGGTCCCTGCATGACGACGGAACGCGAAAACCTGTTTATGAACGCCAAGGAGGTTGCCGAGTATCTCGACCTGAACGAGAAAAAGGTATACGCCATGGCCAACGAGCAGCAGTTGCCTGGCACCAAGGTGACTGGGAAATGGTTGTTCCCCAAGCCGATGATCGATCGCTGGGTGATGGAGTCCTGCCACTTTGGCATGCTCTCCGACCGGCTGATCATCACCGGCAGCGACGACCCCCTACTGCAGTGGGTGATCAACCGGCTGGGGCGCCGCATCGAATCCGCCGGCCTGGTGAACTACTGCTCCACCGGCTCCAAGCTGGGCCTGAACCAGTTGGCCAGGGGTCATGCGGATGTGTGCGCCATGCACTGGGGGGATGAAGCGGAGCGGGATCTTCGCCACACCGCCCTGCTCAAACGCCATCCTCAGTTTAAACAGTGGGTGATGGTCCACGCCTGCAGCCGCGATTACGGCCTGATGATGCGCAGTGACCACCAGCACCTGTGCCATGACCTGGGCGAAACCCTGGCCCTGCGCTACCGCTGGGTGACCCGCCAGGAGGGCGCCGGCGCCCGTCACCACTTCGACAACTGGCTCACCAAGATGCACCGCACCACCACAGACATCAACGTGGTCAGCACCGCCTACAGTGAACGGGAGCTGGCGGGCATGATCGCCCGCAACGAGGCGGAGTTTGGCATGGGGTGCCAGGGGATCGCCGGCGAGTTTGGTCTGGCGTTTGTGCCCCTGGGCAAGGAGTCTTTCGACCTGGTGATGCCCCAGGGCGTCTACTTCCGTTACCTGCTGCAACAGCTGTTTGAGCTGATGCAGACCCCGGATACCCTGGCCTTCGCCCAGCGCCTTGGCGGCTACGACCTCTCCGGCTGTGGCCGGATTATCTGGAGCCCGAGCTGAGGCTGCCCCTCGATGAAAAAGGGCGCCCTGTGGGCGCCCTTTTTCATTGCAGTCCTCGGAGACTGATGGACTGGGTCTCCTCTTCCTCCGAAGGGGCCTCCTTGGGAAGGTTGATGGTAAAGGTGGTCCCAACCCCCTTGGTGGAGTCCACCTCAATCTGCCCCCCGAAGCGGCGAATGATGCCGTAGGAAAGGGCCAACCCCAGGCCGGTGCCGGTCTTGCGGGTAGTGAAGAAGGGATCGAAGATTCTGGGCAACAGCTCGGGATCGATGCCGCACCCGTCGTCGGACACCGCCATCTGCACCCCTTTCACCTGGCCCTGTTCATCCAGCCAGTCGCGGGTGCTCACCCGAATCTGACCACGCTCCTCCATGGCATGACTGGCGTTGATCACCAGGTTGATCAGTACCTGCAGCAGCTGCTGACGGTTGACCACCACTTCAGCGCTCGCCTGGGGGTCGAGCGCCACATCGATGGCCCGCTTCTCGATAGAGTGGCGCACCAACACCCGCATCTCTTCGACAATGGGGTTGATCGGCTGGCGTTCCAGCGGAGCATCGAAGTCGCCAGGTCGGGCGTACTGCAGCAGGGACTGGATGATCGCCTTGATGCGCTGCACCTGCTGCAGCACCAGCTCAATCTCCTCCTCCACATCCTCGGCCCGATCTCCCAGCTCAAACTTCATCAGCTCCATGTTGCCCAGAATCACCGCGGTGGGGTTATTGATCTCATGGGCAATGCCGGCGGTGAGCTCACCCAGGGCCACCAGTTTTTCGTTGGTGACCATCTGTGCCCGGGTCTCCTCCAGCAGCTGCAGGTTCTCCTTTAATTCACGGGTACGTTGCTTGAGACTGCGGGTGCGCTCCTCCACCTTGAACTCCAGCTGTTCCGCCGCCGCCTTGATCTGACGGTTGCGCTGCTGCAGCAGATCCAGCATAAGGTCAAATTGTCGCGCCAGCTGGGACAGCTCATTGTCCGGATCCAACCCCAGGTTGCCGATGCGCCGCTCCTTGCCCTCCTGCATCGCCCGAACCACGGTATGGATACGATCCAGGGGTTTCAGCAGACCGGTGGCACCCTTGTACACCGCCAGGCCGGAGAGGGACAGCACCACCATCAGGATGAAACCCAGTTCGAGGATGTTCAGCAGATAGTTGTGGATAAAAGGCGCTTCGGTGAACCCGGTGTAGAGCATGCCGATGCGCTTGCCGTCCACGTCATACAGCGGCGCATAGGCCGAGATGTACCAGTCGTCGTACACGAAAGCCCGGTCAATCCACACCTGGCCCTTATCCAGCACCTTCATCCGCACCTGATCCGACACCAGGGAACCGATGGCCCGGCGTTCGCCGTCGCGGGCACCGGGTACATTGGTGCTGATGCGCACGCTGTCCAGAAACAGGGTCACCGTGCCGATGGCATCCTGAGGCAGGGTACCCGGGGCATAAAGCAGGTCGCGGATGTTATCCACCAGAGTCTGATTGCGGTTGAGCAGCACCCCGCCATCCAGATAACCCACCACTTCACCGCTGGTGGCCTTTACCTTGAGCAGGGTGCGCATCACCATGCCTCGGCTCTCCATGCCACCGGTGCTGGAGGCGGACATGGGGGTGGACAAAATGGGCATCTCGGCACGGCGGGCCAATACCGGTCCCAGGGAGGCCAGCTCAGGCTTTTGCAGGACCTGGATGCCAGAGCGGGCCCGTTCGCCATCGGCAGGCATCAGCTTGGCCAGCCTGGGCTCCAGCAGCACCTGCTCCAGGGTGAGCAACCGCAGGAAATCCAGACCGAGATCCTCCCGGCTCTTCTCCAGCAACCGGTTGATGGCCACATTGTGGGAGTCCTGGGCGGTCAGCAGACTCTTCAGCTGCCAGGCACTCTGAACCTGGGAGATCACCTGCTCCTGGTCATTAAGCTGCTCGAGGATCACCCCCTGGGCCACGCCAAGGTCGGCGCGCACCTTCATAAACAGCTGGCTGCCGGTGTAGGAGACGTTCCAGTAGATGGTGATAAACACCAGACTGGCCAGGGTCAGCAACACAGGCAGCAACATCAGCACCAGCAAACGGTAACGCACCGTGCTGGTCAACAGGCGAACGTCTCCTTCGAAACGTTTACGCCAATAGGAGAAGATCACTCCTGCAGACCCCACTCTTTGAATTTACGATCCAGGGTCTTACGGGACACTCCCAGCACCCTGGCGGCGGCTGACTTGTTGCCCTGCTGGCTGTCCACCACCTGCATCACGTGCATCCGCTCCACCTCTTTCAGAGGCATCTCATCCGGGTAGCCGGACTGGGCGATGTCGGCCTGAGTATTCTCAGGGGCGATCTGCTGACGCCAGTACTCCACCGGCGGCTTGCCCAGCAACAGGCAACGCTCCACCAGGTTACGCAGCTCGCGGATGTTGCCCGGCCAGTCGTGACGGGTCATCAGCTCCAGATCCTCATGGCTCCAGCTGACCTCCTTCAGGCCCAGCTCCGACGCCAGTTGCCGGGTGAAGTGGTGCACCAGCTCGACGATGTCATCCTGGCGCTCACGCAGAGCCGGAATGCGCACATTCAATACGTTCAGGCGATAGTAGAGGTCGCGACGGAAGCGCCCCTCCTTTACCTCATCCATCAGTTCCCGGTTGGTGGCGGCGATCACCCGCACATCCACCGGGGTCTCCTTCTCGGATCCTACGGGACGAATGGCGCGCTGCTCCAACACTCTGAGCAGGGCGGTCTGCATCTGCAGGGGCATCTCACCAATCTCATCCAGGAAGATGGTGCCGCCGCTGGCGAAACTGAACAGCCCCTCACGGGCACTTCTGGCACCGGTAAAGGCGCCGGCCACGTGACCAAACAACTCACTTTCAAGCAATTCCGGGGCGATGGCACCGCAGTTGACCGGCACAAAGGGACCACTGCGGCCGGACTTTTTGTGCAACAGGCGGGCCACCAGCTCCTTACCCGTGCCGGACTCCCCCTCAATCAGCACCACAGAGTTGGTGGGCGCCACCCGGTCGATCACCTCTTTCACCCGGGTCATGGCATCACTGACCCCGATCAGGGTGTCATCCCCCACCAGGCTCTGTTTCACCTCCCGCTTTAAAAGCAGATTCTCCCGGCGCAACAAGCGTCGCTCCAGGCAGCGGTCCACTGCCTGCATCATCTGCTCCAGATGGAAAGGTTTCATGATGAAGTCG
Organism: Ferrimonas futtsuensis DSM 18154; assembly: GCF_000422645.1. Classification (GTDB taxonomy): domain Bacteria; phylum Pseudomonadota; class Gammaproteobacteria; order Enterobacterales; family Shewanellaceae; genus Ferrimonas; species Ferrimonas futtsuensis. The sequence goes on from NZ_AUGL01000001.1 coordinate 355,848, forward strand.
GCGGCGCCGGCCCTCAAGGCGCGGATGGCGGTCTCCATATCGGCGTAACCGGTCATAAAGATGATGTCGGAGCGGCGACTGCCCGGATCCAGGGCTTCATTCCACTCAATGCCGTCCCGTCCCGGAAGGCGGATGTCCACCACCAGCAGATCGAAATGGCAACGGCTTCGCAGTCGTTCGGCGTCTTCGACACTGCCGGCGGTTTCCACCAGGGCGAAGCGCTTTGACAGGGCCTTTTTCAAAAAGGAGCGCATGCCGGGTTCATCATCGACGATCAGAACCGACAGGGCTGGTGTTTGTAGCACATCATCGTTGTTCATGGCGCTGCATTGTCCGATTGATATGGAGCCAATTTGTCCCAGGCTAGGCCATTTTGGCCGTGCCCGCTTCAAGGGTGTGTCATTTTGACCTAGTTGACCAGCAAAATCCTGTGAGACAGCTCAAACTTTTCAAGGAATTCGAGTTGGCATCTAAATTGCTGTTCGTATAAAAGAACTTGCCATACCCAAATAAAAATGGAGAAACAGATGAAGCGCATCGTCACCGGCCTGTTGGCCCTGACCCTAAGTTTTGGCGCCTTTGCGGCCAAGGACGTAAAACTGGCTACCACCACCAGCACCGACAACTCAGGTCTGCTGGCCTACCTGCTGCCCGCCTTTGAACAGGACAGCGGCTACCACATCCAGGTGATCGCCACCGGCACCGGCAAGGCTCTGCGCCACGGTCGTAACGGTGATGTGGATCTGGTGATGACCCACGCCCCAGGTGCCGAAGCCAAGTTTGTCGACGACGGCTTTGGCCGTATGCCACGTCAGATCATGGCCAACGACTTCATTATCCTGGGTCCCGACAGCGATCCGGCAGACCTGAAACACGCCAACGGCATCGCCGATGCCATGAAGCGCATCCACGATACCAACGCCATCTTCGTGTCCCGTGGCGACGAGTCCGGCACCCACATGAAGGAGCTGAACCTGTGGAAGAAGGCCAAGGTATCCAATGAATACGCCGGTTACCGCGCCATCGGCCAGGGCATGGGCCCAGCCCTGCTGACCGCCAATGAAATGCAGGGTTACCTGCTGGCAGACCGCGGCACCTACCTGGCCTTTATGCACAAGCTGAAGCTGAAAGTGCTGTTTGAGGGCGACGCGACCCTGCAAAACCCCTATCAGGTGATTCTGATCAATGACAAGAAGTACCCAGATCTGAATCATGACGGCGCCAAAGCCTTCTCCGACTGGCTGATCAGCGACAAAGGTCAGAAGATGATCAATGATTTCCGCATCAAAGGTCAGCCGCTGTTTAAAGCGACCTACAAAAAGTAGTGTGAATGAGTAGCACCCTAGACACCCTGCAGCAGGCCGTCGGCCTGCTGCTCAGCTTTGATCATAAGGTGTGGAGCATCATCCTGGTCTCCTTCACTGTCTCGGTCAAAGCCCTGGGCCTGAGTCTGATACCCGCCATCATGGCGGGTTTTGTGCTTGCTCAGGGACGCTTTCCCGGACGCCACACCTTTATCGCCCTGTTCCAGACTCTGCAGGCGATTCCCACCGTGGTGGTGGGCCTGATGGTCTACCTCCTGCTGTTCCGCCAGGGCCCAATGGGCGATCTCCGCTGGCTGTTCACCCAGAACGCCATGGTGATGGGTCAGATCATGCTGGCCACGCCAGTTTTGGTCTCCACCAGTTACGCCGCCTTCGCCAGCGGTGACTGGCGAGCCTGGGAAACCGCCCGAACCCTGGGTGCGTCCAAGCTGAGGGCGTTTCTGACCCTGTGTCACGAACTCAGAGTGCCACTGATGGTGGCCATCATCGCCGCTTTCAGCCGTATCATTACCGAAGTGGGCAGTTCCATGCTGGTGGGGGGAAACATTCAGAACCTGACCCGCAACATGCCCACAGCCATCGCCCTGGAAACCAGCAAAGGGGAGTTCGCTCAGGCGGCCGCCCTGGGTATGGTGCTGGTGTTCCTGGCGCTGTTGCTGAACTTCTCTCTGAGCGCGTTGCGCGGAAAACAGGAGCATCGTCATCGTGGTTAAGGTCTCCCTTATTGATCCCCTGATCGCCGTGGAAGGGCGCACCCTGCTGCAGGCGGAAGAGATCAGCATCGAGGCTGGGCAGAGCATCTGGCTGCGAGGCGCCAACGGCGCCGGCAAAACCACCCTGCTCAAGACCCTGGCCGGACTGCGTAAGCCCGATGGCGGCGAGCGCAGAGTCGATGGCGCACCTGGCCCCTGGTGGCGCCTTAAGGTGGGTGCGGGTCAGATCATCTATCTGCATCAGACCCCCTATCTGTTCGACGGCAGTGTCCGTCAAAACCTGGCTTACAGCCTCAGCCTGCTGCCGATGAACCGCAGCGACAAAGAGGCCCGAATCGACGAAGCGCTGCGCGCAGCCGAACTGACTCATCTGGTGGACCGTCCCGCCCAGGTGCTGTCAGGGGGCGAACGTCAGCGTCTGGCCCTGGCCCGGGCCTGGGTGGTGCGTCCGGCGATCCTGCTGCTCGATGAACCCACCGCCAACCTGGACCAGCACTCCATCGAGGTGGTGGCTGCCATGGTGACCCAGTTGCAACAGCGAGGCTGCGGCATTATGGTCACCAGTCACCAGACCACAGAGGTGACCAGGCTGTGCCGCGACGTATGGCAGATTCACAATGGCCACCTGTTTCATACTGTCAGCGAGGAACACCCCCGTGCCAGCTACCAATAACAACATCACCCTGGCCGTACTGGCCGGGGGCCGGGCCCGCCGCATGGATGGCGAAGACAAAGGCCTGGTGACCGTGGCAGGGAAGCCGATGATCAGCCATGTTCTGGAGCGCTTCACAGAAGACGCCGCCCAGACCCTGGTCATCGCCAACCGCAATCAGGACGCCTACGGCGAACTGGGCCACCCCGTGTTCAGCGACGAGCTCGAAGGGTTCCAGGGCCCGATGGCGGGCATGCGCACCGCCCTGCGTCATTGTGAATCTCCCTACCTGCTGGTGCTGCCCTGTGATGTGCCCATGCTGCCCGGTGACCTGCTTCACAAAATGTTGGATCAGTTGCAGAGAGAGGATGCGCAGATCGCCGTTGCCTGCGACGATGAGCGCGAACACTCCGTTATCCTACTGATGAAGTCGGATTTAGGCCCCTCCATCGACGAGTTTCTGGCCAACGGAGACAGAAAAATTCTGCTTTGGTACAACCAAAAGCGCCTGACCAAGGTAACCTTCCCCGGTCAGGCCGAGGCCTTTGCCAATATCAATACTGCCGAGCAGCGGGACGAGCTGGAACAGCGGCTGCTGGCGAATAAGGATTTGTAACTATGAATGTCGACCAAATTCTGGCGGATTGCCGGGTGCCGGTACTGGGCATCTGCGCCTACAGTGGCACCGGAAAAACCACGCTGCTGAAGAAGCTGATCCCAGAGCTCAACCGTCGTGGCAAGAAGCTGGCCGTGATCAAGCACGCCCACCACAACTTCGACGTCGACATTCCTGGTAAGGATTCCTTTGAGCTGCGCAAAGCCGGCGCCGAGCAGATGCTGGTGGCCTCGCACATTCGCCGCGCCCTGATGGCGGAAAAGGTCACCGACGGCGACCCCGACCTGAAAGAGCTGCTGGGGATGATCGACCAGACCCGGGTGGACATGATCCTGGTGGAGGGATTCAAGAAGCTGCCACTGCCCAAGCTGGAGCTGCACCGCGCCGAAGTAGGCAAGCCCTTCGTCTTTACTCAGGATGACGCCATCCGCGGCATCGCCGTGGACGCCGACACCCAGTTGCCGGACGATCTGGCCCTGCCGGTGCTGGAGATCAACGACGTCGACGCCATTGCCGACTTTATCGAGCAGTTTGCCGCCGACTGGAAGCCGGTGGGCTACGCGCCACTGGGCACCTGTGGCTGTGACGACGTGGAGCGCAAGCAGCTGTCCGTGGCCCAGGGCCAGGCACGCATCCTTGGTGAAGTGAAACCGGTGACCGCCACCGAAACCGCCCCCCTGCTGCAGGCGCAGAACCGGGTACTGGGCGCTGACATCGCCTCTCCAGTCAATGTGCCTCAACACACCAACTCCGCCATGGATGGCTACGCCATCCGTAACGACGGCCAGCACGACAGCTTCACCGTAGTGGCCGAAGTCCTGGCTGGCCACGGCTATGACGACGAGGTTCTGTCCGGCGAAGCGGTGAAGATCATGACCGGGGCCCCACTGCCAGCTGGCGTGGATACCGTCATCATGCGCGAACTGGCCACCCAGGAGGGAGACCAGGTCCGCTTCGACGGCGACATCGAGACCGGCCAGAACATCCGTCAGGCCGGCGAAGACATCGCCGTTGGCGCCACCGCCCTGACCGCCGGCAACCGTATCGGCCCAGCCGAACTGGGGCTGCTGGCCTCCCTGGGTCTGGGGGAACTGCCGGTCTACCGCAAACCCAAGGTGGCGGTATTCTCCACCGGCGACGAGGTGTGTCAGCCCGGCGAGCCCCTGAAACCCAACTGCATCTTCGACTCCAACCGCTTCACCATCCAGGGGATGCTGGCCAAGTTAGGCTGCGAAGTGGTGGACCTGGGGATTCTGGAAGACACCGAAGAGGCGATGGCCGACGCCTTGCAGGCCGCCAGTGAACAGGCGGACGTGGTGATCACTTCGGGTGGTGTCTCCGTGGGTGACGCCGACTTCATCAAGCCGGTGATGGAGCGCCTGGGTCACATCGATTTCTGGAAGATCGCCATGCGCCCCGGCCGTCCTCTGGCATTTGGCAAGATCAAGGACACCCTGCTGTTCGGCCTGCCCGGCAACCCGGTGGCCGTGATGGTCTCCTTTATGCAGTTTGTTCAGCCCGCCCTGCGCAAGATGATGGGCGAGCCCAACTGGAAGCCGCAGATGATGCGCGCCACCGCCGGCGAGCCGATGCGCTCCAAGCAGGGCCGCACCGAGTTCCAGCGTGGCATCATGCAGCTGAACAGCCTGGGTGAGCTGACGGTGACCACCACCGGCGCCCAGGGGTCCGGGATCCTGAGCTCGATGGTTCAGGGCAACTGCCTGATTATTATTGAAGAGTGCCAGGGCAACATCAGCGCTGGCGAGGCGGTCTGGGTTCAGCCCTTCGCCGATCTGCTGTAACGGGAGCACCCCATGAGCCTGATAGACGGCTTTGGCCGTAAGATCGATTACCTGAGACTGTCCGTCACCGACCGCTGCGACTTCCGCTGCGTCTACTGCATGGACGAAAACCCCACGTTCCTCAAGCGGGATGACGTGCTGACCCTGGAGGAGCTGAGCGTCATCGCCCAGGCCTTCACCGAGCTGGGCGTCGAACGGATCCGCCTCACCGGCGGCGAGCCCCTGGTGCGCACCGACCTGAGCGTGCTGGTGCGCAAGCTGTCCAAGCTGCCGGGTCTGAAAGATCTGTCGATGACCACCAACGGGTCGCGACTGACCAAGTTCGCCCATGTAATGTCCGGCAATGGCCTGCAACGCCTCAACATCAGCCTGGACACCCTGGATGCGGATCGCTTCGCCGAAGTCACCCGCAAGGGCAACCTGGAACGGGTTCTGGCGGGCATCGATGCCGCCCGGGATGCCGATTTCGAGCGGATCAAGATCAACGCCGTCGTGATGAAGGGCAAAAATGACCACGAGGTGCTGGACCTGGTGAACTTCGCCCGGGACAAGGGGATCGACATCAGCTTTATCGAGGAGATGCCCCTGGGCGCCTTCGACGGTGAGCGCCGGGAGCAGACCCTGTGTACCTCGGAAGAGGTTCGCGGCTTCATTGAGCCCACCCATCCGCTGACCCCCACCTCGGATCGCACCGGCGGCCCAGCCCGCTACTACAAGATGGCGGACAGCGACATTCGTGTGGGCTTCATCTCGCCCCACAGCCACAACTTCTGCCACGAATGTAACCGGGTGCGGGTGACGGTGAAGGGTGAACTGCTGCTCTGTCTGGGTAACGAGAACTCGGTGGACCTGAAACAGATCCTGCGGGACAACGACGGCAGCGTCGACGCGGTGAAGCAGGCGATCATCACCGCCATGAAGGTGAAGCCGGAGAAGCACCTGTTCGGTCACGAAGAGGGCACCCAGATCCTGCGCTTTATGAGCCTGACCGGCGGCTAACGCCGTTGTCCGTCAGAAAGCCTCGCCATGGAGCGGGGCTTTTTTATGGGCGCAAGAAATTGGGGGAAACAGGGGGGGGTTTCTGGGGGCCAGAAACAGAAAAAGCCGCTGATAAACAGCGGCTTCTCTATGAATAATGGGGTGGCTGATGGGATTTGAACCCACGACAACCGGAATCACAATCCGGGACTCTACCAACTGAGCTACAGCCACCACAGAGTCTTTTGTGTCAAACCAAATCCCCTGGCGGAAAATGGCGCGCCCAGGAGGATTCGAACCCCCGGCCTCACCCTCCGGAGGGGTGCGCTCTATCCAGCTGAGCTATGGGCGCTTCCTTTGACGGCGGCTATGTTACGGTGAACACCGGCACAGGTCCAACGTTTTTTCCAAAAACACCGCACGACCGAGCAAAAAATAGCTAACGCGGCGGTTTTTGTCACCAGTCTTCACTGTTTGTTCTTCAGCATCGCCCGCAGAGCGGCGATATTGGCCTTGCCGGACTGCTGTCGCTGGGCCTCGCTCTGGCGCTTCCTGCCCTTGTCCCAATCCAGATCGTCCTGAGGCAGTTCCGCCAGGAAACGGCTGGGTTCGCAGCGGATCTGTTCACCGAACTGACGACGCTCCCGGCACAGGGTGAAGATCAGCTCCTTCTGGGCCCGGGTGATCCCCACATAGGCCAGGCGGCGCTCCTCCTCCACGTTGTTCTCGTCCAGGCTGCTCTGGTGAGGCAGCAGCCCCTCCTCCATGCCGACCATAAACACATAGTGGAACTCCAGCCCCTTAGAAGCGTGCAGGGTCATCAGCTGCACCTGATCCGCCTCCTCCTCCTCGGAGTTGCGCTCCATCATGTCCCTCAGCGTCAGCTTGGTCACCACCTGGGGCAGGGTCATGGGCTCCTCGAGGTCATCCCCCTCCAACATGTCGGTGATCCAGCGGTAGAGCTCGGAGACGTTCTTCATCCGCATCTCCGCCGCCTTGGGGCTGGGGGAGGTGTCGTAAAGGAAATCCTCATAGTTGATCTCCCGCACCAGGTCCTTCAGCGCGGCCAGGGTATCGCCCCGCATCGCCCGGTCCGCCAGCTCCACCACCCAGCGGGTGAACACCATCACCGACTCGGCAGCAGACTTGGGCAGGTGCTGCTCCAGATCCGGCTCGAAGGCGGCGGCAAACAGGCTCAGCTGTCGCTGGTTGGCCAGCCGCCCCAGGCGCTCCAGGGTCGCCGGTCCCATGCCACGCTTGGGCACATTGCAGATGCGCAGGAAGGCGTTGTCATCATCGCCATTCACCAGCAGTCGCAGGTAGCCCATGATGTCCTTGATCTCCGCCCGGGAGAAGAAGGAGGTGCCTCCGGACAGCTTGTAGGGGATGCGGTTGGTCATCAGCGCCTTTTCGAACAACCGTGCCTGATGGTTTCCCCTATAGAGGATGGCGTACTCTTTATAGTCGGTGCGATTCACAAAGCGGTGACGGATCAGCTCGGCCACCACCCTTTCCGCCTCGTGATCCTCGTTATTGGCACTGAGCACCCGCAGGGGATCCCCATAGCCCAACTCAGAGAACAGCCGCTTATCATAGACATGAGGGTTGTTGGCAATCAGGATGTTGGCCGCCTTCAGGATTCGCTGGCTGGAGCGATAGTTCTGCTCCAGCTTGATCAGCCTCAGCTTGGGGAAGTCCTGACCCAGCAACACCAGGTTCTGCGGTTTGGCGCCCCGCCAGGAGTAGATGGACTGATCGTCGTCCCCCACCACGGTGAAGCGGGCCCGCTGGCCCACCAGCAACTTCACCAACTGGTACTGGCTGGTGTTGGTGTCCTGGTACTCGTCCACCAGCAGATAGCGGATGCGGTTCTGCCAGCGTTCACGCACCTCCTCGCTGCTGGCCAGCAGCAGGGTGGGAATCATGATGAGATCATCGAAATCCAGGGCGTTGTAGGCGGTCAGGTGCTCACGGTAACGGCCATAGAGCTGGGCGAACAGGATGGATTGCGGGTCCCGGGCCAGCTGCAGCGCCTTGTCCGGCAACACCAGGTCATTCTTCCAGTTGCTGATGGCATTGATCAGCGCATTCAGCTGGTCCTTGTCCCCCTCCAGCTCATTCTCGGTGAGCTCTTTGAGCAGGGCCAGACTGTCCTGGTCGTCGAACAGGGTAAAGTTGGGCTTGAGCCCCAGAGACTTGTGCTCCCGGCGAACGATCTCCAGCCCCAGGGTATGGAAGGTGGAGACCCACAGGCCGCGGGCTTCCTTCTTGCCCAGGGTCTGAGACACCCGTTCACGCATCTCGCGGGCGGCCTTATTGGTAAAGGTCACTGCCGCGATATGTCGCGCCTGATACTCACACTGCTGCACCAGATAGGCGATCTTGTTGGTGATCACCCGGGTTTTGCCGCTGCCGGCTCCGGCCAGTACCAAGCAGGGGCCGGACACATACTCTACGGCCTCCTGCTGACCAGGATTCAGTCTCATTGTTTCTCCCGCTGTCGTTAGGGGCGCTATTCTACCGGAAATGGCGGCTTGGTGCGCCTGTCATGAGACTCCCCCTGTGGGCGATTTCTTTGTTACCATAAATCCAAGCATTACGGAGTAGATACCATGATTAACACGGACAAGCTGGAACAGATCGCCAAGCAGATGAACGACGCCCTGCCCCCGGGACTGAAAAGCGCAGCGGAAGATTTTGAGTCCAAAGCCAAAACCATCCTCCAGAGCCAGCTGGCCAAACTGGATATGGTCAGCCGGGAAGAGTTCGACCGTCAGAGTGCGGTGCTGGCGAAAACCCGCCAGATGGTGGAGCAGCTGGAAGCTCGGCTGGCTGAGCTCGAAGCCAAACAGGAACCGGACACTGAAGAGTGATCCCAAGCGTCAGTGGCAGCGGGGTGAGTTCCTGCTGAGCACTGACCGGGCCAGGCTGGATCGGGCCATGGTCCACCGCTACCTGAGCGAGGAGGCTTACTGGTCTCCCGGCATTCCCAGGGCTTTGGTGGACACAGGCATCGACAACGCCCTGTGCTTTGGCCTCTATCATGGCAGGCAACAGGTGGGCTTCGCCCGGCTGATCACCGATTACGCCACCTTTGGCTACCTGGCAGACCTGTTTATCCTTCGGGAATGTCGAGGCCAGGGGCTGGCGAAATGGCTGGTGGACTCCCTGTTCGAAATGGAGGAAACCCAGCGCCTGCGGCGCATCATGCTGGCCACGGTGGATGCCCATGAGCTCTATCGCCATGTCGGTTTCGGCCCCAGTGCCCACCCGGAGAGGCTGATGGAGATCCACCGCCCGAACCTGTATCGCTCACTCTCCCGGAGCGATGAAAGTTCCCCCGAATTCTGAATAGTTTGCAAAAGGCGAAGCGGTTCACCCTTTGGCAATATCAGGGATTGACCTTGGTGTAGCACAAGGGTTTAGCATACGCTTCAATAGATGTTCTAAGCTGAATCCACAACCTGACCAAAAGGACAACCGAGTGAGCAAGCGTTTTGCCCTGGCCCTGGCCCTGATGTTCGCCCCCCTGGCGACCTGGGCGGCCCAATTTGTTGAAGGTACCCACTACATGGTCGTCAGCGATAAGCCGGCGTCCGACAAGCCCGTTATCAAGGAGTTTTTCTCCCTCTACTGCGGCCACTGCTACAACATGGAGAAGCGCTACCTGCCGCTGATCAAGCCCGGTCTGGACAAGTCCATCGACTTCCAACAGGCCCACGTAGACTTCATGAACTCCGAGATCGGCAATGAGGTCATCCTCTCCCTGGCCGTGATGCAGGAGATGGGTGTCGAAGAGAAGGTGAAAAAGCCCCTGTTTGCCATCCTGGCGGGTGGCGACCACCACCACGGCGAAGGTGAGTCCCACGACCACGAGGCGGAAGCGGGCATCCACAACCGCAACGACATCAAGAAGGTATTCACCGACAATGGCGTCGATGTGGCCGACTACGACAAGATCGCCGCCAGCGATGCGGTCAAGACCAAGGTGATGGGCTGGATGGTGGATCAGCAGAAATTCCGCATCCAGAGCGTACCCACCTTCGTGGTCAACGACAAATACATGATCAACATGAGTCAGATCCGCACCCTGAGCGAACTGACCGAGTTGATGAACTACCTGGCCACCGAGAAGTAACTCTGGCCCGGATGATGGAAAAAGCCTCCGCCTTCGGAGGCTTTTTTGTGACTTTTGCCGAACAGTGGCGAAGAAAACCCCAAGGAGATCACACCATCAGGCCCCTGCATTGGGCTAGGCTTGGCTCATGAATGAGCTGATCCTGTTCAACGTTTACCTCTTCTACGGCTTGGTGTTTTTCACCATCGGCTGCGTCATCAGCTTCCGCAACCTCAAGGTCAGCAAGCTGGCCATCGCCTCCGCCCTGCCCGCACTGGCCCTGTTTGGGTTCACCCACGCCTTCCATGAATGGTCTGAACTCTATCTCAAGCTTTGGAATGGCACCCTGAATCATGAATGGTGGGTGTGGATCAAGCTGATGCGCATCGCCAAGCTGCTGATCTCCTTCCTGGCTCTGGTCTGGTTTGCCTGGAAGATGCTGGACATCCTCACCGCCCCCCACCGTCGCTGGTTGGGATATCTGGTGCCCGGACTGCTGACTCTCTATCTGATCGCCACCCTGGTGCATCTGACCATTTTTCCAATCGAAGAATCGCTGCTGCTGTCGGTGCAACTGACACGCTGGATATTCGGCCTGGCCGGGGGCTGCCTGGCCGGAATCGCCATGATCTACTACGCCCGCGAGTTGTCTGCCCTGCATCATCAGGGCGCGCACCCATTCGCCTGGGCCGGTGTTGCCCTTATCGCCTATGCCATTGCGGCGGGCCTGCTCTCTTCAACCTGGGGCATCTGGGTTCCCATAGTGAGAATGCTGTGTGCCTTTGGCCTGCTGGTCAGTCTGCTTAAAGCACTGAAGCTGTTTGATCTGGAGTATCAGGAGCAGATCGAGGAGCAACAGCGACGCATCATGCGAGGGGAGAAGCTCAGGGCCATGGGGGAATTGGCCTCAGGCATCGCCCATGAGATCAAGACACCGCTGAGCTACGCCACCCTCAGTTGCGATCTGCTCGAACGACAACTGGGTGATGACCCCGAGCCCAGGCGGCAGTTGGATCGCATCCGCCATGGCCTGAACAGGGCCAGCCACATCAGTCAGGAGGTGCTGCACTTTGCCAGGAACAGCAGCGAACACCGGCTGGTGCGAATAGGCAACGTGGTGGACTCCGCTCTGGGGCTGATGCAACACCGGCTGAAAAGCTTTGACGTGGAACTGGACCTGCAGGAGGGGTTGCTGGTCGAAGGGGATTCGGTCAAGCTGGAGGAGGTGATCATCAACCTGGTCAACAACGCCATCGACGCCAGCGGTGATGAGCGCCGATTAAGGCTGTCTGCCCAGGAATATCGAGACCAGGTGCGGGTCACCATCGAGGATTGGGGCAAAGGGATGTCCACGGAACAACTGAGCCAGGCGATGAGCCCCTTCTTCACCACCAAACCTCAGGGCCGGGGCACCGGACTGGGGCTGGCCATCTGCCAACAAATCATTCAACAACACCAGGGCGAACTGGTGCTGTCCAATAAAGCCCCTGGCCTGGAGGCCAGTTTCACCTTGCCAAGGAGCGTCCTGTGACCCTAACCATATTGCTTGCAGAAGATGACCAGGAACTCAATGACACCATCACCGAGGTTCTGCAATCGGAGGGGTGCGACGTCTACGCTTGCCACAGTGCCGAACAGGCGTTGGATCTGGCGGAGCAACGCAAGTTCGACATCGCCCTGTTTGATCTGGTGATGCCCGGCATGTCCGGTGTCGAGGCGATCGCCGCCCTCAAGCGGCTGCAGCCGGGTATCAGCGTGGTGATCACCACCGCCTTCGCTACCGTGGACACCGCCGTGGACGCCATGAAAAAGGGCGCCGACGACTTCGTCACCAAGCCCTTCAACCTGGGTACTCTGATCACCACACTGCGCAGGGTTCAGGCCCAGAAGCAACCTGCCATGGCCCTGGAGGACGACGACGCCAACAAGGTGTTCTCCGCCCTCTCCAATCCCATGCGCCGGGCGGTGCTTCAACAGCTCGCCCGGCATAAGAAACTGCGCTTTATGGATCTGTGCCGCCTGGCTGGCGTGGAGAACCACACCCAGTTCAACTTCCACCTCCGCCAGCTCAGGCAGAGTGGCCTGGTCGAGCAAAGTGCGAGCAAAGTCTATTTTCTGACAACACAGGGGCAACAAATGGTGGCCCTGCTCAGCTCATCCACTGATTAATTAAGTCAATAAAATCATCATCTTGACAAACATCTGACAACTCTACTTATCAGAGAGTAAAGTTGTGTCAATTTCCCTAATCTGGATGACATTTTCGTCAAATTCGATACTGCAGGTGGGAAACAGACAGTGGAACACCACTGCAGGAGAATGATGATGAAAACCCACACCAAACTATTGGCGTCCCTTATCGCCGCAACTCTGCTGACCGCGTGCGGCAGCGACGACAACAACAACGATACCGTCCTTCCGGACCCCAATACGCCGCCGGTCGCGGTGGATCTGGATGCCACCACCACCAGCGCCACTGCCATCATGATTGATGCCCTGGCCTCCGCCAGCGACGCCGACGGTGACACCCTGACACTGAGCTCCGCCGTCGCCACCCACGGTAACGCCGAAGTGAAAGATGGCCAAATCCAGTACGACCCTGCCGGTTACGTCGGTGACGATGTCATCGACTACAAGGTCAGCGACGGCACTGATGAAACTGCCGCCAAGATCCTGGTGACCGTGACCAAAGAGGTGATTGAGCTGACCTATGTGGGCTCAGAGACCTGTGGTGGCTGCCACAGCGGCAAGTTCGAGAGCCACCAGAAGCATGGCCACAACTTCAAGATCTCCAAGATCGACGGCGAAATGCCCACCTTCCCTTACACCGATGTGACCGGAGCATTGGAAACGGTTCAAGATGGCGCTACCCCACGCAACACCCTGGGTGTGCCTGAGTCCTATCAGGATGTTACCTACACCACCGGCGGCTACTGGAAAAAGATCCGCTTCTTCGACAAGAACGGCCACATCGTCACCGGTGCCGACGTGCAGTACAACCTGTACGGCTCCGGCGACCAGCAACTCAGCGATTACAAGAACGCAGAGAAGTACGATGACCTGGTGTACAAGTGCGGTAACTGCCACAACACCGGCTGGAAGCCCTTTGATGAGACTCTGAACCCTCACCGTCAGGATGACCTGGCCGGCATGGGCGGTACCTTTGCCCTGGCCGCAGTACAGTGTGAGGCCTGCCACGGCGCCGGTTCCGAGCACGTCAAGGCACCTTCAGCGGAAAACATCACCAAGATCGCCAAGCCGCGCAGCTCCGAACTGCTGCAAAGCGACACCATGGGCTTCGGTGCCCCGGTGCATTGTGGTGAGTGTCACACCCGTGACGGTGACCGTAACCACGGCAATGGCTACGTGAACAAGTTCCACACCGCCTTCCCCGACAGCGATCTGCCAGAGACTGCCGGCCGCATCGACGCCTCTGGAGGCCTGACCAAGCACCACCAAACCTACGATGAGTTCCTCGGCATCGATCCGGAAACCGGCGAAGCCACCAACCCGCACTACCTGGCTGGCCTGGATTGCGTGAGCTGCCACGATCCGCACAAGTCCACCGTTAACAAGGGCGACTCTGGCGCCAAGCTGTCCGTCTGCTCCGACTGCCACGCCAACAAAGCGTTCAATGACGGCGCGGTCAGCCTGCACGCCAACTTTGCCTGCACCAGCTGCCACATGCCGGAAGTGGTGAAGAACGCCACCACTACGGTGACTAACGGCGGTGTGACTTTCGGCGACGAGATGACCCACGTGGTGACCATCGACCTGTTCAATGAGAAGCCCCAAATTACCGAAGACAACAAGATGAACCCCTTCCTGAAGGACGCCTGGGCCTGTGGTGAGTGCCACGCAGAAGGCAGCAAGCTGCAGAGCCTGAAGGACAACTTCGGAGGCAAGATTCACAAGTAAACACAGGTAATTTTTCCGACCTGAAATAACTCATCATTACTGTCGGAACCAAGCCGCCCTCTCGGGCGGCTTTTTTCGTTGCTGGGCGCTGAAGAAACCACCTTTGTGATCCCGACGTCACTTATGGCGCTGGAATTTTCTACAGCGAAACCCTAATATATTAGAATAATCTAATTCAAGGATGCCCGGATGAATCAGCAAGTACAACTGAGCCACTCCTCCAAGCTGGCCTACTTTCCCATCTCCTTCTTCGCCATGATCATGGGCATGAGCGGCCTGACCCTGGCCTGGGAGAAGGCCCATCACGTGTTGGCTGCCCCCGAGTGGGTGGGACAGATGCTGCTGGGTCTGACCCTGTGTCTGTTTACCGTCGTCTCCGGCAGCTACCTGATGAAACTGTTCACCCAGCGCCAGGCGGTACAGGCCGAACTGGACCATCCGGTAAAACTTAGCTTCTTCCCCACCATCTCCATCAGCCTGCTGCTGCTCAGCGCCGCCCTGCTGCCGGTCTCCAGGCCTTTGTCTCTGCTGTTGTGGGCCATCGGCACCGCTCTGCACCTGCTGTTCACCCTCTATGTGCTGACCCAGTGGATCCACCATCCCAAGTTTCAGATTGCCCACAGCACACCGGCCTGGTTTATCCCCATCGTCGGTAACGTTATCGTGCCCATCGCCGGTGTGGAGCACGGCTTCATGGAGATCAGCTGGTTCTTCTTCTCCATTGGCATTCTGTTCTGGCTGATCCTCAAGGCGCTGATTCTCAACCGGGTGATCTTCCACGACCCTCTGCCGGAGAAGCTGCTGCCCACCCTGTTCATCTTCATCGCCCCACCCGCGGTAGGCTTTGTCTCCTACACCAAGCTCACCGGCGGCCTGGACCCCATGGGCCAGATACTGTTTAACGTGGCCATGTTCCTGGTGTTGTTGCTGGTGACCCAGTTCCCCCGCTTCTCCAAGATCCGCTTCTACATCAGCTGGTGGGCCTACTCCTTTCCCCTGGCGGCCGCCTCGGTGGCCTCTCAGGTGATGTATACCGCCACGGGCAATGCGGTGTTCGGCTACCTGGCCTACGCCTTGCTGGCCCTGGTGAGCGGCGTGATCCTGCTGCTGTTGGCACGCACTCTGAAAGCGGTGCTCAACGACGAGATCTGCCAGCCTGAGGGATAATCACAGGCTAAAGATGGCCAGGCTCTGTGCCCGGCCAAACCTTATGCGTCACACTTAAAAAAACCTTGCCATGTGCCACGCGGCACACACATATCGCTGTAAGGCGATGTAAGATCGCTGGGGTATCGTCGCCCCTCTGGGTACACTTAGGCTCTGGAGAATTGTCGACTGAGTGGACCAAGGTGGCCAAAGCCAAAATTTTGATCGTCGAGGACGATGCTGAAATCGCCCGACTCACCGCCATGTACCTGCAGGCAGAACAGTACCAGACCCGGGTTGTAGACCGTGGGGACGATGCCCTGGACGCCATCCGCGAGTTTCAGCCTGACCTGGTGGTACTGGACCTGATGCTGCCGGGAATGAATGGCATCGATGTCTGCCGAGCCGCCAGGGAGTTCTTCCAGAGGCCCATCATGGTGCTGACCGCCTGTGACGATGAGTTCAGCGAGATCAGCCTGCTTAAAATCGGTGCCGACGACTACCTGACCAAACCGGTCAAACCCCACCTGCTCGCTGCCCGTATCGAGGCCCTGTTGCGGCGCTGGCAACCCCAGGGCCAGGAGTGTCTGGAGGTCGGCCCCATCACCATCAATCGCCGCCGTCAGAAAGTCAGCCTCAATCATGATGAGTTGGATCTGGCGGAGTCGGAATACAAAATGCTGTTGCTGCTCGCAGAGAGCGCCGGCCAGGTGGTGACCCGAGAAGAGTGCTGCCGTGCCCTGCGAGGCATCGACTACGATGGCTACGACCGCTCCGTAGACATGCGCATCTCCGGCCTGAGGAAGAAGCTGGGAGATGCCAAAGCCCCCTACCAGCGAATTCTGACGGTTCGCAACCGAGGCTACATGCTGGTCAATGAGTAAGCTTATTCCGCCACTGTTCACCCGCATCTATGTGGGTATGGTTCTGGCTCTGGTGGGCAGCGTCTTCCTGACCTCCAGCTTCAGTGACTCCTGGTATGAAGAGACCGAGGTTAAGGACTTCTATGCGGACACCTTCGCCATGGTCACCTTCTTCCGCAAGAGCTGGCAGATGCAGTCCATCTCCGCCGAAGAGTACATCGGTGCCATCGATCTGAGCATGTCTCCCTGGGATACCAGATGGATCGATGGAGTGAATACCCCTCCCTGTGATGACTGCAAGCTGATGGCCTCCTTCGATGACAGTGAGGTGTACCAGCTGGAGGAGTTTCGCTATCTCGCCACCTTCCCCATCCCTGAGCAAGGGGGGGTGTTGGTGATGTACGACAAGGATTTTGCAGTCTTTGAAAAAGACCTGAGAGGGATCCTCGAGCAGGATCCGGAAGCCGCCGGCTCACAACTGTTGTACGACTCGGAGTTTCGGGATCTGGACGAAGGCCTGCTGACCATTGTCGAGGAGGATCCCGACGTTGCCAGCACCCTGTTGCTGTTTGGCCTGATGCTGTCCGCCTTTGGCGCGGTGATCTACCTACCCGCCCGCCAGCTGCAACGGCAGATTCGACGCCTCAGTCACACTCAGGCCAAGTTTGGTCAGGGACAGTTGAACGCCAGGGCCGACGTGCCCCGCTCCGAGCCGGTTCGCCAACTGAGCAGCGGCTTCAACAAGATGGCGGATGCCATCTCCCGCTCCGTCGAGGAGAGCCGGGTGCTGGCTCAGGCGGTTCCCCATGAACTGCGCACCCCGCTAAGCCGAATTCAGCTGGCCAATGGCCTGCTGCGCAAACAGTGCGATAAGCCCGAACAGGTGGCGTTGCTGGATGACATCGACAACTACATCGAAGATATGGACCAGCTCACCCACCAGGTGCTCACCCTGTTCAGGCTGAACTCTCCGGACAAAGGCAGCTGCAGTCAACAGCCCGACGTAGAACTGGCAGAGATTCTGGATCAGCGGCTGAAGTGGTTCCAGCAGACCGGCTCTTTGCCGGTACGAGCCTATATCCCCAACCTCCCCGCCCTGGGAGTGAATCCCACCTGTTTCCGGCTGCTGCTGGATAACCTGATGAGCAACGCCCAACGCTACGGCCACAGCCAGGTTCGCCTCAGCGCCGAAACAACGGCTCAGGGCACCCAAGTCCATGTGGAGGAGGATGGCGAAGGGATCCCGGAAACAGATCGGGAACTCATCTTCATCCCCTTCTCCCGCCTGGACAGCAGCCGGACCCAGGCCACCGGTGGGCTCGGGCTCGGCCTGGCCATTGCCCAGGCTGCCGCTCACAGGATGGGGGCCCAGCTGTCCGTCAGTGACAGCGAACTGGGCGGCGCCAGGTTCACCATCGTTTTCAAGGAGCAAACCGGTGCTTAGACTCCTGGCCGTTCTGGTGTTGCTTTCAGCTTCCGTTCACGCCAACGATTTTGTCGACAACGGCTGGCTGGCGCCGGAGAACCTCCCTGACTATCTGAACCAATTCCAGAAACAACAACAGCAGGCACGGCTGGAGCTTGATGGGCAGCGATACCCCTTAGGGTTTCTGGATATGGACTTGGAGGAGCAGCGAGCCTATCTGAGTTTCGATCAGGGCGTTATCGTCGCCGAGCTGGGGGATGAATCCGACGGCGAGCGCGAGCTGGTGATCCTTCTGGGCAACCCGGACGACCTGGACGCCATGATGGAGGCGCCGGACAAAGTCCTGATCGATGAACAAGCGCAGCTGACCACAGAGGGGGACAACTCAGTCTTCAGGAGCCTCCTCGAAGATGAACAGAGCGGTGCACGCCAGCAGGCGCTGTTGGTGTTCAATGATTCTGTGTTTGAAGCGGGCAGCAGCAGCCTGAATGTGGTGGGACACCAAGCCATACTCAAAGGCGATTTGGGCACCAACGCCTACCTGCAACTGCGAACCCTGATACGTACCCACCCAGAGGTCACCGAGCTGGTATTTCAGGATGTGCCCGGCTCCCTGTTCGACGGCATCAACCTGCACAGCGGCCGGCTTGTCCGCCAGGCGGGGCTCACCACGGTAATGCCCTCAGACGGAGAAGCCTACTCCGGCGGGGTGGATCTCTTCCTGGCGGGGGCCAAACGTATCTATCAACCCGGTGGCAAGCTGGGGGTGCACTCCTGGTGCTGTAAAGAGGATAAAGGCGCCGACGAACTGCCGAAGAGCCATCCGGCCCATCATGCCCAACTGACCTTCGTCCGGGAGATGCTGGGGCCGGAGCTGGGCCCCGAATTCTACTTCTACACCTTGGAGGTGGCGCCCTTCGACGGCATTCACCTGATGAGCCACGACGAGATTCGCCACTACCTCAAGCCTCAACCTTTCTAGGGCGCCCGCTTCAATCCCAGGGAGAGCTTTGCCCCTCCCAGGGTTTTAGAACGACCGACGGTCAACCGGGTATCCATCCACTGAGCGATGCGGGCCACGATGGCCAGCCCCATGCCATGACCGGCGTTGCCCCGGCTCTGACGTCCGCGGACAAAGGGTTTGAGTACCTGCTCCGCCTCACTCTGTTCGATCCCCTCGCCATCATCCTCTACATGAAGCCAGACGCGATCCCCCTGGTGGACCAGAGACAGCTCGACCCGACTTTGACCGAACCTCAGGGCATTGCTCACCAGGTTGTTGATCTGCATCCCCAGGTACTGGGGATCCGCCATCACCCTTGGCAAGGCATCGTGGGCATGGAGTACCAGAGTCTGGCCCTCGTCCTGCTGATTCTCCAGGGTTCGGCCCACCAGCTCAGCGAGGTCCAGTGACTGCCAGTTTGGGGTAATGTTGGCTTCGTCCAGGCGGGCGTATTGCAACAGGATCGCCACCAATTCCTCCATGGCGTCCAGGTCCCGACAAAGCCGCTGCAGATAACGCTGGCGCTGGGCTTCACTGTTCACTTCGTCGAGGGCTTCGATGCCAAACCTCAGCCTGGCGATGGGAGTTTTCAGGTCGTGAGACACCGCCCGGCTCAGCAGCTTGTTGTCCTCCAGCAACTGCTGAATCCGCTCGGCCATATGATTGAACTCGTTCTCGATGGGGCGAATGTAGGAAACCCGCCCCGATCGTACCCGCTGCTCCAGCTGGCCCATCCCGAAAGCCTGGGCCACCCGGCTGAGGTTGATCAGGCTGCGGATCAGCGGCGACACCCAGACCAGCAGTATCAGCACCACCCCGGCGTAGAACATCACGGTGAAGAGCTGATTGATGCCGCTCCGCTGCTCAGGAAACTGCAAGCCGGTGCTGATGCTGAGCACCCTGTGAGTCAAAGGCAGATGGTAGTGGAGGGAGATCCCCTCTTCGGACTCCAGCACCAGGGGTTCACCGGCCAGGAATCCCGGCCGCAGGCTGGGGGGAAGCACAAAGGCGCGCAGATCGGACAGGGCCAGCTGTTCCGGATTATGCCGGTTCCAGCTGTGGATCAGCGGCTCGGACTCTCCTAGCTCCTCATCCAGAGTCCGCGCCAGGGATTCCCCCAGACGCTGCACCGCCGCCAGCTGAGTGGACGCATTGGGCTGACTCTCTTCCTGGGAGTAGACCGATGCCAGCTCACTGATGGACCAGCCGAGACCGGCAATGGCCACCAACACCACCAGCAGCAATGACAGGGTCAGGCGTTTCATCAGCCCTCCTGTTCCTGGCAAAACAGATACCCCTTGCCCCTGACCGTCTTGATCACATAAGGCTGAGTTGGCGCCTCCTGCAGCTTGCGCCTCAGCCTGGAGGCCCGAATGTCGATGGAGCGATCCAGGCCGTCATACTCGATGCCACGCAGGGTCTGGGTCAGCTCCTCCCGGGTGACCACGGTGCCCGCCCGATTGGCCAGCAGCCACAGCAGATCAAACTCGTTGTCGTTCAGCTCCACTTTCTGGCCGGACACCGTCACCGACTTGGCCACCGCGTCCATCTCCAGCTCACCAAAATGCAGCTGCTCCTTGGGCGGCGCATCCGCAGTACGGCGCAGCAGCGCCTTGATTCGGGCCAGCAGCACCTTGGGCCGTACCGGCTTGGTCAGGTAATCATCGGCCCCGACATCCAGGCCCATGATCTCGTCCCCCTCCTCGCTGCAGGCGGTCATAAACAATACCGGTCCCCGATAGAAGGCCCGGGCCTCGCGGCACACCTCGAAGCCGTCTTTGACCGGCATCATCACGTCGAGCAGCACCAGGTCCGGGCTCTCTTCGGCGATCATGGTCAGGGCAAAATCCCCCTGGCTGGCCACCGACACGCTGTAGCCGTGCTCAATCAGGTAATCGCTGATCCACTCCGCCAGGGACAGGTCATCCTCCACCACCAGAATATGCTTGTTGCTCATCAGAACAGTCTCCAGCCTGACCGGCTCTGTCTGGGCGCCTTGTAGACCCAGGTTACCTCCACCTTTACCTGCGCCAGGGGCACCGGTTCCCCCTCGCGAATCAGGCTGAATCGGGTGGTTTTGTCTCCCTCGAAACTGAACAGATAGTTCTGGCGACTGCGCCCGGTCCAGCACAGCAACTGCTGCCGGTCCCCCACCTGCATCAGGCAGTAGCGGCCGCTCTCCGGGGTCTGCCAGTTGAACTCCACGTCCTGATAGCACAGCTGCCCCTTGTGCAGGGCAATGCAGCGCTCAGGGGTGGCGGTAAACTGCACCGGGCTGTCCATGCCCAGGGCACTCAGGGGCATCAGCATCAGCGAACAGCAGAGGGTACGAATGGTCATCATCATCCCTCCTAAAACACGTAGCTGATGGACACGCTCGCCACGGAGCGATGATCTTCAGTGACGAAGGGGCTGTCACTCACCTCTCCAGGGAGAGACCAGAACCGATAGAAGCCACGGAACACCAGACTCTGGCTGATGGGGTAAGCCACCCCTAACTCCACGCCGAAAGAGAGCGATGCATCGGGCTGATACTCGGGAAACAGGGTGGTGGCCTCCTCCTTGCTCACCCCATACAGGTGGCGGTTGAGGGTGGCGGAGCTGTACTCCATGCTGCCCAGCATGTGAAAGTTCCAGTTCCTGACCTGCCAGGATTTACCCAGCCGCACCGAGCCATACACCCCCTGATCGTCGTAGTAATCATGGACCAGCCTCATCTGCAACACGTACTGGTTGTCCCAGTAGCGGGTGGCTCGCAGGCCGGCGCCGATGTAGAGGGAATCCTCTTCCGAGAGCAGATAATAGTTGCGCTCCATCTCATTGAGCTGGGAAGGGTCGACCCCCTCAATGCGGCTGATGGACCCAAGCAGGTTGGCCACCAGCAGATCCAGCGACCAGTTTTCCGAGTTCCAGAAGTTAAACCCCAGGTTGATGCCATCCTGAGACTGGTGGATCATCTCGGCGAACAGGCCACCATACTGATAGACGCCACTGATCAGCAGCGATGGCTGCAGGCTGTCGTCATCCTCGTAACGAAGATCGCCGCTGGAGCCCAGGTAGCTGACAGCCGCCCCCATCTCAAAGTAGCCGCCATCACCACTGTGGGCAGCACCACCACTGTGGGCAGCACCACCACTGACACTTTCAGCAATGTCTCCCGCCTGGGCGCCCCAGGAGAGCGCCATCAAGCCGACGGCCGTCCCCCGCAATGCTCTGTTCAGGTCCATATCTTCCTGCTGGTTTCTCTGATTGTTATGCCCCGGCCATCATTGCCGGTGGAACCGATTCGATGGCGACTATTCTACCCGCAAATCCGTGTCATCCCCATGCCAGGATACATTCGGATACAGAGTCTTGTTCCGCTGGTGGATAGAGTGACTCCCATCAAACAGACAAACACCAGAGGGAACACCATGAAACAGATTGCACTGCTCGTTACCGCCGCCCTGATCTCCGGCCAGGCCCTGGCAGAGGGCAACACCTACATCCGCAACGG
Source organism: Ferrimonas futtsuensis DSM 18154 (assembly GCF_000422645.1). Classification (GTDB taxonomy): domain Bacteria; phylum Pseudomonadota; class Gammaproteobacteria; order Enterobacterales; family Shewanellaceae; genus Ferrimonas; species Ferrimonas futtsuensis. The sequence continues at coordinate 377,903 of NZ_AUGL01000001.1, forward strand.
TAACATCTACAGCCATGAGGGCAGCTACTTCGCCGGCGCCGGTGTGGTCACCGGCAGCAAGTTCTACAAAGGCCAGGACCACCAGAGCGGCGTCTATCTCAACGGCGGCTACCACGGTGAGGATTTCAACGCCGATCTGGGCGGCATCAACTACCGCTTCTACGGCGACAACAGCAGCCAGCTGAACTTCAGCGTGTTTGCCGTGGCCACACCTGGGGTCGACGCCGGGGATGCCGACATTTTAAAAGGGATGGAGGACAAAGACTGGGGAGCGGAGCTGGGCCTCAACGCCGATGTCCACTTCGCCCAGGGCACCTTGTCCACCAAGTTCCAGCACGACGTCACCGGCACTCACAAGGGGTATCAGGCCGATCTCACCTACTTCCATCCTTTGGCGCTGGGCTTCGGCGACTTGGTGCCCTTCGCCGGCGTGCACTACGCCAGTAAGGACTACGTCAACTACTACACCGGGGTAAAAGCCTCCGAAGCGACGCCAGGGCGTCGCGCCTACAAGGCCGACGGCGAATTCAGCTACCACGCCGGTTACCAGCTGGTGGTGCCCGTCAGCCAGCACCTGGACATCGTCCACGGCGCCGCCTACACCCGCCTGGGCAATGAGTTTGGCGACTCTCCCCTGGTGGACAGCAAAAACCAGTGGGTGACCACCCTGGGCATGACCTACACCTTCTAACCCTGAGGAGAGAACCATGAGACGCCTTATGCAACTGATGGGCTGCCTGAGTCTGGCCCTGCTGGTGAGCGCCTGCGCCACCTCCTATGACACCGAGAAATCCTTCTGGACCTTCGGCGAAGGGTTTGACACGGTGCAGATCGCCCCGGACAGCTGGCAGATCAGCTTCGTGGGCAACAACGCCACCGACCGGGCGCTGGCGCGCAAGTACGTACTCTACAAATCTGCCGAGTTGTGCCGCAATGCGGGCTACCCCTACTTTATGTTCACCAGCGAGCGGGTGGACCGGGACTCCGTCGGCCAGTTCGGAGTGGGCACCGACATCGACAAGGACTTCCTCATCGGCAGCAGCAGCATCGAGAAGCAGACCTCGCTGATTGTGGAGGTGACCGGCCTCAAGGAGCAGGCTGAACAGGGCGACGCCAGGGTCTACTCCACCGATTACATCCTCGGCCACATCAAGATCGACGACTGACCCCTCTGATGTCAGGCCGCCTTCGGGCGGCTTGTGTCGTTAAACAGCCCCGCATTCTCAACCTCTTACAGGCCCCGGGGCTCCATCAGGAGGCGTTCCGGCCCCTTCAAGCCGCTTCAGTCCCCAAACCGCAGTTTGGGACACGTTCTTCCTCCGAGCCCGGGATACTCTTCCATCAAACCCCAATCGAGTCATCGCCATGCAGGCACTTGTCGCCGTCAATCTGCTGTTTGCCCTGGCTCTGGGCTTCTTTCTGCTGTTGCCGGTCACCTCCAACTGGGCCTGGCTGGGACTGATTGTCGGCTGGTGTGTCGCCGAAGGCTGGCTGACGAAAGACGCCAACCTGAAGTGGTGGCACTTTGGCTTGTTGTTTCTGGTACTGGGCGCACTGGAGTGGTTCCTGGTGCTGCATTTTGGAGGCCAATGATGTTCTGGAAAATCGTCGGTACACTGTTGCTGCTGTGGGCGGGCTGGGATCTGGCCCAGGGGTACACCTACCTGTTTGACCGGGTCTATCGGGAAGCGGAGCCCCTGCTCTACTGGAGCGCCATTGCCGCCTGGACCGCATTGGGATTCAGCTGTTTCTTCAGCTGGCACAGACACTGATCTTGAACCTTTGAGGAGGGAGACTCTCTATGACCAACCAAGCTCTGGGACTGACGCTATTTACCCTATTGCTTTCCCTGCCGGCCAAGTCGGCGGATCTGACCATCTCCGTCGAATCGATCCGCAACCAGCAGGGTGCCCTGCTGCTGGCGCTGTTCGACAACCCGAAAGCCTACGACAGCCTGGATGAGCATAGCGCGGTGGCCAGCCTGGCGCTCAGACCCATGGCCGGCGGCAACACAGTGACCTTGAGGGATCTGCCCCCGGGGGAGTATGTAATTACCGCCCTGCACGATGAAAACCGCAACGAGCAGCTGGACACCAACAAGCGCGGGTTCCCCGTTGAGGGCTATGGCTACTCCCGCAATGCCGGTGCCCTGAAGACGCCCAAATTTTCTGAGGCAGTGTTCTCCCTGACTCCGGGCAATGCCACTCAGTCCATTAAGCTCATCTACATCAAATAGGAATGCGCCATGGAAAGCCTGTGGGAACGGACCTTCAACAGCTGGGTATTCTATGAGTGGGAACTGATCGCGGAAGACTGGTTCTTTCTGTTCGCCATGATGTTCTTCGGTTTTGAACTGATTGTGCTGACCATCAGGGGCAGGATGAGCTGGAACCTGGCGCTGGACTCGGTCACCAACTTTGTCACCCTTCTGGCCCACCTGGGGCTGGTGACCCTGTTTGCCACCCTCTATCTGTGGAGTTTCTACTGGGCCTGGGAACTTGCGCCGATGCCGTTGCCCAACACCCTGACCACCCTGGCGCTGTGCATCCTGGCCTGTGACCTGGCCTACTACTGGGAGCACAGGATGGCCCATCAGATCGGTGTCGGCTGGGCCACCCATACCGTTCACCACAGCTCGCCCCACTTCAATATCTCGGTGGCCTATCGCCATGGTCCCCTGGACGCCATCTTCGGCCTGCCCTTCCTGCTGGTGGTGGTGCTTCTGGGGTTTGACCCTTTGATGGTGCTGCTGTCCGCAGCCCTGGTGCAGCTGTACCAGACGGCGCTGCACACCGAGTCCATTGGCCGGCTGCCCCGAGTCATCGAAGCGGTGCTCAACACCCCCTCCCATCACAGGGTGCACCATGGCTCCAACCCCCAGTACATCGATAAGAATTACGCCGGCATCCTGATCATCTGGGACAAGCTGTTCGGCACCTTCGCCCGGGAGCAGGAGAAAGTGGTCTATGGTGTGCTGCCGCCCATCGGCTCCAACAACCCCCTGGTGGTGCTGTTTCATGGGTTCAGCCGGCTGGGACAAAAGGTTGGCAAAGCCCAAGGCCTGGGCAATAAGCTGGCCTGCCTGGTGCGAGGGCCAGGCTGGCAACCCAAAACCCACCCTTAGAGAAGACGCCCGGTTGAGGGCGTCCATCCTCTCATTTGGGCAACACAGAGCCGTGCTTCCATAATCTCCCCAGTTGAACCATGGGTGACAACAAGGCCGCTGCAGAGCTCTCTCCGGATGAGCAGTTCAACTTGAACCTTTGATGCTCACCACCTCCCCCCTGTTTACGATGAGGCCAGGCCTGATTTTCGGCCTAACCCTCTGATCATCACCTACACTTTTGTTATGACGAGGGGCAACTAGTGCGCCCTCGGACTGACAACGAACGACGCACCAAGCAGCCCCATCTCCCCCGTAATCGGCCTGTTGGCACAGCCAGTCTCCAGATCGGATGGGCAGGGGGCGGCTGCCACCAATGACAGTGGAGAGGGATAGAGGAGCTGTGGATGAGTCGATCATTGGCCACCGGCGAACATCGCGACACATTGAGCACCCGACGCCTTGGCGCAGGGTGGCGTGCTGCGGCATTTGCCCTGCTGTGGTGGATGCTCAGTGACGGCGCAATGGCTTCCTGGTGGGTGGGTGTTCCGGCCGTGCTGTTGGCGACTCTGACCAGCATGAAGCTGGTGGCCCCCTTTGGCGTTTCTCCGATGGGGTTTGCCCGGTTCATTCCGCACTTTATCTGGTACTCGCTGCGAGGCGGGATTGATGTCGCCTGGCGTGTGTTCCACCCTCAGCGCCCCATCGCGCCAGCCCTCATCGACTTTCCCCTGCGACTGCCGTCGGATATGGCCAGGGTGTTTATGGCCAACACCGTCAGCCTGCTCCCCGGCACCCTGAGCGCCGAACTGGGGTCAAGGTGGCTGAGGGTGCATGTGCTTGACGGACGTAAGACGGTCATACCGGAATTACTGGAGCTGGAGAGAATCATCGCTCAGGTGTTTGGCATCGCACTGCCGCCAGCCGATGGGAGCGGCGGATCGCGCTGAATCGCCGTATGGCCGACCAACCTGAGCCCCAAAGCAAAACCGTCACCCGGCTCTAATCAGGCTTTTAGGAGAAGGGAATCCACATGCAAACCCTGCAGTTCTTATTGGCGTTGTTCCTGTTGCTGAATCTGGTCGCCGGTATGTGGCGGGTACTGAGGGGGCCGACTGCGGCGGATCGCATGCTGTCTGCCCAACTGTTCGGCACCACCTCGGTGGCCACCTTACTGCTGCTGGCCCAGGCCACCGGCCAGTCAGCCCTGCGGGATGTGGCCCTGGTGTTCGCCCTGTTGGCGGCGGTGACTGCGGTGGCCTTTGTTCGCCGGGCCTGGCCCGACGAGGAGAAAGATGATGACGACGGTTAACGCCCTCTCGATGATCCTACTCATCTCAGGGAGCCTGTTCTTCCTGGCCGGCACTCTGGGGCTGCTGCGCTTTCCCGACGTCTACACCCGGCTGCATGCCTTGACCAAGGCTGACAACCTGGGGCTGGGGCTGATTGTGGCAGGGCTGGCGCTGGAGGCCCAAGGCTGGCTTACCGCCATCAAGCTGCTGCTGATCTGGGGGCTGGTGATACTCGCCAGCGCCAGCATCGCCCACCTGATTGCCCGAGGCGCTCTGTTGCGGGGTATCAAGATATGGAAGGAGTGACCACCCTCTACTGGCTGCTGGACGGATTGCTGGGCACGGGATTATTCTGCCTGGCCTGGCAGGCGCTCATCAGCCAGGACCTGTTCAGGGCGATAGTGCTGTACATCAACTTTGGCTTGCTGATGGCCTTGGCCTGGGTACGGCTCAGCGCCGTAGACATCGCCCTGGCGGAAGCGGCCATCGGAGCGGGGCTCACCGGCGCACTGCTGTTGGCGGCCCTGGCACGACTGAAGGCCGATGACGGGGGCAGCTCTACAGCCGGTGACAAGGCATCAGGTTCGCGCCCCAGAGAACAGGAGCGATGAGATGATCAGCGAAAACTGGGTTCGATGGCCACTGTTGCTGATGCTCTTCTGCGGGATCGGCTATGCGGTGGTGATCACCCCTGAGCCGACAGAGCCGTTGCCCCCTGTTGTGGCCAGTCACATGAGCGCCAGCGGTGTCACCAATCCGGTGACGGCGGTACTGCTCAACTTTCGTGGCTACGACACCCTGCTGGAGCTGGCAGTTCTGCTGGTGGCCCTGCTCGGTGTCTGGTCACTGGGTGGCCAGACAGAGTACCGAGCCTCCGCACCCGGCCTGGTGCTTGAGATGATGTCACGGCAGCTGGTTCCGGTACTGCTGCTGGTGGCGGGCTACCTGTTGTGGGCTGGCGCATCCTCCCCCGGTGGCGCATTTCAGGCGGGCTCATTGCTCGGAGCGGCGGGGGTGCTGCTGCTGTTGTGTGGATGGCGATTGGACACCCGCTTCCTGGCTCTGCCGATAAGGCTGACGGTGGTGGCCGGCCTGGGGGTGTTTATCCTGGCAGGAACGGCCCTGTTGCTGGACAGAGGGTTTCTGCACTTTCCCCCCACCTTCGCCTCCAAACTGATACTGATGATCGAGGCGGCCGCCACCCTCTCCATTGGTGTCACTTTGGCCGCCCTGTTTCTTGGCAATTCACCCACGGGGAGGCCCGGATGAACCACATCTACCTCTACGCCCTGCTTGGTGTTGCCCTGTTTGTACTGGGGCTCAACACCCTGATGGTGCACCGCCACCTGCTGAGAAAGATACTCGCCCTCAATGTAATGTGCAGCGGGGTGTTTCTGACCCTGGTGGCCCTGGCGTTTCGCAACCCGCAGCTGCCGCCCGATCCTGTCCCCCACGCCATGGTGATCACCGGCATCGTGGTTACCGTATCGGCGACCGCCCTGGCGCTGCGCCTGATGCTCAAGGTGTTTATGGCCACCGGAAAGAGTGAGCTTATCGACCACCTGGGGAAATCACGCCGCCGAGGCCCATAAGCTGAGATGAAAAGGAGTGGATATTGCTGGAGTTTGCCTGGGTCGTCCTGCTGATCATTGTGCCGCTGCTGGGAGGAATACTCTGCTTCCTGTGCCCGGCGCGCTGTCAGTGGCTGGGTATACTCACCGCCATCGCCACCCTGGCTTGTGTGGTTGGCCTGGGCTGGCAACTGAGCCACCTAGAGACGGTGCGCTATCCCATGGGCGGCTGGGGCGCGCCTCTGGGTATCGACCTGTTTGCCGATGGGCTCAGCCTGACCATGCTGATCACCAGCGCCCTCACCGGACTGGGGATCAGTGTCTATGCCAGCGGTTACTTCGGCGCAGACAGGGCTGGTCACTTCTGGCCCTTGTGGCTGATGCTGTGGGGCGCTCTCAACGCCCTGTTTCTCTCCGCCGACATCTTCAACCTCTATGTCACCCTTGAGCTGCTTGGCCTGGCGGCGGTGGCACTGGTGGCCCTGGCCGGCGGCGCCCAAGCCCTGACCTCTGCCATGCGTTATCTGCTGGTGGGCTTGCTGAGCTCGCTGCTCTATCTGTTGGGCGTGGCCCTGCTCTATCACGGTATTGGCACCCTGGACCTCGCCCTCCTGGCCCAACGGATAGTCCCATCCCCTCCGGTCTGGGTTGCCCTGGGGCTCATCGGCGCCGCCCTACTGATTAAGTCCGCCCTGTTCCCTCTGCACTTCTGGCTGCCCCCAGCCCACGCCAACGCCCCGACTCCGGTCAGCGCGCTGCTGTCGGCACTGGTGGTCAAGGCGTCCTTCTACATCCTTCTTCGACTTTGGTGGGCCCTGCTACCGGCCACCACGGTACCACTGGCCCAGCTCCTGGGTGGGCTGGGAGGCATCGCCGTGTTGTGGGGAGGCGTACTGGCCCTGAGACAAACCCGACTGAAGCTGCTGATCGCCTACTCGACGGTCTCCCAGTTGGGCTACCTGTTTCTGGCGTTTCCCCTGGGCATCGGACTCGCCTGGAAGGGGGCTGTCTACATGGTGATGTCTCACGCCATGGCCAAAGCGGCCCTGTTTATGGCCGCGGGCAACATCATGGCGGCGGCGGGACACGACCGCATTGCCGAGTTTGACCCCATCACCCAGAAACTGCCGCTGACCATGACCGCCTTCACCTTGGCGGGAGTCAGCATCATGGGGCTGCCTCCCAGTGGGGGCTTCATTGCCAAGTGGTTGTTGTTGCAGGCCTCTGTTCAATCCGGACAGTGGTGGTGGGCCCTGATTCTGCTGCTGGGGGGCTTCCTGGCCGCGGCCTATCTGTTCAGGGTGATTGGCTGTGTCTTTACCCAGGCCCCTCCCTCGGCCTCACTCACACAGGTGTCCCCACGGATGACCTGGCCTCCTCTGATCATGGCCCTGCTGGCCGTCCTCCTGGGATTGTGGGTTGCGCCGCCCCTGACCATGATGGAATTGGGCTCACCGCTGAGTGCAGGGGGGGGCGGATGAACTGGAGCCAGACCCTGCCACTGCTGATTCTGTGCAGTTCGCTGCTGCCCGGGCTGATCATCTTCCTGTTGCCGGAAAAGAGAATCATCACCCGCACCACCCTCAACCTGGCCGGAGCGGTGGTCAAAATTGTTCTGGTTCTGGCGATGCTGGCCGGTATGTTGCGAGGCGTGCATTACCAGGCTCAGTTGCCCCTGATTGCCGACCTCAACCTGATGCTGCGCGCCACACCTCTGTCGATGCTGTTTCTGCTGCTCTCCGCCATACTGTGGCTGGTCACTACAGTCTACGCCGTAGGCTACCTGGAAGACTCGCCCAATCGCAGCCGCTTCTTCGGCTTCTTCAGCCTATGTGTGACCGCCACCGTCGGTGTCGCCCTGGCGGGCAACCTGCTCACCTTCCTGCTGTTCTACGAACTGCTGACCCTGTGTACCTATCCGCTGATCGTCCACCGCGGCACCGGGGTGGCACGGCGGGCCGGGAGAGTCTACCTGGCCTACACCGTCGGCGGCGGCGCGCTGCTGCTGCTGGCAACCGTGTGGCTCTACACCCTGACTGGCTCCCTGGATTTTCAGGAGGGCGGCTACCTGACCGAGGTGGATACCTCCCTTCACCCGACCCTGATTCTGCTGTTTGGCTTGCTGATCGCCGGCCTGGGTGTCAAGGCGGCGTTGATCCCCCTCCATGGCTGGTTACCTCAGGCGATGGTGGCGCCGGCCCCGGTCAGTGCGCTGCTGCACGCCGTGGCGGTGGTCAAAGCCGGCGCGTTCGGCATCATTCGAGTCATTTTTGATGTTTATGGCATCAACTTCGCCGCCAGCCTGGGGGTGATGCTGCCTTTGGCAGCCCTGGCAGCCATCACCATTGTGTACGGTTCACTGCGGGCGCTGTTCCAGCAAGAGTTGAAACGGCGGCTGGCGTTCTCCACCGTCAGCCAGATCGCCTACATCATCCTGGGCGTTGCCCTGGCGGGCCCCATTGCCGCCACCGGCGGTCTGGTGCATCTGGTGCACCAGGGGGTGCAGAAGATCACCCTGTTTCTGTGCGCCGGAAATCTGGCGGAAACCCTGGGCATACACGACATCGAGGAGATGGACGGAGTGGGCCAGCGCATGCCCTGGACCATGGCTGCCTTCACCCTGGGAGCGTTCGGCATGATAGGCGCCCCACCCCTGGCAGGCTTTTTCAGCAAATGGTATCTGGGCCTCGGCGCACTGGAGATGGATCAGGGCTGGGTGATCCTGGCCCTCTCCGTAAGCAGCGCACTGAACGCCGCCTACTTCCTGCCGATCCTGCACCGCGCCTGGTTTCGCAGTCCGCCCACAAACTGGCCGGCGGAACGCAACCTGGGGCAACAGGAGACCGCCTGGGCGCTGCTGCTTCCTCCGCTGGCAACGGCATTGATGATAGTGATGCTGGGCGTATTGGCCTCCGCCCCCTTCGGCCTGGTGGAGTGGGCTGCGATCATTGCCGACAGGGGGTTCGCCCCATGACCCTGATGACCCTGCTCCTGATCCTGGCCCCAGCACTGCCACTGGCTTTTGCCCTGCCACCGCTGCGCCGCGCCCTGCCCTGGCCGCTTCTGCTGGCGCTGCTGCCGGCGGCAGTGCTGGTACTGGTACCGACCCAGGCTTGGGTGTCCCTGTCATGGTTTAAAACCGGTGTCGCCCTCGGGCTCGATCCAACCGCTCGCTGGTGGCTGGCGATGTCGGTACTGCTGTGGGCCAGCGCCTACCTGCTGTTGCCCATCACCCTCAGGACCTACCGGGGCACCTGGCTGTTGCTGGCCCTCAGTGGCCAGATTGGCGCCGTGCTGAGCACCGACCTGATGGGGTTCTATGCGTTCTCGACCCTGATGAGCTACGCCTTTATCGGGCTGCTGCTGACCGATTATGACCCGGGCAACCGTCGCGTCGGCCAGCTGTATCTGCTGCCGTTGATCGTCGCCGATCTGCTGCTGTTTGACGCCATGCTGCTGGCCTCCGCCACCAACGAAACTCTGAGCTTTACCCGTCTCGCCCAAGCGGTGGCACAACCTGACTCTCCCGGCCTCTATCCGGTGTTGGTGGCCTTGGGCTACCTGCTGAAGATGGGGCTGTGGCCGCTGCTGCTGTGGATTCCCCAAGCACACCGGTCGCCGAGTCCGGCGCTGTCACTGATGTTCTGGGTCGGTCCCATCGCCACCGGCCTGCTCGGCCAACTGCGCTGGCTGCCCCTGGGTAACCTCGACGCCCCCTTGGCTGGCAGCCTGTTGCTGGTAACCGGAAGCACAGTAGCACTGTACGCCCTAAGGCAGGGTCTGGCAGAGAGGCATTGGCGCAAGCTGAGCACCCTTGTGGTGTGCCTGACCGCGGCGGCGGTGGTCATCCTGATGGGTGTCTGCCTGCTGCAGCCCACACTCTGGCCCCGGATTGGCCTCTGGCCGCCTCGGCTGGTTGCCATAGGGACAGTAACGCTGACGCTGGTCGGCGCCACGGGCTTGGGGAAAAAGGACGTTGTCAGCCCGAAAGATTCGGCGACGCCTTTCGGCGATAGTGTTGCACTGCACAGGGTGAAGCGAGTCACCACCCACAGCCTGCCCAGGCTGCGTGCCGCCTGGCTTGGCTATTGGCAGGCGGCCTGGCACCGGCTCCAATGGCCACAGCAACTCGAAGACGGCGAACGGAGGCTGCGCCAGTGGCGTCTGGCCATCACCCTGCTTCTGTTGCTGGCGGTCATAATGGTGGCACTGCCCGTTTCGGCAGACTCAGGCGTTCTGCCCCGCCACATAGCCGGAGGCCCAGGCCCACTGGAAATTGAAGCCCCCCAACCAGCCGGTGACGTCCATCACTTCGCCGACGAAGTAGAGGCCGGGCACCCTCTTGCACTCCATGGTCTTGGAGCTGAGCTCATCGGTGTCCACCCCGCCCAGGGTCACCTCGGCGGTGCGGTAGCCCTCGTCTCCGCCGGGCTTAAGCTGCCAGCGGTTGAGCTGCTCGGGGATATCGGCCAGGGTGGCCTTATTCAACTGCCCCAAGGGCTGATTGGGCCAACCGTGGTAGGCGATCAGCGTCTCCGCCAACCGCCCGGGGAAATGCTCTGACAGCCAGGTGGAGAGCTGGCGCTTGGGGTTCTGCTCCCTGGCCTGGGCCAGGGCTTCGCCCACGTCCACAGCGGGCAGCAGGTCGATGCTGACCCCCTCGCCAGGCTCCCGGTAGTTGGAGGCCTGCAGCACACTGGGGCCGGAGAGGCCGCGATGGGTGATCAGCATCTGCTCGGTAAAGGCCGGGCCACGCTGAGCAGCCACATTGGCGGTCAGGCTGATGCCGGACAGGGGCTCGAAGTGCTGTTTGTCCTGGGGTTGCAGGGTGAAGGGCACCAGGCCGGCCCGGGTCGGTTTGAGCTTGAGACCAAACTGCTCCGCCAGCTTGTAGCCATAGGGAGTCGCCCCCAGCTTGGGCATGGAGAGGCCACCGGTGGCCACCACCAGAGACTGGCACTGGATGCGGCCGATGCTGGTGGCCACGGCAAAGCCGCTCTCCAGCCGGCTCACCGACTCAATGTCGGTACGCAGCCGCAGCTGCACCTGACCCTTGTCGCACTCATCCAGCAGCATGCGCACGATCTCTTTGGCACTGTCGTCGCAGAACAGCTGGCCGTGATCCCGCTCGTGGTAGGCGATGTTATGGCGCACCACCAGATCGATGAAGTCCCACTGGGTGTACTGGGCCAGGGCGGACTTGACGAAGTGGGGGTTGGCGCACAGGTAGTTGGCTGGCTCCACATAGAGGTTGGTGAAGTTGCAGCGGCCACCGCCACTGATGAGGATCTTCTTCCCCGCCTGCTTGGCGTGATCAACAACCATCACCTTACGACCACGGGCGGCGGCGGTGGCGGCACACATCAATCCGGCGGCACCGGCGCCAATCACCAGCACCTCTGTTTCAAGACTCATCACTTCTACCTAAAAAACAAAAAGGGATGCGGCTGCATCCCTTTGGAATCACTTTGACCAACACCATTTTACTCAGACTTGGGGTCCCGCGACAGCAGTTGTTTTGCTGCCTCTTTCACCGGCTTGCCCTCGTAGAGCACCTGGTAAAGCTGTTCGGAGATGGGCATCTCCACACCGACCCGCTTGGCCAGCATGTACACCTCTTTGGTGTTGCGATACCCCTCCACCACCTGACCGATCTCAGCCTGGGCGGTGTCCACATCCTTACCCTGGCCCAGAGCCAGGCCGAAACGGCGGTTACGGGACTGGTTGTCGGTGCAGGTCAGCACCAGATCACCCAGACCGGCCATTCCCATGAAGGTGTTCTTGTCCGCACCCAGGGCACACCCCAGGCGGCACAGCTCCACCAATCCACGGGTAATCAGCGCGGTTCTGGCATTGGCGCCAAAACCGATGCCGTCGGACATGCCAGCGCCGATGGCAATGACATTCTTCACCGCACCGCCAAGCTGCATGCCGATGAAATCGGCGTTGCGATACACCCGAAGCCAGGTGCCACAATGCATCAGCCTGGCCATATCGTCGGCGAAATCGTCGTCGGTGGAAGCCAGGGAGATGGCCGTGGGCAGGCCAGACGCCATCTCTTTGGCAAAGGTGGGACCGGACATCACCGCCAACGGGATCTGCTCACCCAGGATCTCCCGGGCCACATCCTGCAGCAGCCGACCAGTCTCGGGCTCCAGGCCCTTGGTGGCCCAGACGACGCGGGCGTCATCGCGCAACAGGGGCTGGGCCTGCTTCAGCACCAGGGCGAACACATGGCTCGGCACCACCACCAGCACGTTGCGGCTGGCAGCCAGGGCTTTGCCCAAATCCGCTTCCACCACCAGCTCATCGGGAAAATCGACGCCGGGGAGAAACTCCTCGTTGCGGCGATCCTGTTCCAGCTGGGCCATATGCTCAGGCAAGTGCCCCCAGATGATGGTGCGATGACCATTACGGGCCAGGGATATGGCAAGGGCGGTGCCGTAAGACCCCGCCCCTAAAACCGTTACTGCGGCTTGTTCAGTCAACTGACACGCTCCCTTAGGCGTCAGCTTGCTCAGCGGCTTGTTCCTGCTGACGCTGAACGTACTGAGCGAACAGGGCGTCGAAGTTTACAGGAGCCAGGTTCAGTGGAGGGAAGGTACCACGGTTAACCATGCTGGCGATCGCTTCGCGGGCGTATGGGAACAGGATGTTAGGGCAACCGGCACCCAGGGCGTGGGCCAGCTGAGGCTCGGGCAGGTTGGCGATGGAGAAGATACCGGCTTGCTGTACTTCACACAGGAAGGCGACGTCTTCTTCAACCTTGGTGGTCACGGTGATGTTCAGAACCACTTCATACACATCGTCAGCCAGCTTGTTGCTGCGAGTGTCCAGGTCCAGTTTAACTTCTGGCTTCCACTCTTTCTGGAAGATGGCGGGGGAGTTAGGAGTCTCGAAGGAGATGTCCTTGGTGTATACACGCTGAATCTGGAACTGAGGTGCGGCCTGCTCGTTGGCTGCGGTGTTAGCTGCTTCTGCCATTTGTCTAAATCCTAAATATTGTTGTCGTCGTTCTGGGCGTCTCGTTGCTTCTGTACCTGGTTACGGCGGTCGCGCCGGGCCGGCCTGAAGCTGTGAGTGTGTCGCCATCCATATCGTCTAATGCGCGACCAGAAAGAGGTTTAGCGCTTCTTACGCACTACCAGCAGGTTGGCCGCTTTCCAATCGGTCATGCCACCCTGCAGGCTGAATACCTTCTCAAAGCCTGCGGAAACCAACATTTGCGCCGCCTGTACGGAGCTCACGCCAGCGTTACACACAACTATAATGGGAGCACTCTTGTGGTTTTCAAGGGTGGACAGCTGATTATTTTTAATCTCAGCCAGAGGAATGTGCTTGGCATTGGCGATGTGGCCCTTGCGGAACTCCTCATCGCTGCGTACGTCTACGACCACAGCTTCCTCTTTGTTGATCATCTGCACCGCCTGCTGGGCGGGGATATTCTTAACTTTAGAGAAGGCGGATTTGATGGTGACGAACAGGAAGGCCACCAGCAGACCTGCCCAAGCCGCGCTCAGCATGGCGTGACGGCCGAGAAAATCGATATATTCCTGCATTAACTTGCCTAAATCGGTTGACGTTGGTGAGGAGTGAAAGTCGCCAGTATAACCGGATCCCCCGGCTTGTGAAGTGCTTGTAACCGGCAGGGACGGGGTGCGGATCACAGCGCAGGGGAAATAAGGATGTAATAAAATTACATTTTTGCCTGGGCGATCTGGAGAAGATCGCTGGTTACGTTGTACACTGACAGCAGTTTTATTTGCGATTGCCTCGACGGCAAAAAGGATAGTAGATGACCAAGCGCACTACCCCACTTGCCCTCCTGATCCTGGACGGCTGGGGACACAGAGCCGACGCTGACGACAACGCCATCAGCAGGGCCAACACTCCCACAATGGATCGCCTGTTCCGCGACTACCCCTCCACCCTGATCTCCGGTGCGGGTAACGACGTTGGCCTGCCCGACGGTCAGATGGGTAACTCCGAAGTGGGCCACATTAACCTGGGCGCCGGACGCATCGTCTACCAGGACCTGACCCGCATCGGCAAGTCCATCGACGACGGTGAGTTCAGCCACAACCCTGTACTGTGCAGTGCCGTAGACAAGGCCAACGCCAACGACGGTGCCGTGCACATCATGGGCCTGCTCTCTCCGGGCGGCGTACACAGCCATGAGGACCACCTGGAAGCGGCCATCCGCATGGCCGCCGCGCGGGGTGCCAAGAAGGTGTACCTGCACGGCTTCCTGGACGGCCGCGATACCCCGCCCCGTTCCGCCCACGACTCCCTGGTGCGCTTCGACAAGCTGTTTGCCGAACTGGGCTGTGGCGCCATCGGCTCCATCGTAGGCCGTTACTACGCCATGGATCGCGATCAGCGCTGGGAGCGGGTTCAGGCCGCCTTTGATCTGCTGACCCTGGGCAAGAGCGAGCACAGCTACGCCAGTGCCACCGACGCCCTGCAGGCGGCCTACGATCGTGATGAGAACGACGAATTCGTCGCCCCCTCCTCCATCGACGCCAACGCCACCTTCAACGATGGCGATGCGGTGATCTTCATGAACTTCCGTGCCGATCGGGCCCGTCAGCTAACCCGCGCCTTTGTCGACGCCGACTTCGACGGTTTCACCAAACAGAAGACCCCGAAACTGGCCGACTTCGTGATGCTGACCGAGTACGCCGCCGACATCGACACCAGCTGTGCCTTCCCGCCTGAGGCCCTGAAGAACACCTTCGGTGAGCTGATGGCCAGCCAGGGCAAACGCCAGCTGCGCATCTCCGAAACCGAGAAATACGCTCACGTCACCTTCTTCTTCAATGGTGGCATCGAGCAGCCTTTCGAGGGCGAAGAGCGCATCCTGGTGAAATCCCCCAATGTGGCCACCTACGACATGCAGCCCGAGATGAGCAGCGGCGAGTTGACCGACAAGCTGGTGGATGCCATCGAGAATGGCGGTTTTGACACCATCATCTGCAACTACCCCAACGGTGACATGGTGGGGCATACCGGTGACTTTGATGCCGCCGTGAAAGCCTGTGAAGCGGTGGATGCCAGCATCCAACGCGTCTTGGAGGCCGTCGAGCGTGCCGGTGGCGAGTGCCTGATCACCGCCGACCACGGTAACGCCGAGCAGATGTGCGACGCCAACACCGGCCAGGCGCATACCGCCCACACCAGCGAACCGGTGCCTTTCATCTATGTGGGCCGCAATGCCCAGGTACGGGAAGGTGGCCGACTCTCCGACGTGGCTCCCACCATGCTGCACCTGATGGGCCTGGAGATCCCCGAGGAGATGACCGGCACCCCCATCGTCACCCTGGCGGAATAAGATGAAGTTTCTGTCGTTCCTGTGGCCCGCCATCCTGGCGGGCCTGTTCAGCCTGCCCCTGGCCGCCAGCCAGGAAGAGATCGATCAGCAACAGCAGCAGCTCCAGAAGCTGCAGAAGCAGATCAAGGCCAGTCAGTCCAAGCTGATTGCCAGCAAGGCCAGCCGGGACAAGACCAGCAAGGCGCTGCGCCAGGATGAACTGGCCATCAGCAAACAGGCGGCCGCCATTCGAGGCAACCGCAACAAGCTGAACAGCCTCAATGGTCAGCTGGCCGAGCTCTCCAAAGAGCAGACTCAGCTGGAGCGACAGTATCAACAGCAACAGCAGCAGCTGGCCGCCCAGATCCGCGCCTCCTGGGTCGCGGGTCAGGGGGAAACCGGTCAACTGCTGCTCAAGCAAAACAGTGCCGACAAACAGCGGCTGCTGACCTATTACCACTACCTCAATCAGGCACGCATCCAGGCCATGGAAGCGATTGCCGACACCAAAGACGCGCTCACCAACAACCATCGCCAGCAGCTGGAGCGCAAAGCCCAACTGGAGCGCACCCAGGAGAAACTGGACAACCAGCAAAAATCCCTTCGCCAGCAGCAGGAGAAGCGTCAGCAGACCCTGACCAAACTGGAGGCCCAGCTCAAGAAGGAGAGCCGCAAGCTCAACCAACTTGAGGTCGACAGCGAGATCCTGGCCCTGGCCATCGAGGAGGCTCTGGCCGCCCTCGCCGCCCGCCCGGTATCACTGGACGGGCTGAAGAAGCTCAAGGGCAAGCTGGACTGGCCACTCACCGGCAAGGTCAAACACCGCTTCGGCAGCCACCGCCAGGGGCAGCTCAAGTGGAACGGCCTGCTGATCGCCGGGCGGGAGGGCCGCAATGTGGAAGCGGTCGCCCCAGGCCAGGTGGTGTTCTCCAACTGGCTGCGCGGCTATGGCATGGTGGTGGTAGTGGATCATGGCGAAGAGTACCTCAGCCTGTACGGCCACGCCCAAAGCCTGCTCAAGGAGGTGGGCGACCGGGTGGAAGGGGGAGAGGTGATTGCTCTCAGCGGAGACTCAGGCGGACAGTCCGATAGCGGACTATACTTTGAAATCCGTCATAGGGGACTCGCTGTGGACCCTGCCCCCTACCTGAAGAGGCGGTAACACAGCCCCGCCAACGTGGCCAGAGGGTATGCGCTATGCCGCAACTGTTCGCCTTGCTGGTCGGCATTCTGCTTGTATTCAGTCCGCAGGCAGAAGAGCACAGGGAAGTGGCGGCGCCGACACTGGAGGAAGCCCAGGAACTGATCGTCACGGTGCAGGACATCGTGGAGTACTACTACGTCGATCAGGTGGACCGCCGGGCCATGATAGAGGGTGCGCTTAAGGGGTTGTTTGAATCCCTGGATCCGCACTCCACCTACCTGACCCCTCAGACTCTGGAGCTGCTCAGGGAAGCCAACGACGGCCACTACTATGGCTATGGCATCGAGGTGAGCATCGACGAGGGGGTGGTGCAGGTGATCACGCCCCTGGCACACAGCTCTGCCCATTACGCCGGCATCAAGCCTGGCGATATTCTGGTGCGCGTGGACGACCTGCCCGCCACACCGGACACCATGGATAAGCTGATCCAGTACATCAAGACCGCCAGCCGGGAAGACCGTACCCTCACCCTGACCCTCAAACGGGAAAAGGCACCCATGCCGCTGACGGTCAGCCTGCAACCCAGCAACATCACCATCGACAGTACCCAGTTTCACTCCCTGCCTCATCAGGTGGGCTACCTGAAGATAAACAGTTTCAACCGTCAGACCACGGATGAGGTGGCCAGATTCAGCAGCCGCATCCAGCAGGAGGGGCTCACCCAGCTGATTCTGGATCTGCGCAACAACCCGGGCGGCATGTTCGATTCTGCCGTTCAGATCGCCGACATGTTCCTCGATGCCGGGCTTATCGTCTCCACCCATGGCCGGTTCCTGGACGCCAACAACGACTACTACGCCTCAGACAACGCTCCTCTGGGGCAGTTGGAAGTGGTGGTGCTGATCAACGAAGGCAGCGCCTCGGCGGCGGAGATTCTGGCCGGCGCCCTTAAGGATCACCAGAGAGCCACCCTGTTTGGCCAAACCTCGTTCGGCAAGGGCACGGTGCAGAGCCTGATCCCGCTGCTGGGCCAACAGGGCGCCATCAAACTGACCACCGCCCGCTATGCCACCCCCAACGGCACCTTCATCGATAAGAAGGGAATCGATCCCGACATTCAGGTGCTGCTGGAGAATAGCGTCGAGAAGCCTATAATGGCTGAATCAGAAATGAACGGACAATGGCTACAGGACAGTCAGCTGGCCGCCGCCTATGAGTGGTTGTTGCAGCCTTCCCGGGAGTAATCATCAGGTACGCTCTTCTGGCTCTGCTGCTGTGGGCACAAACCGCCGCAGCCGCAGAGCTCACCCTAATCATCGACGACGTAGGTTACCGGCAAACCGATAAAGGCGTGCTGGCTCTGCCTGCTGCCACCACATTGAGCGTGCTGCCCCACACCCCCTGGGGCCGCCAGTTGGCCATCGCCGGATGGCGCCGGGGCAATGAGATCATGCTGCACCTGCCGATGCTGGCCGATGGTGGCAACGCCCTGGGGCCCAGCGCTCTGGTTGGCGGCATGACCCCCTGGGAGGTGCAAGTCACCATCAAGCGGGCCCTGGCCGACATCCCCTTTGTCCAGGGCATCAATAACCACATGGGCAGCACCCTGACCCGTCAGCGACCGATGATGGACAGCGTGATGACGGAAGTGGCCGACAGAGATCTCTACTTTGTCGACAGCCTCACCACCCCGGACTCCGTCGCCTATGACGCCGCCGTGGCCCAGGGCATACCGGCCCTGAAGCGCCATGTGTTCCTGGACAACGAAACCCAGGAGGTGGACCTGCAGAAGCAGTTTGACCAGGCGGTGACCATCGCCAAGAGATATGGCCGGGCGGTGCTCATTGGCCACCCCTACCCGGAAACCCTGGCCTTCCTTGAGCAGACGTTGCCCATCCTGGAGGACCAGGGCGTCTCCCTGGTGCCGGCTTCTGCTCTGCTCAGCGACGAGCAGCGCGCCCAGCTGCGCCCCTTGAAACCGCCCACCGCCTTTCTGCATAAACTGCCCACACCGCAAGCTTCCCAGGCGAGTCTGGGCGGTGTCCGCCTCCACTGAAAAGGGCCAGCAACCGCTGGCCCTTTTCGATGGTACGGCAGGTTAGAAGCCAAACTTGCCGTTGCTGTTGGCCCACTGCTCCTGGGGCGGAATCGCTTCGATGGTGTCCCAGTGCTCGACAATCTTGCCTTTGCTCAGGCGGAACAGATCGTAGAAGGCCACATGCTCACCGAGGAACTGGCCCTCACTCACCGACAGCACGAAGTTGCCCTTACCCA
The DNA here is from genome assembly GCF_000422645.1 of Ferrimonas futtsuensis DSM 18154. Taxonomy (GTDB): domain Bacteria; phylum Pseudomonadota; class Gammaproteobacteria; order Enterobacterales; family Shewanellaceae; genus Ferrimonas; species Ferrimonas futtsuensis. Next base: position 396,597 of record NZ_AUGL01000001.1, read on the forward strand.
GGGTGATGTGGTGCTTGGAGTAGATCATCGAGGTGCCCGCGTCCGCCAGTGCCCCCAGGGCAGCGAACAGTCCCTCCAGATCATCGGCCACCCCTGGGTTGTGCTGCAGGTAGTCGCCCTTGCCTCCGTCGATGTAGTTACTGATGTCCCCTGTGCCATCCATCAGGATGGTCTCGACGAACTCATTGACGATCATGATGTTTTCGTCAGTCTTATCCAGATCTTGTATGCGGGTCTCGCCGTCGAACTGGGTGCGGCCGCTGGCGTTGGGCGGCGCAATCTCCTGCAGGTTGTCCCAATGTTCCACGATCAGGCCATTCTCAAAACGGAAGATGTCGAAGCCCGCTTTGGGGCCGAAGAAGTTGTACTCGGTATGAGCCACCACGTACTCACCGTACTCGAATACCCGCTTCACGTCCGCCTTGGCGCTGCCCTCCGGCAGCGCCTGCAGTGCCTCACCGAAGCCAGCCAGGCCATCTTTCACCGCCAGGTTGTGCTGAATGTATTTGTTGGGGTTGATGTAAGCCACCGGCTCCTGATCACCGGTCTCGATGCTCTTCAGCAGGGCCACCACCTTCTGCTCCTTATCGGTCAGGGCGGAGGTCTCATCGTCGGAGTCGGAATTGGCGCAGCCCACCAGGCCCAGTGCCAGAACCATCGAGGTGGCGGTAGCCAGAAGTTTGATCTGCTGTTTCATAACTGTCTCTCCCTTGGAATCTGGACACCATCCTAGATTCTTCCCTCGGGTGAGACACGGTGGGTCCACGCCTAAAAATGGTAAATGTCGAACAATTAAATTGACTAACCAGGGTTTGAAAGGGGAGTTAAACAACCGCCATGGCAACGAAGATCATCAAATGTCTGCAAACGTTAGGGCAATAGAGCAAACTGCGCACAAACTTTATCAATCACCCGCTTGGTGAATCCCCACCTACAGAGTGGGCGTGATGAAACTGTGACGAAACTGGCTGGGCGTCATCCCCACCTGCTTTTTAAAGTACTTAACGAAATTGCTGGCATCTTCAAACCCCAGGTCCAGTGCCATCTGCGAGGAGGTGTCCTGGCTGACCACCAGCCGCCGCTTGATCTCCAAAATGGCATAAGCGTCGATGGCCTGCTTGGCGGTCATCTCCATGGCGGCCTTACACAGACAATTGAGGGTCTTATAGGTAATGCCTATCTGACTGGCGTACCAGTTGGCGTCCCGGGTCTGATGAAAGTGGTTCTCCAGCAACCCAATGAAACGTCCCAGTCGGGCGCGCTGCTCATCCGGCAGTCTCTCCTGGCGTTGTTGTGGCTTCAGCCTGTGAAGCAACAGATTCAGCGCGGAGAACAGGTGCATCACCATCAGTGAATCCGGCCGCTCCAGAGCGGTTTCCGCCGCCATCTCACCGGTCAGGGCACGACAGCGGGCCAGGTTATCGGCATCGAGTTGGGTCAGCGGATGGTGATGTTGATTCAGATGGGTGGGGGTAAAGCTGGTCAGGCGCATCTGATTATGCAGCTTGTCCAGGAAGCCCTGGGTGAACAGCAACAGCTTCCCTTTCAGCTCAGCACTGAAACGGAAGGCCTGAACCTGGCCCGGCTGCACAAAGACCACGCTTCCCGGCGAAACGGGGTACTCCTGAAAGTCCACCATGTGACGGCCCTGGCCCTGCTCAATCAACAACAGTTGGAAGAAGCGGATACGATGGGGAAGCTGGGGATCGTGCCGCTTCATGGTGCGGCCAGACAGGGACTGCAGAGACAGGATCTCAAGCTCTGCCTGATTGGTTCGATTGAGATCAAACCCCACCTTGGGAATCGCCATCCCTGTCTCCACTTCTGTTACCGACAGCCCAGTGTACTGGCTGCCGTCACAGGCGCAAGCAGGAGGTCAGGCCTTGAGCGCCGCTCCAGCCCTCAGGGTTTCATAGGTGTCCTGCTCGAGCAGGGTGAGGGTCGCCATCGCCTGGGCGTCGGTACCACCGCACAGGTCGGCGTCCGGCTTGAAGGCGCCGCACACCACAGGTCGCGCAGGCTGACCGAACAGCTTGCACAGGTTGTTGTCATCCAGCTGGATGCAGCGCACGCCGGCGGGCTTGCCATCGGGCATGCCGGGGATGGGGGAACTGATAGAGGGGGCGATGCAGCAGGCACCACAGCCGAGACGACACTCCATACTTCCCCCTTAACCGACTCGGGCCGGCAGAGCCGACCCGAAAATTAACTGATTGAATTTAATGAACATTACTCCATCAAGTTCTTCAATTTCTTGATGGCGTTCTTCTCCAGCTGACGAATCCGCTCCGCAGACACCTGATAGCGCTCCGCCAGCTCCTGCAGCGTGGTCTTCTCCTCATCCAGCCAGCGGGTCTTGAGGATCTCCTGGCTGCGCTCATCCAGGGTGCGCAGGGCGGCGTAGAGCCTGTCCTTGGACTGGCTATCGTGATCTTCCTGCTCGATCTCCAGCGCATGATTGGAGCTCTGATCCTCCAGGTAATGCACCGGGGCAAAGCTCACATCGGGCTCATCGGGCTCGTTGGGGATGTCGAAGGAGGCATCCTGGGCCGCCAGACGGGATTCCATCTCCAGCACCTCGGACTCACTCACACCCAGAGACTCGGCCACGGTCGCGACCTCCTCCTGGGTAAACCAGCCAAGGCGCTGTTTGGCTTTACGCAGGTTGAAGAACAGTTTTCGCTGGGCCTTGGTGGTGGCCACCTTGACGATACGCCAGTTCTTCAGAACGTATTCGTGGATCTCCGCCTTAATCCAGTGCACCGCGAAGGAGACCAGACGCACCCCTACCTCGGGGTCGAAACGTTTCACCGCCTTCATCAGGCCGATGTTGCCCTCCTGGATCAGGTCCGCCTGGGGCAGGCCATAGCCGGAGTAACTCTTGGCAACGTGAACAACGAAACGCAGATGGGACATGATCAGCGCCTTGGCCGAATCGATGTCGCCCTCCTGGCGCAAACGCACGGCCAGGTGGTACTCCTCGTCTGCTGACAGCATGGGGATGCCATTGACGGACTGGATGTAGGACTCCAGACTGCCGCCCCCCTGGGGGACCACCATCAAACCCAATGCTTGTTTTTTGTCGCTCATCGATACCTCAGAATTCAACTGGACCGGAGAGTCTATCATGAAACGGGATCCGCTTCACAGCTTCCTCAGTCAGACCCTCAGAGGCTACTGAGGTTCAATGGCGGTGAGATGACGCTGAACCGACAGCCAGGCGCCCAACCAGCATAGCAGCACCGAGGTGCCTATCATGGAGCCCAGTTCAGACAGAGACAGGCCTTCGAGGCGGAAATTGCTCTGATAGCTGCTGACAAACTCGGCCAGGGCGCCATCGAACCAGATCAGCACCGCGCTGACACAGGTCCAGGCGATCACCGAGGCACTCAAGCCGTACCAGATGCCGGCATAGAGGAAGGGGCGGCGAATAAAACCATTGGTGGCACCCACCAGCTTCATCACCCGAATCTCATCCTGGCGCTGGGTGATGGCCATACGGATGGTGTTAGCGGTCACCAGCACCACGGCGCCGATAAGCAGGGCGGCCACGCCCCAGGCCATCTTGGACAGGCTGGCCATCAGCGCCTTGAGTTGCAACAGCCACTCCAGATCCAACCGGGCCATCTCCACCCCGTTGAGTTCAGACAACTTTCGTTTCAGCCGCTGCAGCCGCTCCACCTCGCGGTATTGCAGGCTGGGGAGCACCCGGAGCACCGGGGGCAGAGGGTTGTCGTCCAGGTACTGCAGGGCTTCGCCAAACTGAGACATCGCCTTGAAGTCCGCCAGGGAATCATCGGCAGAGAGATACTCCACCTGGCCAACCTCCTCCATGCCACGCAGCTGTGACTGCAAACTGGCCAGGCGCTGCTCGGACAATCCGGCATCGAGAAACAGGCTGATCTCCGTCGGATCGGTCCAGTGCTGTTGCACCTGAGCGGAATTCTTCACCAGCACCGCCAGCACAGTAGGCAGGCTCAGGCTGATCCCCAACACCGCCATCGTCAGCAGTGAGGTCAGTGGCAGACGCCACAGTTCGCCCAGTGAGGCAAACAGGTGACGAAAATGACTCTGGATATAGGCCATGAACCGGCGACCCAACGGCTGCTTGTCGGCACCCAGGCTCATGCGCGTGCTCCCTGAAAGTCTTCACTGATCATCCGGCCGTCCCTCAGGGTGAGGGTGCGGTAACGCATGCGGGCGATCAGACCCAGGTCGTGGGTGGCAATCAGCACCGAGGTGCCGGTGCGGTTGAAGGTTTCAAACAGCTTCATGATCTCCAGGGAGAGCTTGGGATCCAGGTTACCCGTGGGCTCATCCGCCAGCAGCAACTTGGGCTTGCTGACGATGGCGCGGGCGATGCCCACACGCTGTTGCTCCCCTCCGGAGAGGTGCTCGGGCAGATAGCCCAGCTTGTCGCCCAGGCCCACCAGTTCCAGGGCAGCCCCCACGCGCTTGTCGATCTCACTGCCGCGGTAGCCCTCGATGAGCAGCGGCAAGGAGACGTTTTCCCGCACGGTGCGGTCCATCAGCAGGTTGTGGTCCTGGAAGATGATGCCTATCTGGCGACGGAGGAAGGGGACCTTGCTGCGGGCGAGGCGCCCCACATCGTGGCCCAGCACCTGCACCCGGCCGGTGGTGGGCTTCTCGATGGCGGTGATCAGCTTGAGCAGGGTACTTTTACCAGCGCCACTGTGTCCGGTAAGAAAGGCCATCTCTCCCGGCTCAACGGCAAAATCCACCTTGTTGAGGGCCTGGAAGCCCCCGGCGTAGACCTTACTGACCTGCTCAAAGCGAATCATGGATTACTCGTTATCCTCGGTAAACAGTGCCTCGATAAAGGCGGTGCTGTCGAAGGGTCTCAGGTCATCAATGCCCTCACCCACGCCAATGTAACGTACTGGAATACCGAACTTATCGGCAAGTGCGAAGATCACACCACCTTTCGCGGTGCCATCCAGCTTGGTCAGGGTCAGGCCGGTCAGGGAGACCGCCTCATCGAACAGCTGAGCCTGGCTGATGGCGTTCTGGCCGGTGCTGGCATCCAGGGTCAGCATCACCTCATGGGGCGCCTTTTCATCCAGTTTCTTCATCACCCGGACGATCTTCTTCAGTTCGTCCATCAGGTGGGCCTTGTTCTGCAGACGGCCGGCGGTGTCGGCGATCAGTACGTCGACACCACGGGCCTTGGCGGCCTGCAGGGCATCGAAGATCACCGAGGCACTGTCGGCGCCGGTGTGCTGGGCAACCACGGGGATGTTGTTGCGCTCACCCCAGACCTGCAGCTGCTCTACGGCCGCCGCACGAAAGGTGTCACCCGCCGCCAGCATCACCGACTTGCCTTCTGCCTGGAACTGCTTGGCCAGCTTGCCAATGGTGGTGGTCTTGCCCACACCATTGACCCCAACCATCAGGATAACGAAGGGGCCGTCCGGGTTGTCGATCACCAGGGGCTTGTCCACCTTCTCCAGGGTCGTCCCCAGCTCACCCTTGAGGTGGGTAAACAGGGCTTCACTGTCCTTGAGCTCACCGAAGCTGGCGCGCTCGGTCAGGCTGTCGATGATGCGGCTGGTGGTCTCCACCCCGACATCCGCCAGCAGCAGCTGGGTCTCCAGCTCCTCGAACAGCTCATCGTCGATCTTCTTGCCCCGGAACAGGGCCAGGAAACCGCCACCGATGTTTTCGCGGGTTTTCTTCAGTCCCGCCTTGAGGCGAGCGAAGAAGCCTCCCTTCTCCTCCTCTTCGGGCTGAGTATTCGGTTCGGCCTCAGGCTCTGGCTCACTCTCGGGCTGAGGCTCAGCAGTCACCGCCTCGACAGCCTGCTCGATTGCGGGCTCGGCCTCCACCTGAGGCTGCTCCTCTGGCTTGGGCTCCACCACCGCCTCCGGCTGGCTCTCTACAGCCCCCGGCTCCGCCTCTGCTGGCTTTTCAGCAGCTTGTGGCTTGTTGGGTTCATCTTGAGAAACCTGAGGCGCCTGCTCAGAGTCGGAGGGAGCGGGTGCGGCCTGCTCGGGCTGCTGCTCAACCTCGTCGTGCTTCTCGTCTTTGTTTCGGCTAAACCAGGAAAAAATGCCTTTCGCCATCTCTTAAACCTTTACTGATGTTCGGGTCCCGCTGTGGTTAGGCTTGGGGCAGAGCCCCTGCTACAATAGCGAGTTTTTCAAGCGCCATAGTCTAACCACAAACGCAGCAAAAACCGAGGAATCCATGGCCAGAGGCTCGCGAAACCCCAAATCCCGCACATCCACCCAAGGTGGCAGTGGCCAGGTCCGCATCATCAGCGGCCGTTTTCGTGGCCGTAAACTGCCGGTGGCGGACCTCCAGGGCCTTCGCCCCACCACGGATCGGGTCAGGGAAACCCTGTTCAACTGGCTTCAGGGTGACACTCAGGATGCCCGGGTCCTCGATTGCTTCGCTGGCAGCGGAGCCCTGGGACTGGAGGCGCTGTCCCGTTACGCCACCAGTGTCACCCTGATGGAGCTGGACAAAGGGGCGGCCTCGCAGCTCAAACGCAACCTGGCGACACTGGGCGCCGACAACGCCAACGTGCTCCAGGGGGATACCCGCACCCTGCTGCAACAGGGTGGCCAACCCCAGGATCTGGTGTTTGTCGACCCGCCCTTCCGTCAGGGACTGGTGTCCCCGGTTCTGGCCCTGCTGGAGCAGGAGAACTGGCTGGCAGAGGAGGCCCTGATCTATGTGGAAACCGAATCTGAGCTGAGCCTGGAGGGCGTTCCAGCCCACTGGATGCTGCTAAAGGAGAAGGTGGCGGGCCAGGTGGCCTATCGACTGTTTCAGCGGGGGAGCAACTAATGGAATCTCTGTTTAAATTGGGCCGCGGTGTCACCCTGGTGGCCTGGGTGTTGATGATACTGAATCTTGTCACCCCTTTGCCCCTGGGTGAGTATCTGGCTCTGTTACTGCTGTTGACCCTGGCGGCCCACATCAGCTTGGCCGCAGTCACTCTGGTGGTGCGCCGTAGGGGGCTGGCGGCCACCGGCCGTGTATTGCTGTTTGGCCTGTTCGAATTCTATCGCCCTGACCAGGCTCACTGAAGCAACGGCTCTCCGCAGCAGCGGTTGCGGCCAAGTTCCTTGGCCCTGAGCAGATGACGGTCCAGGCGCTCCATCACTTCAGGGTCCATGCTGGTACGGTTCCAGCCACCGTAACCCACAGATACGGTGAAGGTAAGCGGCTCGGGCGTGGCCGGCAGGGGCGAGGCCATGGCCAGCAGGCGGACCTTCTCCGCCAGCCCGGCCAAATCCTTGAGGTTGATGCCAGGAATCAGCACCAGGAACTCCTCCCCCCCCCAGCGCACCACCAGATCTTCTTTGCGTACCGCGTCCCTGAGCAACGCGGAAAAGTGGCACAGCAGCTCATCCCCGGTGATATGACCATAGGTGTCATTCACCTGCTTGAATCGATCGATATCCAGCATCATCAGCCCCAGCACCATCTTGTCCGGTGACTTGGCTGCCAGGCGCCCCCCCAGAGAAAGCAGCTCTTCGAGCCGGCTCTCCATACCGCGACGATTGAGCAAGTTGGTCAGAGGGTCGGTGACACTGTCATTGGCCAGAGTCTTCCCAAGTTCCAGCAAATTCAGATCAGATTCGATGATGTTCACCACAGATTGCAGCAATGCCTGCCATTGGTGGATGTGGTCCTGACTCACCAGATCATAGATGCACAGGGTGCCGAACAGGCAGCCATCGGGCTGACGCACCGGCAGCCCCAAGTAGCTGAGCACCCCGACCCGGGTTTCCCGACCATTGGCCCACAGCGGCTCCTCCCAGGCGTTGTCCACCGCCAGGACCGAACCGGTTTTCATCACATGCTCACAGTAGAGATCGCAGATGGGAAATTTATCCCCGGGAGAGGTCAGGGGCGGACAGCCGTCGCTGGTGGCCAGGATCTTCATGTTTTCGGTGTCACAGCGAGAGAAGTAGGCTCCGGGCAGGCCGGTGACCTGACAGAGCATATTGAGCAGATGATTCCACTGCTTTTGGGCGTGATCTTCCAGTTCTCCTAGCAACTTGATGTCCTGTGCAGTCATGATCACTCCTCTGATGCAACCCAGCCCTCCAGGATTGAGTTCTTCGCCTGGCCGTATGACGGGCACCTAATTAATAAGGTAAGCAAAAGTTACCTGATTCGCGAACTGAATCTCTGCTTTACTGCCTCTAATCGGTGAATTAGGGCTTAAATGACATTTTTTTTACGTTAACAATGGCAGATAATGGGGAGAATGACGCTCGGCAAACTTAGGCACAATACAAATGGCCGTTAAACACTCGCGGGAGAGTTGATCTCAACGCACCAGTGGTTAAGGTAACTGAGTACCGGAGACCGAATCAGGGTCGCCCAAAAAGGAAAAGAACGCGACAACAAGATGAAAACCATCCCGATAGAGCAGTTGGCGCTGGGCATGTATGTGGAGAGCATCCCAGATCACTCGTCACTGTCCATGGTACAGAAAGGCTATATCCAGGACCCCTCGGCCCTGGGGGTGCTGCGCAACCTCGGGGTGGAGCGCATCATCATCGATCCCAGTAAGTCCAAAAAGCCCCCCGCCGGCGGTGCCAGTTCGGCCACCAAGGTTAAAGCGCCCCCCCAAAATAAAGCCAACCTCAAGAGTGAACTGCCCAGGGCAAAGAAACTGCTCAACCAGGCCAAGTTGCTGCAGTCCAGGCTGATGTCCGACGTCAAGCTGGGTCAAAAGATCGATCTGCAACCGGTGAACGCCATGGCGGATGAGTTTATCGGAAGCGTATTCCGTAATCCCAGCGCCCTGGCCTGCCTGCGCCTGATCAAGGATAAGGATGATTACCTTCTGGAGCACTCCCTGGGAGTGACCATCCTGATGACTCTGTTTGCCAGAGCCCTTGGGATCAGCGGCACCACCCTGCACCAGCTCTGTGTAGGCTCCCTGCTGCATGACATTGGGAAGGTCCGCATTCCCGAGGCGATCCTCAACAAACCGGGTAAGCTGACTGCCGAAGAGTTTGAGGTGATGAAGAGTCATGCGGCCCACAGCCGCACCATTATCGCCGCCACTCCCGGCATCAGTAAGGTAAGCCTGGATGTGGCCGCCATGCACCATGAAAAGCTGGACGGTACCGGCTATCCCATGGGCCTCAATGGGGAACAGATCTCCATGGCGGGCCGGATGGTCGCCATCTGCGACATCTATGACGCCATGACCGCCGATCGGGTCTACCACAAGGGCATGGCCCCCACCCTGGCCCTGAAGCGCCTGCTGGAGATGACTCCTCACGCCCTGGATAAAAACCTGGTGGTGAAGTTCATCCAAACCCTGGGCGTCTACCCCAATGGCTGTATGGTAGAACTCTCCAGTGGCAAGGTTGGCATTGTCATGGAGACTCAGGACAGGAAGCCCACCAAACCCCTGGTCAAGGTGGTCTACAACCTGAAAAGCAACACCCACGTGATGCAGTCGGAGATTGAGCTGGAAAAGCACAACGATTCCATCGTCAAGGCGATCGACCCAAGAGACTACAAGTTGGATCTGACCAACTACCTCTAGAAAGGGATGACAGACAAAGGGGCTGGGCAGCCCCTTTTGTTTCTGGACTTCGTTGATGAGACAGGTTAACGTACGCACCCCAGTTGAGAACAGTTATCATTTATGAACTACTTGATCGCCAGTCTGCTGATCCTGGCCGTCGGCCCCATTCTCCACCATGGTCTGAAAAACCAGACCGGAATCATCACCGCCATCGGCGCCTTCGTGATGGTCTCCCTGGGTGGCCTGGTAATATTCGATGTTTTGCCCCAGGTAGTGACCCTGGGGGGACTGCCAGCGATTCTCTTCGTTCTTCTGGGGCTGTTTGGCCCAACCCTGTCGGAGAAGCTGTTCAAAAGTCACTCCGCCTTTGCCCATAACCTGACGGTCGCCCTCGGGGTGTTTGGTCTGCTGCTGCATGCGGTCACCGATGGCAGCGCTCTGTTTATGGCTGCCAACGAGCAGGGCCCCCTGCTGCTGGCCTTCGGCATTATTCTTCACCGGATGCCCGCCGGCCTGGCGGTGTGGTGGTTGCTGCGTCCCGCCTACGGGCGACTGATCGCCACCGGGGTACTGGGGCTGATGATGGTTGCCACCCTGATCGGGTTCGAGCTGGGGCCAGAGCTGCTGCACCATATGACCGCCACCCACATCGTTTATCTTCAGTCCTTCGTTACCGGCTCCATCTTGCATGTGCTCTGGCATCGCCCCCATGAGCGTCACAGCCACGATCATGGTCACCACCACGGCGGCCTGCCAGCCATCAACTCCACTCACTGGATTGGCGGAGGCCTGGGCCTGCTGTTCCTGGTGCTGTTGATGGTGGCCCACCCGGATCACGGCCACAGCGGCGCCAGTGATCACCTCCATGGCGAGGAGCAACACCAGGGGCACTAGCGCCCTATCGGCCCCTTAGCTGGTCAGTGCTAACTGGTGTGATCGTGGACGATGCGCCACTGCCCCCCTAGCTTGCGAAAGATCAGGGTGAATTCGCCGCCCGGCTGGTCCTTTTCACGGATCAGGGTCCAACGACCCACCACCAGGGCGGCGTCCTCCGCCAGCATCTGCACCGACTCCAGCTCGAACTTCAACTGGCCCATGGTGGCGGCATCGGGATAACGATGCAGATACCCCTTGAGGGTGGTCTCCCAGCCGTACTTGATCTTGCCGCCGGAGATAAATCTCAGCTGGTCGCTGTGCCAGTAACCCTGCATGTAGCCGGGAATGTCTCCCCGGTTCCAGGCCTGACGCTGCTGCTCCAGCACCTGTCGGATCTCCACCTCGTTGGCCCACAGGCCCGCACTGAATAATACGGCCACCAGCCCTATCACCACACGCTTCATTCCACTCCTCCCTGAATTGGCCCGTTTTGGGGCACTTTTGCCAATTGGTATACTCAATAGACTATGCACCAGACACTAACCACCTGACCACTATGAGGCAATCTTTCTCCGCCTGGCTGCTCAAACGGCTTGGCTGGACCATCGAGGGTGAGATCCCCGCCCAAGGGCGCTACATCGTTGTCGTTGGTCCTCACACCAGCAATTGGGACTTCCCCCTGGGCATACTGGCCCAGTGGGCCCTGGGCATGAGCGCCAACTTCATTGGCAAGCACCAGCTGTTTCGCTGGCCCACCGGCTGGTTGTTCCGGGCCCTGGGTGGATTTCCGGTCAACCGAGGAAAGCAGAACAACCTGGTCAGCACCGCCGTCGAACTGTTTGCCACCCGGAAAAACTTCATCCTGGCTCTGGCCCCTGAGGGCACGAGAAAGCCGGTCTCCCGATGGAAAACCGGCTTCTATCACATCGCCCGTCAGGCCCGGGTCCCCATCTACTGCGCCGGACTGGATTTCAAGCAGCGCAGGGTGGTGATCCGTCCCCCTCTGATGGCGGGCGAGAGCATCACCGAGGATATGAACAACATCCTCGACTTCTTCCGCGCCATTCCAGGCAAATACCCCCAGCCGGTGCCCCGTTATGAGGAGTGAACGGCGGCCCGGGCAAAGTCCTGGCCTGTCGGCCGCTGCATCGGCTTGAGTTCGAACTCCGGCAATATGGCGAGCAGGTGATCGAAGATGTCTGCCTGGATCCCCTCGTAGTTGACCCAGCGAGTATCATTGGTAAAGCAGTAGATCTCCATGGGCAGCCCCAGTTCACTCGGCGCCAGCTGACGCACCATCATGGTCATCTCGGGGGTCAGGTGAGGATTGGTGCTGAGGTAGGCATCCAGATAGGCCCGCAGGCAACCCAGATTGGTCAGGCGTCGGCCGTTCACCGGCATCGCCATATCCTCACGCCCGGCATTGGCCTCAGCCAGCTCCGAATGCTTCTGCGCCAGGTAGGGAGTCAGCAGGCTGATCTCCTTGAGTTTCGCCAACAGCGCCTCATCGACAAACTTCACCGAATTCACATCCAGCAGGATAGCGCGCTTTATGCGGCGCCCGCCGGACTCCTGCATCCCTCGCCAGTTTCGGAACGAATCCGTCGTCAGGGCATAGGCGGGAATCATGGTGATCGTCTTGTCCCAATTCTGCACCTTGACCGTGGTCAGGGTGACCTCGAGTACCTCACCATCGGCACCGTATTTGGCCATCTCTATCCAGTCTCCCGGGCTGACCAGGCGGTTGGCGGCCAACTGGATCCCCGCCACAAACCCAAGGATGGTGTCACGGAACACCAACATCACCAGACCGGTTGCCACACCCAAGCCGGAGAGCAGATAGAGGGGCGACTTATCCAGCAGTATGCCGATAAACAGGATGAGGCCGACAATAAACAGGAACAGCTTGGTCAGCTGGACTATGCTCTGCACCGGCAGCCTGCGCCCTTCGGGACGGGTGGCGATCAGCATCCGCACGATGTCCAGAACTCCGAAAAACACCCTCAGCACCATCACCAGCATGACCAGTTCCAGTGCCCTCGAGATCAGGTTCTGCCAGGTGGGCCACAGGCTCAGCACCATGGGAGTAAACAGGTCCAGCACCACAACGGGGGCAATTTGGGCCAGCTTCTCCAGCACCCTGTACTGCTGAACCGGTGCAGACCAGGCAGTATTGCGCGCGATCACCTTGCGGGCGCCGCGCACCAGCACCCGCATAAACAGGCCATACACCAGCAAGGCGGTCATCAGAGCGATCACCGCCAGCACCACCACGGTAATGGGGTCGTCGCCCTTGGTGGGCATATCCAAGCTGGTCAGCCACTGGGCAAGCCAGTGACGCATCTCATTCTTAATCTCTTGTTCCACGCAGGGGTCCGTCAGTAGGGTAATGACTCCAGAATACTGGCAGAGCCATCCAGAAAAAAGCCCCGCAGGTGCGGGGCTTGTCTCAATTATAGGCCAGCTTGTCTATTTTACAGACTGGGAAGAATCCCTTTAGGTAACAAAACGTTGTAACCCGCTTCAAACAGCAGCGCTGTGGCCTTGGTGATGTCCGGCGCGAAGTACCTGTCCTTGTCGTAGAAGCTGACCCGCTGACGCAGCTGCGCCTTGGCCTGCTCCACCTGGACGCTGGCCTTCAGAGGCTTGCGGAAATCCAGCCCCTGAGCCGCCGCCAGCAGCTCCACCGCCAGCACGCCTCGGCTGTTCTCCGCCATCTCCCGCAGACGGCGGGCAGCGAAGGTGGCCATGGAGACGTGGTCCTCCTGGTTGGCCGAGGTGGGCAAACTGTCTACGGACGCAGGATGGGCCAGGGTCTTGTTTTCACTGGCCAAGGCCGCCGCCGTCACCTGGGCGATCATGAAGCCGGAGTTCACCCCGCCGTTGTCCACCAGGAAGGGCGGCAGGCCGGAGAGATTGCGGTCGATCAGCAGGGCGATGCGACGCTCCGCCAGGGCGCCAATCTCGGCGATGGCGATGGCCAGGTTGTCCGCCGCCATGGCCACGGGCTCCGCATGGAAGTTACCGCCGGAGATGATGTCACCCTCGTCGGCAAACACCAGGGGGTTGTCGGTGACGCCGTTGGACTCCACCAGCAACACCTCGGCCGCCTGGCGGATCTGGGTCAGACAGGCGCCCATCACCTGGGGTTGGCAGCGCAGGGAGTAGGGATCCTGCACCTTCTCGCAGCCGGCGTGGCTGTCACCCAGTTCGGAGTTGTCATCCAGCAGGTGACGGAACACCGCCGCAGAGTCCATCTGCCCACGTTGACCGCGCACTTCGTGGATGCGGGCATCGAAGGGGCGGCGACTGCCCAGGGCCGCTTCGACGCTCATGGCGCCAACCACAGACGCGCCGGCCCACAGGTCTTCGGCACGGAACAGCCCCTGAAGGGCCAGGGCGGTGGAGGCCTGGGTACCGTTGAGCAGGGCCAGGCCCTCCTTGGGCGCCAGCTCCATGGGGCTCAGGCCTGCCTTGGCCAGGCCGGTGGCGGCGTCGATGATCTCGCCGTGATAACGCACTTCGCCCTCACCCAGCAACGGCAGCACCATATGGGACAGGGGCGCCAGGTCGCCGGAGGCACCCACAGATCCCTTCTCCGGCACTATGGGGTAGACCTCGGCGTTCACCAGGGCGATCAGGGCATCGATCACCTCGCGGCGGATGCCGGAGAACCCCCGGGCCAGGGAGTTGATCTTCAGCACCATCATCAGGCGCACGGCACTGTCGCTCATGGGCTCGCCGGTACCGGCGGCATGAGACAGCACGATGGAGCGCTGCAGCAATGCCAGGTCATCCTTGCCGATGCGGGTATTGGCCAGCAGACCAAAACCGGTGTTGATGCCGTAGACCACCCGGTCCTCATCGATCACCTGCTGCACGGTGGCGGCACTCTTGTCGATGGCGGCATAGGCACTGTCGGCCAGGGTCAGCTTCAGCCGTTGCTGATCAATGTCGCGCAGCTGGGCCAGAGTCAGCCGGCCCGGATTCAGGGTCAGTTCCAGCATCATTTGTTCTCCATGGGCAGATCCAGGCCCTGCTCACGAGCGCAGCTCTTGGCGATGTCGTACCCGGCATCGGCATGACGCATCACCCCGGTGGCCGGGTCATTCCAAAGCACGCGGCCGATGCGGGTGTCGGCCTCGTCGCTGCCGTCACACAGGATGACGATGCCGGAGTGCTGGGAGAAGCCCATGCCAACACCACCGCCGTGGTGCAGGCTTACCCAGGTGGCGCCACCTGCGGTATTGAGCATAGCGTTCAGCAGCGGCCAGTCAGAGACGGCGTCGGAACCGTCCATCATCCCTTCGGTTTCCCGGTTGGGGGAGGCCACGGAGCCGGAATCCAGATGATCACGACCGATCACCACGGGCGCCTTCAGCTCACCGTTTTTCACCATCTCATTAAAGGCACGGCCCAGACGGGCACGATCTTTCAGACCCACCCAGCAGATGCGAGCAGGCAAGCCCTGGAAATGAATACGCTCACGGGCCATATCCAGCCAGTTGTGCAGGTGCGGGTCGTCGGGGATCAACTCCTTCACCTTCTGGTCGGTCTTATAGATGTCCTCTGGATCACCGGACAGGGCCACCCAACGGAAGGGACCAATGCCTTCACAGAACAGCGGACGGATGTAGGCCGGCACGAAACCGGGGAAATCGAAGGCGTTCTTCACCCCTTCTTCCAAGGCCATCTGACGGATGTTGTTGCCATAATCCAGGGTGGCGGCACCACGGGCCTGCAGATCCAGCATCGCCTGAACCTGAACCGCCATGGAGGCCTTGGCCGCCTTCACCACCGCAGCCTCATCGGTCAGGCGCATCTCGGCGGCCTGGGCCATGGTCCAGCCCTGGGGCAGGTAACCGTTCAGCGGATCGTGGGCAGAGGTCTGGTCGGTGACCACATCCGGGGTAATGTTCTTCTCCACCAGCTCGCCGAAGATGTCGGCAGCGTTGGCCAGCAGACCCACGGACACCGGCTTGCCTTCCGCCTTGGCCTGGTCGATCATCCCCATCGCCTCATCCAGGCTGTAGGCTTTCTTATCCACATACCCGGTACGCAGACGGAAATCGATGCGGGTCTCATCGCACTCCACGGCAATCATCGAGAAACCGGCCATGGTGGCGGCCAGGGGCTGAGCACCGCCCATGCCACCCAGGCCACCGGTGAGGATCCAGCGACCCGCCGCCTGTCCGTCGAAGTGCTTCTTGGCGACGGCCACGAAGGTCTCATAGGTGCCCTGGACGATGCCCTGGGTACCGATGTAGATCCAGGAGCCGGCGGTCATCTGGCCGTACATGGCCAGCCCCTTCTTATCCAGCTCATTGAAGTGCTCCCAGTTGGCCCAATGGGGCACCAGGTTGGAGTTGGCGATCAGCACCCGGGGGGCGTTCTCGTGGGTTTTGAACACGCCCACGGGCTTGCCGGACTGAACCAGCAGGGTCTCATCCAGCTCCAGGCGTTTCAGGGTTGCGACGATCTGATCGAAGCACTCCCAGTTACGGGCCGCGCGGCCGATGCCGCCGTACACCACCAGACCCTGGGGGTGCTCTGCCACATCCGGATCCAGGTTGTTCATCAGCATCCGCAGGGGGGCTTCGGTCTGCCAGCTCTTGGCGTTCAGTTCAGTGCCTCGCGGTGCACGGATCACCCGGCTCTCGTCCAGGCGGCTTGCGGTGTCCTTGTTGGTGCTCATCGTGATCTCCTCACTGTTCTAATTGTCCATCACCAGGTGGCCACCCAGCCGGTAGCGGCTTCCCGGGTGAGTCAGTCTGGCAAAGCTCACCGCACCGGAGCGACTCCATGTGCGGCGTAAAATTCTCAAACAGGGCTCGCTTGGCCCCAGTTGCAGCAACTCTGCGGTAGCCCGGTCCACCACCACCGCCTCCACCTCATGGTGGGCTTCGGTCAGGGGCGCAACCTGGCTCAGGTACTCATGGGGTGTCTGCAGGGCAAAGTCCTGATCCAGGTACCCAGGCACCAGGGCCAGGTTGACGTAGCGATGCTCCAGTTGCATCGGCAGTCCCTCCTCCAGATGCAACAGGGCGGTATGACCCACCTCGGTTCCCGGGGTCAGCCCCAACGCAATGGCCACCTCGGTGTCGGCAGCCAGCCGGGTCTTGGCCAGCACCTGAACCCTGTGGTCCCTGCCCCGCTCCTTCACCTCATCGGCGATGTTACGAATGGTCAGCATAGACCCCTGGGACTTCAGGGACGCCACAAAGGTCCCCTGCCCCTGACTGCGCACCAGCACTCCCTGCTCCACCAGCTCGGTAAGGGCCCGGCGAGCGGTCATCCGGCTACACTCAAACTGGGCGGCCAGGGCGTTCTCCGAAGGCACCTTGGCGTGCTCGGCCAACTTCCCCTGCTCTATCAGCTCGGTGAGGTGCTGCTTAATTTCAATGAATTTTGGTGCGGCCAAAATGGGCTCCCAGGGTGGTCTCTTCGATCAAAAATGACACAGACAACTTGTATATACAAGCAAAGATTGCCAGAATGCCGATAGATAATTTGAGCCCAAGGAGCACGAAATGGAGTGGGATCAGCTTTGGATAGACATCAACTTGGCCACCATGGATCCAGACAGATCAGGCAGTTATGGCGAGATTGAGGACGCCGCCCTGGCGGTCAAAGATGGCCGAATTGCCTGGGTGGGCCCGCGCTCTGAGCTGCCCGAGTTTGACCCCCTCTCCATGCCGGTGATCAAGGGCAACGGCCAGTGGCTGACCCCAGGCCTGGTGGACTGCCATACCCACCTGGTGTTTGCCGGCACCCGGGCCAGCGAGTTCGAGGCCAGGCTCAATGGCGCCACCTATGAAGAGATCGCTCGTCAGGGTGGCGGCATCCTTTCCACGGTCAAGGCCACCCGGGAGGCGGACAGGGAAACCCTGTTCCAGCTAGGCCGGGAGCGCCTCAATGCACTGCTGGCTGAGGGCGTGACCCGGGTAGAGATCAAATCGGGCTACGGGCTGGATACCGAAACCGAGCATAAGATGCTGAGCCTGGCCCGCTACCTGGGCGAGGTTCACCCCCTGGATGTCCACACCACCTTCCTCGGTGCCCACGCCGTGCCAGCCGACTATAAGGGCAAGGAACAGGCCTATGTGGACCTGGTGTGCGATGAGATGATTCCGGCCATCGCCGCCGACAAACTGGCCGACGCCGTGGATGTGTTCTGTGAAAACATCGCCTTCGATCTGGAGCAGACCGAGCAGGTGTTCCGCACGGCGCAGAAGCATAAGCTTCCGGTAAAACTGCACGCCGAGCAGCTGTCCAACATGGGGGGCAGCAAGCTGGCCGCCCGCTATCAGGCGCTGTCGGTGGACCACATCGAGTGTCTGGATGAGGAGGGTGTTCAGGCCCTGGCCGAGTCCGGCACCGTTGCCGTAATTCTCCCCGGTGCCTTCTACTTTCTCAGAGAGACCCGCAAGCCCCCCATCGACCTGCTGCGCCAGTACGGCGTCCCCATGGCGGTGGCGTCGGATTTCAACCCGGGCAGCTCCCCCCTGTGCTCTACACTTCTGATGATCAATATGGCCTGCACCCTGTTTGGCCTCACCCCGGCTGAAGCCCTGGCCGGCGTCACCCGCAATGGCGCCCGCGCCCTCGGCGTCGGTGACCGTGTGGGCCAGCTCAAAGTCGGTATGGAGGCCGATCTGGCTCAGTGGGCCATCGGCCACCCCGCCGAACTGGCCTGGCAATACGGCAACCGCCCCTGCAAAGCGGTCTACAAGGGCGGAAAAGTAGTACGAATGGGTTAAGTTAAAGCTGGCATTGAACACGCCTCGGCGCTAATATTTGCGCTGATGCGACTTTATTTATTGTAGGGACTATGGGAATTCAAGCCGTTATCGTAGATACCGCCGGTACCACCACGGATTACGACTTCATTCAGAAAGTGTTGTTTTCTTACTCAGCCAATGAGATGGCTAAGTTTATCGAAGACAATCAAGACCACGTGGTGGTTTCCCACTGTATCGATGACGTCAAGGAGTTGGCTGGCGAACCCGATGCAGAGCTGGCTCGCGTCGTTGAGATCCTGCTGGAATGGATCGCCCAGGATAAGAAGGCCACCCCTCTTAAAACCATCCAGGGAATGATCTGGCGCCAGGGCTATCAGAAAGGTGCGCTGGAAGGCCACATCTACCCCGATGCCATGGAAGCCCTGAAGTCCCTCAAAGAACAGGGCACGCGCATCTACAGCTACTCCTCCAGTTCCACGGAAGCCCAGGAACTGCTGTTCCAACACAGCCAGTTTGGTGACCTGCGCAACATGTTCCATGGCCACTTCGATACCCATGTGGGTCAGAAGGTGGAGTCTCAGGCCTACCGCAACATCATCAACACCATCAGCATGTGGCCCAACCTGATTCTGTTCATCTCCGACAGCCTGGAAGAGCTCAATGCCGCCAAGGCCGCGGGCCTGAAGACGTGCCAGATTGTCCGCTCCGACTCGATTCGACAGGGCAAGCATCAGGTGATTGAAGACTTCGGTCACCTCAAGCTCTCAAGCTTCTAAAAAAAGCGGCCAACCGGCCGCTTTTTTTAATCCCAGGGTTTGTCTCCAAGCAGGGGCCCCAGGGCCTCACGGATCTCATCGGGTATCCGCACCGGCTTCTCTTCGCCATAGTCATAGTGCACCATGGCCACTTCGGCCCTGGCCACCACCTTGCCCTCCTGAGAGGCCTGATGCCAGATCTTCAGTGAGCTGTTGCCCACCTGGTTGACCCCAGTGGTGATCACCACATCCTGGCCATAATAGGTTGGCAGAAGATAATCCACCTTGAACCCAGCCAGAATCAGGTTCCACTCTCTGTGGTCCAGGCTGGGGACAAAGCAGCGAAAGATCGGCGTGCGGGCCTCTTCAAACCAGACAGGCACCACAGTATTGTTGATGTGACCCAGGGCATCTGTTTCAGAAAACCTGGGACTCAGGGTAATGGTATGCATGGCAACTCCTTTTCTATGCATAAAAAAGGGTGCCTGTGAGGCACCCTCTTCGTCAAGCGTTCCGCTTAAGCCAAAACCGGTATCAACGCCCGAAGACTCAGGCAGCCTGATATTACTTCATCGACGCTTTCTTACGTCCGACCAGCTTTTTCGCCTTGCTGTACATGGCATCAATCTCTTCGGCAAACCGCTCGTTGATCACCTTGCGTCTCAGCTTCAGGGTTGGAGTCAACTCACCACGCTTCATGCAGAACTCACGGGGCAACAGGGTGAACTTCTTCACCTGCTCAAACTTGGCCAACTCCTGCTGCACCTCCTTCAGACGCTGCTCGAAATGCTCCACCACGTCTGAGTGTTGAATCAGTTCCAGCTGATCCTTGTATTTGATGCCCTTCTCCTTGGCCCAGCTCTCCAGGGATTCAAACGCAGGTACAATCAGTGCCGACACATAGTTGCGGGCTTCCGCCACCACCGCCACCTGTTCAATCAGAGGATCTCTGGCAACCATCCCTTCGACTCGCTGAGGCGCAATGTACTTGCCGTTGGAGGTCTTCATCAGCTCCTTGATGCGATCAGTGATGTGCAGGTGTCCCTCGTCATCCAGGTGGCCGGCATCGCCAGTCTTCAACCAGCCATCTTCGAAGACCTCTGCGGTCTCTGCAGGGCGGTTGTAGTAGCCCTTCATCACCGTATCGCCCTTCACCAGAAGCTCGTCATTCTTGCCGATCTTCACCTGAACCTCAGGCATGGGACGACCATTACCCTTGAGGCGGATGGACCCCGGCAAACCACAGCTGATGGTGGCCGTCGTTTCAGTCATGCCGTAACCGCACAACAGAGTGATCCCCACCGACTGAAAGAACTCGTGGACCACATCATCAAGCTTGGCGCCACCACAGGGCATAAAGCGGATCTCCCCGCCCAAGACTCCTCGTAACTTGGACAGCACCAGCTTATCGGCCAGCTGCACCAGTTGCTTGCGCACCGGGTTCAATCGTTGGTCATTGTTGGCCGCCTCGAAGCGGATACGTCCCTGACGCAGGGCCCAATAGAATAGGAACCGACGGGGAGCGGGAGCCTTACCCACCTTGTCGGCCACCGCGCTGTAGACCTTCTCGTAGAAACGAGGTACCGCACACATCACCGCAGGCTTAAACTCGGTCAATGCCTTCTGAACATCGGCAGGATTTTCCAGGAAGCCGACGTGACCACCTCGGCCCAGTGCAAACAGGGTCCAGCCCCGCTCAAATACATGAGACAGAGGCAGGAAGGCCAGGGAACGCTCTCCGGCGTTGAAGCTCAGGATGCGGGAATGCTGCCTGGTGGTACTGGCAAAATTGCGATAATCCAGCATCACCCCTTTGGGCTCTCCCGTAGTACCTGAGGTGTAGATCAGGGTCATCAGGTCATCCAGGCTGCGACCATCAAGACGCACCTGGTGCTGAGCCTGGCAGTAGTCGACGTCATACTCCAACAGCTCGTGGAAGTAATGCTGGACCACAGGACAATCGGCTTTGCTGATAGACGGTTTCATCAACACGATGTTGGTCAGGGTCGGACACAGCTCCACCACCTCAATGGCTTTGTCATACTGCTCCTGATCACCCACAAACAGCAGCTTGGCACCGGCATCATTGATGATATACCTGGCCTGATCTGCAGTATTGGTGGGGTAAATGGGTACAACAACGGAGCGGCACTGCATGGCAGCGAGATCGGTCATCGCCCAGCGATCGGAGTTCTGGGCAAAGATGGCCACCTTGTCCTGAGTTTCGATGCCCAGGTGGATCATCACCCTGGCCAGCTGGGTCAGCCTACCGCCCAGCTCACTCCAGCTGATGGGGTGCCACTCTCCCTTCTCACGATAGGAGATGGCGGGCTGCTGTGGCAGCGCCTTAATTTGGTCCTGAATCAGATCTACCAGATGCAGATCTTCGAGAAGTTGGGTCACTGCTTACTCCCACCGAAACGGATTTAGCGTACAGATGTTCACTGTTTTCAGCGAATCTTACCCAACTCAGACCGGCCAGGTAAGGTCGATCTCACTTAAATTGTGCAGCAGAGCACGTTCCACACCAACTGTTCAGACCAGTCATAGAGCAAATTCTCTAGGATCCTATTATTTCGGGGCCTGCAGAGGAAAATCTCCAAATGCAAAGCCCAAGAATACAGGCACAGGTCAACGCCGACCGACAGGTGAAATTCACTGCCTGAGAGAACACAAATAAAGCTTCTGGGTGTGATCGGAAAGTGTGTCTTTGATTTAAAGCCGCTGGGCCCTGGCATGCGCCAGGGAGGCGATTGCGCGTGAGGGACGGAAGGCTTCGTCTCTGCTTATTCATTAGGGTGCGGCTTCCCCCAGCACCGTCATGCCGGCGAACGCCGGTATCCAGTGTCTTCGGTTTTATTGTCCTTACTGGGCTCTGTAAGAAAAGACACCGGATCCTGATATTCATCAGGAAGACGATTGTGCGTGGGGGGCGGGAAGCACTTCGTTGCCCTTATCGAGCAACCAGGAAGAAGGAAAAAGCACAAACGAAAAAAGCCCGTAGCGTTAGCTACGGGCTTTCTCGTATTTGGTGCCTGACGATGACCTACTCTCACATGAAAACACCCACACCACCATCGTTGTTGCTGTGTTTCACTGCTGGGCGCCGGCGGCGGGAATGAGCGCATGGGATCAGGGGCCTGATCTCATGCGTGCTTTAGAACCTAAAACGAAAAAAGCCCAACCTTGCGGTTGGGCTTCTCTCTGAATAAGTGCCTGACGATGACCTACTCTCACATGGGAACTCCCACACTACCATCGGCGCTACTGTGTTTCACTTCTGAGTTCGGCATGGGATCAGGTGGGACCACAGCGCTATGGTCGTCAGACGAATTTGGAACAATTCGCACAAGCTGTTTTCTCGTTTGCATTTTCGCAAGCGCTTTTCTATCTGGGATTTCAAAACCCATTG
>NZ_AUGL01000002.1 GCF_000422645.1 Ferrimonas futtsuensis DSM 18154
CATGTTGTGCTGGGATGAGCTTTACCTGGTAACCAGCCTGCTGAAGCCGCCTTCCCCAATAGTGAGAACGAGCACAAGACTCCATGGCCACCAGCGTACCCGTTGGAAATTCAAGGAGTGTGTGAAGCAGCTTTTCTCTTTTGATCTTGCGGTTCCAAAGGATGGAGCCATCCTCCAGCAGAACGCAAACCTGAAAAACACTCTTGGCTAAATCAATTCCAATGGCTTTAATAGACATGATGGACGCTCCTCTCTGAATTATGTTGTGCAACTTAATTCTGGCGCATTTGACGCCGTATCGTAGGGGGGCGTCCATCACATCACTGGATTCCGGCCTGCGCCGGAAAGACGATTGTGCGTGAGGGCCAGTTGATCACTATGTAGTAGTTTCCGTTGCTGGCCGCAATTTCGAACGGAGTCAGCTCAGAGCACTGTGGTTCCCCCTAGCACGGTCACTCCGGCGAAGGCCGGAGCCCAGCGTCTTAGCTTGCATAAGGCTAAACCAAAGGACAGGCACTGGCTCCCGGCCTTAGCCGGGAAGACGATTGTGCAGGTAGTGAGTGAGGTTCTTTGTTGCTGGGCTCGGTGCGGTCGGTCTGTGTCTTCTTTAGATCAGTTGCTATTCGCTCAGTACTTTTTGCCGATTATGCCGGCGTGTTGTGCCGCTTGCTGTGCCGCATCAGTGAGGCCAGCTCAACCTTTACCCCGGGCATGGTGCGCTTCAGGCAGTTGGCCAGTCCCTTTTGAGCCACGGGCGAGCCGTGGACCAGCCTGATGCAGGCTGGGGGCAGCGCCATGCCGGAGACAAACCTTAACAGGTCTGGTTGGTCGGCGTGGGCGGAGAAGCCACTCAGGCTGTGAATCTTGGCACTCACCTGAACCAGTTCATCGTCGAAAGTCACTTTTCCCGGGCCGGTAAGCTGTTGCAGCTTGTGTCCCGGAGTACCAGGCGCCTGATAACCCACAAACAGGATGTCGGTGCGCTCATCGCCCGCCAGGGCCTTGAGGTAGTTGACGATGCGTCCGCCGCTGCACATGCCGCTGGCGGCCAGTACGATGGCGGGCTCTCCGCTGTGACTCAGCCGGTTGACCAGCGCCTGGTGCTGTTGATGCTCCTCGATGGTAATCAGTTGGTCGAAGTCCAGCGGATGACGGCCTCGGCTGACGCGACCTTTGGCTTCGCTGTCCCACAAGTTCTGCAGGTGACGGTAACTTTGGGTGATGCGTGCGGCCAGGGGGGAGTCAACCACGATGGGCACCTTGGCCAGTGCGCTTTCACCGAGCATCTGGAACAGCAACTCCTCCAGCTCATAGAGGAGTTCTTGGGTCCGGCCAATGCTGAAGGCGGGGATCAGGGTAGTGCCGCCGTTCCCCAGGGTGGATTCCAATATGGCGCGCAGTTTGTTGCTGCGCTCCGCCCGGTGCTCATGGCGACGGTTGCCATAGGTGGTTTCCAGCACCAGAAGGTCGGCCATCTCTGGTGGGTCGGGGTCGGGTAGCAGAGGGGTATTGTAACAGCCCAGATCACCACTGAAGGCCACCCGGCGATGGCTGTCCATGGCGATCTCGACCACGGCTGAGCCAAGAATGTGGCCTGCGGGGCGCAGCCTCACCATGCCAGGCGCTTTGCCCGGTATCGCATGCCACTGGTGGTAGGGCAGTGGTTTGAGCCGGCGCTGAATCAATTCGAGAAAGCGCTCTCTCAGATCGCGGTTGCGGGTAAAGCCCAGCTTGATGGCGTCTTCCAGTATCAGAGGCATAAGGTGAGTACTGGCTTCACTGCAGAAGATGGGGCCATCGAACCCGGCGGCCATCAGGTAGGGGATGCGGCCAATGTGGTCGATGTGACAGTGGGTGACGATCAGCGCCTCCACCCCGTCGAGGCTGAAGT
This sequence comes from Ferrimonas futtsuensis DSM 18154, assembly GCF_000422645.1. Lineage (GTDB taxonomy): Bacteria > Pseudomonadota > Gammaproteobacteria > Enterobacterales > Shewanellaceae > Ferrimonas > Ferrimonas futtsuensis. The sequence goes on from NZ_AUGL01000002.1 coordinate 1,892, forward strand.
CTATCTCCAGACCTTTAGGGTGACGGCGCTGTAGGTCTTCCCCCTGGAACAGGCCGCAGTCCACCAATACTGAGTGGTCTGAGTCGAGCCACAGCTGATGACAGGAGCCGGTGACGCCAGAGGCGGCGCCGTGATGCAGCAGTTTGATCATTGGATAAATCCTTTTATCCCCTACCTGTTTTAACCCTAGCAGCCTTTAGGCTGTTGGGTGGGGAAATTCAGGGGGTATTCCGGTTCAGAGGTGGTTGTGAGTTGAAGGGCTCAAAGACACTGGATCCCGGCGTGCGCCGGGATGACGATTGTGCGCGTGGGGCGGCGGAGTGCTTTGTTGCAGCCCCTGTGCAGTCGATGAGTGTTGAATTCAAAGACACTGGGCCCTGACGTTCGTCAGGGAGACGATTGTGCGTTTGGGCCGGGTAGTGCTTCGTTGCTGGTGGTGACGGAGCTGATTGATACAGAGAAGCAAGACACTGGATCCCGGCGTGCGCCGGGATGACATTGTGCGTGTGGGGCGGGGAGCGCTTTGTTGCTGGTAGTGACGGGACTGATTGATACAGAGAAGCAAGGCACTGGATCCCGGCCTGCGCCGAGAAGACATTGTGCGTGTGGGGCGGGAAGTGCTGCGTTGCTGGCATCCGTGCAGTCGGTGAGTGTCGTTTCAAAGACACTGGGCCCTGACGTGCGTCAGGGAGACGATTGTGCGGGTGAGGCGGTGAGTACTTCGTTGCTGGTAGTGACGGGGCTGATTGATACAGAGTAGCAAGACACTGGATCCCGGCGTGCGCCGGGATGACATTGTGCGTGTGGGCTGTTGAGTGCGCTGTAGTTGACGGTGGTGCTTGCTGAGAGCTACGTCCATGGGTTTGTTAGCATTCGTATTTGGTGAACTCAATCCACTGTTGTTCCCCCTAGCACAGTCACTCCGGCGAACGCCGGAGCCCAGCGTCTTTGCTTGCACTTGCGAAAGACACTGACACCTGAACCCTCCTCGGAAAACCAAACAGGAAATCCCTCGTAAAAAGGAGGATAATGTGCGCGCGGTCAACAGTTTGGGTATAGGAAGATTTAATGCGGCGATACGGTTCGGTAGTCCACTATAAAAGCGTCAACTTTGGCGTGCTCAAGTCGCTGTTTCCCTACCTGCTGGAATTTCGCACCATTTTAGGCCTCTCCCTGGCCTGTCTGATAGCCGCCAAGGTCGCCAGCGTTGGCCTGCCCTTTATCCTGAAACACATTGTCGACAATCTCGATGGCGTTGGCGAGATGGCCAATGTGACCGCTATTCCCTTGGCATTGCTGCTGGCCTACGGTTTGGTGCGCTTCTCCAACGTGCTGTTCGGCGAGCTGCGCGACACCCTGTTTGGTCGCATTACCGAGCGCGCCATGCGTCGGGTGGGTCTCAAGGTGTTCCGTCACCTGCACAACCTGGACCTGGCTTTCCACCTGGAGCGTCGTACCGGCGGCGTGTCCCGTGATATCGAGCGGGGCACCAATGGCATCAGCTTCCTGATGCGTTTCATGGTATTCAACATTGTTCCCACCCTGCTGGAGATTGCTCTGGTGGTCGGCCTGCTGTGGTGGAACTACCATGTGGGCTATGCCCTGATTGTGCTGCTGGCGGTGGTGGCTTACATCGGCTTCTCGGTGGTGGCCACTGAGTGGCGCACCGATTTTGTCCGCCAGGTGAACGAGGCGGAATCCCAGAGCAGCACCCGTGCGGTGGACAGTCTGCTGAACTTCGAGACGGTGAAGTACTTCACCAACGAGGAGCATGAAAGCCATCACTACGACAAGGAGCTGGAGCTGTGGGAAAGCGCCCGGCGCCGTAACCGTCTCTCTCTGTTTGCCCTAAACGGGGGGCAGGCGCTGATCATTGCTCTGGCGATGACCGCGGCCATGGTGCTGGCGGCCTCGGATGTGGTCGACGGTGACATGACCCTGGGTGACTTCGTGCTGATCAACAGCTTTATGATGCAGATTTTCATGCCGCTCAACTTCCTCGGCTTTGTCTATCGGGAGATGAAGGGATCGTTGGCCAACATCGAGAAGATGTTTGATCTTCTGGGCCGTAAGCCGCTGGTGGAGGATAGGTCTGATGCCAGCCAGCTGGCGGTCACCGACGGCGTCATCGAGTTTGATGATGTTCATTTCCATTACCACCCAGAGCGCCCTATCCTCAAAGGGGTCAGTTTTCGGGTTGAGCCCAGGCAGAAGGTGGCCATCGTTGGCAGCAGTGGCGCTGGTAAGTCCACCCTGTTTAAGCTGCTGTTCCGTTTCTACGAGGTCAGTGGCGGGGCAATTCGGGTGGATGGCCAGGCCATCGATTCGGTGACTCAAACCTCGTTGCGTCGGGCCATCGGCGTAGTGCCTCAGGATACGGTGCTGTTTAACACCTCCATCTTTGAGAACATTCGCTACGGCAAGGTGGATGCCACCGATGAACAGGTGTGGGACGCCATCAAGCTGGCTCACCTGGACCAGTTCATTGCCCGCCTGCCGGACGGGGAGCAGACCCTGGTGGGTGAGCGTGGCCTGAAACTCTCCGGCGGCGAGAAGCAGCGGGTGGCCATCGCCCGGGCGATTCTGAAGCACCCGCCCATCATGGTGTTCGACGAGGCCACCTCATCTCTGGACAGCCACTCCGAGCAGCACATCCTTACCGCCCTGTCTGAGATTGCCCGCGAGCAGACCACCCTGGTGATTGCCCACCGCCTCTCCACCGTGGTGGACGCGGATAAGATCCTGGTACTGGATCAAGGCGAGATCGTGGAGCAGGGCAGCCATCAAGAGCTACTGGCCAAAGAGGGCCACTACGCCGCCCTATGGCGAGTGCAGCAGCAGGAGCGGTCGGCTTAAGCTAAAGACACTGGAACCCGGCGTGCGCCGGGAAGACATTGTGCGATGAATTAAGCTAAGTGCTTCGTAGCGGCCGGTATATGTTGCTGCAGGTTCGTACGCCGATGATGCAAAGCACTGTGCTCTCCCCTCGCACAGTCACTCCGGCGCACGCCGGAGCCCAGCGTCTTAGCTCGCAGATTGTTTGAATGCTCCTCTGAGCCCTATCTATTCGAAACAGTTTTTGAAAGACACTGGATCCCGGCGTGCGCCGGGAAGACGATTGTGCGTGTGGGTTGTTGCGTGCGTTGTAGCTGGCGGTGGTGATTGCTGAGAGTCACTTCTATGGGTTTGTTGATTTGGCGAGCAGGTTCGTACTTAGTCAATTCAATCCACAGCGGCTCCCTCTAGCACAGTCACTCCGGCGCAGGCCGGAGCCCAGCGTCTTTGGTCGCACTTTGCCCAGCAATTCTTAGAATGATTTAACGGAAGCCTGGGTTTGGCTATTTCGAATTGCGTTGAGGATGGGGGGGCGGTTTCGGGTAAGTGACCGCTCGCTCAGCGAGTGCTCGGTGCTGCGCAAGGGAGGCCACAAGCAGGGTGTGGCCCAAAACAAAACGGGGCCGTTTGGGCCCCGTTGTTGTGTTACTCGGCGGTCAGTTCGCCGGCCAGCTCTTCCGGGGACATCACTTCCCCTTCGCCTGCGCGGGTAGGCACCAGGGCCACGTCGAAGCCGTCCTGAGTCATGCCGGGTACCCACTTGGCCAGGAAGTCGTCCAGCGGAATGCCCATGGCGCGACAGCCCTGATACTCTTCGGTGGCCCAGCCTTCGGCCAGATCCTCATCATGCCACAGCAGCAGGCATTGCTCTTCACCGGTGTCCACCAGTACGCAGCCCTGATCGTTGGCCAGGGTCCACACCACCTTGTTCTCCTGCACCTGGACGACAAACTGGTCAAAGCGCTCTTTGCTGGTCAGACGATAGAAGTCGTTAATCTGTTCTTCAGTCAGGGACATGGGCTGGGTCTCGATAATGGAATAGGGCGCGGATTATAACAGTTGCCGGGTTCCATAACCAAAGAGAACCCTTCGATAAGTATGAAGGTCGACTAATTTGCCCGGTTAGCCGAGCTTGGTAACAATATGGGCGAGTGTTTTTGGAGAACGCACTATGTCACTGCCAAGTCTGCTGCAGAAGACCCTGCAGCTTCCGGCCGTTGCCGCCCCTATGTTTCTGGCGTCCGGCCCGGATTTGGTGATCGAAACCTGTAAGAGTGGGGTTGTAGGCAGTTTCCCCGCCCTGAACCAGCGCACCAGCGAGGGTTTTGAGCAGTGGTTGATCACCATCAACGAAGCCCTGGCCAAGCATGGCTATGGGGCTGGCGCCAGGGTGGCCCCCTACGCGGTCAATCTGATTGTCCATCAATCCAACCCCAGACTGGAAGCGGATCTGGAGCTGTGCATCAAGCACAAGGTGCCCATCGTCATCACCTCTCTCGGGGCGGTGCCGGAACTGGTGGAGCGGGTGCATGAGTATGGTGGCCTGGTGTTCCATGACGTCACCACGGTGCGCCATGCCCGCAAGGCCGCGTCGGCCGGTGTGGATGGGCTTATCCTGGTGGCCTCTGGCGCCGGCGGTCATGCGGGTACCATGAGCCCCTTCGCTTTGCTGGCGGAGGTGCGCCAGCTGTTCCAGGGCACCCTCTTGCTGGCGGGCAGCCTTTCCAGTGGCCGGGATATTGCCGCCGCCCTGCAGATGGGCGCCGATCTGGCCTACATGGGCACCCGCTTCATCAATACCCAGGAGTCCACCGCCGATGTGGGCCACAAGAAGATGATCCAGTGCGCCAGCGCCGCGGACATCCTCTACACCCCGAACATCTCCGGGGTGGCGGCCAACTTCCTGCGGGAGAGCATCGTCAATGCCGGGCTGGACCCGGACGCCCTGGCGCCCAAGACCGACCTCGACTTCGGTCAGGAGCTGACTCCCGGGGAGAAGCAGGGCGGGGCCTGGTCGAAGATCTGGTCCGCCGGCCAGGGGGTAGGCGCCATTAAGGACATCCCCACGGTGGCCAACCTGGTGCAGCAGCTTAAAGTCGAATACAAGGAGGCGGTGCTTGACCATCACGAGATGGCCAAGGTCTACCTCAAGTAGTTCTCAGTCGCTGAGTACCGGCAGCTTGCTGATTCGGATATGAATAGGGCTCCTTCGGGAGCCCTTGTTGATCATGGTGTGTCGGTGGAGGGGGGGGGCTATATGGCAGGCCACGTCTGCCAGACATTCTTTGGATTAGCCAGGTTTGGGGATCAGGGTGGTAAGGATCAGGCTGTCTGGCTGCTGGGATTCAGCTGATGGCACTGGGCCAGCAGTTGTTCCACTTCGTTGCGCAGGGTTTTCACCTCCTGCAGCCAGGTGTGGCTGGTAGCCAGGGGCAGCAGCTTGTGTTCATGGGCCTGTTCGATGTGTGCCTGAAGCTCTCCCAGGGCTCCATTGGCGGCATTGAGGCTGGACTCACACAGCGGTTTGGTTTCGTAGCAGTTGGCCAGGTGGCTGGAAACGGCAATCACCGTTTTGGAGAGGCGCTGCCCCAGATCAGTATGGAGCTGATTGACCAGATCGTTGTGCACGCTGATCACCAACTGGCAGCTGCGCTCCCATACCCCTAACAGTTGCAGTCGTTGCATGGTTTATCCCCTATTTCCAGTGCCTTCAAGGATCAGTGTAGACAAGGACAGGACAATGCCAGTGAAAGATGGGGCACATACAAGTCAGGCTGAATCTTATTGTTTAAAGCGCTTATGGTTGGCTTTGTATCGCCAGTGTAGGTTCAAAGCCACTGGATCCCGGCCTTCGCCGGGAAGACGATTGTGCGTGAGGGTTGGGGAGTGCGTTGTTGCTGGCGGCTGTGCGTGCTGAGAGATTGCTTGTTGAATCAAGGAAGCGTGTTTAGCTGAGCTTGCAGGTTCGCACAGAACCGATGCAACACAGCGGCGCTCCCCATAGCACAGTCACTCCGGCGGAGGCCGGAGCCCAGCGTCTTTGTTCTTGAGGACTCAGCGGAGTTCTAAAGCCACTGGATCCCGGCCTTCGCCGGGAAGACGATTGTGCGTGAGGGTTGGGGAGTGCGTTGTTGCTGGCGGCTGTGCGTGCAGAGAGATTGCTCGATGAAGCAAGGATACGTGTCTAGCTAAACTTACAGATTCGTACAGAGCTTAAGCAATCCAGCGGCGCTCCCCTTAGCACAGTCACTCCGGCAGAGGCCGGAGCCCAGTGTCTTTGATTTTCGGATTGTGAGTTTCATCTCTGGAAGGTCCACACAGGGCCGGTTCAACACAGCGGCGCTCCCCTTAGCACAGTCACTCCGGCGGAGGCCGGAGCCCAGTGTCTTTGCCCTCGAGGACTCTGCGGAGTTTGAAAGCCACTGGATCCCGGCCTTCGCCGGGAAGACGATTGTGCGTGTGGGTTGGAGAGTGCGTTGTTACTGGCGGCTGTGCGTTCTGAAAGATAGGTTATTCGAATGCATGGGTTAGCCGGAGGAGTGGTAAGGCTCGCATAAGCAGGGAGTGTCGTATCCGCCAGGTTCGCACATAGCCAAAACAACCCAGCGGCGCTCCCCTTAGCACAGTCACTCCGGCGAACGCCGGAGCCCAGCGTCTTTATGCTCGATACACTGAGCGCCCCTTCAAACGCCAGAATCAGAAAAACAAAAGGGCCCCGCAGGGCCCTTTGTCACTCTAACTGGCGATTACGCGTTGTCAGACTTGCGGTCACCCATCAGGTCGGCACCGGCCAGGGGATCGTGGTACACATCGGCCTCGAACTCACCTTCGGACTTGGCCACAATCACGGTCACGGCGGCATCACCGGTGACGTTCACCGCGGTGCGCACCATATCCAGCAGGCGGTCCACACCCAGGATCAGGGCGATGCCCTCAACAGGCAGACCCACCTGGTTCAGTACCATGGCCAGCATTATCAGGCCTACGCCAGGAACGCCGGCGGTGCCGATGGAGGCCAGGGTGGCGGTGATGATCACCATCACGTAGTCTCCCAGCGTCAGATCAATGCCAAACACCTGGGCGATAAACACGGTGGCCACACCCTGCATGATGGCGGTACCGTCCATGTTGATGGTGGCACCCAGAGGCAGGGAGAAGGAGCTGATGTTGTTGTGCACGCCCAGACGGTAGTTGGCGTTCTCAATGGTCACCGGCAGGGTCGCGTTGGAGCTGGCGGTGGAGAACGCGAACAGCTGAACACTGCGCATCTTCTTCAGGAAAGTGATGGGGCTCAGGCCGGTGGTCACCTTCAGCAGAGTGGGGTAGGTCACCAGGCCGTGGATGAACAGCACCGCCAGCACCAGGAAGAAGTACTTGATCACACTGCCGAAGGTTTCCAGACCCAGGGTCAGCGCCAGCTTGGCCATCAGGGCGAACACGCCGTAGGGAGCCAGCTGCATCAGGATGGTTACCAGCTTCATCACCACTTCGTTGATGTCTTCGAAGAAGTTACGCACCCGGGCGCCACGCTCGCCGCTCTGGCTGATGGCCACACCGAAGATGATGGCGAAGACGATGATCTGCAGCATGGAGCCTTTGGCCATGGCGTCGATGGGGTTGCTGGGGACAATGTTCACCAGCACCTGGCTCAGCGGCGGCGCTGCCTTGGCATCAAAGGCCAGACCTTCGGCCGCCAGGGAGGCGTTGCCAGGCTGCACGATGATGGCTGCGGTGATCGCCAGGGTGATGGCGATGGCGGTGGTGGTCAGGTAGAACGCCAGGGTTTTCCCCCCAAGGCGGCCCAGCTTGCCCGGATCGGACAGGGAGGCGGTACCACACACCAGGGATACAAACACCAGGGGCACCACCAGCATCTTCAGCGAGGAAACGAAGATGTTTCCGATGACGCTGAACAGGCCGTCCACCAGGTAGGTTTCCACCAGCTCACTGCCTGGGAACAGGATCCGCAACAATCCGCCGATGGCAATACCGGCGAACATGCCAATTAGAATTTTGGCAGTCAGACCCATTTTCTTTTGCATTTTTTCAGACATGCAACTTCCTTCATTCGGTTCTCTTTTTTATTTGCGGCCTAAGCCTAGCAGGAACTTTGCAGGGGAAAAAAGGGGGTAAATGTAGAAATCTGCAATCACAATGGATTGATATTGCTTTGATGATGATTCGAAGTGGCGAACTCGTTGTGAGTGATTAGTCTTAAGGTTGTTGGGATGCTAAGGAGTGGTGTCCCCGGTGTGACAGGGAGTCCCATCATGGATTTTGTCATTCGTCAGATTTTTGTCTCTTTTTTTCTGATTTTGTTGGTGAGTTGCGGAGGTGGCGATGGCCTCGAGGAGGGCAGTGCAGAGGATTTCCCTGCCACGTATGCCCTGAGTTTGCAACTGCTTAATAGGTCGGGGCAACAGGTTGAGCAGTTTTTTTCCGGTGACACGCTGCAACTGGTTGCTCGTCTGAGCTCCGATGGTGCAAGCATTGCCTCCCGCGATCTCAGCATTGAGATCAGCGGCTCCAGAATGGAATCTGCCCTGACTTACCAGGTGTCGACCAATGCCGCAGGGGAGGCCCGGGTCACCCTGGCCGCGGGGAGTCTCAAGGGGCAGGGTGAGGTTCGCGGCCATTACGGCACCCAGGTCCAGGCCAGCATCCCCTTCGATGCCCAGACACTGAATCTCGACCTGACCCTCACCGACACCCTGGGTCAGCCACTGCAGACCCTGTCTCCTACCCAGCCCGGTCAGCTCAGAGCTCACCTTAGCGACGACGGTCATCCCATGGCCGATACCCTGGTGAGCTTCACCCTGGGCGAGGTGGGGGCGATGACCCCCTCACTGGGTACGGCCCTGACCGACGCCGGCGGCATCGCCAGTGTCACCCTGCTGGCGGGCAGCGAGGCCGGTGCGGGATTGGTGCATGGCGCCGTCAGCATCGATGGCATTGTGCTGAGCCGTTCGCTGGCCTTTGCCACCCTGGGAGAGGAGAGTTCAGGTGAGACCGCTGGCGGGGAGCAGTTGCAGTTGTCGCTGGTGAGCAGCCAGAGTGGCGTGGCGACCAGCCAGGTTTCCGCTGCGGACCCCGGACTGGTCCAGGTGCAGCTGCTCGATGCGTCTCAGCAACCGGTGGCGGGTCGGGTGGTGAGCTTCAGCACCACCCTGGGTCAGTTTCTGCCCGCCAGTGCCACGGCCCTGACTGACAGCAGTGGCCGCGCCAGTATCTTGCTGAAGGCGGGCAGTGTGCAGGGGGCGGCCGAGGTGGAGGCCAGTTTCGATTCGGTGATCAGCCGCCTGGGTTTTGTCACCCTGGGGGATGAGATTGACCCCAGTTCAGTGGTGCCGGAGATCGCCCTGGCCCTGTACGACTGCAATGGGGCCACGGGCTGGGATCGCAGTGCCCGAAACTTCGAGGTGTGTCAGCCCACCTCCAACATCACCAATACCCAGCCCGGGGTGATCGCCATTACCCTGACTCAGAGCGGCAGTGATCAACCCCTGGCGCAGAGGCTGGTGAGTGCAACCACCACCCTGGGTGCCATCAGCCCGGCTGCGGGCACCGCCATCACCGATGCTCAGGGGCGGGCACTGCTGGATCTCTACACCAATGGCGATCTTGGGGCAGGGGAACTGACGGTAGGCATCGCCAACCAGTCGCAGCAGCTGGCCTTCGAAGTGGGCAGGGTGAGTGTCAGCCTGTCGGTGAGCAACTCGTTGGACAGTCAGACCCTGCCGGCCGGTGGCAGCGCCATCATCCGGGTGGAAACCTTGAACCCGGATGGCTCCCTGGCGGTGGATCAGCCGCTTGAGCTGGAACTCGGTTCCCAGTGCGCGGCGGCCGGGCTGGCGGTGATCGACTCCCCGGTGACCACTGTGGCCGGGGTGGGGCTGGCCACCTATCTGGCACAGGGGTGCCAGGGGGAGGACAGGATCAGTGTCAGCGCCCAGACTGGTGGCAGCACCGTCGTCGGTCAGACTCAGGTGCAGGTGGCGGACGCGGCCATCGGCTCCCTGCAGTTTGTCTCCGTCGACCCCGGACTGCTGGCGTTAAAAGGCAGTGGAGGCATTCAGGGGGTGGGAATTCGCTCCGAGACTGCCCTGGTCAGCTTCCGGCTGCGGGACCAATCCGGTGCACCGGCCACCCAGGAGAAGGTGTGTTTCGAACTCTCCACAGAGGTTGGCGGACTGACCCTAAGCCCCCGGCCACTGGCTCAGGACCTGACCGATTGCCCCAATGTGCCGGAGGGGACCTCGAATCTCAGCCGGTTCGCGGTGGGCTACTCCAACAGTGAGGGGCTGGTGTCGGTGACCGTCGGTGCCGGCGATGTGCCGACTCAGGTGAAGGTGTTTGCGGTGTGGGCCGGCAGCGACAGCGGCGGCCACCCGGCGGTGGTCTCAAACCTCTCCGATGCCCTGGTGGTGACCACGGGATTGGCGGACGACAACAGCCTCTCCCTGAGCGCAACCCTGCTCAACCCCGAGGCCTGGGCGTTTGACGGTGAGCAGGTGTTGCTGACCATGATGGCGGCGGACCACTTCAATAATCCGGTCCCGGACGGCACCATGGTGGTGTTTACCACCGAAGGCGGCGCTATCGACGCCAGTTGTGAAACCGGCCCCAAGGATGATCGCCCCAACCCCAACGGCGCCTGCCAAGCAGCCTGGCGCAGCCAGAATCCACGGCCCTTTGAGTCTGTGACCGTCAGCTGCCCCGACGCCTCACTGCCTCCCTGCTTGGGGGCCACCATGGCCGATCACGTCAGTGGTCAGGGCTCCATCATCGCCGAGCCCAGGCCCGGACGAGCCTCGGTGATGGTGCGGCTGATTGGTGAAGAGAGCTTTGTGGACCTCAATGGCAACGGCGTGTTTGACGGTACGCCGGAGAGCTTTGTCGACCGCACCGAAGCGTTTCGCGATGACAATGAGGATGGCCATTACCGCAGTTACAGCGCTGATGGCCTGAGCGTCAGTGGCGCGGTGCCGGCCGGAGCCGTGGAGGAGGAGTTTTTCGACTTCGACAGCGATGGTCAGTTTGATGGGGTGGACGGTCTCTACACCGGCTTGCTCTGCCATGGGGATGCGGCGGCTCAGTGTGTGGACACCGGCCAGGATTCCCAGCAAGCCCAGCTGATGCTGTGGCGTAACCTGACCCTGGTGATGTCCGGCAGCGTCCCCTTTGGCAAACTGCGTCAGGTGGGCAGCGGTGGGGCGCTGCAGAGTGTCAGTCAGCTGGATCTGGTGAGTAACGCCAGTCAGTCGGTGCTGCTGTTTCTCTCCGATGAGAACAACAACCCACTCCCCTATGGCACCACCATCACCGCCTCCACCTCCAACGGTGAGCTGGTGGGGGTGACCGAATACAGTGTAGGCAGCACCAACAGCATGATTCCCATGGCTTTTGGCTTTACCGTCGAGCAGGAGACCAGCCCCAATGACCGCACTCTGGGCAGCCTGTTTATCACGGTCACCACCCCCAAGGGCAGCCCTGCCGCCTTTTCGGTGTCGGTGCTGGATGGGGGGTAATTGGACGTAGCTATATATAGTGGGACTAAGGGCAAAAAGTGCCCGGAAAGTTTGAGCTGCATCGGGAGGGGAACCTCCCGACGTGGGCCCGGGCTTACGCAATTGGGGCTGGCAGGTTCGCAGCTAGTCGATGCAATCCGCAGGAGCCCCCTCTCGCACAGTCACTCCGGCGAAGGCGGTCGCCCAGCGACTTAGCTCGCAGGAATTGGGAATGTTGTATCTGGCAGATTCGCACAGAGCTGGCTCAGCCCAGCGGCGCTCCCCTTTGCACAGTCACTCCGGCGTACGCCGGAGCCCAGCGTCTTTGATTCTTGGGGTTTTTGCGGAGGTTGAAAGCCACTGGATCCCGGCGTGCGCCGGGAAGACGATTGTGCGTGTGGGCCGGGGAGCGCGTTGTTGCTGACGAATGTACGTGCTGGGAGGTGGGTTATTGAATCAAGGGGAGCTGTTTAGCTGAAGTTGCAGGTTCGCATGATGCTTGAGCAATCCTGCGGCGCTCCCCTTTGCACAGTCACTCCGGCGTACGCCGGAGCCCAGCGTCTTTGATTCTTGGGGTTTTTGCGGAGGTTGAAAGCCACTGGATCCCGGCGTGCGCCGGGAAGACGATTGTGCGTGTGGGCCGGGGAGCGCGTTGTTGCTGACGAATGTACGTGCTGGGAGGTGGGTTATTGAATCAAGGGGAGCTGTTTAGCTGAAGTTGCAGGTTCGCATGATGCTTGAGCAATCCTGCAGAGCTCCCCCTCGCACAGTCACTCCGGCGAATGCCGGAGCCCAGCGTCTTTAAGCCGCAGAGTATAGATACTCCATGGGAGCCCGTTTTCGCTCGCCTATTAGTTAAACCCCTCAGTTTTCTAAGTCCCCAAACCAAAAAGGAGAGCGCTGGCTCTCCTTCTCTTTAGATATATGGTGCGACCTAAAACACTGGCTCGCCCCGTTGCTCAAGCTCGAAAGCTCTCTCCTGCTCCCGCTTGAGCAACTCCACAATGGCATCGACGCAGCGCAGCACTCTCAGCTCCACGAAGAAGGGCTCTGCCTGGGGGTATTGCATCAGGATATAGCGCAGCCACTGCTTAACGCGGTTGGGGAAGTAGATGGACTTCTCGCCGCCAATCTCCCGCTCGGCATAATCGGCCATCAGGGCCGCCACCTGGGACCAGGAGTAGGCGGATTCGGTGCCGCGCACCACGTTGGCCAGGTTGGGCACCGCCAGGGCGCCGCGGCCCAGCATGATGTCTTCACACCCACTCTGCTGCTGACAGGCCAGGGCATCGGCGCGGTTCCAGATCTCGCCGTTGGCGATCACCGGTATGGTCAGGGCTTTGGCGATGGGGGCGATGGCAGGCCAGTCGATGCGCTCGGCCCGGTAGCCATCCTCCTTGGTGCGAGCGTGAATCACCAGCTCCGCGGCACCGCCGGATGCGGCGGCATCGGCGATCTCCATCGCCCGATCGCCGCTGTCCCAGCCCAGGCGAACCTTGGCGGTGACCGGCAGGTGTGCCGGGACGGCTGCGCGCACCTGACTGACCACCTGATGGATCTGCTCGGGGGTTTTCAGCATCACCGCGCCGCCATTGGAGCGGTTCACCGATTTGGCGGGGCAACCGAAGTTAAGATCGATGCCGGGTGACCCCAGCTCGGCAGCAATCGCGGCATTTTCGGCCATCCATTGTGGGTGTTGGCCCAGCAGCTGAACCCGCACCGGGGTGCCAGCCAGGGTCTTTCCCCCCTGATCCAGTTCAGGACAGAGACGACGAAACACTTTTTCCGGCAGCCGTTGTTCCACCACCCGGACAAACTCGGTGACGCACAAATCGTAATTGTTTATCTCTGTGAACACTTGCCGCATCAGGGGATCCATCACCCCTTCCATCGGCGCCAGAATCACTCTCATAGCCCGCCAAACCCACTGTTATCAAGGCGCGACAGTGTACCAGCACCTTGGTGTTGCATCATCCCTAACAGGATAAAACCGTCTTGAAAACCGGCAAGATCAAAAAAAGTTGTTATATTGTGAAATAGATCCTGAGGTCGCTGGGTCTATTCTCGTAAGCCAGCGAACTACGGCGCTGGGTTAACAATGGTTTAAAAATCGAAGATATAGAGAAGGAAGCTTAAGATGAACACTATGAAGAAAACCACTGTTGCTGCAGCTTTGGGTCTGTGTGTAGCTGGCGTATCCATGGGCGCTGCTGCGGCCGATGCCAACCCCTTTGCCGCTCAGGAACTGACAGCCGGTTACCAGCTGGACGGTGATAAGCACAAAGAGGGCAAGTGCGGCGAAGGTAAGTGCGGCGGCGAAGCCAAGGGTAAAGAGGGCAAGTGCGGCGAAGGTAAGTGCGGCGGCGAGTCCAAGGCCAAGGGTAAAGAGGGCAAGTGCGGCGAAGGTAAGTGCGGCGGCGAGTCCAAGGCCAAAGAGGGCAAGTGCGGCGAAGGTAAGTGCGGTGGCGAAGCCAAGGGTAAAGAGGGCAAGTGCGGCGAAGGTAAGTGCGGCGGCGAGTCCAAGGCCAAGGGTAAAGAGGGCAAGTGCGGCGAAGGTAAGTGCGGCGGCGAGTCCAAGGCCAAAGAGGGCAAGTGCGGCGAAGGTAAGTGCGGCGGCGAGTCCAAGTCCAAAGAGGGCAAGTGTGGCGAAGGTAAGTGCGGTGGCGCTGCCTAAGGTCCCAGCCTGAGTAATCCTCTATGCAAGGCTGGCGTTTGCCAGCCTTGTCATTAGGGTCTGTAGACCTTCGCTGATTGCTTTTGCGCCAGAAGTACTTTGATGTGTTGATGACTATCGAGTTTAGCGAAGGCATCTTGATGATGCGAGCGATACTGGCGCCCTGCGGGGCTGGACTGACGACGACCACTCTGTGTCGCTCGATTTTGACGTAGGGCCACTATGCCTGCAATCGAGCTCCGTGATTGCTCGCCGTCATCCTCAGCCAAAAATTTACCACCGAAGATCAACAGACCCTAGGCGAAGAAAACCAGATTCATATGGATTAATGTTGCAGCCAGCCTTAATCCATAGGATCAGAAGGAGAGCAGTATGATTTCAGGGGCCGGACTCGGTTTAAAGCGTGAGATGGTGGATGAGTTTATCCAGGATGGGGTACCGCCCTCGGTCAACTTTCTGGAGGTGGCACCGGAAAACTGGATGAAGGTACCGCCCAAACTGGCGCGCAAGTTCAAAGCCCTGACGGAGCAGTACCCCTTCGTCTGCCACGGCCTCTCCCTCTCCATCGGGGCTCCGGCGCCTCTGGATGTGGGGTTCGTCAAACAGGTGAAGTTGTTTCTCGATGCCTATGGCATTGACCTCTACTCCGAGCATTTAAGCTACTGCTCCGGCAATGCCCACATGTACGATCTGATGCCCATCCCCTTCACTGAGGAAGCGGTCACTCACGTGGCAGAGCGCATCCGCACCGTGCAGGAGATCATCGAGCGCCCTCTGATCATCGAGAACGTCTCCTATTATGCCGAACCCGGTGCCACCATGGATGAGGTGAGCTTCATCAATGCGGTGCTGGCGGAGAGCGACTGCAAACTGCTGCTGGATGTGAACAACATCTACGTCAACAGCATCAACCACAAGTATGACGCCGATGCCTTCCTGGAGGGGATCGATGGTAGCCGCACCGCTTACTATCACGTGGCGGGTCACTATCGACAGGCCGATGACTTCGTGGTGGATACCCATGGTGCGCCGGTGATCGATCCGGTGTGGCGCCTGCTGCAGCGGGCCTATGAGCTTCATGGTCTCCACCCCACCTTGCTGGAGCGGGACTTCAACCTGCCCCAGACGCGCGAGTTGGTCGCCGAAATCGACCGTATTCACCTGCTTGCCGACCAGGTCAGAGGGGTCAAGGAGAGCGCATGATCGATTTCAAATCCCGCCAACAGGCCTTCATGGCGCACATTCGCGACCCGAATAATCCGGTGCCGGAGGGAATTCCGAAGGAGCGGATGGCGGTGTACCGCGAACTGATGCTCAATAACATCGGTAATTTCGTGGACAGCGGCTTTCCGGTACTCAAGTCTCTGTACCAGGAGGCGGACTGGGCGCAGCTGCGGGAAGCGTTTTTCGCTGCCCACGACAGCCACTCTCCGCTGTTTGTGGACATTGCCGCCGAGTTTCTGCTGTTCCTGCAGGGCTGGCAACACCGCCACTGCGACCCTCACTATCTGGAAGCCCTGGCCGCCTACGAATACCTGGAGCTGAAGCTGGATGTGATGCCCGAAGCCCTGCACCAACAACCGCTGTCGGTAAACGACGATCTCTATCAGGTGCCGCTGCTGCTCAACCAGGTGGTGGAGATAGGCGAGTACGACTACCCGGTCCATCAGGTGTCCGAATACAACCGGGATGTGGATCCAGCGCACACCCTGCTGCTGGTGTACCGCAACCTGGATCTGGATATCGCCTTTATGGCGATCAACCCCATGACCCAGGCTCTTCTGGCGAAGTTGGATGCCACTCAACCGACCTCCACCGAGGCGCTTATCCTGTCGATGCAGGGGCAGTTTCCTCAATTTGACCCGCAAGTGATCGAGCAGGGCGTGATCCAGATCCTGGGGCAGATGGCGCGCACTGGGGTGGTGGTCAAATCTCGTTCATGAATTGAGAGTGCACGCGAGAGTGTGATTGATTTGGCGGGAAACTGTTTCAAACATAATCCAATTTCGCCGAATCTGCTTGTTTGGTTGTGATCTCAAGCACACCATCCTGGGTGCGGGTTACGTAGACTGCGCTCAGGAATTCGGAGTCGGGTGTGGATTATGACCAAACACATTTTAGTGGTGGACGATAACCCCGGCAGCCGGGCGAGGATCCAGGAGGTCCTGACGGCGGCAGGGATGTCAGTGGTGACAGCAGACAATGGCATGCAGGCGCTGCTTGCGGCCAAGAGTACCAAGTTCGACGGTGTGGTGACCGATCAGGTGATGCCCATGATGGATGGCTGTCACCTGTGCCGCATGCTTCGCGAGATCCCTGCGTTTAAGCAGGTGCCCATCATCCTGTTAACTACCGAGGCCGGGCCGGCCTTTCAGGAGGAGATGGAGGAGTGCGGAGTACCGGTTTGGATGGAAAAACCACTTACGGAACAAAAGCTCGCATTAATTGCGGCGGAAATGTTACATCCGTCTGTTGCAACCAAAACTAAAGCTGCTTAAGCTATAGCCGAAAAAGGTAGTAGTCATAAAAGGCCCATCTGCTGAACCTTATTTCAGCGCAGTGGGCTTTTTTGTTGTTTTTTTGCCGTCGCATCTGCGGCGAAATGGTAAGCCCTTTAACCATGAACCAAGATAAACTGACGCTGATCAAAAACAGCATCAAAACCGTTCCAGATTACCCAAAGCCAGGCATCATGTTCCGTGATGTGACCTCCCTGATGGAGAATGCCGAGGCCTACAACGCGTCTATCGACCTGTTCGTCGAGCAGTTCCGTGATTGTGGCATCACCAAGATCGTCGGCACCGAAGCGCGCGGCTTCCTGTTTGGTGCGCCTCTGGCCATCGCTATGGGTGTGGGTTTTGTTCCTGTACGTAAGCCGGGCAAACTGCCTCGCAAGACCATCGGCCAGTCCTATGAGCTGGAATATGGTCAGGACACCCTGGAACTGCACGTTGATGCCATTGAAGCCGGTGACAAGGTCCTGGTAGTGGACGACCTGCTGGCCACCGGTGGCACCATCGAAGCCACCGTGAAGCTGATCCGCTCCCTGGGCGGCGAAGTGGAACACTCCGCTTTTGTTATCTCCCTGCCTGACCTGGGCGGTGAACAGAAGCTGGAAGCGCTGGGCCTGACCATCACCAAACTCTGCGAGTTTGACGGAGATTGATGGTCGACTAGCTAAGCCGGGCGATGTGCCCGGCTTTTTTGTACCTGGGTTCCCGTGATAGCATCAACCTCTTAACGAAGCATCGCCTTCGAAGGATTTTACGGGACATACCATGGCTTATCAGGTTCTGGCGCGTAAGTGGCGCCCGGCCAGTTTTAAAGAGGTGGTTGGTCAGCAACATGTGCTTAAGGCACTGACCAACGCCCTGGAGCAGGACCGCCTGCACCACGCATACCTTTTCACCGGCACCCGCGGGGTGGGCAAGACCAGTATCGCCCGTCTGTTCGCTAAAGGGCTGAATTGCGAACAGGGGGTGACCGCCAACCCCTGCGGCCGGTGTGCCGCCTGCCAGGAGATCGCCCAGGGTCGGTTTGTCGACCTGATGGAGATCGATGCTGCCTCTCGCACCAAGGTGGACGACACCCGCGAGATTCTGGACAACGTCCAGTATCAGCCGGTGCGTGGTCGCTTCAAGGTGTATCTCATCGATGAGGTACACATGCTGTCCCGACACAGTTTCAACGCGCTGCTCAAGACCCTTGAGGAGCCGCCTCCGCACGTCAAGTTCCTGCTGGCCACCACGGATCCGCAAAAGCTGCCGGTGACCGTACTTTCCCGCTGCCTGCAGTTCAACCTCAAGAGTTTGCCTGCCGAGCGCATCGCCGAGCACCTGAGCCGGGTGTTGCAGGCGGAGTCCGTGCCCTTTGTGCCCGAAGCCATCAACTTGCTGGCCAAGGCCGCAGGGGGCAGTGTCCGAGATGCCATGAGCCTGACCGATCAGGCCATTGCCCACGGTAATGGCGACCTGGCCCTGGCCGAGGTTCAGTCGATGCTGGGCACCCTGGATGCCAGCTACAGCCTGCGCCTGCTGCAGGCCCTGGTGGCCGGAGATCTGGCGGCCATGATGGCCACCCTGGAGGAGATCGATCAGTTTGCACCGGACTACGACGATCTGCTGAAGCAGCTGCTGGAGTTGCTCCACGCGCTGGCGATGACCCAGTTCTCTGTGAATGCGGCCCGGTTGCAGGAGCAGGGAGCAGCACTGCTGCCCCTGGCCAGCCGTCTCAGCCGTGAACAGGTGCAGCTGTGGTACCAGATGTTGGCAGAGGGACGCCGGGATCTGGCCCTGGCGCCGGATCCGCGCAGCGGCCTGGAGATGACCCTGCTGCGTACCCTGGCTTTCTCTCCGGTCACCGAGGTGCCGCCTCTGTCACCGGCATTGACCGAGCAGCCCGCAGCCATGGCTCCTCAGGCGCCCGTGACTCAGGTTGCGCCCCAGCCTCAGCTTGCGGCTCAGCCCGCCCAGGTGGGCAGCAGCGATCCGGATGTGTTGGCTGCCGAGCAGCAGATGTTGCTGGACCAGGCGGACCAGCTTCGTGGTGCGCCGGTGGCAGAGGTCGAGCCCCAGCCGCCGGTGGAGGCCGAGCAGCCCGGTTTCGCGCCGCTGGAGGAACCCCCTCAGCCGAGCGAACCGCCACAGGCCGAGCCCCCGGCGGTGGAAGCCCCTCAGCCAGTGTCTGAGCCAGCGCCCGAGCAGCAGAGTGTTCAGCCGCCACAGAGTGGCGCCGTCCCTGAGGTCGCGCCGGCCCAGGCACCGGCTGCGGCCAGCGGTCCCATGAGCCTGGTGGAGCGCGCCCTGGCCAACCGCGAGCGGCTGAGCAATATGGGACAGGCCGAGGAGCAGGAATCAAAAAAGCCGGCGCCCCTGGTGAGCGCGGCTCCCAGGGGAGGCAAGACCGCTAGCCCCACTGCCGAGCAGGCAGAGCCTGTCACACAAGAGCCGCCCGCGGCTGACGCTGAGCACCGGAGCCGTTCTGATTCCTCGCAGGCACAGCCGGTTGTGAAGGCGCCGCAGCCGGTTCAGCAGCAGTGTGTTCCGGAGTCCATTCCTCTGGAGGCGTACGGCGACTATGGCAGCGTGTCTCAGCCGGAGGAGACGGCGCCTTGCCACGAAGCGGTGGTGACCCAGCCCAAGGTTGAACAGGCGCCCGCTCAGCCGAAGATTGAGACCGTGGCTCCGCCGCAGCCTCCTGAGACGCCCGTGCGGTCGCCAGCAGCAGAAGCCGAGGCTCCACAAGCCGAGGCACCGGTGTCACCATCGCCGCAGGCCAGTGACGGCCCGACCCCGTCCGGCAACCCGGAGGATCTGGCCTGGTACCAGGCGATTTTTGATCTGGGTGTGGCTGCCCGGTCCAGGCAACTGGCGATCAACTCACTGATGCACAGGGAAGAGAACCGGGTCACCCTGTTGCTCAAGCCCGAGCAGCGCCACCTGATGCACAAGAGTGTGATGGGGCAGATCCAGGAGAAAATGGTGGCCCTGTGGCAGCAACCCATCGAGCTGGAAGTGGAGATCGGCGAGCAGCCAGGACGGGAAACCCCGCTGGAGATTCGTCGTCGCCTGCACCGTGAGCGGCTGGCCCAGGCCAAGGTCACTCTGTTGGGGGACCCCAGTGTCAGCTGGCTGATGGAAGAATTTGATGCACAACTCATCGATGAATCGATCAGTTATAAATAAACTTAGCTAACGGGTACGAATCCGTTAACATACGGCCCTTAATACCAGCGTCATTAAGTAAGTGGTCAACCTAGGGCGCCGGAGAAATTGTTTCAATCAAGGCGAGGGGCGCAACTGCTGGTTTTTCTAACAGTAAGCCCCGCAACGTAGAGTGGAGCAATTTATACAAGCCATAGTGATCAAGTATTTAGTGAAGTTGGTATCGAGCTCCAATCATTAAAGAGAGAACCGAATATGTTTGGTAAAGGTGGTATGGGCAACCTGATGAAGCAGGCCCAGCAGATGCAAGAGAAGATGCAAGCGGCTCAGGCTGAGATCGCTGCCATGGAAGTGACCGGTGAAGCGGGCGCGGGCATGGTCAAGGTCACCATGACCGGTAGCCACAGCGTTCGCCGCGTCGAGATCGACCCCTCCCTGATGGAGGATGAGGTTGAGATGCTGGAAGATCTGATCGCCGCAGCCTGCAACGACGCCGCCCGTCGTGTGGAGGAGACCTCCAAAGAGAAGATGGCTGCCCTGACCGGCGGCATGGGTCTGCCCCCTGGCTTTAAGATGCCCTTCTAATGAAGTTCAGTCCCCTGGTCGATGACCTGATCAAAAGCCTGCAGTGCCTGCCTGGTGTGGGTCCCCGTTCGGCGCAGAGGATGACATTCCAGTTGCTGGAGCGGGACAGGGCTGCCGGCCACAAGCTGGGTGAGGCTCTGTCCAAGGCGATGGCGGACGTGGGCCACTGTGGCCGTTGTCGCACCTTCACCGAGGAGTCTCTGTGTCCGGTGTGCGCCAACCCCAAGCGGGGCGCGTCCGGTCAGGTGTGCGTGGTGGAGTCGCCGGCCGACGTCCTGGCCATCGAGACCAGCGGCCAGTATGACGGCCGCTACTTTGTGCTGATGGGGCACTTGTCGCCCCTGGATGGACTGGGTCCGGATGAGATTGGCCTGGATAAGCTGGAAGCGCTGATCCGCGAGGAGGCGCCTAAGGAGCTGATCCTGGCCACCAACCCCACGGTTGAGGGGGAGGCCACCGCTCAGTACATTGCCGATATGTGCAAAGGCAGCGGCATCCGCGTCAGCCGCATTGCCCATGGTGTTCCCGTGGGTGGCGAACTGGAGTATGTGGATGGCACCACTCTGGCCCTGTCGTTAAGCGGGCGCAGAGAGCTGTAGAGTACTGACACAGGTTTCAGCCTTATCTGACAGTAACTGCATAAATAATCCCGCCCTTTGTGGCGGGATTTTTATTCGGCAACTACACTCTTGGGCACACAGAGAGACCTCTACTAACACGTTAAAACTATGGGCTGCATAGACAGCTCCCCATGCCGGACGCATGGGAATAATATGGATTCGGGGTAATGGACGACGACCTACTTTTTGACCTGATCGAGCAGGCCTACGACAGTGCCATCGATGGCCAGTGGAACGACCTGCTGGATCGCATCTCTCCCGCCTTTGGCGGCTCCAAAGTCTTCCTTTCTGCCACCCGTGAACCTGATCAGGGGCAGCATATGATCTGTATCACCCATGGTCTCGAGGACTTGCTCCAGGGCTACATGAGGCAGATCCATCTTGATCCCTGTTTTCAGGTGGTGATGCAACGCCCAGACGAGGCCCTGTGCATGAGTGACAGGATAAAGCCGCGCCTGGAAGCCAGCCCTGTCTATCGCTGGTACCGGGAGATGGAGGCGGATCATGCCATTGGTCGGGTCTATCCCGTCAAGGAGCTGTCGGCCCTGTTTGCCATGAACCGGACAGCCCGCCAGCGTCAATACAATGCCGGTGAGCAGGCGGGCTTCAGCGTCCTCTCATCCCATGTGGGAGGGGCGGTGCGCACCGCCCGGGCATTGGCGGACCAGGTGCATCAGAGGCTGTGTCAGTGGCAGGCGGACAAAGTGAACAACGATGCCGCCCTGGCCATAGTGCGAGCCGATGGCAGTCCGGTGTTTATGAGCCGTGCCATGGAGGCGTTGCTGGAGAGTGACGGACCGCTGCGCTGGTACCGGGGCTGCCTCAAGCTTAAGGACCCCTGGCACGATTTGATCCTGGCCCGGGCCCATCTTCTGGCAGTGAACACCAGGGTGACCCGTCGCTTCGGCAGCTCCATTCCTGTGGGCGAACGCCGCATGCAGGTGATCCCCCTGTCCGCGTCCGTCTATGAGAACGCCAGCCTGTGGCTGATCTCCTAGGGTAACTCCAAACGCAGTGCGTCTCCCCCACTGCCGCCGGAGGAACCCTGGCTGGAGACGGCCCCTTGGGGACAGAAAGGCGAGGCAACAGCCCTCAGCACGCAGCTCCTCTGATACCAGGCACAATCGTCGTCCCGGCCTCCGCCGGCCCCCGTCTTTTCGACAAGAATTGCCGCAAAAATGGTCATCAGGGCTCAAGCCCCCCTAAAATTCTTCGGTGAGTGGTTGAAATCATTGAGGGCGACCCCATCTGAGAAAGAGAACAGATTCAATTAGACTGCCAGGAGAAATAGAGCATGTCCGTGCAACAGGAAACCCATGGTTTTCAGACCGAAGTGTCCCAGCTTCTGAAGCTGATGACCCACTCTCTGTATTCCAACAAGGAAATCTTCTTGCGCGAGCTGGTGTCCAACGCCGCCGACGCCGCCGATAAACTGCGCTACCGGGCCCTGTCCGACGCTGACCTCTACCAGGGTGACGGTGAACTGCGGGTGCGCCTGAGCGTCGACACCGACGCCGGTACCCTGACCATCAGCGACAATGGCATCGGCATGACCCGCGACGAGGTGATTGAGCACCTGGGCACCATCGCCAAGTCCGGCACCGCCGATTTCTTCTCCCAGCTCTCCGGTGACGCCGCCAAAGACTCCCAGTTGATTGGCCAGTTTGGCGTGGGCTTCTACTCCGCCTTCATCGTGGCCGATAAGGTGACCGTACGCTCCCGCGCCGCCGGCTTCGATGCCGATGCCGGGGTCCAGTGGGAGTCCGCCGGTGAGGGTGACTTCACCGTGGCCAACATCGAGAAGGCCCAGCGCGGTACCGACATCATCCTGCACCTGCGGGATGAGGAGAAGGAGTTCCTGGATGAGTGGCGCCTGAAGTCCATCATCGGCAAATACTCCGATCACATCTCCATCCCGGTCGAGATGTGGCAGGAGGGTGAGCCCGAGCGTGAGCAGGATGGCGAGACCCTCCCTGCCACCGAGGGCCAGTGGACTGCGGTTAACAAGGCCACCGCCCTGTGGACCCGCAGCAAGTCCGACATCTCCGACGAGGAGTATCAGGAGTTCTACAAACACGTCGCCCACGATTTTGAGGATCCCCTGGCCTGGGTACACAACAAGGTTGAGGGCAAGCAGGAGTACACCTCGCTGCTGTACATTCCCGGCCGCGCCCCCTTTGATCTGTGGAACCGTGAGCGTCAGCAGGGACTCAAGCTCTATGTACAGCGGGTGTTCATCATGGACGACGCCGAGCAGTTCATGCCTCAGTACCTGCGTTTCGTCAAAGGCTTGCTGGACTCCAACGATCTGCCTCTGAACGTCTCCCGTGAGATCCTGCAGGACAACAAGGTGACCCAGAGCCTGCGCACCGCCCTGACCAAGCGGGTGCTGACCATGCTGGAGCGCATGGCCTCCAACGATGCCGACAAGTATCAGAAGTTCTGGGGCGAGTTTGGCAACGTGCTGAAAGAGGGGCCTGCCGAGGACCACGGCAACAAGGAGAAGATCGCCAAGCTGCTGCGCTTTGCCTCGACTCACACTGACTCCAGTGCCGAGACCGTCTCCCTGGAGGAGTACCTGAGCCGTGCCATCGAAGGCCAGGAGAAGATCTACTACATCGTTGCCGACAGCTATCAGGCAGCCAAGAACAGCCCCCACCTGGAAC
The DNA here is from genome assembly GCF_000422645.1 of Ferrimonas futtsuensis DSM 18154. GTDB lineage: Bacteria > Pseudomonadota > Gammaproteobacteria > Enterobacterales > Shewanellaceae > Ferrimonas > Ferrimonas futtsuensis. The sequence continues at coordinate 25,442 of NZ_AUGL01000002.1, forward strand.
TGCTGCGCAAGAAGGGCATCGAGGTGCTGCTGATGTCCGAGCGCATCGATGAGTGGCTGATGAGCCACCTCACCGAGTTCGACGGCAAGCAGCTCATCTCCGTGACCCAGGGCGATCTGCAGCTGCCCGAGTCTGACGAGGAGAAGGCCGAGGCCGAGAAGCAGGCTCAGGAGCACGAAGCGCTGCTGACCCGCTTCAAGGAGTCTCTGGGTGACAAGGTGAAGGAGGTGAAGATCTCCCAGCGCCTGACCGACTCCCCCTCCTGCATCGTGACCTCTGACCAGGACATGTCCAGCCAGATGGTGAAGATGATGAAGGCGATGGGCCAGGAGGTGCCAGAGGTGAAGCCGGTGTTCGAACTGAACCTGGAGCATCCGCTGGTGGCCAAGCTGGAGCAGGAGCAGGATGAGGAGCGCTTCGGCAAGTGGGCCGAACTGCTGCTGTCCCAGGCGATGCTGGCCGAGCGCGGCAGCCTGGAGGATCCCTCTCAGTTCGTGGCACAGATGAACAGCCTGTGGCTGGAACTGTCCAAGTAATACCCTAACCCGGGCCGGAGCCAGCCTCCGGCCCCACAGGACCCTATATGCAACAGCAAGCACAGATCCTCGAAGCGAACGCCCAGAACATTCAGCAGCTGGTGGACCAGTCCATGGACCGGCCTGTGGTGCTGAACTTCTTCTCTGCCCAGGCTCCGGAGTGTCAGCCGGTGACGGCGCTGCTGACCCGTCTGGCCACCGAGCGTGCCGGTCAGTTCATCCTGGCCAACGTCAACTGTGATACCCAGATGGAGCTGGCGGGCTACTTCCGCATCCAGGCGCTGCCGACCGTTCTGGTGCTCAGCAAGGGCCAGAGTGTCGATGGCTTCGCCGGACCCCAGCCGGACGCCATGGTGGAGCAGATGCTGGAGAAGCACCTGCCCAAGCTGTGGCAACTGAAACTGGAGCAGGCTAAAGTCCTGGCGGAGCAGAAGTTGTGGGATGAGGCACTGCCGCTGCTGCGCGATGCCCTGGCCCTGGAGGAGAACAGCGAGCTCAAGCTGGCCCTGGCGGAAGCCTATCTGCAACTGGGGCGTCCCGGTGAAGCAGAGGTGCTGCTGGAGACCATCCCCATGGCGGATCAGGACAGCCAGTACCGGGTGCTGATGGCCCAGCTGGAGCTGGCCCAGCAGGCGGCGGACACCCCGGAGATCCGCGCACTGCAGACCAAGCTCGAGGCCAATCCGGATCAGCCGGAGGTGGTGGTCGAACTGGCGGTGGCCCTGAATCAGGCGGGGCGCCAGGAGGAGTCTCTGGAGGCGCTGTTTGCCCTGCTCAAGGGCAACATGACCGCCGCCGACGGCGAAGCCCGGCGCGTCTTTATGGACATTGTGAACGCATTGGGGCAGGGCGACCCTGTGGCCAACCAATACCGCAGAAAATTGTACAGCCTGTTGTATTAGTGCTGCAAAACCGTCAAAATCGTGAAGCCGAGCCTACGCTCGGCTTATTAGGGTCTGTTGTTCTTTGGTGAGGCAGCAAAACTGCTCAGCAAAGAGAAACAGTCCCTAAGATTTGCCCCTAATAATAACCCTACCACTGATTGCCAGTGCGGTTATGGCATTAAAGTTAATGAATTTTGACCATCAGTGAACTATATCGCGCTGAATTAACCAAAAGTCTACCTTAACTGCCCTTCACATCCACCTTGGGCTGTGCCAAGATCGCCGGATCAGAAGTCAAGAGAAATAGTGAGAGGACTGTCGAATGCGCATTATCCTGTTGGGAGCGCCGGGCGCCGGAAAGGGAACTCAAGCCCAATTCATTATGGAGAAGTATGGGATTCCCCAGATCTCCACCGGTGACATGCTGCGAGCCGCCATCAAGGCTGGTACCCCCCTGGGTCTGGAAGCCAAGAAGGTGATGGACGCAGGTCAACTGGTTTCCGATGAGATCATCATCGGCCTGGTTAAGGAGCGTATTGCACAGGATGACTGTGTAAACGGTTTCTTGCTGGATGGTTTCCCCCGCACCTTGCCTCAGGCCGACGCCATGAAGGACGCCGGCATCAGCGTGGATCATGTGATTGAGTTCGACGTGGCCGACGAGGTGATCGTAGAGCGCATGAGCGGTCGTCGCGTGCACCCTGGCTCCGGTCGTGTATACCACGTGGTGTACAACCCGCCCAAGGCGGAAGGCAAAGATGACGTCACCGGCGAAGAGCTGGTGATCCGCGCCGACGACGAAGAAGCCACTGTACGCAAGCGTCTGTCCGTTTACCACGAGCAGACCAAGCCTCTGGTGGACTACTACAGCGCCGCTGCCGAGCAGGGCCTGAACCAGTACCACAAGCTGGACGGTACCCAGGCCGTGACCGAGGTGTCTGGTCAGATCGCCGAGCTGCTGGCCTAAGCTGCCGCCGACGGAAACACAAAATGTGATTCTTTTCGAAAAGCCCGCGAACAGCGGGCTTTTTTCGTTGTCTATTCAGGCAATTGTTAAACCAAACTCTGCAGTCTCACGTATACTGGCGTCAGGCCAATTTTGGATAGGTTTCATTGATGGACAAGAGCACTACTGGCGTTCTGCTGGTTAACCTGGGGACGCCCGATGCCCCGACTCCCAGCGCGGTTCGCGCCTTCCTCAAGCAGTTTCTCAGCGATCCCCGTGTGGTGGATCTGCCCCGCTGGCAGTGGTGGCCCATCCTCAACGGCATCGTGCTGACCTTCCGCCCCAAGAAAGTGGCCAAAGCGTATCAGAAGGTGTGGCAGGAGCAGGGATCGCCACTGATGGTGATCTCTCTGGAGCAGCAGAAGGCATTGGAAGCCAGGCTGCAGCAGGATATGGGCATCAAGGTGCCGGTGGCCCTGGGGATGACCTATGGTTCTCCGTCCCTCAGCGACGGTCTGGAGAGCCTCAAGGCTCAGGGGTGCGACAAGGTGGTGGTGCTGCCACTGTTTCCCCAGTACTCCTGCTCCACCACCGGCGCGGTATTCGATGGCCTGGCGGCGGAGTTTGCCCGGATGCGCACGATTCCCCACACCCGATTGGTGCGTGATTACCACGACCACCCCGCCTACATCAGTGCCCTGGCCGGCAGCATACTGGAGCACTGGAATAAGAAGGGGCGCGGTCAGAAGCTGCTGCTCTCCTTCCACGGGGTGCCAAAGCGCTTCGTGGATGAGGGGGACATCTATCAGAGCCAGTGTCTGCGCACCGCCGAACTGGTGGCGGAGCGCCTGGGGCTGTCCCGGGGGCAGTGGATGGCCTGCTTCCAGAGCCGTTTCGGCAAGGAGGAGTGGCTGACTCCCTACACGGATGAAACTCTGGAAGCCCTGCCGAAACAGGGGGTGACCGCCATCGACATCATTACCCCGGCCTTCTCCGTGGACTGTCTGGAGACCCTGGAGGAGATCGCCATCGAGGGCAAACAGGAGTTTATGGAGGCCGGCGGCAAGGCGTACCAGTTTATTCCTTGTCTCAATGCGGAGCCGGATCACATCCAGATGATGTCTGAGTTGATCCAGGCCGAGATGCAGAACTGGTAATCCCTACCGGCAACTGCTAGAATCCCGCGCCAATCCGGGCCCGTAACGGGTCCGGCAGGGTCACCCCGCCAGGGAGCGCAATGGCGCAAGGCGGGGTCTACACTAGCAAGGATGTTTCGCTCCTTTTCTGCCATGGTTACCGCCCAATGAAATTCCCTGGCCAACGCAAGTCAAAGCACTATTTTCCTGTCGATGCCCGTGATCCGCTGACCAATGAACTGAATCCGGTCATTCGTCCAAAGAACATCCACATTACCGGTATCGATCAGACCCTGGTGGACATTGAAGCCAAGGTCGACGACGACTTTATCGCCCGCCACGGACTGCGCAAAGGCAACTCCATGCTGATCGACGACGCCGCCGCTCACGCCCTCTACGAGGAGCTTAAGGGCAAGGCGCTGGTCACCAACGAGTTTGCCGGCGGCACCATCGGCAATACCCTGCACAACTACTCCACTCTGGCGGATGACCGCTCGGTGCTGTTTGGGGTGATGAGCCGCAACATCCTGATTGGCAGCTACGCCTACCGTTACCTCAGCGCCACCTCCAGCCGGGTGGATCTGAATCACCTGGAGCCGGTGGACGGCCCCATTGGGCGTTGCTTTACCCTGATCAGCCAGTGCGGTGAGCGGACCTTCGCCATCTCCAAGGGCGCCATGGATAAGCTGACCCCGGGTTTCATCGACAAGACCCTGGTGCAGAGCGGCGCCGCCCTGGTGCTGACCGCCTACCTGATGCGTGCCGGTGATGATCCCATTACCGATGCCGCCATGACCGCCATCGCCTACGCCAAAGAGGTTGGCGTGCCTGTGGTACTGACCCTGGGCACCCGCTTCCTCATTGAAGAGGACCCCCAGTGGTGGCAGCAGTTCATCAATGACCATGTGGACGTACTGGCGATGAACGAGGAGGAGGCGGAAGCCCTGACCGGTAAGCGCGATATCCTGCTGGCCTGTGAACAGACCCTGGAGTGGTGTGACCTGGTGCTGTGCACCGCGGGTCCTGCCGGCCTGTACATGGCCGGTTACTCCAGCGACGAGGTGAAGCGCCCCACCAGCCACACCCTGCTGCCAGGCTCCATCCCCGAGTTCAACCAGTACGAGTTCTCCCGCCCCATGCGCAAAGAGGACTGCGAGCAGCCGCTGAAGGTGTTCTCCCACATCGCTCCCTTTATGGGCGGCCCGGAGAAGATCCGCAACACCAACGGTGCCGGTGACGGCGCCCTGTCGGCCCTGCTGCACGACATGGCGGCCAATTTCTACCACAAGAAGAACCTGCCCACCTCCAGCAAGCATCGTTATGATGGGCTGTGTTACTCCTCCTTCTCTCAGATCTGCAAGTACGCCAACCGGGTGAGCTACGAGGTGCTGGCCCAGCACTCTCCGCGACTGTCCAGGGCGTTGCCTGAGCGAGAGGACAGCCTGGAAGAGGCCTACTGGGAGCGTTAATCCGTTTCCTGCATCAACAAAAGCCCGGCTTGTGCCGGGTTTTTTTATGGATCAACCCTGGGATAAGCAATCTGTGTTTTCAAGTCATGCTGGGGCTGATGACAGGACGCACTCTTCATAGCTCATCAAGGCCGTTTAGGTAATTCTCGGCCTGAGCCAGCACCGCTTGCTGCTGATCCGGATCCATACCGAACCAGTGACGGTAGATCATCCCCATCCTGGGGTGGTGAGCGAAGCGTTCGCTGTGACGGTTGATAAAATGCCAGTAGAGGCTGTTGTAGGGACAGGCGTTGTCACCCACTTTGGCTTTGGGGTCGTAGGCGCACTGGCGACAATGGTTACCCATCTTGTTGAGGTAGTTGGCACTGGCGGCATAGGGCTTGGTGGCCAGTACGCCGCCGTCGGCGTATTGACTCATTCCCCTGGTATTGGGCAGTTCGACCCACTGGAAGGCGTCGACGTAGATCCCCAGGTACCACTGGTCCACCTCATCCGGGGCGATGCCCGCCAGCAGACAGAAGGTGCCGGTGACCATCAGTCGTTGGATGTGATGGGCGTAGCCGTAGTCCAGCGACTGGCCGATGGCCTGGGACAGGCATCGCATCCGGGTCTCGCCGTTCCAGAACCAGGAGGGTAGGGGCCGGTGGGCCTCCAGCTCGTTCAGGCGCTCGTAGTCGGGCATCTTGCTCCAGTAGATCCCCCTGACATACTCCCGCCAGCCGAGAATCTGACGGACAAACCCCTCGACCTGAGTCAGTGCCACCTCTTGCGGGTGATGTTCATGGGCGGCGATGGCCGCCCGGATCACCTCCATGGGGTGGAGCATCTTGGTGTTGAGGGCGAAGGAGAGTCGGGCGTGATACAGGGTCCAGGCGTAGGGGCCGCTCTCCGTCAGGGCGTCCTGAAACTGACCAAAGTGCGGCAGCAGAAAGCGGCAGAAGTGCTGAAGCTGCTGCAATGCCTGCAGTCGGGTTACCGGCCAGATCAGCTGCTCAGGGCAGCGCCCCAGGGTCTCTACGCCGTGGCGCTCTATCCGTATAAGAGCGGCGCGGCAGTCATTGGCAAACAGGCAGGGGCTGGGGACCGCCAGGGCTTCCATATCGCTGATGGGGTTTCGGTTTCGGGCATCGTAGTTCCAGTGCCCGCCCTTGGGCTGGTCTCCATCCATCAACAGATCCTGCTCCCGACGCATCCGGCGGTAGAAGGTTTCCATCTTCATCGGACGGTCTGCGGGAAAGTAGTCGCCGAGCACCGAACGGGGCAGCAGGAAGTGTTCGCTCTCGACAGACTCGACCTCGATTCCCGGCAGGCACATCTGTGCCAGTTGCTGCTCCAGACGAAACTCATCGGGAGACTGATACTGCAGCCTGGTGATCTCGTGGAGGGCACAGTGGTGCATCAGCAATTGGGGCAGGGAGTCGAATCTCTGGGTTTCGTCCAGGGTCAGGTGCAGCACCTGGTGGCCCTGGGCTCGCAGGTGACGGGCAAAGGCCTCCATGGCCAGGAAGATGGCGGCCACTTTCTGCAGGTGATGGCGGACGTAGCCGGTCTCCTGCTTCAGTTCGGCCATCAGATAGAGGCAGTTGGGGTCGACCTGCTCGAACCAGGAGTGGTGAGTATTGAGTTGATCCCCGAGGATCAGCCTGAGGGTGGAGGTCATGACGCCTCCCCCGGCCAGTCAACGGGGCTTTCCGTGAGCGCCACAGGGGTGTCGCCTCGCCACTTGTGGGTGTAATGCCCTTTGGGGTCGTGCAACTGGCTCTGTTTGTTCAGATCAAAATGGCGTCCCCCACGGGGATCGGCGCCGACACCGGCGATGTACTGCCAGTTTCCCCAGTTGCTGCCGACGTCGTAGTCGATAAGCTGCTGCTCGAAGTAGGCGGCGCCGCAGCGCCAGTCCAGTTGCAGTTCATTCACCAGAGCGCTGGCCACCAGCTGACGGCCTCGATTGGAGAGGTAGCCGGTCTCGTTGAGTTCATGCATGCAGGCGTTGACCAGCGGGTAGGGGGTGCTGCCCTGGCACCACTGGCTGAACCGGGTCGGGTAGAAGCTGGTGAGCGGTCGTTTCTGACCGATGCCACTCACCTGGAACAGCCGTCGGCCCCATTTCAGGGCGTACCACTGGAAATACTCCCGCCATAACAGCTCCCGTTTCAGCCACTCTGTGGAGGCGTTGGCGCCCCAATTCTGTTCGTAGTGACACAGCGCCTGCCAGATGCGGCGGGGCGAGAGGCACCCTGCGGCCAGCCAGGGAGACCACTTGGCGGAGTTCTGCCATCCCTCCAGGTCGTTGCGGGTTTCCTTGTAGTGCCCGGGGGCCGGACCGTCCAGATAGTGAGCCAGCTGCCTCTGCCCCTGCGATTCGCCGCCAATAAAGGGCCGGAGTCTGTGCTGGCGGATGTGGGGCCAGGGGGTCACCTCCGGTGGTGAGCCGGGCAGGCGCTGGGGGACAGGAAGCGGTGTTTTGACCTCTATGGGCAGCAGGGCGCGGCGAAACGCGCTGTAGCTGGAGGGAAGCCTGTCTATGTCAAAGGGAAGCTGCTCCAGCTGGAACAGGGTGTGACCATCAACATATTCCAGAGTGAGGCCGGGATGGCGGCGAGTGAGGTGCCAGCTCAGTGCCTGTTCGTCGCTGGCCAGGGGGCGCTGCCTGACCAGGTGAGTGACCCTGTGGCGTTCAATCAACCGTGACAGGGCCGGAATGGCCGGCTGTCGAATCAGCACCAGTTGTTGTCCCAGCCTGGTCAGTGCGTCGTGCAACTCCTGGCGGGCCTGGTGTAGAAAGTGCTGGCGACGGTGACCAATTCTGTTTAGGCCGTAGGGGCCAGGCTGGCCCAGAGGGTCTCCCAGGGCGACGCACAGCATCTGCCCACCGAGTTGAGTGGCCCTGGCCAGCAACGGATTGTCATCCAGCCTCAAATTGTGTTCAAACAGCACCAAAATAGTCATTTAAGTTTCACTGCTCTTGCCAATTAAGTAAGATTGCGGCTCTTCTCTGTCTGTCTACGGTGACTCCATGAAACGGATCCTTCCTATGCTATTGACCACAATCCTGCTGGGTTGTGCCGCAACACCCGAAAATAATGGTCATGCCCTGTTCCAGGGGTTCGATGATTTCCGCCCCGGTCCACCTGGTGGTGTCGATCTGGTGTGGGCGGGTAAAGGGATCAATTCCATGGAAACTTTCAGAGACAAACTGAAAAACTACAACAAAATCAAGTTGGACCAGGTGTGGGTGGTGGTGGATGAAGACTATCCACTGGATGACGAGCAGGTGGCGGAATTGACCGAGTATCTGACCCAGGCGTTGTTAGAGCGTCTTGAGGGTCGATTCACCCAGGTGGAGACGGCGGACGCCCAGACTCTGAGGCTGAGCCTGGCCCTGACCAATATCGAAACCCCGAACCCCATATTGGCGGTAACCAGCACCCTGTTGCCTGTGGGCCTGGGGATCTCGACCCTGTCCAAGGTGGTGACCGGTGAGCACACCAATGTGGGTGAGGGCACGGTGGAACTGCTGGTGAGGGACGGTGCCACAGGACAACCCTTGGTGGCCGCCATCGACCGGCGTCAGGGGGACAAGGATCTGGACAACCTGGTGGACCCCATTGCCGGCATCAAAGGGGCCATCGACTGGTGGATCGAAAGATTGGGGCAAACCTTTCGAGAAAGTAACTGAAATACAACAAGGAAATTAAATTAGATACAGGTCGGGCTTTTCTTGTAACAGCAACGTTATATACTGGCTGGGTTTTAGGGGATCGGTATATGCGCATTCGTGTCTCTTGCTGGTCTGTTTCTTAGTCGAATTCTGAGAGTGGTCGGAATGAAAGAAGTTGCCTTCCGTTGGGTGGATAAATGGCTTATCCACCTGAACCTGAGAGAGAAATTTTACCTCCTGTTCCTGCTTCCCCTGATTACCCTGTTGTTTGCCGGCTGGGTCCTGACCCACCAATCCAACCAGTCACAGAAACTGGACAGTCTGCAACAGCAACAACTGGTGTCCCAACTGCTGAGTGCCAGCTCGGTGTCTGCCGATGAGGCCCGGACTCTGCTTAAGGAGAGCGGTTTGCGGGTCGAGGGGCAGGGCAGCAACTACCAGGTGGTGGCGGACACTCAGCCCGGACTGCTCAGCCAGGTCTCCGGCTGGCAGTGGGTCCTGCTGGGCACCCTGCTGCTGCTGAGCCTGATGACCAGTTACTACATCATGACCTTTATTGGCGGAGCCATGTTCAGTACCTATAAGGCACTGAATAACCTGGCCGACGGTGACCTGGTACAGCGACTCAATTACTTCCCGGTACGGGATGAGTTCAGTCTGCTGGCGATCACCATCGACAAGGTGACCGAGCGCGAGCAGCAGTTGGTGCTGGAGATGAAGAACGCCGCGTCTCTGCTGACCAATATTGGCGATGAACTGGCGGCCATGAGTCAACAGTCCGAGGTGCTGGCGGAAGACCAGCAGTCTCAGATCGACGGCCTTGCCGGTGCCAGTGTGGAGATGGAAGCCTCGATTCGAGAGGTGGCCGCCCACTCCGAAGACTCCTCCACCCTGACCCAGGACGCGGCTCAGGCCTCCAGCCAGGGGCAGCAGAAGGTGGACCAGACCCGTGGTGCCATCGCCAGCCTGGCCGAGGAGATTGAACAGGCTCAGCGTGCCGTCACCGATCTGGATGCCAGTACCGTCGAGATTGGTAAGGTATTGACCACCATTAATGCCATCAGTGAGCAGACCAACCTGCTGGCGCTCAATGCCGCCATTGAGGCCGCCCGTGCCGGAGAGCAGGGCCGGGGCTTCGCCGTGGTGGCTGATGAGGTTCGCACTCTGGCCAGCAGCACTCAGCAGGCGACCGTGGAGATCCAGGGGATGGTGGAAGGGCTGCAGAACCACAGTAAAGGTCTGCTGCAGGTGACCGAGAGCACGGTGAACAATGCCCACCAGAGCCAGGCGTTGATGGCTGCGGTCCATGGTGAGATTGAGCAGATCAGCGGCCTGAACGTCACCATCTCCGATCGCAGCGCCGAGATCGCCGCCGCGGCGACCCAGCAGGGCAGTGTGGCCGCCGAAATCGCTGCCAGCCTGGAGCGGGTGCGTACCCAGTCCCATGAAGTGGTGGGGATGATTCGCGACAGTGCCTCCAATGTGGAGCGTATTGCCCAGCAGGCGACGGTGATTGAGGGCTTGGTAAAAGACCTCAAGGCCTAGGCCTGTCTGTCGAAGCAGAGCCGCCGCAAGGCGGCTTTTTTGTGTCTGGCCCCAGAGGCAACATCTGATACCATAGGTGTTAATGAACTGAGTTTAAAAAGGAAATGTCATGCTATCCCTGCTGATGCTGGCGGCAGCCCCCCAGATGAGCGATATGGATGCCTGTTTGTTGAGTGCGGTAAAAGAGGCCAAGGGTGACGTTACCGTTGCCGAGTTGAGGGTCATCTGTGAGGAGAAGCTGAATCCCGGGCGAGAGCTTCACGACAGTGCCCTGGAGCACCGCATCGCCGAGGAGCGCATCAGTAACGCCTCCGACTTCAGCCTGACGGCTCACAAAAATAACTACATCCTGCCCTTCAGTTACAACCAGACGCCCAATCAGGCCCCCTTCGACCCGGATGAGCTGCCGCTGCAGCATATGGAGATGAAGTTCCAGTTCAGTTTCAAGATGCCCCTGACGGTGCCCCTGCTGAATGAGAGCGGCCGGCTGTTCTTTGCCTACACCAACCAGAGCTGGTGGCAGGCCTACAACAGCGATTACTCGGCGCCCTTCAGGGAGACTAACCACGAACCTGAGTTGTTCTGGGTGCAGCGAGCCGGCTGGCAGTTGGGTGAGTGGCAGGTGCCGTTCTGGGGGCTGGGGATCAACCACCAGTCCAACGGTCAAAATGGCGAGAAAAGCCGCTCCTGGAACCGCATCATCGGCACCCTGGTGTTTGAGAAGGATGAGTGGACCGTGCTGTCCAAAGCCTGGTACCGATTGCCAGAGGTTGAGAAGGAGTCTCCGGAAGACTCCAAGGGGGACGACAACCCGGACATCCTCGATTACCTGGGCTATGGCGAACTCGGCGTGGTCTACAAGTATGAGGATCATACCTTCAGTGGCCTGTTCCGCAATAACCTGGACTTCGATGACAATCGTGGAGCGGTGGAGCTGGGTTGGAGCTTCCCCATCGGCAACAAGGTGCGGGGATATGTGCAGTATTTTTACGGTTATGGCGAAAGTCTCATCGACTACAACGTCCGCTCCAACCGTATCGGCATCGGGCTGGAGATGACCCCCATCCTCTAGCAGCGTCACACAGGCAAAGCCGCCCCGGATGGGCGGCTTTGTTGTCTCAGTCCCCCTGCGAGGGCGCAGTGGCGGTTTTGCCATACCAGTTGACCTTTCGGGTCATCATCATCAGCAGGCTCAGCACCGCGAAACAGAGTATGGAGCCCATTAGCAGGGCGTAGCTTTCCGCCTGGAGCAGGCCGAACAGCAGGCCATAGAGCAGCACCAGGCAGAATGAGAACAGGGTACCCTGGCGGTTGCCCAGAATTCCGGCCACATAGCTGCCCAAGAGGGCGACAGAGGCCAGGGAGGCGGCCGCATAAGCCAGGTTGAAGCCGATGTGCTCGCTCAGGGAGAGCAGCAGCAGGTAAAACAGGGCCAGGGCCAGCCCCACAAAGCTGTACTGAATGGGGTGAATGGGCCGGGATTGCAGCAGCTCCAGCAGGAAGAAGGTGGCGAACACCAGGGCGATGACCAGTACGGCGTAGTTGATGGCCCGGTGGGACTTCAGATAGTGGTCCACAGGGTCGATCAGTCTTACGCCCATCTGCCTCCCGTGCAAGGCGCTGCATTGGCCACTGTTCTCCAGGCAATTCAGCATCAATGGTTCGATGTTGGTGGAGAAGTTATTGGTCTTCCACTGGGCGGTGAAGCCGGTATCACCGACCGAGGAGGCCACCGGCAGGTAATCGCCGACAAAGCTGGGGTGGGGCCAGGGGGAGTTGAGGCTCAGGGAAGACAGCTCCCCCACCGGGGTGACCTTCAGGGACTCCATGCCGCCCAGGGTCAGGTTCAACGAGAAAGGGACAGGCTGGGTGATGTCCAGAGTGGCCAGGGGCAGCTCGGTACCGATCCCCTGAGGCCAGGACCTCAGGCCGGTGCCTGGTTTCATGGCCAGTTTCTGGCCGCCCAGGCTAAGGGGGCTGAGGTCGCCGATGCCACGGCTGTCGCTGATGGCCATCACCAGAGACACTGACTGAATGTCATCGCTGGCCAGGGTGCTTAGCCAGGAGAGATCGAACTGCCCCTGAATCTGGGCATCGGCCTGATAGAGGCGGGCGGTGTAGATCCCCCGGTATTTTTCGTGGGTGAGCATCTGGGCATCCAGCTGGAAGCGTTTGGGCAGAATCAGTTTTTGTCTGGCCAGAGGGCGGCCGCGCGTGTCCCGTTCTTTGGGGTCCAGATAACGAATGTGGACCAGGGGCCCCATCAATTGCTGTTCGCCGGCGCTGCTGCTGGCGATTTCGTCTCGCACCTCCTGCTGTCGTTGGGCCCGTTCGCTGGAGATGCCACTGATCAGGTTCAGGGGGATCTGCAGCAAGATAAACAGCAGCACTATGTAGCCAAATTTGGTGCTGATGTTGTTTTTAAAGATCGATTTCATCTCTGCTCTCCTTGTTTTTTTCCACTTTAACGGGGGAAGTTGGAGAGAGAGTGGAGCCAGTATGGAGAGTTTATGGAGTTGGGAAAATCAGGCTGACGCGGACCCCGCCCTCCACGTTTTCTATGGCCAGATCGGCACCATGAAGCTTGGCCACCTGGGCGACAAAGTTCAGCCCCAGTCCGGTGTTCTTCTGACCATGCTCTCTGGGCAGGGAGAAGAAGCGCTCAGTCAGTCTGGGCAGGGCATAGTCGGGGATGGCCGGCCCCTGATTGAACAGCGAGACTCGCCATGAATGTTGCTCTCGTGTGGCCTGCCATTTCAGCAAGCCTCGCTGAGGAACAAACGCCAGGGCGTTGTCCATCAGGTTGAACAGGGCCTGGCGCAACAGGAAGGGATCGCCTCGCAGTTGGGCGTCGTCCGGTATGTCGACTTCAAGATTCAGCTGCCCTTGCTCAAGTCGGGCAGAGGCGCTCTGAATCACAGGCTTTAGCAGTTCACCCAGCGCCAGAGTCTGGCGCTGGTCCAGCTGGGGCATTGTTTCCAGCTTGGCCAGTTCCAACAGCCTCTCCACCAGTTGCTGCATCCGGGTACTCTCCCGCTCGATGTTGCCGGCAAACTTCAGCCGTTTCGCTTCCGGCAGCGGGGATTGCAGAATCTCGCCGGCGCCGCGAATGGCCGACAACGGGCTCTTGAGCTCATGGGTCAGGGTCTGAACATACTCCTCCACATACTGCTTGCCATCGAGCTGGGTGCGCAGGGTCTCCAGGGCATTGCTCAGGGCGCCGAACTCGAAAAACATCCGAAAGCGGGGTTTGTCCGCCTTCTCGCCTCGTCCCATCTGCCGGGCGTAGTGCTCGAGCCGACTCAGGGCGGTGTTGATGCGCCAGGAGACCAGGGCGCCCGCCAGCAGCACCAGTGTGGTCATCAGCACCAGCCAGAGCAGCACCTTGCGTTTGGACAGGTCGATGAAGGGCTGGACTGAACGGTTGGCCTTGGCCACGGTGACACTGCCGATGATCTCTGTGCCGTCATAGATGGGGGCGGCCACATGCATCACGGTGGAGAGGGGATCGTCCGGGTCCAGGGCGGTACTGCGGGCACCGTACTGACCGCGCAGGGTCAGGTAGACGTCATTCCACTGGGAGAAGTCGGCACCGATGTCCTGCTGCCAGGAGTCGGCGACCACCTGGCCGTTGCGGTCGGTGACATAGATGCGGTGGCTGATGGATTTTTTGCCGAACTCCCAGATACGGGCCTTGGGCTGGCGGAGGCCATAGGCGGCGATCAGCTCGGCAAAGCGGCTCTGGCCCAGCTCGCCCTGGCTCATCTCCTCGGCGGCCAGCACCGCCAACAGGTTGGCGACGTCCACCAGGGTCTCTTCGGTGGCCTGGCGCACCGTCGGTTTGAGCTCCTGGATCACCGATTTGGTGACCAGGTAGCCGGTGAGGGCCACGGGCAGCAGAAACAGCAGAAACAGGCGCAGACCCAGGGGGATTCTTGGCCAGCGTCTCATCGGTTTGCCTCAATGGGGATCATCAGTGTTCATTCCTGATGCTGTAGAGGTAGCCAAAGCCCCTCTTGGTGCGGACTCGTCCCTCCAGGCCAAAGGGTTTGAGCTTGGCACGAATCGCCTTAATGTGGGAGTCGATGTTGCGCTCGTAGGCCGCCTCCGCCGGCATCTGCGCCGCGTCCATCAGCTGCTCTCGACTCAGCACCCGCTCGACCGACTCAACCAGTTTGTGGAAGATTCGATACTCCACCATGGTCAGGCTAAGCGGCGTTTCCCGCCTCCAGTAGTCGTAGTTCTCTGCGCGGAGATCATCGGACATTTCCGCCTGGTCTGGCTGGGGCCTGGCCCGTAATCGGAGTTTGACTCTGGCCAGGACTTCTCTGGGGCTGAAGGGCTTGGTGACATAATCATCGGCACCGATCTCCAAACCCACCACCCTGTCTATCTCATCGCTTCGAGCGGTGAGGAAGATAATGGGCAGGGTGGAAAAGGAGCGGATCTGCTTGCACAGTTCAAAACCACTCATGTCCGGCAGCCCGACGTCCAGCACCACCAGATCCGCGGCGCCCTGCCGTATGGCGGTCAGCCCCTGCTGGGCAGTGGTGTGCCACAGGGTTTGGAACCCCTCCATCTCCAGCACATGAATCAGGGTGTCGGCGATGGCGGGCTCATCTTCGATAATCAGAATTTTCAAGGTGTTACTCTTTATTCGATCTGTTCAGGGATTATACTCATTTATTGGGGGAATTCGGCAACCGGACGTGCTGCGCCCATGGTTCTCATAGATCGTTGGAAGGAATATTCGACGGCTCGTTCAGCTAACATTCTGATTTGTAATCTACAATCGGCTTCATTTTTGCCAGGGAGAGGATGAGAGATGAGACTTTGCAGTGTTGCGCTGGCGTTGATGCTGGCCGGTGGTGCCTGGGCCGATGACGAGGTGGAGCGCAGCCCCATCACCAACAGTCGCTGGGAGGAGCTCTCTCTGGCGCCAGACGTGTACGATGATCCCTACGGCGTGTCTCTGTTCAGTGCCCCCAATGGTGAGGACAAGGCCCGGCTCTGGTCTCAGACCAAGTCGCTGATGGCCTACGGGGTGGGGGTCGCCGGGGTGATAGCCCTGCTGCCTGAGGATATCTCCAACTGGGAAACCAGCGATGATAGGCTGCTGTCCAAATGGTGGGAAAATGTCTCAGAAGGCCCGGTGTGGGACCGGGATGTCTGGCACATCAATTACATCGGCCACCCCTATTTTGGCGGCGTCTATTACCAGGTGGCCCGCAAGTCCGGATACCGCCAATGGGACGCCTTCGTCTACTCCTTCCTGATGTCCACCTTTTACTGGGAATACGGTCTGGAGGCGTTCGCCGAGGTGCCCTCCATTCAGGATATTGTGGTGACCCCGGTGCTGGGCTGGGTCTACGGCGAATGGGCTTTCCACAAGGAGCAGGAGATCTGGGCCAATGGCGGCAAGGTGTGGGGGTCTGAAGGCTGGGGCAGCACCGCGCTGTTCTTCCTGGACCCGGTGGACAGCATCGGCCGCGGCGTCAACAGCCTGGTGGGGCGGCAGCTGATCAAGGCGGGCACCGGCTACATGACCCTGAGTGAAGTGCCCATGCACAATGGGGAGACCGACACCCAGGTTCAACTGCACATGAGATACAGCTTTGGCGCCGGTGAACAGGCGTTGAGGCCACCCAGGACCGGCCAGATGCCCAGCGACGATCCCATAGACACCGGCATCGTTGGCCTGAGTCTGGGCACCGTCTGGGTGGCGCCGGACAGCAACTGGGGGGTGGAGGGCGGCTCGGCAACGGTGATGACTCTGGGGCTCTACTTTTCGCCCAGCTTTTCTACCCGCCTGAGCTACGCCCGGGGTGATCTGGATGAGAAAGGCAGCGGCAAGCAACTGACCTACGAAAACTACAGCTGGGATTCCCAGTACTACTGGCATGGGGCGAGTGATCTTAGGCCCTTTGTCACCGGAGGTATAGGTGAAGCCCTAAGGGACCAGGACCGGGACAGGAAGACCTTCCAGGTCAATGCCGGTGTCGGATTGCACTGGCGATGGCATCGGAACTGGGCGCTGCAGGGGCAGTGGCGTGCATTTCACAGCACCCGCTTCTCCACCACAGATACCCTGACGGAGCTGCAACTGGTCTACCGCTTCGGCGGCGGAGAACGATAAGAAAAAGCCCGGCGACTGCCGGGCTTTCTACTCAGCGCATTTGATGTCAGCTCAATGACCCGCTGATTCACGCCGCTGCTGTTATTTGGCGTTGAGGTACGCGAAGCCTGTGGTGAAGGCCGCTTCCTGGAACTGCTTGAGTCCCACGTCCTTGGTGCTGACCTCCAGGGGAGTGCGCTTGAGGCTCTCTTTGATGGCGGTGTTGGTCACCAGCTGGGCATCGACGCCGTCAATCAGCTGAATCGCCGCTTCCATCTTGAAGCCTGCCGCACTGCCGGCAAACTTGCCTTTGGTGGGGCGTTCGCGAATCACCACCTTATCCACCTGATAGTCACTCAGCAGCTTGGCAAACTCGCTCTGAAAGGCGTGCAGTGCCTTGGTGCCCTGGGTGTCGGTCAGGGTCAGTTTGCGGGCACGGCAATCGGGAACGTTAAACAGTCCCTTTTCCAGTGCCAGGATGCAGATAATGGCTTCGTTGCTCTTCAGTTCTACGGCGCAGATTCTCATGGATTCCTCAGGTGTCCCCAGTGATGGCTCGATCGGCGGCCAGTATAGTGGATTCAACGGCGCTGCGGGAGGGGATTTCTTGCGTGCCCTCCCTCTTTGGGGAAGAAATGATCAGGGGGCCGGGGCGGGCAAACAGGAATCCCTGCATCCGGGTGATGCCGCGATCCAGCAGGTAGAGCCGCTGCTCCTCGGTTTCCACCCCTTCGGCAATCACCTCAATCTCCAGCCGGTTGGCCAGCTGAAGGATGGAATCCAGCACCGGCTGGGGATCCCGGCGATGCTTTATCGCCTGGATAAAGCTGCGGTCCACCTTCAGGTAATCAGGTTGGAACACCTTGAGGCTGGCCAGGCCGTTGTGGCCGGTGCCGAAGTCGTCGATGGCGACCTTAAAGCCGCGCTGGCGGATGTTGTACAGGGTTCGCTGAAAGGGACGGGAGTGGAAGTCCAGCACCTCGCGCTCGGTGATCTCCACCACCATCTGCCAGGGCTCGATGCCGATCTGACGGCTCAGGTGCTCCAGAAAGTCCCCCAGGCTGCGGTTTTCAGAGAGCAGCTGCTGACCCGCCAGGTTGATGCTCAGATAGCCGTGCTGGGAGGGCTGGTACTGGCATTGGGGGGCCAGCTCATAGAGCAGGCGGTCCAGCTGCTGGTGGTACTCCAGCATGGGGATAAACTCATCCGGTGGGACCTCACCCAGTTGTGGGTGGCTCCAACGCGCCAGCATCTCGTGGCCCAGCACTCTTTTGTCACGGCCGTCCACTATGGGTTGGAACACCGGGTAGATCTCCCGGTTGCTGAAGGTGTCCAGCAGGTCTTCCGGGTGCAGTCCCTGGTAGCTGCGCCAGTAAAGCAGCAGCATGGTCACCAGGATGGAAAATATCAACGTCAGCGGCAGACCCAGGGACAGATCCCGCTTCAGCGACAGAGTCAGGTGCTGGGGGGCCAGCGACAGCCTGATGGAGAGTGGGCCGCGTCGTTCACTGTAGTGCTGTGACAGCCAGTCCTGTTTCGCTTCCCCCAGGGCAACAATGGTTTGCTCCTTGAATTTCAGGGTGATCCTGGCGTTGCTGAGCAGTTCGGGCTCAGGAAACAGCAGCTCCATCATGCGTCGGCTCTTGGTGATGCCAAACAGGTAGCGGCTGTCGCCAAGATGCAGCGCAATCATCTGGTAGGACTGGAGGTGATGGCTGACGTTCTTCATCCAGGTGGGGCCTTCCCCTTCAAGCAACATTTTGAAGGCGGTGGAAGGAGCGATGATCAGGTCTTCATCGCGGCAGAACCCCTCTTCATCACTCATGGTGGCGAGGTAATCAAAGAAGTGGGAGAGCTCGGCCTGGCGTTTGAGTTCCAGCTCTGAGGAGGCATCGCACACCCCCCAGGGGATGTGTCCGGCCAGCTGTTTCAGTTCCTGTTCACTCTGGGTGTAGTAGGCGTCGAACAGGGACAGGCCGAGACTCAGGCGGGAGTTGATGTTGTTGGTGTGGGTCATCAGGCTCAGGCAAAGGCTGAACAGCACGCCCACCAGCAGGCAGATGGAGAAGTATCGCCACCCCAGTCGGATAAAGCGTCCAAGCTGCCACCTGAATTTGCTCATAAACAGGCTGTAATCCCTGATTGGCCCCGGAAGATGGCAATCAACTTATCACACTTTGTCTTTAAAAAACTGAACGGATACAGATATGTGGGCAAAATGTAAACGGTTTTGGCGGAATTTTACTGAAGGCCGAACCTCCCTCGGGATACCGGTAATTCATACCACAGGCAGTTAACATGCTCTGGCTCACAGCTATCGAGAGTTCGCAAAGCCCGTCACGCCGGGGATGACTCGGATTCATCACTTTGAATTACCTTTCCAAATGACATCCATTCTTATTGCTATAGTTGCTGGACAAAGTTCACGAATGCGATTCATGGTTAATGTCGCATTTTAACGGCTCGTTAAATAAATAACCTTTCCCTTTGTAGTGGAAATTTGGACCTTCGCCCTATCTCAAAAGGAATACCACCTAAGGGGTATGGTTAGGCTGAGGCCAAAAAAACAACATTTAAATCAATGAAGCGCAAAACGACACAGGTGAAGACCTTGAGTGAGACGGTGCATATAAGTGGTTTGGTGGTGAGCTGCACGGCGGAGCTAGAAGGGGCGGTGATTCCGGCCCTGACCGAGATCCCCGGTTGTGAGCTGCACACCAAGACAGACGACGGCAAATTGGTGGTGACCCTGGAGCGAGACAGCCAGGCCAGCACCAGCGAAGCCATTGAAGCGATATCGGCCATCGAAGGGGTGATGAATACCGCTTTGGCCTATCACAGGGTAGAACAACTCTAATATATCAAGAGGATGATATGAGCTTGAACAGACGCGAGTTTATCAAAGCCAATGCCGCAGTGGCCGCCGCCACCGCCGCGGGTGCCATCTTGCCTGTGTCCACCGTCAATGCGGCACAGGGCAAGGACGATCTGGAGTGGGGCAAAGCGCCTTGCCGTTTCTGTGGTGTGGGTTGTTCCATCATGGTGGGCACCAAGGACAACCAGGTGATCGCCACCCGCGGTAACCCAGACTCCCCTGTGAACAAAGGCATGGCCTGTGCCAAGGGCTACTACCTGTCCAAGATCATGTATGGCAAGGATCGCCTGACCACGCCTCTGCTGCGTATGAAGGGCGGCCAGTACGCCAAAGATGGTGAGCTGACTCCGGTATCCTGGGATCGCGCCTATGAGATCATGGCCGAGAAGTGGAAAGCCTCTCTGAAGAAGAAAGGCCCAAGCTCTGTCGGTATGTTCGGTTCCGGTCAATGGACCGTCTGGGAAGGCTACGCCGCCGTTAAGATGATGAAGGCGGGTTTCCGTTCCAACAACATCGATCCTAACGCCCGTCACTGTATGGCCTCTGCCGTAGTGGGCTTCCTGCGCGCCTTCGGCATCGATGAGCCCATGGGCTGTTACGATGACATCGAGCACGCCGATGACTTCGTCATGTGGGGCTCCAACGCCGCCGAAGCACACCCCATCCTGTGGAACCGCGTCACCGACCGTCGTCTGGGCCATCCAGGTGCCAAGATCCACGCCATCTCCACCTATCGTAACCGCTGTTTCGACATTGCGGACAACGGCCTGATCTTCAAACCTCAGACCGACCTGATCCTGCTGAACTACATCGCCAACTACATCATTGAGAATGGCGCGGTAAACAAGGACTTCGTCAACAAGCACACCAAGTTCGCCATGGCCACCACCGACATCGGTTACGGCCTGCGTCCCGATCACCCACGTGAGAAGGAAGCCAAGAACCAGAAGTCTGCGAAGAAGATGACCCCCATCAGCTTCGACGAGTACGCCAAGTTCCTGAGCACCTACACCCTGGAGTACACCGTTGAGCAGACCGGTGTCGACGCCGACGCTCTGGTGGCCATCGCCAAGGCCTACGCCGATCCCAAGCGTAAGGTGATGAGCATGTGGTGTATGGGGGCCAACCAGCACGTCCGTGGTGTGTGGGTGAACAACTCCATCTACAACATCCACCTGCTGACCGGCAAGATCTCCGAGCCCGGCAACAGCCCATTCTCCCTGACCGGTCAGCCTTCCGCCTGTGGTACTGCCCGTGAAGTGGGTACCTTCGCCCACCGTCTGCCTGCAGACATGGTGGTGATGAAGAAGCCTCACCGCGACATCACCGAGAAGCGCTGGGCCGTGCCGGAAGGCACCATCCCTGCCAAGCCTGGCTACCACGCCGTGCTGCAGAGCCGAATGCTCAAAGATGGCAAGCTCAACTGCTACTGGACTCAGGTCACCAACAACCTGCAGGCCGGTCCCAACATTAACGAAGAGACTCTGCCTGGTTTCCTGAATCCGGAGAACTTCATCGTGGTGTCCGACGCCTACATGACCGTGACCGCCTCCATGGCCGATCTGGTGCTGCCTACCGCCATGTGGGTGGAGAAAGAGGGCGCCTACGGTAACGCCGAGCGTCGCGGCCAGTACTGGCACCAGCTGGTTAAGCCGGTTCCCGGCGCCCGCTCCGACGTGCTGCAGGTGGTTGAGTTCTCCAAGTACTTCAAGATGGAAGAGGTCTGGCCTGAAGAGCTGCTGGCTCAAAAGCCTGAGTACCGCGGCAAGACCATGTTCGACGTGCTGTTCGGTAACGGCGTGGTGGACAAGTTCCCCGTGTCCGACTGTAAGGGCAAGCACAACGACGAGTCCGAGGCGCTGGGCTTCTACCTGCAGAAGGGCCTGTTCGAGGAGTACGCCGCCTTTACCCGGGGTCACAAGCACGACCTGGGCGAGTTCGACGAGTACTTCGGCGAAGGGATGCGCTGGCCTGTGATTGACGGCAAAGAGACCCTGTGGCGCTTCAAGGAGGGTCTGGATCCTCTGGTTAAGCCCGGCACCGGTTTCGAGTTCTACGGCAAGCCTGACGGCAAGGCGATGATCATCGCCAACCCCTATGAGGGTCCGGCCGAGGAGCTGACCGAGCAGTACGACATGTGGCTGTGTACCGGCCGCGTGCTGGAGCACTGGCACACCGGCACCATGACCGGCCGCGTCGACGAACTGAACAAGGCCTACCCTAACGCCAAGATCTACATGAGCGACAAGGACGCAGCCAAGCGCGGCCTCAAGCGCGGTGACGAGGTGATGGTCAGCAGCCCACGTGGTGCCGTGCGCACCCGCATCGAGACCAAGGGTCGTTACGAGATGCCGGAAGGCGTGGTGTTTATGCCCTTCTGTGACGCTCGCCAGCTGGTGAACAAGCTGCTGCTGGATGCCACCGACCCCATGTCCAAAGAGACCGACTTCAAGAAGTGTCCGGTTCAGGTAGTCAAGGCTTAATCGATTAGGGAAGGGGCCGCCAGGCGGCCCCTATGGAGAGACCAATGAAAGCAAAAATTCTTATGGTAGCAGCGGCCCTGATGGTGGCCGGATGTCAAATGAATGCCGCCGAGGAGGCTCAGAACACCGCTGAGTCCCGCCGCGGAGAGGCTGCGGTAAACACCCAGCTGCCCGCCGCGCCCATCGCCAACTATCCCAAGAAACAGGTTGTGGATGAGGTGTTTGCCGGCCAGCCGCCGCTGATCCCTCACAAGGCGACCTACCCAATCACCCTGAAGCGCAATGGCTGCATGAGCTGCCACAAGCCCAAGAAGCAAACCCTGCCTGTCAGCCACACCGACAACGGCAAGGTGAAGGGCCAGCTGTATCAGTGTAAAGCTTGCCATGTGCCTCAGGCCGATAACGTTGGCGCCCTCGCCAACCAGTAACACCAAAAAATAATAAAGACGGGGCGGCCCACCGCCCCGCACTTTGTCAAAACAGGAGACGACAATGAAACTACGCTACCTGGCCACCGTAACTGCCCTGGCCCTTTCCTCTGCCGCTGTGGCTGCCGAGCCCGCGTCCATCGCCGATGCGGTTGCTGACGGCTCCGTAAAACTGGATGCCCGTCTGCGCTATGAAAATGTCAGCCAGGACAACGCTCTGAAAGACGCCGATGCCCTGACTCTGCGCACCCGCCTGACCCTGGAGACCGCCGCTTATCAGGGCTTCTCCGTTCTGGTTGAGTTCGAAGACTCCCGCGACGCCTTCGGCATCAACGACTACAACGACGCTCTGGGCAGCAAGCCCGAGTACTCCGTGATTGCCGATCCCAACACCACAGAGCTGGATCAGGCCTTCCTGCGCTATCAGCGCGGCATGTTCAAGGGCACCCTGGGTCGTCAGGTGGTGACCATGGACAACCACCGTTTCGTTGGCCACGTTGGCTGGCGTCAGGATCGCCAGACCTTCGACGCGGTCAACCTGATGCTGACCCCCGCCAAGGACCTGTCCCTGAACTACGTCTACATCAACCAGCGTAACCGCATCTTCGCCGAAGAGCGTGACGTGGACTCCAAGGATCACCTGATCAACCTGGGCTACAAGACTGGTTTCGGTAAGCTGACCGCCTACGCCTACCTGCTGGAAGTGGACAACGACACCACCAACGGCATCGACACCTATGGTGTTCGTTTCGCCGGTGGTGCCAAGCTGGCCAACACCCCGGTTAAGTACCAGCTGGAGTACGCCACTCAGGAAAACAAGGCCAACGACTTCGAGGCCGACTACTACCTGATCGAGGGTGCCGCCACCTTCGGCGTTGTGACCGCCAAGCTGGGTTACGAAGTTCTGGGTTCCGACAGCGGCCAGTACGGCTTCTCCACCCCTCTGGCGACCCTGCACAAGTTCAACGGTTGGGCTGACCAGTTCCTGGGCACCCCGGATGCCGGTCTGGTTGACCTGTACGCCGGCGTATCCGGTAAGGCTCTGGGTGGCAAGTTCGCTGCCGTCTACCACGATTTCAGCGCCGACGAGAGCGTCGCCGCCGATGACTTCGGAAGTGAAATCGACCTGAGCTACACCACCAAGGTGGCCAAGAACTACACCCTGGGTGTGAAGTACGCCATGTACGACGCCGGTGACATCAAGGTGGACACCGACAAGCTGTGGCTGTGGGCCAGCGCCAGCTTCTAAACATCCTGCCCCTGTCATGGAGCATGAGGGCGTGAGGTTCCAATAGGCTGTTGTCTGGGAACAACGCGCCCCGGGTCACCTGGGCGGGTGGCCAAAGCTAAGGAGGACTCGAATGAGTCCTCCTTTTTTGTGCCGTTTGTCGGGGTGGGGCTTTACCCCTGCTTGGAGAGAACCTCCTCAAACAGGACCTGCATCAGTTTGCTGCCGTTTGATGAGCTCCAGTCCTGCGCCAGTTCTGCGTTGAGCTGGTTGGTGGTGGTCAGGGTGACGCCATGAGATTCCAGCGCCGTAAGGCGGTTTCGTCTGCCAGGGTGCTGGGAGAGCCTGAACCATCCACCACGACCTGGACCTTGTATCCCTGCTGGACGGCGGTGATGGCCGGATAGACCACGCAGACGTCCGTGGTAATGCCGGCGATGATGAGGTTCTTGCGTCCGGTGGCGGTTACCGCCCCGGCAAACTGCGGATCCCTCATGGCGTCGACAACGCCCTGTCGCTGGATGCGGCTGGCGTAAGCTTCCGGCACGGCGGCGATCAGTTCTTCAAACAGCGGTCCCTGAATCTGATCCTCCTGGCTGGAGGTGAGGATCAGCGGCATCGCCGTTTCCTTGGCGGCACGGGCCAGGGCCAGGGTATGGCGTTTGATCTCGGCAAGGTCGTTGGACTGGACCCAGTTCATGGTGCCGACCTGG
Source organism: Ferrimonas futtsuensis DSM 18154 (assembly GCF_000422645.1). Taxonomy (GTDB): domain Bacteria; phylum Pseudomonadota; class Gammaproteobacteria; order Enterobacterales; family Shewanellaceae; genus Ferrimonas; species Ferrimonas futtsuensis. The sequence goes on from NZ_AUGL01000002.1 coordinate 49,461, forward strand.
TGGTCGATCAGCAGCATGGCGGCGTTGTCTGGGGAGAAGAGATTGGCTGTCATTGTAAACCTCCTAGGGTGGGGGATGTCTGGATTGATTCGGGGCCTGATGAAGACGTTGAATCTCATGCCGGCCAGAGCCATCCGGTTCAACATTCGTCTCATGGGGGCTTCCGTTAACCGAGAGTGGACTCAGTGTAGTGAACTCCGTGCACCTTTATTAGATGGTATAGTTGAAGTTGACTATCCCATTTTTGTTGGTAATTACGGATGGATCTGAATCAGGTCAGAGTCTTTGTTCGGGTGGCTGAGGCCGGCAGTTTTGTGGGGGCGGCTCGGTCTTTGGGGATGCCGCCGACGTCAGTCAGTCGGAAAGTTCAGCAATTGGAGGCCGACCTGGGGGTAAGGCTGCTCAACCGCAGCACCCGCAAGTTGTCCCTCACCGATGTGGGTCAGCGCTACTTTCAGCATTGTCAGCATAACCTTAGTGGCCTGGAGGAAGCCGGCCTGCTCGTTCTTCAATCCCAAATGAAACCCACAGGAACCATACGCATCACCGCGCCTCTCGACTTTGCTCTGATGTTTGTTCAACCCTGGGTCAGTGCCTTTCTTGCCCGCCACCCGCAGGTGAATGTGGAGCTTGAGATCAGTGACCACCAGGTCGATCTCATCGAAGAGAGGATCGACATCGCCTTCCGCTCCGGAATTCTTAAGGATTCCAGCCTGGTGGCGCGTCGTTTGATGACGAAGTCCGTGGTTTGCTGCGCCAGTCCCGAGTATCTGGCCCAGCATCCGGCACCCCGTTATCCGCACGACCTTGCCCAGCATCAGTGCGTGCTCTGGGGAAGGTCGTTGCAAGGCCACACCTGGCAGTTTAAGGAGCAGGGAAAGGTGGTCGGGGTGCCCGTGACAGGGCGGTACTCGGCAGACACCCAACACCTGTTGATTGAGGCTGCACTCGCCGGACTGGGGGTTGCCAAACTGCCTTTTCTGCTGATTAAGCCCTATCTGGAGCAGGGCCAGCTTCGGCCGCTGCTCCGGGAGTACGAAGCACCGGCAGGCAACATGTACCTTATCCATCAGTCGCATCGCCATGTGAGCCAGGCGGTTCGGTTATTTGTCGATTATGTGGTGGAGCAGATGCCCAAGCCAGCTCCCGGCTAATTGGCGGAGTTGACCGGTTAGCGCTTTTCGCCCTCAGGCGATGGCGGGCTGTGGCGGGCGGCAACTGTCATGCCAGTGGGCCGGCCGGCCAAACAGGTAGCCCTGCATACTGGTGACGCCCCGATCCAGCAGAAACAGGCGTTGGGCGTCGGTTTCCACTCCCTCGGCGATCACCTCGACGTCCATCTTCCTGGCCAGCTGGATGATGGCATCGAGCACCGGTTTCTGGATCGCTTCGCCGCTGACGGTGTGCACATAGCTCTTGTCTATTTTGATCACATCCGGTGAGAAGGTGCGCAGGCAGGCGATGCCGTTGTGGCCGGTACCGAAGTCATCGAACGCCAGCTTGAAGCCCGCCTGACCCAAGATGGCCAGGGTGTCCTGCAGTTGGGGGCAGTCGTAATCCAGGGCATGGCGCTCGGTGATCTCCACCATCAGCCTGTCCGGACCTATCTCCAGACGATGGCAGATCTCCAGCAGGAAGCTCAGGGGATCCCTCAGCCCCTGGGTCAGCTGCTCTCCAGACAGGTTGATGCTCAGATAGGCGGTGCTGGGCAGCTTGCCGCGGGCCTGATCCGCCAGGGAGAGAAGCAACCTGTCCAGCAGACCATGCTGCTCCATCATGGGAATAAAGGTATCCGGGGTGATCTTGCCCAGTGTCGGGTGGGTCCAACGGGCCATCATCTCAAACCCCTTTACCCTGCCGTTGCCCCCATGGACTATGGGTTGGAACACCGGGGCGATCTCGCCGCGACGCAGTGCCGTGATCAGGTCATCCAGCAGCACGCCCTGATGGCTGCTGCGTTGAATCATCAGCACCGGCAGGATGAAACCCAGGGTCAGGGAGAGCGGCAGGCTGTAGGTCAGCCAGCGGCGCCAGTGGTCGCCACTGAACAGCAGCGCCATCATCTCGGCGCGGACCTGACCCTGAACCTGGCTGGTTTGCAGGCTGAGCCAGGGGACCTGGGTCAGACTGTCTCTGGCATAAAACAGCCGTTGGCCAACCTGGATCTCAATGCGTCGGACAAAGTCCCGGTCCCTGGGGGTGACCAGTCGGTCCAGCAGGTGGGAGGATTTGGCCATGCCGATCAGGTAGTGTCCAGGCCTCTGTTCCAGTACGAACAACTGATAGGGTGTCAGGGTGCTGTCATCGAAGGAGAGCCACAGAGGCCCCGGGTGGGTTGAGATCAACTGACCGACCTGAACCGGATAGAGGGGGTTGGTGGCACTGCGGCAATAGCCTCCCTGGTTGCTCAGGTAGGCAAAGTGATCGAACACATCTGAGTGGATGGCCGCTTCGGTGAGACGAAACTCCGTGGTGGCGTCGCAGACGCCTGGGGCCAGCTCATGGCCCAGGACGGTCAGGGCGTCAATGCCCCGATTCAGGTAGTTGCCTGTGGCGGCGACCACCTCTTCAGTCCTGCTATCCAATCGTTCACTTAGGGCCAAACTGCCCGCCAAGATGACACTCAGCAGACAGATCAACTGAATCAGAATAAACCATCGCCATCCATGACGTATGTAGCGTCCGAGCTGCCATCTTATTTGAATCATTATGGTCCTGGCACAGGCAGAAACTGGTGAGATCCCAAAAAAGTGACAAAAATGTAGCAAAATCCCGGCCCCCTTTAAACCACTGAACCGGGCATTTCCGGGCGTTTACCCAGGTATTCCGGGCAAGGTATTGAAATGTTGGTTATTAAAAATTTTGCGTTGAATGGGCAGGTTCGAGGGGATTTTTGTTCTGGTAGGTAAAAAAAAGGGGGCCGAAGCCCCCAAGTGACTAGTAAGCGTCTTTATGTACGTTGGCTACGGCGCGACCCGAGGGGTCGGCCATGGCGGAAAAGCTCTTGTCCCAGGCCAGGGCCTCGGGAGTAGAGCAGGCGACGGACTTGCCGCCGGGTACGCAGCGGGCACAGGCCTCGCCGGGGAAATGCTGCTCGAACAGGGTGCGGTAGAAATACCCCTCTTTGGTGTCCGGGGTGTTGACCGGGAAGCGGAAGTGGGCGTTCTGCAGATCCTGGTCGCTCACCTGGGCATCGGCGTGCTCCTTGAGGGTGTCGATCCACGAGTAGCCGACACCGTCGCTGAACTGCTCCTTCTGACGCCAGGCGACGGACTCGGGCAGGTAGTGGGCAAAGGCTTCCCGCAGAATCTGCTTCTCGATGCGCCCGCCGGTGATGGTCTTGGCGGCGGGGTTCTGGCGCATCGCCACATCCACAAACTCCTTGTCCAGGAAGGGCACCCGGGCTTCGATGCCCCAGGCGGCCATCGCCTTGTTGGCGCGCAGGCAGTCGAACTGGTGCAGTTTGTGAATCTTGCGCACCAGCTCCTCGTGGAACGCCTGGGCACTGGGGGCCTTATGGAAGTAGAGGTAGCCGCCGAACAGTTCGTCGGCCCCTTCGCCAGAGAGCACCATCTTGATCCCCATGGCTTTGATCTTTCTTGCCATCAGGTACATGGGGGTGGAGGCGCGGATGGTGGTGACGTCGTAGGTTTCCAGGTGATAGATGACGTCGGTCAGGGCATCTATCCCCTCCTGAATGGTGAAGGTGACCTGGTGGTGAACCGTGCCGATGTGGGATGCCACCTCGGCGGCGGCGGCCAGATCCGGAGAGCCCTCCAGGCCGACGGCGAAGGAGTGCAGTTGCGGCCACCAGGCGGGGCTGGCCTCATCCTCCTCGATGCGGCGGGCGGCGTATTTCTTTGCCAGGGCCGAGGTGATGGAGGAATCCAGGCCGCCGGAGAGCAGGACGCCGTAGGGCACGTCTGACATCAGCTGGCGCTTCACCGCCTCTTCCAGGGCCTGGCGCAGGGTGGCGCTGTCCGCCGGGTTGCCTGCCACCGCACCATGCTGCTGCCAGTCCCGCTGATAGTAGGCAACCGGCTCATCCAGCCAGCTTGCCTGATAGCGCCCGGGAAGGAACTCCTCCACCTGACGACACTGGGGCACCAAGGCCTTCATCTCTGAGGCTACGTAGAAGTTGCCCGAGGCGTCGAAGCCGGTGTAGAGGGGGATAATGCCGATGTGGTCCCGACCGATGAGGTAGCGTCCTTTGGCCTTGTCCCACAGTACGAAGGCAAAGATGCCGTTGAGGCGGTCGAGGAACTGTTCGCCATACTTGCGGTAGAGGGCGAGGATCACCTCACAGTCGGAGCCGGTGAGGAACTCATACTCCTCCTCCAGCTCCTGGCGCAGCTCTCTGTGGTTGTAGATCTCGCCATTGACCGCCAGCACCAGATCACCCTCTTTGCTGTACAGGGGCTGGGCGCCATTGTCGATGTCGACGATGGCCAAACGCTCGTGGACCAGGATCGCCTGGTCATCACAGTAGATGCCGGACCAGTCCGGGCCGCGGTGACGCATCTTTTTTGACTGGCTCAGTGCCAGAGTACGCAATTCGGAGGCTGGAGTCTTAAGGTCCAGGATACCAAAGATACTGCACATTGTTGGTTCACTCCGTGGTGGGTACAGGGTCAGGCTCAGACCACATTGCCACTCTTTGGCGCGTTTGCCAACTGCATGTATAGTCAGTGTAAATGAATTGATAATCGGCCGCGCCGGTCGGCGCGGCCGTGAAGGATCAACCTATGGTGCGCTTCAGCTGCTCCAACAGGGCAGGCTGGGAGGTGCTGTCGTCCCAGCTCAGGCTCTTGTAGCTGTCACCGCGGAAGGCCCTGTCCACCTCAATCAGGGCGTTCATGCGACTGCCCTGGGGGACGAAGGACACCTCCACTTCCCGCACGCCGAACAGGTTCATGCCGCCGGGAACAAACTCCAGTTCCTGGTAGGCGCCGCTCTGGGAGCTGAAGCCGGCACCGTTGAGGTGACCACGTTCCACGTCCGCCTTATGCAGCTGATAGCCCGCCTGCTCCATGGCGGCCAGCAGGGTGTCCATCGCCGGGGAGGGGGCGACGGCCAGCATGTCCCGGTCGGTGGGGTCGATGGCCAGGTCCACCTCGAGGCCGGTCTGCAGCCACACCTTGCTCTGATTGCGGCGGCCGCCCACTGTGGTGATGGGGGTTTCCGGGTGAAGCACGCCCTCGAACGGCAGTTCATAGGTCTGGCCCGCTTCGATGGTCATCTTTTCACTCAGGCGCCAGTTCTCCAGGGCCACGTGCTGGTAGACGGTGGAGTCGTCCACCTCGGCCTTGGCTTCGGTCACCAGGGTCAGAGACAGGCCGGAGATCTCCTGGTCGACGTCGCCCCCCTTGATCACTATGGTGGCGGAGAACGGGTGGCCGGGCATCATCACATCCTGATGCAGCTGGGTGTCCACCTTGGCGGCGCCGATACCCACGGACGCCAGCAGTTTCTTAAACATGGTTCTTCCTCATTGTCAGCCGCCGTCGTTGGCGGCCCTGTTTAACTGGCCGGGCGCAGAGAGTGGAACTCGCTGCCCTGGTTGAATCCGGGCCAATGGTCGCTGTTGGCCAGTGCGCTGCCGGCCCGGTAGAACACCTCGATATCCTCCAGGGCACCGGAGAGGTTCCAGTGCTCCCGGTAGATGTCACAGGCGTTGTGATAGCACCCCTTCATCTCCGTGCGCATTTCGGTTCGGTACTGAGCCAGGGCATCACTCTTGGGGGTGGCGCCGCCTCCGGCAAACACCGCAGGTACCCCCTCCTTCACAAAGGAGAAGTGGTCCGAGCGGAAAAATCCCCCGGCTTCAGGGGAGCGCTCCGGCGCCAGCACACGCTGTTGACCGGCCGCCGCTGTGCCAAGGTAATCATCCAGCTGGGATTGCCCCAGGCCAACGACGGTGAACTCTTTCACTGCCCCATAGACGTTGGTGGAGTCCAGGTTGAACACCCCGGCGGTTTTCTTCAGAGATTCGGTGGGGTTGGCCACGTAGTAGCGGGAGCCGAGCAGTCCCTGCTCCTCTCCGGTGACGGCGATAAACTGCACGGAACGCTGTGGTGGCCTGGGGGCCATGGCAAACTGGCGGGCGATCTCCAGGATACCGGCTACGCCAGTGGCGTTGTCCAGGGCCCCGTTGTAGATGGTCTCTCCGTCGCTGCCAAGGTGATCCCAGTGGGCGGTGTAGCTTACCACCTCATCGGGACGCTCGCTGCCGGTGAGCTTGGCCACCACGTTGTGGCTGGTGGCGTACTCCACGGTCTGATTCAGCCTGGCGTCGGCGCGGGCATTCAGGGAGAGGTTTCCCGGCGTCCGGGCCGCCCGGGCCGTCAGAGCGTCCAGGTTCTTACCTTCAGCCGCCAGTAGCCTGTCTGCCACTTCCTTCTGAATCCATCCCTCCATCATCGGGTGGGGGTCGGTGCTGCCGGCCAGATCCAGTTGCGGACCGGTCCAGCTGTTGGCGACCACGGACCAGGGGTAGGAGGCGGGTTCGGTATCGTGAATAATCAGGGCCGCGGCGGCGCCCTTGCGGCCTGCTTCGGCGAACTTGTAATCCCAGCGGCCATAGTAGGTCATGGTGTTGCCCTTGAAATGGATGGGGTCGCCTGTGGCAAAACCCGGGTCGTTCACCAGAATCAGCACGGTCTTGCCGGTGACATCCAGCCCCTGATAGTCATTCCAGCCATACTCGGGAGCATCGATGCCGTAGCCGACAAACACGATGTCGCTGTTGGACAGGGTCTGGCTGGGGGTGTCATGGAAGCTGTTGAGCACCGCCTGGTCCGGCAGGGAGAGCGACTGGCCCCCCAGGCTCAGCTCGGTGCCGGGCTTTGTGGTGTAGGTGACCATGGGCACCGGCTGCAGGTAGGAGTCGCCGTTGCCCGGTTCCAGGCCCATGGCACGAAACTGTTTCTCCAGGAAGGCCAGGGTCAGGGTCTCCCCCTCTGTGGTGGGCTGGCGGCCCTGATAGCGGTCTGAGGCCAGCTCCTTGATGTCGGCGCGGAACCTGGATTCGTCGATGCCCGTCTGCTGGGGCGGGATCTGGCTGCAGGCGCCAAGCAGCAGGGCTGACGCCAGTAGGGTTAATCTCATTTCCTTCTTCCCTTATCATTATTCATGGACTGAATCTGCCGTTCAGTTGGTCCGAGCCTATCATCGCCTCAGTTGTCTGTACCGACAAGGGTGATTTGTAAGGAATTCTGTATGGCGAGCCGACGGTTTATCCGATAAAAAAGGCGGCCACCTGGCCGCCTCTTCGGGATACTGCCTACTGGCTCACACCACATCAATCTCGGCGACGCAGGGAAAGATGTGGGTGGGTCTGAAGGGGTGGGTGTCCAGCTCCTCGATGCCGGTGACACCGGAGAGCACCAGGATGCTCTCCAGCCCCGCCTGAACCCCGGCTTTAATGTCGGTGTTCATGTTGTCACCCACAATCACCGTATCGCCGGAGTGGCTGCCCAGGTGGTCCAGGGCACTGCGGACGATCCAGGAGGAGGGCTTGCCCACATAGAAGGGGGTCTTACCGGTGATCCTTTCGATGGGCGCGCACAGGGCGGAGCAGGCCGGACTGAATGAGGGGCCATGGGTGTCCGGGTTGGTGGCAATAAAGCGGGCACCGTTGGCCACAAAGTTGGCGGCCCGGTGGATCATGTCCCAGTTAAAGGAGCGGGTTTCACCCACCACCACAAAATCGGGATCGATGTCGGTGATGGTGAAGCCCGCCTGGTACAGCTCGTGGGTCAGTGCCCCCTCACCGATGACATAGGCCTTGTTGCCGCTCTGGTGTCTGAGGAAATGGGCGGTGGCCATGGCGGAGGTGTAGAACGCAGAGTCCGGCAGGTGAATGCCTGAATTTCCCAGGCGGTTGGCCAGGTCCTTGGCGGTCTGGGCCGGATTGTTGGTGAGCAGCACCAGCGGATTCCCCTGCTCCTGAAGCCGCTTGATGAAGCGGTCGGCGCCGGGGATCAGCTGGTTGTCGTGCATCAGCACGCCGTCGATGTCACAGATAACGCTCTTTAACTCAGTCGCCATGTATGGCTCACTCCTCGCTGGCGTACCCCTGTTCGGGTAACAGATGACCATCCAGAAGGGCACCCTGGTCGTTCATGGCCAGGCGCCCCTCACAAAACCACTTGACCACCAATGGATAGATGCGGTGCTCCTGGGTATGCACCCGTTGAGTCAGCGCCTCTATGGTGTCCTCTTCAAACACCGGCACCTTGGCCTGCAGGATCACCGGTCCTCCGTCGAGCTCTTCGGTGACGAAGTGGACCGAGCAGCCGTGCTCGCTGTCCCCGGCGTCCAGGGCCCGCTGGTGGGTGTTGAGGCCTGTGTACTTGGGCAGCAGGGAGGGGTGGATGTTGAGCATCTTCCCTGCAAACTTCTGCACCAGGCCGGGGCTCAGAATTCGCATAAAGCCTGCCAGTACCACCAGGTCCGCATTGAGGGCATCCAGTTTGGCGGCCAGGCGGGCGTCGTAGGCCTCACGGCTCTCCCCCTTTTCCGCGGCCAGGGTGATCCCTTCGATGCCGGCATTGGCGGCGCGGGTCAGGCCATAGGCCTCGCCCTTGTTGCTGATGACGCCGACGATCTGGCCCGGGACCAGACCTTCGGCGCAGGCATCGATGATCGCCTGGAGGTTGCTGCCGCTGCCGGAGATGACAACGGCGATTCGGGTCTGCTGTGCCATCTTAAGCGATCACCACCTGGGGTTGGTCGCCGGTGCGGGCTTCGATGTTGCCCAGCAGCCAGGCGCTTTCCCCTTCGCTGTTCAACAGGGCCACGGCGGCCTCGGCTTCGGACTGAGGCAGGGCGATCACCAGACCGACGCCACAGTTGAAGGTGCGGTACATCTCGTGCTGGTCGATGTTGCCTACCTGTTGCAGCCAGTTGAACACTTCGGGCCACTGCCAGGAGTTGCCATCGATCACCGCCTGGGCATCGTCAGGCAGGACTCGGGGGATATTCTCCCAGAAGCCGCCACCGGTAATGTGGGAGATGGCGTGGACCTTATGCTGCTCCAGCAGTTTCAGTACTGGCTTGACGTAGATGCGGGTCGGGGCCAGCAGGGTCTGGATCAGCGGCTGACCATTGATGGTCTGCTCTTCGGGGCTTTCCACCCGCTCCAGCACCTTGCGGATCAGCGAGTAGCCGTTGGAGTGAGGACCACTGGAACCCAGGGCGATCAGGGCATCACCCGGGGCCACCAGGCTGCCGTCGATGACGTCGGACTCTTCGACCACGCCGACGCAGAAGCCAGCCAGGTCGTAATCTTCCCCTTCGTACATGCCGGGCATCTCGGCGGTCTCACCGCCGATGAGGGCGCAGCCAGCCTGCTCACAACCATCGGCGATGCCGGACACCACCTGGGTGGCGGTGTCCACGGAGAGCTTGCCGGTGGCGTAGTAATCCAGGAAGAACAGTGGTTCGGCACCCTGGACAATCAGATCGTTGACGCACATCGCCACCAGATCCACACCAACGGTGCCATGACCGTTGTAGTCCATGGCCAGGCGAAGTTTGGTGCCGACACCGTCGGTGCCGGAGACCAGCAGGGGCTTCTTATACTTCTCGGGCAGAGCGCACAGGGCGCCAAAGCCGCCCAGGCCGCCGCGCACTTCCGGGCGATGGGTACGCTTTACCGCAGACTTGATGTTGTCTACCAGGGCGTTACCGGCATCGATGTCGACACCGGCGTCTTTGTAGCTGAGGGAATCGGCTTTGTTCACAGAGGCCTCGTTGTTTTTGTAGGGATTTTTATAGTGTTGATGTTCTGGCGCGCATTTTACCAGTTGCACACTGTGTGCCCAAGTTTTTCTCTGTGATGGGGGTTCATGGGGCGTAAACCGGTTGAAAACTCTTCACTTGAGCCCTTGTGCTGTGATCTGTCTCCCGTCATGGTGTGGCTGGCAGCACACTCTCTTCCCAAGTGTGGGGATTCACGCTATGATTCCGCTGTTTACCTGTAGCCTACCATTCGGAGAATAAGATGAAAGTCACTGAGGTCAAGCACCCGCTGATTCAACATAAACTGGGCTTGATGCGTGAAGCTGATGTCAGCACTAAGCGCTTCCGTGAGCTGGCGAAAGAGGTTGCCGCTCTGCTGACCTATGAAGCGACCTCCGATTTTGAGACCGAGTCTGTGGAGATCGATGGCTGGAACGGTCCTATCACCGTTAACCAGATTAAGGGTAAGAAAGTGACCGTGGTGCCTATCCTGCGTGCAGGCCTGGGCATGATGGATGGTGTTCTGGAGCACATCCCCGCCGCCAAGGTGTCCGTTGTGGGCATCTACCGTGATGAAGAGACCCTGGAGCCAGTACCTTACTTTGAGAAGCTGGTGTCCAACATTGATGAGCGTATCGCCCTGGTGGTGGATCCGATGCTGGCCACCGGTGGTTCCATGATCTCTACCCTGGATCTGCTGAAGAAGCGCGGCTGTACCAGCATCAAGGTTCTGGTTCTGGTTGCGGCTCCCGAGGGCCTGAAGGCGCTGGAGGAGGCTCACCCAGATATCGAACTGTTCACCGCTTCCGTGGATGAGTGCCTCAACGACAAGGGCTACATTCTCCCGGGATTGGGTGATGCCGGGGACAAGATCTTCGGAACCAAGTGATTTCAGAGACGGCGCCATCGGCGCCGTTTTTTTGAATCCCGTGAAAGCCGGGCGGGGCCGTGCCCCAGCTTTCGACCCTACATCGGCGCCCAGATGCCGATTACATAATTACGATAAATAACAACGAGGTTAACATGCAGCAGCAAGCTGTTACCGCCGGGGCTGCGCCTGTCCCGGCTACCTGGCGGCAGGTGGTCGCCGGTACCCAGATGCTTTTCGTGGCTTTCGGTGCCCTGGTTCTGGTTCCCCTCCTTACCGGTCTGAATGTCAACGTTGCCCTGTTCACCGCCGGTGTCGGCACCCTGCTGTTCCAGCTGGTGACCAAGCGTTCGGTTCCCGTATTCCTGGCCTCCTCCTTTGCCTTCATTGCCCCTATCTCCTATGGCGTGGCCCAGTGGGGCGTCTCCGCCACCATGGGCGGCCTGATGGCGGCTGGCGTGGTGTATGTGGTGCTGTCTCAGGTGGCCCGTGCCGGTGGCATGGAAGCGATCAACAAGTTGCTGCCGCCCGTGGTAGTGGGTCCGGTGATCATGGTGATTGGTCTGACTCTGGCCCCTGTGGCGGTGAACATGGCCCTGGGGATGCAAGGGGACAATCAGGCTTATGAGACCGGGCTGGCTCTGTCCATCGCCCTGCCCACCCTGATTACCGCCCTGGTGGTCGCGGTGATGGGTAAGGGGATGCTGCGTCTGCTGCCGATTCTGTCTGCGGTGGTGGTGGGCTACAGCCTCTCCTGGTTTGCCGGCATCATCGACTTCAGCGGCGTGGCCGCTGCCCCCTGGTTTGCCATTCCGGATTTCACTGCGCCGAGCTTCCACTGGGAGGCGATTCTGTTCCTGATCCCCGTGGCCATTGCCCCGGCGGTGGAGCACATCGGTGACATGCTGGCCATCAGCAATGTGACTGGCAAAAACTACGTGAAGAAGCCCGGCCTGCACCGTACCCTGCTGGGTGATGGTGTGGCGACCATGGCTGCTGCTAGCCTGGGCGGACCACCAAACACCACCTACTCTGAGGTGACCGGTGCGGTGATGCTGACTCGCAACTACGATCCCAAGGTGATGACCTGGGCGGCGGTGAGCGCCATCCTGTTGGCCATGGTGGGTAAGTTCGGTGCCATCCTGGCCACGGTGCCCACCGTGGTGATGGGCGGCATCATGATCCTGCTGTTCGGCTCCATTGCCGCAGTGGGCATGAGCTCCATGATCAACAACAAGGTGGACGTGTCCGAGCCCCGCAATCTGGTGATTGTGGCGGTGACCCTGGTGTTCGGCATCGGTGGCATGACCATCAAGATGGGCGAGTTTACCCTGCAGGGCATCGCCCTGTGTGCGGTGGTGGCCATCCTGCTGAACCTGGTGCTGCCCAAAAACTTCGGTCACGAAGACGAGGCCTGATAGCCGGCTCATCTGACGAACAAGAGGACTCATTGAGTCCTCTTTTTTTTATCCGGCCTTGCCTTCGGCCTCATTCTTCCTGGCATCGGCCAGTTTGGTGTTGGCCTGATTGAGCTCGGCGGTGATGTTCATGATCTCATTGCGCTTGGCGTCCAGCAGTTTCTGCTTGGCCTCGGGGTCCATCTCCTTGCCCTTGATCTCCTGCAACTGCTCCTTGGCCTGCTCCAAACGCTCCTTGATCAGCTTGATGGCCTGTTTGATTCGCTCGATGGCGGGGGATTCCTTCTTCTCCGCCTCCTTGCTCTCTCCCGTGGTGGCCTGCTCGCCAGCCAGTTTTTGCCTGGCCTCCTGGGAGATGTTGACGGTGATGCGGTTCTCTTTCGGGCTGGAGACGTTGTCCTTGGGAGCGGTGGTGCCGGCGTCGGTGGCGGGCAGGACTTCCCGGCCCTGGGAGGTGGCCAGGGTGATGTTGCTGCCCTGATGTTGAGAGATCTGCATGGAGAGCTCCTGTTGGCGGTCTGATAGTGGGTGTATCGGCAGCATATAGAATCACTTGAGAGTGATTCCGGGAGATAACGCAAATAAATCAGTAAGTAAAAGTAAGCATTCTTAGGGGGGAGGGGCCCCGACCAGGGAAAGAGTCGGGGCGTCGCAGGGTTAATTGGGGCACTTCAAATATTGAATGTAGTAATTGAGATGGCGGATATCCACCAGGGAGACCAGGGCGTCCAGATCCTCGATGGCTAAAGTCCCGTATCTCTTTCTAATCATCTCCTGGCCAATCAACTCTTTTATGACCGAGATGCAATATTGTTTGGTGACACCGGAAAAACTGGCGATGTCGTCATATTTTAACGGCGCACTGCGAAATTCAATTTCGTGGCCATAAAGAAAGATGATCACCAGGCACATAATAATGTGCTGCTTTTTATCCAGCAGGCTGCTCATCACCGACCAGTCGCGGGTGGCGGCGTTGCTGATCTCGTAACGCCGCAGGCAGAACTCAAACAGGGCTTCTGACTTGCTGGCCAGTTTGTGCAGACAGTTTCCTGGAACGGCTCTGATCACCGTGGAGTCCAGGGCCACATAGCTTTTGTTGAGCCAGGGGTTGTTGCCGTTGGGAGCATGACTGGTGAGCAGGGTCTTGGGCAGCCAGATGCCCGTCACTTTGCTCAATTCAGCCGGATAGTCCACCACCTCTTTGAGCACCCCTCTCTCTACGTAATTGAGGGCCGCCTCCTGAAAGCTGGGCAGGAAGCAGTCTCCTTTTCTTAGCTCTATTAAACCGCTGTGATTCAGGATTTCGGACGCGAGGAGGGAGTCGAGGCCGTTTCTTATCAGGAGATCCGTCAGGGAGTCCGGCGGTGGGGACCACGAAAAGCTGGGGTTCTTCATCGATGTTGTCTGCTCAACCTTGATTATTTTCTGCAACCCCAGGGCGCTACAACCGGGTCACAATGTCAATTATTGTCGTCAAAGTCTTCACGTGAAGTGTCGTGGGAATCGAAAGGATCCCATCGAAGCCACTCTTTTTGAGGCTTTCTTAAACAGAGTGGAACCTTAAAGGGACGTGGGTAAAAAAAATGTAAACGTTCACTTCGTGGCGGGTGGTCAATAAGTACTTCTACCATGGTCCGAAATCGAGGGTATCACATCCGCTCGTGTTTGAATGGTAAACGGGTTTACCATTTGCGGCATATTCAGCCAATTTATTTTAAGTTTGTTACATCGCGCTCAAAAGTGTCAGTTTGTGTATAAAGTCACTATTGAGTGCGCCGATACCCAAGACAAGTTCGAGTACAAACTTGGTAAGGGGGTGTCGTGCGAATAGCCACCAATACGACATCGATGTTCACCAGCCAGTTGCTGCAGCGCAGTAGCAGTGGCGTGGCAGCGTCGATGGAGAGGATGTCGTCTGGGCTGAGGATTAATTCGGCCAAGGATGACGCTGCCGGGTTGCAGATCACCAACAGGCTAACGTCCCAAATTAACGGATTGAATGTCGCCATCAAGAATGCATCTGACGCCATCTCTATGGCGCAAACTGCAGAGGGTGCCGTTCAGGAGGTGACCGAATCTCTGTTTCGAATCCGCGACCTGAGTCTGCAGGCTGCCAATGGTTCAAACAGTGATGAGGACAGGCAGGCGCTCCAGAAAGAGGCGGCAGCGCTGCTGGAGGAGATTGACCGCACCAATACCACCACCTCTTTTGGTGGCAATAGGTTATTCAAGGAAACCGACGCTTCCCGGGTAGACCCCATCGAGAGGGAGATTGTCAGTAAGCTTGCCAACAGCTGGCTGAAAGAGTCTGAGGAGTTGATTAAGGACAAGCTGGGAATTGATGGCAAGAACACCACGCTGAAGATCGACCTCGAACACATGGACGGTCCCGGCGGAACGGCGGCAAGTGTCTCCTCTCTGGTGGCGGGCAGTACCGCCTACAATCAGGTGATGACCATTGACCTGGATGACTTCGGTGCTGGGGCAGGAGGTGGCAGCCTGGAACTGGATGAAACCATTCTCCACGAGATGGTGCACGCCATTCAGGGGGCGAACTTCGATCAATGGGGAAGCACGGCGACCTGGTTTAAAGAGGGCAGCGCCGAGGTGATGCGAGGGGCCGACGACCGGCTCAGTGCGGACATTGCCAATCATGGCGGCGGTGCCACCGGTATTGGTGCCATCTGGACTCAGCTCAAGGCCGATGTGGCCAGCACGGCCAACCCAACCACCGGCATTGGCACTGCCGCTGCTTACTCAGGCGGCTACGTGGTCAACCGCTACATCGACCACGAACTGGGTGGCGGCGGACTCAAGGCGGTCAACACGGCCATGGCCGGTGGTGCCACCCTGGATGCGGCACTCAATACTGCGTCCGGTGGGCGCTGGGGGAACGTCAATGCCCTGTTTGCCGAGCTCGATGGCGCAGGCGGTGGCGGTGCCGCGACCAAGTTTGAGGAGTTCATCAACACCCAGATGGATCTCACCAATGCCGATAATGGCTCGCTGGCCGGTTTCGATGTGACCGGTGCCGGCCCCGAGTTGGACAACGTCATGCAGGGTGTCACCGGAGATGGCAGTGGTGCGGCCTCCTTCGACGAGTACTTTGTGTCCGGTGACGACGACAACGACGGCGGCGACTTTGATCCCGGCAGCTACGATCCCTCGGCCATTGGGGCGACGGAAGTTGCCCTGGCGGACTACGCTCCGGAAATTGGAGAGGGAGAGGGGGGGTATCAGATTGCGGCTCAGGTGGGCGCCAATGCCAACGAGGAGATCACCTTCAACCTCGGCAGTTTTGGCACCAAGTACCTGGGTCTGGACAGAATCGATCTGACCAAGGACCCTCAGTCTGCCATTGAAGCGGTGGATGATGCGCTTAAGATTGTGGACTCGTCGCGGGCCTCTTTGGGGGCAACGGTGAATCGCCTGGAGCACACCATCGCCAACCTGACCAACATCACCGAGAACACGTCGGCCAGCCGTTCCCGCATTCGGGATACGGATATGGCAAAGGAGTCCTCCTACCTGGCCAAACAGCAGGTGTTGCAGCAATCCGCCTCGGCGATGCTGGCTCAGGCCAACCAGTTACCCTCGGCGGCATTGTCGTTGCTGTAGTTGGATGGCAAAACCGGCCCCGTCACAGCTGCGGCGGGGCTGAATTTTATCTCGATGGTGCAGCTGCAGGCCGGATTTTTCCTCCAGGGAAAAATGGCTGGGAAGCCGTCAGCGCATAGCCCAGCCTGTCCGGGCCTCTGTGTGTTGTGCATTCGTCTGCCCCGTTCAGGGCCCATGCTCTTGCCGCCAGAGGAGATAGGCGGCAGTCATTCAACTTCCCTGCCTCTGTGATACACTCTGGCCATTGATATTGACCCTCAGGAATCTTCGTGAAACGACTCGCTTTTTTACTGCCTCTGCTGTTCTGTACATCCGCTATGGCGGTGGAGGTGGCCAACCTCTATCAGGCCCAGGTTCAGGTGGAAGGGCGTGAACGTGCCGAGCGCCAGCAGAAGATTCCCGATGCCCTGGTGCAGACCCTGGTTCGCCTGACCGGTGATGCGGCCGTGGCCGAGGATCCCCGGATGAAGGGGATGCTCGGCAACGCCACCCGCTTTGTCTCCAGTTTTGGCTATGGCGGCGACCCGCTGACTCTGACCATCCAGTTTGATGGCTCACTGCTGGTGAAAGAGATGCAGGAGCGACAACTGCCGGTGTGGGGCAAGCAGCGTCCGCTGACTCTGGGGTGGGTTGCCCTGGAAGATGAGTTGGGGGAGCGGCAGTTGATGTCGGAGCAGTTGGATGCCGAGATGCTGGCGGCCTGGCGAGAACAGTCACGGCTGCGCGGTTTGCCTCTGTCCCTGCCATTGATGGATCTTGAAGACGCCATCCGGGTGGGCCTCAATGATGTCTGGGGGTTCTTTGTGGATCCTGTGGCCGAAGCCAGTGAGCGCTACCAGGCGGACTTCTTTATGCTGGCCCGGGTCTGGCCCGGCAAGGAGGGCTGGTACTACACCCTGGCTCTCTACCCTTATCAGCAGGGCAGTCAGGAAGATGGATATGGCTTTGGCAATGTTCGTCGCAGTGTGATGCAGAAGAGCGGCCAGGTCGAAGGTCTGGAGCAGGGGCTGATGGCTCTGCAGCAGGAGCTGGCCGGATACTACGCCCGTCGTTACGCCACTGTGGCCAGTGATGAGGAGGCGCAGAAGCAGCTGGTGTTTGAGATTCAGGGCAGCATGGCGGAACTGGTCTCGGTCGAACGCTACCTTCGAGGGCTCAGCGCCATCTCCAGCCTGCAGGTGACCGGCTTACAGGGTCGTCAGGTGAGTTTTGCCGTGGAGCTGGTGGGGTCCGCCGACGCTCTGGCGCAGATTCTGGAGCTGGAACCCAGGGTGGAGACGTTGGTGGCTGACGACGAAATGGTCATTCAGACCCGATATCGCTGGATCGGTAACCAGTGAAATTGGGACGGGCCGGAGCCCGTGCTACAATGACGCCATCTTGCGGACTGGAGCTGTAAATCCCTAGTGCAATCGAATTCACCCATTCAGCTCTCCCTGCCTGTACATCTGCCGGACGATGAGACCTTCGGCAGTTACTACCCGGCGGCCAACCAGCAGTTACTGGAGGCGATTCGTCAGGTGGCCGAGGGCAAAGGGGAGACCGTTACCTACCTGTGGGGACAGGCCAAGTCTGGCCGTACCCATCTGCTGCACGCTGCCTGTGCCCACGCCCGAGAACTGGAGCGTCAGGCGTTCTATCTCCCTCTGGGCATCCATGCCAGTATGTCCCCTGCGGTGCTCGAAGGGCTGGAAGAGATCTCCCTTGTCTGCCTGGATGATGTCGATCAGCTGGCTCGAAACCCCTTCTGGGAGGAGGCGGTGTTTGATCTCTATAACAGGATCAACGAGCGCGGTGATTGCAAGCTGATTGTCTCGGCCAGTTGCCCCGCCGGCCAGGCTGGATTCCTGTTGCCGGATCTGGTGTCCCGGTTGAATTGGGGGGTGCATTATCAGGTGCAGTCCCTGACCGATGAGGAGAAGCTGACGGCACTGCAGCGTCGGGCCAAAGCGCGGGGACTGGAGCTGCCGGAAGATGTGGGCCGGTTTATGCTGACCAGGCTGGCCCGGGATCTGCGCACCCTGTTTGATGTGCTGGACAGGTTGGACAAGGCCTCGATGCAGGCACAGCGACGACTGACCATCCCCTTCGTCAAAGAGACTCTGCACCTCTAGTGAGTTGACGGAGTGAGAAGATAACAAAAGGCCGCATCTGCGGCCTTTTCTGTTTTAGTTGTTTTCCACCTTCCAGTCTGGCGCTTTGCCCAGATGGCGATGTCGTCCCTCTTTAGGTGAAAGCAGGGAGGGCATCGCCTGAACCCGCGGTGCCGAGGTGGCATCTTCCAGGGTCAGGTTTTGGGCCCAGCTCTCGCCACTGCGCATCTGGGTGGGGCTGGGCAGGCCGGAGATCAGCTCATTGGCATTCAATGAGGGCATCAGTTCGGTGAGCACCAGGTCCAGCCTGGGCAGAATCGCCGTTTCACCGATGCGGCCTCGCTGGCCCCAGTCGACAGTGATGTTGGATGCGGTGACCTGCTCAGGCAGGTCGGTCACCGCCACATCCCGACGGATCTCATACCTGTGCATCATCATCGCCTCTTCGAACAGCATCGCCAGGTCCTCTCTGGAGGTGGAGTAGCTGTAATCATCGTTGGCCCGGTCGCCGGAGAAGAAGGCGGTGATGTCATCGGGCTGGTAGCTCTTCTGCAGGGTGGTGGCCTTACTGCCTCTGAACTGCACATCGGCCAGGGCCTTCATCTCGCTGCTCTGCAAAGGCAGGTCCCGGGTGAGATGGTCGGAGATCAACGCGTTCTGTTCGCTGCGCTGATAGAAGGCCTGCAGCAGGGTTGAGGTGTTGATGCTGTCCCAGGTGGTGCTGGGGAAGAAGTCGTTGGCATGGGCCAGTTCGTGATAGAGCAGGCTGGCCAGATCCGGTTCCAGGGCGCCCAGGCTACGGCTGATTTCCAGATAGGGGGGGTAGTAGACGCTGGCATAGCTGTTGCCTTTCACGTAGCGCCAGGGAAGCAGGAAGCTCAGATCGCTGCCGAAGCCGCTGCGAAAGTCCGGATCTTCATTGATGGTGGCCATCTGCCAGGGTGATTGCCACAGATCCGATGGATCCAGATAGATGGCGCCGGTGGCGACCCAGTAGAACGAGGGGCGCACATCGGAACTGATCACCACTGCGGTCACGGCCCCGAGCAAGCGGCGGAAGTCGCCATGGGTGTCACGCAGCTCCAGGAAGCTCTTGAAGGCATCCCCCATCCAGGGGTGGGAGACCACCACCCGCTCCATCACCTGATCCACCGTGGGGTTGGGGTGACTCTGACCCAGCAGTGGCAGAGTCTCTATGCTGCAGGGGGCGGAGGAGGCCAGTTGAGTCGAGTAGACACAGCGTCCCAGGGCATCGGCCCAAGGGGAGTCAGAGTTCCAGGCGATCACTCGGGTCAGGGGAGAATCAAACAGGGCGCCCGAGACAGGGGAGGGCTCGGTGGTGACCAGGACATAGGCGTTGTCACCGACATTTTGGCCATTGTCACTGGCGCTGGCGCTGATGCGAATCAGGGTATCCTGGGTCACGACGGGCGCGGTAAAGGTCAGCAGTTCTGGGTCGCTGTTATCCATGTCGCTGATGCCGGGGCCGGACTCTTGCTGCCAGCTGATATTCTGCAGGGGCTGGTTGCGATCACCGCTGCGACCCAGGCGCATGGAGACCCGCCCGCCGGAGGGCACCACCTGGTCACCCCGGATCCGCGTTGCCGCCACCGATTCGGTGGTGCTGATGTCCACAGGAGCTTGGATGACATTGCCCTGGGTGTCGGTAATGGTCAGCTGAAATTCATAGAGGGTTGCCTGGGGGGCCTCGAAGGCCGCCATGGGCGATCTGGGGTTGGCGATGTTGACCGCCGGACCCGAGACTTGGGACCACTGGAAGCTGAGATCCCGGCTGGGTACGCCATCGACGGTGGCCACCAGGGCAACACTGCCGTCGACCGCCGGGCTCAGGTTCAGCCTCAGCTGCGATGAGGGAGGAAGCGGCGTGGGATCAGGGGAGGAACCTCCGCCTCCTCCGCCACAGGCGGCGAGCAGAGTTAAGGCGGTCAGTGCAATCCAGTGCGTCTTCATAGGCTCTCTCCCATAGGGGGTTAACATGGGTGCAGGTGGCCGCCCTGGCCTGTCCGTACCCTTTCTATTGTTTCTTTTTTTTCAGTCCCAGACCCAGCTCTCTGCCGCGGCTGCGGGCATAAAAACTGCTGGCCAACAGCCAGCTTAACAGCAGTACTGTGGCCAGGGTTGGCCACCAGAACGCCTCTCTGGCGACCCACAGCTGGGTCAGGCTGGCGACCAGATAGAGGCAGGCGATAAAGCCTGACCAGGCATGGGTATAGGGCTTCCCCTTGAGCATGCCGGGAAGGGGCAGGAACAGCGGCACCAGCATCATCAGGCTGAATCCCAGTGAGTAGCCGCTCCCCGGGGACAACCACAGCTGCCACAGGGGAATGTACAACAGGCAGCTGAGGTAGCTGCCCAGGGCGAAGCGGCCCAGGCTTTCGCTGTGGTTCACCATCTTATTTGAGGATCTCCAGCACCTGCTCCGGGGGACGGCCGATGGCAGCACGATTGCCATGAACCACAATGGGGCGCTCAATCAGCTTGGGGGTGCTGAGCATGGCGGCGATCAGGGCATCATCCCCGGCATCGGCCAGGTTCTGCTCCTTGTATTCCGCTTCCTTGGTGCGCATCAGCTGGCGGGGGGCCAGACCCAGCATCTCCAGGATCTGACGAAGCTCCGCTTCGGAGGGAGCCTGTTTCAGGTATTCATAGACTTGGGGAGTCACCCCCTGCTCCTCCAGTAACGCCAGGGTTTGACGACTCTTGGAGCAGCGGGGGTTGTGCCAGATGCGGGTAGTTTGGGTCATGGTAATGAACTTCCTGTGATCATGATCTCATTATGGGGCCATTCTACGTCGGGCCGCCATCAGATCAAAGGGATTTCATCTCCTGTTCCGACTTGCGCAGCTCTTTGATTCTGGCATCGATGCGCGCCTTCTGCAGAGGGTTATCTTTTGTCTGGCGGTAGGCATACTGAAGCTGCTCAATGGCCTGGCCGTAACCGGCCGACAGAGCCAGCAACTCAGCCTGGACCATATGGCGCTCGGCGGTCAATCCCATCTTGCGGTACACCTGGGACAGCAGATCGTAGGCCACCACACTGTCCTTATTGAGCAGTATTTGGTGCTCCAGCAGGGTGCGAGCCTCTTTGAGCTGGCCTGTTTGCAGCAGCACGTTGGCCAGGTTGATCTCAATGACGCTGTTGTCTGGCCGGAGTTTCTGGGCTTGTCGCAGCAGGGCAATCGCCTCCTGAGGGCGTTTCTGCATCAGCAGGATGTCGGCGGCGGTATCCAGATAAAACAGGTTTTGCGGACTTTCGGCCAGCAGAGCGTTGAGCTCTTTCTCCGCTTCATCGAAGCGTTCCATATCCAGCAGGGTCAGTGCCTTACCATAATGGGCGGCCTCGATGACCACTGGGTCGCCCATTTTGGCCTGCTTATCGAACAGGAACAGGGCGTGGTCTCGGTCCAGCTTGGAGTAGCGCACCTGAACCCTGGCCTTGGCCAGATGAAACAGCAGGTTTTCCGGCACTGGGCGATAGGGGTAGAGGGCTGCCCGGGCCCGGGCATCCGCCACCCGGCTCTCGGGCAGGGGGTGGGTCAGCAGCATCTGGGGCGGCTTGCTGGCAAAGCGGTATTTGGCCGCCATCTTGCCGAAGAAACTGGGGACGGCACCGGGGTCAAACCCGGCGGCGGCCAGGGTCTTGATGCCGATACGGTCCGCCTCTTTTTCGTTGCTGCGGGTGTAGTTGATCTGTGCCTGCTGATTCAGGGCCAGGGTCGACTGCAGGGCGGCAATGCCCGCTTCCGGAGAGGCCATGGCCAGGATGATGGATCCAATCACCCCTGCCAGCGTGGCGGGGGCGGTCTTCCTCTGCGCCTCGATGGCCCGGGCCAGGTGGCGCTGGGTAACGTGGGCGATTTCGTGTCCCAGAACCGACGCCAGCTCACTCTCGTTGTCCGCTTCGTTGAGAATGGCGGTGTGAACACCCACATGGCCGCCGAAGAATGCGAAGGCGTTAATTTCGTTGTTGTTGATCAGAAAGAAAGTGAAGGGGGTTTTGACGTTGTCCGCTCTGGCCACCAGACGGTTACCCAGATCATTGAGATACTCGTTCATCACGGGGTCGTGGATGATGGGAAGCTGACCGCGCAGCATCCGCATGTAGAAGTCCCCAATCTGGCTCTCTTTGTCGATGGAGAGCGTGCTGGAAGCCACGGTGCCAAGCTCAGGCAGTTCCGGTTGAGCCTGGACTGCAGTGAGTCCCAGTGTCGCGCTCAGTAGGGCGGCGCCCAGAGTGAGTGAAAAACGTCTGATCACGTGTGTCCTTGATGTCCGTTTCTGATGTTGTTCCGGCCAGTGTACCTGCATCCGCCTGTGAATGACCACTGTGTTGCACAGGCATTTACCCAAGGTCAATGGAGTAATGCTATGTTTTAACTTAGGTTATTCCAGTCCTCGGCACGTGCTTCATACCGAATTGGCCGGGGTGGCTAGTGGGACGTGTTGATCTCCGCGGGTTAGAATCTGGCCGGGAATGCGGGCGAAAAAACTGTGAGCCGAGATCAGCATGCCCTATTTAGTCTGCTCAGAGGCCCTTTGGGTTCCAGAGACTTTACATAATCTTGCATCGTGGGTTTGTGGTTTGTCTGAGCTAGGGGGATAATGACGCCCGATTCGTGGCCGTTTCCTATCGGAGGTGAGTGTCCGATGGTTGAGCCTCATTAGTTGGCAAGGAAGTCAGGATGCAATTTGTTGATCTTTCTGCTTATCGCTGCCCAATGGCCTTTGTTCAGGCTAAGCTGGCGATGAAGGATCTTGGTCAGGACCAGGCGCTGGAGCTGCTTATCAGCGATCCGGCCACCTTACGGGATCTGATCCCCTATGCCCGGCGCTGCGGTTTTTCGGTGGAATCCGACACGCGGCCTCAGGGGACGGCAGTTTATCTGCGCCCGCATTATTAAAAGACAGAAAAGGTTTTAGAAAAGTATGTGGAATCTACTCCGCAACTGGTACCAGGAGAAGTTCTCCGATCCTCAGGCGGTCACCCTGGCACTGATCCTGATGGTGGGCTTTGCCATCATCTACTTCTACGGCAAGCTGATCACCCCTCTGCTGGTGGCCGTGGTGCTGGCCTACATGCTGGAATGGCCGGTGGCGCAGATGGCCAACCGCGGCTTGCCTCGCTCCCTGGCGGTCTCGCTGGTGCTGCTGGTGTTTGTCGGGGTGATGATGATGTTCTGTCTCATCGCCCTGCCGCAGATCTGGAACCAGGGGATCAGCCTGGCCCGGGAACTGCCCGAGATGATTGGTCAGGCTCAGGGGATGGTCCTGACACTGCCCCAACAGTATCCTGATGTGATCAGCGAGAAGCAGGTCCAGGAGCTGATGCAGAATCTCAACAATCAGATTCTGGCCTGGGGACAGCAGGTGCTGCAGATCTCTCTGGGCTCCCTGGTGGACCTGGTGGCCCTGGCGGTATACGCCATTCTGGTGCCCCTGCTGGTGTTCTTCTTCCTCAAGGACAAACGCCAACTGCTGCGCAGCCTCAGCCGTTTTGTGCCCAGCAACCGTGAACTGGCCAAGCAGGTGTGGGCCGAGATGAACGGCCAGATCGTCAACTACATCCGCGGCAAAGCCATCGAGATTATGATCATTGGCGTGGCCAGCTACCTCACCTTCCTGTTTATGGATCTGCGTTATGCCGCCCTGTTGGGGCTGGCGGTGGGGCTGTCGGTGCTGATCCCCTACATCGGTGCCACCGTAGTGACCATCCCGGTGGCCCTGGTCGGCTTGTTCCAGTGGGGGGTAACCCCACAATTCGGCTATCTGATGCTGGCCTACGGCATCATTCAGATGCTGGATGGCAACGTGCTGGTGCCCATCCTGTTCTCCGAAGCGGTTAACCTGCATCCGGTGGCGATCATCATCGCCGTACTGATTTTCGGCGGCCTGTGGGGCTTCTGGGGCGTGTTTTTTGCCATCCCCCTGGCCACCCTGGTCAAGGCGGTGATCAATGCCTGGCCCAGCAGCGAGATGGTGCAGGAGGCGGGTCAGTGAGTCAGCTTCCCGTTAACGAGATTTTCGAGACCATCCAGGGCGAGGGCCAGTTTACCGGCATGCCGGCGGTGTTCCTTCGTCTTCAGGGCTGCCCTGTGGGCTGCCCCTGGTGTGACACCCGCCATACCTGGGAGGTGGAGCCTGAGAACCAGGTGGACCCGGAGCAGATCATCGGTATCAGCGGTGATAAGCCTATCTGGGCCGGCTATGACGAAGCTCAACTGGTGGCTTTGCTCACCGATGGCCGCTACAGCGCCCGTCACCTGGTGATCACCGGTGGTGAACCCTGTCTGTACGATCTGACCGAACTGACCCGGCTGATGCACGCTGCGGGCTGGCGCTGTCAGATTGAGACCTCCGGCTGTGCCGAGGTACGTTGTGATGAGCAGACCTGGGTGACGGTATCGCCCAAGGTAAACATGAAAGGCGGGCTGCCTGTGCTGTCGCAGGCACTGGCCCGAGCGGATGAGATCAAGCATCCCATCGCCACAGAGCGTCACATCGAGGAGTTGGATCAGCTTCTCGAAGGCCAGCCCTTGCCCAGAGAGCCGCAGATCTGCCTGCAGCCCATCTCCACCAAGAAGCGGGCGACCGAGCTGGCCATCGACACCTGCATCAAGCGCAACTGGCGACTGTCGGTGCAGACCCACAAGTACCTGGATATCGATTAAGCCGTTGCCTAAGCCTTAAAGAGAAAGACCGCCATCTGGCGGTCTTTTTTGTCAGCATCACTTGGGTTGGTCGGCCAGCAGGCAGTTGTCGCTCTCACCGCGGACTCAGGGCCAAAAAAATCCCCGCCGGGGCGGGGATCTTCAACTCTTTACGCAACCATCAGCACTCGACGATGTTCACCGCCAGACCGCCTCGGGCGGTCTCCTTGTACTTGGTGCGCATATCCTGGCCGGTTTCCCACATGGTCTTGATCACCTTGTCCAGAGAGACCTTGTGCTGACCGTCGCCGCGCAGGGCCAGGCGGGAGGCGTTGATCGCCTTGACCGCGCCCATGGCGTTGCGCTCGATGCAGGGCACCTGCACCAGGCCGCCCACAGGGTCGCAGGTCAGGCCCAGGTTGTGTTCCATGCCGATCTCGGCGGCACACTCCACCATGGCAGGGGTGCCCCCCATGATCTCGGTCAGTGCGCCGGCGGCCATGGAGCAGGCGACGCCCACCTCACCCTGGCAGCCCACTTCGGCGCCGGAGATGGAGGCGTTTTTCTTGTAGAGGATGCCGATGGCGGCGGCGCTCATCAGGTAGCGACAGGCGGTCTCTTCGTCCACCGGCTGAACAAACTTGTCGTAGTAGCAGAGGACCGCGGGCAGGATACCGGCGGCGCCGTTGGTGGGAGCGGTCACCACTCTGCCACCGGCGGCGTTTTCCTCGTTCACCGCCAGGGCAAAGAGATCCACCCAGTCCATGGCATTGAGGGGATCGCTGCTGTTGCACCCTTCAACGGTGAGTCTGCGGTACAGCGTAGGGGCCCGGCGGCGCAGCTTCAGGCCACCGGGGAGGATCCCTTCGTCGCGACAGCCGCGTTCCACACACTGTTTCATGGTGAGCCAGATGGTCCAGAGCTGGGCGCGAATGGCGGGCTCTTCGGCCACCATCTTCTCGTTGGCCATCATCAGGGACGCGATGGAGAGTCCCTGTTCATTACACAGCTCCAGTAGCTGGGCGGCGCTCTCAAAAGGGTAGGGCAGGGTCGGGCCCTGACTGATGGTGATGGGTTGGGCGATCTCACTCTTGTCCAGGACAAAGCCGCCCCCTACGGAGAAGTAGGTTTGCTCATACACCACCAGGCCACGCACCAGGGCACGCAGGGTCATGGCGTTGGCGTGTTGGGGAAGGGTTTTGCGTCTGTGGTAGGTCAGGCCATTGGCCCGGGTGAAGCGGACCCGGCGTTCACCATTCAGAACCAGGGCTTCCTCGGATTCAACCTGGTCCAGCTTGCCCTGGACGCTGTCGGTGTCTACGGTTTCCGGCTCATCACCCAGCAAGCCCAGCACCACAGCCTTACCGGTGCCGTGCCCCTTGCCGGTCTGGCCCAGGGAGCCAAACAGCTCGCACTGAAGCTCGTCGGCCTGTTCAAACTGCTGATGCTCTTTGAGCTCATCGATAAAGCGATTGGCTGCCCTCATCGGGCCCACGGTGTGGGAGCTTGAGGGGCCGATGCCGATACTGAACATATCGAACACGCTGATCATAAACGGTATCCCTGTTGTGTCGTTGCCCGCAGGCGGATGGCTGATGGTAACCCAGGCGGAGGGAAAGCAAAATCCGACCTGACTCATACAGCATAATATCTTGCCGCCATGCTGTCCTGCCGATGTCTGCTCTGTTGTTCGATCAGGCACAGGGGGAGTGCTCTGGACCAAAACGGCCTGGGAATGGGATTCACACTGGATAGGACCCATACTGGTTAGAGACGCATTTCTGGTGCGGAATCGAATTGGGCTCACCTGGCAAAATTCGATCAACCGTGATCCAGATCAGGATTTGCCCTTTGATTGGCCCGGCCCTGTGGCTATAGTGGTCCCAAGCTAATGGAATGGTTTCGCTATGATTATCTACCTGCACGGCTTTGATGCCACCAGTCCCGGAAATCACGAGAAGGTGCTTCAGCTGCAGTTTGCGGATGAAGATGTACGTTTTATCAATTACTCCACCCTGCATCCTCGTCATGATATGCAGCACCTGCTAAAGGAAGTGGAGAAGCATAAGAAGTTCAGCGATGACGCCAATCCGTTGATCGTCGGCGTAGGCCTGGGCGGTTTCTGGGCCGAGCGGGTGGGCTTCCTCTGCGGCATGCGCTCCGTGGTGTTCAACCCCAACCTCTGGCCGGAAGAGAATATGGTGGGGCTGATTGACCGCCCCGAGGAGTATCGGGACATCAAGGAGAAGTGCGTTACGGCGTTCCGCGAGCGAAACCGCGGCCACTGTCTGTGCGTCCTGGCCCGCAATGACGAGGTGCTGGATACCGCGCGCATCGAGTCCGAGTTGGGGGCTTACTATCCGGTGATCTGGGACGAAACCCAGACTCATAAGTTCAAGGATATCTCCAAACAACTCAGGGCTCTGTCCCAATTTAAAACGGAAGAACGCAACTGCGCGTGATTCGTTGAACACTAAGGCGGCCTCGGGGTCGCCTTTTTGTTTGCTGCTATATTGAAACTAACTGTGTGATTGCGGGTGCTTCGATGAAACGGCTGTTGGTAAAGGTGACAGGCAAGGTCCAGGGGGTGTGGTTCCGGGCCTCAGCTCAGGAGACGGCACTCCGACTCGGGGTGACCGGTTATGTGCGCAACCTGGATGACGGCAGCGTAGAGATGCTGGCCCAGGGGGCAGACAGGGCGGTGGACGCCATGCTGGACTGGGCCCATCAGGGCCCGCCCAGTGCCCAGGTGTCCGACGTGCTGGTGTCCGATTACGACGGCAGCGATCTCTACCTGGATTTCGAGGTTACTGAGTAGAGTCTGTGATCTGGGCGCTTGCTGGCGCTTCAGTGGGCGATTCAATCACTGGCAACGTCTCGGTTGGCGTCGCCTCCAGCGGAGGCATCTTGCTGGGCTGGGTCATACGGCGAATCTGTACCACCATCCCCAGCCTGGGGTGATCGAAGTAGTGGATCTCCCGGCTGCGCACCCGGCGGCTCTGCTCCAGCCTGATTTGGTTCAGGAAGGGCTCGGTTTCCACGGTTGTGTCCACCGCCTCTCCCTCTGATTGCTCAAGGGCACCTGTGATCACCATGGGTGCGCCATTCGCCAAAGGCTCCCCGTCCCCTGTCTCCAGCACTGGCACCGGCCTTTCCCCCTCTTCGCGAAGCTGAAGCTGGGTGTCGATGTGCAGGAACTGATTAAGGTAGATGCGAATCCAACCATCGAGCTGCCACATGGGCTGGCTCTCTGCCGCCTGGGGCATCAGCCAGGAGAGATCAAAGGCGCCGCTGTCTGCGGGGCTCTGTTCCGGGATCAGCCGACCATCGGCCTGGTAGCGGTCGGCGAAGTTGTGGCCGCTGTAGAGGCGGTAGGCCTGGCTGTTGCCCCGGCTGTAGACCGGCTGTTGCCAGCCGGTGTGCAGCAGCAGCTTGGCACCACCTCGTTTGAGCTTGGCCAGAGCCTCGTCAAACTCGATCTCACTCTCCGGCAGCAGGTAGGGTTCGCCCAGTCGAGGATCCCCCATGTTGATCGCCGTGACCCGGACCGGCAGGTCGATGGGTTGCTCGGGCTGGTCGGGCTGAGGCTGGCATTCCGGTTGATCCGGCTGCCAGCCGAAGCTCTGGCAGTCGCTCAGCGCCAGCTCCAGTGAGCTGGTGTCCGGCATCACCGCAGGGCCGAGAAGATCGCGCTGGGCAGCGATTTTCATCGGAGACAGCTCTTCTGGGAAGCGCTCGCTGGTGGTCTGGGGACGCTCAAACACCACCAGTTCCACCTCAAACCAGGTGGCCTCTTCGGCGGCGCTAACGCCGCTGCCCAGCAGGGCGGTGAGCCCAAACAGGGCGCGGTACAGTGGTTTGCTCATCAGATCCCCAGTTGGCTTAGCAGCTGTTCCACCGCCTCCAGGCGGGCAGGGGTTTCCTGCAACTCGCCCTGGAAGCGCAATTTATTGGGGCCATCCATTCGCAGGAGGCCAGCTTGGGATTGTAACAGACCTATGAGGATTTCCGGAGTCACACTGGTGTCCGGCCCAAACTCGATGCTGCCCCCCTTGGCGTGCGCGTCGATGCGGCGGATGCCCGCAGCCATGGCACGCAGTTTCAGACGGGTCAGGGTCAGCAGATTCTCTGTGGCGTCCGGCAGTTTGCCGAACCGGTCCACCAGCTCCACCCGGGCTTCGGTCAGTTCGTCCACGCTGTTGCAGGAGGCGATGCGTTTGTAGATTGCCAGTCTGGTATTGACGTGGGGGATGTACGCCTCCGGCAACAGGGCCGGAATCTTCAGCTCCAGCTCGGTCTGTTCTGCCAGGATCTGATCCAGGCTGGGCTCCTTGCCAGCCTTGAGGGCGGCCACCGTCTGCTCCAGCATGTCCATATAGAGGCTGAAGCCTACCTTGGCGATGTGGCCGCTCTGTTCATCCCCCAGCAGTTCACCGGCTCCGCGGATCTCCAGATCCTGGGTGGCCAGCATAAAGCCCGCTCCCAGGTCTTCCAACTGCTCGATGGCCTCCAGTCGCTTCTTGGCGTCTTTGGTGAGGCGCTTGCCCTGGGTCAGCAGGTAGGCGTAGGCCTGGTGATGGGAGCGGCCCACCCGTCCCCTCAGCTGATGCAGCTGGGCCAGGCCGAAGCGGTCGGCCCGCTCGATGATGATGGTGTTGGCACTGGGGATATCGATGCCGGTTTCGATGATGGTGGTGCACACCAGCACGTTGAAGCGTTGGTGGTGGAAGTCGCTCATCACCCGTTCCAGCTCCCGTTCGCGCATCTGGCCATGGGCGATGGCGAAGCGGGCCTCGGGCACCAGTTCCGCCAGCTCCTTGGCGCACTGCTCTATGGTGTCCACGCTGTTGTGCAGGAAGTAGACCTGGCCGCCGCGGAGGATCTCCCGCATCAGCGCTTCGCGAATCAGGTTGCCCTCCTTGGGGCGGACGAAGGTCTTCACCGACAGTCGCCGTGCCGGCGGTGTGGCGATGATGGACAGGTCGCGCATGCCGGACATCGCCATATTCAGGGTGCGGGGGATGGGGGTGGCGGTCAGGGTGAGGATGTCCACCTCGGCCCGCAGCGCCTTGATCTGCTCCTTCTGGCGAACGCCGAACCTGTGCTCCTCATCGACGATAAGCAGCCCCAGGTCGGTGAACTTGATGTCCGACTGCAGCAATTTGTGAGTACCGATGACGATGTCCACCTTGCCTTCGGCGAGCTGATTCAGCACCTGCTTTTGCTCGCCGGCGGTCTTGAAGCGGGACATCACCTCGATGCGCACCGGCCAGTCGGCGAAGCGGTCGCGGAAGTTTTCATAGTGCTGCTGGGCCAGCAGGGTGGTGGGCACCAGGACCGCCACTTGCTTGCCTCCGGCCACCGCCACAAAGGCGGCGCGCATGGCCACTTCGGTCTTGCCGAAGCCAACGTCGCCGCACACCAGGCGGTCCATGGCGTTGCTGGTGCGCATGTCGCGTACCACGGCATCGATGGCGTGGTGCTGGTCCACGGTCTCTTCGAAGGGGAAACCGGCGGAGAACCGCTGATACTCAGGCTCATCCAGTTCGAAGGCGAAGCCCGGCTTGCTCTCTCTTTGGGCATAGATGTCCAGCAGTTCGGCGGCCACGTCCCGGACCTTCTCGGCGGCCTTGCGCCTGGCCTTGTCCCAGGCTTCGCTGCCCAGCCGGTTAAGCTGGACCTCAGACTCTTCACCGGCGCTGTAGCGGCTGATGAGGTGCAGGGCATTCACCGGCACGTAGAGCTTGGCCTGGTCTTTGTACTCCAGCACCAGGAATTCGGTGCTCATGCCACCGGCCTCCAGGGTCTGCAGTCCCTGATAGCTGCCGACGCCGTGCTTGAGGTGTACCACAGGCTGGCCCACCTTGAGTTCCGCCAGGTTGCGGATCAGGGTGTCGGAGCTGACGGTCTTGCGCTGGCGACGACGTTGACGTACCCGGCCGCCCAGCAACTCCTCTTCGCAGATGAGGGCCAGCCCCTCTTGCTCCAGCAACACACTCTGTTCCAGGGGGCTGACGATGATGCCGATGGCGGCGTCGTCGTCGAGGAACTGGTCCAGGTGATTGAACTGGCTCAGGGTCAGCTGCATGGGGCGCAGCAGCTCCAGCAGGGCCTCCCGGCGCCCCTCGGACTCGACGCTGAACAGGGTGCGCTTCGCCCCTTCCAGCCGCTGTGCCAGGGCCTGGGTCGGCACCTTGAGCTGGTGATTGACCGCCACATCGCCGATGGCTGAGACCCTGGCTTTGGGCTCTTTGGCGATCTCGCTGATCTCGCGGGAGAGCTGAATACGGCCATGGGGTTTGATGCGGGCGAACAGCTCTTCGGTGTTCAGGAACAGGGTGTTGGGGGGCAGCAGCGGCCGCAGTGGATCCACCCCGTAGTTGTCGAAGCGCTGGGTGGCGTCGGACAGGAACTTGTCGCAGGCTCCCTGAATGTCCCCCGAGGTCATCAGCTGCACCTGATCGGGCAGATAGTCGAACAGGGTGGCGGTGGACTCGAAAAACAGCGGCAGATAGTTCTCGGCGCCGGCGGGCATCAGGCCTCGGCTGATCTGCTGATAGACGGACTCCGCTTCGTTGCTGATGCGGCTGAAGTGCTGGCCCCAGCGGCTTCGGAACCCTTCGATCGCCTTGTCATTGGTGGGAAACTCCCGGGCGGGCAGCAGACGTACCCGCTCCAGGCTGCCCTGGGTGCGCTGACTGTCCACATCGAAGGTACGAATGGACTCCAGCTCATCATCGAACAGATCCAGTCGCAGAGGCTGCTCGCTGCCCATGGGGAACAGATCGATGATGGAGCCTCGAACCGCAAATTCGCCATGCTCATACACCTGCTCCACATGGTGGTAGCCCGCCTGGGTCAGGTTATGGCGCAGGGCGTCGATGTCGATGCGCTGGCCGGGTTCCAGCAACAGCACGCTGCTGCCCACATAATCCACCGGGGGCAGCCTGACCAGGGCGGTGTTGACCGGAACGATCACCAGGCCATTCTGGGTCTGAGGCAGACGATAGAGTGCCTCCAGGCGCTGGGAGACGATGTCCTGATGAGGCGAAAAGCTGTCGTAGGGCAGCACCTCGCGATCCGGAAACAGGGTGACGGTCATCTCCGGGCAGAGATAGGCCAGCTCCTGCTCCAGGTGCAGGGCAGAGGGGGTGTCCTGGGTGATCAGTAAGCTGACTCCCTGATGCTGTCGGGCCAGGCGGCTGATGGTCAGGCTAAGGGCACTGCCGGTAAGGCCGGTAAGACGGCGCTTGCATCCGGCGCCGGCGGGGGCCGGCGCCAGGGGGGAAAAACTACTCATGATTCGGGCTTACTGAAGTTAGGTGCGGCTATTGTAGGCAAGGGGGGCGGGCGCTTCCACCCCAGCGTGTCAGGGGGTTTGCTGTTCGCGTCGGGCCTGGGCCCTGGCACGAAGCAATCTCTGCTCCACCTGCAGACTGGCATGGACCAGCCGTTCCTGATCCGCTTCGATGATGCTGGTGAAGTCCAGATCCCACAGGAAGCCGCTCTCCTGGGGCTGACACTGAGTCAGTTCGGCGACGGCAAAGACCGCGACATTCTCTTCTGGCACCAGAATCTTGATCTCCAGGATGGTGCCAGGCTCCAGGGCATGGTCACTGCGAACCTGGGCACCACTGCCCCCAAAACGGACGCCCTGACAGCGGTACCTTGCTTCGGTGCTTCTCTCCAGCTGTAGCTGCAGCACCATATCCAGCTTGAGATTTTGCAGGCTCAGGTACTCCGCCAGTTCGGCGGCATGCTGCGCCAGGCTGGCCATCAGGGGCTGGCAGCGCTGCTCCACTTCATTGACCTGAGCCATCAGCTTGAAGGCACGGGGCATCATGGTCAGCAGGGTATCGGTGTCCACCAGGCGCTTGTCCGCAGGCAGAGGGTCGGCGAACAGGGTGAACTCGCAGGTTACACTGAAAAAGCTTTGTTGCGTCTCGGACATGGCCTGAACTTGTCTATTGGGGGCGAATAACTTTATTATCCGATAACTTATCTATTTGGCAAATGGTTAGATGTCGCCTTCTGTCTCCCTGCTTATCGGGTTGCGTTACTGGCGTGCCCGAAAGGACACCCAGTTCGTCTCCTTTATTACCTTCTTCTC
This sequence comes from Ferrimonas futtsuensis DSM 18154, assembly GCF_000422645.1. Lineage (GTDB taxonomy): Bacteria > Pseudomonadota > Gammaproteobacteria > Enterobacterales > Shewanellaceae > Ferrimonas > Ferrimonas futtsuensis. The sequence continues at coordinate 81,980 of NZ_AUGL01000002.1, forward strand.
CGTGGTGGGTATCGCCCTGGGGGTGGCCGCGCTGATCGTGGTCAGCTCAGTGATGAACGGCCTGGAGGGACGGCTGAAGACCCGCCTGCTTGGCGCCGTACCCCAGGTGCTGGTGTCCCAGGCCCGTTACCTTGACAACCCCGCTGAGCTGCAACAGACCCTGGCTACTCAGCCCGGAGTCGTCGGGGTGACCCCACTTGTGGGCACCGAAGCGATGCTGCAAGGGGAGGGGGCGCTCAGCGGTGCACAGATTCTCGGCGTGGATCCACATCAGGAGTCTGGTTTCTCAACGGTGTCCAGTCATCTGCTCAGCGGGCGCTGGCAGGATCTTCAGCCTGGTCAGTACCAGATCCTGATGGGGGCCCGTCTGGCCAGCCGTCTCAACCTGCTGCCCGGTGACAAGGTGCGGGTGATCTCCGCCACCGGCGCCGTCTATGGCCCCATGGGAAGGCTGCCAAGCCAACGGGTGTTTACCCTGGCCGGTGTGTTTGAACTCGGCGCCGAAGTGGATGGCAACCTGGCCTATGTACACATCAATGATGCCGCTCGTCTCACCCGGTTGGGCAAGGGGCGGGTGGCGTCGATGCGCCTCTACCTGGATGACGCCTTCACGGCGCCGGCTCTGGCGGCCCAGCTGCAGACTCAGCTCGGGGAGGGTTACCGGGTGCAGGACTGGCGCAACGATTACGGTCAGTTGTTCAGCGCGGTCAAGATGGAGAAGAACATGATGGCGATGCTGCTGGCGCTGATCATCGCCATTGCCGCTTTCAACGTGGTCTCCGCCCTGGTGATGATGGTCACCGACAAGACCTCCGACATCGCCATCCTCAAAACCATGGGACTGAGTCGTGCCTCGGTGATGGGGGTGTTCTCCGTCCAGGGGATGACCAGTACCCTGCTCGGGGTGGTGGTCGGTGCCCTGGCCGGGCTGGCGCTGGCGTTCAACCTGCAAGGGGTGATGGCCGCCCTGGGGATCTGGCTGCTGCCCCCGGGCCAGCCACTGCCGGTGATCCTCAACTATGGCCAGATAGGCCTGATCCTGGCCGGTGCCATGCTGATCAGCTACCTGGCGACTCTCTACCCCGCTTGGCGGGCTTCCCTGATTCAACCCGCTGAGGCGTTACGTTATGAGTGATCTATTGCTGCGTTGTGAGCAGCTGGGCAAAGAGTATCGGGAGGGTAAGCTGGCCACCCGGGTACTGACGGACCTGAACCTGGAGGTTAACGCCGGCGAGCTTCTGGCGGTGGTGGGCAGTTCCGGCTCGGGCAAGAGCACCCTGCTGCACATCATTGGCACCCTGGACACCCCCAGCGAGGGCCAGGTGTGGTTTAAGGGGCAGGAGCTGTTTGCCCTGAGCGATGGCGCCCGCACTCAACTGCGTAACCGGGAGTTGGGGTTTGTCTATCAATTTCACCACCTGCTGCCGGAGTTCACTGCCCTGGAGAACGTCATCATGCCGCTGCTGATCGCCGGTCAGTCCAAGGCCCAGGCCAGGACTCGGGGTGAGGAGCTGCTCAACCGGGTTGGCCTGAGCCACCGCATGGAGCACAAACCCTCTGAGCTCTCCGGCGGGGAACGCCAGCGCGTGGCCATTGCCCGGGCGTTGGTCAACCGCCCAGCCCTGGTGCTGGCGGACGAGCCCACGGGGAATCTGGATGAGGCCACCGCCGAAGAGGTGTATGAACTGATTCGGGAACTGGCCGCCCAGGAGGGCACCGCTTTCGTGGTGGTCACCCATGACCGTGAGTTGGCGGCCCGGCTGGACCGTCAGCTGATGATGCATGGCGGCCGATTGCAGGCCGCTCAATGAAGAACCTGGCTCTTATCTGGCAACTGGGATGGCGCTTCCTGCGCACCCGCCACAGCAACCGCTTTATCTCGGTGATCTCCCTCTCTTCCATCATCGGCGTTGCCCTGGGGGTCACGGTGCTGATCCTGGTGCTGTCTGCCATGAATGGCTTCGAAAGAGAGCTCAAAGATCGCTTGTTGGCGGTGGTCCCCCAGGCGGAGCTCATCGCGGTGGACAGCCCCATACTGGATTGGCAGGGGATGGCGGACGATGCCCTGACAGAGCCAGGTGTGGCGGCGGCGGCTCCGTTCACCCTGGTCAATGGTTTGCTGCAAAAAGGCGAGAAACTCAAGGGCGTGTCGGTGAGAGGGGTGGATCCCAGGCTGGAGGCCCGGGTCTCCGATGCCCACAGCTATATGTCGTCTGAAGCCTGGGGATCACTGTCCGACGGCGATTCGCCCCTGGTGCTGGGCAAAGCCCTGGCGGCCGAACTGAACCTGAACCTTGGGGACAAGGTGACCCTGTTGGTCCCCCGGCCGGCCACGCAGGGGCAGCGCCCTCCCAAGCGGGTGGTGTTTACCCTGACCGGCCTGTTTGACCTGGGCGGTGAAATTGACCGCACCATGGCCTTTACCAGCCTCAGCCGCGCCTCGCAGATACGGGACTTCGGCCAGGGAGTTGGGGGCTTGAGGCTGAAACTGGACGATCTGTTTGCCGCGCCTCAGGTCATTCGGGCCGTCGGCTATCGACAGACCCACTATCTCTATCTGAACGACTGGACCCGTACTCAGGGGCACCTCTACTCCGACATTCAGTTGATTCGCAGCCTGATGTATCTGGTGCTGGTGCTGATGGTGGCCGTGGCCAGTTTCAACATCATCTGCTCCCTGGTGATGGCGGTTCGGGACAAACAGGCGGAGATCGCTATTTTGCGCACCATGGGCCTGGAGCGCCGGGCGGTGATGGGGGCCTTCCTGGTTCAGGGGGCCCTGACCGGCCTGACCGGCTGCCTGTTGGGGGCTGCTCTGGGCAGTGCCCTGGGCTGGCGCCTGTCCGACCTGGTGCGTGCCATCGAGCAGAGTCTGGGGATCACCCTGCTTTCAGGGGATGTTTACTTTATCGATTTTCTGCCTTCACAGCTGATCTGGAGTGACGTGGTGTCAGTGACGGTGCTGGCCTTCCTGGTGACCGTGGTGGCGTCTCTCTATCCCGCCTGGAAAGCGGCGGCGCAGGAGCCGGCCCAGGCACTCAGGTAGGCCGGCAACAGAGGCACCCCTCGGGTGCCTCTGTTGTTTGGTTCTGAGATACGCGGCAGCGGGCCGTTGATCCTCCTCTGAGCAGATATCCGTCCGTGCCATTAAGGTGGATAAGCGATCAAAAAAGGCTCCCTCGGGAGCCTTTTTTAACGCTGTGATTCGGGCAGGCTTACTTGCCGTTGCCGTTGCCGTTGCCGTTGCCGTTGCCGTTGCCGTTGCCGTTGCCGTTGCCGTTGCCGTTGCCGTTGCCGTTGCCGTTGCGCTGTTTCTGGCGCTTCTTCCAGCTAAACAGGATGGAGTAGCGCCATAAGCTATTGATCACGAAATAGGTAAACAGGGAACTGAGTCCCCCCAGCACCAGGCAACCGAGCAGGAAGGGTTCGCCAATTTGCCCCAGGCTGGTGCTGAGCCACTCCCAACTCAGTTCAAACTGGAAGTGCCCAGCTTCGATGCCCAACAGGGAAGCCCCGACCAGGTAAGCCAGATAGAACATGAAGGGCATGGTGACCGGATTGGTAAACCACACGGTGACCACCGCCAGCGGCAGGTTGACGCCGAGAATGATGGCGGCAGCCGCGGCCAAGACCATCTGAAAGGGAACGGGAACCCACGCCATGAACATGCCGGCCGCCAGGGCGCCAGCGGCAGAGCGACGATTCAGGTGCCACAACCCGGGTTGATGGATCACATCACCGAAGAGTTTCAGGTGCTTGTGGTCCTTGAGTTTCTCAGGGTTCGGCATCAGCCGTTGAATGGTCTTTTTTGGCATAGCGGTTTGTTATCGCCTAAACAGAGTCAGGTGAACAGTTTTCTTCTTGGTTGGGTGGCAGCCATCAGCTCAGGCCTGTTCTGGCCGGCATTACTGCCTCCCGGGTTTCTGGTCGTCACTGGAGCGGCCGCCCTCTGGCTAGTGCGGCAAAAGCCGTTGTTGGCCGGAATACTGCTGGGCGTCTGCTGGTTCGCCTGGCACGGCGACCGTCATATCACTGCGGCACAGCCCCTGAGTGAGGGGGAGCACCAGCTGGTGGCGAGGCTGCTCACTTTACCAACCCGCGGCGCACTATACCAGCGAACTTTATGGCAGGTCGAGAGAATCGGAGAAACCCCATTGAAGTTCCACCATCCCGATCGCATCTGGCTGACCTACCAGGGGGAGACCCAGTGGCAGCCGGGCCACCTCTACCAAATGAGGGTCAAGTTGCGGCCTCCCATGGGTACCTTCAATCAGTTTAGCTGGAACCAGAGACGCCATGCATTGGCCAACCGGGTGGTGGCCCAGGGACGCATCCTGACGATGGAACCGGTAGCGCAACACAGCCATTGGCGCGTCCCCCTGGCCCAGAGCCTTGAACAGGCTGTTGCTTCCCTGCCCAGAGGCGACCTGCTGTGGGCCCTGGCCATGGCGGACCGCCGTGGGCTCAGTGATGAGCGTTGGCAGACGCTCCGGGCCGCAGGCCTGACTCACCTGGTGGCAATCTCAGGGCTGCACCTGAGTCTGGTGGCGCTGCTGCTGGTGACTCTGCTCGGCGGGTTGGCAAGACGACTGTGTCCCTCTCAGGGGGGCGGTGCCCGTTTGCCGGTGTTGCTGGTGGCTGCCCTCGGGGTCATAGGCTATGCCCTGCTGGCCGGGTTGGGGTTGGCGACCCAGAGGGCCCTGATCATGGCTCTGGCCGCCATGGTGATGCTGGCCACCGGGCGCTTTGGCCGCCCCTGGGAGCTGCTGCTCAGGGCCGCAGCATTGCTGCTCCTGCTGGACCCCCTGGCGGTGCTGGGGCCGGGCTACTGGCTCTCCTGCTGCGCCGTCGGAATCATCATGCTGCTGGTGGCTCAGGCGCCCGGGTGGAGTCGCGGTCGCCTGGCCAGCCTGGTGTGGATTCAGTGTGGACTGACGCTGTTGCTGGGGTTGGTGCAGCTGGGGTGGTTTGGCTCTCTGTCACTCCATGCCTTGTGGGCCAACCTGCTGATGGTGCCCTGGGTGTCCGTGGTGGCTCTGCCCCTGACTCTGGTGGCCGCTCTGGGGCTCTGGTTGTCGCTGCCGTTTGCCGACAGCGGCTTGTGGCTGGCGGATATGGTCCTGTGGCCACTGGAGTGGGTGGCCCAGACTGCCCAGTCCCTGCCGGGAGCCAGCCTGGGCTGGGCTCATGGAATGATGACTCTGGTGTTGCTGCCCCTGGCGCTGTGGCTGGTGTGGCGACCGCCTGTGCCCAAGGCCAGGTATCTGGCGCCGGTGCTGGTGATCCCCACACTGCTGACCCAGTTGGAGCGGTCGCCTCTGAGTTGGCAGGTTCATGTGATGGATGTGAGGCAGGGGCTGAGTGTGGTGGTGGAGAAGCAGGGCAGGGCGCTGGTGTACGACACAGGAGCCGCCTTTCCGTCTGGCTTCAGCTACGCCGAACGGGTGGTGGATCCCTTCATGAGAGGCCGGGGGATAGGCCACCTGGATTACCTGGTACTCTCCCACGGCGATAACGACCACGCAGGCGGCGCGACAGCGATGAAACGTCTGTGGCCCGGGCTCAAAGAGATCTCTGGAGAGGAGTGTAAGCGAGGCCCCACTCGTTGGCAGGGGCTTGAGCTGGCCTGGCAGCAGTTCGACTACCGGGGCAACAATGGTTCCTGCATCTTGCGTATCTCCGACGGCCAGTACAGCGTGCTGCTTCCCGGTGACATCGAGGCGGCCTCCGAGGCCAGGATGACTCCCAGGCGGGCCACCCTGCTGATCTCACCTCACCACGGCAGTCGCAGTTCCAGTACCGAGCCCTGGGTCAGGGCGGTGTCTCCCGGCATCGTTATCCACCCGGCAGGCTGGCGTAATCGCTGGCGCTTCCCTCATCCCGAGGTAGAGGCCAGGTATCAGGGGCAGGGGGCCATTCAGAAAACCACGGGGCGTCAGGGACAGGTGAGTGTTCACTTTCACCCCCAGGGAGTGACTCTGCTGAGCTACAGCGAGGATCTGGCTCCCTATTGGTATAACCAGCGAGGCTGGTAGCTAATGGGGGTAATTGACGGTTTAATCGACATTTGTTCACCATGCGTTGGTATCCATGCCCGGTGTGGGTAGAATGGCCCCTTATATTGAAATTCGGTTAACTCTATGAGCGCCAAACCAACTCCAATGGAGAAGGGACAGACCTGGGCAACCTTTAAGCGTCTGTGGCCCTATGTTCTCCCCTACCGCGCCGCGTTTGTTGTCTCCATTCTGGGGATGATCACCTATGGTGCGGTGGACGCCGGTATGATCTGGCTGGTTCAGCCCCTGATTGATAATGCGCTGACTGCGGGCAACAGCGACGTGCTGAAGATGGCCCCCTTTATCGTGATAGGGATGTTCCTTGTCCGCGGCTCCGCCAACTTTGTGTCGACCTACTGCCTGGCCTGGGTCAGCCAGAAGGTGGTGCAGAGCATGCGCCAGATGGTGTTTGAGAAGTACCTCAACCTGCCGGTGAGCTACTTTGACACCCAGAGTTCCGGGGACCTTATCAGTCGCATTACTTACGACACCGAGCAGGTGGCCCGGGCCTCCAGCAGCGCGCTGGTGAGCATGGTGCGCGATGGTGCCACGGTCATCGGCCTGCTGTTTATCATGTTCTATCAGAGCTGGCAGCTGTCGCTGATCTTCTTCCTGATTGGGCCCCTGGTCGCCTGGGTGATCACCCTGGTAAGCCGTCGTTTCCGGAAGGTTTCCAAGGCGATTCAGAAAGCGATGGGGGGCGTGACCACCGCCTCTGAGCAGATGATCAAGGGGCATAAGAACGTGATCGCCTTCGGCGGTCAGGAGATCGAGGCGGAGCGTTTCGCCAGAGTGAACAACCGCAATCGTCAGCAGAACATGAAGCTGTCGGCGGCTCAGGCGATCAGCCAGCCGGTGATTCAGATCATCGGCTCCGTGGCCCTTGGCGTGGTGCTCTATGTGGCCAGCTTCGACTTCATTTTCCAGAGCCTGTCTCCCGGTACCTTTATCACCATCGTCGGTTCCATGATGGGTCTGATGCAGCCGCTCAAGCACCTGACCCGGGTCAACGCCGACTTCCAGCGTGGCATCACCGCCGCCCACTCGGTGTTTGAGGTGCTGGACACGCCGAATGCCGCCGACAATGGCAGCCATAAGGTGGACCGGGTCGAGGGGGCGATCAGTTTCAAGGATGTGACCTTCTGCTACCCCAACACCAACAAAGATGATCCGGCCCTGCGCGGTGTGTCCCTGGAGGTGCCGCCCGGCAAGACCCTGGCCCTGGTGGGCCGTTCCGGCTCGGGCAAGAGTACCATCTCCAGCCTGCTGCCCCGTTTCTACGATGCTACCGACGGCATGATTCAGGTGGACGGGGTGGACGTGAACGAGTACGTCCTGAGTAACCTGCGCAGCCAGATTGCCATGGTGTCTCAGCAGGTGACCCTGTTCAATGACACCATCGCCAACAACATCGCTTACGCTTGCGAGCAGTGCAGTCGTGACCAGATCGAAGCCGCTGCCGAAGCCGCCTACCTGATGGAGTTCGTTAAGGATCTGCCACAGGGGCTGGATACCATGGTGGGTGAAAACGGCATCCTGCTCAGCGGTGGTCAGCGCCAGCGCATCGCCATCGCCCGCGCCATCCTGAGGGATGCTCCCATCCTGATCCTGGATGAGGCCACCTCGGCCCTGGATACCGAGTCTGAGCGTGCCATTCAGGCGGCCCTGGACAACTTGCAGAAGGGGCGCACCTCGGTGGTGATTGCCCACCGCCTCTCCACCATCGAAAATGCCGACATCATCATGGTGGTGGACAAGGGCCAGGTGGTGGAGCAGGGCAACCATCAGCAGCTGCTTCAGCATGGTGGCATCTACAGTCAACTGCACCAGATGCAGTTCGGTGACAATGAGTAGCTGGTTCGAACGTGCCTGGCAGCAGGGGAGCCCGGTCTTGTGGCTGCTGGCCCCGCTGACCCTGCTGTTTATCCTGGTCAGCGGCCTGCGTCGCCTGCTGTTTCGCCTCGGGGTGATGCCCAGCGTCAAGTTGCCGGTGCCAGTCATCGTGGTGGGCAACCTCAGTGTCGGCGGCAATGGTAAGACGCCGGTGGTGCTTTATCTGATTGAATTGCTGCGCCGCCATGGCTATCAGGTGGGGGTGATCAGCCGCGGCTATGGCGGCCAGGCTGAAACCTGGCCCCAGTGGGTGTCCCAGGATACGGACCCAGCCCAGGTCGGGGATGAGCCCGCACTGATTGTCCAGCGAACCGGCGCGCCGATGGCGGTGGGGCCGGATCGCATCAAGGCGGCCCAGCTGCTGCTGGAGAGGGCGAAGGTGGACGTGATTGTGGCCGACGACGGCCTGCAGCATTACCGCCTTCAGCGAGACATCGAGTTGGTGGTGGTTGACGGAGAGCGTCGCTTCGGCAATGGTTTTCGCATGCCCATGGGGCCGATGCGAGAGCCCGTGAGTCGCCTCAAGAGTGTGGATATGGTGATCTGCAACGGCGGTCAGCATCAGGTCGGTGAATACCCCATGTCTCTGTCCCCGGACAGGTTGAACGCGGTGGATGGCAGTGATCGTGCCTTCGACCCGGACCTGGAGATTGTGGCCATGGCGGGGATCGGCAACCCCCCAAGGTTCTTCACCTCACTGGAGGAGCAGGGGCTGTCGCCGCTGCGCTGTGTCCCCTTTGCCGATCATTACCTGTACAGTGAGGCGGAACTGGCGGCACTGACCCCGGACGGCGAACTGCTGCTGATGACCGAAAAAGATGCGGTCAAGTGCCGTGGTTTTGCCCGGCCCAACTGGTTTTACCTACCGGTAACTGCTAATTTACCGGAAGATTTTGATGGCGCGCTGCTGTCACGACTGAAGGAATAAACAATGGCGTTCGATACCAAACTGCTAGAGATTATTGCCTGCCCTGTGTGTAAGGGTAAGCTGGAGTTCAATGCGGCCGAGCAGACCCTGATCTGCAAGGCAGACCGTCTGGTTTACCCCATCGACGACGGTATTCCAGTGCTGCTGGAGAACCGTGCGACTGAGCTGAAGGAAGACTGATCATGGGCTTTGTGGTGGTGATTCCCGCCCGTTTTGCCTCTACCAGGCTGCCTGCCAAACCTCTGGCGGAGATCGCCGGAAAGCCGATGATCCAGTGGGTTTGCGAGCAGGCCCAGGCCAGCGGTGCCGACCGGGTGGTGGTGGCGACCGACGATCAGAGGGTGTTTGACGCCGTCTCAGGTTTTGGCGCCGAGGTGGTGATGACCTCAGCGCATCATAACTCAGGAACCGAGCGCCTGGCCGAAGTGGTCGAGCTGCTTCAGCTCGGTGAAGATCAGGTGGTGGTCAATGTTCAGGGTGATGAACCCCTGATCCCGCCCGCCAACATCCGTCAGGTGGCGCAAAACCTGATCGCCAGCGGGCTGCCCATGTCCACCCTGGGGGTGGCCATCGAAGACGCCGAGGAGATGTTCAACCCCAATGCGGTCAAGGTGGTGTGCGCCGCCGATGGCAGGGCCCTCTATTTCTCTCGTGCGCCGATTCCCTACCACAGGGACGGGTTTGCCGATGGGCCAGCGGTCAGCCCTGGCGCGCTGCGTCATGTAGGCATCTATGGCTATCGTGCTGGCTTTATTCAGCGTTATGTCAGTTGGCAGCCCAGTCCACTGGAGGGGATTGAATCCCTGGAGCAGTTGAGGGTGCTTTACTACGGTGAAGGGATTCATGTGGAGGAGGCCCAAGAGACCCCTCCGGCCGGCGTGGACACGCCGGAGGACCTGGAGCGGGTCAGAGAGATTCTCGAATAATAGACAGGCGGCCGTTGGGCCGCCTTTTTTGTGTCAGATGGCTCAGTCCGGCCAAACCTCAGATCTGGCTTTATTGATCTGCTGCTTAAAGGTGGTGGTGAGGGAAGCGCCATTAAGGTATTCGCTGGTGGCCCACTGGTAGGTGAGGCAGAGTACGGTGGCCAGGATGATGCCGCGCCAGGTTCGGGTGCCAAACAGCAGACTGAAGGCCACGGCCCCAAACAGGGCGCCCACCAGCCAACCCCAGTGACCACTTACTCTGTCCAATGACAGTTCCAACAGGGCCAAGGCGACGCACACGGTCAGTGCCCCAAGCAAAGGCCCGGGAGTGGGAGAGCGTATCAGCACCGCAGTCCCGTAAACTGGCACCATGGAGACCAGCAAAACCAGGGCGGCGAAAACCAGCAGATCAGTCATGCAGTCTGTTTCGATCCTCGTAGAGAGTGGTGACCCAACGCTCGGTGGTGATGAAGCGCCAGCTCCAGGAGGACAGGGATGTGGGGAAGGCTTTCTGCCAAGCCTCCAGTGGCGCATCCTTGTCCTGTTTCTTCGCCCATATTATTGAGTCTAGCAGCATTTTCTGGAACGTCTGCAGGTCGGCCTTGTTCGCCAGCTTGCCGTGACCCGGTATCACCCTGGTGTCTGCATCCATCCATTCCAGCGCCTTGGTGACCGCATTGAGGTATCCCTCCACACTGCCTCCTCCCTTGAGATCGACGTAGGGGAACATGCCGTTGAAGAAGAGATCACCCATGTGGATCACATTGGCCTTTTCGAAACGAACCAGGGCATCGCCATCCGTGTGGCCATGAGGCAGGTGGATGACCCGAATGGTGTCGTCGTTGAGGTGGAAGGTGATCCCCTTATCGAAGGTCACCACAGGTAGGTGCTCAGGGGAGAACTTGGCATCGTCTGCCAGTCTCAGCCGGACATTGTGATGAGCGAACACCGTAGCAGGAGGCGCAAATTCGGCGTTACCGCCGGTGTGATCGCCGTGGTAGTGGGTGTTGAGCACATAGTTCACCGGACCAGGCTTGATGGCGGCCAGCGCCTGTTGGATGCGACCGGCCAGAGGCGCGAACTGGTCGTCGATAATGAGAATGCCATCGTCGCCGGCACTGACACCGATGTTGCCGCCGCTGCCGGTGAGCATGTGCACCCCTTCCGACACTTTCTCGGAGAGGATCTTCACATCCTTAAAGCGATCCTCAGCGCTCAACGGCAGGGAGAAGAGCAGGGTCATGAGAAGCAGTTTGCGCATAAAAATCATCCTGATGGTTGTTTGTTGATGAAAATAACACCAAATTCCTATGGTTGATATACACCTCCGTTCATTGAGGGGCAGCTATTTTCTTGGGGGTAAGGGCGATACCTTAGAAGCGTGGCACAGGAAAGAAGCTCGCTACCAGATGAAAAAGGGCGCCTCGAGGGCGCCCTTTATGGTGTGGTCAGTACCTGTAGGTCAGGTCCATGTAGTAGTAACCGCCATTGAACCCGAAGGGGGTGTTGGTGAGCGGATAGATGAAGATGCCATTGAAGTTGTTGTCCTCGGGGCGCTTCTCCGGATAGGTGTCAAACAGGTTCTGGGCACCGGCGGTCAGGGTCAGGGCATCGGTCAGGGCGTAGCTGGCACTGAGGTCGGTGGTCCACTTGGCGTCGTATTTCACCTCGGTTCGGGAGTAGCCCACGGTGTAGGTGCCGAAGTAGCTGAACCTTAAGTGGGTGGTCAGATCGTTCAGGCTGTGAGTGAAGCCGAGGTTGCCCTTGTGGTGCAGGTTGGCGTCGGTGGCGCGAATCTCCTCCCGGCGGTCAAACAGCTGCTCCTGCTGACCACTCAGGATGGTGGGCAGGTTCACCGACTGAATCTCGGTGTCGTTGTAGGCGTAGGCCAGGTTGGCTTTCAGCTCACCCCAGCTGCCCAGGTCAAACTCCTGGGTGGCCACCAGATCCAGCCCCTGGGTGCGGGTGTCCAGGCCGTTGATGAAGAAGCGGGCGGATTCGGCGTTGGTGCCGGCAAACAGCGTTTCAATTTGTGGGGAGGACTCCTTATCCACCGAGCCGGAGAGGATGATGCGATCGTCCACATCGATGCGGTAGGCATCCAGGGTGACGGTCAGGCCACTGTCGTGGCTGTACACCAGGCCCAGGCTGTAGGAGTGGGAGATCTCCGGCTCCAGCTCGTTCACTCCCAGGGCCTGGGTGATGGGCGCCAGGGTGTTGAAAGTGCCGGACTCACGGGGCACAAACTCGCCGGTGACCGGATCCGGATCGAAGAAGGTGGAGATGTTGGTGAAGTAGAGCTGCTGCACGCTGGGGGCGCGGAAGCCGGTGTTGGTGGTGGCACGCAGCGCCAGGGAGTCGGTGAGGTCCCAGCGACCCGCCAGCTTCCAGCTGGTGTTGCTGCCGAAGTCGGAGTAGTCCTCGTAACGGGCGGCGGCGGCCCAGTAGAACTGGTCGCTGTACTGGTTTTCCAGCTCCAGATAGAGCCCCAGGTTGTGACGGTCCTCGTCTACCGCAGACTCGGGAGTGAAGCCGCCAAAGCCCTGGCTGCCGCCGGATTTGCCCTGGTAGTCGCCGCGAATGTAGGAGGCTTGCTCACCGGCTTCCACTTCATAGCCGCTGTTGCGCCAGCTGGCGCCCAGGGCAACCACCAGTTCGGAGTCGTTGGCAAAGTCGTAGTAGCGGGAGGCGTCGATGTTGAGGTTGAGTTCGTTGGTGGTCAGCTTGCCCGCATCAAACTCGGTCTGGCTGGTGGGGCCCAAGGAGGCGTTCAGGCTGTTTTTTACCCGGTACTCGAAGCTGTTCTGGCCATAACCGGCGGAAGCATCCAGGCTCCATTCACCCACCTCGAGTTCATAACCTACCAGCAGGGAGGCATCGATGATCTCCGGGTTGATCTGCGGCAGGAAGCCGTCGGGGTAGATCTCCGGGACGTTGCGACTGTCTCTGGCGCGGCGGTAGAAGGCGCCTGAGTTGGACTCACGCTCCGAGTAGCCGCCGAAGAAGTACAGCTGGTCGTCACCACCGAGGGCGGTGCCGGCGTTGAGGAACAGGCCGTAGTTCTGGTAGTCGCTGTCACCCACATGGTGGTTGTTGCGGTCGAAGCTCTCCTCGCGGGGATCCGGGCTGCCGTCGGCCAGCTCAGGGTACTGCTGGCGGGGGTCGTTGCCGGCGCGGTTGGTGGGGTTCTTGTGGTGGCTCTCCAGGGAGAGGTTCAGGAAACCCTCGTGACCAAACTGCATGCCGTGATTCAGGCCGACGCGCACCTGCTCACCGTCGCCTTCGTAGGTCTGACCCAGGTGGGTACTGATGCTGCCCCCCTGGTCGGCGTCCTTGAGCACCACGTTGATCACCCCGGCGATGGCGTCAGAGCCGTACTGGGCGGCGGCGCCGTCACGGAGGATCTCGATGCGCTTGATGGCGGACATGGGGATGGCGTTCAGATCCACGTTGGAGGAGCCCTTACCCACGGTGCCGGAGAGGTGCACCAGGGCGGTGGTGTGACGGCGCTTGCCGTTCACCAGCACCAGGGTGTGGTCCGGAGACATGCCGCGCAGGTTGGCAGGGCGAACCGCGTCGGTGCCGTCGGTCACCGAGGAGAAGGGGAAACTGTAGCTGGGGGCGGCAAATTGCAGCGCCTTGGCGGTTTCCAGCTGACCTGTGGCGGCCAGGTCTTCGGCGGAGATGATGTCTACCGGGGCGGCAGAGTCGGTGGCGGTGCGCAGGGCAATGCGGGAACCCACCACTTCGATACGTTCAACAGCGGCCTCTTCGGCGGCCAACAGGGGGGCTGGCAGAGTTGCTGCGACAGCCAACGCAACAAGGTTTCTAAACATCCGTACTATCCAAATAACTAAAGTGAATATGAAAGTGTGAGGATGTTAACACTTCGAAGAACGCCGAATTATAACCAAATCGTCTGATTCATCATGCTCCGGTCTAAAAATCGCTGAAATAACCCCCTGGTTTAACTGGGCTTAAGGTTGTGCTTTAGGCTGCTTTGGGTGTGGATAAAAAAAGGGAGGCGTGAGCCTCCCGAACGACGGTGGGAAAATTCATTACATCCAGTTGGGCAACTTGTTGTCGCTCCATTGCTTGATGCGGGCACAGCGTTGGGCGTAGAAATGACGCATGCGGCTGAGCAGCAGATAGCAGTAGGGCACCAGGAACAGGCTGGTGACGGTAGAGAACAGCAGGCCGCCGATGATGGCCAGAGCCATCGGCGTATAGGAGGGGCCTCCGCCAGCCAGGCGGGTGTCGTTCAGGGCCAGGGGAACCAGCCCCAGCACTGTGGTGGCCACGGTCATCAGTACCGGCCGCAGACGGGACGCGGCAGCCTCGATGATCGCCTGCTTGAGACGGTCGATGTCTGGCTCTCTCTGGTTGATCTGGTCCACCAGCACGATGCCGTTGTTGACCACCACCCCCATCAGAATCAGGATGCCGATCATCCCCATGATGGACATCTCCTGCCCCAGCACCATGAAGGTCCAGTAGACCCCGGTGATGGAGAACAGGATGGAGGTGATCACCGCCGTGGGCAGCAGCAGGGATTCGAACAGCGCCGCCATGACGATGTAGATCATGGCGATGGCCAGCAGCATGTTGATCATCATGATCTGTTCGCTGTCCTGCTGCTGGCGGAAGCCGCCGCCGAAGCTGTATTCGTAACCGGGAGGCCAGTGGATGGAGTCCAGCACCCGGGTCAGGTCGTCGCGCACTTCATCCATGGAGCGTCCCTCCACGTTGCCGCCAATGGTCAGTGCGGTCTGACGATTGAAGTGGCGAATCCCCTGCAGCTGAGGCTGGCTGGAGATACTGGCCAGCATCTCCAGGGTATAGACCCGCTCGCCATCGCGGACGATGGGCAGTTGCTTCAGCTGCTGCAGGGAGTCGCGCCAGTGACGCTCCCAGGCGAGGAAGATCTGAATCTCGCCGCTGGGGTCATGTCGGAAGGAGCGCAGGTTCTGCCCGCGTACCGCCAGGGCCAGGGTCTGGGCGGCGTCACTGACCTGCAATCCCAGACGGGAGAGCAGCTGACGGTCGAACTGCACCACCAGCTCCTGTTGACCGGCACCGGCGTCGGAGCGCACATCCTCCAGCCCCTCGATGCGGTTCATCAGGGGGAGCAGCTGGTCCGCCAGCTCCATCAGCACCGTGGTGGAGCGGCCGGTCAGGGTGATCCTCATGCCGCTGTCGTCGCCGCCGCCCCAACCAAATTCGGGCTCGGCGTTGGCCAGCCTGGGCATGTTATCGCGGATGGTCTGCTTGATGGACTCGATGTCTGCGGGCAGCTCGTCACGCATGATCAGGGTGGTGGTGGCGTTGTCGGTGGCGTAGTAGCTGTAGATGCTGTCGAACCCCAGAGCCTGCTGGTTGGCAAACAGGTACTCCTCCACCCGGTCCACCATCGCCTCGGTGACCGCCACCGGCTGGTTTTCTTGCAGGTGGTAGCGCAGGTAGAGGCGGGTGTTGTCGTCATCATCGTCCGCCATCTTGACCTGGCTGATGGGCAGGGCGGTGCTGGCGAGCAGCACCAGGGCGATGATCCCCGAGGTTTTGGGCCACTCCAGGCAGCGGGTCAGCCACTTTCTGTACCTGGGGTGGTGGCTGCTGCCCTTGGGGCTGGACTTCAGTCCCTTGAGACGGGAGAGCAGCAGGGGCAACAGGGTCTTGGCCAGCAGCAAGGAGGCCAGCAGGGAGATGCAGATGGCGATGGCCACATGCTCCAGGAACATGGTCAGCTGCACCTTGGTGCCGAAGATGTTGGGCAGAAATACGATGATGGTGGTCAGGGTGCCGGCCATCACCGCCAGGGCCACCTTGTTGACCCCGGCCAGAATCGCGTCCTTGGTGTCCTTGTACTTGCCGCTCTCCTGGGCTTGCAGTACCGACTCGGTCACCACCACCGAGTTGTCGATCAGCATGCCCACTGCCAGCAGCAGTCCCATCATCGACAGGATGTTGAGGCTGTAGTTCATCAGGTACATGGCCGCCAGGGTGATGGCGATGGAGATGGGCACGGACACCACCACAATCAGGGTCATGGGGATGTTGCGCAGGAACAGGAACAGCACCCCGAAAGAGAGGCCTGCGCCTATCAGGCCGGCCATCAGCAGGTCGTGCAGTGAGCTTTTTACCCCCTGGGCCTGGTCGTCCATGGAGAACAGCTCGATGCCCTGGAACTGGGGATTGTTGTTGGCCAGGGCGATCACCTTGGTCACCCGGTCGGCCACTTCCACCAGGTTGGCGCCGGACTCCTTGAAGATGTCCAGACCGATGGCGTAGGCGCGGTTGAGGTGACGGCCATCGATGCGCTCCGCCTGGGTGTAGCCAATCTCGGCCACATCACCCAGGTGCAGGCCAGGACGAATCACCAGGTTTTCGATCTCGCCGATGCTGCGAAACTCCCCTTTGGGAGAGAGTTGCCACAGGGTCTGCTGACTGCGCAAGGTACCACCGCTGAGGGTAAAGTTCTCCTGGCCCAGGCGCCGCTGCAGCGTGTCCGGGTTGACTCCCATGGTGGCCAGGGCATCGGCATCGACGCGAATCTCGATGCGGGGTTTGTCGACCCCGTAGAGGGTCACCTGGGAGACCCCGGGCAGGCGCTCCAGAGGACGCTTGAGCTGGCTCTCCAGCAGGTCATAGGCGCCGCTGAGATCCCGCTTGGAGGAGATCCTCAGGGTATAGATGGGCATGTCCGCGGTGGAGAACTGGCGCAGCAGTACTCTTTCTACATCGCTGGGAAGCAGATGGCGCACCGAGTCCAGCCGCTCCCTGGCTTCCACCGTCTTGGAGGCGATGGGCACGCCCCAGTCGAAGCGCATCTCGATAAAGGCGCCATTCTCGGTGGAGTGGGAACGCATGCTCTTCACATCACTGAGGGTGGCCAGGGACTCCTCCAACACCGTGGTGATACCGCGTTCCACCTCCTGGGGAGAGGCACCCTGGTAGGGCACTTCCACCATGATCTGGGGGATCTCCAGGCCGGGGAACATCTCCAGGGGCAACAGCCGGCTGGAAACCAGCCCCATCAGCAGCATCGCCAGGAAGGCCATGGTGATGGTCACCGGCCGCTTGAGCGCCAGTTTGGTCAGATTAGTGGTCATGCTGGCTCTCCATGGCAAATTGCTTGTTGTCGAACAGGCTGTAGAGCACCGGCAACACCACCAGGGTGAGCAGGGTGGAGATCATCAGTCCGGCAATCACGGTGATGGCCATGGGGGCGCGCATCTCGGCGCCTTCGCCCAGGCCGATGGCCATGGGGGCCAGGCCCAGGGTGGTGGTGAGGGTGGTCATCAGGATGGGGCGCAGCCTGGAGTGGGCCGCCTCCATGATGGCCTGGCCCCGTTCCACGCCCTCCTGGCGCAGCTGGTTGATGCGATCCACCAGCACGATGGCGTTGTTCACCACGATGCCCGCCAGCATGATCAGGCCGATGAAGACGATCACCGAGACGTGGGTGCCGGTGAGCCACAGGCCATAGACACTGCCTGCCAGGGCCATGGGTACCGCCGCCAGGATCAGCAGGGGGTGCAGCAGAGACTCAAACTGGCTGGCCATCACCAGGTAGACCAGGAACACCGCCAGGCCCAGGGCGATGTAGAGGGAGTTGAGTGAGTGCTCCATCTCCTCATTCTGGCCACCAAACTGGATGCTGGTGCCCGGGGGCAGGGACAGTGACTCCAGCAGGGTGGAGGCGGCGTCTACCCCCTCCTTGAGGGAGCCGTAGGCCAGGTTGGCGGAGACGATGGCCACCCGCTGCTGGGCGATGCGGTTGATGGACGCGGGACCAATCTCCTCCTTGATGGTGGCCACCGCATCCAGAGCGATGGGGCGCTCGGAGCCCGGGTTGACGATCAGGCTGGCCAGATCCTCATGTTGATCCCGTTGGGCGGGCAGGGCCCGCACCAGGATGTCGATTTTGCGGTCACGCACGGTGTATCGGGAGGCCACACTGCCGCCGATCACCGAGGCGACGCGGTTGGCCACATCCGGGGCGGTCAGCCCCAGAGACGCCAGCTTGGCGTGGTCGAAGCGGATGGTCAGCTCGGGCTGGCCCTCCTTGAGGCTGTTCTGGATATCCTTGAAGCGATCGGATTGGGCCAGGGTGGCCGCCACCTGACCGCTGGCCAGACCCAGCATATCCAGGTCATAGCCGCTGATCTCCAGCTCCAGAGGGGTCTTGAAGCTGAACAGCTCCGGCGACTGGGCCGAGTACTCCAGATCCGGGATGCGCGAGGCGCTGTGGCGCAGGGCGCTCATCACCTGGGCTTGCTGGCTGGCGTCACTGAGCACCACCTGCAGCCGGCCCCAGTTTTCGCCGCCAATCTGGGAGGCGGAGCTGAGCAGGCCTCCGCTGCCCGCCTGGGAGTAGACCTTGTCCACCGCCTCATTGTCCATCAGGCTGTCCGCCAGGTGGCGCAGCACCTTGTCGGTGTGGCTGACCTCGGTGCCCGGTGGCAGCTGCACCTCCAGGTAGAACTCCCCCTGGTTCATGGGGGGAATCAGCTCCATACCCAGACGTGGGGCCAGGGAGAAGGCCAGGGCGGTGACGGCCACCGCCACGCCCAGAGTCAGCACCCGGGCACTCAGGGCCAGGTTCAGCAGCTTGGGGTAGCCCCAGGAGAGGGCGCCGTAGAGGCGGTCAAAACCCCAGAGCACCGGGGTGAACAGCAGGGCGAACAGTTTGCGCAGGGCGCGAACAATCACCATCACCACCGCAATCACCAGGCTGGGGATATAGGAGAACAGCAGCACGAAGGGGAAGCTGAACACCGTGGTCGCATGGTGACGCACCTTGCCCCAGCGGGTGGTGGGCTTGGCCTTGGGCTGGGAAGTGCCGTTGACCTTGAGCTCAATCCCCTTGCGGGAGGAGAGCATCGGAATGGCGGAAAGGGCCACCAGCAGGGAGGCGATCAGGGCGAAGGTGACCGTCATCGCCTGATCGGCAAACAGCTGGCCGGCGATGCCGTCGACAAAAATCAGCGGCACAAACACCGCCAGGGTGGTGAGGGTCGAGGCGATGATGGCACCGCTCACTTCCCGGGTGCCGGTTTCGGCGGCCTGGTGCAGATCATCCCCCAGTCGGCGACGACGGTCGATGTTCTCCAGCACCACGATGGCGTTGTCCACCAGCAGGCCCACTGCCAGGGCGATGCCGCCCAGGGACATGATGTTGAGACTGATGCCGGCGAAGTACATCAGATTGAAGGTGGCGATCACCGATACCGGAATGGAGAGGGAGATGATCATGGTGGGCTTAAGCTGGCCCAGGAACAGGAAGATCACCGCCATCGCCAGCACGGCACCCACCAGGGCGGCGCTGGTTACCTCATTGACCGCATTCTCAATAAAGCGGGACTGATCGTAGAGCAGGTTGACCGGGTAGGGGGTCTCCTCCTCAAGTTGCTTTAACTTGGCCTTCAGGGCCTGGGCGACGGCGACGGTGTTGGCGTCCCCCTCCTTGTAGATGGCCAGTTCCACCGCTTCCTGGCCCTGACTGCGGGCGATGTTGTCTCGCTCCTTGAAGCTGTCTTTGACCTGGGCCACTTCAAACAGGCGCACCTGACGCTGATCGTCACGGTAGACCACCATCTGACGCAGCTCTTCCAGGTTTTGGAACTGATTGAGGGTACGGATCAGCAGTTCCTGATCGCCCTGGGTCAGCTTGCCGGCGGAGAGATTGAGGTTTTCGCTGCGAATGCGCTCAATCAACTGGGCGGCGGTGAGATTCAGCTGGGCCATCTTCTGCTGGTCGATGAGGATCTGCACCTCCTGCTCCAGTCCGCCGGAGGGACGCACCGAGGCAACACCGGGCACGGTTTCCAGGGTGCGTTTGAGCTCCTCCTCCACCCAGGTGCGCATCTGCACCAGGGCGGCTTCATTGCTCTCCTGGGTGGTGACCGCCAGGCGTACTATGGGGTCCAGATTGGGGTTGAAGCGCAGAATCAGCGGCTTATCCACATCCAGGGGCAGTTGGATGGCGTCCAGCTTCTCCCGGCTGTCGAGGGCGGCCAAGTCCATGTCGGTGCCCCACTCGAACTCCAGGTGAACGTCTGAGAGTCCGGCCCTGGAGGTGGAGGAGACCTGGCGCAGTCCTTTGACCACGCCGACGGATTCTTCGATGGGTTTGCTGACCAGCTGCTCCACCTCTGCCGGCGCAGCCCCTGGATAGAGGGTGCGTACCGTCAGGGTGGGGTAGCTCATGTCCGGAAGCAGGTTGACGCTGAGGCGGCTCAGGCCCACCAGGCCAAACATGACGATGGCCAGGATGAACATCCAGACGGTAACCGGACGCTTGACTGAGGTGTTGATGATTCCCATGTGCCGTCCTTAGCGCTGGGCCAGTTGCAGTGGGGCGATAACCTCCACGCTGGCGTCGTCCTTCAGCTGGTGTTGTCCGCGCACCACCACCAGATCGTTCAGGGCCAGACCCTGGGTGATCTCCACCCGTCCCTCATCTTCGTAACCCAACTCTACGGCACGGCGCTTGGCTTTGCCCTGTTCGACCACGAATACGGCGTGCCCCTGATCCTGGCGCAGCAGGGCGTTCTTGGAGATCACCAGGGTGCCCTCGTGGGCGTCATACTTGAGCCTGGCCCGGGCAAACATGCCGGCCTTGAGGCTGCCCTGGCCATTGGGCACGGTCAGGGTCACCTTGAAGGTGCCGGTATCGGCATCGACGATGGGGCTGATGCGCAGCACCTCAGCCTGGTGCTTGCGCTCATCCCCGCTGAGAATCAGCTCCGCCATCTGGCCCTTACGCACCTGGGGCAGCTCCTGCTCCGGCAGGTGAATGATGCCGTGCAACTCATCCTGACGGACGATGTAGAACAGCTCCTTGTACTGTTCGGCCATGTTGCCTCGCTTCACCAGACGTTTGGCGACCACGCCATCGAAAGGCGCTTCGGCACGGCTCTCTTTCAGCTGCAGGGCGGCCAGGTCGCGATCGGCGATGGCGGAGAGGCGGCGGAACTCCAGCTTGGCCATGGCCTCTTCACTGACCAGTTGTTGGTTGGCGATCTTTTTCAGGCGATTCAGTTCCTGATCAATCACATCCAATTCGGCCTGGGCCTTGTCGAGGTTGTAGCGGTAGCGCTCGGAGTCGATGCTGGCCAGCACCTGTCCCTGGGTGACTCTGTCTCCCTCTTCCACGTTCACCTGGGTGATGACCCCCGGGACCCGGCTGACCACCATCGCCTCTTCCGGGGCCTCCAGGATGGCGGTGGAGCTGTAGTAGGAGGCTACGGTGTCCTGAACGACCGGCTGGGTTTCCACCGGCAGGGTAACCACCTGCTCCTCGTTGGCGGTGTCGGTTTCCTTGCTGGTTTCATCGGCTGCGGGCGCCTGGCCACAGGCGGAGAGAACCCATACCAGGGAGAGGGCGGTCAGGGAGAGGCGTTTCATGGCGCAAATCCTTTATGTCGTTATTCGGAAGTTACGCTTGGAATGCACGGCCTGTGCCAACTTTTTAACAACTGTAAATCAATGGGTTACAAGAGGTCTGAGGAGTCAGGTAAACAAAGTGTTGAGGGGATTCACCAAGAGTTGGCGAGTTTTATTAACTTAATTGAGCCAGTTTGCTAGTGCTGGCGTTTGACCTTCGAAGACCACTGCCGATTACGGCAACCAGCCCTCCCCATATGAGCATAAAGCCCAGCAGCTGCTCCGGCGGGCACAGTTCATTGAACACCCAGATCCCAAGCAGAAACTGCAGGCTGGGATCGATAAACTGCATCAGGCCATAGGTGGTGAAATTGACCTTCTGAATGCCGTGATTGAGCAGGGTCAGGGCAAACAGAATCAGTGGTGCAAACCCCAACTGCAGCCACAGGCTGCACTCCGGGCTGACAAGACCGGGCTCTCCCTGCCAGTAAAGGTAGCCCCAGTATCCCAGGGCAATGGGAAGCACGGCCAGATGTTCCAGAGTGAGGGAGGTGAGGGTGTCCGTCTGGGCGCATTTTTTCAGGAAGCCATAGAGAGCAAACAGGGCGCCTATCCCCAGGGCCAGGAGTACGGAGAAGCTATGGTTGCCAAACTGCAGCATCAGGCCAACGGCCGCAGCGATCAGGGCCAGCTTCTGCAGCCTCGAGAGTTGTTCCCTGAGCAGCACCACGGCCAGCAGCACGGATACGAAGGGGGAGAGGTATTGCCCCAGGCTGGCGGCCAGGATCTGCTGGTTGAGGTAGGCCCAGATGCTGAGCAGGCCGGCGGCCATGGCCAGCGGGGCTGCCGCCATACAGCACAGGGCGGCCTTGGGGTCTCTTTTGACCTGATGCAGCATCGGGCGCCAGCGTCCCCTGATAAGAAGCAGGCTGACCAGAACGGCGCTGGCCAGAATGATTCTCAGGGCCACCAAATGGGTCACCTGGGCGTCAGGCATCAGGTTCAGATAGAGCGGCAGCATCCCGAAGATGCTGAACGCTATCACTATTTCCAGTTTATGAAACAATGGACCCACCTCAGGCAAAACTGACCCAATGTAGCACCCAGGGTTGGCGCTGACAGTAAGCCGAGGCAGGAAATCGGAACTGGATCGCCTCTTAAAGCGGGTCAGTAGTGCGGCTTGGCGGCTCGGCGCCTTATCCCCAGCATCGCCTCCAGTGAGCAGAGCAGCAGCCCCAGCCAGATAAGGCCAAAGCTGACCGCCTTGACCTCGTCAAAGGCTTCGGCGAACACCAGGGTGGCCAGCAGGAACTGCAGACTGGGCTCGATGTACTGCATCAGTCCCACCATGGTCAGGCTGGTGCGGTTGATGGCCAGAGCGAAGAGCACCAGGGGGATCAGGGTGACCGGACCGGCGCCCAGATAGAGCAGCAGGGTGGGGGTATCCGCGGCGGCGAAGGTCAGCCCCTGGGTCTCTTGGCGCCAGATAAGGAAGGCCAGGGCTGGGGGGATCAACAGCATCGCCTCCACCATGACGGAGTTCAGGGCATCGAAGCGGATGAACTTCTTAATCAGGCCGTAGAGGGCAAAGGCGCCACCCATCACCAGAGAGAGCCAGGGCAATTCGCCATACTGCCACACCTGATAGCCGATGCCGGCGGTGGCCAGTACCACCGCGGCACGTTGGGCCGGACTGAGCCTATCCCCCAGAAAGAGTACCCCCAGGGCCACCGCCATCAGGGGGTTGATAAAGAACCCCAGGCTGGCGGCGAGCACCTGGCCATTGGTCAGGGCCCAGGTAAAGCTGTACCAGGAGGTACACATGACGATAGAGGCCAACAGGCAAAGCAACAGGGAGCGCTTATCCGCCCACATGGCGCCAAAGGAGAGCGTTGGCCTGCGTAGCACAAGAATAAGCAGCAGCATGGCCGGTGCAGAGGTGACGATTCTCAGGGCCAGCATCTCCTCCATCTGCGCACCCTCCAGGGGGGCGTAGTAAAGTGGCAGCAGGCCATAGGCCACGAAGGAGAGGGCAGCCAGCAGGTTGCCGAGTCGGGTTGCGCTCATGGGTGATGTTCAAGGGGGAAAGAGGGCGCCATTCTACTGCTGAGAGTAGGGCAGCAACAGGGGGCTCGGGGAGAAATTGAGGAGGAGTTCTCGAATGTGGGTCGCTGTCGTCAGCGTTTGGGCTGAGGTTGCAGCTGCTTCAGCTTGGAATCGAGCTCTCCGGTGACTGCGTCTTTCAGCATCACCCAGTCGCCCAGCAGGCTGTAGATGGGGTACTGGAAGGTCGCGGGGCGGTTTTTCTCGAATCCAAAATGGCCTGCCCAGGCAAATCCATAGCCGATGACCGGCAGGGTCAGCAGCAGCAGGTAGTTGCCGGAGGCCACGGCGATACCCGCCATCAACAGCACCAGAGCGGATCCGACGTAGTGGAGGATGCGGCATCGGCGATCCCGGTGCTCACCCAGATAGAAGGGGTAAAACTCGTCAAAAGAGCGAAAGCGCTTATCCATAAACCTGTTGTGACCAAAAACTAATCACAACAGGTTTATCATGGTGGTGCCGAGAGCGCCATACAGATTTCGAAAAAACACCAGCGAAAGGCAAAATTTTCACAGGCCAGGCCAATTTCCGATGGTTCCGTGGCTCTACAGTGAGAAATCCAACGACCCATGGAGGAGTGTTGACCTCGCCCTGTCGCAACCCTGGTGTTCGTTGATCAATCTAGTTGGCGCTCTTGGAGGCAAGGTCCGCCTGGGCACGCAGGACATCGAAGCCCTCGGCCTGCAACATCTCGGTAAGGCGGATGAGCGGCAGTCCCATCAGGGTGTTGGGATCTCGGCCACTCAAGCGATCGAACAGGGCGATGCCCAGACCTTCGCTCTTGAAGCTGCCAGCGCAATTGTAGGGTTGCTCCGCCTTGAGATAGGCGTCGATCTGCTTATGGCTCAGGGTGCGGAAGTACACCTTGAAGGTTTCCACATCCACCTGGCTTTCACCGGTGTCTGTGTTGAGCAGGCACAGACTGGTATAGAAGGTGACCTTTTTGCCGCTGGCGGCGGTCAGTTGTTCTATGGCGGTCTGGTGATTGCCGGGCTTGCCGAGGATCTCATCATCGATCACCGCGACCTGATCGGAGCCGATGACCCAGGCGTCGTCGTGCTGGGTTCCGGCGGCACGTGCCTTGGCTTCGGCCAGGCGCATAACCAGTTGATAAGCGGTTTCATTCTCTAGAGGGGTCTCGTCCACTTCCGGCTTTTCACAACTGAAAGGAAGATTCAGTTTCTCGAGGATTTCACGACGAAAGGGCGAAGTGGAGCCCAAAATAAGCGGCTTTTTCATAGGCTGTCTGGTAAAAAGTGAGACAAAATTTCAGGCCGCAAGCCTAGCAGACTCGGGGCCGGGGTACCATGGAGCCCCTTGATTTGGGTCAAACGTCCGCCACTCTAACCGGGTTCAATGAATTTACCCTGGGAAAATGGGGCAAAAATCAGGCATCAAGCTATATTTTGACAGCTTGGGCCAGCAGTATGGTTAGCCCTTAGCCAGCCTGGGTTTTGGCAGCTAAAATTTCCTTTGACTCAGCTTGAGACGATCGATAAACTGCGCGGCCTATGCAGAATGTACAAATTCCGGTTTCGCTCGACCCAAAACGAGCCGCCCAAAGACGATTGGTTTATGAAGGACTTCTTCTTGCCAAGAATCTGAAGCGATTGATTGGTGTGAGTTCCGGCGATTGCACTGATGCCGAGGTGACCGTTGAATGCGGCACTGACATCCAGGGGATAGTCTACCTCAAGGGGAAGGCTGTGACGGAGCTCACTCTGACATGTCAGCGTTGTATGGAGCCTTTTCGGCAGACTCTCGCAGTTGAATTCGCATACAGCCCTGTGACCGACGATTCACAGGTCGAAGAGCTCCCGGATGCTTACGAACCCGTCGAGTTAGATGAACACGGTGAGGTTCGACTTCACGAACTGGTGGAAGATGAGCTGCTGCTGATGGTACCGATGATGCCTATGCATGATCTGGCCGATTGCAGTCGCCCCGAAACCGAAGTCGTCGTCGGCGACCTGCCCAAAGAGAGTGAAGATGAGCGTCCGAATCCCTTTGCGGTGTTACAAAAGCTTAAGAGTAAGTAATTAGGAGATTGGGGCCATGGCCGTACAACAGAATAAAGTTACCCGTTCACGTCGCGGTATGCGTCGTTCTCACGATGCGCTGACCACTTGCCAGCTGTCTGTGGACGCTACTTCCGGTGAAACTCACCGTCGCCACCACGTAACCGCTGATGGTTACTACCGTGGCAAAAAGGTAATCAACAAGTAAGTTGATACCGATTTGACTCATCTAACCCTAGCGTTAGATACCATGGGGGGCGATCACGGCCCCCATGTCACAGTGCCTGCAGCTTTGCAGGCATTGTCGGTTTACGCCGACCTTCATCTGATCCTCGTGGGCGACCGCCCCACCATCCTCTCTATCCTGCGTCAACATCAGGCCTGTGAATCAGAACGCCTGAGGATTTTGCACGCCGAGCAGGTGGTTCAGATGGGCGATAAGCCGCTGCATGCCCTGCGTCGACTCAAGCACAGTTCCATGCGACTGGCCCTGGACCTGGTGGCCAATGGCCAGGCTCACGCCTGCGTCAGTGCCGGTAATACCGGTGCCCTGATGACCATGGCCAAGGTGGTGCTGAAAACTTTGCCTGGTGTCGACCGCCCCGCTTTAGTGACCGCGTTACCCACCATGACGGGTGACCCGGTCTATCTGATGGATCTCGGTGCCAACGCCAGTTGCGACTCCCATGCGTTGTTCCAGTTTGCCGTAATGGGCTCGGTACTCGCCGAGCAGGTGGCCAATAAGAGCAACCCCAGGGTGGCTCTGCTGAATATTGGTACTGAAGAGATCAAAGGAAATGATCAGGTTCAGCAGGCATCCGGCCTGCTGCAGTCCACACCGCACATTAATTACACCGGGTATGTGGAGGGTGACCGCATCTTCTCCGGCGAGGCCGACGTGATTGTCTGCGACGGCTTTGTGGGGAACGTTACCCTGAAGACCACGGAGGGGATAGCCCGCCTGTTGATGCACCAGATTGCTCAGTCGGTTAAGCGGAATCCGCTGGCCCGCTGCCTGAGCTGGCTGCTCAAGGGAAGGCTGAAAAAGCTGTTCTTGCAAATGAACCCCGACCACTATAACGGTGCGAGTCTGTTAGGATTGCGCCATATTGTGGTGAAGAGCCACGGTAATGCTGATGAGCTGGCCTTTCTGCGCGCTGTCGAGGAAGCCATGACAGAGGTTCAAAGGCAAGTGCCTGGCAAGATTGAAGCTCGACTCGAGTCGGTGTTACTAGAAAAGTCCTGTTGATATTCCTATGTATACAAAAATTTTAGGTACTGGGAGCTACCTGCCCACCCAGATCCGCACCAATGCTGATCTGGAAAAGATGGTGGATACCTCCGATGAGTGGATTCTGGAGCGTACTGGAATCCGTTCACGCCACATCGCCACCGGCGATGAAAATGTCTCTACCATGAGCTATCGCGCCGCGGTGAAAGCTCTGGAGATGGCCGGCATTGATGCCTCCGAGTTGGATATGATCATCTGCGGCACCTGCAGTGCCCCCAACTCCTTCCCCTCCGCCGCCTGTGAAGTGCAGGAACTGCTGGGTATCTCCGGCGTTCCCGCCTTTGATGTGGCTGCTGCCTGCAGTGGCTTCATCTACGCCCTGGCTGTGGCGGACCAGTTTGTTAAATCCGGTGCCTGCAAAAAGGTGCTGGTGATTGGCGCTGATGCCCTGGCAGACATGTGCGATCCCGATGACCGCACCACCATCATCCTGTTTGGTGATGGCGCCGGAGCCGCAGTCGTGGGTGCCTCGGAAGAGCCTGGAGTGCTCTCTACCCACATTCATGCCGATGGTCGTCAAGGGCCGCTGCTCAAGGCCGCTGCGCCTGTCCGCAGCAAGACCCCTCGCGTTTCCAGCAGCGACGAGTACATGTTTATGAAGGGGAACGAGGTGTTTAAGCACGCCGTGACCCGATTGGCAGAAGTGGTCGAAGAGACCCTGGAAGCCAACCAGATGGATCGCAGTGAGATCGACTGGCTGGTTCCCCACAACGCCAACTACCGCATTCTTAAGGCGACCGCCAAGAAGCTGAATATGGGTATGGACCAGGTGGTTCTGACCCTGGCCGAGCACGGTAACACCTCTGCGGCCTCCGTGCCCATCGCCCTGGATGTGGCGGTGCGTGATGGCCGCATCCAGCGTGGCCAGGTGCTGCTGCTGGAAGCCTTTGGCGCCGGTTTTGCCTGGGGCTCTGCCCTGATCCGTTTTTAAAGGAATCTGAGATTATGTCCAAGTTTGCTTTTGTATTTCCCGGCCAGGGCAGCCAGGCCGTAGGTATGCTGTCCGAGATTGCCGCCGAGAACCCGGTGATTGAACAGACCTTCGCCGAGGCTTCCGACGTACTGGGTTACGACCTGTGGCAACTGGTGAGCCAGGGCCCCGCCGAGGACCTGAATCAGACCCAGCGTACCCAACCGGCCCTGCTGACCGCCAGTGTGGCGCTCTACCGCGCCTACCAGGCCGCAGGTGGTCAGGCGCCTGCCGCCATGGCGGGCCACAGCCTGGGTGAGTACTCCGCCCTGGTGTGCGCCGGTGTCATTGATTTCAAAGACGCGGTGAAACTGGTTGAACTGCGTGGCCTGGCGATGCAGGACGCGGTCCCTGCCGGTACCGGCGCCATGTACGCCATCATCGGCCTGGCCGATGACGCCATCGCCTCTGCCTGTGAGCAGGCGGCTCAGGGCCAGGTGGTGTCTCCGGTGAACTACAACAGCCCGGGCCAGGTGGTGATCGCCGGTGAAAAAGCCGCCGTCGAGCGTGCCGGTGAGCTGTGCAAAGAGGCTGGCGCCAAGCGTGCCCTGCCGCTGCCAGTGAGCGTGCCTTCCCACTGTGCCCTGATGAAGCCTGCTGCCGAAAAGCTGGCGGACGCCCTGGCCAAACTGGAGCTGAATGCCCCAGCCATTCCGGTACTGAACAACGTGGATGTGGCGGCTGCTGACGATGTCGACGCCATCCGTGATGCCCTGGTGCGTCAGCTGTACAGCCCGGTTCGCTGGACCGAGACCATCAACGCCATGGCAGAGATGGGAATTGAGACTACCTTTGAGTGTGGTCCCGGCAAAGTGCTCACCGGCCTGGCCAAACGAATTAACAAGACGATCGCTGCAGCGGCGCTGAACGACTCGGCGACCCTGGCGGCGGCCCTATAACAAGGAAACGACTCCTATGAGCATTAGTATGGATCTGAGCGGCAAGATCGCCCTGGTCACCGGCGCCAGCCGTGGCATCGGTCGTGCCATTGCTGAGCAACTGGTTGCCGCCGGTGCCAAGGTGATTGGCACCGCCACCAGCGAGCGTGGCGCGGGCGCCATCAGCGACTACCTGGGCGACAACGGCCAGGGTATGGTACTGAATGTGACCGAACAGGCCTCCATCGATGAACTTTTTGCGGCAATTAAGGCCGAACATGGTGACATCGATATTCTGGTGAACAACGCCGGCATCACCCGTGACAACCTGATGATGCGGATGAAAGAGGATGAGTGGAACGATATCATCGACACCAACCTCACCTCAGTGTTCCGCACCTCCAAGGCGGTACTGCGTGCCATGATGAAGAAGCGCAACGGTCGCATCATCAACATCGGTTCCGTAGTCGGTACCATGGGTAACGCCGGTCAGGCCAACTACAGCGCCGCCAAAGCGGGCCTGCTGGGCTTCACCAAATCACTGGCCCAGGAAGTGGCCAGCCGTGGTATCACAGTGAACGCCGTGGCGCCCGGTTTCATCCAGACCGATATGACTGACGAGCTTACCGAAGACCAGAAACAGGGAATCATGGGCCAGGTGCCCGTAGCCCGTCTGGGTCAGCCGCAAGAGATTGCTGACGCAGTTGTATTTTTGGCCTCCGATCGTGCAAGCTATATCACTGGTGAAACTTTGCACGTAAACGGTGGGATGGTGATGGCCTAAATTTTGGGCCGGATCGTGATCCAGTAGGTAGTTTGACTCTAATTTCGCCTAAATGAAGCAATCTCCGTGGTTTGACCATTAAGACCTTGCTTGCATTGTGGCATGAATCGAATAAACTACTCGCAACTCTACGCAGATGCGTAAATTTAATAGGAAAGCGAAGACTATGAGCAACATCGAAGAACGAGTTAAGAAGATTATCGTTGAACAGCTGGGCGTGAAAGAGGAAGACGTTAAGGCTGAAGCTTCTTTCGTTGACGATCTGGGTGCTGATTCTCTGGACACCGTTGAGCTGGTAATGGCTCTGGAAGAGGAGTTCGATACCGAGATTCCTGACGAGGAAGCCGAGAAGATCACCACCGTTCAGGCTGCGATCGACTACGTTACTGCTAACCAGTAAGCAGAAGAATTATGAAACAGGCGGCATGGGCCGCCTGTTTTTGTTTCTGACGGAGAGAGACAATGACCAAGCGCCGTATCGTAGTCACTGGCCTGGGTGCCGTGACTCCTGTCGGACATGATGTGGACACCACCTGGGCCAACCTTCTGGCCGGTAAGAGTGGCGTAACCCCCATCACCCACTTTGACGCCAGCGAGTTTGCTGTGCGTTTCTCTGCCTCAGTCAAAGATTTTGATATCGAGGCTTATCTTTCCAAGAAAGATGCCCGCAAGATGGACCTGTTCATCCAGTATGGTATGGCGGCTTCCATCCAGGCGATGCGCGACAGCGGCATCGAGGTGACCGAAGACAATGCCCACCGTATTGGCGCCGCTATTGGTGCTGGCATGGGTGGTTTGCAGCTGATCGAGGCCAATCACGACCAGTTCAAGAAATCTGGTCCTCGCCGGATCTCCCCCTTCTTCGTGCCCTCCACCATCATCAATATGATTGCCGGCCACCTGTCCATCATGTATGGCTTCACCGGCCCCAACATCGCCATCACCACTGCCTGTACCACAGGGGTGCACAACATTGGCCATGCGGCGCGCATGATCGCCTATGGTGATGCGGACGTGATGGTTGCCGGCGGTGCCGAGATGGCCACCACCGAGCTGGGCGTGGGCGGTTTTGCGGCCGCCAAGGCGCTGTCCACCCGCAACGACGACCCCACCAAGGCCAGCCGCCCCTGGGACAAAGACCGTGATGGCTTTGTGATCGGTGACGGTGCCGGCGTAATCGTGCTGGAAGAGTACGAGCACGCCAAGGCCCGTGGCGCCAAGATCTACGCCGAACTGGTCGGCTTCGGCATGAGCGGCGACGCCCACCACATGACCTCGCCACCGGCGGACGGTCGTGGCGGTGCCGCTGCCATGCGTAACGCCCTGAATGATGGCGACGTTGCTCCAGAGAAGGTGGGTTACATCAACGCCCACGGTACCTCCACCCCTGCCGGCGACATCGCCGAAGTGAACGGGGTGAAGTCTGTGTTTGGCGACCACGCCTACAAGCTGATGATGGGCTCCACCAAGTCGATGACCGGCCACCTGCTGGGTGCCGCGGGCTCTGCCGAAGCGATCTTCACCATCCTGGCTCTGCACGACCAGAAAGTGCCGCCGACCATCAACCTGGAAAACCCCGATGACGGGTGTGACCTGGACTTCGTTGGCCCCGTGGCCCGCGAGGCGGAGCTGGAGTACGCCCTGTGCAACTCCTTCGGTTTCGGTGGTACCAACGGCTCTCTGCTGTTCAAGAAAGCCTGAGACTGAGTCTCAGAGCGAAAAACGGCGCCTCAGGGCGCCGTTTTTTTTTTGCTGCAATGCTACAGCCGGTTTATCTCTACCCGGCGGTTGGCGGCGCGTCCCTCGCGGGTGTCGTTGTCCTTGAGGGGGGCCGATTCACCCTGGCTGTCGGTGGTCAGCTTGTCGCGATCCATCCCCAGCTGGGAGAGGGCATCGGCGGTATGCTCGGCCCGTGCCAGCCCAAGCTGCTGGTTGTAGCTCTCTGTGCCTGTGCTGTCGGTGTGGCCGGTGATGGTCAGAGGCTGAGCGTCGATGCGTTGGGCCAGTTCGCGCAAAATGGTGCGGGAGGCCTGAGTCAGGTCGCTGCGGTCAAAGTCGAAATAGATGCGGGCCAGAGGGGCATCCTTGGCGATGCCTGTCTGCTTGAGCATCTCCAGGCAGTCGCTGCCCAGGTCGATGGCCTGGGTGCTGTTGGCCAGCTGTGAGGCCAGGGCAGAGCCATCCTGGCGAATCTGCAGTTGGCCATCCCGGTGATGGCCCATGGCCACCACCGGCGCTATGGCGACATTATGGCGCACCTCCAGGGTGTCGGTGGCGCACAGCTGGGCGATGCGGGCGTTGAGGGCGTCATCGGCCACGACCGGCAGGCTCAGCAGAGTCAAGGTAAGCAAGGTCAGTCTGTTGGTCATGATGTTATCCTGAGTGTCGGTAGTAGAGTCGGCTGATGCCATCGGATTGTGCGCCCTTGGCGATCAGCTCTTTGATGTACTCCTGCAGATCGGCGGCATTGGTGACGTCAATGATGTTGTCACTGCCCACGCACTGCTGGAAGGCGGCCTGGTTGGAGGCCTGGAAATCGATGCCCAAAACTCCCATGAACAGGGGTGATTCATCCCGGGTGAACTGGGCGCGAATGGCGTCGCAGAGCCCATGGCTGACCAACTGGGCGAAGGTGCTGGTATAGGGGCGCTCCTCGCCATCGCTGAGGATAATGATCATCTTGGCCCGGCGACGGTATTGTGCCCATTCCGCCGATGAGGCTGTGGTGGCGGGGCGTCCGGCGTCCATCACCTGAGCCCCTCGAATCAGCCCCTGGTACACTGAGGTGTAGCCTCCCGCCTGCATAGCCGAGATGTCATGGGCACTGGTGTCCAGTGGCAGGGTCTCGAAATTGGTGTTGCACAGCAGGTTGTCCAGCAGC
The DNA here is from genome assembly GCF_000422645.1 of Ferrimonas futtsuensis DSM 18154. GTDB lineage: Bacteria > Pseudomonadota > Gammaproteobacteria > Enterobacterales > Shewanellaceae > Ferrimonas > Ferrimonas futtsuensis. Next base: position 114,099 of record NZ_AUGL01000002.1, read on the forward strand.
TCATGGCGCGTACCCGGCAATTGCATCTCCAGGTTGGTCGGCTTGTTGTTGAACAGGTCGTTGACTGTCGCGGACATATCCACCAGAAAGGTGGGATCCGGGTAGTCTCCGCCGCCATAGTAGTTGTTTGACAGGCGCCGAACCTCATGGACACTGAGCGCTTGCTCTGGCGTGCTGAAATCTGGGCAATCGCCATCTCGGAAGCATTTGGTCAGCGAGTCGGGCTCGATTAGAACCCATGGATTCCCTTTTTTCTCTTTTTGCTTCTCCCAGATCTCTGGCTGGTATGCCATTGACCACTGATACCAGGGCAGGGTTTCATAGTCTTCTGGTAGGTTCGGATGAGCGGTGACGTATCTTAACTGGGTGGTGCACACTAGGTTGCCCTCCTCACGCTCTTGAGTGCGCATGTTAAAGGGGGCGAAACCGATGCGGTGGCTGAACCCTTCATCGTTGTCGGCAAGTATCTCTGCACTGATGGCATTCACCTGCTCTTTCAGGGTTTGGATCTTGGATCGATCGTTCCAGGTTTGTGTCATGGAGCCAGAAAAATCAGCGACAAACACAATGTCCACATTGCGTTCCAATCGGTTGGGGTAACTTTTGGCGATGGCACGGTTGGCCACCTTTTGCTGTTTATTGAAGCTGGGGATGACGCCTGTGCCGTCGCTGAACCAGGAATCGTGTTGGGTGGTGGCGCTGACACGGTACTGAATAAACTCCTGGGGCTGGCCAACTATCACCTCCTCGCCATCGGTGCGTTCCACCTGGAGCTGCTCTATGGTTTCGATGTGGCGTACATAGGCGTGAATGTAGGCCTGGGCCAGGCGTCGCCGGTATTGATCCGGTGTCTCTCCATCGGCCGCAGGCAGGTTGCGATTGGCCATGGACACCGCCATGGCCGCCGCTTCGGTGGCGTCCGCCAGGCGGTTTTTCTTCTGAATGTAACGGGTGCCCTCCACCGCCAGGAATACCATGCCGAACATGGGGGCCAGCAGCAAGGCCAGGTAGATGGCGGCGACACCGCGCTGAATCTTGGGGTTGAATCGTTTCACTCTCACCTTCCCGGCATCACTGAGGTGGCAGAAATCAGGTGTTGGCCTATGACTCTGTCGTACCAGGAGCTGGAGGTCATGCACAGGGTCACCTGATAGAGGGGAAAGCGCTTGCCCTCGTCGTTCTCCGGCACCAGGGCTGACAGGGAGGCGATGCTGTTTTCGGGCTCACAGGAGGTCTCGCCTGCAAAGCTCTTGCTGAAGCTGGTTTGACTCCCCTCAACCAGGGATTGCACCGTAATGCCGAACTGGTCCTGCTCCTCAACTTGACTCTTGTGCAGCAGCCGGGCGGCGATATCACGTATCTGCTTAAAATCCTCCAGGCTCAAGGTAACTCGACCCTCATAGAAGCGCTGACGCTCTTTGACCAGGTTTACCAGGGAGTAGCTGACTCTGTCCAGCTTGGCCCGGTTCAACACCTGTTGGGAGAGGTCGGCACTGAACAGGAACAGGGTGACCAGGAACGCCAGTACAAAGGCCATTTCGATGGCAAAGGCGCCTCCCTGCATTTTCGGTGCGTTAAGGCCCATAACCCCACCCCTCATGCTCCTGGATGGAGAGAAGGCGCCGGCTAATGGTTCGGTTGCCAACGACGCCAATGTAATAGACAGGCTGATAGTCATAGCTGAGCTCCACCTCAACGATGGGGCAACGGTCGTTACAGCTGGCGCTGGCATTGCCGGCGGCCAGGTCTGCCAGGCTGTCGTAAAAGGTACGATTGAGACGGTACCTCTCAATGTCCACCAGGCTGTGCCACATCTCACCGTCATGGTTGAACATTTCGGCCAGACGCTCGTCATAGCCCTGACCCATCCGCTCTCCCTCGAACACCCGGGTATCCCGGGCCGATTCCGACAGGGCGGTTTCGGTGAGGTTGACGATGTAGACGAAGCGACTCATCTCGAAGATGGCAAAGGTGGTGAGAAACAGCACCATGGCACCCAGGGCAAACTCAATGGTGAGGACACCGTGCTGCTTGCCTTTCGAGGTGACTTTGTTCATGGCGACAACCTCTGTAACTGTTGCAGCACTGGTCCCAGGGGTTGGTCTGGGTAGAGTGTGGCGAGCAGCCTGTGAGCCCGGTTCAGATCGCCCCCTTTGGCCCAGGCCAGGGCCAAATTGGCCTGGATCTGAGGATTGTCCGGATGGCGGCGATAGAGGGGTTCGAGCATGGCAATGGCTTGTTGGTAGTGGCCCTGGGCGAGTTGCAGCATGGCCAGATTGTTTTTGACCGCCAGCTCATCATGCCCCCTAAGCCTGGCGCGGTTAAAGGCGGCCTTGGCCGCATCGTACTGCCCTAACTGGGCGCGAGCGACACCCTGCCTCAGGGCCAGTTCGCTGCTGGTCAGGCCTTGTTGCTGAGCCTTGGTGTAATGTTCCAGGGCCGCGGCAAACTCGCCCTGGTCGGCGGCAGCCTTGCCTGCCAGCAGGCTCTGCTGAGGGCTCTGGTGGCCGAGAGTCTCCAGGTGGCCTAGGTAGAATCGGGCAGACTCCAGATCGTCATTCCGGTAATAGGCGTGGGCCAGTTTCAGCAGCAAGGTTGTATCATCGGGTCGGTTCTCCAGTTGCCCCCGCAAGTGATCCGCCAATCCGGCGTAGTTGCCGGCAGAGGTAAGCTGGAGTTCCGCAGAGGGGGCGGGTGCCTCTGTGGAGGCACAGGCCGAGAGCAGCATTAGGATTGGGAGGAGTTTTCTGATCATGATTTGAAATCCAACATCAGCTGGGTGATTCCGGGGGCCAGAATCAGGATCACAATGGGAAACATGATGAGCAGAATCAGTGGGACACTCATCTTGGCGGAAAGCTTGCCAATCTTCTCCTCGACGGAGAGCACCTGCATCCGGCGCATGTCTTCGGACAGGTCTGACAGCACCTTGGCAATGGAGGTGCCGTACTGAAGGTTTTGTATCAGGGTGAAGGAGAAGGAGCGGATTTCCGGAGTGGGTACCCGTTCTGCAAGGTCGTGCAGTGCCCGTTCCAGCCCCTTGACCGCCGCTGCGTCAGAGGTTTTGCGAATCTGGTAGCACAGGTCCTGATCAAAGGATTGGAGCTCCTCCCCCAGATAGCGAAAAGCGGCTTCGATAGTCATGCCGGTCTGAATGCACACCGCCATCATATCCAGCATGTAGGGCAGCTGGCGGGCGGTTTTGGCGATGAGCCATTTTTTCCTCATCCCCAGGTAGAGATCCGGTAGCATGATGATGGCCACCAGAGTCAGGGCGGCGGTCATTATCTTGTGGGTCCCGCTGAGGCCGGACAAGGTGATACCGGCCAGGGCAGCAAGCAGGAGGCCATACTTGGCAGGCATAAAGTAGCGCGCCCAACTGCCGTGATAGATACCGGCCTCCACCAGCTTCTGCTGCAGTTCCGCTTGCTGGTTCTGACCAAACCGGTTCAGCAACTGATTGACCCAACTGATGGCGTTGCCCTCTTTGGGCTGCAGGTAGCCGCGGATTCGAGATTCCCGGCTGCGGCTCTGCACTGCCTGGGTCAGCATCCAGGCAACTGCGGCGGCGAACATCAGGGCGATGGCAAGATAGATCATCAGCGAATCCCCCTGACCAGCAGCCAGATGATGGCCAACCCCAATGTCTCACTGCCCAGGACATAGAATAGGATCCAGCGGCCATCGGGGTGAAACAGCACAAACTGCAGATCGTCCGGATTCAGCCAGTGCATGATCCCCAGAAAGGCCAGCGGCAGGGCGGCGACGATCTTGGCGGAGAGGCGGGCTTCCGAGGTCAGGGCCATCTTCTTCTTCTCCATGGCCCTGGAGTCCACCAGAACCCGGATCAGCTTGGCCATCACCTGCTTAAGCTGGCCGCCCCGGCTCATGTTGGCGCGGATGGTGACCACAAAGAACAGGTAGGCGGGGTAGGGGAAACGTTTGCAGGAGCGGTTAAACACCTGTTCCGGCGGTTCACCGAGTTTGAGGTGCTCTCCGACGTGCTTGAACTCCAGGCCGATGTCGTTATCCAGAGTCTTACCCACATAGATAATGGACTGGGTGATGCTGTCTCCGGCGGTGATGGCGCTCATCATGATGTTGAGGGCATCGGGGAACTCCACTTCAAATCTGGCTCGGCGGCGGCGCAGCATCAGGTTCCAGCCCCAGACCAAGGCGGCCAGGGTGACGGCAACGGGCAGCAGCACCGGGTTCAGCATCAGCCATTTCTGGTTCAGGTAGGAGGAGGCGGTAAATACCAGCATCAGGAACAGGCCGATTTTAATCCAGGCACCATCCCCCATCAGTTCCAGTGCCGGGTCTGCCAGTTCCTTCAGCTTGAGATAGAGCCGCGACTTAGTCAGGTTTTTGAGGTTGACCGCCAGCGGGATCTGCACCTCTTCGATGGGCTCTTCCGGTCGCAGGAACTCTACCTTGGGATCCGGCTTATTTTTGCGGTAGAAGGCCAGGGCCAGGCCGCCGAGGATCAATGCGATGTACAGGCTCATGCGGGCACCCCTGTCTGGAACGCCTCCATCAACTCGTCATGCAGACCGTAGTAGGCGGCTTGTCGCATCAGCATGGAGCGCTGCATCAGTCCGGAGGTGACAAATTCACCGGTGATCTTGTCCCTGGATTGCTGATCGTCGGAGTGGAACTGGAACAGCTCTTCCATCACCGCGTTGTCTCCCTCCAGGCCAACCACTTCGCTGATGGAGGTGATCTTGCGGCTGCCGTCGCGCATCCGGTTGACCTGGACGATCAGGTGCACTGCCGAAACTATGGTGCGGCGGATGGCGGACAGGGGCAGATTGAGATTGGCCATCATCACCATGGACTCGATGCGGGCCAGGGCGTCCCGGGGAGAGTTGGCGTGCAGGGTGGACATGGAGCCGTCGTGGCCGGTGTTCATCGCCTGCAGCATCTCGAACGCTTCGGGGCCCCGACACTCGCCCAGGATGATGCGATCCGGACGCATCCGCAGGGCGTTGATCACCAGGGCTCGCTGGGTGATGGCGCCGGTGTTCTCGACGCTGGGGGCGCGGGTCTCGAGGCGCACCACATGGGGCTGCATCAGCCTGAGTTCGGCGGCATCCTCGATGGTCAGGATACGCTCATCTTCGGCGATGAACTGGGACAGGGCGTTGAGCAGGGTGGTTTTACCCGAACCTGTGCCGCCGGAGATGACGACATTGAGGCGGCAGCGGGCGGCGATCATCAGCACTCTGGCCATGGGCTCCGACAGGGTGCCGAATTTCACCATATCCTCCAGGCCAATCTTCTGTTCCCGGAACTTACGGATGGAGATGGTGGTGCCATCCAGGGCAACCGGCTTGAGGACGATGTTCACCCGGCTGCCATCGTCCAGGCGAGCATCCACCATGGGGGAGGACTCATCCACCCGTCGTCCAACGCGGGAGGCGATACGCTGGGCAATCTCCACCAGTTGCTGCTCATTGACAAAGGCCAGGTCGGAGCGGTGCAGCTTGCCACCCCGCTCGAAGAAGATGTCGTTGACCCCGTTCACCATGATGTCGGTGATGCTCTGGTCCTCCATCAGCGGCTGCAGTGGCCCCAGACCCACGAGTTCATCCACCAGGTTCTTCACCAGACCGGCACGCATTACCGCCGGCACCGGGGTGTGATAGTTGGAGGCCAGTACCCCGACCGCCCCCTCGATCTGGGCGGTGAGCTCGTTGCGGTTCATACCTGTGATGGCGCTGGCGTCCAGTACTTCAAAGATACGGTTGCGAAAGTCGGCGTAGATCGCCTTGCTGGTGCTCATCGTTTAAACACCTCTTTGAACAGGGTCAGGGGGGAGGACTTCTGGGGAGCCAACTGGCCGTTGATCAGCCGGTAGAGTGCAGTCAACGGCTTCTGCTTGCCCGATTCCTGCTTATGGAGGCGGCGCCCCTCCAGCACCAGATGAGAGGTCTGCTTGTTGAAGGGGATGACGATGTCCATCTCCCGCTCCATATACTGCTTCATCTCCTGCTGGCTCAGGGAGAAGGCGCCCTCTGGCCGGTGGTAGTTGGCCACCAGCAGCACCCGGGTGTCATCGCCGCTGTCCAGGTTGTGCTTGGCTACGGCCTCCAGCAATTGCTGGCCGTTGCGCAGTGAGGTAACGGAGGGCTCCAGCACCAAAACAATCATGTCGCTTCGCTGTATCAGCGTCCCGACCTCCAGGGGAAAGTCGATGGAGGCGGAGTAGTCCTCTATCAAGAAGTTGGCTCGACGCAGCAGAAGGTCACACAGGGTGTGGCTGAATTCAGTTAACTCTTTCTGGGGCGAGTCACCGGTGAGCCCCAGCAGGGAAAGCCGTCGGCTGACATGGGCCAGATAGCTGAAGGCGGCGTCCTCGTCCAGTTCGTGCAGCTGCAGGCTGATGTTTTTCACATCCTGCTTGGCCAGGTCTTTCTGGCCCAGAATGATGTCGATATTGCTGTGGCAGTACTTGTGATCCACCAGTATGGTTTCAGCGCCCGAGCCCGCCAGGGCTGAGGCCAGTTCGGTGGCGATCAGGGTATTGCCACAGCCGCCGCGACTGCCTACCACGGCAACCCGTTTGGCCTTGCGGTTCTGGCTGACTCCGGAGAACTTCTGCTGGTTGGCGTGCACATGGTGGAGGAACTCGGTGAGCTCCTGCTTGCCCACAGGCCAGAACAGGTAGTAGAACCCCATCTCCTTGAGGGCGCGCATGGTGGTGATGGCGTCCTCCTTGCCGATGATGATGATCCCCTTCTTGTTGGGCATCTGGCTGGCAAATTGACGGGCATCGGCCACCACATTGTCCGAGTCGTTGAGCTCCAGGATGACGATGTCCTGCAGCTTTTCCGGGTTGATCCCCTGAGACTCTCGCTGGCAATGAGGGGTTGGCCATCCCTCGAAACGGCATACCTCCAGGACCAGGTTGTGACACTCGGGAGTCTGGTAGAAGAGACTGAAGCCCGCCGGGCCCCGCTCTTCAGGTTCACTCTTGGCATTGGCGCTGATCGCCTTGGCGAGATCAAACATGTCAGAGGCCCCCTTTTGCCTGTGAGTCGGGGTGACGGGTGTGGGTTACCCGGTTGGCATCCACGGCACACCCGAGTCTGGGGTAGGGCTGTTTCAGGCTATGGGCTGGGCACTCGCTGGTCTGAGTTTTCCAAAGGGCAACTCGAAGGCTGATGGGGGTGTCCAGTCTGGTGTCCTCAACCAGCGTGATGCGGCCGGGGTTGAGTCCGTCAGCCAGTAGAGATTGCCTGAGTTGCTTGGCTTGCCTTTCCCACGCGGGAGCATGGTGCAGGACAAAGCGGGCAGCATCGGCATCAAACTGGGCAACCAGTTCCGACATCTTGGTTTTCATGGCGCTGGCATCCTTGCCCTTGGGGCTTAAGTCAAATCTGTGCTGCTCCGCATAGATAACAGCTTCAGATCCCGGGGTATCCATGCCATGGTCGGCGCACCCACCGAGCAGGGCTGCGCCCAGTACGGCAGCCAGCAGAGAGGAAAGAGTTCGAATCATTGGATAAAGCCTCCACGCTCCAGCAGCTCAAGGGTGATAGCCTGCTCCTTGGTGTCATTGGGGTTGGGATCCGGCAGATTAAACAGCCGGGTCAGGGTGGTGCTTCGTTGGATATGGGGAAGCACAATCTGATCTTGGGTGACCGGCTTGACCAGATTGACGGTGGCGATGATCACCAGTTCGGTTTTGCGCCGGGTGGTGGTGGCTTTGCGGAACAGGCCGCCGAAGAAGGGAATGTCGCCAATGCCGGGCACCCTGGCCAGCTCCTCCACCTCTTCGCTGCTCATCAATCCGCCTAGCATAAAGCTGTCGCCATCCCCCAGCTCGACGGTGGTCATGGCACGCCTGGCGCTGAGCTGAGGCACTTCGATCCCAAGGGTGCGCACATAGCCTTCGATGGCGCTCACCTCTGGGGCCAGTTGCAGACGGATCTGCTCCTCGTTGATCACCTTGGCGGTCAGGTCCAGGCCGATGCCAAACTCCTTGAAACTGATGTTGGTGGTGTTGTTGTTGGTGACGATCACCGGTACTTCGCCGCCTACCAGGAAGCTGGCAGATTCACCGGAGATCACCGTGAGATTGGGCTCGGCCAGCAGCTCAGCCAGGCTGTCATCACCCAGGGCGGTGATGATGGTGGAGAGATCCGCCGCTTCGAAATCGGCGAAGGTGAAGGTGCCGGGCAGGGAGCCGATGGAGGACCAGTCTACCCCCAGGGTTTCGTTGAATTCGTCGGTGACCTGGGCCACGGAGATCTTCACGTTCACCTGCTGGGGCCTGTCCAGCTCCAGCAGTTCGATGATCCCCTCAAAGGTGTAGAGGCGGTGAAAGGTGGCCAGGCCGCTCTCCTTCATGCCGTTGTCGAACTCCAGCAGTTCGGTTTCGCCATAACGGTCGATACGCTGGCGGCCCAGCAGCCCAGCCACCAGGGCATAGATCTCATCCCGCTGCTTGTCGCTGAACACCCTGCCCTTGACCGCCACCTGGCTGCCCATGGCGGCCAGCTGGATGTTGAGGTCCGGGTAGCGTAACCGTATTTCCTGCCTGACCGGGGCCAGGTCGATGTCGACCCGCACCAGATCCGAGGCCAGTACCTTGCCCGACTTGGCGTAGACAATCAGCCGGGTCTGACCCAGCCCCTGGCCGAACAGCACCAGCTGACGCTCTCCCACCACCTTGTAGTCCGCCACCCCGGGCTGACTGACGAAGATGGTGCCCAGCTCTTCATTGAAATTGATATCCAGGGCGTCCCCTTGGGTAAGACTGCGCTCACCGGCGCTCAGGCAGAGGGGCAGGGCCACCAGTAGCAGGGAAAATAGACGCATCATCGCAGTGCCTCCTGCCGCTGGATGGCGGTGTTGCCGCGCAGCTCCTTGATGCCGGTGTAGTTGGCGATCACATCGCTGACCTCGGCATCGGGGATGGGGTGTTGTCGCTGGCTGCGGTAGATCTCGATGGACATGGTGCGCTGTGCCAGGGAGAGGCGGGAAACCGTCTGCGGCAACACCTCTATCACCACTGTGGTCTGTGTTTCGCCGTTGACCCCCACCTTGGCCTTGACCCCGTTGTCCGACTGATTATCCAGGGACATTACCCGCACGTTCTGCATCAGCAGTCCGGCGCGCACTCCGCCAAAGCTGGCCAACCTGGCGTGCGCGTCGGAGAGGTTGGTGTCCGGAGAGCTGACCGTCAGCAGGTCGATGTAGTCGCCGGGATGGATGTAGTTGTCCACCAGGTTGGTGGCGGAGATGGTCAGCGGATAGAGCACCATCCCCTCTGAGGTAAGCAGGTCCAGATAGCCTGGCTGGCCGGGCTGGCTCAGCTGTTCGGGGAAGACCCACTCGCCGGCCGCTATGTCTCGGGCGGCCAGGGTGGCGGGAACCAGGCCCAGATCCACATTGTCACCCGCACCCAGTTGGGCCGCCTCTGCCTGGGGCAGGGTCACCCGCTTCAGGTGGGAAGCGTTCAGCTTATCTCCCATGGTCACAGATTCTGTGGCCTGCCACAGGGTAACCAGTTTGGCGTCGGGGGTGGCTGTGGCCGCAGGCTGGGTGTCGCCGCTGGCCAGATCCAGGATGCCGTAGAGGCCGAAGATCACCGCCAAAAAGGCGATAAGGTAGGTCACTTTTGAACTCATAATGTGGTTCGCCGTTCGACTGTTTTAGGTGTTGGACGTCGAGATCAGAAGCTGGAATCCCACCCCCAGCAAGATGGCGAGGCCATAGGGGAGTCCCGGGTCTTCCTTGCTCCGGTCAAAAATTCGGTACTTGATGAGGTAGCCTGCGGCCAGCACACCGCCGATAAGCAGTATCCAGAAGCTGGCGCGCAGCAGCTCATCCGGGGTCATCAGCGGCGCCAGGGCCATATACAGCTTGGCGTCGCCGCCGGCCCAGAAACGGACCAGGTAGAGACCTAGGCCGATAACTGTGGCCAGGGTGAAACTCTGCAGTGCCTCCGGCCAGTTGCCGCCCATCAGGGCGGCCAGCCAGGTGAGCAGCAGCAGCAGCCCCACCTGGCCGTTGGGTATCCGCCGGTGGCGGACATCCCACAGGGCGATCCAACATGCTCCCAATGTAATAACAGCGGATAAAGATGGAAGCACAGTGGAACTTCCGCCTTGCTTAGGTAGTTGGTGTTGCTGCTGTTAATTTCTTTGCGATGCTTTCAAAAGCTTGCTGAAGTTCGGCAAGAAACTTTCCATCGGTGGAAGCTAGTACACCGGCCAGCATGGCTGCCATAGCTACACCAATCAGGCCATACTCGATGGCGGTCACACCGCGCTCGTCGCGCTTGAAGGTGGTCAGGGCGGCTTGGACTTTGGCGTAGGTTTTGATCATGTTCACTGTCATCTCCTTATAAACATATTTAGGCGTGAATGAATCACGGAATTGATGTTATTGAGATGTTGTGACCTTAAAAAGATGGGTTCCATAAGAGAGGCTTATGGATAAGGGCGTGGTTATAGTATTTTCAATAGCTTAGTTATTGGTTGCATCCACCTGATTTATTATTAATTTTTGATGAGTGTACCATTTGGTATAGGTTGAGCAGTGGGATAGTCGGGTATTAGTGTCTGAGTATAGACGAAAAAGGGAGCGAACAAGTTTCGCTCCCTTTAAAAATCATCAAATTTGATGAGTCAATAATTATTGACGGGCGTTTGCCAGTTTATTAAACAGCCACAGCCCGGCATCATGGAATTGATGGCCATTGGGCCACAGTAATGTTGCACGCCAATCAAATTGAGAAATTCGGTCGAAGTCAAACTGGATAGGGGTCAGTTTGTTTTTTTCCAAATCCTGCTTAATGACGAAGTCAGGCAGGCAGGAGATGCCTATGCCACTGCGACAGAAACTCAGCAGGGTATTGAGATCCTCTACCTGCCAGACCTGCACCATATCGGTCATTTTGCGCATGGATTGCTCCGGCAAATTGGTGGGCAAAAGCAGCCTGGAGTGGCACAGGTTGGCGTAACGGATCGGCTGCCCCAAAGATTCGGCCAGCTGAGGCGAGGCGACCCAGTGACTGCTTATCTGAAAAGCATCAATGGAGGTGAAGTCCACCATATCGGTTTTCGGGAACAGGCCAAGAACTGCATCTAATTGTTCATCTGAGATTTTTTGCAGGAGCGACTGACTGTTTTGCTGAACCAGATAGAGCTCCACATGGGGAAAGGTCTCGGCAAATTCTGACATGATGGAAAGAAGTTCCGGAGTGCCCACCAAGGGGTCGACTCCGATGCGCAGCCTGGGTTCGGCGACGCCCTCCAGGGAGCGGGCCTGTTCCGAGAAGTGCTCCACCTGAGAGAGCATCATCCTCGCGTCTTTGAGCAGACGCTGTCCCTTTTCTGTGAGTCTGGGGTATTTACCCTGACGGCTAAAGAGATCGAAGCCCAAATCAATCTCCAGGTTTTGCACCTGTTGACTGATGGCCGCTTGGGTCTTTTTTAATTGTCGTCCTGCGGCGGTAAAGGATCCTTCCTCGGCGGCAGCAACAAAGGCTCTGACTGCTTCCAGTTGCAGTTTCATAAAGCGGTTCCTAATAAAACTTGGGCACAAGTTATTTAGAAGAAATGGGTCGATTATTGGGGGCCCACTCATTAGAGATAATTATTGTTGGCGTTTTTGTCTGTCAAGATCAATAGTGAATGCCGCTCAGGGGTGACTTTTTTTCATCTGCGTTTGTTGCGTTATGCAAAAATGTTGGGCTTTAACTTTTCAAGTCGCTGACTTAATAGAGTTTTTTGTATTGGCACGGAAATTTCATAATCCCTCGCAAACCATTGTTTGGAGAGGAAAAGATGACCCGAATAGCCACACTGCTACTGACCGTCTCAACGGGCGTCGCTGCCACACCTTTTGAAAACTGTCCAACGGAAGCCTTCCTGTTTCAGAAGGACACCACGGTGTATGGAGTGGACCTGGTGACCGGTGATTATGAGGTTTTAAAAGAAGATTTGACCCTGGCTGGCAATGTGAACGCCATCGGTTTCAACCAGACGGATAACTATATTTACGGATTCAGTAAGAGTCAGCTGAAGGTGGTGCGTGTTGGTGGTGATTACGAAGCCCAAGTGCTCAATGTTTCCGGTCTGCCCTCCGGTGTTCACTTCTATGTGGGGGACGTCACCAACAACACCTACTGGATCTACCATAAGAATCATGGCCTCTACGCCATCTCCCTGTCGGCGTCCGACCCGAACTACCTTAAAGCGGTGAAGATACCGGGAGCGGATACCTCGATGAACCTCACCGACTTTGCCTTTCACCCGGATGATGGAGAGCTGTATGCGGTGGATAACGGCAGCGGCGCGGTGTATCAGATTGATACCAGTGACGGCAGTCGTGAGATTCTGGGGTATGGCGGCGTCACCGGCACTTTTGGCGCCGGCTACTTCGACAAGAGTGGCTATTACTACATCAGCCGCAACCAGGACGGCAATATCTTCCGGCTGGATCTGCGCAATCCCGAGCAGCTGGATCCGACTGCGGAGTTCTACGCTAATGGCCCCAGTTCCAATCAAAACGATGGTGCCCGCTGCGCCATCGCGCCTGTGGTGGCCGACAATGTCGATTTTGGCGATGCCCCGGACAGCTACGGCACCACCATGGAGGAGAACGGTGCCCGTCACAGCCTGGAGCCGCAAGGTCCCATGCTGGGCAGCAAGGTGGATGCCGAGTCGGATGGCTACAAATCTCCCAGGACCGATGAGTCCGTAGGGCTTAATGACGAGGACGGCATCAGCTTTAAGAATGGCCTGACCGCCGGACAGGCCGCCATTATTGGTGTGTCAGTCAGCCGACAAGCGGGTTACCTCCAGGGCTTTTTCGACTGGAACAGCGATGGCGACTTCGATGACGCCGGCGAACACGCGGTGCAGGATGAGTGGCTGGCCGTTGGCAGCAGCGACATTCAGGTAACCGTACCTGCCGCTGCCTCGGGAGTGGTGCAGACCCGGTTCCGTATCGCGTCCGATGCCGGGGTACGTTCTCGCGGCGGCGCGCCGGATGGTGAAGTGGAGGATTACGCAGAAGCCGTCCTTGCCCCGGGGGTGACCCAGATTCACTATCCCAGCAGCGGGTGGGCCACCGTCGCCTTTGAAGACCGCTGGCCCAGGATGCCCGACTACGACATGAATGACGTCGTGGTTGACCTGAAATTCACCCAGTACCTGGAATCCGGGCAGATAACCCGGGTTAAGGTGACCGGTCAGCTGCGTGCGGTTGGGGCGGCTTACCACAATGGCCTGGCGCTGCATCTGCCTGGCATCAGCCGTACCAACATCGGCAGTGGGTCTACTCTGACCAAATCGGGCAGCCGGGTGGAGGGGGCAGGTCTCGAAGCGGGACAGAGTAATGCGGTGTTTGTGGTCAGCGAGGATCTGAAAACGGAGTATGTCTCCAGCTGTCTCTACTATCGCACCGAACAGGGCTGCAATGATGAGATTCAGATGCCGTTTGAGCTGGACATTCAGTTTGCCCAGGGGGTCCCGGCCAACGCCATGCCCCGTGCGCCTTTCGACCCTTTTATCTTTGCCAGCCCGGGTAAGGCAAGGACAGGTTTCGATGCTCCCCCAGGTCGTGCCCTGGAGATCCATATGGCGGACTTCCCGCCCACCGATCTTGCCAGTGACCAATATTTTGGTCGCGAGCAGGATGACAGCAACCCCGGCAGCGGCCGTTACTACCGCACCGGCAACAGCCTGCCCTGGGCGTTGGAGTTCAATCATCAGTGGAGCTACCCCGCAGAGCAGCAGGACCTGTTGCAGACTTACCCCAACTTCGAAAAGTACCTGGAGTATGACGGTGGCCAGTATACCGACTGGCATCAGAAGAGTAATGGCGTGCAGCAGAAGCTGTTTGATTGAGGAGATGGAATATGAAGAGTTTCAATGCGGCAGTGTTCACCCTGTTTCTGTGTGCCTGTGGCGGAGGTGGTGGAGACAGTGCGTCGGCACCGGATCCGGTAACCCCCGCGGTGCCGGACGCGCCGGCAACACCGGATACCCCACAACCACCTCAGACGACAGCGGATCTGGTGGCCTCTCCCCAGATGAATTTTGCCAGCAGCAGTGAACTGACGGTGTTGGTGTCGGTGAATCCAGACCGTTCCGCTTACGTGGCGCTGTACGCCAGCTTCGGTGGGACGGGGGCAAGTTATCGGCCCGACTACCAGAATCGGCTGGCGGCGGGCGTGACCGAAGGCGGAAGGTTTGAGGCCGCGCTGATGGCCGCTGACGACCAGCAACAGCTGTTGGTGGAGGTGTGGTATCACGGTGACACTGCGCCTCTGCAGCAGCTGTTCCCATTGCCAGCCGAGCGTATTGAGTGGGAGTTGTAACGGAGGATGTTCCGAGGCAGGCAAGGGGGCGGGTGGCCGGATTAAGCACTTGCCTGCTCTGCTGTTTTGCTCTCCAGAGGCTCGCAATCCAGACTCATCTGGCACACAATGAATCCACTTTCGTTGTTCAGAGGGAAAACAATGGCCAAGGTTGCCTTTATTGGATTGGGCGTCATGGGTTACCCCATGGCGGGTCACCTGCAGCAGGCGGGACATGATGTCACCGTATACAACCGTACCACCGCCAAGGCACAGCGCTGGCAGGAGCAGTATGGCGGCAGCTATACCTTGACCCCCAAGGATGCCGCTCAGGGGTGTGAGTTCGTCTTTGTCTGTGTGGGCAATGATGACGATCTTCGCCAGGTTGTGGCTGGCACCCAGGGTGCCCTGGCGGGGATGAACTCAGGTGCGGTGCTGGTGGATCACACCACAGCCTCGGCCGATGTGGCCAGGGAGCTGGCGACCATGGCTGCCGAGCAGGGCATCGGCTTCGTGGATGCGCCGGTTTCCGGGGGACAGGCGGGCGCCGAGAATGGTGCGCTCACCGTGATGGCCGGCGGTGAACCGGAGCAGTTTGAGGCGGCGCGACCGGTGATCGATGCCTATGCCAGGTGCGCCGAACTGATGGGGCCTGTGGGCAGCGGTCAGCTGTGCAAGATGGTCAATCAGATCTGCATCGCCGGTGTGGTTCAGGGGTTGGCCGAAGGGATGCATTTTGCCCAGAAGGCGGGCCTGGACGGGGACAAGGTGCTGGAGGTGATCGGCAAGGGCGCGGCTCAGTCCTGGCAGATGGACAACCGTGGCCATACCATGCTCAAAGATGAGTATGACTTTGGCTTTGCCGTGGACTGGATGCGCAAAGATCTCGGCATCGCCCTGGATGAAGCCAGAGGCAACGGGGCTCAGCTGCCATTGACCGCTTTGGTGGACCAGTTCTACGCCGAGGTGCAGCGACTGGGTGGCAGCCGTATGGACACCTCCTCATTGAAACTGCGCTTACCCAAATAGAAATGCCGCCCATAGGGGCGGCATTTTTTTGTCTTGTCACCAAGAGGTTATGCGCTCATTTTCCAACCTGGGTCCTGATTCAGACCCCGGTTAAAGACCAGGCGGCGTCGACCCGCCTGCATCTTTTTGACGCTCTTATTAAGCTTCCGCTTTGAAAACTTCAAGCTTCACCCGACTGACTGTGGCCAGGGCATCGCTGGCGCTGTGAACAAAGCTGATCTGGCCTCGGGCACTCTCCACCAGCACGGCGCGGTGGATGCTGTCGAAGGACAGTCCCATACGAGCCATACCGTTCAGGGCGATCTGCATCGCAGGCAGGCTGGGGTTGAAGGCGGCGTTTTCGGCGTAGCGACCCACAAACACCCGGCCAGTGTCCGTTTCCAGGGCGATGGCCGCCGGAGTCTTGGAGTAGGGGGCGTAGGAGGCGTTGGCTTCACGCAGGGCACGTTGCACCAGGGAGTCATCGCTCTCCAGTACCATCTCATGATCGTTGCCGTCCAGCAGGCCATCTTCCATACCCAGGTCCTTGGGCCCGAAGGCGTAGGGCAGGTAGTGAGTCAGAGGCTGCGGCTGCTGCTCGGGCAGGCGGATGGTCAGGCCGTCGTTGTTGTTCAGCTCGGTCATGAACTGACGACAGTGGCCACAGGGAGAGTAGTTAACGGTGATCCCCACCAGTTTACGCTCGCCTGCCAGCCAGGCGTGGCTGATGGCAGATTGTTCGGCGTGAACGGAGTGGAACAGGGCTTCCCCTACCAACTCCATGTTGGCACCCATATAGGCGTCGCCAGACACCCCATGGGCGATGGCGCCAACAAAGAAGTTGGAGATGGGCGCGTAGGAGAGTGTCGCAGCGATGGGCAGCAGAGCCAGGTACAGCTCGGTGCCACTTAAGCCGGATTTCTCACTGAGCTCCTTCAGCTGTTCGGCGGACAGGTGGCCGGCAAAATGCTCGGTCAACATGGGGGCTACCGCCTCCGCCAAGGCTTCGGGCATCTGAGTCAACGCGTCGGCAAAACGGGTACTCATCCTCAATCCTCAAATTATGAAACTGGGTTACAGTTTAGGTGGTTGCGGATCGTTCTGATGTGATGCCGATCACACCCACTTCCAAATATAGAGGAAGTGGGCAACATTTCTTTAATTTACAACGATTGAAGATGATGATAGAGCGCTTTCAGTAACCCCATCTTGGTCTCATCCTGTTGATGAGTCTCCACTAACTGCTCCAGGCGCATCACATATTCGGGATCGTTGATCCTTTCCTGACAGTGGCTTTGCCAGCGCTTCTGCTCCTGCTCAGACAGGGTTTGCGGGTAGTTGCGGGCCCGGAAGCGGAAGAACAGCGGGGCCAGCCTGGGATCGCTGAACTGGGGATTGAGCGCTGCCAGGTGCTCAGGGGCGGTGGTGCGGATGAGCTCCATCTGACTGCGGTCGCTATCGGAGAAGAAGCCGCCGTAAAGCTGCTGGTCCACATCCCGGCTGTCGTCGGAGGGCCACTCTTCGCTGTAGAGGGCGGTGAGCTTCTCCCGAACCTGCTGATGATGAGTGCGCAGCAATTTGTAGTTGTCCCGGCAGCGCTGCTTATCCAGTCCCAACCTTTGTGCCTGGGCATCCTCCAGGGTGGCCGCCGGGGCGATGAAGGGGCTCTTGTTGAAGTGCAGCAGCTTCACCGGCACCCGCAGGTCACCCTCGCCGAGCTCACGGCTGGGGGTATAGAGGCGCTCTTTCAGTTGCTCGGCGCTCCACTCGATAAGCGGGGTGACGTCCTGATGAAGGTCGACCACCACCACGGCATTGCGGTTCTCCGGATGCCAGGCCATGGGCATCACCAGGGTGGCGCAGCCCTGGCTGGCAGGGAAGCGTGAGGAGACATGCAGCAGGGGCTTCATCGCCAGCACGTCCACCAGTTTGGCCACCGCCTGTTTGCGTCTCAGGCCAAAGAACCAGTCGTACAGCTTGGGCTGAGCCTCTTTGATCAGCTTGGCCAGGGCGATGGTGGCCTGCACATCGGACACCGCGTCGTGGGCATTGCCATGATCCAGGCCGTTGGCGGCGGTCAGGTGCTCCAGCCTGAAACTGGGGTTGCCGTCGTCGCGCAAGGGCCACTCTATGCCTTCGGGACGCAGCGCGTAACAGGCGCGCACCAGATCGATGATGTCCCAGCGGCTGTTGCCGTTCTGCCACTCCCGGGCATAGGGATCATGGAAGTTGCGATACAGGGTATAGCGGGTCACTTCATCATCGAAACGGATGGAGTTGTAACCGACGGTGCAGGTGCCGGGCTTGGCCATCTCCGCTTCCACCTTGGCGATAAACTGCGCCTCGACTTCGCCCAGGCGGTTGGCGCGCTGAGGGGTAATGCCGGTGACAAACATCGCTTCCGGTGAGGGCAGGTAATCTGCGGGCAGTTTGCAGAACAGCTCAATGGGCTCGCCGATGGGATTGAGATCCAGATCGGTGCGGATGGCAGCGAACTGCGCCGGGCGATCGGAGGAAGGGTTGGCACCCCAGGTTTCATAGTCGTGCCACAGCAGGCTTGGGCCGTCGGTCATCGAAACTCGGTCTTTTACAGGAATTTGGGCTGAGTATACACCAGTGTGCCGCCGGCGACAGCGTCGGGGGTGTTGGTCCGCTGGCCGGGGCCGATGGCCGTTTAGCCACTTGGGCCACTCTTGCTGACATCCATCGGGGAAGCTGTGCCATTGCCTGCTCTTAGGACCTGGCGCAGCTTGCGGAACTGGCGCCACATCGCCAGCCTGAGGAGTCGTCGCTGACTTGCGGGGGGATCGGCGTAGCGCAGACGGTTGAAGAGGCGTTGCAGGTGGCGAACCGGGAGAGCAGCAGCTGGGCAGTGGTTCCGGGTTAGGGTCACCAGTTGGGATACCGACGCAGCGGGGGCTGGTCGGGCACCGAGCTGGGTCAGGCGCTTTGACAACCAGCGCCACAGCAGCAGCTCCAGAGAGGGCAGTCTGGGCGGGGTCAGCATCCTGGCGAGTTTCAGGTGAATCAGCAGGGTGCCGAGCATGATGGCGGCGGCCAGCAGCAGCAGGTGCTGAACGGAGAGGCGTCCCAGCCACTGGCTCAGCCACTGCTGCTGACTGAGGCGGTCAAAGCCGCTGACCTGCTGATGCCACAGGGCATTGAGGCTGTCGGCCCAGGCGCCCAGGGTGCGCACCGGGGGGCTCTCCTTCAGCCAGCCCGTCAGCCCCCACCACTGGGCCAATCGCTGCTCCCCCAGTATCTGTACCCGGTCCGGCGCCACCATGTTGGTGGGGTCACTGCGGACCCATCCCTGAGAGGGCAGCCAGTACTCCACCCAGGCGTGGGCGTTGAGCTGACGCACCTGAAGCCGGTTGCTGTCGCCCAGCCAGCGCCCTCCTTGGTAGCCGGTGACCAGCCTGGCGGGAATGCCTGCGGCCCTGAGTACAAACACCATGGCGCCGGCATAGTGACCGCAGAATCCGGCCTGGGTCTCAAACAGGAAGTCGTCTATCTCATCGGGGCCCGTCGCCGGTGGAGAGAGGGTGTAGTGGAAAGGGTGCTCCCTGAACCTGAGCAGCACTCTGTGGACAATCTCTCTTTGGCTAAGGCCCATCAGGGATTGTCCCAGTTGTCTGGCTCGGGGATTGCCCGACGGAGGCAGCTTAAGGGCCTCGGCGATCGCCGCAGGGGCCGCCGGTACTGCCCTGGGCCGCCAGCTCAGCACCTGATCCTGGGGATTCCTTCCCTGCCACAGTCCGTCCCCCAGAGGGCGCATGCCGGGGGAGAGTCCCTGGCTCATGGCCAGGGTGGGTAGTCTGACTCCGGAATACCAGTGGCTGATGCGGTACAGGTGCCCCTCTTCCGCCCGGGTCGCGGTCATGGCGTCCAGGGGGTAGGGGCGGGCGCCGTGCCAGGTACGGCCATCATAGAGGTTGTGAATCCACACCCGGAAATAGAGCAGCTCCTGGGGAGGTCGCAGCTCGAAGCTGGCGTTGAAGGCCATTTCGGTGGACTGGGTCAGCTCGGCAATCTCCCCCAGGGACAGGGTATCACTCAGGCCGGTTTCCGCCCCCGGGCGCACGCCCTGGTGCCAGAGAGGGTCCACCCTGGGGATCAGCAGATAGAGCAGCAGGGTCATGGGCAGGCTGAACAGGGCCAGCCGCAGGGTGGTGCCCAGGTTGCTGCGGGCAGAGCTGCTGCTGTGCAGGCTCAGCAGTACGGTGATGTTCAGGGTGAACAGCGCCAGGGCCGAGGCCAGTTTCAGCGGGGATTGCTGGGGGATGAGGCTCAGGGAGATCAGGAAAAAGCCCACCAGGGTCAGCACCAGGATGTCCCGCCGGGAGCGCACCTCCAGGGATTTCAGGCTGTAGGCCAGGGCGATCATCACCGACAGGGTGATGGCCAGCCCTTCCCTCAGGTAGAGAGGCACCAGGCTCAGCAGCACCATCAATGAGATCAGAAACAGCACAACCGGGCGGGGCGGCGGGACTTTTCCGAGAAAGATCGCCAGCCGCCAGGCCAGGGTCAGGTTGGCGATGGCCAGAGCCCAGTCCGGCAGGATGCCAATCAGGTGCACCACCATCATCTGCTGGGTCAGCAGCAGCCACCCCAGGGTTTGGCGCAGGTTTGCCTGAGGGGAGTCAGCCCCCATGGGGCACCTCGGCCAACCTGTCCAGAACTCTGCCCAGGTGGTCGCCATCCAGCCCTGGGGTGATCGTCATACGAGCTCCCCGGAGCCCAAAGGGAATCCCCTGCTGCTGGCAGTGCAGCGCCGCACCGGCCAACTGACTGAGGTGCTGCTCCAGATCGCCGTGGCCAGGGTTGAGTTCCAGCCAGTAGGCCTCGTTACTGTGTTCATTGAACTGCTTGAGCATCTTGCCACGCTGTCTGGCCAGCTGTTTCCAGTCCATTCGAGAGAGGCTGTGGCCGGGTTGCCAGGGACACAGCCCATCCAGCTCCTGCCACTGGCTGGTCTGGGATGGGGAGGACACCGCAGGGATGGACTGGCTTGGCGGCAGCGGGCTGGGCCAGACCCAACACCCTACCTCTGGCCTGATATGGGCCCAGACCCGGCACAGACCCAGGGGGTAGTGACTGCTGACGCGAACCCTGCCGGGGCTCAGCCTGCCTCGCTCTCTTCCCGGCTTTCCCAGCTCGAGTCGCTGCCCCGGGGTGGCCAACAACTGCAGCCGCTGCTGGGCACCTTCGTCCAGGCTCAGTGTCAGTGCGTGGCGTTCACGGTTGCTGATCAGCTCCAGGGGAAACCCCACCTGCTGGCCGGCAAAGCTGGAGCGACCCTGCTGAAACCTCAATGAGAGTCCGGAGAGGTTGCGAAAGCAGATCAGCAGGCAGGAGCTGAACAGGCTGAACATCAGGAAGGAGAGGATCAGGATCAGGTTGTTCTGGTAGTTGGAGCCAAAGACAAACAGCACCCCGGCAAGGGCAAGATAGAAGAGACCAAATCTTGAAGGCAGGATGAGAATGTCGTTGTGTTCCAGGCGTGCATTAGGGCAGGCCTGAATCTCCGGTGGTTGCCAGAATCTCGGAATCTTCATCGGATGGGATTTACCCTGTCCAGCAACCGCTGAGCGCCGGAACTGCCCCTCTCTCCGGTCCCCAGCCTGTGGCCAGCCACGGCGGCAAACACCGCCTGAACATCGTCGGGCACGGCAAAACTGCGACTGTCCATCAATGCCCAGGCGCGGGCGGCGGCCAGCAGGGCTCTGCTGCATCTGGGGGAGAGGGGCAGCAGGCCTTCATTGTTGTCCCGGCTGAGCTGCACCAGATCCAGCAGATAATCCAGCACGGGTTCGGCAACGGCGATGGCGTCGGCCTGTTGTTGCATCAGGCTGAGATCGGCGGCATTGAGCAGGGCCGGCAGCTCCCGCACCCTGTCCGCCAGATGATCGCCCCGCAGCAACAGCTTTTCCGAGTGAAGGCTGGGGAAACCCAGGCTGAGTCTCATCATAAAGCGATCCAGTTGGGATTCGGGCAACGGGAAGGTACCGGATTGCTCCTGAGGGTTCTGAGTGGCAATGACAAAGAAGGGATCGGGCAGGGAGCGGGTGGTGCCATCGCAGCTGACCTGGCGTTCGGCCATCGCCTCAAGCAGGGCGCTCTGAGTCTTGGGGCTGGCACGATTCACCTCATCGGCCAACACCACCTGACTGAACAGTGGACCGGGGTGGAAGCGAAACTCCTGGGAGTCCGGAGAGAAGATGGAGAAGCCGGTGAGATCGGCCGGCAGCATATCTGCGGTGAACTGCACCCGCTGGTGACTCAGGCCCAGGGTGGTCGCCAGGGCCTGAGACAGGGTGGTCTTTCCCATCCCGGGGAGATCCTCTATCAGCAGGTGGCCACGGGCGATGAGACATGCCAGCGCCAGCCTGATCTCCCTGGGCTTATCCAGCACCACCTGCTGCAACTGACCGAGAACGGGGGCCAGGCTCTGCACCATATTGCGCTCCTTGGGGTTATCACACCCTCAAGGATAGTCGAGCCCGGCACTGCCGTGAGCCCCAGGCGGCTCAGTAGCGGCGGCGCAGCTCCTCTTCGGAGAGCAGCAGACCGGGCGTGCCCAGCAGGTCGTTGTAGATCAGCTGGTAGCTGAGCACCGCCTTGACGTAGTCGCGGGTTTCCCTGAACGGGATGGTGTCCACCCACTGGTCGGTGGCCAGGTTACCGTCGGAACGCTTCAGCCAGCGGCTGACCCTGTGGGGGCCGGCATTGTAGGCGGCGGTGGCCAGGATGCGGTTGCCCTCATAGCGCTCCAGCAGTTGACTGATGTAGGCACTGCCCAGGCGGATGTTGTACCCGGGATCATAGAGCTGGCTGCGTCCGGTGTAGGAGGTGCCGATGCGCCGGGCGGTCTCCTTGGCCGTGGAGGGCAGCAGCTGCATCAGGCCATAGGCGTTGGCGCCGGAACGGGCCCTGGGGTAGAGGGCGCTTTCCCGTCGGGCGATGGCACGCAGCAGCTCCGGGTCCAGTTGCCAGTGCTTGCCCTGGCGGTTGAACTCGTCGTTGTAGGCGTTGGGGAAGCGCCATGGGATGGCATTCCAGGCTCTGGCGGTGATGGTGCCCTGAACTGTCAGGAAGTGCCAGCCCATCTCATCGGCCAGGGCGGTCAGGGCATGCTGCTCCTCCTTGGTTACCCTGAGCAGTTGCCAGCGCCACTCGGCCCGGGCTTCCGGCAGTCTGTCCAAGGCCATCAGCTCGGTAATTCGCAGCAGGGCGGGTAACTGAGCGACCTTGTTGCTGGCCTGGACTGAGGGGCTGGGCAGGGTGGTGTTCATGTTGTAGGGCAGCCCCAGTTGCTGAGAGACCAGGAAGCCGTAATAGCTGCGCTCCTTCGCCAGTTCACGGTAGGCGGCCATCGCCTCCTGCTCCAGTCCCAGCTCCTCCAGCGCCCGGGCGCGCCAGTAGCGCCAGTCGTCCGCTTCCACATCCTGAATCCGCGACAGCCACAGGTTGATTTGGGCCCAGTCGCCGTTGCCGATGAGCTGGCGGGTGCGGCGGATGATCAGGTCATCATCGGGATACTGCTCCATCAGGGAGGCCAGCTGCTCCGTCCAGATGTTGTCACCCAGGGCGCGGCGGATCACCTCCCGTCGTACCGATGTTTCCTGTTCACCCAGCTCTCCCTGCCAGTTGAAGTACTGCTTGAGGGCGTAGTCGGCGTCTGATCGAGCCAGGCGTTTCAGCGCCGCCGCCGCCATCTGCGGCCCCTGGGGGTAGCGCTGGAGATGGCCTTTTTTGCGCACCTCTCTGGGGTATCGGTAGAGGCGCACCAGGCGTTCACCCCGGCTTTGCCACTCCCCCTTGAGCAGGGTGTTGAGGTAGGCCAGGCGTTGCCCCTGACGAGCGTCGAAGGTCAGCAGCATCCGCTGCCAAATCAGTTCGTTGGTTCTGCGTCCAGCCTTACGCCACTCTTTCAATAGCGGGGTGCAGGCTTCGGGCAGGCTTTTCGGGGTCAGCCACAGCTCGCTGGCCCCTTCCCAGGCGACTTCTGGTTCGCCCAGGGTCCGCTTGGCGCGATAGAAGTAGCATTTGAGGTCGGTGCTTCTTGGCGGCTGGGGACTGATGGCCACAAAGCTGTCCCAGCGTTTGCGTTTGCCCGCCTGCATCAGGAATCGGTGTTTAAAGCTGTCGTATAGGGGGGTATTGGTGAGGCTGGCCAGGATCTCCACCGCCTGCTGGGTGGTCAGCTCACTCATCTGGGTGGTGCGATACTCGAACTCCAGGTAGGGCGCCAGGGGATAGGTCTTAAGCCGTTTTCTCAGCAGGTGGTATTCAGCCTGGTTTCCGGACTCGATGGCGTTCATCGCCTGTTCGAAGGCCTCCCGTTGAGTCGCTTGTGCCCAACTGTGGGCGCTCAGCAGAGCCAATACCAATATCAGCGTCCGGGCAATCCAACCCATTGCTCCTCCCTTGTTCGTGTTCAGTCGCCCTTATTCCCCCGCTGCTTCGTCCAGGGTGGGGTTGAGGGCGTCCTCAAGCAGAGATGCCTGAGGCTGTTTGCTGGTGGTGGCGCCCAGCTGTTTCATCTGTTCCGCCTGACGCAGCAGGTTGCCACGCCCGGAGGAGAATTTGTTGACCGCCTTGTCATAACTGCCTTGGGCGGTTTCCAGGGCTCTTCCCACCTTGAGCAGATCGTCGGAAAAGCCCACCAGCTTGTCGTAGATCTTACCCGCCTGACTGGCGATCTCCTGGGCGTTGCGGCTTTGGTGCTCGAAGCGCCACAGGTTGTTGATGGTACGAAGGGCTACCATCAGGTTAGTGGGGCTGGTCAGCAAAATGTTCCGCTCCAGTGCGAAATTTACCAAGTCCGGGTCCGATTCGATGGCGGCGATGAAGGCCGGCTCTACCGGGATGAACATCAGCACATAATCCAGGGTGCGGATCCCTTTCAGCTTGTGGTAATCCTTCTCTGCCAGTCCCTTGATGTGACCCCGGATGCTGGCCAGATGCTCGCGCATCCCCTGCTCAGCCTCAGCGTCCTGTTCAGCATTGAAGAAGCGCTCGTAGCCCACCAGGGAAACCTTGGAGTCGATCACCACATCCTTGTCGTCCGGCAGGTGAACCACCACATCGGGTTGGTAGCGTTTGCCATCCTCCTGCTTCAGGGCGGCCTGGGTGTCGTATTCGTGACCTTCACGCAGGCCACTCTGGCTCAGCAGCCGAGCGAGCACCACCTCGCCCCAGTTCCCCATCGCCTTGTTGTCGCCCTTGAGGGCCCGGGTCAGGTTGAGGGCGTCTTCACTCATCCTCAGGTTGAGGGCCTTGAGATCCTCAAGCTGGTGTTTCAGGGCGAAACGCTCCCGGGTCTCGCTGGTGTAGCTCTCCTGTACCTGTTTGCGGAAACCGTCGAGCTGCTGTTGCAACGGGTTGAGCACGGCCCCCAACTGGCTGTTGTTGGCCTCGGTGAGGCGGCGGCTCTGGGAGTCGAAGATGCGGTTGGCCAGGTTTTCAAACTCCATGCTAAGGCGCTTTTCGCTCTGCAGCGCCTGTTGCAGCTGTTGGCGCACCCCCTCCTCCTTGGCCCGGCTTTGGGCCAGGGCGCCATGGAGGTCGTTAAGGTATCTCTCCTTCTCCTGCAGCTGGGACTCCAGTTTCTCCAGTTGCTCTCGCTGGTTGGCGGCGGTGACCTCCAGGGCGGTGGCGTCCTGCTCCGCACGCCGACGGGGCCCGAATTGCAGGGCCCAGCCCAGAATCAGTCCCAGCAGGGCAGTGAGGGCCAGCAGGCCCAGGGTAAGGGGGTCCAGAGTCATAGCAGTTTGATTCTCAAGGGGTGATGAAGCCTAGGGTGGCACCGGGATGCAGCGCTATCAAGGGGCAAGAGGCCAAGCGGTGCAAAAGCAGCCTGCTGAGGGCGTTGCAGTTTCTGCAAAATGGAAATTCCAATGATTGCATAGCGAACGTCTGTGCTATCACACATTGAAATTTTTTCGTCATTATCTCTTGTGGGCCGGGAGAACATGGCAAACTATACAGCCTCTTAAACCAGGAGGCTGAAGGTGGCCATGAACGACATATTGACCTGGCGAAGGCTGAGGCGGCTCAGTCTGTTTGATCTGGAAGTCTTTGTGCTTCTCAGCCAGAAGATGAACTCCAATAAGGTGGCTGAATCCCTGGATGTGCTGCCCTCAAAGGTGAGCCGAACCTTAAGCGGCTTGCGAGACACCTTCAATGACCCTCTGTTTGTCCGTCGGCAACGCGGCTTTGAGCCTACTCCTTTGGCGATGCGTCTCTACCCCAGAGCCGATGCATTGCTGGAGATGGCCAAGGAGATGCCCCATGAGCTGATGCAGCCAGAGGCCGCCAACTCCAATGCCAGGATTCGAATCTCGACCCCGACGGCCCTGAGTCAGGGATTGTTGAAACACCTGCGCACCCTGGCGGAAGCCCGGGGAGAAAAGCTGGATATTGCCGTGGTAACCGGAGGCACCGAGCCTGTGGCCCCCAATGACAGCAATCAGGTTGATATGGCCATCTACTATGGGTTTGAGCCCTGGAAGCATGTGGAATCAAGGCTGATCTGTTACAACAACAACCCGATGGTGGTCGCCGTAAAAGATCACCCTATTTGGCAAAGGAAGGCCGAATTGCACCTGGCTATGTTGGATTTTCCCTTCGTGGTCAATGAGCTTCCCTCCTTCAATGAGGGTCGTGATCCCATGGAGGATTACGCCAATGCCATGGGGAGAACACTTGAGATTGAGGCGAGGGTGTCCTCATTGCCCGATCTGGTGGCCATTCTTCAGGAAGGGAGGGCTTACTCCATCATTGGTGGCAGAGGCAGCCAGGAGTATCTGGAGGCGCACGGCAATATTGTGGCGGTTACCATGCCGGCTCTGCTGAGACGCAAGTTGCACAGCCTGTTCAGTGGCAACTCCACCAATCTGGGGGTTTACCTGCATTGCAACAAACCCAGCCTCTGTCCTGGATGGTTGGTCGAAGCCCTTACTCAGTTCGTTAAGCGAAACTACGAAGGCTAACTCGGTACTGATACAGCGTTTTCTTGAAACTGGGTGAAATCATATGGGGCCTTTCTGGGTCTTATTGGTTAACCCAAGAGTAAGGAAGTGTGTGGATGAAGTACTTAGCCAGAAAAGCGTGGGACAAACACCGAGAGAAGGATGTCACGCCGGAGGAGGTGTTCAGGGCCAGGCGTCAGATCGCCAAGGCGTTGGGGCTGGGCGCCATCAGTGCCAGCCTGCCTCTGAATGTACAGGCCGGTCTGCTGGATTGGCTGAAGCCGGAGAGCGAGAGCGTCGATCTGGCTCCACGCCGCGATCTCGCTTTCGAGGTCAGCCGCAACTATGGCATTACTGATGAGCTGACACCCGAGGAGAAGATCCTCACTCATAACAACTTCTATGAGTTTGGCACCAGCAAGACCGACCCGGTGAAACACGCCCAGGGGCTGAAGACCAGCCCCTGGACACTGACCATCGATGGGGAGGTGGACACCCCTCTGACCCTGGATGTGGAGGAGTTGATAGGCTCCATGCCCCTGGAGGAGCGCATCTACCGCCTGCGTTGCGTGGAAGCCTGGTCTATGGTGATCCCCTGGCTGGGTTTCCCCCTGGCGGAGCTGATCAAACGGGCCAACCCCAATAGCCGGGCCAAGTATGTCGCTTTTGAAACCCTCTATGACCCCAAGCAGATGCCGGGGCAGGCCTCCCGCTTTGTGGGTGGTGGTATCGATTACCCCTATGTGGAGGGGCTGCGTATGGACGAGGCGATGAATCCGCTGACCCTGGTGTCCGTAGGGCTCTATGGCCGAACCCTGCCACCGCAGAATGGGGCGCCTATTCGCCTGGTGGTGCCCTGGAAATATGGCTTTAAGAGCATCAAGTCCATCGTGCGCATCAAGCTGGTGGAGAAGATGCCGCCGACCACCTGGAATCTTCTGGCCAGTCATGAGTATGGCTTCTACGCCAACGTCAACCCGCAAGTGGATCACCCACGTTGGTCCCAGGCCAGTGAGCGCCGTATCGGCGCCGGGGGCCTGCTTTCCGCCAAGCGGATCCCTACGGAGATGTTCAATGGTTATGGTGAGCATGTGGCCCAGATGTACACCGAGCTGAATTTGAGGCGCTGGTATTGATGAAACTGACCCAAGGGCGGATTCTGGCCCTGAAAACCCTGTTGCACCTTGGTTTCCTGCTGCCGCTGGCTTACCTGTGGCTGGCGGTGCAGGCCGGGGCTGCCGGGGGGGATCCTGTGCAGTATGTCATCCACTTTCTGGGAATGGGGGCCATTCATGGCCTGATCCTCAGTTTGTTGGTTTCCCCGTTGGCCAAGGGGCTGAAGATGGGGGGGCTGATGCGGGTGCGCCGGCTGGTGGGGCTCTGGGCCTTCGCCTATGCCCTGCTGCATGTGGCGGCGTTTCTCGGCTTGGATCTGCTGGGGGATGTGGGACTGCTGCTGGGCGAAATCGTCAAACGCCCCTACATTCTGGTAGGGATGGCGGCGTTGCTGATTCTGATTGCCCTGGCGGCGACCTCCACCAGTGCCATGCAGCGGCGGCTGGGGCGTCGCTGGCAGACACTGCATAACTGGGTCTATCTGGCTGCGGTACTGGTACCGGTGCATTTCTGGTGGTCGGTGAAGTCCGGCTGGTACGAACCGGCACTCTATCTGCTGGCCTGCCTGGGACTGCTGGCCTGGCGCCGCAAGCGAATAGTGTTGTATCAACAAATTGTTACCAACTTTAACCGCGGCCTAGACCGGGGCTGACAGCGGCCCCGTTTTTCTGGTTTACTTGCCACATTCAATCCATCAGGGAAGTGAACCATGAAAACCCAAGTTGCCGCCCTGGCACTGCTGGCCAG
Source organism: Ferrimonas futtsuensis DSM 18154 (assembly GCF_000422645.1). Classification (GTDB taxonomy): domain Bacteria; phylum Pseudomonadota; class Gammaproteobacteria; order Enterobacterales; family Shewanellaceae; genus Ferrimonas; species Ferrimonas futtsuensis. Next base: position 142,266 of record NZ_AUGL01000002.1, read on the forward strand.
TCTGGGGCTGGCGGGCTGCCAGAGCCAGTCTGCCGCCGAATTGACCCCGCCCCCCTGCCTGGCCGAGTGTCAGGCTCAAAAGTTTGATGCCGTCAGCCAGTCCTTCGTCGACGATCTGTGGCGCCACTCTCCCACCTGGGCTCTCTACAGCGGTTTTTACGAATACGCCGATCAACTGGTGATCCCGGACAACGACAGCCGTTTGCAGGATGCCCAGTTTGTGGCCAAGTGGCGTGCCCAAATGGCGCCGTTCAGTCAAGTGGAGATGACCGCAGGGGCTCGCATCGATCTGGCCCTGATCACCAATGTGCTGGACAAGATGGAGTGGGAAAACACCAGATTCAAATCCTGGCAGTGGAACCCCGCCAACTACAATGTGGCCGGTCCCTTTGCCCGGCTGATGAACGAACCCTATGCGCCGCTGGAAACGCGGCTGACGGCGATTATCGGTCGTATGGAGAGGGTGCCTGAGTACTACCGCGCCGCCCGTGACAACATCAACAACCCCACCCTGGAGCATACCGAGCTGGCGCTGCTGCAGAACAAAGGGGCGTTGAGTGTCTTTTCCGACGCCATGCTGGCTCAGGCGATGGAGTCTGGCCTGAGCGACAGCGACAAAGCCCTGTTCCAGGATCGTTTCTTCGTGGCCAAACAGGCGATCCAGAGCCACATCGGTTGGTTGGAGGCCCAGGTGGCCCAGTTGAACAAGGGCAACCCGCGCTCCTTCCGCATCGGCGAAACCCTGTATGAGGAGAAGTTTGCCCTGGATATCCAGGCGGGGATGACCGCAAAGCAGCTTTATAAAAAGGCGCTGGCGGACCGGGATCAGGCTCAGAAGCAGATGATCACCATCACCCAGCAACTGTGGCCCAAATATTTCCCCGGCAAAGGGATGCCGATGGATGACCTTGAGGCGGTCCGGGAACTGGTGGATCACCTGTCTGCCCGCCATGTGAAACGGGAGGACTTTGTTGCCGAAGTGCGCAAACAGATCCCTGAGCTGGTGCAGTTCGTCAATGAGACTCAGCTGGTCACCCTGGATCCCAGCAAGCCTCTGGTGGTGCGTGAAACCCCCGCCTACATGCGTGGGTTTGCCGGTGCCTCCATCTCTGCTCCGGGCCCCTACGATAAGCAGGCCAACACCTACTACAACGTGACGCCTCTCGATGGCATGACCGAAGAGCAGGCGGAGAGCTACCTGAGGGAGTACAACCATTGGATTCTGCAGATCCTCAACATCCATGAGGCGATCCCCGGTCACTACACCCAGCTGGTCTACTCCAATGAGTCCCCCAGCCTGGTGAAGAGCCTGTTTGGCAATGGTGCCATGATCGAGGGCTGGGCGGTGTACGCCGAGCGGGTGATGCTGGAGCAGGGCTACGGCGGCTTCGAGCCGGAGCTGTGGCTGATGTACTGGAAGTGGAACCTGAGGGTGATCACCAACACCATTCTCGATTATGAGATTCAGGTGAAGGGGATCTCCCGTGAACAGGCCCTGGCCCATATGGTGGACGGCGCGTTCCAGCAGCAGGAGGAGGCAGAGCAGAAGTGGCGCCGTGCCACTCTGAGCCAGGTGCAGCTGACCTCCTACTACTCCGGTTTCCGTGAGATCTACGACCTGAGGGAAGCGCAGAAGAGCAGGCAGGGGAACAACTTTGACCTGCAGCGATTCCACGAGACCTTCCTGAGCTACGGCTCATCACCGGTGAAGTACATCCGTCAGTTGATGCAGTAGTCGACGCAGACAATCCGGCCCAGGTGGCCGGATTTTTTTGACCTAGCCTTTGAGGGCGGCCTTCAAGGCATCGCTGGGACGGAAGGCGGCACTGGAGCGGAACGGAATCTCGATGGTCTCCCCGGTGATGGGGTTGCGACCGCTCTTGGGCAGGTGGTGGCGGACTTCGAATACGCCGAGTTTGGGCAGATAGACCTTCTCCCCCTCATGCAGTGCTTGTGCGATGGTGTTCAGCAGTTGGGACAGACTGGCTTGGCATTGGGATTGGTTCAGGCCGCTGCGGGCCGCCATGGTTTGAATCAATTGTTTCCGATTCATGGGTCTCTCAGGTTGATGCGCAGGAGCGGCTTTATACCTGAATTTTGTCGCCGAATCGACGGTGGTGGGGGCTGACTGGTGCCCCTTTACTCGATTCGGGGCAAAAGAAAGCGCTACCCTAAAAAGGACAGCGCAATATGACATGCTTGGGAACATTAAACGCTTTGAAGTGTATGAGGTTTGTTGCATGTTTGCTGTGAACTGGCTCACGGCGAGGGCGAAAAAAGAGAAGGGGTCGGCGGGATGGGTCCAGAATCCTCTATTGTCTGTTTAAGTGGCTGATATCAGATGATTATTATGCTCTGGTGGATGTGTTCTCTGTGATCGGTTTTAGGCTGTGGATGCCAAGCGTGATCTTGCGCCAGCCTGTGGTCGGCAGAGTGTCGATCATTGTTGTCATATGACTGCAATCTTACGGCCTTAAAGTGAGCATCGACGGGCCGACATGCCCTCTCGTTATTGTTTTGACCTTGAAATCCCTGGCCCCCGGATGCTCATTCCGGGGGCTTTTTTTATCTGACTCATTCCTATGGGAAATGCGCTAAGAAAATCAATACTCTGACAGCCCCAGAGGCGATTTTTCCTCTGCCTTTGCCAAAGGCTTGCCATACTTATCTTCTTCCCTGGTGAAACAGGGCACAAAAAATACTGGTCTGATTTTATTGTGGGGCGTGATTGACTTACGCCGTCCTTACCAAGATAAGGAGGCAGCTTTTGATTAAGCGGCTTTGTCTGATGGCGATATTCTGGACTCTGGGGTGTGCTGCCCAGCCCATGCCCCTGTGGAAGGCGGTTCAGGATCAGCGTCGAGCCGCCGAAGAGCTGACCCTACAGCTGGCTTTCCTGTCTGCCGCCAATGTGTCCCCCCAGTTCCATTCTCTGCATCAGAATCTGAGCTTGCCTGACTTGCCGGTGGAGGAGAGGGACAGGTTGCTGCTGCTTGGGTTTCAGTTGATCGAGCAGTTTAACCTCCAATTGAGTGAGCGCCCCCTGGGCAGCGATGGCCTGGGAGAAGCCCCGTTTCTGCTGATGGCTTCGGAGGGGGGGGAATATCCTCTGTTGAAAGCGGCGGAGCAGGGGAGATTGGAGCAGCGGGTCTTAGACCTGATTCCAGAAGCTATGGTGTATCGCCTGGCACGGAGTCGCGTGGCCAGGTTGATGGAGCTTGCGGACCTCGCCTGGCCAGAGTTCGATCCGGCGCCGCTACTGGAACCCGGCGACGCCCACCCTCAGGTTGACCATCTGCGCTGGGTGCTGACACAGCTGGGAGATTACCAAGGTCAGGTAAGCGGCTCACTCTATGATGAGGGGCTGCTCCTGTCAGTGCAGGCGTTTCAGCGTCGCCATGGCCTGGTTGCCGACGGAGTGGTGGGACCCAGGACCCGAGCCTGGCTCAGAGTGTCCCCCAGAGTCCGAGCACAGAGGCTGGCCAGGAACACCCTGAGGCAGTGGCATGATCGGACCCGGTTTGCCGAAAGCTATCTGTTGGTCAATATCCCAGAGTACCGATTGCGTTGGGTCACCCCACAAGGGGAGAAGTTCAGCACCAGAGTGATTGTCGGGCGAAACAGCAGACGCACTCCCCGAATGACAACCGAGGTGGTCAGCCTGGTGGTGAACCCCAACTGGAACGTGCCCCGCTCCATTATCTGGCGGGATCTCCTGCCCAAGATCCGCCTGAGCGGTGATTACCTGACCAGGCAACGGTTTGATGCCTATGACCGACAGGGAGAGCCGGTGCAGTATTCGGCCGAACAGTGGCAGCTGGCCGCCGGTGGCCACTTTCCCTACCGCCTGTCTCAGCGGCCCGGGGATGACAATGCCCTGGGACGATATAAGTTTCATCTGACCAACAGTAAGGCGATCTACCTGCACGACACCCCGGAGAAGCAGCTGTTTGACCGGTCCCGGCGAGCCTTGAGCTCGGGCTGTGTCAGGGTAGAGGGGGCCGACCTCCTGGCTCGCCAACTGGCTTTCGAAGGAGAGGTGGATCTGAAGCGCTTTAATCATGCCAGGGGGCTGGGGGAGACAAGGTGGTTCAGGTTGAAGCGGCCGCTGCCGGTGTACCTGGTGTATTGGAGTGCCTGGGTCTCCCACAATGGCGTAGCCCATTATCGCAGGGACATCTACCATCAGGATGGTGATGCGGATCACAAAAATGCCATTGCAATGAGATCGACTTTCGGCGGTTAAAGGGGATTGATTCTCAACACCTTATCGTTTCCATCGAAGTGGTAGCACCCATTTCAGTTCTTGCCAGTACAATTTATAGCCGTTAGTTTAGTGGCGCCGGCACCCTTGCCGGCCTCTTTTAGAGATGTACTGGAACCGCTGAATGACCGCTTTTGATAACAATAGACGCAAGATTCTTATGGGGATTGGAGCCGCCGCCGCCTTGAGCCAGCTGCCCTTGACGGCCCATGCCAGCCTGTCCGCCCCCAAGCGCCTGAGTTTCTACAATCGCCATACTGGCGAGAGCACCAGCCAGACCTTCTGGACCCCAAGTCAATACGACTCATCGGCCCTGGAGGCTTTCAATCAGGTTCTCAGGGATCATCGCACCGGTGAGGCGATGCCCATGGATAACGGCCTCTATGAACTCCTTTACGACCTGACCCGAACCCTGGGTACCGATCGCCGTATCGAGATTATCTCCGGTTATCGCAGCCCCAAGACCAACGCCATGCTGGCCGGCCAGTCCTCCAAGGTGGCTAAGAAGAGCTACCATATGAAGGGAATGGCCATAGACATCGCCATTCCGGGTGTGGAACTGTCCCGCCTGAGAAACGCGGCCTTGTCATTGAAGCGAGGCGGAGTGGGTTACTATCCCAAGTCAGGGTTTGTTCATGTGGATACCGGCCGGGTCAGACAATGGTGATCACAGGACGCTGGTGATCCTCCGCCGCTCATGGTAGACTCCGTCCGCTTTTTGCAAAGTGCCACTGCTGGTCGCAAGCGGTGGCATTAATTTTTCTGACATTGAAGGTAATAACTATGTCTTTAGTATTTGAAGCTGTTGTACGTACTGACCTGGGGAAAGGTGCGAGCCGCCGCCTGCGTCATGCTGACAAAGTACCCGCCATCATCTATGGCGGCAGCGAAGAAGCCGTTGCTATCGAGCTGGAGCACAACGTAATCCTGCAAGCCCAGGAGAACGAGAACTTCTACACTGACGAGCTGACCATCAACATCGATGGCAAAGCCGTTAAGGTGAAGGCTCAGGACATGCAGCGTCACCCCTACAAGCCTAAAGTTACCCACATCGACTTTAAGCGCGTTTAATCTCGCGCAGGTTTGAGAGAAGCGCCCCCAGGGGCGCTTTTTTTGTGTCCGTCGCTCTCTGACTCCGTCCCGGTTGGTTTACAGGTGTGATCTGGCTCTCTTTTTTTAAGAGACTAAAATAGAGTGAGTTTTGGGTACAATCCCATCCCTTCGTGAATGGAAGTGATGCCACTGGCGTGGCGGATAAGGAGAGTCCAATGACGGTGTATGCCACCCTATGTACCCTGGCAGCCCTTGCCATGATGATCGCCTTTATCAACAGCAAGGTGGGGCGGTTGCAGATGACCATCGCCATCACCGCCGGTGCCCTGATGCTCTCCCTGTTGATCGTCATCGCCGGTAAGGCGGGCTGGTTCTCACTGAAGAGTGTGGCCGCCGAGGCGATCGATCGCATCAATTTCGAAACCTTCCTGCTGAACGGCATGCTGGGCTTTCTGCTGTTTGCCGGCGGCCTGGGCATCAAACTGTCCAATCTCAAGGCGCAGAAGTGGGAGATTGCGACCCTGGCGCTGGTTGGCACCCTGATCTCCACCCTGCTTATCGGCGGGGCCCTGTGGCAGTTTTTCCGCCTGATTGGTGTGGAGTTTGATCTGGTGTACTGCCTGCTGTTCGGTGCCCTAATCTCTCCGACCGACCCCATTGCGGTGTTGGCCATCGTCAAGAAGATGAAGGCACCTGAACAGATCAGTGTGCAGATCGAGGGGGAGTCCCTGTTCAATGATGGTTTTGGCCTGGTGCTGTTTGTGACCCTGTTTGCCATCGCCTTCGGTGGCGAGGCGCCCACTCTGGCAGGCATTACGCAGCTGTTTATCCATGAAGCCCTGGGGGGCATCCTCTATGGGCTGGCCATCGGCCTGCTGTTTCACACCCTGATCAGTTCCACCGACGATCACTCCATGGAGCTTCTGCTGACCCTGGGTATCCCCACAGGCGGCTATGTTCTGGCCAGTGCCCTGGAGGTGTCTGGTCCGCTGGCCATGGTGGTGTCCGGCATCATTATTGGCAACTGGACCCGTCATACCGGCATGTCCACCGAAACCCGGGAACACCTGGACAGCTTCTGGGAGTTGGTGGATGAGTTTCTCAACAGCGTGCTGTTCCTGCTGATCGGCCTGGCCATGCTCACCTTTAGCTTCCATCAGGAGGATTGGATTCTGATGGTGGTCTCCATCCCTGTGGTCCTGGTGGCCCGTTACCTGAGCGTTCGCCTCTGCTATCTGGGCTTCGCCCGGTTCCGTCACTACAATCCCTTGTCGGTGACCATCCTGACCTGGGGGGGATTGCGCGGTGGCCTGGCGCTGGCGATGGCGATGTCGGTGCCCTCAGGTGTGGTGGTGGTGGCCAGCAAAGGGATAGATGTTCGTGAGATCCTGCTGGTGATGACCTATTCGGTGGTGGTGTTCTCCATCCTGGTGCAAGGCTCTACCATTGCGCCACTGCTGAACCGGGCCAATCTCTGGGAGGCAAATCGCAATCGCACCGACAGCCAGGCTGAGCTGGCATGATGGGAACTGGAGTTGTGCCCCGGATGCTGCGACAGCGTTTCTTTGGGGTGGCGTTTTAGTAAAGCGGGTGTGAGCTTCTGCCGGGGCATCTGTTGGCCGATGGATTCTCTGTTCTTTGGGAGATATTAAGCAGCTTTTTCTGCATAAATTAGCGGGTTTTAGGGCGAGCTGAAGGCGCACTTGAATCTGCTTCGTGTACAATAACTGCCCTAACTTGGGGTTAGGATCAGTACGCCACCGGCGCACCAGCTGCCCCTCGCGTCAGAGCAGGTGCCGATGAGCCAGAGCCACTACCCCGAAGTGATACAGCTGATGCAGCAGAAGCACCTGCGTCAGGGGACCCTGTGGGTGGCCTTCACTACCCTGCTGGTGCAGCTGCTGTTCTTTGTGAACCTCTGGGAGCACCTTCCTCAGCCCTTACTGCAAACCCGCCTCTTGGCGGTGGCTCAGGCAGTGGTCTCGCTGCTGGTACTGGCCGTGACAGCCTATCTGGTGAACTACACCGGTGAGGTTAAAAGGCCCATTCGTGCTGGCATGGCATCGCTGGTCGGCCTGGCATGGTGTCTGGTTTCCATCAACAGCATGGAGAGCTGGGGGGAGTACCATTCTTCCAAGCAGATCTTCATGTTGGGTTGTCTGACGGTGGTGATCGGCTGGTACACCTCAAGGCTGATGATGTGCCTGAGCTGCTGCATCATATTGGTCGCCTATGCCTATTTGACTTTGCTGCATACTGGCTTCGAGTCGGTGACCTACTATCTGGCGGTACTGAAGTTTCCCTTGCTGATCTGCCTCTCCTCCCTCTATCTGCGACGTTGGTACTTCTTTGGCCTGGATCGACACAGTCAGAGCCTGGAACTTCTGGAGCGGTTCAGGCGGGAGACCACTCTGGACCCTCTTACCCAGGTGATGAACCGCCGTGGCTTCGACGAGGCCCTGTCCGACGCGGTGGCGTCGGCCCGACGTCTGGGGATTCCTGCCACGCTGATGCTGGTGGATATTGACCACTTCAAACAGTACAACGATGCCCTGGGGCACGATCAGGGGGACAAGGGACTCAAGCTGGTGGCCAACACGCTGTCGGCCCTGATGGCTCGTCAGACAGAGGTATTCTGCCGGGTCGGCGGGGAGGAGTTTGCGGTGATACTCGCCGGTACGGATACGCAAGGGGCCAAGGTGATGGCCCAGCGGATGCAGCAGGCGATGGAAGCGCTGAACCTTCCCCATCCTGATTCCATCACCTCGGAGAGGGTGACCCTGAGTATCGGCATTGCCCAGTGGCGTGAACAGGACACCACTGCGTCTCTTTATCGCAAAGCCGACCAGGCGCTTTATCATGCCAAGTCTCAGGGGAGAGATTGCTGGGCCGTGGACCGGTTGTCCCTCTCGCTCTGAGCCCCTTCCCTTTTCCCAGGGCAAAGATAATTCGGCCCTGGCTATTGCCTTGCCAGATGAATTGAGTCCAAAATGTGAATAGAGACTTGGCTTTTCTATAATTATTCTGATTCTGGCAACGATGGACCTACTTAAATCGATACGGATATTCCGGGCTGTCCTGGAGCAGCAGAGCTTCTCCGCCGCGGCCGCGTCCCTCAACCTGGTGCCGTCGGCGGTCAGCCGGCAGGTCAGCGAACTGGAGCGCCACCTGGGTGTGCAGCTGCTGCAACGCACCACACGCTCTGTGCGTTTGACCGACGAGGGGCAGCGTTACCTGGCGAAGATGGAGTCCATCTGCAAAGAGGTGGACGGGCTCTATGGCAGCACGCAGAGCGGAGATGGCCTGGCGGGTACCATACGCATGGTGGCCCCGGTGCTCTTTGGCCAGTCGATTCTGCCTACGGCCCTGGCGGAGTTTGGCCGGGAGCATCCCGGGGTGGCCATTGAGCTGCAACTGCTCAACCGCCAGTGTGACCTGGTGGATGAAGGCTATGATTTTGCCATCCGCACCGGAAAACAGCCGGACAGCGGGGTGGTGGCCACCAAGCTGACCACCATGCGCATGCTCACCGGTGCTTCCCCGGGCTATCTGGCCCTCAACGGTGTGCCCCAGCATCCGGCGGATCTCACCCGGCACAACTGCCTGATCAACAATGTTCACCGTACCCCCAGGTCCTGGCTCTATCAGGATCAGGGTCACCGAATCCCGGTGAAGGTGGATGGGGATTTCGAGAGCAATGACAGCCTCTGTATCCGGGCCCAGGCTCAGGCAGACAGGGGGGTGGTGCAGCTGGCGGACTTCCAGCTGTGGCGGGCCTTCGATACCGGAGCATTGCAGCCGATTCTCAGTGATTATGAGCCGGCAGCCGTGCCTGTGTGGCTGCTGCATCCGGCCCAGCGCTTCCTGCCCGGTGTGCAGCGTGCCCTGATGCAGTTCCTGGTGGAGTACCTGAAGCGCAATGCCCTGAAGCGGATGCCCGTGTAAGGACAAGCGCCCTGTTTGCTCGACAATCAAAAACGGCTACCTTGGGTAGCCGTTTTTGATTGTTGTCCTGGGTGTCGTCAGTGGCTTCCCAGTTCAGGGTTGACCATGGCATTGACCGGATTGTTCTCCTCGTCCAGCTCCATCTGACTCCAGCCGTGCATATACGCCATCGCCTCCTCGATGGTGGCGATCAACTGCTCTGGCACCGGGTCTGCGCCTTCCCGCCAGGCCAGGGCATGCTCCTCGTCACTGCCCAGGGTGGCCAGGTAGCCCATAAACTGGCAGCAGGATTCCACCTCTTCGAGCTGTTCGGGTGTGCAGATCTCCTGCCACTTCTCCTTGAGCACCGCGAAGCCGGTGAGGAAGCCGGCGCACCAGTGGCGCAGATCCATGGGAACCTGCCTCTGCTGCAGGTCATCCAGCAGCGGACGGCACTTGGGCGAGAGCACCTCGCCTTTTTCCACCACCTCGGTGTGCAGCTGGTTGTAGAGGGCAAACAGTTGCTCCATTACCTTATTTTCGAAAGGCCACAGCTCCTGTTCCGGCTTGGTGTTGGCGATGTGGGCGCTCCAGACTCCGGGGTCGATGGTCTTGGGGAAGCAGTGCAGGTGAGCCAGGTAGCCGCGGCTCTGCATCAGGGTCATGCCACCGTACTGGGCAGCGTCATCCAGGGTTTTCGCCAGTTGCTTCTCGTCGGATTTGGTCAGTTTTTCATTCATTTGCGTTCGAGCCCGGTGGGTAACTGTCTCAGGAAGAGGGCTGATAATGCCAGTTGTTCACTGCCATTTTAATGCTCTGGCGCAAGGTTGGGGAAAATTAGTTCGTTTTTTCGCTGGAAAATCAGGGGGGCGATCGCCCCCCAAACTGGTCAGCAGGGTGAGATCAGCGGTGGGCCGGGCTGTCATTGATGCCGGTATACATGGCATCGCCAAATTGCGCTTTGCCATAGTTGCTGAGGATCTGTTGGCCGGTTTGTGAGCCAACGAACTCAATGAATTGACGGGCAATCTCCAGGGCCTCAGTGTTCCCCTCTACGCCCCTCAGGGCATGGTAGGTGTTGACCAGGATGGGGTCGCCGGAGAACAGCACCTTAAGCTCACCCAGGTTGGCTTTCTCCGCCACCCAGGTGGAGCTGTCGGTCATGAAATAGCCCTGCTGTTCGTTGGCCTGACGCAGTGTTGCCCGCATAAACTCATGGGTGACCCGGTACCACTGGCCTTGAGGTTGCTTCTCTGCCAGGCCCCAGATCATCATCTCCTTCTTGTGGGTGCCGGAGTTATCGCCACGAGAGAGGAACAGGGCGTGGCTGTCTGCCACTTTGCGGTAGGCCTCTTTGATGGAGCCGGCGTCCTTGACTCTGGCGGGATCTGTCTTGGGGCCCACCAGGTAGAACTCATTGCTGCCGATGAGCTTTCTCTGGGTCGCCCAGCCCTGGTCTACCGCTCTCTTCTCTGCCGCGGGGGCGTGAACCATCGCCATGTCGACTTTTCCCTGCTTGAGCAGGGAGAGTGACTTGCCGGACCCTGCCTTGACCCAACACAGGCGACTGTCATGAGTGGCATTGAATTCACTGGCCAGCGCCTTTAGTAGGCCCAGCTCTCCCGGACTGCCGGTGGCCAATCGAAAATTGACCTTGCCGGTTCCGTAGCTGGCCTTGCACTCGGTGGCCTGGGCGGGGAGGGCGGCCAGGCAAACCAGGCCCAGGGTGATTGCGCTTTTGATCATGAGAACTCCTATGATGGGACACTGCTGGTTGTGGCCCGGCAGTGCCGATACAGATACTGGAGACAGGGTTGATCTGCTTCACCTTTTTGGCAATTGGTCTCTTCTGCTCTCCGGAGCTGGGTCAACACAAAATCCACCAATGGGAGTGGAATAACCAAAAGTGACAACGGGGTAGGGACAATTTGGCCGTGTCGGGGAGTGGGGGTTGAATGTCGGGAAGAGTGGCCAGCCAAACCGGTTTGCACCGGCTCAGCCAGCCGGAGCGACTGGGCAGCATCGAAAAAAGGGGGGCCGGACGGATTCGCCAGCAAATAGGTGTCTCGGCCCCGAAAAAACTGATGGCGCCAGTCTGGCCATACGGCAAAATTCTTCAATTCGATTGCGGGCGAATTGTGATCGGTGTCTTGGTGTAAATCATTGGAAAAATTCAAATTACTTCTAATGACACCCTGGCAGGACAAAATGTCTCTACTGGAGCTGCGGGTGTTTGCCCTGAGCAGTGGGGAGCAGAAGATCACAGTGGCCATTTTTCTCTTGTGGCATACTGCTTGGCTTGACCCAAATTCTGGAGATTCCATGACCCCTGCCGTTAACGCCGCCAAGAAGGCCAAGGTGCCTTTTCAGCTCCATCAGTATCAGCACGACCCCAATGCCCCCTCCTACGGACTGGAGGCTGCCGAAGCCCTGGGGCAGGATCCGGCTCGGGTGTTCAAGACCCTGCTGGCTGCAGACGATGCAGGCAAGCTGTATGTGGCAGTGGTACCGGTGACGGGTCAGTTGGACCTCAAGGCTCTGGCGAAGGCGGTAAAGGCCAAGCGCCTGGCGATGGCGGACCCCAAGGCCGCCGAGAAGGCCACTGGCTATGTGGTGGGTGGCATCAGCCCTCTGGGTCAGAAGAAGCGTCTGGCGCTGGTGCTGGACGCTTCAGCTCAGGCCTTTGACACCATCTGTGTCTCTGGTGGCCGCCGTGGCCTGGAGATTGAGCTGGCCCCGAGGGATCTGCTCAAGCTCACCGGGGGCGTCTTTGCCGTGGTTGGCTACTCCAAGGGGGACTCGACCACCACATAGCTTTGGCCACCGGCCAGGGGGACAAACCAGTGCTCTCCCAGGTTGTGGTAGCTGATGCCATCGACCACTACACTGTGGCTTCCTGAGGGGAGTTGACCGAGACGCTGGCCCAGGGTGTAACCGCTTCCGGCATCGCCGGCCTGGATGACGCTGTAGTGCCCGGCGGGGGGGGATTCCACGTAGAGGTAATGATCCCCGTGTTTACGGTAGTAGGCATCGTCGACAATGGCGTAGGTGACGCCTGAGTACACCGCGAAGGTGGCGATCCGGGTCAACTCCTTGTGGTGATAGGCGTAATGGTTGTGATGAGGCTTGTGGTGGGCACCGGGCTTAACCACGATCACCTTGGCTTTGTGCTGCGGACCATGGTGAGGTTTGGCCTGGACTTGTGGGGCTGCGAGCAGCGGCAGAATGAGGGCGGTGATCATCATGGGGCGCATGGTCTTGCTCCGTTGGGAAGGTCTGTTTCCCCCATGTTAGCCGCTGCAATGTAAAGGCGTGGCAGCCTGGGTAAAACTGGATAAAGAGTGAGCTGACAAAAGCGCCTCCCATTAAAAAGGCCACCGCGAGGTGGCCTTTTTCAGTTCAAGAGACAGTCTTAGCGCTTAGGCTTGGACGCGCGGTCCAGCAGGCTCAGAATGTTCTTGTAAGGGATGCCGGAGTGAGTGGTCAGGCCAATCTCACAGGTGGCGGATACGGAGTAACCGCTGGTGCAACCCTTGTCCTTGGTTTCTGCTTTCAGGTGACGCAGACCGTGCTCGTTCAGCTCTGGGAAGTTCATGCCACGGTTACCGGCCATACCACAGCAGCCAACCTTGTCGCGGTCAGGAACCACCACGTCAGAGGCACATAGCTTGGCCAGGCCAACCAGGTCATCAACGATGCCCATCTTACGGCAGGTACAGGTTGGGTGAACCGCGATCTTCTCTTCGATCTTGTTGATGTCCAGACGGTCAACCATGTACTGCATGGCGAACTCTTCTGGACCCAACATGTTCAGGCGCTTGTCACAGGAACGACGCATACGCTCCAGACAGGCGGTGGTTTCTACCAGGATGGGGTGCTCACCGTTGTTGGACACTTCCAGCAGCCACTTGGACAGCTCATCGGACTTGCGGTCCGCCTGCTCGTTGTGACCGTAGGACTCCCAGGACTGACCACAGCACAGACCCTGAGGCTTTTCGCCACACAGCATCTCGATGTTGCACTTCTCGAACAGAGCCTTGATGGTCTCAGGAACGGAGCGCTGGTCAGGGTTGTTGGGGGCGGTACCCAGCATACGGTTCAGACAGGCTGGGAAGTAAACGGCCTTGATGTCACCGGCAGTCTTCATCTCAGGCAGGGCTTTACCGCGCTTAGGCATACCGGAGGTCCACAGAGGGATAGGCATGCCAGGCATCACCTTACGGGCAATCTTGGTGATGCCACCCATACCGCCTTCGCCGATGACGGCACGGGCGATGTCGGTTGCACCCAGGGCGAAGCGAGCTACGCCTTCCAGGTTGTCGTACTGGTTAGCCGTGAAGTTGGCTACCTTCTTGTCGGTACCGGTGGCGTACTTGGCCCGTTGAACCTTGATGAACTTACCGGTGTCGATGCCCATGGGACAGCCCAGCTTACACAGGCCGTCTGCGGCACAGGTGTCCATGGCGAAGTACTTGTAGTTCGCCTGCAGGTCAGCCAGAACCTCGGGCTCTTTGCCTGTGGTCTCTAGGGTCTTCATCACACGGGCTACCGCGGTACGCTGACGAGGAGACAGGGTCAGGCTGTGGGCCACGCAGTGCTGCTCACAGAAACCACACTCGATACACTTGTCGATGATGTCGTGTACCTGAGGCAGAGGCTTAAAGCCCTTGGAGTGACAGTGTGGGTCGTCGTTGATGATCACGCCTGGGTTCAGGATGCCGGCAGGGTCCAGAGCGTTCTTGGTGCGCTTCATCAGGTCGTAGATGCGGGTGCCCCACTCTTTCTCTACGAAGGCCGCCATACCGAAGCCGGTACCGTGCTCAGCTTTCAGAGAGCCGTCGTACTTGGTGGCAACCAGCTCTACTACCGCTTCCATGAAGTTGTCGAAGCGGTCTACTTCAGCCTGGGTGCTGAAATCCTGAGAGAAGATTACGTGGTAGTTACCTTCCAGGGCGTGACCGTAGATCACCGCGTCGTTATAGCCGTGCTCGAAGGAGAGGTTCTGCAGGTCGATGGTGGCCTGAGGCAATACTTCGATTGGGAAGGCGATGTCTTCAATGATGCAGGAGGTGCCGGCGGGACGCATGGAACCAGCCAGAGGGAATACCGCCTTACGGATCGCCCACATGTTGGCAATTTCAGAGCCATTCTGGGTGAACTCAACAGGACGGTACAGACCGTGCTTCTCCATGATGGCGTTCATCTTGGCAGTGTTGCGGTCGATCTCTTCCTGGCTCATGCCGAAGGTTTCGAACAGTACCGCGGTCACGTCCTTATGGATGTCGCCCAGGAAATCTGGAGTCTGGTACTTGGACGCAGCCACCGCCTTCAGAGCGAAGTTGTCCAGCAGCTCGGCGGCGTTGGTCTCGTCGAAGGCGTCTTTACGCAGTTCAACGATCGCTTCACAGGCGCCGCGCAGTGAGTCGAAGTACACCATGGCGGACGCGGAGTGAGTCGCCTTGGGCACGCTCTTCATGGTCATCTCGGACAGGAAGCCCAGAGTACCTTCAGAGCCCACCATCAGGTGCAGGATGATGTCGAACGGGTCGGAGAAGTCCACGAAGGAGTTCATGCCGTAACCGGTTACGTTCTTAATGGAGTACTTACGATTGATGCGGTCAACCACTTCCTGGTCAGCCATGATCTCATCGCGGATCGCTTCGATGCCCTTGATCACTTCAGGGTACTTGGCGGTGAACTCTTTGCGGCTGGCGTCGCTGGCGGTGTCCAGGACGAAACCATCGGCCATGACGATGCGGGCGGACTCAATCAGCTGGTAGGAGTTGGCGTGGGTACCGCAGTTCATGCCGGAGGCGTTGTTGGACACAATACCGGCAACCATGGCAGACGCGATGGTGGCGGGATCGGGACCGAACTTCCAGCCCAGCGGGTTCAGTATCTGGTTGACCTTGGAACCGATAACACCGGCCTGCAGGCGGATACGCTCACCGCCATCCAGAACTTCGTACTTGTCCCAGTCACCACCGGCTACCATCAGAATGGAGTCGGAGATCGCCTGACCACACAGGGCGGTACCGGCGGCACGGAAGGTAACAGGAGTCTTGTTGGCATGACACTCTGCCAGTGAAGCGGAGACTTCAGCTTCGGTCTTGGGGTGGACCACGATCTGTGGACGCTTCTGGTAGAAAGAGGCGTCGGTACCCCAAGCAACTCGGCGGAGGTTGTCGGTATGGACGCGATTAGCATCAAGAATCTGGCTAAGCTTGTTAGCCACTTCACTATAGTTAGCAGTTAGCACTTTTATATACCCTTATATTTTGTACCAAGGGAGTGAAATATTTGAACAAATATTCATTATCCTTGGTAAAAGCCGCACCTGGATCACATTCATTCAGTATAAATATTATGCCATAAGCGAATTCAGGGTCTTTGGGCGGATGACTGAATATAGAGTCAAAATTGACCAAGATTTTTGTGCATTTGAACAAATTAAGTGAAGAAAGATCACTAATGAACGGTGGAGGCCAAAGCGCGTTCACCTGATCGGATGAGTGGAAAGGTGGTGTAGATGGCTGCCCTTCAGGGGGCGTAATTTTGTGTGTGGCCACTTAGTTGGGGTCGTCATGATATTCAGCTTTTGCCGAATGCTGAGGGAGCTCGGTTTTGCAATGAGCAGGCTGACTCAAGTAACTCAGTAAGGTGATCTTTGTGGCGCTGGATCTGCGCCACCAGTTCGGCTTCACTTACGACCATTCTGGCAATTGAACCCCTAAGTAACCAAGGCCAAACGGCTGTTTTAGCGTGATTTTTGGCAGTCACCGAAGCCCTGGGCATTCCTCAAAATGGCGTTTGCTGCTCGAGGCATGGAAGTGGCTTTTACCCTTGGCGGCCAGGGCATCGGCGAACGACTGAAGAGAGGCGTCCCCATGGCCAGATTTACCCTTGTTGTGTTTTCGGTTAAGCCGACTGGTGTGTTCTTGACCCGAGGATTCAATCTTAGGGTTTGAGCGCCGCACTCGAAACGCGAATGCCACTCATGAAGCTTACTCGGCCTGTCGGGAGCTGGCGTCATTGAGCTTTGCTGACTTGTCAATATGCACAACTCTGTTTTGGGGTGCCTCGAGCGGCAGTCGGCGCTGAAGGGGAGAAGCGCTTTAGTCGGAAGTGAGTAATGCGGGATGCTGAATATGAGGTTAAATTAGGCGCATTAAATATTTGGCTAGTCAGATTAACTAGGGTGAACTTTAACCGGGTCAGGCAGGTTAAGTGTGATTGAAATTAAAAAAGCCGGACCAAAGGGCCCGGCTTTTTTTAAGTCTTGCTGGAGGTGTTAGTAGCCACCCCAGAAGAAGGCGATGGTACCGGCAACCATGGCGTAGGCCAGGGCAACAGGCATGGTCTTACGAATAATCTCAGACTCACGGCCCGCCATACCTACTACGGTAGCAGCAGCAACAACGTTCATTACACACATCATGTTACCGGCGTTAGCACCAATACCCTGCAGGGCCAGTACCAGGGCGTGGTTCATGCCCAGGTTGTCGGCTACGGAGTACTGCAGGCCGGAGAACATCATGTTGGAGAAGGTCGCGGAGCCGGACAGGAAGGCACCGAAGATACCTACTACCGGAGCAGTCCACTCCCACACGGCGCCCATGGAGTTAGCCAGCATGTCAGCCAGTGCCTTAGGCATGGACATCAGGCCAGCGTCGTTGGCGCCAGAGTTCAGGAAGATCTTCACCATAGGTACGGAAGCACCCAGGGAGATGATGGTAGGGATCATGGACTTGCAAGAGTCAGTGAACGCACCAGAGAAGGCCTTTGGCTTCATCTTGAAGATGAAGAAGCCCAGGATACACACGGCCACGAAGAACGCGCCAGGAGCGTACAGAGTCTTGAAGCCGGAACCCAGCTCAGTACCCAGCAGGTTGGGGAAGCTCAGGTTGAAGCTCAGCAGGAAGCTCTTCAGAGGAGCCACTACGCGAGACAGAACCAGCAGGCCGGCCATTACCAGGTAAGGGGTCCAGGCAGCCAGCTGAGAGAACTGAGGCTTGGCAGCAGCGGCACCAGCAGACTGAGGCTGACCAGCGGTAGCGGAGGAAGCTTTGCCGTCGTTCTCGGCGAAGTCATTCCAAGGCTGAGCGGGCAGCAGGAAGCCTTTCTTGGCAGCAGGAATCACGATGGCCATACCAACCAGGGCGCCAATTACAGATGGGAACTCTGGACCGGCGAAGAAGTTGATCAGCCAGGCTGGGATGGTGAACGCCAGACCGGCGAACAGAGCGAACTTCCAGATCTGCAGACCTTCGGCGAAGGACTTCTTACGGCCGAAGAAGCCAGTCAGCACTGCAACCATGGTCAGGGGTACCAGAGTACCGGTGAACAGGTCGATGGTGATCATGTGCTTGGCAATCAGCTGAGCGTAGTCGGCGAAGCCAGCAGTGGCACCCAGGGCAGCAATCTGCTCGGCAGCCATGGAAACGCCACCAGCGTCCAGACCCTTGTCCATACCGAAGAGTACGGGCAGGCCGATGGCGCCGAAGGATACGGAGGTGGAGTCAGCAATCAGTGCCACACAGGCCGCAGCCAGAGGCGGAATGCCCAGCAGAACCAGCAGAGGAGCGCCGATAGCAGCAGGGGTACCGAAACCGGCGGAACCTTCGATGAAGGAACCGAACAGCCAGCAGATGATGATGACCTGAACACGGGCGTCAGCACTAATGTTAGTGAAGCCCGCACGGATGGTATCCATGGCACCGGAAGCGGCCAGCGTCTTCAGCAGGAAAATCGCGCCGAAGATGATGGTCAGAGGGGTAATGGCGTCCAACATACCCTGGACGACGGATGCGCTGAGAATTGCGGTATCCATCTGCCAGATGAAGGCAGCCGCCAAACCGGTTAATACTGCGGAGATTGGCATTGCCTTGGAAGCAGGCAAGCGCAAGAGCACCAAGAATACGAGTACCGAAATAATCGGTGTGAGCGTTGCGATGGTCTGTATGAGATTCACGCCGTTTTCCCTTCTATTGAGGAATGATTACTTTGTTTCAGTTTCACTATAGTCAACCAAATTTGAATCATGCTTGGTTGAACGATAGTAATTGGTAGCGTATTCAATAGCGGAAAGCACCTCAGAAAATTGATCCAGGTCAATGTCGATGAACTTCACATTTTAGTAGCAATCGGGAATGAGTTTCTCGTCCCAAACGGTCTGAAACTGTGATCTTGGCATGTTGCGCGGGATTTTTGACTGTGATCTCCATCACAATAAAAAAGCTGTTTTTATAACCATTTTTTCACAATCGCAAAAAGTCCAATAAAAACATATGGATAGCCCGGTCTGGCGTTAGGGTGGTGTTGCAAGCTTAGAGTCACTAAAGGGGCGCGATGGGTGTTTTTGGAATATATAAATGAACATTAATCATAAAAGTGAATAAGGCGACTCAGTTAGTGGCAAATTCGATTTCAGCGAAAATTTGCCAAGAGAGGAAAATATTCGGCAGTGGCGGCTTAATAATGTAGGAAAATAACTAGATAAATTGGGTTATTGCCAAATTTCAGCTCAATTGCTGAATTATAATTACAAAACCTCGTCATGTTTAGTTTTTGCACAATCCACCTTGAGCCAGATCACAAAGTGCCCATGGTGGTCCATACTAAGCTTTGGTAAATCAAGCTCCTACGGATTTGAGGTGGATTTTGCAGGGAAATTGGCTACTGATAATGGCCGCCGTGACTCTGGTGACGGCAGTGCGAAACGTCGGGCTGATGGCCAGGCATATCATCCTGTTAACAGTTGGCTTACTTGTGGGTCAACTTGTCAGTACATTCCAATGGCAGACCGGCATCACTGCAACCGGGCTGACTCAGACCATCTACTTCCTGATTTTGCCCTGGTTACTGGTGCATGCGGCACGGATGATCTCCCGGCGGAGGCTGCGAACACTGTGGCCCTGGGTCGTTGTCCCCGCCAGTCTGGTGTTTAGTCTCACCCTGCTGCTGGTGAGTTGGGGCCTCTATCTGCTGATTGATCATCCTGGCTTTCCTTTGATCTCGGCACTGATTGCCGGTTTGCTGCTGGCCGCATCCGATCCCAGTTGGAGCAGTCAGATGATCGAGCGCCAGCGGTCTTTGCTGGTGCTGCTGGAGGGGGAAGGGCTCTGGGTAGAGCTCTTTGCCCTGGTGGGATTGATGGTACTGGTAAAGGTAGGGTCACTGGATGAGCTTCGTGTTGCTGAGTTTGCCTTGATCTTCACCCGGCTGTTGCTCAGCTCGCTGCTGGTCGCCTGGCTGCTCTCCTTTATTGTTCGTCCGCTCATCACGTGGAACCCGGGACTGACTCTGCCACTGGCTTACCTGAGTTTCTGGGGGGCGGAGTGGGGACTGGGCCTGCCTGGAGCCGCGGTGTGCCTGTCGCTGGTTCTGTTAAGTCGCCCTCAGTTGGTGAGAGGCGGAAATCAGCTTATAGAGCCGGGCGCACGCCTGGGGGCGGATCTTCTGGTGCTGATACTGGGCTTCTCTCTGACTCTCTCCATGTTCACCGAGCGCTACTGGGTGATGCTGGCGGCCATAGGTCTGTGCCTGATGGCCAGGTTGCCCCTGCTTTGGGCCACTTCCCGTTGGTTCCGTCACCCTTTGAGCCAGAGGTCTGCTTCGCTGTGGTGGCGACTGCCAGTTCATGGGCCCGTCACCCTGGCCCTGGTGCTTTCCATTCCGGTGTCGGTGACTGCCTGGTGGACCATACAGGCCGCTTGTTATGGGGTGGTTCTGTTTGAGTTATTGATTCAGCGCCCATTGGCGTCTCGCAGTGTGAGCGGATCGTGATTCTGGAAAGGCGGCGCCAGAGGGGGGATGCAGATGTGATGAGGGTCCGGAGAGTTTGACCGGCCTTCAGTAAAATGGTCCTTTGGGTTTCTGCTTTTTAGGTCCACTGCATGCGCTGTCCCCACACCGATGCCCTCAGGGTGAAATGTCAGGCCGTCCTCGATGTGACCGAAGGGATGATCGATCAGCAGGGGTTGATCTCATTCAAGTTGTCTCAGGTCGCCAAGGAGGCGGAGATTGCCAACTCCACCTTCTATAAGCTGTTCGAGAGTAAGGAGGACCTGTTGGTGTGCTGCTTCATGCGCAACGCCACCTGCAATCACTTTGACGATTTCGAAGCCGAACATCCGGGAATGTCCGCTATAGAGCGGGTGCTGCTGCCCATCATATTCACCTTTGAGGCGACTTACTTCTCCCCCAGCTTCAATCTGGTTCGTCAGGTGGCGGTCAACAGCCGGGTGTGGCGCCTGGCCAGTGCCGACAAGGCCAAGGCGTTCGAGAATCGAATCAACCTCTATTGGGAGAGGATCACCGGATACCTGAAGCAGGCGGTGACCGAGGGCGAGCTGGTCGCTTCGGACGATGAGGTGAGGGAACTGGCCCAGGCGATCACCTTTTACCTGAGTGGTGCCCTGTCTGCCTATGAGTGCCGTCTCATTGGCAAGGAGTTCCTGCAGGAGAAGCGACAGACCCTGTTTCGTCAGCTGCAAAATGTGTTTAAACCCTATGGTTGGCGAGAGCCTTTGACCCTGGCGCTGTTCGAACGGGTGGGCGTTCGGGTACACATGTACTACCAGGCCCATCACCGAGACTTTAACAGCTGCGCCCGCTGCATGGCGATGCAGGCGAAGCTGAGCGGTTAGGTTGTTAGGCGCGCAGGGGCAGGCTCCCCTTTGGGGGCCTTTTATTTTCAGCCTGACATTGCTTTCAAAGAAGGAGGTGTTCGCTGGGTGCCTGAAGTGCCCATGTTAGACGTCACAGCGTGAGTTATCAGCAAGCTGATTAGATACCAATAGGCATTCGCCGTTCTATACCTTCCTATACCTTCTTCGCTTTCACTTCCACAGGACACCGAAGTCTTAAACGAAACCTTATGAAGGAGTGGTGCCGTGTTGTTGGCTTACTGTAAATCGCTTATCGGAAGGATATTGGCCTTGGTGAAGACTTTGTGCTCTTCGGTCTCTCAAGGGACCATTGGTTTAGTCGGGTTTGAACCGAAAGACGCAATTCCTACTTTGCCCTAAAAAGCCTCGTTTCCACAGGTAACGCCCTTTCGGGCCTACTCCGACACTCTGAACCATCTGCTGACAAAGGGAAGCCGATTGCGGTGTGGTCAGCGGTCCACGGGTCTGAACATCAATTTGAGCCTTTAACGGATCTCTCAATAGCTCGAAATACTCTGTTTAGATATTTCATTTTCCGGTCTTTACTCTTTGCCAGATCAGAGCTAACTTCTAACTGATGTTGCAATTAAATCTTTGATTTATAAGGTTTTTATAATCCGAAATTTGTATATTTCAAAATGTTGAAATGCAAATTCTAATGTCATGGAGAGATGAAAATGAATGTAGACCGACGTCAGGCGATGGGAAGAATAGTGGGTTTGGCCGGAATGGCAGTGGGTACCTCAGTGGTGTCGAACTCTGTATTTTCTGCAGAAGGTTGCCCGGTCGATACTGCCATCGGGCTTGGAAGTGACGGTGGCGGAGAGCTGAAGGAGAGCCTACTCCAGTATGTCCCTCTGGATCCGATGAAGGTGGCCAAGCGGGGCTACGAAGGTTACGGGCGAGGCGGCTGCATGTACGGTGTATTTGATGCCATCATCAAGGAGCTGGCCGAACAGGGGCATGAGGACGCCTGCAACTTCGCAGCCATTCCGACTAATATCACCATTTACGGTGGTGGTGGTGTCAAGGGCTGGGGTTCTATCTGCGGCTGTGTTAATGCTGCAGCCATGGCAGTAAACGTGCTGGCTGGCGTGGATCAGGCGGCGGTCATCGATGCGGTGTTCCGATACTATGAAAAGACGCCCATGCCCCGTGGGGATGAGGCGTTCCTAGGTGCCATCGGGGCACCGACGCGACAGGCCGATGACGGTACGCCGCTTGGGGCGGAACTGATTGGCCAATCGGTAGCCAATACGCTGCTGTGTCACACTTCCGTGTCTCATTGGTCCAGCGCCAGCAAGTTTGGAGCTTCTCATGCCGCCAAGCTGGAGCGCTGCGCCCAGGTTACTGCAGAGGTGGCCTTCATTACCGCAGATTTTCTGAATAAATCGTTGGCGGGAACTCTGGATTCCGAAAGAAAGGCCCCCGAAAACGACGAATGTAGCGCCTGTCACATGCCGACTAAGCGCGAGCCTGAGGACTACATTGGTACCGATGTTAACGCCAAAATGGAGTGTAAGACTTGTCACTCCGCTCACGAAAAGGTCGGTCCTATTCCTGACCATGCCGACAATGGGCAATGCGAATCATGTCACAAGTGAGGGGGAGAGTGATGCGTAATCTATTCATTATTGGTTGCCTGACCCTGTTACTGGCGGCATGCGGATCCGATGACAATACGCCAGAACCGGCGACCAGCGTCACCCTGGACCAGGCCAACAGCGTTGTGTTAATCGCGGGGGCTGTGGATGCGGACAGCCTGGCTATCGCCTTCCGCTTGGCCAACGAGGATGGCCTTGCCATTACCGATGCCGGGAGCAACTTTGAGGTGATGTACCTTGGTTTTCCCGGTGAGTATGACTCATCTTTTGATATGCCATGGCACCAGGCCGAACAGTTTGTCTGTGTTGGAGGGGGAGTAGAGTGTGGCGGTGACCTCATTGAGCTGGAGCCGGGCTCTTACCTGTTTACCCCGGCAAACCTGCCGGAGCTGGCTCAAACCATGGCTAGGTTGCGTTACTCTATAAGGGTACATGGTGCACTGGCCAGCAATACACAAGAGCTGTTTGATATTCCAAGGAGCTAATTTACAGACAACACGGACCCCTTGGGGTCTGGGTTGTCTGTCCGGCTATCATCACTGTCTTAATACCTCAGGAAACAGGATCTGTTTAAAAGCCCCTTTAAGGGAATTTCGATACGGAGCTCTGTCACCGTCTGAAAAAAGGCTCCCTTGCGGGAGCCTTGGCGTGTGTCAGGAGTTGAGAGTCGGCTTAGAAGTAGTAGCCGAAGTTGATGTTGATGCGCTGGTCCCAGCCGTCGCCCGCTTCCTTGAGGCCAACGTGGTCATCCATCTCGGTGGAGAAGGTCATGTTCTTGCCCATCACGAAATCCGCCATGATGTACAGGGGGCCAGCGGCGATGGCGGCACCGGTGACGTTCTGGTAGCTGTTGTCATAGCTGTCGTCGTCAGTGTCCGGGGTCATCACGCCGAAATCGTTGTAGATCTTCACACTGCCCCAGTCGGTGGGAATGGTTTTGGCGATGTTGAAGTTGTAGGCCTGGCCCTTGGAGGCGATCTCGTACTGCCAGCTCACCACGGAGACGCCGATCTTGTTGGGATCCACCCCCTCCTGGTTCTTGGCATCGTACTCATATTGCATTGCCTGCAGCTGGATGTTCCAACCGTTGAAGCTGGAGTCCAGGTGAGCGGCGATGGCGTAGCGGTCGCCATTGTCTTCGGTCTTGCTGTTGTAGATCTGACCCCACTGCACCGAGCCACCAAGGGTGGTGCTGCCGCCGTCGTGCTCCAGGGTGTAGGTCTGGCGCAGGTTCAGCTGGTTGGTCTCTTCGTTGTAGTACTCGGTGCCGTTGATGGTGCCGGTGTACAGGTCGGTGGCGTAACGCTTGTTCTCAGACGCGCCGTATTCAGGGTTCTTGTAGAAGCCCAGATCGGTGTGCCACTTGCCGTTGTCGAAGGTGGCCTTGATGCCCACATCATGGTCATCCTCGAAGCCCAGGTAGTAGGGGATACCGAACCACCAGCTGTTGGAGATGAAATCGCGGTTACCGAAGGGCACCTTGTTGATGCCGAACTGGATCTGCCACTCCGGGGTGGCGTCGTAGTAGCCGTAGCCGTACTTGATGTAGTGGGTGCCTGAGGTGAAACGGTACTCGGAGGAGAGGCCCCAGTCGCCGTGCTTGCCGTTGAACTTGATGGCGGCCATGTCGAAGGTCAGGTCACCGGCCTTGTCCTTGGAGCTGTCGCTGTAGAATTTGAGGCCGTAGTTCACCCGTACGGCACCGCCGACGCTGATGCCGTCTTCCTGGGCCTGGGCCACGGGGTTGAGCAGGGCGAAGATGGCGCCTGCCACCAGGGAAAGCTTGGTTGCGTGTTTCATGGTATTCACTGCCTTAATCCGAGCCGGCAAGGCCGGCTCAACAATCTGATAGGTTGTATTTATTTTTTGAATTTGTCTTGGTTGGTGCCGTAGGGCCCCAGGTCCATGGCGGCCTTGCGCAGGGCGTCGACGCGGTCGAAGGCCTCTTCGGCAACACGCAGGTTCTTCACGTCTTTGCGCCAGTAGTACTTGAAGCCATCGAAGTGGGCGTTCTTGGGATACCAGTACATCACGCCGAAGCCCTGTTCGTCGGTGATGGGGGTGTTGTGGATGGTGTTGCCGGGGATGTAGAAGTACATGCCCTTCTCCATCCACTTGTACTGGCCGTCCGCCAGGGTACGGGCACGGCCGGAGACGGCGTAGTAGCACTCAGGCTGGCCGTGGAAGTGTGGGGCGTGATCAGATTTGCCGCCGTTGGTGATGCCGATAACCACGGGGGCGTCGGACAGCTCCTTCCACAGATAGCCCACCGGGGCGTTGTCCAGTTTGCAGTCTTCGGCTTCCATGATGTTGCCGTCGTCGTCCATGGTCTTACAGAAACGCTGGTCTTTGGCGATGGAGTCGTTGGACTTGATGGTGTTGAAATCCACACGGCCCGCTTCCCAGTCGGCGATGTACTGCTCGACCAAGGGGTCACGACACTGCTCGGGCATGGTGGCCTGCGGAGAGTAGGGGGTGGAGTCATAAGGAATGGCGGTGGCCTGCTGGTAGGGCAACTGGGCGTGTTCCAGGTGAGCGTTGGCCATAACGGAACCGGAGCACAGGGCGCCGAGGATCAGTGCGAGTTTCTTCATCATTCTCTTCCTATATATTGTTGTGTTTGAGGCGGCAGGCGCGGGGCCTGCCGCCAAATGGGTTACATCTCGTCGAACCAGGTGCGGTGGCACTCGGAGCAGACCGGAGCCTTGGTTTGGTGTTCGCCATGACAGGCCAGGCAGCTGGCGCCCTGATTGAAGTGGATGCTCTTGTGAGGGTTGGCTTCCTCGAGCACCAGTTCACGGGTCACTTCGATGTCGTTGATGTTGCCGTGGCAGTCGATGCAGGCGCTGTCGTCCACGTATTTGCGGGCAGAGCCCTGGTGGCAGGTTTTGCAGCCCTCTTCGTAGATAAAATGGTGGTTGGTGCGGCCTTTGGTGGCCCCCTTTACCTTGACCAGATCACCGGCCTGGGCGGTATTGCACAGGGCCAGCATCAGTCCCAGGGAGATCAGTACTCGTTTCATGGCGTTCTCCTCAGGCGTCCGCTTTGATGGTCTTGGGCACGATCATGCCCATGGTCAGGCACTCCAGGCAGGAGGTGGAGCTCAGGCGTGCGTGGCCGTGTACCCCACCGGTTACCTCTCCGGCACCGTACAGCTTTTTGATGGGCTTCATGGTGCGGCAATCCAGCACCCGGCCACCCATGTCGGTTTTCAGGCCGCCCATGCAGTAGTGAACCTTGGGCCAGATGCGGCTGACCACGAAGGGGGGCTTAAGCTCGACGGCGGTGTCCATCTTGCGACCGAAGTCGGGATCGTTGCGTTTGGGTACCTGGGCGTTCCACTGGGCCAGGGTCTGCTTCAGCTCGGCCAGAGGGACGTTGAACTTCTCGGCCAGCTGCTCCAGGCTGTCCACCCTCCAGGCCATTTCGTCCCGCAGGGCGCGGACCACACGGTCATCGTCGGGGTGGTCGTTGTAGTTGAACAGCACCAGCGGATAGGCAGGGGTGCCGTCCTGATGGCGGTTTTTCATGATGGCGGTGGAGCAGGTCAGCCGGTCGGCGCGCTCGTTCATGTAACGTTTGCCGCTCAGTACGCTGACGGAGATCCCCTCGTGCCAACCGATGGAGAGCAGGGCGTTGGACCAGCCGAAGCCGCCTTCATCAGGAGAGCCCCAGTGACCGGTCTGGATCATGTTGAGGTGAACCGGCAGGGCTCCGTGGGCCATGGCGGCCAGCATCACTTCGCCGGTGGCGCCCAGGTGGTTGGTGCCGTCCAGGGTGGGATCCAGGGATGGGTCCACGGCGGCGCGCAGGGCCATGTTGCGGGTGAAGCCACCGGAGGCGCAGATCACTGCCTTATTGGCCTTGATGCGCACCAGGGAACCGGTTTTCTGGTCGGGGAAGCGATAGCCGCGGCGAACCACCACACCTTCTACTTCACCCTGGTCGTTGAGGATGAAGTCCTCGATGTAGTGCTGCAGGCGATACTCCACGCCCTCTTTCTTACCCGCTTCATACAGCTTGGTGGTGATGTCACCGCCGGTGCCGTGCTTGGTGCGGATGGCGCGGGCCTTGTTGTGGCCACCGACCTGGATGTTGAAGTTTTTGCGGAACTCGACCCCGGCATCGACGCACATGTGGTAGGCGCCCAGTGCGTGTTCGGCGATCTGGGTCAGCATCGCCTCATCGGCCATACCCCGGCCGGAGATCATCTGATCCTTCACCAGTTCGGCCGGGCTGTCGTCTTCGATTCCCTGAGAAAGTTGGATGGGGTTGTTGGGCACGGCAAACCAACCGCCGTTGATGGCGGAGTTACCCCCAATAACTTGCATCTTCTCCAGGACCAGGACCTTGCCCAGCCCCTGACGTTTGGCATTCAGTGCGCTGGAGAGGCCGGCGAAGCCGGAACCGATCACCAGTACATCAACCTCTTCATCCCATTTGGTGGCTGGGCCGGCGGTTGCCACCGCGGGCAATCCTGCTGCCAGGCCACCGGCGGCCAGGCCGGCACCGAGTCGCAGGAATGAACGTCTGTTCGACATGATTTCTCCAAAGTCGAGAGTGTGTGTGGGATGCAGGTTACGGGGATGCCGCTTCCCGTGCCGTGATGGCTCTATGGAGAAACTGTTCTCATCGGCGACGGCCAGGATGAACTATTTTACTGAGATGGCAGATGAAATTAGAGCTGAGTTGAAATGAATCCGAGTCGCCTCTCAGATTCCGGGCAGAGTGTGGCTTGGATCGCCGAATGGGGGACAGAAGATTCCGTGACCTCCTTCAAAACAGTTTTTTCACTCCTCTCTGATTAGTAAGAAAAAAAGGTTCTGGTCTGTCCAGGTTAATGAAATGTTGCAAGGTGTTGGTGTGAAAGGTTTTCTGGCAAATCACACTGGAAATTGAAGGGTGGGCCGATGAAAAAAACTGAAATCGGTGCTGGTTTTGGTTTTTGTTGGAGATTATGCCTTTCAATTCGCTAAAGCGTGGCGAATTGTTCGTTGTAAAAGGCCCGTGATGATGCATCGGGCTGAAAACGACAATCATTCGGCCTTTACACACCAGAAATGGCGGCCTAGGTTGCTCTTTGTCACAGTGTGAAGTCGTGGCCTGAAGGAAGTAATAATCATAACTATCAATGGGTAGAACCTATGACTCTGATAAAGAAAAGTGCCCTGGCTGCCACTACTTTGGCGGCTCTTGGTCTGGTGAACCTCAGCCACGCGGCCGAGATGGAACGCTATATCGTTAAATTCAAGGCAGGCAAAGGACAGGGAGTGGCGGCCAGTGTTGCCCAGGGCAAGGGCAAGGTTGAGCGGATGCTCGCCAATCATAACGCCATGTCCGTCAGTCTGCCGGCCCAGGCATTGAAGGGGTTACAGAACAACCCCAACGTTGAGTACCTGGAAGCGGACGTTAAGCGGTACATGATGTCTGAAACCGTTCCCTACGGCATTCCCATGGTGCAGGCAGACATGCTGTCCGATGCGGCCGCCTCTAATACACTGGTGTGCATCATCGACTCAGGCTATGACGGCGGACACGAAGACCTCAATCACAACGGCGCGGTGCAGGGTACCGATGATCCCGGCACAGGCAGTTGGAACACCGATGAGAACAGCCACGGTACCCACGTGGCCGGCACCATCGCTGGTGTGGCCAACAACGTCGGTGTCGTAGGTGTGCTGCCCAACAGCAACCTGAACCTGCACATCATCAAGGTGTTTGGTGCCGATGGCTGGGCTTACTCCTCGGGCCTGGTGGCGGCATTGGATGCCTGTAAGGCGGCCCAGGCAGACCGCCAGCTGGATCGCATGGTGATCAACATGAGCCTTGGGGGCTCACGCTCCAACCGCACCGAGATGCGCGCTTTCGATCAGGCTTTTTCTGAGGGAATTCTGAGCATTGCGGCGGCGGGTAACGATGGCAATACCCGTCACTCCTATCCGGCGTCCTACGATTCCGTGGTGTCTGTTGCCGCCATCGATGAGAATAAGATGGTGGCTGACTTCTCTCAGCAGACCAATCAGGTTGAGTTGTCCGGCCCTGGTGTCGGTGTGCTCTCTAGCGTGCCCATGAACAGCGCCGCCAAGTCGGATCTGACCGTGAATGGTGGAGCCATCGCGTCTGCCATGATGGATGGTTCACCCATCCAGTCGGCGTCCGGCGATCTGGTGGACTGTGGTACCGGCGAGGCCAGCTGCGCCGCCTCCGGCAAGATCTGTCTGATCGCCCGGGGCAATGTCAGCTTCTCTGATAAGGTGCTCAACTGCGAAAGCAATGGTGGCATCGGTGCGGTGATCTACAACAATGAACCAGGCATGTTGTATGGCACCCTTGGAGAGGTGGCCACCCAGATTCCGTCTGTGGGGATCAGTGACACCGACGGCGCCGCGCTGCAGGCCAGCCTGGGCAGCGCCAATCTGGCGGTATCCACGGATCACTATGCCTACTTCGACGGTACCTCTATGGCCACGCCACACGTTGTGGGTGTGGCGGCCCTGGTGTGGAGCAACAACCCCACCTGCAGCAATGCCGAGCTTCGTTCTGCCCTGAGCAGTACTGCCGAAGATCTGGGGGCGGCCGGTCGCGATGATGCCTATGGACACGGACTGGTGCGCGCCTACGATGCTCACCTGGCCCTGGCCAGCTGCACCGGAGGCTCCGGTGGCGGTGACACCGGTGGCGGCGGTAATGGTAAGCCTGATAAGGGCCCTAAAGGTAAGCCCAACTAAAGCGTGTTAGAGGTGATTTCCTGAAAGAGTTGGGCCGGCGTTTGCCGGCCCTTTTTCGTCACAGTCATAACTGGTCCTCGATGGGCAGCCATTGCAGGAACCAGGCCCCGAATCGCCGCCAAAACCCTGCGTCCGGCTCACTTTCCTGGGTGACCCCCGTTGCCAGATCGTGCCACCTGAGTTCCCCCTGCTCCAGGGACAGCTTGTAGGCCACCTGGCTCAGTGCTTCATTCAGGCCGTCGTTCACCGCTCCGGCCAGCTCATTTGAGTGGATGAACACCCCCATCTCGGTGTTGATCTGGGCAGAGCGGGGATCGAGGTTAAAGGAGCCGACAAACAGGACCTCGCCGTCAAACACCATGGTTTTGGCGTGCAGGCTCGCCTGAGAGGAGGCGTTCCAGGCGCCCGGTTCCAGGCCTGGCAGGCGTTTGGTTTCCCACAGATCCACCCCGGCCTCCAGCATCCCCTGGCGATACCCTTTGTAGCCGGAGTGCACGGCGACCACATCGGTGGCGGCCAGGGAGTTGGTGAGCACCCGCACCCTGACTCCCTGTTTGACCAATTGGGCCAGCGCTTTGACCCCGTCTTCACCTGGGACAAAGTAGGGGGAAACCAGCAACAGGTCGTGCTTGGTGGCTTCGAAGTAGCGGGTCAGGGCATCCACCATCAGGGTGGGCGTCTGTTCCTGGACCGCCGCCTTTTCCGGTGCGTCGGCCACCACGTGAATCTCACCCCAATAGAGGGGCAGGGTCTTCTCGGTCAGGTGGCGAACCAGAGGCGTATCGCGCAGGGAGTCGATATAGGCCTGCTGTCGGGCCTGATCCCGCTCAATCACTTCGGCAAACTCACGGGTTATCTGGTCCGTAGAGATCGCCTCCTGCTCGAGGATAAGGTGCTCGACGCCTATGGCAAAGCCACTGTTCCAGTACAAGTCGAACTGGCTGGCGGTTTCGGTGACCGCAGGCCCCAGCAGCATCACGTCGAAGTCACCAAAACTGACCTGCTGATTGGCGGCAAAGTACTCATCGCCAATATTGCGGCCGCCGGTAATCGCCAGCGTGCCGTCCACCACCATGGATTTGTTGTGCATTCGACGGTTGGTCCTATCGAAACTGGCCAGCATCTCCAGGGAGCGCCATCGTCTGTTTGTGAAAGGGTTAAACAAGCGAACCTGAATGTTAGGGTGCTGATTAAGGCGTGACAGGGCATCGTCTTTGCCGCTCTGCATGTCGTCCAGCAGCAGTCTCACCCGGACACCTCGCTCCGCCGCTTGCCACAGGCTCCAGAGCAGGGCGCGGCCAGTGTCATCGCCCCGATAGATGTAGGTCTGCAGATCGATGCTGCTGACCGCCTGGCTGGCGGCCAGTAGCCGGATGATCAGTGCCTCACGGCCATCCGAGATGGGGTAGACGCCGCTGAGCCCGGCTTGTTCAGACACCAGAGGGGCAAAGGCCTGGTATAGGGGGCTGTGTTCCGGTGCCGGCCGGCTGTGACTGGGAGTCTGAGCCACCTGCGGCAGCGAGGTGGCACAGCCGGCAAGCAGCAGGCAGAAAAGCATCAGCAGGTGTTTGGCCATTGGGCTGGGTCCATATAGGAATGAATATTAAGCCTAGCAATGGGTTAGCCTGAGTAACAAGCAAAAAAAAACGGCCAGAGGGCCGTTAAGGCGGGTTGTCGTGAACAACAGGTGATCATCAATGTCTACGGACCCCAGGGTTTAAAGGATCACGGTTTCCTGCTCAGCCTTGTTGTGACCCAGATCTCAATGGTGTTCATTTTGTCGGCGGGGTCTGACTTTGGCGGTGTCGTTGAAAGAGGGGAGCGCCCTCTCCGGTCTGTATGGGGGCCCAGTCTTAGCACCTTCTTGCCTCGCCCTCCCCTGAGCCTGATTCAAACTTCCTCTTTGTTCTCAAGCTGTTCTAACTTGCTTATTCATCAAATTGGGCCCAAAGTGGGAATTAATCCTCTGGTGAATTAATGCCTGAAGCCTAGACTGTCGTCATTCACAGATTATGGAGTGACCCACAGATGAGAGCCCTGTTCTCCCTCTTTCTTTCTCTTCCTCTTCTGGCAGCCTGTAGTGGTGACGGCGCCTCCATGGCGCTGGGTACCCTGGAGCGGGACCGGGTGATTCTTACTGCCACCGCCAATCAGATAGTACGCAGCACGCCCATAGCCGAAGGCAGTCCTGTCCATCAAGGCGATGTGCTGGTGGTGCTGGACGATACTCAGCAGAAAGCGATTGTTGCCCGGGCCCGCGCCGAGGTGGCTAAAGCCAACGCCTATCTGCTCAGGCTGACCAACGGAGAGCGTCCCGAGGACATTGCCGCCGCCCAGGCCAATCTGCATCGGGTGGAAGCCACCCTGGTGGAGGCCCGGGCCAACTATCAGCGTGCCGTCACCCTGGTGCAGAGAAAGCTCGCCAGCCAGGCGGAACTGGACAGTGCGCTGGCCAACCGGGATGCCGCCATCGCCGAGCGTGAGTCCGCCAATGAGCAGCTGATCAAGTTGACCCGGGGCAGCCGGGTGGAGGACATCACTCAGGCTCAGGCTTCCCTGGAGGCAGCACAAGCTGAGCAGGCGCTGCAGGAGCAGATTTTGAGTGACCTGACTGTGGTGGCCACCCGAGATGGGATTTTGGACAGCCTGCCCTATAACGTGGGTGAGCGGGTGCCCATGAGCGGCATCGTGGCGGCCATTCAGGCGGAGATGGCCCCCTTTGCCCGGGTTTATGTGCCTGAGCCATACCGGGTGGCGATGATCCCGGGGATGACCCTCACCGTCCATGTGGATGGGGTGGAGGCCTCCTTTGAAGGCACGTTGCGCTGGATCGCCACCGAGCCCGCATTTACCCCCTATTATGCCCTGAATGAGCAGGACCGGGCGCGCCTGGTCTACCTGGCCGAGGTGCTTCTGCCAGACTCGGCCATGAGACTGCCCTCCGGTGTGCCTGCCCAGGTGGAGATGCCCCATGACTAACTACGCCATCGAAGCCGATGGCCTGGTGAGGCGATTTGGTGACTTCAAGGCGGTGGACGGGCTCAACCTCAAGGTGCCCAAGGGCAGCATCTACGGCTTTTTGGGGCCCAACGGTTGCGGCAAGTCCACCACCATCCGCATGTTGACCGGCTTGTTGATGCCCAGTGAAGGCAGTGTGTCTGTGCTGGGGTTGGAGATCCCCCGTCAGGCGGAGGAGCTGCGCCTGCGTATCGGCTACATGACCCAGAAGTTCTCCCTCTACGACGATCTGACCGTGAAGGAAAACCTGGAGTTTATTGGCCAGATCTATGGCATGGGCCGGGCTGAACTGAGGCAAAGGATAGAAGACCAGCTGGCGACCTATGGCCTGACCCGCCTGATTAACCAGAGGGCCGGAGGAATGAGTGGTGGTCAGAAGCAGCGGCTCGGGCTGGCGGCGGCCACCATGCACAAGCCGGACCTGCTGTTCCTGGATGAGCCCACTTCGGCGGTGGACCCGGAGAATCGTCGCGAATTCTGGGAGCAGTTGTTCGATCTCTCCGATGGGGGCACCACCATCTTGGTGACCACCCACTATATGGATGAGGCAGAGCGTTGCCACGGTTTGGCTATTATGGAGTCGGGCGTGGTGCGTGCCGACGGCGCCCCGGAAACCCTGATGCAGGAGATGGGGGTCAGCGTGGTGGAGGTGGAAGCACCGGAACTGCGCAGGCTCAAGTCGGCACTGCTGTCTTTGGATGAGATCCGCTCTGCCGCCCAGCTGGGAATACGCTTGCGGGTGTTGGTGGACAAATCGGTGTCGGAACCCATTCGTTGGTTGCGCCAGCAGTTCCCCGAATTGACCGATGCCGAGCTGACTCTGGCCCGGCCCAGCCTGGAAGATGTGTTTGTCACCTGTACCGGGGAGGGCCGACAGTGAACAGTATTAATCGTATGCTGGCCATTGTGTTCAAGGAGCTGCGCCAACTGTCCCGGGATCGCATCACCTTTGGCATGGTGGTGATGATCCCGCTGATTCAGCTGTTGCTGTTTGGCTTTGCCATCAATACCGATGTGCGCAACATTCCTGTGGCCGTGGTGGACCAGAGTCAGGCGACCCTGGGACGGGTGGTCACCGAGTCGGTGAAGGCCACTCAGGTGGTTGAGGTGACTGAGAAGCTGGCCACTGTGGTCGAGGCGGAGCAGGCGATCGCCGCCGGTCGGGTGCGGGCTGCCCTGGTACTGCCCCATGACCTCACCCAGAGGGCGGCTCAGGGGCGCACCCTGGGTCAGTGGCTGGTGGACGGTTCGGACACCATGATCAGTTCCGCTTTGCTGCAGCTGCAGACCATGCCACTGAGCGATCTTATTGTCTCCAAACCCAAGGCGCCCAACACCTTCGAGGTGGCGCTGTTCTACAACCCGTCAAGGCGCTCGGCGGTGAACATTGTCCCGGGGCTGCTGGGGGTGATCCTGACCATGACCATGATCCTGTTTACCTCGGCAGCCATCGTTCGGGAGCGGGAGAGGGGCAACCTGGAGCTGCTGATCACCACTCCGGTACACTCTCTGGAGCTGATGGTGGCGAAGATCATCCCCTATATCTTTATTGGTCTGCTGCAGGTCGCGATCATCCTGGGGTTGGGGGTGTCGGTATTTGGTGTCCCCATCAACGGGGATCTGACCCAGTTGCTGTTCGCCACTCTGCTGTTTATCGCCGCCAGTCTGACCCTGGGCCTGGTGATCTCCACCATCGCCACCACCCAGCTGCAGGCGATGCAGATGACGGTGTTCGTGCTGCTGCCCTCGATTCTGTTGTCCGGCTTCATGTTTCCCTATGAGGCGATGCCGAATGCGGCCCAGTGGATAGCCGAGGTGCTGCCAGCCACCCACTTTATGCGGTTGATTCGCGGGGTGGTGCTGCGAGGCTCGGATCTGGGGGCCATGTGGCCAGACTCTCTCTGGCTGGCGGGGTTCACCGTGCTGGGTTTGATGCTGGCGTCACTGAGATTCAAGAAGAGCCTGGATTAACGCCAACGCACAAGGCCCCGCACTGCGGGGCCCGATGAATTAGGAGGCTTCACACATGCCGTCGGTGATGCAGCGAGGCCAGGGCAGGGCCACCTCCTCCAGAGTTGCCGGAGTGGGAAGCTTATCGAGAGGGATCCCCAGAGGGTTGGCCAGCAGGCGACAGGCGAGCATCCAGTGCTGAACCCGGGCATCGTTCAGATCGGTGTCATAGACGTCAACCAGCAGTGGTGCCAGAGTGGCGGGCGCGTCGCTGAACATGCAGATCAGCCACTTCATCTCTTTGACTTGCATTCCGGGCAGGTAGCCCTGAGCCTGGACGGCCCTGAGCTCCGAGTCCATCAGCTGCTCGATGTCGGCGGGGGCCTCCTGGAAGTAGTTAAACAGCATTTCGTTGTCCCGAACCGCGTCCACCATCAGTCGCATGGGGCGAGGGTCCTGGAGCTGAGTCGCCAGGAAACGGGAGATCAGATAAAAGTAGCGCTCGTTGGCGGGTACCTTTGGGTCCAGTTCCGCCAGAATCGTCTTGACCTGGAGTAGTACATCTTCCAGCACCAGATCGCAGATCTGCTCCCAGATCTGCTGTTTGCTGCCGAAATGATGGCGGATCAGTCCGTGGGAAACGCCGGCCTTGTCGGCGAGCTCCCGGACGGAGACCCGATCAAACCCCTTTTCGACAAAAAGCTCGGCGGCCGCGCACAGTATCCCTTTTCGGGTCTGCTGAGCCGAGCTGGCGCTCTGTCTTCCGGATCGTTTTGCTGTCATTGGTCCTCACTCATTAACCACGCCTAAGCGGGCGCATTAGCCGAACTTTATTTGCTACACATTTGGATAGTAACGCTTGCTATCCGCCTGTGCAGTATATAGGCTATACGCTCGTATAGTAAATCCACTTTTAACAGCGTATGCGTGGCTCACCATGTTAAATACTGCAGTTACTTCGAAAATCACGTCCCATTCGAAGCGAATCTTATTGATGACCATTGTAATGGCATGGAGCGCCGTTGCCCAACCCCAGAGGGAGTCCGAGCCGGCCCAATCTATCCAGCCGGTCAAGGCGATGGTGGTCGGTAATCAGCAACAGGTCACTCCTTTTGCGGCGGAGGTGTCCGCCACCCTGCATGCCGCCATGGCATTTCGCATCTCAGGCGAATTGCGGGGCCTCTATGTGCGCATGGGCCAGTTTGTTCGTCAGGGCCAACTGCTGGCGGAGCTGGATCCCACCGACTATGAACTGGCCGTACAGGCCAGACAGGCGGAACTGGATCTGGCGGCTATCCGCTCAGAACGTGATGCCAAGCTGTTTGAGCGCAAGCTGATCAGTGAAGACCAGTATGATCGCTCCAGGACCGACCTTCAGGTCGCCAGGGCTCGTCTTGCCCAGGCGCAGACCGACCTTAACGACACCAGGCTGCGGGCGCCCTTCGATGGCTACGTCGCCCTGACCCATGCCCGCGCCGGAGAGGTGATGGCCGCCAACCAGATGATGATGCAGCTGGAGAACAATGATCAGGTGGACATCAGCTTTAACCTGCCGGTGCAGTACGGTGCCGAGATGCTGGAGGCGGACACCCTGGCTGCCACCGTCAGCTTCACCGGTCGTCCCGGTCGTTATCTGGGGGCCAGGGTCAAGGAGTTTGCCTCTCAGCCCGACCCAGACACCAACAGCTACCGGGTAACTCTCTCTCTTCCAAGGCCTCACAAGGTTAATGCCCTGACCGGCATGAATGCCTGGGTCGAGCTGAGCACTCTCAATGAGGAGATGCAGCCTGTTCCCCTGCCCAAGGGGGCGGTGGTGAAGTACAAGGGGGACAACCCCGTGGTGTGGCGCATCGATCCTGCCACCGACACCCTCAGCGAAGTCGAGGTGACGGTGGATGAGCAGGGTCTGGTGGTTTCTGGCCTCAGCCGTGGCGATCGCATAGTGGCCGCCGGTGCCAGTCGACTGATGAAGGGGCAGAAGGTTCGCGTATGGGAGCGGGAGCGAGGAATTTAAGATGAAAACGTTGAAGAGATTGGCGCTGACTTCCGTGCTGCTGGCCCTGATGTCCGGTTGTTCCCAAGACACCACAATTGAACCAGCGGCGGCTCAGAGGGTGGAAGCCCAACTACTGACTGCCCCCGAGCAGGTGTCAGAGCGCCTGTTCAACGGCCAGGTGTCCGTGGCCGAGATGACCCGCATGGCGTTTCGTATCGAGGGCAAGCTGGAGAGCCTCAACGTCCTGCCCGGCCAACAGGTGAAAAAGGGCCAGATATTGGCCCGGCTGGACGACGACATCCCCCAACAGCAGTGGCAGGACGCCAAGGCACAGAAGGAGTTGTTGCAACGACAGTGGCAACGTTCCTCAGTACTGCTGGATAAGGGGCTGGTGGCCCAAGCGGAGTTTGATGAACTGACCGCTCAGCTGAGGCTGGCCAGGGTCAACCTCAAGTCTGCCGAAGCGAGGCTCACCTACACCGAGTTGCGCGCTCCCTTCGACGGGGTGGTGGATGCCCTGGATAAGCAGGCCTATGAGACCGCCTCTCCCGGTGAAACCGTCATGACCCTGTATCGCAGCGACCGCACCGACGTGGAGATGGACATTCCAGATACTTTGCTCAGTCATGCGGTTAACTTCATTCCCAACGCCAATTACCGGCCTAGAGTGACCGTTCTTGGTAAAGAGGGGGCGCTGGAGATGACCTATCTGGAGCACTCCCTGAAGCTGGATGAGCAGCGAGGCAGCTACATCGCCCGCTTGGCGGCGTTTGGCACGGATCTGGGCCTGTTGCCCGGTCAGGCGGTGGAGGTGCATCTGGACCTGCGTCAGGCCGGATTGCCTTCCACCAGTGGCTATCGGCTGCCGATCACCGCCCTGCAGTCCAGGGGGGATCAGCCCGGCTTCCAGGTGTGGATTCTCCAAGGGGAGACTGTGCAGCCAGTGCCGGTGGAGGTGGTGCAGATGGGGCAGGAGGGTGCCCTGGTGGTGGGCCGCATCTCCAGCGGTGATCGGGTGATCACCACAGGATTGTCTCGACTGAGACCCAATAAGCGCGTGGTAGTGGTCGAGAAGGACTGAAACAGATAATGAATATTGCACAGTACACAATCAAACATCGCGTCATCAGCTGGATGTTCCTGATCTTGCTAGCGCTGGGGGGCAGCTCCTCCTTTATGAATCTGGGACGCCTGGAGGACCCCGCCTTCACCATTAAAAAGGCGATGGTGATCTCCATGTATCCCGGGGCCACCGCCGAGGAGGTGGAGGAGGAGCTGACCTATCCCATTGAGAAGGCGATCCGACTGCTGCCCTACGTCAAGAAGATCACCTCCACCTCAGCCCCTGGGCTGTCTCAGATCACCGTGGAGATGGACTCCATTTATGGCGCCGAGGAGTTGCCTCAGATCTGGGATGAGCTGCGTCGTAAGGTCAACGATCTGGGGTCTCAACTGCCCTCCGGTGCCTACCCTCCCCAGGTGGTGGATGACTTTGGCGATGTGTTTGGTGTGCTCTATCTGGTGACTGGCAACAGCTTCCAGTATGACGACCTGAAGCAGTATGTGGATATGCTGCGCCGTGAGCTGGAACTGATCGATGGCGTGGGCAAGGTCGACATCTCCGGCGAGCAGCAGGAGCAGGCATTTATCGAGCTTTCGTTGACCCGCCTGGCGGCGCTGAATCTGGATATGGCTCAGGTAATCAACCTGCTGACTCAGCAGAATGCGGTGCTGGACGCCGGCAAGATGACCATCAATGGGGAATCTCTCTATCTGCGCCCCACCGCTCAGGGTTCCAGCATGGATCCCATCATCCATGGCCGGGACACTGGCCAGCTGGTGCGTCTGAGTGATGTGGCCACTCTGCACCGGGGATTTCAGGAGGTCCCAACCCATCTGCTGCGCTTCAATGGCCAGCAGGCGCTGAGCCTGGGCATCGCCTTCTCCGATGGCGTCAACGTGGTGGAGGTGGGACGTGCCATCGATCAGCGCATGGCGGAACTGATGCAGGACAGGCCTGTGGGCATCGAGTTGCATCCCCTGTATCACCAGCCTCAGGAGGTGGAGAGTTCGGTCAATGGCTTCCTGATCAGCCTGGCGGAAGCGGTGGCCATTGTCATCGTCATCCTGCTGTTCACCATGGGGCTGCGCAGTGGCCTGATCATCGGCATCGTGCTGCTGCTGACCATGCTGGGCACCTTCATCATGATGGAGTACGACGGCATTGAGCTGCAGCGC
The DNA here is from genome assembly GCF_000422645.1 of Ferrimonas futtsuensis DSM 18154. Lineage (GTDB taxonomy): Bacteria > Pseudomonadota > Gammaproteobacteria > Enterobacterales > Shewanellaceae > Ferrimonas > Ferrimonas futtsuensis. Next base: position 180,710 of record NZ_AUGL01000002.1, read on the forward strand.
ATCTCCCTGGGGGCACTGATCATCGCCCTGGGGATGCTGGTGGACAACGCCATCGTGGTGGTCGAGGGGATCCTGGTGGGGATGCAGCGTGGCCGCAGCAAACTGGACGCCTGTAAGGATATCGTCAAGCAGTCCCAGTGGCCTCTGCTTGGTGCCACGGTGATCGCCATCGTGGCCTTCGCCCCCATCGGCCTGTCCGCCGATGCCACCGGCGAGTTTATGAACTCTCTGTTTTATGTCCTGCTGTTCTCGCTTTTCCTGAGCTGGGTAACCGCCTTGACTTTGACACCTTTCCTGGCGGACCTGATGTTACCAACGCCCCAGGGTGAGCAGAGCAGTGAGGACCCCTATCAAGGCGGCATCTTCAAGGTGTTTGGTGCCTTGTTGAACTGGTGCCTCAACTACCGCAAGACCACTGTGGTGGCCATGGTGCTGATGTTGGCGGGGGCCATTGTGGGTTTCGGTAACGTCAAACAGGCGTTCTTCCCACCCTCCAACACTCCGATGTTCTATCTGGACCTGTGGCTGCCCGAGGGCACCGATATCCGCCGCACAGAGCAGGTGGTCAAAGAGATCGAGGCCTATGTACTGGAGCAGAGGGAGACCGAGTTTGTCGCCGCCACCGTGGGCCAGGGGATGCCCCGATTTACCCTGACCTACGCACCGGAGAACAGTTACGCCTCTTACGCCCAACTGGCCATTCGCAGCCCGGATCAGGAGAAGATGTTTGAGCTGGCCAATCGTCTGGACGAAGCGATGCCCGAACGCTTCCCTCAGGCTCAGTTCCAGTTGAAGTTGATGGAGATTGGTCCATCACCCAAGTCCAAGATTGAGGCGCGCATCTCCGGTGCCGATCCTCGTGTGCTGCGTCAGCTGGCTGCCGAGGTGGAGAACATCCTGGCTCAGGATCCCGGCACACGGGGCATTCGCCACGATTGGCGTGAGCAGACCAAGGAGCTGGTGCCGGTAATGGATGAGTCCCAGGCTCGCCGGCTCGGCATCGGCACCGATGCGGTGGCCCAGACCCTGAAGATGGCCTTTGGCGGCACCGAAGTGGGGATGTACCGGGACGGTACCCGGATGCTGCCCATCGTCACCCGGCTGGAGCAGCAGTACCGGGATGACTACGCCACCCTGGACAACCTCAAGCTGTGGAGCCCCACACTGCAGAACTATGTGCCCATCCAGCAGGTGGTGCGCGACACCGAGCTGGTGTGGACCGAGTCGCTGATTCAGCGTAAGAACCGCAAGCGCACTATTACTGTGCTGGCGGATCACAACGTGCTGGGCGAGGAGACCGCCGACGCCCTGTTCCGTCGCATCCGCCCTCAGGTGGAAGCCCTGCCGCTGCCACCCGGATACAGCCTGGAGTGGGGCGGGGAGTATGAATCCGCCGGCGACGCCCAGTCGATGTTGTTCGGCTCTCTGCCCATGGGCTACCTGTTCATGTTCATCATCACCGTATTCCTGTTTGACTCCTTCAGGAAACCGGCGGTGATCTGGTTGACCGTGCCTCTGTCGTTGATTGGGGTGACCGTGGGGCTGCTGGTGACCAATCAGCCCTTTACCTTCACCGCCCTGTTGGGGCTGCTTAGCCTCAGCGGCATGGTATTGAAGAACGGCATCGTGTTGATGGACCAGATCAACCTGGAGATGGCCAGCGGCAAAGCGCCCTATCAGGCCATTGTCGACAGCGCCATCAGCCGGGTGCGGCCGGTGACCAATGCGGCCATGACCACCATCCTGGGGATGATCCCTCTGGTGTTTGATGTGTTCTTCGCGTCGCTGGCGGTGACCATCATGTTCGGCCTGGGTTTTGCGACCCTGTTGACCCTGGTGGTGGTACCGGTGCTCTACGCCATCTTCTATAAGGTGAAGGCCCCCTGATTCATCGACCCTTGGGAGACTCAGTTCCCTTGCCTTCCAAAGGCGCTTGGCCGGTCAGCTCCCTGACCGGCCTTTTTTTGTTTGTCTGCTGAAGTGCTCGGCCCCCTTCCAAAGCCTGCTCCACCAGGGTTCTGGCACGCCTCTTGCCAATCAGGTCACCGCGAATCACCACAGAGCGGGGCTGATGATTGGGCATCGTTTCCCTGCTGCTGTAGAGGCGGTATTCGCTGACAAAGTACTGGCGCCAGCCTGGCTGGGGGCAGCGGGTCAGATCCAGCTCACGGATCAAAAAGCGGTGTCTCGGTTTGTTGGCCGGGGTGGAGTCCCTATCGCCGCTGGGGCCCTCGATGGCGTCGGCGGTCAGGCTGACGGCGTAGTGATGGGGATGACGAGTGAGTTTGATGGTCCAGACAGCTGCAGATACGAGAGGCGTCACAATAAACAGCACCACCAGCTCGGGTGCACCGAACAGTCAGAGAACAAGCAGGGGAATGGGAAGCTCATAGGCCTGCCGCCTCAATGTCTCCCTGAGGTGGCTTGCCGGGGTTGGGGTGATCAGTTGTTGGTTCATCCTTGTTGCTCCCGGATTCTCAATGCTCTCTGATAGTCGGCGATCCTGTGGCGATCCCAGTTAGGGAACATCAAGGCGAACGGGCCTGCACCCATACCGGCGTTCCAGGCGGGGCGCCGGTAACTTGTGGCGGTTCCAGTCAAGAAAACTCCATGTAAAAAACTGAAATAAAACAGTAACTTCATTTACATGCGCCAGGGAGTCTAGTGCTTTTCGGAAATATGTGCGCCAAACAAGACAGCGCCACCCAGTGGTGGCGTAGCGGGCCGCCTGATTGAGGTCGTGGAGGACGGCGACGCCCCCCCACGCCCTGTTCGTGGGCCAGGGCCCGGGCCGAGGTGGGCTTGTTGACGCCAAAGAATCCATCTGCCACAGGGGCAGATCCCGCAGGGCGATCTCATGGGCGATGAAGGTCAGAAAACCCCTGATTTATTGAGATCCCCTTTCGGGACCGTTTTTGTTTATGATGGGTGACACTCTCTGTGCCACCCGATTTTTTTGGAGACTCATCCGTCGATGAAGCGCGCCCCCCTTACCTCTGTCGTACCCTGGATCCTGTCACTGCTCAAACCCTACCGGGGGCGGGTGATTGCCGCCTGTGTGGCGCTGGCGGTGGGTTCCCTCAGTTGGCTGGCTCTGGGCCAGGGGGGCAAGATGCTGGTGGATGAGGGGTTTTTGTCGGACAACAGCCAACGCCTAAATCAGATCATGTTGCTGGTGTTGGGGATCAATCTGCTGGGGGCGCTGGCGGCCTTTTGCCGTTTCTACCTGATGTCCTGGCTGGGGGAGCGGGTCAGTGCCGATATCCGCCGAACCGTCTACAACCACCTGTTGACCCTTTCCCCCGGATTTTACGAGACCACCCGTACCGGTGAGGTGATCTCCCGTTTTACCAGTGATACCACGGTGATCCAGACCGTGGTGGGAATGAGCCTCTCCATGGCGCTGCGTTCCAGTGTCACCCTGGTGGGGGGGCTGTTGATGATGCTGGTGACCAGCCCGATGATGACTCTGTATACCGCAGTCGCAGTGCCCCTGGTGCTGGTGCCCATTCGTGTGCTGGGCGCCAAGGTGAGACTTTACGCCAAGGCCAGCCAGGACAGGGTGGCGGACATCGGTGCCTATGTGGATGAAACCCTTCATGAGATCCACACGGTGCAATCCTACACCCATGAAACGGTGGACAGGGGCAACTTCAATGATCGGGTGGAAGCGGTGATCGAGGCCGCCGCCAATAGGATTCGTCATCGGGGCCTGCTGATCGCCCTGGTGATGGGGCTCAGCGTTGGCGCCATCACCCTGGTGGCCTGGTTGGGGGCTCTGGAAGTGCTGAGTGGTGGCATGAGTGCTGGTGAATTGACCGCGTTTCTCTTCTATGCGGTGATGGTCGCCGGTGCAGTGGCCACCGTCTCCGAGGTCATCGGTGAGGTGCAGCGGGCCGCCGGGGCCACCGAACGCCTGTTGGAACTGCTCAGTACCCAGCCGGAGATTCGGGCCCCGGAGTCGCCCCTGGCTTTGCCTGAGCCTGTGTGCGGCGAGCTGACTCTGGATAACCTCTCTTTTGCCTACCCCAGTGCCCCGGATAAGGCGGTGCTCGAACAGCTGAATCTGACCCTCAAACCCGGTGAGCGGGTAGCACTGGTGGGACCCAGTGGTGCCGGCAAATCCACCCTGTTTCAGCTGCTGCAACAGTTCTACCTGCCCAATCAGGGCAGGGTGCTGCTTGATGGCGTAGACCTGACCTCACTGGATCCTCAGGATATTCGCCGTCAGTTTGCCCTGGTGCCCCAGGAGTCGGTGATCTTTGCCAGCAGCGCCTTGGAGAATGTGCGTTATGGCCGGCCTGACGCCACTCTGGAGGAGGTCAAGGGCGCCTGTCGCGCTGCCCGGGCCCATGAATTCATTGAAGCCCTGCCTCAGGGGTATGACACCAACCTGGGAGAGCGCGGCGTGCGCCTCTCCGGCGGTCAGAAACAGCGGATCGCCATCGCCCGGGCATTGCTGGCCGACAGGCCGGTATTGCTGCTGGATGAGGCCACCAGTGCCCTGGATGCCGCCAGTGAACAACTGGTGAAGCTGGCCCTGGACGAGCTGATGCGGGGCAAGACTACGGTGATCATCGCCCATCGCCTGGCCACCGTGGTCAATGCGGACCGTATCGTGGTGATGGAGCAGGGACGAATCATCGCCGTGGGTACCCATAGCGAACTGGTGGCCAGAAACGCCCTCTATAAGGAGCTGGCGGATCTGCAACTGGTGAGTTAAGTCGTACAATGCAGGCCATTGCCTGCGAATTTTGCCGGCAGCTTGATCCACCGCACCGTCAGCCACCGTCCCGGCGCGGCATAATGGCTCCCTTTGATTGCTACTGAGAGCCACCATGGACAAGCTGCTAGATCGCTTTCTTCACTACGTAACCTTTGATACCCAGGCTGATGCCGAGTCCGACACCCTGCCCAGCACCCCCGGGCAACTGGTGCTGGCCCGAGCCCTGTTTGATGAACTGACCAACCTGGGATTTGAGGATGTCTCTCTGGACGACAACGGCTATGTGATGGCCACCCTGCCGGCCAATACCGAGCGTCAGGTGCCGACCATCGGCTTTATCGCCCACATGGATACTGCCCCCGATGCGTCCGGTAAGGATGTGCGACCGCAGATTATCCCTGACTACGACGGCGGGGTGGTGGTCCTGGGTGAGAAGGGGGAGAAACTGGACCCTGCCCAGTATCCGGCGCTGAACGCTCTGATTGGCAAAACCCTGATCACCACCGATGGCAGCACTCTGTTGGGGGCGGACAACAAGGCTGGCATTGCCGAGATCATCACCGCCATGATGGTGATCAAGGCCAATCCGCAGATCGAGCATGGCCCCATCCGCATCGGCTTTACGCCCGACGAGGAGATCGGTCTGGGCGCCAGCGAATTCGATGTGGCCAAATTCGGTGCCCAGTGGGCCTACACCATCGATGGCGGCCCAGTGGGTGAGCTGGAGTATGAGAACTTCAATGCCGCCAGCGCCACCCTGGTGTTCAGTGGCAACTCGGTGCACCCAGGCAGTGCCAAAGGCAAGCTGGTGAACGCCCTGACACTGGCCACCGGCTTTCATCAGCAGATGCCAGCCAGTGAGACGCCGGAGCACACCGAAGGCTACGAAGGGTTCTATCACCTGGTTGGGATCAAGGGGGGGACCGCCGAGGCCAGCCTGCACTACATCGTCCGGGACTTCTGCCTCGACTCCCTGGCTCGTCGGCGCGCCTACCTGCAGGCTCAGGCCGACGCCTTCACCCGGGCGGGCAACCCCTGTGAATTGCAATGGAGTGATGGCTACCGCAACATGAAAGAGCAGGTGGAGCCTTATCCTCACATCATTGAGCTGGCCAAAGAGGCGATGCAGCAGTGCGGTGTTGAGCCGGACATCAAGCCCATCCGTGGTGGAACCGACGGGGCGGTGCTTTCCTATAAAGGGCTACCCTGTCCTAATATCTTTACTGGAGGCTACAACTTCCACGGAAAGCATGAGTTCATCACCCTGGAGGGGATGGAGCAGGCAGTGGCGGTCATCGTCAGGCTCTGTCAGCTGACGGCGACACGTTAAATCGATGACGGCGGGGCTTGGCCCCGCCATGGAGCACCTATGATTGCGGTGATACTGGAGATCTATCCGACACAATCCGGCAAGGAGGCGTTTACCGCCCTGGCGGAACGGTTACTGGTGATGATCAGTGGTCACCGGGGGCTGGTCTCCATCGAGCGGTTTCAGAGTCTGATGGATGAGCATAAGTTGCTCAGCCTCTCCTTCTGGCTGACCCGGGAAGATGTTCAGCAGTGGCAACGGCACCTGCAACAGGAGCTGTCCGAGGACCCTGCCGCCAAGGCATTGATTCGCCACTATCGCGTGCGCACCGCTTTGGTGGAGCGGGATCATGCCGGCGATCACCGCCAAATTGACGCCTATTTTGACCATCTGGCCTGAAATTCGGTCGCTTTCAACCCTTCCGGTTTGCCTCTGGCGTGTTCAGCCGTTAGCTTGAGGCCAGCATCTGAGGAGGGGCAGCATGTCACAGCAGGGATTTCAGCACGAGTATCGGCGCGGGATCGCAACGGGTTATTCCGGTTACCTTCACGCCGGTGCCGTGCTGGTCATCGGAGTGGTCGCCCTAGGCTACAGCGCCATTCAGCTCCAATCCCCCTCTCTCTGGCAGTGGCTGACGCTGCCGGCAGCCCTGGTAACCGGTAATCTGCTTGAGTATGGGGCTCATCGTTGGCTGGGGCACCGCCGGACCCGGTTGCTGCCGCTGTTCTATCAGCGCCACAGTGGCGATCATCATAGGTTTTTTACCCATTTGGATATGCTTTGGCAGAGCCACCGCGACTGGCGGGTGGTGCTGTTTCCCCTCTATCTAATCCTGTTGGTGATCCTGGCCAATGGCGCATTGGGGTGGGGTTTGGCTCAGTTGTTTTCAGCGAACCTGGGGTGGTTGTGGTTGATGGGCACGGTGTTCGCCTATCTGCTCTATGAGATCTGTCACTTCACCTGGCACCTTCCCGCGGATCACCCGCTGTTTCGCATTGGTGCGCTGGACGCCATGAGGGAGCGGCACAGGTTGCATCACCACCCTAAATGGATGAATCGCATCAACTTCAATATTACCTGGCCGTTGACCGACTGGCTGCTGGGTACCGACTCTCCCCGTGAGCCCGGGGGGCAAACGTCATCAAAAGAGTAAGGAGTACTCATGTCAGAAACGGATCTGCACGCCCAGGGCGGCTTTACTGAAAAAGAGGACAGCGCTAAAACCCATGGGCTTATCGCCTATGGGTTAATGTTGGCCGGCGCCTTTACCGGAATACTGTGGTTGGTGGGGGCCATCTGGGCCATGCTCAAGCGGGCGGACGCCCGGGGTACCCGATTTGAGGATCATTACCAGAATATGGTGACCACCTTCTGGTGGGGACTGGGGCTGGCCCTGTTGGGGGTGGTGCTGATCCCCTTTGGGCTGGGATTGCTGGTGCTGTTTGCCATGGGCCTGTGGACCCTGTACCGACTGATAAAGGGGCTGATCCGCCTGATGGACAACCGCAGTTTTCAGGACTAAAGCAAGACTCGGTGAGGTCAGCGGCCTGCTTGGGTCCCCGGCATGGCCGCCTGTCTTACGGCTTCATCTCCTCGATCAGCAACTTGGTGAGTCTGTCTGAGGTCAGAGGGCGGCTGAACAGGAACCCCTGCGCCAGCAAACAGCCGCTGTCACTGAGGAAGCTCGCCTGGGCCGGGCTCTCCACCCCTTCGGCGATCACTGTCAGGGAGAGTGAGTGGCCCATGGAGATGATCGCTTCAACGATGCCGCGGCTGTCCTGATCGCCCGGAACGCCATTGACGAAGCTGCGGTCAATCTTCAGGGTATTGAGGGGCAGTCGCTTGAGGTAGCTCAGGGAGGAGTAGCCGGTGCCAAAGTCATCGATGGAGATATGGATCCCCATGTTCCTCAGCTGTCGCAGTCGACGAATAGACTCCTCCGGATTCTGAATCATAAAGCTCTCTGTCACCTCCAGCTCCAGCGCCGAGGCGGGCATGCCGCTGTCCAACAGGACCTGACTCACCTCGCTGACAAAGTTGCCTTTCAGCAGCTGAGGCCCGGTGATGTTAACGGCAATCCGCCCGAAGCTCAGCCCTTGTGCAAGCCAGCTGGCCCCCTGATGGCAGGCTTGCCTCAGAACCCACAGGCCCACTTCGTCGATGAGGCCGACCCGTTCCGCCGCGGGAATGAACCGGGAGGGGGAGACGTTGCCCAACTCTTCGGAGTGCCAGCGGAGCAAGGCTTCCAGTCCCACCAGAGCGCCGTTGTTGAGGTCGACCTGAGGCTGATAGACCAGGTAGAATTCCTCCCGCTCCAAGGCGGAGTGCAGGGCACTCTGCACCTTAAGGTGCTCCATGGACTCTTCGGTCAAGGTGTGGGTATAGAAGGCAAAGCTGTTTCGCCCCTGCTGCTTGGCCCGGTACATGGCGGTGTCGGCATTGCGGAGCAGGGTATCTCTGCTGCTGCCATCCTCGGGATAGAGGGCGATGCCCATGCTGCCGGTGAGCTTCAACTGCTCTCCGGTGCTGAGGGCTACAGGTTGTTGGAAAAGGCTCATCAGGCCACTGGCGATGTTGGTGGCGGCGGTGGCCCCGCCGACTTCGGGAAGCAGAATGACAAACTCATCACCGCCGATCCGGGCCACGGTGTCAGAGCTTCGCAATTGGCCTTTGAGGCGCTGGGCAATCTCACACAACACCTCGTCCCCCACCAGGTGGCCGCGGCTGTCGTTGATCAGCTTGAAGTGATCCACATCGATAAACACGACCGCAAGTTCACTCTGGTTGCGGTTCGCGCGAAGTATCTCCTGGTCCAGTTGGCTGTGGACACGCACCCGGTTTGGCAAGCCGGTGAGCGGATCATGGTAGGCCATGTGGGCCAGTCGCTCTTCGGTCTGTTTCTGCAGAGAGATGTCGGAAAAAAGGGCCACCAGATACCGTATCCCTCCTTCATCATCATACACCGCCGAGTGGGTAGCCATCTGCGGATAGAGGGTGCCGTCTTTTCGCCGATTCCACACCTCCCCGTGCCAGTGCCCCTGGTCCAGCATGCTTTGCCACATGGACTGATAAAAAGGCTGGTCGTGGCGGCCCGACTTCAGGATCCTGGGGTTATTGGTCAGAGCTTCCTCCCGGCTGTAGCCGGTGATGCGGCAAAAGGCTTCATTGACCTCGATGATGGTGCCCCGGTGATCGGTGATCATCACCCCTTCGGCGGAGTTGGCGAATACCGTGGCTGCCAGGGTCAACTGCTCCTGAAAGGCCCGGCGCTGGGTGACGTTACGGGTCATGCCTATCACCCCCAACAGCTCTCCCTGCTTATCGATAATGGGGCTTTTAATGGTTTCCAGCCAGGTCTGCTGCTCCGGATCTCCAGGGTCGGCACACTCCTCCACCACCATCTGTCGGCATTGCCGAATCGCCTGGTTATCGGCCTCCTCGAACAGGGCTGCCCGCTCCGGCCCGAACAGCTGGGTATCGTTCAGCCCAAGGGGCGAACATTGCCAGTCACGAACCACACTTTGGTTGGCGGCGACGTAGATGCCCCTGGCGTCCTTGATCCAGACATGATCCTCGATGCTGTTGATAAAATCGTTGAGGGTGATGCCTCTGAGTGCCGTGTCCTCTGCCGCCTGAGTATCAGTGCGCTGTTTAAGCTGTCTGGCCAGGTCGTTTTCCATTCGGCCGCAGAGGTTGTCCCTGAGCAGTCGGGCGTCGTCATTCAGTTGAGTCGGGCCATAGAGGCAGACAAGGCCGAACAGCACGCCGTTGGGCCAGAACACCTCTTTCAGGTGCAGCCTGGGATCCTGGGCTGATTTATCCGAGGAGTAGTTGAGGCTGGCGCGAAGCTGCTCTGCCACCGGGGTGAGGATAAAGGCCAGCTGCTGGGGGGAGCAGCGATTGGCGTCGCAGAGCAGAATGGGTTCTGCTCCCTGGTCTACGTGAAGGATGACTCCCCTGGCGCCGGCTGTGTTAGCCAGCAGGACCATAGAGGGGCGCCAGTTCTGGCCCAGATCTGCAAAGACGCTTGTGTCCAGCCACTCTGGATTCAGTACTGCCACTCAGATGCTCCCCTAGGCTCTAACAGGCCAAAACCAATAACGCTAATAATAATAGTGATTTGCCTGACTATCTGGGTGGTCAGGCCGATTTTTGTGCTGGCATTATCTCATTTCGCCTGGCCATTGGGAACCGATGGCTTGCACCGGGATAAAGGGTGTGCGAGGGCGCGATGCATCAGCTGAGAGGGAAGCCGTCCGCAGAGACCGGCGGACCTTGGGATTGCGTGCCTGTGAGGGGGGCTTCAAGGCACTCGCTTTTGCCTGGAGGTCAAGCGGATTCGCGACGTGCTATCCCAGTTCTTTTTTCAGGAAGAAGCTGATGTAGCCGGGAGGCATGTCCTCCAGCTTGGCGAAGACCTCGTAGCTGTGCTGCTGGTAGAACTCCAGGGCGAGGTAGTTGGTGGTCTTGATGAAGATGCCATGGGCACCCTTGGCATGGGCGTAGCCTTCCAGCTGATTCAGCAAACGGGTGCCGGCACCGCAGCGTCGTTTGTCCTCATCCACCCAGATGCCATCCACATGGAGCCAGCCCAACTTCACTTCTCCAGCGATACCACCGACAATTCTGCCCTCTTCATCCTTGATGAAGCAGGCAACAGTCTCATGTTGCATGGAGCCTGCAACGGCATCGTTGAATCCGATCAGCCCCTGTTTCAGGACCTGTACTTCGCTCTGGTCCGGCGGGGAGACAGGCGTCAGCTGTAAACTGTCCATGTTATTGATCTCTTGGGCTGGGTGACGGCACTAAGGTACTGTCCACTCGGGCCAGATGCAACTTCCGCCGAAACCAAACCCTAAAATTGCTCGGAAAATTCGAGCTTCATTGAGGCCAGCTTCCAGTGGCCGTCCCCCTGACGGCACCAGTGTTCGGCCAGGATCTTGCCCCGGCCGATGCTCATCTGCCACTGGCCGCACAACCGGACCTCATCATCACTGATGAGGGTGACCTGGGTGTTTCTGTAGACCAGATCGTTGGCTCCGGACTGGAGCATTGCCTGCCAGAAATCATGAATCTGCTGCTGGCCGGTGTACTGCCCCATGGGGGTCACATCAAGAGTCGCGCCATCGGCGAAGCTGGCGACGCAATAATCGAGATTGCCGTGGTTAAACTGATTGATCCAGTTCTGGCTGGCCTTGAGGGCGTTAATCAGGGTGTGATGATGCATAAGCGCCTCCGGATAGTCAGGCCTGATGAGAAAAGCATAACACCGGAAGGGCGGGGGTGCAGGGCGACAGGGGTCGCCCTGAGGCAGAAGCGTTAGGCGTAGAGCCCCAGATTCTCTTTGGCGAAGGCTTCGAATTCGGTACAGCCGCCAACATGCTCCTGGTCGATGAAGATCTGAGGCACGGTGGCAACGGGCGCGCCAACGGTTTTTTCCAGGTCCTGCTTGCTGATCCCTTCGGCGTGCATATCCACGTAGCGGAACTTGAAGTCCTCGCGGGATTCGGTCAGGGTCTCGGCGATCTGCTTGGCGCGAACACAGTAGGGGCAGCCGGGACGGCCAAAGATAACTACAAACATGGGACTCTCCTTTAAAACGATGGGGTATTTATACCACAGACGACGGAATCTCCTAAATGGGGCAGGATCCCAGCATGAAGATGTTTTTCTATATATTATAAGTGTTTACATTATGTTAATCGGTATGCCTAATAGGCACTATCGGCTTTTCGGTAGCGCCCCTGATAGTCGAACAGGGTTTCGATCACCTTCCAGCCATATTTTTCCTTGCGGGCAATAACAAAATCCGGGTGGCGGAACAGCGGTGCGGCGGCCACCACCGCATCGACATCCGGCAATCGCAAGGGCGCTCCGGGGGAACGGAGGTGCATCCTGGCAAAGTGGTGGTAGAAAGCGCCTTTTTGACCCGGGGTGGTGAAGCCGAAGATCTGCTGCAGCTCCACACCATCTTCGTCGTGCCAGGTGACTTTGATGCCCGCTTGACCGGATTTCAGCGTGTGGGGGCTCAGGGAGAGGCCGGCACAGCGTAGCACCAGGTAGTCTTTGAGTTTGAGTACCTCCTTGAGGCGCTTATCCGGATCCACCAGGGCCTTGTCACAGGCCTGACAGTGACGGGCGGCAATGTCGTTCTCCGCCATGCAGTCGGGACACTCCTTGAAGCGGAATCGAAAATCACACTGTTGCTGCTCCTCATTCAGTGACTGGCATCGGCGGCCGTAATGCTCCAGCAGCAGACCATTGTCATCGTGCTTGCCCCAGAAGTGGTTTTCGTGGCCGCACTTGGGGCAGGGCACTATGGCCACCTGGGCATCGGCTTTTGGCTTGGGCTCCCCCACCTCAGGGGAAAACAACGAGTAGCCGTTGCCGGCGAAGTCCAGCACCAGGCACTCCTGTTTCCCTTCGGCCAGACGCAGGCCCCGTCCCACCATCTGCTGATAGAGGGCGACGGAGTCGGTACGGCGCAAGATGGCGATGAGATCGATATGGGGAGCGTCAAAGCCGGTGGTCAGCACAGACACATTCACCAGATACTTGAGCTTTCTGGCCTTGAACTCCCGAATGATGGTCTCGCGTTGTGACGCCGCGGTCTCCCCGGTGATCAGCGCCGCCTCGCCCTGGGGAAGTTTCGATAAGACCTCCTGGCCATGGCGCACGGTGGCGGCAAACACCAGCACGCCCTGGTGGTGCTGCCCCAGTTTGCTGAGTTGGTCGCAGATCAGTGAGGTGGCTCGTCCCTGATTGATCAGCATGGTGTCCGCCTGGGCGTCGTCGGAGGGGAGCAATAGGGACGCCACTGCGCCATCGATGACCCGGGCGGGCGTCAGGTACCCCTGCTTGATCAACTGACCAATGGGGAGTTCAAACACACAGGTCTCGAAGGGCTTGGGCTCCGTGCTTCTCAGGGTCCCGTTGATGTGCTTCTGATAGACCCAGCCACCGTCGAGGCGATAGGGCGTCGCGGTCAGCCCCAGGAGTTTCACCTCTGGATTGGCTTTTTGCAGCGCCTGAATCACCCGGCTGTACTGGCTCTCTCCTTTGAGGCTGACCCTGTGGCATTCGTCGATGATCGCCATGGAGAAGGATTGCGCCATCGTCTGGTCTGACGCGGCAAGGGACTGGATGGAGGCAAACACCACTTTGCCACTGGCCCGTTTCTGACCCAGGCCGGCAGAGTAGATGTCAGCCTGGTGGCCCATGGCGACCAATTTACTGTGGTTTTGCTCCACCAGTTCCTGAACATGGGTGAGCACCAGCACCCTCCCTCTGGCCAGCCGGGCCAGTTCGGCGATGATGACACTTTTTCCCGCTCCTGTGGGCAGAGCCAGCAGGGCAGGGGATGGGTGTTGCCTGAAGTGTTGGATGACAGCCTTGACCGCATCCTGCTGATAGGGACGAAGTTGCATGAATGATGGGAGTGATGGTAATTAGGGGCATCCTAGCCCGGCTCAGCCCTGTGCTCAAGCTGGCTGGCGGATGAGGGAGTCATTGCGGGGATCCGGCTTCGGGTTAACCGGGATGAGATCGCATTTTTAGTGAGCGGTGTTCGAAAGAGGTTCGCCCACGGTTCTGGTTGCCCTATGATGCTAAGGTTCTCAATATGTGAACACCTTGGTTAAATGCCAGCCACAAAAAGTTGGATAATTACATAAATTTGAGTCCTGACTTACATCTCCTGTTGTCAGTTTGTGTGGGCTGCCGGCTTTTTGCTTGGTGGATCACAATTTTTCGTTAGCATGGGCTAAGCGGTTTTACTCCGGGGGGCGGCATCTGTGCAAAAGTTTCAATGGCTGAACCGCTGGTTGGGTGTGGATTCACTGACCAAGCGGCACAGCTATCTGCTGTTATCCGCCTGCTTTATTCTGTTCGGGGCTGCGGTAGCCCTGCTCTCCTCCTTCATCCATTACCGGATGCAGTCCACCAGCATCGAGGCCTCCATTCATCAGAGGTTCAATCAGCTCAGGGAGCAGAAGCTGGAGATGCTGGAGGGGCGTGTTCAGGAATTGAACGGGTTGGTCCTGGCCCTGGCGGAGAATCCGCTGATGACCGAGTATCTGGTGGCCCCCAGCCCGGAACGCCTGGAGGCTCTGCAGTATCTCTTCAGCCTGGTTGCGCGCTCTCACGGGGAATTGATGCAAGTGCGTTTCCTGGACCGGTCCGGCATGGAGAGGGTTCGGGTAGACAGGGCTCGGGGGGCTGTTGAGCCTCGGGTGATAACCGACGCCCTGTTGCAGGACAAGAGTCACAGATACTACTTTAAGGAAACTCAGGATCTGGCGGCTCAGCAGTTCTGGCACTCAAGACTGGACCTGAATCGGGAGCGCGGACGGCTCGAGCGGCCCATTCGCCCCACCCTGAGGGTGGCCACCCCGGTCTACCTGGGGAACTACTTTGCTGGCATCGTCATTCTCAATACTGAGGCTCAGGCAACCCTGGACTCCCTGAGTCGGGCTCCGGAGTTTGATGTCTATCTGGTGGATGGGGATGGTGAGGTGCTGGTGAACCCCAACCCCAAGCTATCCTGGAGCCGGTATCTGGATAACCGGCCCTCCATCAGGGAGCTGATACCCGAACGGTGGGAAACCGCCGAAGGACTGTATCGATTCAGCCTCGATGCGCTGATTCAAAACGGGGAGTCTTTGGAGCTGGTGGTGGTTCCCAAGGAGGAGGCACTCAGCGAACTGATGCACGCCAATACCCTGGCGGCGCTGCTGATCGCCGCCAGCGTGATTCTCATCTCCTTCCCCCTTGCCTGGTTGGCTGCGGTCATTCCCGCCGGGCTGCAGCAACGGCTGCAGGATGCCCTGGCGAAACTGCGAAGCAGCACTGAAACTCTGGATACCCATGTGATCTCCAGCAGTACCGACAGTGCCGGGCGCATTACCCACGTGAGCGGAGCCCTGTGTCAGGTGTCGGGTTACAAATCCTGGGAACTGCTTGGGCGCACCCATGAGTTGCTTCGTCATCCTGATGCCCAGCAGAGTCTCTATGACGAGATTCGCGCTGTGGTGACCCGGGGGGGAAGTTGGCGCGGTGAGCTGATGCAGCTGAGTCGTCAGGGAGAGACCTACTGGGTCAATACGGTGATCACCCCGGACCTTGACAAGGAGGGGGCCGTGTCCGGTTACACCGAGGTGTCTGTGGATGTGACCGACCGTAAGGCTCTGGAGAAGATGTCGGTTACCGACGAGCTCACCAATGTGGCCAACCGTCGTCGCCTGGATCAACTGCTGGAAGAGGAGATGGAGCGTTACCAGAGATACCGTCAGTTTTTCTCCGTGATTCTGCTGGATTTGGACAGGTTCAAGACGATCAACGACACCGAGGGCCATCAGGCCGGCGATGCGGTACTGGCTCAGGTGGCTCAGTGCCTCAAGCAGAACCTGCGTAAGGTGGATCACCTGGGGCGCTGGGGAGGCGAGGAGTTTCTGGTGATCTGTTCAGGTACCGAGGAGCCTGGAGCCGCGCAACTGGCGGAGAAGCTCAGGGATAAGGTGGCCGAGCTTCCTCAGCCTGTGGGGCGCAGTGTGACCGTGAGCCTGGGGGTGGCCCAGGCGAGACCGGGAGAGAAGCTCAATCAGCTGATCAGTCGGGTGGACGCGGCGCTGTACCGCTCCAAACACGATGGAAGGAACAGGGTGACTCGCTCTCAGGGGCAGTTTGAAGCGGATTCTCAGACTCTGGGATAAGTGTTCTATCTCACAGACATCCTGGGGCTAAACCGCTAAGGTGAAGCGGTTTTTCCCAGGAGGCAGATGTGATTAATCTGATTATCGGCATCGTCGCGGTCGCGGCTTTGGTGCTCGTGTTGCTAAAGTTAAGGCCCAAACCTCAGCCTGCCCCTGTGGTGATCGTGCCCGATAAGGCGAGCAAGCGGGACCGGCCTTGTCCCAGGTGTCAGTACACCCTGGGGTACAAGCCTGCCCCGTGCAGAAAGTGCCGTATCTACCCCCAGCCAGACCAAGCCTGATTACGCCAGATGCCTGTCGGACCCGCTCAGGCAAACCCGGTCTCCACGGCGACCATCGGCAGCCCGGCAGCAACCGGGTCTGGGCCCCTCGCCGTGCACCCCTCATGACTGCCCATCTCCTCTGCTGCATTAAGGCGTGGCGAAAGTCGCCGGTACGGTCCCGCCGACACGGACGCACTCCGGCATCAGAAAGGTCTTAATAGCACCAAACACAGTGATTCCAGCGTGGGAGGGCAGGCTCCTGGCTACGCCATCTTTGAAACGCGTTGGTGACCATTGGCGGAGTGTTGCTTTGCCTGGCCAAAAAAAGACCCCGCCAGGCGGGGTCGGAAGGTCACAAAACAGAGTGTGAAATGGGGTTAACCCTCATTGCGGTTGAGACGGGTCTCGATCAGATCGTCGATCACCGTTGGATCCGCCAGGGTAGAAGCATCCCCCAGGGCACCCACTTCATTGGCGGCAATCTTGCGCAGGAAGCGGCGCATGATCTTGCCGGATCGGGTCTTTGGCAGGCCCGGGGCCCATTGAATCAGGTCCGGGGTTGCCAGGGCACCAATCTCGGAGCGCACCCACTGACGCAGAGTCTGGCGCAGGGCCTCGGTCTCCTCGGTACCCTTGGTCAGGGTGACGTAAGCGTAGATCCCCTGACCCTTGATGTCGTGGGGATAGCCCACTACCGCAGCTTCGGCCACCTCGGGGTGTGCCACCAGGGCACTCTCGATCTCGGCGGTGCCCAATCGGTGACCGGACACATTAATCACATCGTCCACCCGGCCGGTGATCCAGTAGTAGCCATCTTCGTCACGGCGGGCACCGTCGCCGGTGAAGTACATGCCTCGGAAGGTCTTGAAGTAGGTGAGCACAAAGCGGTCGTGATCGCCGTAGACGCTGCGCATCTGGCCTGGCCAGGAGTCCAGCAGTACCAGGTTACCCTCGCCGGGGCCGTCGATCAGGTTGCCCATGTTGTCCACCAGCGCCGGTTGCACCCCGAAGAAGGGGCGGGTGGCACTGCCGGGCTTCAGGTCGGTGGCGCCGGGCAGCGGCGTGATGAGGATGCCGCCGGTCTCGGTCTGCCACCAGGTGTCGACAATGGGGTTGCGCTCCTTGCCGATGACGTCGTAATACCAGCGCCAGGCTTCTGGGTTGATGGGTTCGCCCACCGATCCGAGGATGCGCAGGCTGCTGCCGTCGAAATCTTGGAAGTGTTCCTCACCCTCGGCCATCAGGGCCCGGATCAGGGTGGGGGCGGTGTAGCAGATGTTCACCTTATGGCGGTCAATGATCTCTCCCATGCGCTTGGGCGTGGGCCAGTTGGGCACCCCTTCATGCATCAGCAGGGTGGCACCGTTGGCCAGGGGACCATAGACCATATAGGAGTGGCCGGTGATCCAGCCCACATCGGCGGTACACCAGTAGATCTCACCTTCTCGGTAGTCGAACACATACTCGTGGGTCATGGAGGCGTACACCATGTAACCGCCTGTGGTGTGCAGCACACCCTTGGGGGTACCGGTGGAGCCGGAGGTGTAGAGGATAAACAGCGGATCCTCTGCATTCATCTCAGTGGCTTCGCAGTAGGGGGAACTGACCGACATCAGATCGTGCCACCAGATGTCACGATTCTCCTGCCACTGGATCTCACCGCCGGTGCGCTGCAGGACGATCACCCGCTCTACGGTGGTGACGTCCGGATTCTCCAGGGCGGCGTCGACGTTACCCTTCAGAGGAATGACGCGACCGCCGCGGACGCCTTGATCGGCGGTGATCACCACCTTGGATTTGCCGTCGATGATGCGGCTGGCGATGGAGTCGGGCGAGAAGCCACCGAAGATCACCGAATGGATGGCACCGATGCGGGCACAGGCCAGCATGGCCACCGCGGCTTCGGGTACCATGGGCATATAGATGGTGACCACGTCACCCCGTTGCACGCCCTGGCCGCGCAGAGCATTGGCAAAGGCGCACACCTTCTCATGCAGTTGGCGGTAGGTCAGGGTCAACTGGTCTTTGTCGTCGTCCCCTTCCCAGATGATGGCTGGCTGGTCGCCGCGGGTGTCCAGGTGGCGGTCCAGGCAGTTGTAGGAGGCGTTCAGGGTGCCATCATAGAACCACTTGATGTAGAGGTTGTGGTCGTCGAAGGAGACCTTGCGGATCTTGGTGTAGTCCTTGAACCAGGTAATGCGCTGGCCATGCTCACGCCAGAACCCTTCAGGGTTCACTACGGACTCCTGGTACATGCGACGGTACTGTTCGTCATTGAGTTTCGCCGAGGCGGCGAGTTCGGCATTCACCGGATAGAGAGACTGCGTGCTCATCGAGGAATCCTTCTCTTTATTCAAAATGATGTCTACCCGGTAGAGTCTTGCAACTCACTACCGGAGCAACCATTAGACATTGGTCTAGCGTGCTTTTAACCATAGCAGTGGCTGACCGAAGGCGGGGTGAGCTGCCTTTGCCAGCCACAACCGCATGCTGAGTTAAGTGCATGATAAATTGAAGGTTTATATTTTGGTGGTCAGGGGTGGTTCACGGGATTTCCCGCCGGGCCGGCGATGACGGCCAACGGCTGGACAGGACCGACCACTTAGGGCGCAGAGAGGTATGGGGACCCGAAAGCCCTTCAGTGGCGGGGAGATCGGCATCAGGGTCGTCTGTCTGGCTAACGGGGGGGGGGTCTCAGCGCAAGGGAAAATTGTGATTTCAGCCGGGTTGCTGGCATCATAAGGGCATAATTACTAAACAGTTACGCCTATGTCACCCACGCTGCTTATCGGGGTTGCCGCCCTCTGTTACCTGAGCCTGCTTTTCCTGATCGCCTGGGGAGGGGATCGCTACATCCGTCAGATCCCCAGCCGGGTAAAACGTTGGATCTATGGCCTCTCCCTGGCGGTTTATTGTTCCAGCTGGAGCTTCCTGGGCACCGTGGGCCAGGCCACCACGGATCCCTGGGGCTTCATTCCCATCTATATCGGCCCCATCCTTCTGTTTACCGTGGGCTTCGGGGTGATACGCAAGCTGGTGACCGTCTCCAAGCAGCAGAACATCACTTCGGTGGCGGATTTCATCGCCGCCCGCTACGGCAAATCCCAGCTGTTGGCGGCGCTGGTGACCCTGATTGCGGTGTTCGGTGCTATGCCCTATATCGCCCTGCAGCTTAAGGCCATGGTGCTCAGCTTCAGCCTGTTCCAGCCCAGGACCACCGCCCTGGAGGGGGACATTCTGGCGCTGCTGATCTCCGCCTGTCTGGCGGTGTTCGCCATCTTGTTTGGCACCCGCAAACTGGATGCCACCGAGCACAACCCGGGCCTGATGCTGGCCATCGCCTTCGAATCCCTGGTGAAGCTGGCGGCTTTTGTCGGGGTGGGGCTGCTGGTGGTGTTTGGTCTGTTTGACGGACTTGGGGATCTCATTGCCCAATCCCGGGCTCAAGGGGTGATCAGCGGCGACAGCCACGCATTGCAGCTGGAGAAACTGATGCCGGAGACCCTGCTGTCCATGGCGGCATTCCTCTGTTTACCCAGAATGTTCCATGTGATGGTGGTGGAGTGTGATCACCCTAGGGCCGTCGACCAGACTCGCTGGCTTTTCCCATTGTATCTGTTGGCATTTGGTATCTTCGTGGTGCCTCTGGCCCTGGCGGGCACCCTGCTGCTGCCGGCCAGCGTGGCACCGGATACCATGGTGATCAGCCTGCCCCTGGCGACCGGTCATTTCTGGACCTCGGTGATCGCCTTGCTGGGAACCATCTCTGCCGCCACCGGCATGGTGATCGTGGCGGTGGTGACCATCTCCATCATGGTGTCCAACGAGTGGCTGGTGCCACTGTTGCTGCGCTCCGGCAAGATCCGCAGCCAGAACTTCTCCCAGTTTTCCACCCTGCTGCTCAATGCCCGTCGCATCACCATTATCCTGCTGGTGCTGGCGGGGCTGGTGGCCTATCAGACCATAACCTCTCAGGAGTCACTGGCCAGGCTGGGGATGCTGGCGTTTGGTGCCTTCGCCCAATTGGCTCCCGGCCTGATTGGTGGCCTCTACTGGAAAGGGGGCAATCGCAGTGGGGTGCTCAGTGGCTTGGCGGTGGGTTTCATATTGTGGTTCTCTGTGGTGTTGCAGCCTGAACTGGCCCACCAATCCAGCCTGTTCGGGGTCAACAAAGGGGTGGTGGATCTGTTCCTGGCCCTGCTGGCCAATGCCCTGTTTTACATTGTCGGTTCCCTGCTATTCCGCGCCGGGGTGGCGGAGCGGATTCAGACCAGCGCCTTTGTGCAGCTGCCGGAGGAGCGCCGGATCAACACCAAGCTGCTGGGGGTGGTCACCCAGCATGACCTGCTGCTGCTGGCGTCCCGATTTGTCGGCCCCACCCGGGCCTATCAGAGCTTTTCCGAGTTCAGCCCGGGATCGGTGGACTCCCGCTCCTGGGGGCGCAGTGCCCCGGTGGAGCTGATTGCCCATACCGAGCGCCTGCTTTCCAGTGTGCTGGGGGCATCCTCTGCGGACCTGGTGATGGACTCGGTCTTGCGGGGGCGGGATCTGGCCCTGGACGAGGTGTTCTCCCTGATGGATGAGGCCTCCGCCAAGATCCTGCTGTCACAGGATATGCTTCGCGGAGCGATCGAGCACGCCTACGAGGGGATGAGCGTGGTGGACCAGGAGCTGAAACTGGTGGCCTGGAACAACCGCTATCAGGAACTGTATCACTACCCTGATGGCTTCCTGCAGTTGGGGATGCCGGTGGAGCAGATCATCCGTTTTAACGCCGAGCGTGGCTATTGCGGCCCGGGCGAGATTGAGGACCATGTGGCCCGGCGGGTCTATTTCATGCGCCAGGGCAGTGCCCACAGCTCCGAGCGTCGCCGCGATGATGGCCGGGTGATCAGCGTCCGGGGCAATCCCATGCCCGGTGGCGGCTTCGTGATGACCTTTACCGACATCACCGAGTTTCGGCAGCAGGAAGCGGCGCTGCAGAACATCAACGCCACCCTGGAGGCCAGGGTGGAGGAGCGTACCCGTGAGCTGGAAGCGCTGAACCAGAAGCTGGTGGTGGCCAAAGAGGCGGAGGAGGAGGCCAATCAGAGCAAGAGCCGCTTCCTGGCCGCCATTGGCCATGATCTGATGCAGCCTCTGAATGCCGCCAGGTTGTTTACCGCAGCCCTGGCCCAGCATCAGAAGCTGGACGAGGAGCTTACCGCCACCGTAGAGAACATTACCGGCTCACTGCATACCGCCGGGGACCTGCTGGCGGATCTGTTGGACATCTCCAAACTGGAGTCCGGTACCATGGAGGTCAATCGTTCCGACGTCAATGTGATGGACATCCTCGAGCCCCTGGTGACTGAGTTTTCCGCCCTGGCTCAGAGCAACGGTCAGCGCTTCAGCGCCCACCTGCGTTCGGCCACCATCAATACCGATCCCAATTTGATGCGCCGTATCGTGCAGAATTTCCTCACCAATGCACTGAAATACGCTCCCAGGGGACGGGTGGTCATGGGAACAAGGATCCATCGCGGCCGGTTGGAGATTCAGGTGTGGGACAACGGTTGTGGCATCGCCGAGGACAAGTTGGGTGAGATCTTCTACGAGTTTAAGCAGCTGAATCTGCACGCCAGGGTTGGCGGCATCGGCCTGGGACTGGCCATTGTGGATCGCATCAGCAAGGTGCTGGATCACCAGCTGCATCTGCGCTCCTCTTTGGGGGAGGGATCCATGTTCTCGGTGTCTCTGCCCATCAGTGCTTCTCCGGTGGCCGCCAGACCCAAACCCAAGGCACTGCCTCAATCCCCTCTGAAGGGGGTTAAAGTCCTGTGCATCGACAATGAGGCCACCATCCTGGCGGGCCTGGCCACCCTGTTGCAGCGCTGGCAGTGCGATGTGGCCCTGGCGGAGAGCCTGGAGGATGCGCTGATAGAGATGGGACTCCAGGGGTTCAAACCGGACGTGATGCTGGCGGACTACCACCTGGACGACAACCGAAATGGCCTGGATGCCATGGATGAGATTCGCCGGCGCTACGGAGATCAGGTGCCCGGGGTGCTGATCACCGCCGACACTCGCGAAGAGCTTAAGCAGGAGGTGGCCCAACGAGGGTACAACTACATGGCTAAGATGGTGAAGCCCGCGGCCTTGAGGGCCATGGTGTCCTCGCTGATTGCGAAAAAGGCGGGTGCAGACCATGATTAGATTGGAACAGGGTAGGGTTCAACCCAATGAGTAAGATGGAAAAGTTTGAGGCGATCTGGCAACGGGCCGCCGAGCGTAAGGGAGGCGATGACGCCTTGCGGGCCTTGCTGCCGCCACAGAGCGAAGGCTCTCTGGCCAGTGATGACCGGCTGTTGTCCGCCATGAGCGCCCAGATCTTCAAGTCGGGCTTTGTCTGGCGGGTGGTGGAGAACAAGTGGCCCGCCTTCGAGGAGGCGTTCTGGGGGTTTGAGCCCCATAAACTGGTGTTGATGTCTCCGGAGCAGCTGGATCAGCGCATGCAGAATTCGGCGCTGATCCGCCACGGCAAGAAGATGCAGGCGGTGCTGGACAATGCGCGGATGGTGGCTGAACTGGCCGAGGAGCATGGCAGTTTCGGTCGATGGCTCAGTCAGTGGCAGAGTCGGGAGGTGGTGGCTCTCTGGGCCGAGCTGAAAAAGCGCGGTGCCCGGCTGGGTGGCAATACCGGGCCCTATTTCCTGAGAGTGGTGGGGATAGATACCTTCCTGATGACAGGCGATGTGACCTCCTATCTGCAGGCGCATCAGTTGATCGAGGGGGCGCCCACCAGTAAGCGGGCGCTCACTCAGGCCCAGGCTTGTTTCAACCAGTGGCAGCAGCAGAGTGATCTGCCCCTGGCCAGCATCTCCCGGGTGATCTCCTGCTCTGTGGGGGACAACCGCCTGGGGGGGAGCCACTGATGATGGCCATTTGGTCTTGAGAGCGCCACTGAAGGAGAACGCTATGGAGTCTAAAACACCCTGGTATTTCTGGCTGGTGGCGGCTCTGGCGCTGCTGTGGAATGCGGGAGGTGCCCTGGATTACGTGATGACCCAGACCCGCAACGAGGAGTATATGGCCCAGTTCTCCGAGGCGCAGTTGGCGTTCTTCTACGGATTGCCGGCCTGGGTGGTGGCCTGCTGGGCGACGGCAGTGTGGGGGGGCGTGCTTGGTGCCCTGCTGCTGCTGTTGCGCCGGGAGGTGGCGGTGCAGGTCTTCCTGGTCTCCTTTATCGCCATGGTGGCCTCCATGGGACACAACTTTGTGCTGAGCAATGGCCTGGAGGTGATGGGCGACCCCACTTCCCTGATATTCAGCGCAGCGATATTCGTTATCTCCCTGGGCCTCTACTTGTTCGCCCGCCGGATGGCCAGGGCGGGTATTCTGCGCTAGTCGTTGTTGGCTTAGCCTGCCGGTGTCACCAGTTCCCGTATCCTGTCCGTCAGAGCATACATATCGAAGTGTTTCCTGAACTGGTTGGAGGCGCGTAGGAAAAACCCCAGGGGATAGGCTTCCAAAGAGCGCTGCTCCACCTGTTGCGGCAGGCTCCAGGTTGGCAGCACCACGGCCTGGCCGGACGCTTGAACGGCGTCTCCCAGTAGGGTGGCTGATTCACTTTGCAGCCACTGGCTCTCTTCATCACTCTCCAGGCCACTCTCTTCGATGATTCTTCGGGCAAGGCTCTGCTCCAGCATGCTGCTGAATACCACCTTGGAGAGCGGGGCATCATCTGGAGAGCACACCAAGCTCATGGGGTGCTCCACCAGAATGTCTCTTGCCATGGATTTCTCCTCAGGCCAGGCAAATCCCAGGGTGAGATCTGACTCATCGATGATGGCGGGCGTCATCACCGAGAAGCGCGATATGGAAAGATTGAGGCTGGCGGATTCTGAAATGACCTGGGCGATGGCGCTGACCAGATCGTTACGAATGCCGTCGCTGATGGAGATTTTAAGGAACTGCTGCTGATCCAGCTTGGCAAATTCGCTCATCATCTCATCCTGCAGGCGAATTGCCCTCTGGCTGTAGTGGAACACCAGTTGGCCCTCCCGGGTCAGTTTCAGCCCAGCGCTTTTTTCCAGAAGGCGTTTGCCAAAATGCTCCTCCACTTTGCGCACATGCTGAGAGACCGCCGGTTGGGTCATGAACAGGGTTGCCGCAGCGTCACTGTAACTGCCTTTGTCAGCGACACAGGCGAAGGTCTTCAGAAATTTGATATCGATAGAGCGATTCATCACAATCCCCAGTCAATGCATCCATTCTTATTCTAAGTCATTGATATATGTTTCTTATTGTCTTGGCCTGGCGCCTATCCAGAGCACGTAGGTCCAACAGCTTTACATTTGATTTTAGGTTCTTTTCATTCCGGTCGCCCTGACACTTTACTGGCTGAGGTTGCTGAGAATGACGCCCAGGCAGCCGCCAATGGCGATGGCCGGCCCATAGGGCACGCCTCTCTCTCTGGCTTGCCGGCGATTGATGATCATCATGGCGATGGCGATGGTCGCCCCCAACAGCGTGATGACCAGCAGCACCCCGGGAAACAGCTCAGGTTTTATCCCCAGGGAGTAGGCAGCCAGCAGTTTGGTGTCACCAGCGCCAAGAATATTAAGCATCATTAACGCCATTCCGATAGCGATGATAATAATGGGCAACAGCAACTGAATCTGTTCCCTAGGGCCGGTAAGAGCAATAATTGCGGTGAGCAGACCGGCAAAAGCGACTGTAATATTTGAAATTTTTCTATCTCTTATGTCGCTATTAATTGCAAATAGACTCACTAGCGCAAGAGTGATCAGCAGCACTTTTCACCTCGTAATTTTACCGTCTTATCCGTACGTTAACCCGAGTCGTAACGACTGTATCAGACTTTATCATTTTTTTCTTATAAAAATATAAGGAGAAAAGGCTAGTGGGGAAAATCGGATCGAACATAGTATTGGAACGGCAAAGCAATCAAGGCAATTGATGCCAAACAAATTATTCCTGGGGGAATCTTCATATGTTCGATTACATCAAGTCCAAATTCTACCTCTCTTTCGGTCAGTACATTAAAGACGAGCGTGGTGTAACCGCCGTAGAATACGCCATCATCGCCGTAGCCATGTCCGCCATTATCCTGGTTGTATTCAACGATGGCTCCCTGAAGACCGCCCTGACTGATGCTGTTGGCTCCATTAAGACCAACATGACCTCTGCGACTACTGCCAACTAATTGTCAGTCGCCAATTAATTGTCCACGGTGGGGTTTGTTATCGACGTCAATTAATTGCCAGTCGCCAAGGATTTGTCGGCGCCTAATTGCCCCGACAGTCTAAATCGATAATTCATCTTTTTAGTCTGTCGGCGGCCAGACTCAATACCGAATAAGAGCAAAAAGGAGGCTTGCCCTCCTTTTTTTATAGATGCTATGAGTAGATTATTCATTTTCGTCATTATCTTCGGCATCGTGCTGTTTTCTATCTTTTCTTTAGAAGAATTCCTGATTGCGCCACAGCCCGAAGTCGCAGCCGTAGAGAATAAGGTCAGAGAGGTCGAAGTGGCACGTCTTGTTCGGGACGTAAGTCGCTCTGAGTCCGTAGATAAAACCTCTCTGGAATTTATCTCCCTGAATGAAACTGCAGTAGTGAGCCAGAACATTACCCCTGCCAGGGAACTTAAACTCACCAAGGGAAGTGTTTTCGGCGACGATTACAAGGCTGGAAGCTTTTTATTATCTGACATGGTGTCAAATCCAGGTGACAAAGGGTATTTGATGCTGTCCATCGGCGACAAATATGTCCCCTATTTTTATTCTTCTGACGACAACCAGGCCATCGACACTATTCCTATTGCCGTAGGTGACCGGGTGAGTTTTGTGGCCACCACTGCCGCGACACACAACATCAAAGAGGCGGGTTACGCCGAGATTACCGACATCACCAGCCGGGTCATTGTCGATGATGCCAAAGTGATTCAAGTGCTCAGCGCTCCCCAGAACCAGCAGGAGCAGGAGGAGGTCGACAGCAGCCTGCTGATCGCCCTGACTGTGGAGCAGGTGCTGCAACTGGAGATGGCCAGAAAACTGGGGGACATCACCCTGGTGCCATCTCGGCTGACCGGCAACACCCTGTCGGTGAAGAGCAGTGACGTCATAGAGCGTCTCAGTGGGGTTCGGGAGATGCGTGCCGGGGAGGCTCAATGATGATTATGAGAGTGACAGCCTGGCTGGTGGCCCTTTTGGTGACCCTGGTGATGGCGTTGATGCCCGCCACGGCCGCAACATACAACCTGGATGAAGGAGGGGCCAAGACCCTGAGATCCAGTCAGCCCATCGATACCGTGTTCATCTCCAACGCCAAGGTGGCGGACTACAAGGTGGTGGATAATCACAAGGTCGTGGTATTCGGTGTTTCCCCCGGCCTCTCTACCGTGATTCTCTACGGTCAGGAGGGGCAGGAGTTGGCCAATCACACCCTGGTGGTCAACCTTAACCCGAAAGTCCTGGAGCAGTTGGTGGCAGCACACTATCCGGATGAGAAGATCACCATCCGCAATGTGCTGGAACAGGTGGTGTTGGAGGGGACCGTTTCCAGTGAAACGGTCAAGCAGTCGGTCTATCAGCTGGTGGGTGAGATGCTGACCAAGGAGGTCCAGGTCAATGAGATCGTCCTCAATGACACCAACGGCAATGAACTGGCCAACCTCGAATACGGTCGCACCAGCCTCTACCGAGGTGTCATCAACAACCTCAAGGTCCTCACCACTGAACAGATCAACGTCAAGCTGACGGTGGCGGAAGTGTCCAGTGGCCTGCTCAGTCAGTTGGGCGTCCAGTATGGCTCCGAAGGGGCCGAAGCGGGTCAGTTTGTGGATTACCTGCTGGACTTTTCTGCCGAAGACATCATCTCTGTTATCTCCGCTAAGAAGGATGAAACCCTGGGGCAGGTGCTTGCCGAGCCCAACCTGTCGGTGATCTCCGGTGAGACCGCCAGTTTCCTGGTCGGCGGCGAGATCCCCATCGCGGTGCGCACCGATGACACCGTCTCGGTCACCTACAAGGAGTATGGTATCAAGCTCAATCTGGTGGCCAAGGTGATGGACAGTGACAACATCCGCCTCTCCCTGATGCCGGAAGTGAGCTCCATCGACCCGCAGAACACCTATGACAGCACCATCGCCAATATCCCGGCCCTGCGCACTCGTCGTGCCCACACCACTGTCCAGCTGAAAGATGGTCAGAGTTTTGTTCTGGCGGGCCTGCTCACGTCAGAGGAGCGGGAGCTGCTGTCTCGGGTACCACTGCTTGGCGACATCCCGGTACTGGGCAGCCTGTTCAGCCATACCGAGTCCGATTACACCAAGACTGAGCTGATCATCGTGGCCACGGTCAATTTGGTGCAGCCCACGTCGCCTGAGCGTCTGAGGCTGCCGATGATGCAACGTACCAGCGACCTGGAACGGCTGCTGGGGATCGAATTCAGCAACCCTCAGCAACCCGAACTGCAAGAGGTTCTGACCCAGGGAGGTTTCCGATGAAACAGACCACTATCCTATTGGCAGTGCTGCTGTGTGGCTGCAGCGCCACCCAGGCCCCGGATCCCGCCAAAGTCATGGTGCGTCAGATGGAGACTCGTCTGGAGCTGGCGTCTGTCAGGCTGCCCGACGCAAACCGACGCTCCCAGGCGTTCATCAATGACTTGAGCGAGCATTCCGACCATCTGAGCCTGCGCATTCAATATGGCCCGGGAGCCAAACAGATGGCCAACGCGCTCAAACTTACCGCCTATGGCCAGGGGGTTTCCCCGGTTCGGGTCAATCTGGTGGCCCTTCCCGGCAGTGCCAGGGACAAACTGACCCTGGATGCACGCTACCTGCTGATTCAGAACGATGAGTGTGGCCGCCTTTCCATGGCCCGCCGAGAGCAGTACAGCTTCGGTTGCACCCTGGAGTACAACCGCACACTGAGCCTGACCAACCCCCTGCCTGGAGGTGCTGAATGAACCTGAGCAGCATCTTTAAGAGCGGTGGTGCTGAGAAGAAAGAGGCCAGCCAATGCCTGGATTTGGTGGTGTCTCCCGACTCTGAGTTGCGTGACCGTGTGATGGAAGGCTATGCCATCGAGGGCTTTGGCCAACCCAAGGTGGAGAGCAGCCTGGAGGCCGTCCGCGAGTGGGCCGAGAGCGAGCACGGCGCGCGCACCCTGATATTGGATCTGCGCTACGCCGATGCCGAGCAACTCAAAGAGGTTGTTGAGGCCCACACCACTCAGCTGGATGTCCAGATCAGTGTGGTCATCCTGGGGGAGTCCGATTCCATCAAGTTAAAGAACTGGGTGGAGACTCAGGGCGCCCGCTATGTCTTGTGGGAAGGTAACGTCAACGGCCTGATCCACAACGTCGGCGATCTTCGTCGCCCCGGTCCTGCCACCGGCAGTTACAAGGCCAGGACCGCCAAACGGATTCTGGTGCTGGGCAGCAAAGGGGGAGTCGGGGTCAGCTGCGTCAGCAGTGCTCTGGTGCATCTGTTCTCCGCCAAGGCGGGCTTGCCGACCCTGTTGGTGGACCACGACAATGGTGCGGTGAGCAGCGATCTCTATCTGGGCATTGAGGGGCTGAAGATCCGTCAGAACAGCTCAGATCTCAGCCATAAGGAGATCGATGCCTCCATCGCCCGGACATACCTGAACCGGGTCAACGACCGGGCGGACTGCCTGATGCTCGAGAGCGTCAACAACTGTGTCGGGTTTCATGCTCCCAACCTGTTGGAGCTGTCCCGTCAATTGGCCCAGGACTACAACTTCATCATCGACTCGGTGCCCTCCACCCTGTTTGACGAAGTCAATGACCCGGGATTTGCCGAGCGCTACCACCGCATCTACGTGGTGCTGGACCCATCGGTCAGCTCGCTGCGCGCTTACAATCAGCTGAAGAGCAAACTGGACAAGGTTCCCCACAGGGTGATCGTCAATCAGTCACGACCCAACGGCGACTATGCCCTCACCATGGCCGATGCCCTGGATAAGCTGAAGATGGAGTCCGCCATCTCTCTGGGCTACGAAGCGGGGCTGGAGAAGGGGCTGATTCAGAAAGGACACTCCTTCATCGAGTCCAAGAAGCTGCTGCGCAGCCTGGCCACCATTGTGGATGAGCTGGCCGGCAAGCGCATCTATGGCGGCGGTCGACTGAGGTGGTTGTCCCGATGAGCGTATTGAAGAAGATCTACATCGATCTCAGGGATGAGATCTTCGATGCCATTGACGCCGCCAGCATTGGCGACGTCAGCAAGGAGGAGCTGCAGGAGCAGTTGCGCCTCTCTGTGGACCTGCTGGTGGATCAGCGCCAACTGCAGGTGACCAGCATTCAGCGTATGGAACTGGTGCGTGCCCTGTTTGCCGAGCTCAAGGGGCTGGGGCCTTTGCAGGCGCTGCTGGAAAACGACGACATCTCCGACATCATGATCAACGGTCCCAACGACATCTTCATCGAGATTGGCGGCAAGGTTGAGCGCTCCGAGATTCAGTTCGTTAATGAGAAGCAGCTGAACACCATTGCCAAGCGGATCGCCTCCAATGTCGGGCGACGCATCGATGAGGCCAAGCCTCTGTGTGACGCCCGCCTCGAAGATGGCAGCCGGGTGAACATCGTCATTCCGCCGCTGGCCATCGACGGTACCTCCATCTCCATCCGTAAGTTCAAACAGCAGAAGATCCAGATGGAGAATCTGGTGGAGTTTGGTGCCCTGTCCATGGAGATGGCCAAGCTGCTGACCATCGCCTCCCATTGCAAGTGCAACGTGTTGATTTCCGGTGGTACGGGCTCGGGGAAAACCACCCTGCTCAATGCCCTGTCTGCGTTTATTGGCGAGACCGAGCGTATCGTCACCATCGAGGACGCGGCCGAGCTGCAACTGCAGCAGCCTCACATCGTGCGCCTGGAGACTCGCCAGGCCAGTGTCGAGGGCACAGGTGCCGTGGATGCCCGGGAGCTGGTGATCAACGCCTTGCGGATGCGCCCTGACCGCATCATTGTCGGCGAGTGTCGGGGCGGCGAGGCGTTCGAAATGCTGCAGGCGATGAACACCGGCCACGACGGTTCCATGTCCACCCTGCACGCCAACAGCCCCAGGGACGCCATTGCCCGAGTGGAAAGCATGGTGATGATGGCCACCGCCAGCCTGCCTTTGGCGGCGATTCGCCGTGCCATCGTCAGCGCCGTGGATCTCATCGTACAGGTCAAGCGTCTGCACGATGGCAGTCGTAAGGTGATGTACATCTCCGAGGTGGTGGGTCTGGAGGGGGATAACGTGGTGCTGGAGGACATTTTCCGATTCGAGACCGGCATCGATGGCTTCTCCGGGAACCGCATCCGCGGAGACTTTCGCACCCCGGGTCTCTCCACCCGCTCGGTGATCTACGAGCGTGCTCGCTTCTTCGGTCTGGAGCAGGAGCTTAAGGAGATCTTCTCATGATTCGCCTGGCCTTCCTCCTGGTGCTGTTCGGCCTGCTGTTTGTCTGGTGGCAGGATCGAAAACGTCACAACAAGATGGACAAGCTGATCGGCATGGAGCGGGAACTGGAGGCCCAGGAGGTGGCGCGGATGGTGATCGACGCCAGCCGATTCGACGCCAGCGTCAAGACCCGGCTGCGGGGGCACTGGAAAAGCCTGATCAAGCTGATGTCTCCCAAGCCTCAGGTGAAGATGGCGCTCTATTTCTGTGTCTCAACCACCGGGCTCTATCTGCTCAATGAGATGTTGCTGCACCTGAGCCTGCCGATGCTGTTGGGGTGGGGGTATCCCATTACTTTCGTGATCTTCATTATGCAGCTGCAAAAGATGCGAGAGCAGAGGTTTCAGGATGACTTTCCTGACGCCCTCAACATCCTGGCCGGGGCCCTGTCTGCCGGTCAGAGTGTGGTACACGCCTTCGAATATGTGGGAGAGCAGCTGGACAATGACGTTGGCCGGGAGTTTAAGCTGATGTCTGAACGACTGCTTATCGGTGAAGATCCCGATGATGTGCTTCAGCGAAGCGGCAGCACCTTCCCCTATGTGGAGTACTTCTTCTTTGTCTCCACCATCCGCCTCAATCTGAGCCGCGGGGGACAGCTCAAGGATGTGATCAACCGAATCAACCGGCTGATGTTCGATGCCCGGGCCCTGGACAAGAAGAAGAGCGCATTGACCTCAGAGGCGCGAGCCTCCGCCAAGATTGTGGCGGCGCTGCCCTTCGTTTTCCTGCTGATTCTCAAATACACCAGCCCGGAGAACTACAACTTTGTGATGTTCGAGGAGGGCGGTAAACCCATCTTTTACTACGTGCTGATCAGTGAGTGCATCGGCTTCGCCTGCATCGCCTGGATTCTGAGGGGGGTTGACTCATGACCTATGTGCCTCCCTATGTGTTCTACCTGGTGGCGCTGGTGTCCGCCCTGCTGCTGGCCTGGGTGGGCGCCCGAATCTGGGATCGCTTTGCCACTCGCTGGAATGTCAATGCCCTGCTGGGCAGCGGCCAGGGAGAGAGAGCCCAGGGGCAGTGGGTAGATAAGGTGGTGAGCCCGTTCAGCTTCAACCAGAAGGAGATGGAGAAGAAGCTGGCCAGTGCCGGAATCTATCAGGAGTGGGTGGCGCAGAGTTACTACTTCCTGAAGTTCATTCCCTTTGTGGTGGTACTGGCGGTGGGGATCTTCCTGCTGATGCGGGGTTATGTGGACTCCACCAAGTTCATCCTGATGGTGAGCCTGAGTGCCGTGGCCTTCCTGGTGGTACCGGACATCTATCTGGATATGCGAGCCAAGAAACTGGTGCGCAAGATCAGTGGCCGTCTGCCTTTCCTGCTGGATTTGATGAACGTCTGTGTTCATACCGGCATGACGGTGGAAGCGGCCCTGGACCACCTGGCAGGAGAACTGGTGATGGTGGACCGCCACCTGGCCCGGGTGGTTCGCATCACAGTGGAGCGTTCCAAGGTGGTGGGGATCGAGAAGGCGATCCATGAATTCTATGAGCTGGTGCCCACCAGTGAGGCCCAGAGTTTTGTAATGACCATTGTCCAGAGTCTGCAGTATGGCTCCTCAGTAGGGCCTGTGCTCTCTGGTCTTGCGTCGGATATTCGGGAGATCAACATGATGAACCTGGAGGAGAAGATCGGAAAGTTGGGGGCCAAGATGTCCATCCCGCTGATCCTCTTCATCATGGTGCCCATTGTGGTGTTGATTGCCGCTCCCGGAATCATGCGGATGTTGAGTTAGAGAGGATGATGACCATGACTAGAACCCTGAGCGCCACCCTGTTGGCAATGAGTTTGGTTGGGTGTGCCAGTCAGCCGGTTGATGATCCGCTGGATACTCGTGAAACCCTGCTTCAGGCCGCCAATAACCAGCCTGGCCTGGTGGCTCATTATAAGGCCAACCTGCAGCAGAAGCCGGAATACAAGCTGGCCCTGATCAACGTCTATCTGGATCAGGGTGACATTCGCTCTGCCGAACTGTACACCAGTCTGCTTTCGGAAGAGGAGCGAGGGCAGGCGCCGGTGAAGCTGGCCCTGGCCCGAATCGATTGCCAGCAGCAGAACTGGCACGCCTGCGAGCAGAAGCTGGAGGAGTATGGTCAGGCCGGTGGCAATACGGTGCAGTACCTATTGAACCTGGGCCGGGCCAGCGCAGGGCAGGGGCGTTTCGACCAAGCCTTCGCCCAGTTTGAGGAGGCCCGCCGTCTGGGGGCTGAGGACCTGCTGGTGCAGAACAATCAGGCGGTGGTGCGGATGATGCAAAAGCGCTACACCGACGCCATGGCATTGCTCTATCCCCTCTATCTCAGTCACCCTTCGGATACCGGGATTCAGGCCAACCTGATACTGGCATCGATCCAGGCGGACCGACCTGAGGTGGCACTGGATGTGCTTCGTCAGCAGTTCGATGAACAGCAGGCACAGCGCCGCCTGCGTGCCCTGGTGGGTGGCATGAAGCCTAAGCAGAGGAACCCGGTGTTGTGGATGAAGGAGGATGCGCCGGAGGCGGCGATGCCTCAGGCAAGTCAGCCGCAGGCGGCCGCCCAATCCAAGCTCGGGGTGACTGCCGGGGCAGAGGAGCAGCCCGATAATGCGCCACAGCCCCAGAACATCAAGAAAGATAAGTCGCAGCCCGCCGGGGACCATCCCCCAACTCCCCCGGCGGTTGCGGCGTCCTCTTCGTCAGAGGTGGCCCAGTGCGTCATCGAACCCACTCAAGACAAGAGCTTCTGCATCCAGGTGACCTCCTGGGATCGCCCCCTGAGCGCCAGGATGCGCAACGACTTTGCCCAGCGTTACGGCAGCCTGTTTGAGCACCAGTCTGGTGGTCGTTACCGTTACTGCGTCAGCGAATTCGATACCTTGTCCGAAGCCAAGGCGTTCCTGCCGCAGATCACCGAGTCCGGGGCCTATGTGGTGACCAAGACCAACTGCCATGAGCAGGTGGCCCCATGAAACGCCAGAATGGGGTGATCGCCGTTGAAGCCGCCCTGGGACTGCCGTTGCTTATCCTGATGGTGCTGGCCTGGCTGGAGTTCTGTGTGCTTACCTACGCCATGAGTGCCACGGATCACGCCCTGGCCACCGCCGTCAATGCCGCAAAGCGTCAGGGAAGCCTCAGCTCGACCACGGTGGCGGACTATGAGTACGCCCTGTTACAGGCGCTTATCGAGAACGGCGTGACCTGGTGGATGAGCTCCGAAGAGTTGGCGGCGATGACCGCCGATGTTCTCTATTTCGACAGCATGGCGGATTACGCCTCCTGCAGTGCCGGGGGGGGCGATCTGCTCAGCTGTGCCAAGGCTCGCACCACAGGCCTCAACGCGCCAGTGGCGGTCTATCTGGTGGATTACAGCTACAAGCCCATGTTCAACATCTATCTCCCCGAACTCAAGGTCCACCGGGAGGTGGCGGCGATTCAGGAGTATGAACGCTGTAAATTCAAGTATTGGGATGGCTGCTGATGAAGAGTAACCAAGGGGTATTCACCGTCGAACTGGCCTTGGTGCTGGTGCTGCTCTCCAGCTTCTTTGCCTTGCAGGTGAACTATATGATCGCCGTAGCCAAGAAGGGGGCCATGGACAGGGCGGCCTACTCAGCGGCGGCTCTGGTGGCCGAACGTCGTCAGTTCTTCGATGATGAGGGCTACATCTGCGGTCTCAACGGCGGCGATGCCACCAAGTGCAACAAGCTGATGACCGAGATCCGGGATGTGGTGGAGGGGGCCATGGCGCGGGCGCTCTCCAGCTTCGACGCCAATGATCTGGCCATAGTGGTGGAGGAGTACATTCCGGCACCGCCCGCAGCGGCGTACACGGTGCGGACATTGGGCGACAGCACAGGCTGCGATCTGGTCTCCATCAATAACAGCGCCATGGGTGCCCTGTCTCCGCTGACGTCAAAGAGCCGGAAGTTGCCCATCTACCAGATCTCTCTGTGCTACAAGACCGAATTTAACCTGCTGGGCGCGGTGGAGGGGGATCCCTTCAATATCGTGGCCAGTTCCATCTCCTTTGCGAGGTTCTGATGATGAGGACGCCGAAACAACAACAGGGTGCGGCGATGATCATTTTCGTCGGATTGCTGCCGGTGATGATGATGCTGTTTGCCTTTGCCATGCACCTTGCACAGCAGATGCTGGCTCACGCAAGGCTGCTGGAGGCGGCCGAGGTGGCCAGTCTGGCGGTGGCGGCTCAGAACGAACCGACTCAGGCTGAGTCAGAGAAACTGGCCAAGAGCATTGTCGATTTCTACATCAAGGACAACGTCGGTGAGCTGGCGGTCAGTGTGGATCAGAGTGCCTGCACCTACGCCAGTGGCTGTATGCAGGAGGCGGGGGAACTGGCTCCCTCCATGCAATCGGATGTGGTGGTGCAGGCTAAGTACAACAGCTGGATCAGCTACAACGAGATTGGCATCAAGGATCAGTTTGACCTCAAGGGCGGCTCCCTTTCCAAGCGCTACCTGCCCAAGCCGGTGGATGTCTATTTCATCGTCGATTTCAGCTACTCCATGAGCTGGTCCTGGACCAATGGCGAACCCAAGTTCGACATCGTCAAGGACACCCTGGCCAGGGTGGTGGATCAGCTTAAGCTCTATAACCAGTACAACCAGGACAAAAGTCGCATCGCCCTGGTGGGCTTTAACAAGTACAGCGTGCGTAAGGTTAATGGCAGCCGGGTGCTCTACAACATGGACATCTATGACACCACCACAGAGACGGTGTCACGGATGTTTGAGGACAAGCCGCCGGCTTCCAGCTACTACCAGTATTACAGCTACTACTACCCAAGAAACTTCCACGATATCCCTCTGACCGAGGATTACGATCACTTCCTGACTGAACTGGGCACCATGACCGCCAACGCCCGTTATGCCGGAACTCACTCCTGGCAGGGGATGCTTCGTGCCGCGGTGGTCTCCAATGAGGCCACCAACCTTAATCCGGATCAGGTGTTTATTGTGCTCTCCGATGGTCATGACAATGAGATCACTTACAACGGGGTGAAGACCAACCGTTACCTGAAGATGCTGGTGAACTCGGGCCTGTGCCAGAAGCTGTTTGACAACATGAGGGGCAAGACCGGCCGTCATGGGGAGGAGATCTCGGTCAAGGCCGGGGTGATTGGCATTGATTTCCTGCTGGATCAGCAGAGCAACGGATTTTACGACTGCGTGGGGGAGAGGAACATCTACCACGCCAGCCAGGGACCGGACGTGTACAAATACATTTTGCAGATGCTGAACGAAGAGACGGGGCGACTGAAATGATGAAACTGAGCAAAATTGCCGCCTTGGGCCTGTTGGCCTGGACCCTGGCACCACAGAGTGTCCTGGCGGGGTGCCTGGACAGTCAGGCACTGTATAAGCAAAGCAGCAAACAGACCGGAGCCTGGGCTATTACCCATCATGATGGCGACCGCCTGCTGAAGGTGACGCCAATGAATGAGGTCGGGGCATCGAGTGAAACCGTCTCAGAGAGCAGTGACTGCTCCTTCGATCTGGACAGGCTGACTCTGGTGCTGCACTACGAGGTGGACAAGTTTGAGTTGACCGTGGATCACAAGCAGGCCCTGCTGGAGCTGGTGGTGATGGTGGAGCAGGGGGGCTCTCTGGCCTTGGGGGTGTCCGGCCACGCCGATCACCTGGGCAGTGACCAGTACAACCTGAGCCTGTCTCAACGACGGGCCCGGGCCGTGTCGGAGTTTCTTAAGCGGGTGCGGCCGGATCTGGCCACCGAGTCCTACTCCTTTGGTGAGTCCAGCCCGGTGTGCAGCCGGGAAGAGAACGCCAGCCTGGGCTGTAACCGCCGGGTAGAGATCAAGCTTAAAGTTTAGGGCGTGTTTATCTTTGGTGTTTAGAGTTTGGCCGAGAATGGCGACGACTAATCAAGAAGTTCGATTGTAGGCATAGTTGCTCTACGTCAAAATCGAACGACGAAGAGTAGTCGTTGTCAGTCCGGCCCCGAAGGGCGCTTTGCTCACTCTAGGTAGCCATTCATTTTGGGCACAATGTCGACACATCTAGGCCTTAGTGGCTGGATGCCAGCGCAAAAATACTCAGCAAAGGTCAACACGCCCTAGTCAGACATCTCCCAACGAGTGTTTTGGGGCGCCCACAGGGCGCCCCTTTTTTTTGCCGGTTTTGCGGGTGTCAGTTTGTTGTTATCAGACGCGCGCCCAATCCAACCATACACACTCCGGTCAGGCGCGTGAACCAGAGCTGGGTCCGGTCGAGCAATCGCTGACAGCCGGGGATGGTTAACAGCAGAGCCAGCAGGCCGAACCACAGCAGGTGGCCCAGGGCGATGGACAGTCCCAGAGTGACTTGAGCCGTGATGGTGGTGTCCGGACCCAGGAGTTGAGTGAACAGGGCGATAAAGAACAGGGAGTTCATCGATTGGCTGGTGTCCAGGTTGTCGGGCGATCTGTAGCCTGGGGAGAGACTGGCCGGGGAACGCGCCACTTCAGGTTGAAGTGGCGCTTGTGGCTTTAGCTGAAATGGGCCACCTGTTCAGAAAGGTTGGCCGAAAGCCGCTGCAGCTCCTCGGCGCTGGTGGCGGTCTGGGCAGAGGTTTCCCGGGTCATGCGGTTCAGGTCGCTGACCTGGGTGGCACTGGCGGCGATCTCCTGACTTACCTGGGCCTGCTGCTCTGAGGTGGTGGCCATACTCTCCGCCATGGAGGCGATGCCCTGGATCTGCTGGCGGATGGCGCGGAAGGCATCCCCCGCTGTGTGGGCCTTGTCGCTCACCTGGACGCTGGACTCCTGGCTGGCGTTCATCATGGCAACCGCCGACTCGATGCGGCTTTGCAGCTCGCCGGTGATGCCGATCACCTCCTGAACCGAACTCTGGGTGCGGTGGGCCAATTGACGAACCTCGTCGGCCACCACCGCGAAGCCGCGTCCCTGTTCGCCGGCCCTGGCCGCCTCGATGGCGGCGTTGAGCGCCAGCAGGTTGGTCTGTTCGGCCACGGCGTCGATCATCGAAGTGACTGATTCGATGCTTTTGCTCTGCTCATGCACCTGGTGGATGGCGTCGGTGGAGTGATTCAGCTGCTCGCCGAGGCGGGCCATCTCCCGCTCCATGTCCTCCACCATGGTGGCACCGTTTTCGCTGTCGCCGTCGGCGCTGCGCACATTGTTGGCGACCGCCTCCACCTGTTCGGCCACGGAGTTGGCGGAGGAGGCCATCTCCTCGATGGCGGCGGCCATCTGGTCGACCTGTTGTTGCTGCTGATCCGCCTGGGCCAGGTTGTCCCCGGCGAATCGGGCCACACCTTCGGAAGCCTGGCCGGATTCGCTGCTGGTGTGCTTGATCTGCTCCACCAGGCCCTGGAGGCCGCTGGCCATCTGTCCCATGTTGGCCATCAGTTGCACAATCTCATTGCGGGAGTCGTTGCGCATCTTGGGGATCTGGACGCTTACCTGGCCTTCACCCAGGGCCTGCATATAGCCATTGGCCTCGGTCAATGGGGCCAGCAGGCGCCGAACCATCCAGATCAGCACCAAGATGGTGACGGCCCCGGCTACGGCGGCGATCAGTATGATGTCCCTCAGAATCACCTGAGACTCCTTGGTGATCTCATCGATAAAGGTGCCGCCGGAGATCACCCACTGCCAGCCAGGCACCTTGGCGTAGGCCAGGTATTTCATACCGGTGACGCCATTGAAGGTGTGGGGATAACGCACCACGCCAGAGTCCCCTTCGAACAGCTTCTGGAAGGGTTTCTCCTCGGTGGCCAGGTCGATGATGTTCTTGCTCAGGTTGCTTTTGTCCGGGTGGTGCAGATAGCGGCCCCGGTCTTTGT
Source organism: Ferrimonas futtsuensis DSM 18154 (assembly GCF_000422645.1). Lineage (GTDB taxonomy): Bacteria > Pseudomonadota > Gammaproteobacteria > Enterobacterales > Shewanellaceae > Ferrimonas > Ferrimonas futtsuensis. The sequence continues at coordinate 219,009 of NZ_AUGL01000002.1, forward strand.
CCGCGTCGCTGAACACGATGGAATAGCCGCTGTCCCCCCAGCTTACCTGGGCCAGGCTGTCGAACAGTGCCTGGGCGGATTTCTCCACCGGCAGGGCCACCACCACGGCACCTATCATGCTGCCTGCGCGATCTCTCAGTGGGGTGTAGTAGGTCAGGTACTGCTTGCCATACAGGTCAATCTTGTTGTGGTAGTCCTGCCCCTGAATCAGGGCCTGGTAGCTGGGACTGCTCCTGTCCAGCTTGGTGCCGACGATGCGTTCCCCCTGCAGGTTGGTCAGCGAGGTGGAGAGGCGGTAAAAGTCGCTGCCCTCCCTGGTGAAGACGGTGGCCCCGGCATGGGTGTCCTCCAGGAAGGCGTCCACCAGCATGTTGTCGCTGACCCTGTCGCCAAAGATGACAAAGTCGGTCAACTCCTTGCCTTTGATGCTGACCTTGGTGCCACTGACTTCCAGGTCTTCCATGTAGCGGCTGCGCAGGCTGGTGACCAGGATCTTGGCCTCTTCCAGATAGCCGTTGAAGCTCTGTTCCAGGGTTAGGCTCAGGGCCTGGACTTTGGACTGATGCTCGCTCAGGGCTTTCTCCATCAGGGTACGGTTGCTGTCCAGATAGGCCAGGTAGGCGGTTGCTGAGAAGGCCAGGGTGACCAGCAGGGCGACCGTCAGTCCCAATTGCAGACTAAGGCTCCGGTGTTTGAGGTTGGATAGTAGGGCCACAAGATTCTCCCCGAATCGCTAGAGGTGTGTATTCTGCTGAGGCGGTATCGCCTGCTGCTCTTTATCGGATGGAAGGGGGAGGGGCTTGAGTGGAGTTTCTGATTTTGTGAGCTTGATTATTCAGTGGGAAACCCTGAAGTTGATGAAGTTCTCAGAGTGGATAACTTTCTGACGGTGGGTGTGTTGGCACCCCGTTACCGGGGTGCCAGACAGGATCAGAACTTCTTAGGGGCGAAGCCGGTGACCTCTTTGATGCCCATCTCCCGGCCCAGGGCGGTGAGGGGGTGGACCACCACCAGCCCACGGACAGACTTCTTCAGCTTGCCCATGTCCGCCTGTTCCTCCTTGGTCAGGGGGCGCTTAAACGCCAGGGACGAAACTTTGTTCCCCTGTTTTCCTACCTGTCGGGCCTGGGTCTTCTTCACGCTCTCGATGCGCTTCTTCAGGGCTTGGCTCTCCTCGGAGAACTTGTCGATCATCGCCATATCGCCTCTTTCATGGGCGGCATCAAGCTTACGGCGGGTTGCATCCAGGCGGTTGTTCAGCTGCTGGAGCTCTTGTTTCAGGTTCATTGTGTATCCTCTGAGGATTTATTGCAGCAAAGCCAGCAGGCGCTGCCTTTGCCCGGCGCAGTGGGGTAGTATATCAGGCAATACCGTGTCGGGTGGGATAAAGAGGAGAGGCCCATGGACGATTACTCACAGCACTTCAGTGTGGACTCTTTCTGGAAGAAGCTGCGTCGCTACGCCATCACCATTGGCCGGGAAGCGGTCGAGAAGGCGTTGGTGCTCTACTTCTGTCTGATGGACCCGGCAACACCGACACAGGCCAAGACCGTGATTCTCGGTGCCCTGGGCTATCTGATTCTGCCACTGGATGTGATTCCGGACCTGACCCCTGGGGTGGGTTTTTCCGATGATATTGGCGCGCTGTCCGTGGCCCTGGCCACGGTGGCGGCCCACCTGACCGATGAGCACTGGGACAGGGCGGCCACGCAGGTTGAGGAGTGGTTTGGTCCTGCCGAGTAGCCAGCACCTGCTGATTTTTGCCGGTTAAATTGTTTTTCAGACCGGCTTATTGTCCATATCCAGCCCCTGAAGGGCGATCACCGCCTGGGTGCGGTTGCGCACCCCCAGCTTCTTGAAGATGGCGGTGGCGTGGGCCTTGATGGTGGCCTCGGAGACGTCCAGCTCGTAAGCGATCTGCTTATTGAGCAATCCCTCGGCAAACATCTGCAACACTCTGTACTGCTGTGGCGTCAGTTCCGCCAGGCGGGCACCGATGTCATCTTCACCATGCTCCTCATCGGCCAGACCCTCCATGCCCGGAGGCAGATAGATCTCTCCATCGAGCACCAGTTGCAGGGCTTCGGCCAACTGCTGGGGCTGGGCTGACTTGGGGATAAAGCCCTGAGCGCCGTAGTGGATAGCCTTGCCAACGGTCTGGCCATCCTCATGGGCGGAGATTACCATCACCGGAATGGCCGGGTAGTGGCTTCTCAGGTGAATCAGGGTGGAATAGCCATGGGAACCGGGCATCTGCAGGTCCAGCAGCACCAGGTCGATATCCGGTTCAGCACACAGGCGCTGCTCCAGGGTGTCAGCGCTGTCCGCTTCCAGCCAGCGGGTATCCGCCATAAACAGGCTGAGAGACTGCTTCAGCGCCTGACGAAACAGGGGATGATCGTCGGCGATGAGAATAGAGCGAGCGGGCTGGTCCATGGCTTCATGAGTCCTTTTTCTAATAATGCCATTACTTTATGCAAATTTGGCCCAAAAACAAAGGGGCGCCGTATGGCGCCCCTGGTGATCGGATCAGCATGGAGATCCCATCAGCGTTGTCTGCGGGCCCGGCTGGCTTCTGCCAGGTCGCGAAGCAGCACTTCACTCTCTTCCCAACCCAGGCAGGCGTCGGTGATGCTCTTGCCGTAGATAAGGCTCTGGCCGGGGATCACCTTCTGGTTGCCCTCGTTGATGAAGCTCTCGGCCATGACACCGGCAATGGTGTGGCCATGGGGCTGCTGCATCTGCCCCATGATGTCTTTGGCCACCTCCAACTGACGGCGATGCTCCTTACGGCTGTTGCCGTGGGAGAAGTCCACCACCAGCCTGGGGCTGATGCCGGATTCGGTTAGCCGCTCTCCGGCGTCAATCACATGTTGAGCCTGGTAGTTGGGGCATTTGCCGCCGCGCAGGATGATGTGGCCGAAGGGGTTGCCGTGGGTGCGGTATACCGCCATCTGCCCCTCTTTGTCGGGGGAGTAGAAGATGTGCGGTACCCGGGAGGCGCGCACCGCATCGATGGCGATCTGCAGGTTGCCGTCGGTGCCATTCTTGAAGCCCACCGGACAGGAGAGGGCGGAGGCCATCTCGCGGTGGATCTGACTCTCTGTGGTGCGGGCACCAATGGCGCCCCAGGTGATCAGATCGGCGATGTACTGGCCATTGACCATGTCCAGGAACTCGGTGGCGATGGGCAGGCGCAGTTCGGAGATGTCGGTCAGCAGCTTGCGTGCCTTGCGCAGCCCCTTGTTGGCGCTGAAGCTGCCATCCAGATCCGGATCTGAGATCAGGCCCTTCCAGCCCACGATGGTACGGGGCTTTTCGAAGTAGACCCGCATTACGATCATCAGGTCTTCGGCCAGTTCCTTTTGAAGCTTGGCCAGGCGCTCGGCATACTCCAGAGCGGCGTCCGCATCGTGGATGGAGCAGGGGCCGATGATCACCAGCAGTCTGGGATCTTCGCCACTTAAAATCGCCTCTACCTGGCGCCGGGCGCTCAGCAGCGCCTCTGCAGCTCCATCGGAGAGAGGGTATTCGCGGGCCAGCTCTGCCGGGGAGATCACCTTGCACAGCAGGGTGGTCCGCAGTTCATCGGTTTTAAAAGTCATGTGTGCCTACAACAGAGCGGGGCGGAGCCCGCCGTTTGCAACAAATTAGTCGGATTATACCCAATCTTTGCCTTTAGGTAAGGGAACAATCCAAATCGCGCCAGTGGCTTGGGGACAACTGCGTCAAAAATCATCAGATATGAAAAAGGGGAGGGTATGTCCAGAGTGTCTGTTTTTTCCGTGTTTCTGTAAGCCAGCTTTGTGTTTGAGCTTTAACCTGCTTTGTGGCTCGGGGCTAGGATGAGTGTTCAGATCGCAAAGCAACAGAGGCTCGGGCAGGACTAAAGCATCCTAGTGGCTTCTGTCTTAAGGAGCTCGATGAAGGCACTCACTTTTGGCGGGGTGGGTCCTCCCTTGTGATAGATGGCGTTCAGCTCACGGATGTCGTACACGGTGTCCTCTTTGAGCACTTCCACCAGTTTGCCGGTACTGCGATCGGCCTTGGTCATAAAGTCGGTCAGGCAGGCGATACCGGCGCCCTCCAGAGTCAGTTTCCTGAGCACCTCCCCACTGGATGCGATGATGCTTGGGATGATCTTCAGCTTGTTGCCATCTTTATCCAATACCGGCCAGGTATTGAGGATGGTAGGACCATCAAGCCCCAGGAGTACGTGATTGTTCAGATCCTCGATGCTCTTGGGGAAGCCGTGCTCCTTAAGGTATTTGGGACTTGCCTGCAAACGGCGTTTGCTGATGCCAATAGGCATCACGTTGTGCTTGGAATCGTTCACTGCACCCACCCGGATGGCCAGGTCTGATCTCTTTTCGATGATGTCGACGATCTCTTCATCGTTTTGCAGATGGATCTTTACTCTGGGGTAGAGTTTGGAGTAGCACTTCACTATGGGGCTCACCAGGTGGACCAGAACCGGAGAGGCACCATTGATTCTCAGGGTACCGCTCGGCTCGTTCCCTGCGAAGCGAAATTCGTCTTGAATGTTGTCGATGGCGGAGTTGATGGTTTTGGCGTGCTCGATGAGTTGCACCCCTTCCTGGGTGAACTCCAGCTTCCGGGTGTTTCTCAGAATGAGGCTGGTATCCAGCTTCGATTCCAACCGGGTCAGGCTTCGGCTAATGGTTGACGGCATCACCCCGAGTTCCTCGGAAGCCCGGCTGATGGAGCCGCTCTCATAAACGGCTACCAAGCATTTCAGCTCATCCAGTGTGATGCTTTCGCGCATTATCGTCTCCTTGGATCGGTGCTGGTTGACATTTATATCAGTATCGAAAAAAACAGGCCAACCTCGGGGCTGGCCTGTTCGCATTAGAAGTAGTATCCCAGATTGATGTTGATTCGCTTGTCCCACTTGTCAAACTGGTCTTCCAGGCCAACGTGGTTGCTGCGCGAGGACCACAACATGTTTTTGCCTACGATAAAGTCAAACCAGGCAAACACCGGTCCTTTGCCAACGCTGATGCCGGTAACATTCTGATAGCTCTTGTCGAAGTCGTCAGACTCTGGGCACAGCACGTTGAAATCATTGTAGACGGTTAACGCTCCCCATCCCATGTCGACCTTACGGGCCAGGTTAAAGGTGAAGGCACTGGCTTCGGAAGTGATCTCATAGGTGGCGCCGACCACACTCAGGGCGACCTTGTTCTGATAGTCGGAGGCGACATCGAAATCGTACTTCAGGTACTGGGCCTGAACCTTCCAGTTGTCGACGGAGCCCTCGTAGTGAACGGCATAGGCATAGCGATCTTCCTTGCTGCCGTTGGCGGCGTCATACATCTGTCCATATTCAAGAGAGGCGCCAATGGTGAAGTCAATGCCGAATAGCTCGGTGAAAATGGAGTGACGTAGGTTGAACTGGTTGGTCTCTTCGTAGTTGTATTCGGTACCGTTCACCACCCCTTGAAAGATATCTGCCGCGAAGCGTTTGGTGCTGGTGGCGCCATTTTCGGCCCCTTTGAAAAAGGCCACGTCGGTCTGATAACCGTCGCCACGATACTCCAGGGAGACGCCGGTATCGTAATCGTCTTCGAAACCGACATAGTATTGCAAACTCAGCCAGAAGCTGTTGGAAATATAACCGATATTGCCAAAGGGTACTTTAGCCACGCCCGCCTTTAAAGTGGTGTTGTCATCCAGTTTGTAGTAGGCATAGCCATGTTTTATTGCATCAAAGTCATCACGAAAGCGATATTCCATTGACAAGCCAATGTCGTCGCGTTCGCCATTGAAGGAGAGGGCTGCGACTTCGAATTTGAAGTCACCCAGTTTGTCTTCTGAGGCTTCATTGTAATCGATGTAGGAGTAATTAACTCGGGTCATGCCACCGAATTCATATTCGTTGGCTGCAAAAGCGTTAGTGTTCAACAATGTTGAGGCAATAATGATTGCCAGGGTGTTATATTTTTTCATTATATTATCCAGTCGTCGTGGAGTGCCGCACTTAAGGAAAGTGCGGCAAGTATTTATTTTGCTGGTGTGAAATTAATGCCCTGGAGTGATATAAGCTCGAGAAGCATTGAGGATGCACTGGGATTTCTGGGTGCCGTAGTTAGCGATGCACCAGTTGCAAGCCAGGCAGCGGGGTCTGTGGGAGGGATCCTGTTTCCACTTGTTTGCCAGATCTGGCTCAGAAAGCAGGGTGCGCCCGAAACCAAACGCTTGGATATTCTTGGTGTTGGCGAGAATCTCTTCCATCAACTTGGGCGTGCGGTTGCCTCCGGTGACGATCAGCGGCACATCAACATTGTCGCTGATGAATTTGGCGTCATCGGCAAAGTAAGACTGATCTTTCTCGTTCTGAATATCCGGGTGGAACTCACCCATGCCGCGCACCTTATTCCCGCCGCTGATGTCCAGTGCGGTGATGCCTCGCTCGGCCAGCCCTTTGGCCACAAACAGGTTTTCCTCCTGGGTGTTGCCACCGGCGAGGCTGCCCAGGTAGTCCCGTCCATGTACCTTGGCAATGATGGGGAACTCAGGCCCCACAGCCGCACGCACCGCCTCGACGATTTCAAAGGCGAAGCGGGCTCGGTTCTCGATGGGGCCGCCGTACTCATCTTTGCGGTCGTTGTAGTAGGGGAACAGGAACTGGCTCACCAGGTAATTGTGGGCAAAGTGCAGTTCGATGGCGTCAAAGCCCGATTTCTGCGCTCTGACCGCAGCGTTGGCAAAGGCGTCAACCGCGAAGTTGATGTCCTCCTTGGTCATCACCTGGTTAGGGATGGTGCCGTAGATGGGGTGGGGGACCTTAGAGGCACCGTACACCTTGCGGCGGTCGGTCCGGTAGTTACTTTGAGGGCCGACCATCGCCAATTGAACGGCGATCTTGGAGCCATGATCATGGGCGTTTTGGACGACCTTCTTATACATCTCGATTTGGGAGTCGTCATACAACCCGGTACCGCCGTTACCGTACTGGTCTTCGGGCATGATGTAGGTCAGGCCGGTGATAATCAGGCTTACGCCGCCTTCGGCCAATTCCCGGTGAACCCGCATCAGATCCTCTGTCGGGTCGCCATCTACTGTTGCCCGGTATTGAGAGGCGGCTGAACGAATGATTCGGTTTTTCAGCGTCAATGTGCCAAGCTTGGTCTCTTCAAACAGGCTTCGGTGGGTATTGACGCTGGCATTGGCGTTCAAAGAAAGAGTGGCCGGGCCACTCGCCGCTGCCACACCCATGAATTTCATCATCGTGCGTCGACTAATAGACATACTTACCTCGACTAGGAATTATTTGTGACAGCTGGAGTTAGCGCAGCCGACCAGATCTTTATCTGACTTATTAAATTTTTTCTGGGCATCGCTGTGACAGGAAAGGCAGCGAATAGCAGCATCATCCTTGACGGCTTTTTTGCCATGAATAATGGCGTAATAGGAGCCAGAGTCTTTTTTATCTGCTTTTTTTGTAGAGTGGCAACTGGAGCATTTGTAGGGGGTAAAGCTTTCTACGTCACTTTTCACCTTATGATGGCATGATGCGCACTCGACGTTTTTATGATTTTGGTGATCGAAAGCGACGTGTCGGGACAGTTGATGCATGGGAAGAATAACTTCCGGACTTTCTTTAACTATAAATTCTCCCATGGCACTGACCCCGACGGAAGCCAAAGAAAGAACCAATCCAATTATTGATACTTTAATTTTCATGTTAGTTCCAGGTTTGTTGGTGTGCTAAATATTTGACCATCGACAAATCTGACCATCAACGCAGGCGGTGCAAAGCAGTTTTGCACACAGGGTGTTTTGATAAAGATGTATAGTCTTAGCGAGAATTGTGAACTGAGGCACTGATTGTCTTGGTCTCTTGGTGTCTGTTGCCAATATGAATTGCTGTCGGGTAGTTTGTTTTTTATCTTTTGCTGGATTGTGTGATCTGTGGTGTCAGTTTTAGGTGGCAGGCAGTGAGAAGGGGAGGTCTGAAATGATGAATATTGAGGAGGGATATCTCTGTTTTTTTTTGAGAGAGGTTCGATAAATGTCGACTTTATCATTGCTTAATCTTGTTTTTATTCGCCTCTTTTATTGTTGGAATAATATGCAGTTAATGCATGGCAAAAAAAGAGGAGGGTAGGCCCTCCTCATTTTCGTTATCGCATGGCGGACTTCTGGTCCAGATTCCACAGCACATTCTGCTCGCTGCCCATCATGGTGCTGGGTAATTTGCCGTCCCAGTTCTGGGCTCGGACATACTCCACCAGCAGCGGACTCTGGGCGATGGCGCCGGCCTTTTCGCGCATCGCTTCCGCTTCCGCCAGGCCCTTCACCTTGATCGCTTCCGCTTCTGCCTGGGCTTCGGTCAGAATGGCGTAGGCGTTACCATCGGCCCGGGCCTTTTCGGCATCACGTTTGGCTTCGGCGGTGTTCACCTCCCTCTGGGCCTCCAGTTTCTGGCGCTCTAGGCGGTGTTTCTCGGCGGCCGCCAGGTTTTTCTCCGTCTGTTTGGTTTCAATGCTCTGCAGATACTTCTGCGGCAGCACCAGGTTCTCTATCTGCACGCTGTCCAGCTTCACCGGGAACTCTCCCATGGTGGTGACTACGTTCTCCTCGATCTTGGCGATGACCTTGCCGCGATTCTGCACAATCTCTTCCGCCTTGTAGCGGGCGATGGCGTCCTTGGCCGCCGATCTTAGCCGAGGGTCCAGAATGCGATTTTCAAACTGATCCAGGCCACCGTAGTTGCGATACAGGTCGAAGGCTTCGCTGCGGATCACCGTCCAGTTGATGGAGACATCCACATCCACCGGCATCTGTTCGTGGGTGGCAGCCTTCAGGGTTTCCACGTTCTTACGGGTTCGAATCTCCAGTTTTTGCACCGAGTCAGCCAGGGGGATCTTAATGTGCAGGCCGGGATTGACCTGTTGCTGAGCCTGACCAAAGCGCTTGACGATGCCAACATGGCCCTCATCCACAGTATAAAAGGTGGACATGGTGACAACACCAAGCAAAAACAGACCGATGGCGATGGGAGCAGCCTTGGTGGCCAGTTGAGTCTTCGCTGAGCTGTTCATTATGATTATCTCCTTTTTGTATTATGTAATATTTTTTTCGAATCCATGGCTCCAATATATCAAATTTTTATCGACATTAAAAACGAATAGAAGCGGTGAATTTTTCGGGATTTCCGAATTGGCGATCGGTCTGGGCAATCGATGCCCCGTTGGCTGCAGTTTTTCGGCAGAGTGCTCATAGGCGAGCCATACTCCTTGGGGAAATTGAACCTGGGAATGGGAAAAGGCGCAGCCTTTGAATGGCTTGCTGTTGTGTCTCCTCCAGAACCGGGCTGTTTATCAAGGAGAGGGAATCATGAAACGAGTATTAATGCTGCTTACCCTGTGTCTGGGAATGCTGTCGCCTCTGGCCTGGTCACACTGCCAGGTACCCTGCGGCATCTACGATGATCATGCCAGGGTTAAGCAGATGCTGGAGGACGCCGCAACCGTGGCCAAGGCCACCGCCATGATGGCGGAGCTGGCAGGCAAAGGAGACGCTCAGTCGCAGAATCAGATGGTTCGCTGGGTCATGAATAAGGAGCAGCATGCTCAGAAGGTGATCTCGACCATCAGCGACTACTTCTTGACTCAGAGGGTGAAGTCCAGCCACAAGGATTATCAGCAGCGACTGGTGACCCACCATGGGGTGATTGTGGCGGCGATGAAGGCCAAGCAGAATGCCGATCCCAAGTTTGCCGATGCCCTCACCAAGGCGATTGAGGCGTTGGCGCCCTACTACCCGGAACATAAGCACTGACGCCGGGACAGGATAAAAGAGAGGGCGCCGATTGGCGCCCTCTTTTGCTGGTTTAGAACATGCTTCTTTCCAGTCCGGTTTCTGAGAGGATCTTGGTGGCGATCTCCTCCACCGAGTTGTTGGTGGTATTCAGGAAGGGGATCTTCTCCTTCTTGAACAGCAGTTCCACCTCTTTCACCTCCATCCGGCACTGGCGGGCTGAGGCGTACTTGGAATCGGCCAGTCGGCTCTGACGGATCTCTGTCAGGCGCTGGGGGTTGATGGTGAGGCCGAACAGCTTCTTCTTAAACTTCTTCAGATCCGGCGGCAGCTTCAGGTTTTCCATATCTTCGGCAATGAAGGGGTAGTTGGCCACCTTGATGCCGAACTGCATGGAGAGATAGAGGCTGGAGGGGGTCTTGCCGCAGCGGGAGACACCAATCAGGATCACATCCGCTTCGTTCAGATTCTTCAGGGTCACCCCGTCATCGTTGTCCATGGCGTAGTGGATGGCATCGATACGGGCGTTGTAGGACTCGTTGGCCATGGAGTGGGTCCTGTGGGCCTTGGGGTCTGCCTTGATGCCCAGCTGCTGCTCCAGGGGGGCCACAAAGGTGTTCAGGAAGTCGTAGTCCAGTCCTTCTGAGGAGTAGATGATGGCGCGAATCTCCGGGTTCACAATGGAGTGAAAGATCAGAGGACGCTCTCCCGTCGTAATAAAACAGTCATTGATCTGGTTTCGAACCTCTTCGGCTTTCGCCAGAGTTTCCACGAAAGGGATGGTCTTTTGTTCGAAATCTACTGGAAACTGGGACAAAACCGCGTGCCCAAACACTTCTGCAGTAATGGCTGTTCCGTCGGAGATGTAGAATACTTTGCGGGTCATCCGGGCCTCATGTAGTAATAAAATTACAATAAAAATTAGACTTTTATGGCTATTTGGGCCCAGTGTATGATGCCAGCGACCCCGTAGGAAGGGGTGTCATAATAAATCTGAGGTTGTGAGGACAGAACAGTGACCCAATATGTACTCTGGTACCAAGAACTTGGCATGAACGACGTCAACCGAGTTGGCGGTAAGAATGCGTCTCTCGGTGAGATGATCAGCAACCTGGCTAACGCCGGCGTTCAGGTACCCGGTGGTTTCGCGACCACTGCGGAGGCCTATGATGAGTTTCTTGAGCAAAGTGGACTGAACGAGCGTATCCACACCGTTCTGGACACCCTGGATGTTGATGACGTGAACGCCCTGGCCAAGGCCGGTGGCGAGATCCGCCAATGGATCATCGATACCCCCTTCCAGCCCGCCCTCGAAGAGGCGATCAAGGAAGCGTACAACGAGCTGAACCAGGGTGGCGCCGAAGGCGCTTCCTTCGCGGTTCGCTCCTCCGCCACCGCCGAAGATATGCCCGATGCATCCTTCGCAGGCCAGCAGGAAACCTTCCTGAACGTTCGCGGCATCGAATCCGTGATGGTGGCCATCAAGCACGTATTTGCGTCTCTGTTTAACGACCGCGCCATCTCCTACCGTGTTCACCAGGGCTACGACCACCGCGGTGTGGCTCTGTCCGCGGGTATCCAGCGCATGGTGCGTTCCGACAAGGCCTCTTCCGGTGTGATGTTCTCCATCGACACCGAGTCTGGCCACGAAGATGTGGTCTTTGTGACCTCCGCCTACGGACTGGGCGAGATGGTGGTACAGGGTGCGGTGAACCCTGACGAATTCTACGTACACAAGCCAACCCTGGCCCAGGGCCACATGGCGGTACTGCGCCGTAACCTGGGTTCCAAGCTGGTACAGATGGTGTACTCCGGCGACGAAGCCCACGGCAAGCAGGTCGAGATCATCGACGTGGACGCCGCGCAGCAGAAGCAGTTCTCCGTGACCGACGAAGAGGTCCTGGAACTGGCCAAGCAGGCGATGATCATCGAGAAGCACTACGGTCGTCCCATGGACATCGAGTGGGCCAAAGACGGCATCGACGGCAAGCTGTACATCGTGCAGGCCCGTCCTGAGACCGTACGTTCCAACGAAGACGCCCAGGTGATGGAGCGCTTCAACCTGGAAGGTCAGAGCGAGGTGATCACCGAAGGTCGCGCCATCGGTCACAAGATCGGTGCCGGTGTGGCCAAGGTTCTGGACTCCATCGAAGATATGGACAAGATCCAGCCCGGAGACGTTCTGGTGACCGACATGACCGACCCCGATTGGGAGCCGATCATGAAGCGTGCCAGCGCCATCGTCACCAACCGTGGTGGCCGTACCTGTCACGCCGCCATTATTGCCCGTGAGCTGGGTATTCCCGCGGTTGTTGGCTGTGCCGACGCCACCGCCAAGATCACCAACGGCAGCGAAGTCACCGTTTCCTGTGCCGAAGGTGACACAGGTTACATCTACGACGGCAAACTGGGCTTCTCGGTGACCACCTCTCGCGTGGATGACCTGCCTGAACTGCCGATGAAGATCATGATGAACGTGGGTAACCCTGACCGCGCCTTCGACTTCGGTCGCCTGCCCAACGAAGGTATCGGCCTGGCCCGCCTGGAGTTCATCATCAACCGCATGATCGGTGTGCACCCCAAGGCGCTGCTGAACTATGACGATCAGGAAGCCGATGTGAAGGCGGAGATCGACGAGTTGATGGCCGGTTACGCCAACCCCGTTGAGTTCTACATTGCCCGCCTGGCGGAAGGTGTGTCCTGCATCGCCGCCTCCGTCTACCCCAAGCGTGTGATTGTTCGTCTGTCTGACTTTAAGTCCAACGAATACGCCAACCTGGTGGGCGGTGATCGTTACGAGCCTGAGGAAGAGAACCCCATGCTGGGCTTCCGCGGTGCGTCCCGTTACATCGACGACTCCTTCCGCGATTGTTTCGCCCTGGAGTGTGAAGCGATTAAGCGTGTGCGTGGCGAGATGGGTCTGACCAACGTCGAGATTATGATTCCATTCGTTCGAACCCTGGGCGAAGCGGAAGGCGTGATTGCCGAACTGGCCAAGAATGGTCTCAAGCGTGGTCAAGACGGTCTGCAGGTACAGATGATGTGCGAGCTGCCCTCCAACGCCCTGCTGGCTGACCAGTTCCTGGATCACTTCGATGGCTTCTCCATCGGTTCCAACGACATGACTCAGCTGGCTCTGGGTCTGGACCGTGACTCCGGCATCATCAGCCACCTGTTTGATGAGCGTAACGACGCGGTCAAGGCGCTGCTGTCCATGGCGATTCAGGCGGCCAAGGCTCGCGGCAAGTACGTGGGTATCTGTGGTCAGGGTCCTTCCGACCACGAAGATTTCGCGGCCTGGCTGGCGGAAGAGGGGATCGACTCCGTGTCCCTGAACCCGGACACCGTGGTCGAGACCTGGCTGTACCTGGGCAAGGCTCTGCCTAAGAAATAAGTCTGGTCAATACTAGAATAATGAGGGGGGCGCTGCTAAAGCGCCCCCTTTTTTTATATGATTCGAGCAAGTATTCATCTGGGGACTTGCGGTCGAATGATCCCATCATTGCCTACAGCGCAGACACTGGACGCGCGCTACAAGAATTTTACGGAACAGTTGGCCCAACAGGGGTTTAGTGGCGAGATCGATCTCAGCTACAGCGCCCGGTTGGCGATGGCGGTGGACAACAGCGTCTATCAGTTTATGCCTCAGGCGGTGGTCTACCCTAAGGATGCCCACGACCTGCAGCTGATGTTGCGTCTGGCCCGCTCCCCCGCCTTCAAGGGGATCCACTTCGCCCCACGGGGCGGTGGCACCGGCACCAACGGTCAGGCCCTGAACTTTGGCCTGGTGGTGGACACCAGCAGGCACTTCCAGGGGGTGTCTGACATCGATGCCCAGGGGCGCAGTGTTCAGGTGGAGTGCGGCGTGGTCAAAGACGCCCTGAACGACGCCCTGCGTCCTCATGGGCTGTTCTTTGCCCCGGATCTCTCTACCTCCAACCGTGCCACCATCGGTGGGATGATCAGCACCGACGCCTCCGGCGCCGGCTCCCTGGTCTACGGCAAGACCTCGGATCATGTCCTGGGCGTCACCAGTGTACTGGATGACGGCAGCCTGCTGACCACGGGGCCCTGGAACGCCGACGCCAGGGAGGCCCTCACCGGCCGCGCCAGGGAGCTGGCGGACGCGGTGCTGAGCCTGTGCCGCAACAAGCAGGCGCAGATCAAGCAGACCTTTCCCGAGCTGAACCGTTTCCTGACCGGCTATGACCTGCGCCATGCCTATGACGCGGACAGCGACACCCTGGATCTGACCCGGCTTATCTGTGGCAGTGAAGGGACCCTGGCCTTTGTGGTGAGCGCCAAGCTGGACCTGACCCAGATCCCAACCCACCGAGCCTTGGTCAACATCAGCTACGACAGCTTCGACTCCGCCCTGCGCCACGCGCCCATCATGGTGGAGGCTCAGGCCACGGCGGTGGAGACCATCGACTCCACCGTATTGGGACTGGCCAAGGAGGACATCATCTGGCACCAGGTCTCCGAACTGGTGCCCAGCGCCTTCGATGCGGCGATGGCCGGCATCAACATGGTGGAGTTTGCCGGAACCCGTGACGAGGTGGAGACCAAACTGGCCAACCTGGAGCAGCTGCTGGCGGAGGGGGCCAAGGGCGTACTGGGTCACCGGGTCTGCCTGGACAAGGGGGAGATTGCCCGGGTCTACCAGATGCGTAAGAAGGCGGTGGGTCTGCTGGGCAACGCCAAGGGCGCCCGTAAGCCCATCGCCTTTGCCGAGGACACCGCGGTGCCGCCGGCGCAGCTGGCGGACTTCATCGCCGAGTTCCGCACCCTGCTCGACGGTCATCAGCTGAGGTACGGCATGTTTGGCCATGTGGACGCCGGAGTGCTGCACGTGCGTCCCGCCCTGGACATGTGCGATCCAGCGGATGAGGCTCTGCTGCGCACCGTTTCCGACGAGGTGGAGGCCCTGACCCGCAAGTACGGTGGTCTGATGTGGGGTGAGCATGGTCGAGGGGTGCGCTCCGAGTATGGCCCGGCGGTATTCGGTGAACTGTTTGATGATCTGCGTCGCATTAAGGGCTGGTTCGACCCACACAACTGCATGAATCCGGGCAAGATCTGTACCCCCTTCGAGTCTCAGGAGGATGTGTACAGCATCGACGAGATAAAGCGCGGCAGCTTCGACCGTCAGCTGCCACAGGCGGCCCGCAGCCAGTTCGATAAGGCGATCAGCTGCAACGGCAATGGCCTCTGCTTTGACTACAACGCCAACAACCCCATGTGCCCCTCCTACAAGGTCACCGGCAACCGGGTGTGGTCCCCCAAGGGCAGGGCGACCCTGATGCGGGAGTGGCTGAGGCTGCTGGCGCAGGAGGGGGTGAACACCGCCGACCTGGACGCGGTGCCCATGGCCACACTGCGCGAGCGCATCAAGGCCAGCCTGGGCCGGCACAAGCGCCAGGATTTCTCCCATGAGCTGTATGAGGCGATGCAGACCTGCCTGGCCTGTAAGGCGTGCAGCGGCGGCTGCCCGGTGAAGGTGGATGTGCCGGACTTCCGCGCCCGGTTCCTGCACCTCTACCATAAGCGCTACCTGAGACCGGCCAAGGACTACCTGGTGGCCGGCATCGAGTCCGCCCTCGGGTGGATGGCCAAGGTGCCGCGCCTGGTGAACCTGATGACCCAGAACCCGCTGTCCGGCTGGGCGGCAGGCAAGCTGTTTGGCTATGTGGATACCCCGGCGTTGTCGGTGCCCACCCTGGCGCAACGTCTGCCGGCAGAGCTGCGCCTGGACGAGGCGGAGCTGGCCAGGCTGAGCGATTCGGAGCTGGCCAACACCCTGGTGATCGTTCAGGACCCCTTCACCAGCTACTACGATGCCGTGGTGGTGGAGCGTGCCGCACAGTTATTGCAGGCCCTGGGTTACCGGGTGCGGGTGATGGATTACCAGCCCAACGGCAAACCGCAGCACATCAAAGGCTTTATGGACAAGTTCACCGAGACCGCCACCCGCAGCGCCCGAGCCCTCAACCGGGTGGCCAGCTTCGGGGTGACCCTGGTGGGGGTGGATCCGGCGCTGGTGCTGACCTACCGGGATGAGTACAACCTGGTGCTGGGTGATGCCCGGGGCGACTTCCAGGTGCTGCTGTTCAACGAGTTTCTGGTGACTCAGTTAGAGCGTTGGCCACAAAAGCCCAAGGGGGAAGCGGTGTACAAGCTGATGACCCACTGCACCGAGAACAGCCTGCGACCTCAGGCGGTGGCCGAATGGCAGACGCTGTTCCGCCACTTTGGCGGCGAGCTGATTCATCAGGCCGGCGGTTGTTGCGGCATGGCCGGCACCTTTGGTCATGAGAAGGGCAACCTGGCCATCTCCAAAGATCTCTATGACCTTTCCTGGAAGCCCGCCATCGACGCGGCCACCGAGGAGGTGCTGGTGTCCGGTTACTCCTGTCGCTCCCAGGTGAAGCGAATTGAGAAGCAGCGGCCCCGTCATCCCCTGGAGGCGCTGTTCGACCTGGTCGACTAGGTTGGCAGGAGTGAATAAAGGGGCGTTTCTGCGCCCTTTTTTGATCGCTGCGCGCGTCACCTTGACTGGCGACGTGATCTTGGTCACGCCGAAAAAGTGGCTGGCCGAATCGGGATCACGGTTTGGCTTG
Organism: Ferrimonas futtsuensis DSM 18154; assembly: GCF_000422645.1. Lineage (GTDB taxonomy): Bacteria > Pseudomonadota > Gammaproteobacteria > Enterobacterales > Shewanellaceae > Ferrimonas > Ferrimonas futtsuensis. The sequence continues at coordinate 235,415 of NZ_AUGL01000002.1, forward strand.
AATTTGAATAATCTGAAGGGGATTTGAAGAGGGGTGGGGCACAGCAGAGGGGATAGCGTCGTATCACCACTCTGCCGGCGACCTTGTCACCTTGTATATGACGCGGTCGACGCGATCAGAGCAGCAAGTAAGGGAGCACTGTCTGACCGGGCCCGGCAGCGGAACAAAGGGCTAACTCGATGGGTTCACTCACTGGTTTTGTGAACCCTGTCCCGCTGTCGACCCTTGCATACTACTTAGCCTTGCGCCTCCCTGACAGCGAATTATCATTATCCTCGAATTAATTCAATTAATCCGAGGTGGCTATGTTAAACGGCGCGATACTCTCTTCGCTGCACTGTTTTGAGTGCGCGGCCCGTCATCTGAGTTTCACTAAAGCGGCGGAGGAGCTCTACCTCACCCAATCCGCCGTGAGTCATCGAATCAAGAAACTGGAGGAGCAGCTGGGGTTCAAGCTGTTCCTGCGGTTCAATCGCCGGTTGCAGCTGACCGATCAGGGGGCGGGACTCCTGGCGGAGCTGGACCAGTCTCTGGGCAGCCTGGAGATTGCCATCCGCGATCTCAAGCAGCAGGATTTCTCCTCCACCCTGAGCATCGCCGTGCCCCACAGCTTTGCCCGTTGCTGGCTGGCCGAGCGCCTGGGCGACCTGCACTCCAAGTTTCCCCGCCTGACCCTTCAGGTTCGCGCCCAGTCCAGAGCCACCGACTTCCAGCATGAGTCTGTGGATCTGGCGGTCTACTATTCCGACCACCTCACCTCCGGCCTCTATGGCACCGACCTGATGGAGGAGAGTCTGGTGCCGGTGTGCAGCCGGGAGTATGCCGACATCAATGAGCTGTGGAACAGCCCCGAACGTTTGGCCCAGTGTCTGCTGTTGCACGATGAGACCGCCTGGCAAAGCTCCGGTTTCTACACCGAATGGCAGTACTGGGCGCGGCTGGCGGAGATTGAGGGGCTGTCGGTGGACCGGGGCTTCGTCTTCAACCGGGCGGACCTGGCCTATCGGGCGGCGATGTCCGGTCAGGGGGTCGCCATGGGACGCTGGAGCATGGTGGCGCCTCAGGTGGAGGCAGGCAACCTGGTGGTGCCCATCGAGTCCTTTGTGCCGGCAGGGCAGCGCTATTATCTGGTCTGCCACCCGGATCGCAAAGACACCCCGGCGGTGAAGGCGATGTTTGACTGGCTGCAGGAGCAGGCCACCCAGCGCATCTCACTGGGGGAGGCCAGCATGGCCAAGTACAGTGAGCTGGCGAGTCAGCGCGCCTTCTAAAATAGTCTCTGTTTATGAGAAACGCCGCCAAACTCAATGAGTTCGGCGGCATTTTACTGTCTGTTCTATACTCTGAGTCCCGACTGGTCTGTCCATCTCGGCCGGGAAAGTCGGTATCCTGTTCTGTTTAGAGTAAATATGCCACTTAAGAGAACCTTCTGAAGGAATGACAGTGCTTCAATACCACGCCAACCAGATCCCCACGACGATCCCACTGATTGCCCGAGCCATCCTCAAGCGTACGCCTCCGGCGCAGCTGCCCGAGAAGGCCATTGAGATTCAGGATTTTCGTTTTGATGCCGGCAAGCTGGAAAAGTACAACACCTTCTGTGGCTTTCCCAAGGGCAGCCTGCCCCTGAGCTATATGTTCGTTGCGTCTCAGCCTGTGCAACTGATGCTGCTGACCCAGCCCGACGTACCGGTCAAGCCCCTGGGGATGATTCACCTGGGTGTGAGCTTTGAGCAGCACCAGCCCATGAGCCTGGACAAGAGCTACCAGTTCACCCTGAAAGTGGGTGATCAGCAGGAGACCATCAAGGGGCTGGAGTTTGAGCTGCTGGGTGAATTCCGCCATGAGGGAGAGGTGACCGCCAGCTACGTCAGCCGTTGTCTGCTGAAACTCGAGGGGCCTCGCAAGCGCGGTCGTCCGGCGCGTGAGCCTCGGGTCGCCTACGACTGGAAGCCGGTATCCAACTTGATGATGCAGGAGAGCGATGCTCGCCGTTATGCGGCCATCTCCGGCGACTACAACCCCATCCACCTGCATCGCCTGACCGCCAAGCCTTTTGGTTTCGAAGCGCCCATCGCCCATGGCATGTATATGGTGGCCAAGATGCTGGCCAGTGTCGCCGAGCCGATCACCAGCGCCAGTTTCCAGTTCCAGCGTCCGGTGTTGATGCCCTGTGAGGGCACCATCGAACGTGACGGTGAAGGTCTGCGCCTGGTGAATGAGGCGGGCAAGGCCCTGGTCTCTGCCAAGGTCGCCTGATTCAGGTTGCAGATACAAAAAAGGCTCCTTTCGGAGCCTTTTTTAGTGCTGTTCGCTTAATGCAGCAGGTGCTGCTGCCCCAGTTCGATTTCCGGGGCGGCATGGCTCTCTTCGTCGTTGTCGTCCGGTAGGGCATAGCCCTGCTCGTGGATCCACTTCAGCAGCTGTACCTTCACATCGCTGTGGAAGCCGACGAAATCGGCAAACTGCTCTTCGGTGAGCCCGGCGGCGGTGCGTACATGGCTGCTGATCACCAGTTTGGGCAGGGTGTCATCCATCAGCTCGACGAAAATCTTCAGCTCGTTATGCCTGTTGTTCAGTTCACCCAGTTCACTGTATAGCTTGAGCAGAGTGGCGGGTCGCAGCTCCATGGAGGTGCTGAACTGCAGCAGGCCCTGCTCCTCAATCAGCTCCAGCTTGCTGTCGAACACGCCCGGGCACTCCTGCATCTTGGTCAGGTGAAAACCGTCGCAGGCGCCGCACAGGTAGAACTCCACCTGCATCGCTTCCAACCAGCGATGGATGTCGGCGTGTCCGGGTTGAGAGATTTGAGGCATAGAATCGGGAACGCTTTAGTCAGACTTAGGGAGCAAGAGTAACATTCACACTTTAGGAAACCAAGGTAACGAGCCTCAGAGTGTGTTACATCTCTTTAAATCATCTTAGACCGGTGTTGACCGGTGCCGGAAACAGAAACGCCCCGCCTGGCGGGGCGTTTCCACATCTGGGGCCTACGCCTTGGCGGCGCGGGCCTGGGCGATGATCTCCCGGGCCATGATGTCGGCCACTTCTCCCGTGGTTTTACCCTCTTCGTCCGCTTTGGCGAAGATGGTCAGCAGGGTGTCGTAGATCTTGCGCACCTTGGCTTCAGACTTGTTGGCGTCATACTCCTTTTCGAAGGAGACGTTGATGATGCCGCCGGCGTTAATCACATAATCCGGGGCGTACAGAATCCCTTTCTCCTTGAGGATCTCACCGTGACGGGGCTCGGCCAGTTGGTTGTTGGCACAGCCGGCAACGATGGTGGCCTTGAGTTGGGGGAGGGTGGCGTCGTTGATTGTGGCGCCCAGGGCACAGGGGCAGTAGACATCGACGTTCTGGCTGTAGATCTCATCCAGGCCGACGACGGTGGCGCCAAACTCGGTGGCGGCACGATCCAGCTGCTCTGGGCTGAGGTCGCAGACGATCAGTTCGGCACCGGCGTCATGCAGGTGACGGCAGATGTCGTAGCCCACATGGCCCAGGCCCTGTACCGCAACCTTGATCCCTTCCAGGCTGTCCAGGCCGCGCTGGTGTTTCACTGCGGCCTTGATGCCGAGGTAGGTGCCCAGTGCCGTATAGGGGGAGGGATCGCCGCTCTGCCCTTCCAGGCCACACATGTAAGGGGTGACCTCATGGGCCTTCATGATGTCGGAGGTGTTGATCCCCACATCTTCGGCGGAATAGTAGCGGCCACCCAGCGAATCGACGGCGCGGCCGAAGGCGTGGAACAGTGCATCGGATTTGTCGGACTTGGGGTCGCCGATGATCACCGACTTGCCGCCACCGAACTCCAGGCCGGCCAGGGCGTTCTTATAGGTCATGCCACGAGAGAGGCGCAGTACGTCGTTGATGGCGTCCTCTTCGCTCTCGTAGGGCCACATGCGGCAGCCGCCTACGGCTGGACCCAGAGTAGTGTCGTGTACGGCAATGATCGCTTTAAGGCCAGAGGCCTTGTCGTGGCAGAACATGACGTGCTCATGTTCATCAAATGAGATGTGCTCGAAAATGGACACTGGCTTGCTCCCTGTGCAGTTTGCCTTTGTTTCAGGCCTTTTTATATGTGATTATGGTCGCCACCATACCAGTGACACACTGGTGCGCCAAGTCGAACCAGGGCCTGAAAGGGTGTCAAATGGCAAGCAAAGTTGACATAGATCACACTGCCGGCCCCTCTGCGCAAAAGTTGACTGGTATAAGGCAGTAGCAAGAAGGAAGAGGCAATGACAGAACAACAACAGCCCCCCCAGCAGGAGCAGGAGTGGATCCGGACTCAATTTCAGAAGGCCAACCGTCACATGGCGGAGAAAGGTCTGATTCCGGGCAAAGTGTATGACAAGGAGTGCCGGGTGCTGCCCCCCTTCCTGGCCCTTTGGAAGATCATGGAGAGTGGCAGTGGCAAGCGTTACTGGGTACTCAGTGGCGATCTGCCTGCAGATCTGATGCAGGACACCCACATCGAGGGGGCTCGCGATGCCCTGCGCCATTTCTCATTGAACTGGCAGATGAAGGCGGAGAACATCCGTCGTACCACCCAGGACAAGACCCAGCTGGAGTATGCGGAGCTGCTGATCAACCGCGCCGAAGCGATGGCGCAGATGCAGATGGATGAGCGTTTCTGGACGGGAGAGGCCAAGGCCTGAGTCCTGCCACCGCATTGAAAAGGGGAGCCATCGGCTCCCCTTTTTCTATTCCCCCTTGGCCAGCCGGCGACTCAGTGCGCTCTGACTGATCCCCAGCATCTTGGCGGCGGCGGTCTGGTTATTGGCGGTACGGCTCATCGCCTCCTCGATGATGGCGCGGTTTACCTCGGCCAGGCTGGGTAACTGCTCCGGGAATCGCAGCAGTTGAGCCGGTGCCGTGTCCCCCTGATGTTCCTGCATCGCTTCCACAAAGGGGGCGATGTTCAGGTGGGTGTCATCGCTGCGGCTGACCGCGTCAAACACCATCCCCTTGAGCTCCTGCAAGTTGCCCGGGAAGGGGTAGCCCGCCAGTCTGGCGGCCAGGTCTGCCGGAAGCAGCGGGGCCGGGCGCTGCATCTGCTCGCTGGCTTGCTCGATGAAGTGGTTGAGCAACAGCGGCAGGTCCAGCGGGCGCTCCCTCAGGGGAGGCAGGTTGATGCGGTGGGCCCTCAGCCGGTAGAGCAGATCGTTACGAAACCGCCCCGCCTTTTTCAGTTCCAGCAGGTCGTGCTGGGTGGAGGTGACCACACGGCAGCGTACCGGGAAGGGGCGGTCGCTGCCGATGGGGTAGTACTGCCGGTACTGCAGCAGATCCAGCAGTTTTGCCTGAGCTTCCAGCGGCAGGTCGCCAATCTCATCCAGGTAGAGCAGACCCTCTTGGGCGCTGTGCACCAGACCGGCCCGGGCTGGCTCATCCTCTTCGACGGCACCGCGAACCTGGCCAAACAGGGTGGCCTCAAACCCCTGCAGGCTCAATCCCGCCAGATTGACCCGGACGAAAGGGGTCTCGGTCCCAATCAGTCGGTGCAGGGCCTGGGCAAACAGATCCTTGCCACAACCGCTCTCCCCGGTAATCAGGATCGGTTCTGGGCTGATGGCCAGGGCTTCCAGGTAGCGCAGCCGGTCCAGCATCGCCGGCTCGCAGGTGAGAATGTGGTTGAACGCCTCGGGTTGAGCCAGCTCTCGGCTGAGGAAACTCTCCTTGATCTGCTGGTAGCTGCGCTCCAGGCCCACCACTTCCAGTGCCCGGCGCACTGTGCTGGCCAGATCCTCCACGTTGCCGGTCTTGATGAAGTAGTCGTAGGCGCCGCGCTTCATGCAGCGCACAGCGGTTTCCACCTCATTGACCCCGGTGACGATGATCACCCGGGTGTTGGGGAAGCGACCGCGGATCTCCTCCAGCAGCTGTTCGCCGGAGTGGAAGGGCATGGTCAGGTCCAGCAGCACCAGGGCATACTCCTTGAGCTCCATGCGGTTCAGTACCTGGCGGCTGTCCACGCAGGTATCCAGGGTGGCTTCAGGCACCAGCCGGGTCAGGGTCATGGAGAGGGTGCGCAGCCACTGGGCTTCGTCGTCCACCAGCAATAGGTTTCGTGCCAGCTTCATGCTTGCTCCTCCTCGGGGAAATAGAGGGTCATGGTGGTGCCACAATCCAGTTCGGACTCCACCAGCCATTTGCCATGATGTTCATTGATGATGCGGCTGCACACCGACAGCCCCAGCCCGGTGCCACCCACGTGACGGCGGGTGGTAAAGAAGGGCTCCTTGATGCGCTGTACCGTCTCTTGGTCCATGCCACAGCCGTTGTCCCGAATCCGGATAAAGACTCCCTGGGGATCCCGGCCGGTATCCAGTTGCAGCACGCCCCGGTCAGGGCTCATGGCATGGCAGGCGTTCTGAATCAGGTTGATCATCACCTGTTGCAACTGCTGGGTATCGCCGCGCATTCTCGGGTCGTGTTCATCCAGTGCAGTCTGGACACCGAAGCGCTTCACCTGGTTGGCGGTGAGGCGCAGGGCGACCTGAACCACATCATTGAGGCTCAGACTCTGGTGGCTGGCCTGGTCGGCGGGGCGGGCGTACTGCTTGAGGTCGTCGACAATTCGGGCGATGCGTCTGGCCCCCTCTTCGATGGTGTGGCTGCCGTTGTCCAGCTCCCTCAGAGCCCGATCCGGATCCAATCCGGCGATAAGCCAGAAGGGGTCCTGTTGTCGATAGTGCTCGATGGCAGGCTTGAGATCCTGCATCGCTTCGCTGAACAGGGCGATGGCGTGGACAATCAGCCCGGTGGGGTTGTTGATCTCATGGGCGATGCCGGCGGACAGCTCCCCCAGCGAAGCCAGGCGGCTGGCCTGTTCGTTGGCCTGGCGCAGCTTGTGCTGCTCCGTGGTCTCTTCCAGCATCACCACCGCCTGTTCCTGACCTATGGGGTGGATCTGCAGCTGCCAGTATTGCTGCCCCTGGTGCAGCTCCTTGACCTGGCCTTTCTGGGTGTTGAGCACCATCCTCAGCAGAGGTGCCAGCTGGAAGTGCAGCCCCAGGCTGTCCAGCAGGGCTCCGGACTCCAGCATCGACTGGTTCTTGCCGTTACTCCACAGGCACTCCTGGCGCCGATCGAACAGGAACACCCCGTGGGGAATGCCGTCGAGCACCGACTGGAACTGGCGTGACAACTGGGAGATACGTCGTTCCGCCAGGCGCCTCTGCTCCAGCTCGTTGTCCAGATCCAGGGTGCGTTTGTGCAGCCGCCTGCTGATGGAGAAGGTAAACACCAGGCCGATGGCCGCCAGGGTGGCGATCAGCACCGAGCCCCACATCACCTGCTCGTGGGTGGAGGTGAGATCCACCTTCTCCCGCCCGGTGCCAAACCACTTGTTGACCAGCAGGTCGTACTCGCCGGAGAGCTTGAGCTGACGCAGGGCCTTGTTGATCTCCGCCATCAGCGCCGCGTTCTTGTCGTTACTGACGAAGTTGAAGGCGCCGTAGATCAGCGGGTCACTGGCGCTGCGCACCGAGGGGTAGAGAGGCTGCAGCCGGCGGGCGACGAAGTTTTCTGCCAGCACCACGTCTACCCGTTTTTGCAGCAGCATCTTGAAGCCGGTTTCATAGAGATCCACATCGATGCGGATAAAGTTCTGCGGGTGGCCCCGCAGGTAGACGTCGACGAAGGAGCCTACCTTGATCGCCACCCGCTTGCCCGCCAAGTCCTGCCAGTTATTGATGAAGCTTTTCCCCTGCAGGGTGTAGGCCTTGGCGTGGGTGGCGTAGATGGGGTCGGACTGCTGGGCGTTGCGGCTGATGGCCACCGGGCTCACCACACAGATGACGTCGATGTCGCTGTCTGGGTTTTGCACATCCCGCACCAGTTGCTGGAAGGATTTGCGTCTGGGGTGGATGCTGTGGCCAGTCAGCTGGCCGATGCGCTTGAGCAGTTCGATATTGAAGCCCTGATCCACCCCGTTTTTTCGCCACTCCAGTGGCGCGGTGTTGGAGTGCACCCCAAATACCACGGGCTCGCTGGAGGCCAGACACAGGGATGAGAACAGCAGCAGAATTGAGAGGCAATATTTCATGGGAGAATCATACCTAAGAGTAGGTAGCCGAGATGTGCAGGGGATCGCGAATTGGACTCAGGCCCAGGACGGATTCTCACCCCGGGGAGCGTTCGCTGTGTCGCCGGTCCCAAAAAAAGGGGCCTGAAGGCCCCTTGGAGTACGTCGTACAGGAGTTAGAACTTGTAGTGCAGACCCATGGTGAAGATGTTGTCACCTTCGTCGTACAGTGTGGTGGCAGCGGTGGCCACTTCCGCATCGAAACGGCTGTAGTGGGTGTACAGCTTGGCGGCTTTGCTCAGCTTGTAATCGGCGCCAACGGCGTAGTTGGTCACTTCAGCCTTGGTCACGTCGCCCTTGTTCAGGCCAGCCAGGCTCTTCATTACGTTGCCGGCGTATTTGCCGTTACCGGAGTCGTCCTGGCCGTAACGTACCTTCAGGGTGATCACGTCAGTCAGAGGGTAGGCGGCGTCAACAACGAAACCACTGCCATCCAGGTTCTCGAAGCTGAGGTCTTTGGTGTCCTGGAACATGGCACCCAGCTTCACCTTGCCCAGTTTTACCTGACCGGTGATACGGTAGGCTTCATCGCCGCCCAGACCGGCGTTGTAGCCCAGGGCCACGAAGTAGTGCTGCTTCGCCAGCTTCTTGTCGCCGTACAGGGCGGACACGGAGTACAGGTCACCCTCGACGTCTGCGTCGGCGCCGTAGGCATCATCTTCCAGCTGGTAGGTGCCCATCAGAGTCAGGCCACCCAGTTTAGGGGAGGTGTAGCTGATCATGTCGCCGTAGCGGCTGTTGCCGGAGAACAGACGGTTGATGTCGCTGTTGGTCAGGTTGAACTTGTCTACGCCGCCTTCAGCTTTCCAGAATGCGGAGCCCATCTTACCGAAGGTCAGCTCACCGAAGCCGCCTTTCACACCCAGGTAGGTGTCACGAGAGGAGAAAGGGTTGCTGGCGGCGCTGTCTTCACCGCGAACCATCACTTCGGCCTTGTACACCAGAGCCAGGGCGTCGTTCAGGGCAACGTTGCCCTTGATGCCAACCAGGGAGAAGTCGTTCTCGATGGTGGTGCCTTCGCCACCGCCGATGTTGGAGGCGAAGCCGGTGTCGGCGTCAGTCACGGCCAGACGCATGGCGCCGTAGAAGGTGGGCATCTCTGCCTGTACTGCAGTGGAGCCCAGCAGAGCCAGCAGCATAGAGGAAGCTACAATGCTTTTTTTCATCTTACATACCCTATTTTATTTGGTGTGGGATTGCTTGGCGAAAAGATTAAGAAATAAATAGCCGGCATAATGTGATCTGAAGTGGAATTTATATTTGTTTAATTGTCTGTGGTTTTAATATTTGCCCCAGCCCGTATTTTATTGTTTTTTTTGAGCCTGATGGTGGGTCGCTATGCAAAAACGCATAGGGGCGCATGCTGCAATGCACAACCGCATAGTGCCAAAACCCCGCTGTGACAGTGGCTTCACTTCTGCCCATTAGATGGGGAACCGACTTGTATTTCCTCCTTGGCTGACAAAAGATAAAAGGTAAAAGAGAGTAGGCATTAAATTGTTCCGTTTATTAAATTCGATAAATTGAATATTAAGCCTCTTTTATTAACGGCATGGATAATCACTTTCCATGTACGTAAAACCACCTAGGAGATATCGATGAACGCTCGCAAATATGCACTGTCTCTGAGTGCACTTTTGGTGTCCGGTGTATTGTCTGCTTCCACTCTGGCTGCAGACAATCTGGCCGATTTCCACGCTGACAACCTGGGCTGCGAAGCCTGCCACACCGAGAGCATGGATCTGTCCGACGACAACCTGAGCCATGAGAACGGCCAGTGTGTCAGCTGCCACGGCGATCTGAAGGAGGTGGCCGAGTCCACTAAGCACGAGCACTTCAATGCTCACGACTCCCACTTCCCCGGTGAACCCGCCTGTACTGCTTGTCACGCGGGCCACCAGAAGTCTCTGAACTACTGTGACTCCTGCCACAGCTTCGACTTCGACATGCCTTACTACGGCAAGTGGGAGCGTCACGAGCCCTCCATCGCCGAGCTGCACAAAGATAAGGCGGACCGTGAAGCGGCGCTGGCTGCTGCCCCACGTGACACCGTAGACGTGCTGGTTGTCGGCTCCGGTGGTGCCGGTTTCTCTGCCGCGGTATCGGCCTTCGACAACGGTGCCAAGGTGATGCTGATTGAGAAAGAGCCCGTGATTGGTGGTAACGCCAAGCTGGCTGCCGGTGGTATGAACGCCGCCGAAACCAAGCAGCAGGCCGCCAAGGGCATCAAAGACAGCATCGAACTGATGACCAAGGACACCATGAAAGGTGGCCGTAACATCAACGATCCTGCCCTGGTTAAGGTTCTGGTTGAGGATTCCGCGGGCTCCATCGACTGGATGACCGGCATGGGCGCGGATCTGAGCGATGTGGGCCGTATGGGTGGTGCTTCTGTTAACCGTACCCACCGTCCAACCGGGGGTGCCGGTGTTGGCGCCCACGTGGTTCAGGTTCTGTATGACAACGCCGTGAAGCGCAACATCGACATGCGCATGAACACCCGCGGTGTCGAAATCCTCAAAGACGATTCCGGCAAAGTGAAAGGCATGCTGGTTAAAGGCAAGTACACCGGTTACTACTGGGTGAAAGCCGACGCCGTGGTGCTGGCCACCGGTGGTTTCGGTAAGAACAACGACCGTGTTGCCAAACTGGATCCCAAGCTGAAGGGCTTCAAAGCCACCAACCAGCCTGGTGCCACAGGTGATGGCCTGGACGTTGCTGGCGAAGCCGGTGCCGAGATGGTTGACCTGAAGTACATCCAGGCCCACCCAACTCTGTCCATCAAGGGCGGTGTGATGGTGACCGAGGCGGTTCGTGGTAACGGTGCGATCCTGGTCAACCGCGAAGGTAAGCGCTTCGTCAACGAAATCACCACCCGTGACAAGGCTGCCGCAGCCATTCTGCAGCAGACTGGTAAGACTGCCTTCCTGATCTTCGATGACTCCGTACGTAAGTCTCTGAAGAAAATTGAGAAGTACATCGGTCTGGGCGTAGTGCCTGCCAATGCCTCCGTCGTAGAGCTGGGCAAATCCCAAGGCATCAATGGTGAGGAGCTGAAGAAGTCCATCGCCCGCTACAACGAGTTTGTGGCTGCCGGTAAGGACAGTGACTTCGAGCGTCCTCAGCTGCCTCGCGCACTGAACGAAGGCCAGTACTACGCCATCGAAGTGGGTCCAGGTGTACACCACACCATGGGTGGCGTGAAGATCGACAACAAGTCCGAAGTTCTGGACACCAAGGGCAAGGTCATTCCTGGTCTGTACGGTGCCGGTGAGGTGACTGGCGGCGTTCACGGTGCCAACCGTCTGGGTGGCAACGCCATCTCCGACATCGTGACCTTTGGTCGCCTGGCCGGTGAAGAAGCGGCCAAGTACTCCAAGCAGTAACAGTTAACATCAGTTTCATTCCTGCACGTTTTTGGGAGGGCCTCGCGCCCTCCCTTTTTTGTGCCTGTTGCGCCAGATTCAGCCTGAACTCTGTTTGTTGCCACTGTGGGCAGCAGTGAGTTCCGGCTGGGCAGATGGCTGAGGTGACCCCTGCTGCCGGTCGTCAGAAACTCAGCAGGGAATTCGGTATAGTGGAAATAAAAGTGTGATCAAAGTCACGTTGTCTGTTAGATCTTATAGGGAGTGGCGGCGATGAGCCGCAAAGCACGCGCTACAGGGAGAGAACAACAATGCGTACACTGATTGCATCCGCGGCCATGATGATGGCATCCATGGCTTCTGCCAGCACCCTGACCCTGCCTACTGGCTTCTACGCCATGGAGGTGAATGGTGCGCCCGCTCAGCAACAGGGTCGAACCCTGGAATTGGGCGAGGGTAAACAGGTGGTGACCCTGAGGTACATCAACCCCTACATCAGCCACCCCGAGTCCAACGATTTTTACACCTCCAAACCCCAGTATCTGGTGTTTAACGCCGGCCGTGGGGAGATGAAACTGGTGCTGGAAGAGCGTCGCCAGTTTGACCCCTACAAGGGGGACTTGAAGTTCCACATTCAGGCTGATGGTCGAAAGGTGGCGATGAAGCGCTACAGCGGCCACACCGCGATTGCTGCCGCGTTGGCTGACTAGTTCCGCCGGCGACATCTGTCATCATCCGCACGAAAATCTCGGGGAGCCATCGGCTCCCCTTTTTTTATCCCGACTCCGTTCGGCACGTCGTCAACCTGAGGCGCCGTTGCCTGTGACCACCAGCGTCAAACGGCCGAGCCACCATCGGGTGAATTAGGATTACTCCAGGTACCAGTATCCCAGGTTGATGAATTCCAGCAGGCTGGTGCTGTCTGCTCTGTCCGCCAGAAGTGGCGTCAGGGAACCCAAATCCAGACGTGTCCGCTCTCTCAATGGCAGGGCCAGCGCCTCGGTGTTCAGTTGCCAGTGGTGGCCATCCAGGTAGAGGCTGCCGGGCTGGTCTCCCTCCAGCTGCAGCACCTTGAGGCCGCCGATGCGCATCAGCTCCTTGCCCTGCTCCAGGGCTGCGGTAAGCCCGGGCAGGTCCAAGGGCTCTTCCGGGGGCAGGGGATCCAGTTCGAAGCGGCTCTGGCTCAGCAGGGTCCCCAGCATGGGGCGCAGGGTGCTGGGGGCGGCCATCAGCTGGATCATCAGGTCTGCCAGCCCCTGCTGATGATCGCCGCTGATCAGGGAGGCCTGCTCTGGCTCCGAGTCAGAGATGAATCGTTTCTGGCCTGTTCCGGTCTCCTGCAACTGGTCGGCCAGCTGACACAGCAGTTCCTGTTGACTGGGGGCGCGAAACCCCACCGAGTAGGAGAGTGACGGGGTCAGGGTCTGGCCGCAGTGTGGGTAGCCGGGAGGAATGTAGAGCAGGTCCCCGGGGCCCATCTCCACGTCCAGCAGAGGCTCAAAATCCTCCACCAGGGCCAGGGCGCCGCTGCCCTCTCTGGGTTTGTGATCTCCTTTGTCGCCCACCTGCCACCGACGCAGTCCCTGCCCCTGGATGATGAATACGTCGTAGTTGTCGATATGGGGGCCCACTCCGCCACCGGGAGCGGCAAAGGAGGCCATCAGATCATCGAAGCGCCAGTCCGGCAGGAAGCGGAAGCAGGCGGCCAATTCGCTGGCGGCGGGCTCCAGATGGTTGACCGCCTGAACCAACAGCTGCCAGCCGGACTCGCCCAGTCGTTCGAAGTCGGTGACTGGCCCAGATTCACTGCGCCACTGGCCTTTGCGCTGGATCACCAGGCGGCTGCTGACCGACTCTTCGGTGGCCAGGCCCGCCAGTTCATCGGGCGCCAAGGGGTCCTGGAAGTTGGCAAAGGCGGCCTTGATAAACAGGGGTTTCTTCTGCCAGTGGTGGCGAACAAACCCCGGGATGTCGAGATTGAGGTGGTACATGGCGCTCCTTGTCGATCCTGCTCTCAATGAGCCGGGATTATATCCGCTTACCTGGGCGATGGAATACGGAAGAACAGGGCGTAGAGCACCGGCACCACGATCAGGGTAAGCAGGGTGGCAAAGGAGAGTCCGCCCACCAGCACCACCGACATGGAGCGGAAGAAGGCGTCGAAAAACAGCGGCAGCACACCCAGTACCGTGGTCAGGGCGCCCATCATCACCGGCCGGACCCGGCTGGCGGAGGCGTCGATCACCGCCTGGTAGGGGGGCTTGCCCTCATTGATCTCCAGATCGATTTGGTCCACCAGGACAATGGCGTTCTTGATCAGCAGGCCGGAGAGGGAGAGCAGGCCCAGGATCCCCATAAACTCCATCGGCGTGGCGGTGGTCAGCAGGCCGGCGACCACCCCAATCAGGGCCAGGGGCACCACCAGCCAGATGATCACCGGCTGGCGGACGGTGCCGAACAGCACAAAGACGATCACCACCATAAACATGATGCCCAGGGGGATCACCGAGGCCAGGTCCTCCTGGGATTCGCTGGAGTCGCCATACTCCCCGTCCCATTCCAGGGTGTAGCCGTTGGGCAGAGGGATCGCCTCCACCTGACTCCTGATCCGCCCAAGCAGGTCCGATGCCAGCTCGCCGGGGAGTGGATCGCTCTGGGCCTTGATGGTCCACAGCCGATCCTCCCGCTTTATCTGGCCGTCGCGCCAGGTGGTGCGAAATCCCTCCACCACCTGGGTGATGGGGACCGTCTGCCCTGTGGTGGCGCTCAGCACCTGAATGTTCTGAATCCCGTCAATCCCGACCCGTTCCAGGGCGGGGGCCCGGGCAAAGATGGGGATAAGGTCGTCAAACTCCCTGAACGTACCTATCTGGCGGCCGGAGAAGTTGGTCAGCAGCGCCATGGCCAGATCTTCCCGGTTGATGCCGGCTCGCCTGGCCTCTGACTCTGAGTAGAGCGGTTCAATGACGCTGACCGGCTGGCGCCAGTCGTCTTTGATGGCGATGGCCCCGCCGTCGGCGATCATGATCGCCTTGGCCTGATCCGCCAGTTGTCTGAGCCTGGCCCGATCCGGCCCCTTGAAGGTGGCTTCAATCTTGGAGCCTCCTCCCGGGCCCAGCACAAAGCGCCACACCTTGGCCTGGGCGTTGGGAAAGCTCTGGTCGATGTAGTTCTGAACTTTGGGGATCAGGGTATCGTTGCGCCGATAGTCATCCACGCGGACCAGCAACTGGCCGTAGGCGCTGTTCTCCGATTCCGGGGCGTACACCAGCATGTAACGCAGGCCGCCGGACCCTATGGTGGCGTTGACCGATTCCACCCCCTCCTGCGCCAGAATAAAGGCTTCAACGGCAGCCAGATCTTCATAGGTACGCTCGATGTCACTCCCTTGAGGCAACCAGTAATCCACCACCATCTGCGGGGTGGTGGAGGCGGGGAAGAAGCCATTTTTAACGAACTGGAAGCCCCAGCCGGACAGGAGAAATAGGCCAAATACACCGAGTATCAGCAAACTGCGCAGTTTCAGAGACAGTTCCAGGGTGGCTTTGTAGCTGCGGATAAAGCCGCTCTCCTGGGATTGCTGCTGCTGGCCTGGCTGTTCTTTGAACAGCCAGTAGCAGAACAGTGGCGTCAACGTCAGGGCAAATACCCAGCTATAGAGCAGGGAGATGAGAATCACCCAGAACAGGTGGCCGGTGTACTCGGCGGTGTCGCCGGGGGCAAAGCCGATGGGGGCGAAGGCGATGATCCCCACCAGGGTGCCGCCCAGCAAGGGCCATTGGGTCTGAGTGACGATGGTTCTGGCGATCTCGAGTTTCTTGATGCCCCGTTGCATCCCCACCAGAATCCCCTCGGTGACCACGATGGCGTTATCCACCATCATCCCCAGGGCAATGATCAGGGCCCCTAAAGAGATGCGATGCATGGGGATGCCGCCGATGTGCATGGTGGCCAGGGTGGCGGCGATGGTCAGCAGCAAGATGGCGCCGATCACCGTGGCGGATTTCAGCCCCATAAACAGCAACAGGGTAACGACCACGATCACCAGGGCAATCAGCACATTGGCCACAAACCCTTGCACCGAGGCTTCCACCTCCTGCCCCTGGTGATAGAACTGGTTTACCTGGACGCCCCAGGGGCGGCGGCTCTCCGCTTCAGCCAGCTTGGCGTCAATCGCCTTGCCCACCTTGACGATGTTGCTGCCCTGGACGGCGGAGATCCCCATGGCCACCGCAGGCTGGCCATTGAAACGGTAGCTGTGATCCCTGGGGGTCTGGTAGCCGCGCCAGACGTTGGCGATGTCCTTGAGGTAGACCACCTGGCCGTCGGCGGTGGAGGAGACCTGCAGGTTGCGAATGGACTCCACCGAATCGATGTTGCCACTGGGGTAGATGATCACCCGCTTGTCGCCAATCTTCACGTCACCGGCGCTGCTGACGGTGTTCTGACTCTCCAGGGTGGCGTAGATGTTGTTGATGTTCAATCCCAGGGCGGTGGCGTGTGCCCGGGAGATCTCCACATAGATCCCTTCGCTGCGCTCCCCGCCCAGGGTGACCTTGGCCACATCTTCCACCTGCAGCAACTCGCTCTGCAGCTGTTTGGCGTAGTGGCGCAGCTCCGCATCGGAAAACCCCTGGCCGGTGATCAGGTAGTAGAGGCCGTAGACGTCACCAAAGTCGTCCACCACCACAGATTCGTAGGTGCCCGGGGGCAGGTCGCGCTGGGCATCCCGGACCTTGTTTCTGAGCTTGGTCCACACCAGCTGAAGGGCGTCCTTGGTCTTGGAAAATTCATACTTGATGTTGACCTTGATCTCCGACACTCCGTCCGATGAGGTGGACTCTAGGAAGTCCACCTCCTGCATCTCCTGGATCGCCTGCTCCAGGGGATCGGTGACCTCCTCGGCCACTTCCTCGGGACTGGCGCCGGGGTAGAGCGTGATCACCGGTGCTTCCCGGATGGTGAAGTCCGGGTCTTCCAGCCGGGGCATCTCCTGATAGGCGTTCCAGCCTCCCATACACACCAGGATGATGAGGATGACGCTGAACACCTTGTTGCGGATGCTGAACTCTGCCAGGTTCAATCCTGCCATGGTTTCACCTCCATCCCCTCCGCCAGGTAGGTGCCGCCAGCGGCGACTATGGTATCCCCAATCTGCAGCCCCTCCTCGACGGGCACCCGATCACCCACCCCTTCAGCGACCCGGATATCCCGGCGGCTGACGGTGTTGTCCTGCCGATGGTAGAGCCAGACATAGGTTTGTGTGCCTTGCTGCTGTACCGCCTCCAGGGGAATCGCCAGGGGGGCGTTGTCTGCTCCTGGGGGAATGGCTTCCACCGTGGCCAGCATGCCGGGCAGGATCAGCCTGCCCTGGGGGGGAGTGAACAGCCAGGTGACCGGGTAGGTTTGGGAGCTGGGGTCGGCAATCAGGCCGATCTCCTTAAAGCGGGCGGTAAAGCGTTGGCTGGGATCGGCGTTGATGTAGACCTCAATCGTGGGGGGCGCGCCGGTCTTAATTAGCCTGGAGGGCACATTGAAGTTCACCTCCAGCTCCTGGGTATCGATCAACTTGGCCACCAGTTCCCCGGCGGCGATGTTCTGCAGGTTGATCACCGGCACCTGAGCGATGACGCCGGAGAAGGGCGCGTGCAGTACGCTGTCATCCAGGGCTTTCTGGGCGATGCCCAGGTTGGCTTTGGCGATGTCCCGGGCGGAGAGTTGCTTGGTGAGGTCACTCTGGGAGATCAGCCCCTTAGAGGCCACCTGTTCCAGCCGTCGGTACTCCCGCTCGGCGTTGTCGTACTCCGCCTGGGCCGAGGCCAGCTTATTGACGAAATCCCTCTGGTCCAGCTTGGCCAGCAGCTCCCCCTCCTGCACCTGTTGAGCCTCAATGACATTGAGCTCTTTGAGCAAACCACTGACCTGGAAGCTCAGATCCGCGTCCCTGGAGGCGTCCACCACCGCGGGAAACTCATAGATCTGGTTTCGCTGGGCGTCGGTGATGGTAAACAGCTTGACCGGCCGTACTGCCGCGGCGCGTTGTTGTTCCGGTTCCGGGGAGCAGGCGATCAGCAGTGGCAGGCTGAGCAGCAGGGGTTTCAGGGCATTCATCTGGGTCTCCGTCGGCGAAAGCTCTGTGTTTAGCCTAGACGAAGATGTTGGGTGAAAGAGGAAAGAAAAACGCCACCTTAGCGGTGGCGTTCTTAACGGGCCCGGGCGTTACAGCTCTTCGAGGAAACGCTGGGCGCGGCCGATGTAGTTGGCCGGGGTCAGCTGCTTGAGATCCGCCTTCACCTCGTCGGGCAGGGCCAGACCGTCGATGAACTCAGCCATCATCTGCTGGTTGACCCGCTTGCCCCGGGTCAGCTCCTTGAGCTTCTCATAGGGCTTCTCGATGCCATAGCGGCGCATCACCGTCTGGATGGGCTCCGCCAGCAGCTCCCAGTTGCTGTCCAGCTCGGCCAGCAGGCTGGCCTCGTTGACCTCCAGCTTGCTGATCCCCTTCAGGGTGGCCTGGTAGGCGATCAGGCTGTAGCCGGCGCCCACACCCAGGTTGCGCAGCACGGTGGAGTCGGTGAGATCGCGTTGCCAGCGGGAGACCGGCAGTTTGGCGGCCAGATGCTGGAACAGGGCGTTGGCCAGACCCAGGTTGCCTTCGGAGTTTTCGAAGTCGATGGGGTTGACCTTATGGGGCATGGTGGAGGAGCCAATCTCGCCGGCGACCGTCTTCTGCTTGAAGTGGCCCAGGGCGATGTAGCCCCACACATCCCGGTCGAAGTCGATGAGGATGGTGTTGAAACGGGCGATGGCGTCGAACAGCTCGGCGATGTAATCGTGAGGTTCAATCTGGGTGGTCCAGGGGTTCCAGGTCAGTCCCAGACCGGTAACAAAACGCTCGGACATCTGGTGCCAGTCTGCATCCGGGTAGGCGGACAGGTGGGCGTTGTAGTTGCCTACGGCACCGTTGAGCTTGCCCAGGATCTCCACCGCAGCGATCTGCTTGACCTGGCGCTCGAGGCGGATGGCGACGTTGGCCATCTCCTTGCCCATGGTGGTGGGGCTGGCTGGTTGGCCGTGAGTGCGGGCCATCATGGGGATGGTGGCATAGCGCTGGGCCAGGTCCTTGATGGCGTCCACCAGCTGCTGGCAGTAGGGCAGGATCACCGTATCGCGCGCTTCGGTCAGCATCAGGCCGTGAGAGAGGTTGTTGATGTCTTCACTGGTACAGGCGAAGTGAACAAACTCGTTGATGGCGTTCAGCTCGGCGTTGTCGGCGATGCGCTCCTTGATGAAGTACTCCACCGCCTTGACGTCGTGGTTGGTGGTGCGCTCAATCTCCTTCACCCGGGCGGCGTCTGCTTCACAGAAGTTGGCCACGATGCCATCGAGCACGGTCAGCGCCTCTTCGGAGAAGCAGGGTACTTCGTTGATCTCAGGGCAGGCAGCCAGCATCTTCAGCCAGCTGATCTCAACCTGAACCCGGTACTTAACCAGACCGAACTCACTGAAGATGGGACGAAGAGGGGATGTTTTGCTTCCATAGCGGCCGTCAACCGGAGAGATGGCAGAGAGGCTGGAAAGCTCCATTTAGGACTCCTTGGGTACAAAGACAGAGGTTGTGACCCGGGCTCGTGCCAGGGCTCGTTATAGTTGAGGGCAATTCTATCAAAGGCCTGCCCGAGTTTGGAGGGGCTCCAAAAAAAGATGCGCCCTCGGGGCGCATCTGCTGGGGTGCTAACCCTCGGCTATCGCAAGGCCTGCATGGCCGCCTTGACCATGGCGCCCCGTGAGAACATCAGCTGACGGCGCTTGCCACCGAGCTGGCGCCACAGCACCGCCGCACGAACGGCCCCCAGCAGCAGGGCACGGATTCGGGCCTGGTTGCTGCTCTGTTGCAGCTGCTCCGGGTTGCCGACCACCTGAATTTTTGCCCCCAGAGGACTGATGACGTCGCTGTAGATGGAGGCCATGTTGGCCAGCACCTGAGGATCGGTCAGTTCGAAGTGGTGCAGCTGGCGCTTCACCTGGCTAATGCGTTCACCCAGCATCCCCAGGGCAGAGGAGTTCTTGGCCAGCTTGCGCTCCAGGGCCAGGATGCCGACGATGTAGCGGGTCAGGTCCACGTCCTTACGGTTGCCATCGCCTATTTGATCCACCAGGGTGCGGAAGCCGGCATTGAGCTGGTGGCGGTCGTAGACCTCCTCCACGCTGTCCGGGGTGGTGATCATCACCGCGCCGAGGGAGTGGCTCATCGCCTCCTCATCGACCCGGCCATAGCGAGCCAGTTGCTGCACCTGCCATACCGCCTGACAGAGGGCGGCGAAAGCCAGGGTGCGCGCTTGCAGGTTATCTTGCATCTTAAATTCCGTTAGCGAATGACAGCGTCGATGATGCCGCCGCCCAGGCAGACCTCACCATCATAGAATACGGCGGACTGGCCAGGGGTGACCGAGGAGACCGGCTCATCGAACATCACTTCCAAGTCCCCATTATCCAATACCTTGAGGCTACAGGGAATATCCTGTTGGCGATAGCGGGTTTTTACCGTTATCCGGCTGCCATCGGCCGGGCCTGTGCGGTCCACCCAGTGCAGTTGGTTGGCCACCAGGCCCCGGGAGTAGAGTCTGGGGTGGTCGGCCCCCTGGGCCACCAGCAGGACATTGCGCTCCAGATCCTTGTCCACCACGTACCAGGGGTCATCCCCTGAGTTCTTCAGGCCGCCGATCCCCAGTCCTTTGCGTTGGCCCAGAGTGTGGTACATCAGCCCCTGGTGAGTGCCGATCACTTCGCCGTCGACGGTCTCGATGTCACCGGGCTGAGCAGGCAGATACTTGGAGAGGAAATCGGTGAACTTGCGCTCGCCGATAAAACAGATGCCGGTGCTGTCCTTCTTGGAGGCGGTGACCAGATCCTGCTCTTCGGCGATGCGGCGCACCTCGGGCTTCTCCAGTTCACCCACGGGGAACAGGGTCTGACCCACATGCTCGCTGCCCAGGGTGTAGAGGAAGTAGCTCTGGTCCTTGTTGCCATCCAGGCCTCTGAGCATCTGGAAGCTGCCGTCCTCGGCCTGGCGACGGCGCACGTAGTGGCCGGTGGCGATGTAGTCGGCGCCCAGGGCTTCGGCGGCGAACTCCAGGAAGGCTTTAAATTTGATCTCTTTGTTGCACATGATGTCCGGGTTGGGGGTGCGCCCGGCCTTGTACTCCTCCAGGAAGTACTCGAACACATTGTCCCAGTACTCGGCAGCGAAGTTGACGCTGTGCAACTCGATGCCAAGCTTGTCGCACACCGCTTGAGCGTCCGCCAGATCCTGCGCTGCGGCGCAGTACTCTTCGGTGTCATCCTCCTCCCAGTTCTTCATGAACAGGCCCTCGACCTGGTAGCCCTGCTGCATCAGCAGATAGGCGGAAACAGAGGAGTCGACGCCGCCGGACATACCGACGATCACCTTTTTTGAGCTGTTATCTGACATAGACAAGCGAATTCCGGTTAGTGGTGTGGCTCAACAAAAAACGGCGCCCGCAATGCGGGCGGGGCAGAATTTTATCACGAAATGGCCATATGGGGTTAGTGTCGACCCCCTTCAAGGGGGGAAGTGGAGAAACTTCCAAATTGTTGGAACTAATTTTCCAGCAGACGGTATTCTCCGCTGGCCAGTCCGTCCAGGGTCCAGTTCCCCATGCGATAGCGAATCAGTCTCAGAGTAGGGTGGCCGATGTGGGCGGTCATGCGACGAACCTGGCGGTTGCGTCCCTCGATGAGGGTGATCGCCAGCCAACTGGTGGGGATCGCTTTGCGCTCGCGAATAGGGGGGGTGCGTGGCCACAGCTCCTGGGGCTCCGCCATACGCTCCACCTTGGCGGGCAGGGTAGGGCCATCTTTGAGAGTCACCCCATCGCGCAGCTGTGTCAGCGCTTGGTCACTGGGTACCCCCTCCACCTGGACCCAGTAGGTCTTGCTGGTCTTCTTGCCCGGTTGGGTCAGTCTGGCCTGAAGCTTACCATCGTTGGTGAGCACCAGCAGACCTTCGCTGTCCCTGTCCAGGCGACCGGCGGCATACACCCCGGCGACGGGAATGAAATCCTTGAGGGTGGCGCGATTCTGATCGTCGGTGAATTGGGTCAGCACATCAAAAGGCTTGTTGAACAGCAGCACCTGCCTCGGCTCCTGCGGGGGACGAGGGCGGCTAGCCGATGCCGGACGGCGCGGGGATCGTTGGGGTCTTCTCTTTTGCATTCGTTTAGTTTACCCAGCTTGAGAGGGAGGGACTAGGGTATGTGGAGTCTGGCTGGGTGATTTTCCATCGTTTGGCGCGCCGATGCCCGGATTCAGGGTGGCCTTAATGGTGATCTCAGGGAGATGCCGCCGCTGGTTGCCAACATTTAACCGGTGAAAAAACAACCCCTAGACCAAGGTTCAATGGTATGACCCTTATGATGAAGTCATACTCTATGAGGCGAAGTGGTGGCCGTTTCTAATCTGTGCAGTCTGGTATATGATGACGGCGAAATGTGACAAAGCTCATGATTCGGTCGGAAGGGCCGGCCCCCCTACATGCGCAAGGAAAAAGGAGAATTACATGGAGTCCAAGATTGTCGTTCCAGCTGCTGGTGAGAAGATTACTGTTGCCGACAGCGGTGCGCTGAACGTTCCCAATGAACCCATCATTCCATACATCGAAGGTGATGGCATCGGTGTGGACGTGACCCCCCCTATGCGTAAAGTTCTCGACGCTGCGGTAGAGAAAGCCTACGGCGGTGACAAGAAGATTCACTGGATGGAGATCTACTGCGGTGAGAAATCCACCCAGGTCTATGGTGCCGACACCTGGCTGCCTGAAGAGACGCTGGAAGCGGTGAAGGATTACGCCGTCGCCATCAAGGGCCCTCTGACCACGCCAGTCGGCGGTGGTATCCGCTCCCTGAATGTGGCCCTGCGTCAGGAGCTGGATCTGTATGTGTGTCTGCGCCCTGTACGCTACTACCAGGGCACCCCCAGCCCGCTGAAGAACCCTGAACTGACCGACATGGTGATCTTCCGTGAGAACAGCGAAGACATCTACGCCGGCGTCGAATGGCAGGCGGGTACCGCCGAAGCGGATAAGGTGATCAAGTTCCTGACCCAGGAGATGGGCGCCACCAAGATCCGTTTCGAGGAGAACTGCGGCATCGGCATCAAGCCTATCTCCAAGGCCGGCACCGAGCGTCTGGTGCGTGCGGCCATCCAGTACGCCATCGATAACGACCGCGATTCTGTGACCCTGGTGCACAAGGGCAACATCATGAAGTTCACCGAAGGCGCCTTCAAGGACTTCGGTTATGAGCTGGCTCAGCGTGAGTTCGGCGCCGAACTGCTGGACGGTGGCCCATGGTGCAAGATGACCAACCCCAACACCGGCAAGGAGATCATCATCAAGGATGTGATCGCCGATGCCTTCCTGCAGCAGATTCTGCTGCGCCCCGCCGAGTACGATGTGATTGCCACCATGAACCTCAACGGTGATTACATCTCCGATGCGCTGGCGGCTCAGGTCGGTGGGATCGGTATTGCCCCCGGCGCCAACATCGGCGACGGTGTCGCCCTGTTTGAAGCCACCCACGGCACCGCACCCAAGTATGCAGGTCAGGACAAGGTCAACCCGGGTTCCCTGATCCTCTCCGGTGAGATGATGCTACGTCACCTGGGCTGGCTGGAGGCCGCCGACCTGGTGGTCAAGGGCATGGAGGGCGCCATCGCCGCCAAAACCGTGACCTACGATTTCGATCGCCTGATGGAGGATGCCACTTTGCTGAGCTGCTCCGAGTTTGGTGATGCGGTCATCGATAATATGTAAGAGCCTGTGACGCCACAGGCTGCGAGCAACAAAAAAAGCAGACCCTCGGGTCTGCTTTTTTTATTCAGATTCCGCCTTACTTGGCAAGCGTGATGTTGGAGGCGTGCATCCCCTTGGGACCCTCTTCCATCTCAAACTCCACGTGTTGGCCGGCCTTTAGCGTCCGATAACCTTCCATCTGGATGGTGGAGTAGTGGGCAAACACATCTTCACCTCCGGTCTCAGGGCAGATAAATCCGAATCCTTTGGCATTGTTAAACCACTTCACTGTTCCGTTAGCCATACCTCGACTTCCTTCCATTAGTCTTGAATCGTCTTGTAATCGTCTGGTTTCGCCCATATAACTGGTAGTGAGGGCGAGACGTAGCGGCCAACTATTGATGTTGACTCTTTATCTATTAACAAATGAGCAACATGGCCGTCAAGCCCTAAATGAATCACAATCTTCAACAAACCCCTACGGAATGACTAAGCTTTTACAATGAGCAGAGAGACCCTACCAGACTTGGTTGTTGAGAGAGACTCTCAAAAACAGGCTGTGGAGCCGCCACCTCAGTACAAAGTGATACTGAATAATGATGACTACACACCCATGGACTTTGTGGTTGAAGTACTGCAGAAATTTTTTGCCAAGCCCGTCGAGGAAGCGACGGAGATCATGTTGACAATCCACCAGCAGGGAAAGGGCATTTGTGGGTTGTACACCCTGGACATCGCCGAAACTAAGGCGATGCAGGTAAACCGGTACGCTCGTGAACACGGTCATCCTCTGTTGTGCTCAACAGAGCGCGTGTAAATGGCATGTCCAACGTAACTCAGGGGAACTCCATATGCTGAACAAAGACCTCGAACTGACCTTGAACACGGCGTTCCAGCGGGCCAAGAACAGCCGCCACGAGTTCATGACCGTTGAGCACCTGCTGCTCGCCCTGCTGGACAACCCGGCCGCCAAGGAGGCCCTGGAGGCCTGTGGCGCGAAACTCGTGACTCTGCGACAGGAGATCGAGGGTTTTATCGAACAGACCACGCCGCTGATCCCTTCCGATGACGAGGAGAGGGAGACCCAGCCGACCCTGGGGTTCCAGCGGGTGCTGCAACGGGCCGTATTCCATGTGCAGAGCAGCGGACGCAATGAGGTGTCTGGTGCCAACGTGCTGGTGGCCATCTTCAGTGAGCAGGAGTCCCAGGCGGTCTATCTGCTGCGCAAATCCGACGTCACCCGACTGGACGTGGTCAATTTCATCGCCCACGGGGTGGTGAAGGGCGGCGAGGATATGGACGCCGGCGGTGATGACAGCCAGGAAGAGGTTCAGAACGAAGAGTCCGCCGAGGGCAACGAGAAGCTCGAGAACTTCGCCACCAACCTCAATGAGCAGGCCAAAGCAGGCCAGATCGATCCGTTGATTGGCCGCGACAACGAACTGGAGCGCGCCATTCAGGTATTGTGTCGCCGCCGTAAGAACAACCCGCTGCTGGTGGGTGAAGCCGGTGTGGGCAAGACCGCCATCGCCGAAGGCTTGGCCTACCGCATCGTCAATGAGCAGGTGCCCGAGGTGATGGCCGACGCCATCATCTTCAGCCTGGATATGGGCTCTCTGCTGGCGGGCACCAAGTACCGGGGTGATTTTGAAAAGCGGTTCAAGGCGGTGCTTCGCCAGCTGCAGCGCCGTAAAAACGCCATCCTCTTTATCGATGAGATTCACACCATCATCGGTGCCGGGGCCGCCAGCGGCGGCATGATGGACGCCTCCAATCTGCTGAAGCCTCTGCTCTCCAGCGGCAAGCTGCGCTGCATCGGCTCCACCACCTATCAGGAGTTCCAGGGGATCTTCGAGAAGGACCGGGCCCTGGCCCGGCGTTTCCAGAAGATTGATGTAGTGGAACCCAGCGTGGAGGACACCATCCGCATCCTGCAGGGCCTGAAGGAGCGGTATGAGCAGCACCACGGAGTGCGCTACACCCAATCTGCCCTGACTGCGGCGGCGGAGCTCTCCTCCAAGCACATCAATGAGCGTCACCTGCCTGACAAGGCGATCGACGTGATTGATGAGGCGGGCGCCCGGATGGCGCTGTTGCCGCCTTCGAAGCGCAAGAAGACGGTCTCGGTCACCGACGTCGAAGCGATCATCGCCAAGATGGCGCGGATCCCCGAGAAGTCGGTGTCTGCGTCGGATAAGGATCTGCTGGCCAATCTGGACCGCAACCTGAAGATGGTGGTCTTCGGTCAGGATCCGGCCATCGATGCCCTGACCGCCTCCATCCGCCTCTCCCGCTCAGGCCTGGGCAACGAGGATAAGCCCGTGGGCAGCTTCCTGTTGGCCGGTCCGACCGGGGTCGGTAAGACCGAGGTCACCAATCAGCTGGCCAGGCTGATGGGGATTGAGCTGATTCGCTTCGATATGTCCGAGTATATGGAGCGTCACAGCGTGTCCCGTCTGGTGGGCGCGCCTCCGGGCTATGTGGGCTACGACCAGGGTGGTCTGCTCACCGATGCGGTACTCAAGCATCCCCACTCGGTGGTGCTGTTGGATGAGATCGAGAAGGCCCACCCGGATGTGTACAACCTGCTGCTGCAGGTGATGGATCACGGCACCCTGACCGACAACAACGGCCGCAAGGCGGACTTTCGCAATGTGATTCTGGTGATGACCACCAACGCCGGTGTTCAGGAGACCATCCGCAAGTCCATTGGCTTCCGTCAGCAGGATCACAGCCTGGATGCCATGAGCGAAATCAATCGGGTGTTCACTCCTGAGTTCCGCAACCGCCTTGATTCCATCGTCTGGTTCAACCATCTGGATATGCAGGTGATCGCCAAGGTGGTGGATAAGTTCCTGGTTGAGCTGCAGGCGCAGCTGGACGCCAAGGGGGTGACCCTGCAGGTGGATGAGGATGCCCGGGTATGGATGGCTGAGAAGGGGTATGACCAGAACATGGGGGCACGTCCTATGGGGCGCCTGGTTCAGGAGCAGCTCAAGAAGCCATTGGCCAATGAGATCCTCTTCGGGCGTCTTCAGGGCGGCGGTGAGGTGCAGGTGACGGTGGAGTCGGATGAGCTGACTTTCCACTATGCCCCTGAAGAGGTCGCGCAAGCCTGAGTGTCAGCTAAACAAAAAGCCCAGCGTTTGCTGGGCTTTTTTGAATCCGGCGTCGGCCGCTATAGCGGCCTCGCAACAGGGATTAACGAGAACGGAAGACGATGCGGCCCTTGCTCAGGTCGTAGGGGGTCAGAGCTACAGTCACGGTATCGCCAGTGAGGATACGGATGTAGTTCTTGCGCATTTTACCAGAGATGTGGGCGGTCACGACGTGGCCGTTTTCCAGTTCAACACGGAACATGGTGTTGGGGAGGGTCTCCAGGATGGTGCCCTGCATCTCAATACTGTCTTCTTTTGCCATTAAGTGGTTATCCTGTTACGAAACAAAAATCGGGCGTATCATGCCGCAATTTACGGCTAGTGTAAAGTTGGCTTAGGTCAGGGTGTGCCAGCCGCCTGTTGTCAGGGTCTGATAGGGGCGATACTGGGTTTTGTAGGCCATCTTCCGACACTCCTCGATCTGGTAGCCCAGATAGAGAAAATGTTTGCCCTCACTCTTTGCATACTCCAACTGCTTAAGTATACCGCACACCCCTAAAGAACGCTTATCCAAGTCGGGCTCGAAGAAGGTGTAGACCGCAGACAACGCCTGGCTGAGCCGGTCGGTGACCGCCACCAGCACCAGCTTGCCGTCGAGGCGCCCCTCCAGGTACCTCTGCTCGAGCCAGTCGCAGGGGAGGAAGCGGTTGAACTGCTCATCGGTGGGCGGGTACATGGGGCCATCGCTGTGACGCCCCCGAATATACCTGTGGTACAGGGACCGGTGCTCGTCGGTGGGCTGACTGACCACCCGCCAGGTCAGGTCCCGATTTTTGGCCAGGATCCGCCTTTGAGAGCGGCTGGGGACAAACTCTTTCACCAGTACCCTCACCGGCTCACAGGAGCGGCATTCCGGGCAGTGGGGCCGGTAGACGTCGCTGCCGCTGCGGCGGAACCCCAGGGTCATCAAACCTTCGAAGTGACCCGGGTTCATCTTGCTCTGCACGATCAGCAGTTGCTCTTTCTTCTCTGGCCGGTAACTGCACTCGAAGGGTTGGCTCAGCCCCAGAGGCAACCGGCTCACTTCAGACATCCAGATTGATCTCCTGTGGTTGCCAGCGAACCGGATCCACCCGCTGATCCCGGCAGCCGGTCAGCAGCTGCAGAAACGCGTCGCGAGAGAGGCTTTCACTGCCCAGGTTGGTCAGGTGTTCATTGGGCACCTGGGCGTCAATCCACTGTATGTTGCATGACCTCAGGTGGTGGTTCAGGGCCCAGAAGGCAGCTTTGGAGGCATCACTCTGGCGGTGAAACATCGATTCACCGCAGAACAGGCCGCCCACCAGTACCCCATAGAGGCCTCCCACCAGGGTGCCGTTGTGCCACACCTCCACAGAATGGGCCTGACCCAGGCGATGAAGCTCGAGGTAGCCGGCGCGCATCTGGGGTGATATCCAGGTCCCCTCCTGTTTGGTTCTGGGGGAGGCACAGCCATCGATGACCCCGGCGAAATGATGATTGAGGGTCAGTCGCCACCCCATGCGGCGCATGGATCGCTTCAGGCTGCGAGATGGCCGGTGGTTGGCCACCTGAAACACCGCCCTGGGATCGGGAGACCACCAGAGAATGGGTTCATCCGGGTTGAACCAGGGGAAGATCCCCTTTCGATAGGCCTGCATCAACCGTTCCGGCGAGAGATCGCCACCTATGGCCAGCAGGCCGTTGGGTTCGGCCAGCGCCTCCTCCGGTGTGGGGAACCAGTGATGTTCATTATTGAGGTAGCGGACAACCTTGACCATAACGCGTACTATAGAACCTGTGTCTTATTAAAGTTAGCGAAAAAACCATGCAGGTGATACGAGGATTGTTGGTGCTGATGCTTCTCGGCACCTCCCTGGCCCATGCCCAGGTGTATAATCGCAACCAGGCGGTGCCGGTGCAGAAGGTGGATTATGCCACAGTGGAATCGGTGCGCCAGGTGGAACAACAGGAGCTTATCGAAGATCGCAACCGGGGTTGGAAAACCTTTGGTGGTGCCCTTATCGGCGGCCTGATCGGCAACCAGTTCGGTGATGGCTCCGGGCGGGATGTGGCCACAGTGGTTGGCGCCCTGTTGGGGGCCAACATGGCGCATAACCGCAATCCAGGCTATCAGGTACGTCAGGTTCGCCTGGTGGAGCTGATTGTGGTCACCGAGGAGGGGGAGCGCCTCATGGTGCTGCAGGACAGGGACCCGGCGATGCTGTTTGCCCCCGGGGATGAGGTGAGGCTGGTGTTCCTCTCCAATGACAATGTCCGGGTCGACAAGGCGATGTAGCGCCACCGTGATGCCGAAGCAGAAAAGGGCGCCTTGTGGCGCCCTTTTGCGTGTTAGTGACCGCTGACAATCCGGCCCTGTTCCATCTGAAGTACCCGGTCCATCCTTTCCAGGCCGGCGCTCTTATGGGTGACATAGAGGACGGTTCGCCCGCCTTGGAGCAGACCGCTGAGAACCTGTCGCTCGGTGTCATCGTCCAGCCCCTCTGTGGGCTCATCCATCAGCAGCACCGAGCCAGGGTGGAGCAGGGCACGGGCCAGGCCGATGCGGCGGGCTTCGCCGCCGGAGAGCTGCCGCCCTCCCTCTCCCAGCCAGAGTGCCAGCCCCTCCTTCTCCAGCAGGCCCTTGAGGCCCACCGCCTCCAGAACCTCTTCCAGCTCTGCCTCCTTGGCGCCGGGCCTGGCCAGAAGCAGGTTCTCCTCCAGGGTGCCGCTGAACACATGGACCCGCTGTTCCACCAGGCAGACCTGTTGCCGCAGCGTGGCTTCGCTGAGCTCCTGCCAGGGGATTGAGCCCAGGGTCAGGCTACCGGAAGTTGGCTGCCACTCCCGGCTCAGCAGGTTCAGCAGGGAGGACTTGCCACAACCTGTTTTGCCCACCAGGGCCACCTTCTCGCCGGGGGCCAGAGTCAGGCTGACCTGCTCCAGGGCGGCAAGGGGGCTGCCTGGGTAGGCAAAGCTGATGTCATTGAGCTGGATCGGGGCATCCTGCCAGCTGGCCTGGCCAAAGGTGAGGGATGAGCGCTGCTCCAGTACCGGTTTCAGTCGTCCGGCGGCATTGATGGTGTGGCTCAGGTGCTGGAAGGCGCCGGCCACAGGCACCAGGGCTTCGAAGCTGGCCAGGGTGACAAAGGCCACCAGGGCCAGCAGCGGCCCGGGCGGGGAAAGAGTGCCAATCTGATCGGCGGACAGATAGAGCATCAGTACCAGGGCCCAGCCGTTGAGCAGCTGCAGCAGGGCCTGAGAGGCGGCGGTGACCCGGGTCAGTTGGCGCTGGGACTGCAGCAGCTCAGATTCGGCTTTGCGGATCTGGCCCCGCTGGGCCAGGGTGCCGCCGTAGACCGCCAGTTCGGTCTGGGCGGCGATGAAGTCCACCAGCTGCTGGCGCAGGGTGCGGGTGCTTTCCCCCAACTGCCGTCCGGGGGCGCGGCCCAGACGATAGAAGATCAGCGGCAGGATCACCAGCAGGCTCAGCAGAATGGCCACCAGCACCGCCGCCAGGGCCGGATCAAACAGGGCCACCAGGGCGCCTACGGCGGCGATGGCCACCATGGCCGCCACCAGAGGGGAGATCAGCCTCAGGTAGAGGTGGTCCAGGGTGTCCACATCCGCCACCATCCGGTTCAGCAGATCGCCGTCGCGCAGATCGCCCCTGTCCCCCGGGGTCAGAGGTGCCAGGGCGCGGAAGAAGCGGTCGCGCAGATCGGTGAGCAGACGGAAGGTGGCATCATGGCTGACCACCCGTTCGGCCCAGCGGGCTGCGGTGCGCAGGATGGAGAGGCCGCGCACCCCGCCGCTGGGGTACATGTAGTTGAACTGGCCGCGGGTTGCCACCACCAGGCCGGCGCTGGCCGACGCCGCCAGGAACCAGCCGGACAGGGAGAGCAGTCCGATGCTGGCACACAGGGTGATAATCGCCAGCAAAATACCCAGGCTCATCATTCGCCAATGGGGGCGGAACAGGCTCAGGAAGGGTTTCAGATCATTCATGGCCGGCCTCCCTGGGCTGAATCTCCAATACCAGGTCCAGCTCCTCCAGCGCCTGACGGCGGTGGCTGACCAGGACCACACTTCGTTGTTGCCAGTGGTGTCTCAGGCCGTCCATCACCAGGGTTTCACTCTTGTGATCCAGGCTGGCGGTGGGCTCATCCAGCAGCAGCAGGGGGGCATCTTTCAGCAGGGCCCGCGCCAGGGCCAGCCGCTGCGCCTGGCCGACCGACAGTCCGCTGTTGCGGTCCCCGACTCTGTGTGCCAGCCCGTCCGGGAACAGGGCCAGGGCCTCATCCAGGTGGGCCAGCGCACAGGCCTGGACCAGCTGTTTCTCGGTGATCTGGGGGTTACCCAGAAGCAGGTTGTCCCGGACACTGCCGTGAATCAGGGCGGGGTTCTGACCCAGCCAGCTGTAGTGTTCCATCCAGTGGTCCCGTGCCAGCTCTGCGACTTCACAACCATTGACTTTGAGGCTGCCCTGGTAGGGCATCAGGCCCATGAGTGCCTTGAGGATGGAGCTTTTGCCAGCACCGGAGGGACCTACCAGGCCGAGCTTCTGCCCGGGCTCCAGCCGGAAGCTGACCGGCCGAGTCAGTGGGGTACCATCGGGGGCGGTGACCACCAGTTGGTCGGCTTCCAGGGTGATCTGCTGTTGCTGACTGAGGGTGTGCCCGCCGGAAGCCTGGGGTTCAGGTTGCTCCAGAAACTCGACGATGGACTCGGCGGCGCCCAGGGCCTGGGCCTTGGCGTGGTAGAAGGCGCCAAGATCTCGCAAGGGCTGATAGAACTCTGGGGCCAGCAGCAGTACCAGGAAGCCGGTAAACAGGGTGATGCCGGCGCCATAGTGGCCGAAATCCAGATGGCCCAGATAGCTGAAACCAAAGTAGACCGCGATCAGGGCGATGGAGATGGCGGCGAAGAACTCCAGCACCGCCGAGGAGAGGAAGGCCATGCGCAGCACCTCCATGGTGCGCTCACGGAACTCCTCTGAGGCCTGGTTCAGGGAGCGGGCCTGGGCGTCGGCGGCGGCAAACTGGCGGATGGTGCTGATGCCACGGAGACGGTCGAGGAAGGTGCCGGAGAGGCGGGCCAGCGCCTGGAAGTTGCGTTTGTTGGCGTCGGCGGCGCCCATGCCGATGATCGCCATAAAGAGGATGGTCAGTGGGGCGGTGCCCAGCAGGATCAGCCCGGCAATCCAGTTGATGGGGAACAGCAGCACCAGGATCATCAGCGGGATCATCCCTGCCAGCATCATCTGGGGCAGATACCTGGCGAAGAAGTCCTGCATCTGCTCCGTCTGCTCCAGCAGCATGGTGGTCCAGGCCCCCTGGGCTCTCTGAGCCGTGTAGGCGGGCCCCAGACGGTCCATCTTGTCCAGGACGGTGCTGCGGGTATTCTGGCGCACCAGGGCGCCAATGTTGAAGCTGAAGCGCTCACGCCCGGCCAGGGCCAGGGATTTGAGCGCGATGAGCGCGGCCAGCATCAGAAACGGCTGGGTCAGCTGCTCCTTGGCCACCTCGAGGATGATGAGTCGGTGTAGCAGGTCCGCCAGGACCCACGCCTGGCCGATGATCGCCAGACCGGCAAGCAGGCCGCACCCCAGGGTGAGCATCAGCCACAGGCGGGCCGGCTTGGCAGCGCCGCGGAGCCAGGAGGTCAGGTGGCGCTGAAGGGCTTTATCCATAACAACTGTCTTTCAAAGGCGAAAAGGGGGAGTCTGCGCTCCCCCTTAATTCTTGTTAATAACTGGACGTTTACTGGGCGTCCAGGAAACGCTCGGCGTCCAGGGCGGCCATACAACCGCTGCCGGCCGAGGTGATCGCCTGGCGGTAGTTGTGGTCCATCACGTCGCCGGCGGCAAATACACCGGCCACTGAGGTGGCGGTGGCGTTGCCTTCGAGGCCGCTCTGAACCAGGATGTAGCCATCCTTCATCGCCAGCTGACCTTCGAAAATCTGGGTATTGGGCTGGTGACCGATGGCGATAAAGGCGCCGTCCACGGTCAGCTCCTCGGTGGCATCGGACTGGGTGTCCTTGATGCGAACCCCGGTAACACCCATGTCGTCACCCAGGACTTCGTCCAGGGTGCGGTCGGTGTGCAGCACGATGTTGCCGTTCTCCACCTTGTCCATCAGGCGTTTCACCAGGATCTTTTCGGCGCGGAAGCTGTCGCGGCGGTGGATCAGGTGCACTTCGCTGGCAATGTTGGAGAGGTAGAGTGCCTCCTCCACTGCGGTGTTGCCACCGCCGACCACGGCCACAGGTTTGTTGCGGTAGAAGAAGCCGTCACAGGTGGCACAGGCGGACACGCCGCGCCCCTTAAACGCCTCTTCGGAGTCCAGGCCCAAGTACTTGGCGCTGGCGCCGGTGGAGATGATCAGGGCATCACAGGTGTACTCGCCGCTGTCGCCCTTGAGGCGGAAGGGGCGGGTCTTCAGATCCACTTCATTGATGTGGTCGAACAGGATCTCGGTTTCAAACCGTTCCGCGTGTTCCTGCATCCGCTGCATCAGACCGGGGCCGGTCAACCCTTGGGGATCACCGGGCCAGTTCTCCACCTCTGTGGTGGTGGTCAGCTGGCCGCCCTGTTGCATGCCGGTGATCAGTACCGGGTTAAGGTTGGCGCGGGCTGCGTACACCGCTGCGGTGTAGCCGGCGGGGCCGGAACCAAGGATCAGAAGGCCACAGTGTTTTGCCTGGGTCATTAGAGTCTCCATCCATAAGCATATGCCCGGATTCTATGGGCCGGGGGCACAAAAGAAAAGGGGGCCATTGCCCCCTTTTTTCGATTGCACTGTCAGGTTTTTTATCCAACCAGCAGGGAGCGGGGCTCGACGAACTCGAAGTTCAGGGCCTCGGCGACCTCTTCACAGGTGATTTTGCCGTCCATCACGTTCAGGCCGTTCAGCAGGTGCTTGTCGTCCAGCAGAGCCTGCTTATAACCCTTCTCCGCCAGGGCCACGATGTAGGGCAGGGTGGCGTTGTTCAGGGCGAAGGTAGAGGTGCGCGGTACGGCGCCGGGCATGTTGGCCACACAGTAGTGCACCACGTCGTCGACGATGTAGACAGGGTCCTGGTGAGTGGTGGGCTTGGAGGTTTCCACACAACCGCCCTGGTCGATGGCGACGTCTACGATGGCAGCGCCGGGCTTCATTCTGCTGATGTGCTCGCGGGTCACCAGCTTGGGAGCGGCGGCGCCGGGGATCAGTACGCCGCCAATCACCAGGTCCGCTTCCAGAACGTGCTTCTCCAGGGCTTCGGCGGTGGAGTAGATCACCTTGGCGCGGTTCTCGAACTGATTGTTGAGATCACGCAGTACGTTGACGTTGCGATCCAGGATGGTCACATCGGCGCCCAGGCCGACCGCCATCAGGGCTGCGTTGCGGCCAACCATGCCGCCACCGATGACCACCACTTTGGCAGGTTCTACGCCGGGTACGCCACCCAGCAGCATGCCGCGGCCCTGGTGGGATTTTTCCAGTGCCTGGGCACCGGCCTGGATGGACATGCGACCGGCCACTTCAGACATGGGGGCCAGCAGAGGCAGGCCGCCTTTATCATCGGTCACGGTTTCATAGGCGATGCAGATGGCGCCGCTCTTAACCAGGTCCTCGGTCTGAGGCAGGTCGGGGGCCAGGTGCAGGTAGGTGAACAGGATCTGGCCGGGGCGCAGCATGGCACGTTCGACTGCCTGAGGCTCTTTTACCTTTACAATCATCTCCGCCTGGGCGAAGACCTGCTCTGCGGTGCCGAGGATCTCGGCGCCGGCGTTGATGTAGTCCTGATCGTCAAAACCAATACCGCTGCCTGCCTGGGTTTGCACCAGTACCTGATGGCCGCGACGGGTCAGTTCCCGCACGCTGGCTGGCACCATGCCAACACGGTACTCGTGATTCTTAATCTCCTTTGGCACACCGATGATCATATTGTCCCCTTTTGTATTTTCTATTGATCCACAGGCGTAAGTATTGAAAAACTACCCCTGAATATGATTTTTTCGTGGCTATCGGGTGCGAATCAGTATATTATTCAGTCGGAAGTTTTTCTTCCGATATATTTGGGCATTATTAGGATAAAATCCCAACCAAGAAGGGAAAAGGAAGCACAAAATGGCATATAATAAGAAAAAGCCACTCAAAGAGTTGGACAGAATCGACCGCAACATCCTTAATGAACTGCAGAAGGATGGCCGCATCTCCAACGTTGAACTGTCCAAGCGCGTAGGCTTGAGCCCCACTCCCTGTCTGGAGCGGGTGAAGCGCCTCGAGCGTCAGGGTTTCATTCAGGGCTACACCGCACTGGTTAACCCCCACTACCTGGGCGCCTCTTTGCTGGTTTATGTGGAGATCACCCTCAATCGTGACTCCCCGGACGTGTTTGATAAGTTCAATCACTCCGTTATGGCTCTGGAAGACATCCAGGAGTGCCACCTGGTATCCGGCGATTTCGACTACCTGCTGAAAACCCGCGTAAGTGACATGTCCGCTTACCGTCAGCTGCTGTCCGACACGCTGCTGAAGCTCCCCGGTGTGAAAGACACCCGCACCTATGTGGTGATGGAGGAGGTCAAGCAGACCAGCCGGGTTCAGATCAGCCAGACCAGCGTCCCAGCCTGATCCTCGGGAAACCCCCAGCCAACAGTGCCTCCAGCGGAGGCATTGTTGCGTTTAGGCCCAAGAAAGCCCCGCCAATAACTGTATAGATAACCATGCATCCGCCGCCATTGTCTGATATGGTAGGCTTCTCTATTGAATCTGCGAGAAAAAAGGGTCACGCCTTGAGTGAGCAAGAGACTGCGCCACGCACTCTAAACGGCATTCAGCGATTACTGGAACTGGGGTTGATTCTCTGTTGTGCCCTGGCTCTCTACCTCCTTGCCGCCCTGGGAAGCTTCCATCCGGCGGATCCGGGCTGGAGCCAAACCGCCTGGGACGGGCAGGTGCACAATACCATGGGACGGGTCGGCGCCTGGCTGGCAGACCTGCTGTATTTCGCTTTTGGCATCAGTGCCTGGGCCATTCCGGTGCTGACTGCAGGCATAGGCTGGCTGATGTTCCGTCGCAGCTACCACCTTGTTGAGATTGACTACTTCTCCGTGGCCCTGCGCATCGTCGGCCTGCTGCTGATGTTGCTTGGCTTCGCCACCCTGGCCTCCATCAATGCCGATGACATCTACTACTTCTCCGCTGGCGGGGTGATTGGTGATGTGATTCGCGATGCCATGCTGCCCTATTTCAACCTGATGGGCACCACCTTGCTGCTGCTCTGTTTCATCGGTGCGGGTTTCACCCTGTTCACCGGCCTGAGCTGGGTGACTGTGGTGGAGGCGGTGGGTGCCGGTGTTATCAAGGCGCTGCTGTGGCTCTGGGCCCTGCCGGGCAGGATGCTCAACCGTGACAAAGGGGCGCCGACGCCGCCCGAGGACGACATTCTGTCCCTGGCCAAAAAGCACAAAGAGCCCGCCTTTGGCGGTGCCACTCCAGCCTACGCTACTTCAGCCGTCTCGGCGGACCTGGACCGAGAAGCGGAGAGTGAGGATGAGCCCACCGACTGGCTCGATCGGGTGCCTTTCCTCTACCGTTTCCGTTGGTTCAACCGTTTCGTAGCCTGGTATGACGAGCGTCGTTACGGGCCGGAAGAGGCGCAGGATGAGCCGCCGCAGTTGTCCTCCAGGGCTGAGCCCCAGGTGGACACCGAAAGTCTGTTCGGCGCCCGGACCGAGCCCATGATGGGCGGCGAGCCTCAGCAATCGGAGCCAGTTATGCCAGCCCTAGCCCAGGGATTGGCGCCGGAAGCAGCAGAGACCGGCATTGTCCCTAAGGCAACCAAACCGAGAAAGGCCGCAAAACCCAAGGGTGAGCCAACCCTGCCCGTAGCTGCACAAGCACAGGCAGAGGCCCAGACCCTGATGCCCACTTTGGAGCTGCTGGACAGGCCCAACAAGAGTAAGAACCCCATCAGCCGGGACGAGCTGGATCAAATTGCCCGTCTGGTGGAGCTGAAGCTGGCGGATTTCAGCATCTCTGCCCAGGTGGTGGATGTGCATCCCGGCCCGGTGATCACTCGGTTTGAACTGGACCTGGCCCCCGGGGTCAAAGTCTCCAAGATCACCAACCTGGCCAAGGACCTGGCTCGGGCCTTGTCTGCGGTCAGCGTACGGGTGGTGGAGGTGATCCCCGGCAAGTCGGTGATTGGCCTGGAACTGCCCAACAAGCACCGGGAGATCGTCTATCTTCGCGATGTGTTGGGCAGCGACAAGTTCGAGCAGTCCAAATCCAACCTGGCCATGGTGCTGGGGCAGGACATCGCCGGTTATCCGGTGACCGTGGATCTGGCCAAGATGCCCCACCTGCTGGTGGCCGGTACCACGGGCTCGGGTAAATCGGTGGGGGTCAACGTGATGATCCTCAGCTTGCTGTACAAGTCCACCCCGGAAGAGGTGCGGCTGATCATGATCGACCCCAAGATGCTGGAGCTGTCGGTCTACGAAGGGATTCCTCACCTGTTGTGTGAGGTGGTCACCGACATGAAGGAGGCCTCCAACGCCCTGCGCTGGTGCGTGGGCGAGATGGAGCGCCGCTACAAGCTGATGTCCGCCCTGGGCGTGCGCAACCTCAAGGGGTTCAACGCCAAGGTGCAGCAGGCCAGAGACGCCGGTGAGCCGCTGACCGATCCCCTGTGGAGCGCAACGGACTCCATGGATGTTCAGCCCCCTGAGCTTGAGAAGCTGCCCTCCATTGTGGTGGTGGTGGATGAGTTTGCCGACATGATGATGATCGTCGGCAAGAAGGTGGAGGAGCTGATCGCCCGTATCGCCCAGAAGGCCCGGGCCGCAGGCATCCATCTGATTCTGGCGACTCAGCGTCCGTCGGTGGATGTGATTACCGGCCTGATCAAGGCCAACATCCCCACCCGTATCGCCTTCCAGGTCTCCAGTCGGGTGGATTCCCGCACCATCCTGGATCAACAGGGTGCGGAGCAACTGCTGGGGCAGGGTGACATGCTTTACCTGCCGCCCGGTACCGGGGTGCCGATGCGGGTCCACGGCGCGTTCGTGGATGACCATGAGGTGCACCGGGTGGTGGCCGACTGGCGTGCCCGCGGTGAGCCGAATTATATCGAGGAGATTCTCGCCGGCGAGAGCGGCGGGGAACAGGTGCTGCTCCCGGGAGAGAGCGGAGACGCAGAGGGTGAGAAGGACCCTCTTTACGATGAGGCGGTGGCTTTTGTCATCGAGTCCCGTCGGGCCTCCATCTCCAGTGTTCAGCGTAAGCTGAAGATCGGCTACAACCGGGCGGCGCGCCTGGTCGAGGAGATGGAGCAGAGTGGGCTGGTGAGCCCTCCGGGCCACAATGGCAACCGTGAGGTGCTGGTGCCCGCCAGAGATTAGACACGATGCCCGGGGAGAGGCGATGGCGCAACGCTCTCCAGCATGGGCATCCCCTCCAGAGAGGAATTATGAAAAGACTGTTTTTGGCAGTGGCCTTGCTGCCTGCTCTGGCTCATGCCGGGGCCGAAGAGAACCTGAAACAGAAGCTGGCACAGCTGGAAAGCTTCCAGGCGGGTTTCAGTCAGCAGGTATTCGACGACCAGGGTGAGCTGATCCAGGAGGGCGAAGGCCGTCTGGCGGTGAGCTCCCCCGACCGCTTCCGTTGGCAACTGACCGCACCCGAGGAGAGTCTGGTGGTGGCCGATGGCAGTGCCGTCTGGGTATACGACCCGCTGATGGAGGCGGTGTCCGTCTATCGTCAGGATGACGCCATCGCCCAGACGCCGCTGACCATACTGACCCGTACCGATGACGAGGCCTGGAGCCAGTATCGCTTCAGTCAGAATGAGCAGTGCTTCGACGCCGAGCCCATCAGCGAAGAGAGCCACATTCGCCGCATGTCCGTCTGCTTCCAGGGTGACAGCATTGCCTCTCTGGCGATGCTGGACAGCCAGGCGGTGCGCAGTGAATTTACCCTGTCCGATTTCAGCTCTGATGCTGTGGCCGCGGACCAGTTCCAGTTTACGGCGCCAGAGGGCACCGAGATCGACGATCAGCGCGGCCAATGAGCAGCCTGAGCCTGGACTTTAGCCCGGACTTTCGTCCTCTGGCGGCGCGAATGCGCCCGGAGAAACTGGAACACTATATCGGCCAGGAGCACCTGTTTGCCCCCGGCAAACCGTTGCGCCAGGCACTGGAAGCGGGCCGAGCCCACTCCATGATCCTCTGGGGGCCACCAGGTACCGGCAAGACCACCCTGGCAGAGCTGGTCGCCAGCTACTCCAACGCCCACGTAGAGCGGATCTCCGCAGTGACTTCCGGGGTCAAGGAGATTCGTGAGGCGATCGCCAAGGCCAAGGAGGTGGCTCAGGCCCAGGGACGGCGCACCCTGCTGTTTGTGGACGAGGTC
Organism: Ferrimonas futtsuensis DSM 18154; assembly: GCF_000422645.1. Lineage (GTDB taxonomy): Bacteria > Pseudomonadota > Gammaproteobacteria > Enterobacterales > Shewanellaceae > Ferrimonas > Ferrimonas futtsuensis. Next base: position 274,207 of record NZ_AUGL01000002.1, read on the forward strand.
CACAGGTTCAACAAGAGCCAGCAAGATGCGTTTTTGCCCTTCATCGAAGATGGCACGGTGATCTTCATCGGCGCCACCACGGAAAATCCCTCTTTCGAAGTGAACAGCGCGTTGCTCTCCCGGGCCAGGGTCTATGTGATCAGAAAGCTGGGCGCCGAAGCAATCACGCGCATTCTCAGCGATGCCCTGACCGACGCTGACAGGGGGCTGGGCAAGCTCAAGCTCACCATGGCCGATGAGGTGCTGACCGCCCTGGCCACCCTGGTGGACGGAGACGCCCGCCGCGCCCTGAATCTGCTGGAGTTGATGGCGGACATGAGTGAGGACGGCCTCCTCACCCAGGAGATGCTGATCCAGGTTGCCGGAGAACCGGTGGCCCGGTTCGACAACAAGGGCGATCAGTTCTATGACCTGATCTCCGCTGTGCACAAGTCGGTGCGCGGCTCCAACCCGGATGCGGCCCTCTACTGGTACTGCCGTATCCTCGAGGGGGGCGGCGATCCCCTGTATGTGGCCCGGCGCTGCCTGGCCATCGCCTCCGAAGATGTGGGCAACGCCGATCCCAGAGCCATGGAGGTGGCCCTGAACGCCTGGGACTGTTTCCACCGGGTCGGTCCGGCGGAAGGGGAGCGGGCCATCGCCCAGGCCCTGGTGTATCTGGCGGCGGCGCCCAAGAGCAATGCGGTCTACACCGCCTTCAAGGCTGCACGGCTGCGGGCTCGGGAGACCGGCCACCTGGAGGTGCCGGTGCACCTGCGCAATGCCCCCACCAAGCTGATGAAGGAGCTCGGGCACGGCGCCGAGTACCGCTACGCCCATGATGAGCCCGGTGCCTACGCTGCCGGTGAGGTCTATCTGCCGCCGGAGCTGGAACAGGAGAAGTTCTACCAGCCTGCTGATAGAGGCCTGGAGAGGAAGATCAAAGAGAAACTCAATCAGTTGGCGGAAATGGATCGCCAAAGTGGGAACAAACGCTATGAATAACCTTATTGCAGTGGCCCTGGGGGGCGCGGTGGGAGCGAGCGCACGTTATGGCACCTCAATTCTTGCCTTAAAGCTATTCGGAACTGGCTTTCCCTTTGGTACACTGATCGTCAATTGCATAGGTTCTCTGATTATGGGGGCGCTCTACGCCTGGGGCGATGTCTCTAATCTGTCCCCGACCCTGAAAGCGTTTATTGGTGTTGGCATGCTGGGTGCGTTGACCACCTTCTCCACCTTCTCCAATGAAACCGTCCTGCTGTTGCAGGAGGGGTACTGGATCAAAGCCATGTTGAATGTATTGCTGAACGTAGGCCTCTGTCTTGCGATGGTGTTCTGCGGTCAGCAGTTGGTTTATGCACGACTCTAAATAGAAGCGATATGTTAGACAGCAAATACCTAAGAGCCGACCTCGAGCAAACTGCCGAGCGTCTGGCTACCCGAGGCTACATCCTGGATGTGGCGCGTTTGACCAAACTGGACGAACAGCGTAAAGCGCTGCAGGTCGAAACTCAGGAACTGCAAGCTGAACGTAACAGTCGCTCGAAGTCGATTGGTAAGGCTAAGGCCAATGGCGAAGACATCGCCCCGCTGCTGGCGGAAGTGGCCAGCCTCGGCGATAAGCTGACCGAGACCAAGGCGGCCCAGGACAAGTTGCTGGCCGAATGGGACGACATCGTTGCCGGCATCCCCAACCTGCCGGATGCTTCCTGCCCCATCGGCGCCGATGAGGAGGAGAACGTTGAAGTCAGCTCTTGGGGAGAGCCCCGCAGCTTCGACTTCGAGGTCAAGGACCACGTGGACCTGGGTGAAGGTGTGGATGGCCTGGATTTTGCCTCCGCCGCCAAGCTGTCCGGCTCCCGTTTCATCGTGATGAAGGGCCAGGTGGCCCGCATGCATCGCGCCCTGGCCCAGTACATGCTGGATACCCATACCACAGAGCACGGCTACACCGAGATGTATGTGCCCTACCTGGTGAACCCGGACAGCCTGCGCGGTACCGGTCAGCTGCCCAAGTTTGGTGAGGACCTGTTCCACACCGAGCAGCTGGAGGAGGATACCGATCGTCGTTTGAGCCTGATCCCCACCGCCGAGGTGCCCCTGACCAATATGGCTCGCGATGAGATCATCGATGCCAAGGCGCTGCCGGTGAAGATGACCGCTCACACCCCCTGTTTCCGCAGTGAAGCCGGTGCCTCCGGCCGTGATACCCGCGGTCTGATTCGTCAGCACCAGTTTGACAAGGTGGAGCTGGTTCAGCTGGCCAAGCCTTCCGAGTCCATGGCGGCTCTGGAGCAGTTGACCGGTCACGCCGAGAAGATCCTGCAGAACCTGAACCTGCCCTACCGTAAGGTGGTGCTGTGTACCGGCGACATGGGCTTTGGTTCCACCAAGACCTATGATTTGGAAGTGTGGGTGCCCAGCCAGGCCAAGTACCGTGAGATCTCCTCCTGCTCCAACATGGGCGACTTCCAGGCCCGCCGTATGAAGGCACGCTGGCGTAACCCTGAAACCGGCAAGCCTGAGCTGCTGCACACCCTGAACGGTTCCGGCCTGGCGGTAGGTCGCACCCTGGTGGCGATTTTGGAGAACTGTCAGCAGGCCGATGGCCGCATCGAGATCCCAGAAGTGCTGCGCCCCTACATGGGTGGCCTGACCCACATCGGGTAATCGAAAGCGTCCGCATTTTTGCAGAAGCCCGGCCTTGAGCCGGGCTTTTTTGCGTTTAAGGCTTAGGGCTTTCCTTGTTTTCCAGCTGTTTTAGCCGTTGCCTCAGGGCAACCACTTCGCTCAGCAAGGCGGAGAACACCAGCACCATGATGGAGATGATGGAGAGTTCGCCGCTGGAGTAACTGTCGTAGCGCATTACCGTATAGACCACGGCGGTCAACAACAGGACCAGGGTGGAGATCAGCATGGCCAGGCCTCTCCTGTGCAGGGGGATACTCTGATAATAGACGCCTATCGAGCAGATAGCATAGATTCACCAGTGAGTTACAGCTTTTGCAGAGGCAAAGAGAAAGAGGCGCACAAGCGCCTCTGATTGAAGAGGTTAGTCCGCGAAGGGCGCTTAGAAGCGTATCTTGGCACCCAGATTCAGCGTGGTGCCCAGCCCCTTGGTGTTGTAGCCACCATAGGTGTACGCTTGCGAGGTGGCGGGGTAGTAATCCTCGTTGAACAGATTCTCGATGCCAGCAAACAGCTCCCAGTTGCCCAGCTGGTAGCGGCTGCTCAGGTTGAACAGATCGTAGCTGTCGATGGGACCCTGATCGCCTACGTACTTGCCATCGACGGGGTCGAATCTGTCGCGGCTGCCCACATGCAGGTAGGTCAGTGACAATTTGGCGTTGTCCACTGGTCGCCAGTCCAGGAAGGCGGTCAGCTTGGGCGCGGAAATCTGCCTGGCCCCCAGGTAGACATCCTTGTCGGTGTCCTTGCCCTCAACCCAGCTGTAGGTGGCCCCCAAAGACAGACTGTCGTCGACGGCGTAGTCCAGGCTGGCTTCATACCCCCAGATCTTCTGCGGGGCGCGCACGGGCATGTAGACGCCGGTGTTGGGATCGAATGTGTTGGAGGTGCCCAACTCCGAGGTGCTGCGGTAGGCGGCCAGGCTGAACATCAGGTCGTCAAACTGGCTGCTGAAACCCACCTCGTAGTTGTCGATGATGGACGCTTCGGTGCGAATATCGCTGATGTCGGTCACGGTGGCGGTGCGCAGCAGCCGGCCAATGTCGGAGATGTCGGCGCCCTGAGAGTAGTTGGCAAAGGGGGAGAAGCGTTCGTCGGCCATGTACCTCAGGCCGACGTTGTAGGTGGTGGCCCGGTATTCCAGCTTGCCTCCGGTGACATCCATGGGAATGGAGCAGACGTCGGCGCTGCGGCACAATTTCAGGGTCTGATAGTCGTTTACGTCCAGATCAATGCTCTCTTTGCGTACCCCTGCCTTTAACACCCAGTCATCGGCGATGATCCACTTGGTCTGGAGGAAGAACGCCAGGTTGCTCATGTCCATCTCAGGTACCCAGATCCGGCCATCGACCAGAGGCTGGGAGGTGACATCATTGAGCAGGTCAGCGCCGTAGATAAAGGTGCCCTCTATCTGGTCCCACTCAAGCTGGCTGTTGAATGTGGCTCTGAAGCCTCGTTTTTCTGATTTGATGTAGGACTGCCCACCGGCGTAACCCTCATCGGGGTTGGCGAGGACCGGAGAGTAGAAGAAGACGTTCTCAATTTTCTGCCAGTAGCCATCCAGAGTCATGTCGGTATTGCTGAACACCTCAAAATCTTGGTACTGAAGCATGGCGTTATGATTACCCCGGGGTCCCTGGGGTTCACCTGGATTGGGTTCGCCAGAGGTGTTCTTAATTGCGTAGGTTTTTATGCCAGCATTGATATCGCCAACGACATCAACCAGATCGGCGTCCATCTGGGATTCATAGTAGTTGTAGGTCAGCTGAAGGGACTTGTCGTCGTCAAACTGGTAGGCGAGTTTGGTGAAGTAGTTTTGGGCCACGCTTTCCGATATGCCGTACTTGGTGCCGATGATGTCGCCTTCAGCGTCGCGCTGTACGCCATTTTCCTCTCTCACCGCCGACAGCACGTAGCTGAACTGATTCACCGACCCGTTCAGTCCTCCCTCCAGTCGGTGTCCCTGACTGTCTTCCAGTTTCACCAGACTGGCTCGGCTGGAGAGACCCAGTTCCACCTGATGTTCCTTGCCTGGCTTTTTGGTGATGTAGTTGATGATGCCCCCTGCCGCGCCGTTGCCGTAGATTGAGGTTGCTCCCTTGATCACTTCGATCCTCTCGATCACCGAGGGGTCCAATGTCCGCACCCCCAGGGCGCCGTTGCGCAGGGGCGTGGATTGGGGCACGCCGTCAATCATCACTAGTGCGGCTCGGCCTCGCAGAGTCTGGCCAGAGTTACTGCTGCTGCCGGTGGAGGGCGCCATTCCGGGCACCCGAATGGCCAGCATATTCTGAAGTTCTGAGCTGACCTGCAGATCATCTTGAAGCTGTTCTGCGGTCACAATGGTGATGGAGGCGGGGACTTCGTCAATGCTTTCGATGATCCTGCTGCCGGTCACCACAATCCGTTCGATATTCTCGCTGTCCGGCACACTGGCATTGGCCAGAGCGAGGGTGGGAAGCGCCAGGGTTACGCAGAGGGATAGGTAGGATTTGTGCATGGGTTACAACCTTAAACAATGGCTAAAAACCGCGCCATATTACTCACAAATCCTTCAAATGCAAATGAGAATGATCACGATTCGCAACAATGCAAATCCACATAAAGAGTAAGAGAAAAGCAATTTAGAACAGACTGTTACTCGAATAGAGGAGGGGGGGCTCACGCCTCTTCGGCGGGAGGGAGCGCGCAGTAGTCGGATCTGGCCATCTGTCTCCTCCGGTTACAACTCTTTGCTGTTGCTGAACTTCCATGGATGGTATAGATCTCTTTTAATGCCTTTTTTTCCCAAGCGCCCTGAGCCTCTATGTCCATGACCGCCCCATCGCTGCGGGCCTTAGCCCTGGTTGTTATGATCTGGACAGCCAATCTGTCGATGTTGGCCTGCCAGGGGCTGAAGGAGGCGCTGCACCACCACGAGGCTGGTGTGCCCTGTGTTCACGCCCTGCTGATAGACCACTGGTTCCAGGCGACCGGCCTGTCCGCAGTCACCTGGCCGGCTTCGCCTCCGTTTCTGAACAGGGCGTTGCCGCATTCCCGCCCCCTGGCTCAGCCTGCGATCCAGTACAGAGGCAACCGTGACCCACCCCTCGCTCTGTCGTGAACCCACCCTTATTCGATTTACAGACGGAGTTTCTCTATGGGAACCAAATCAAAACTGGGTCAGGCCGCCCTGTTGATTGGCTCAGTTCATATGCCGGTCAGTGCTATGGCGTCGGACCATCAAGGTCATCATCACCACGAATTTCAGGCGCATCAGGCCCACCGGCATGGGGAGGGCTTGCTGACTCTGGTCCAGGACCAGAATCTGGTGCAGATCAGCCTGGAGGTGGACACTCATTCCCTCTGGGGTTTTGAACATGCCCCGGCCGATGAAGCGCAGTGGGCACAGGTAGAACAGGTGCTGACTCGACTGGAGCAGGGGCATGCTCTGTTCAGTTTGAATGATCAGGCTCAATGTCGCCCCGACGGCGTCAACCTGAACCGGCCTGAAGGGCTGGACCGTCCTTCGGCGAGTGGTCATATGGCCCTGGAAGCAGACTGGCAGTGGCGCTGTGAGAACCCCTCTGCGCTGAACCAGCTTGGGGTGACGCTGTTTGCCCAATTTCCCGATCTGCACTCGCTGACCGTTCAGCGACTGACCGCTCAGGGCAGTGGTGGTGGCCAGCTCGACCGCCAGCACACCACCCTCAGCTGGTAGGGGGCACGATGACTCAACTGGCGATAGAGGGGCTCAGTTACCGCTGGCCTGGCTCCGGAAGAGAGCTCAGAGTGGATGAGCTTGCACTGAAAACGGGAGAGAGGGTGTTGTTGCAGGGGCCGTCAGGCAGCGGCAAGTCCACCCTGCTCAACCTGATCAGTGGTGTGCTGTCTGGCTATGGGGGCGGACTCAAGCTGGAGGGGGCAGAGCTTTCGGCCCTGTCAGCGGTGGGGCGTGATCGCCTGCGGGCGGAGTCCATGGGGATCATCTTTCAGCAGTTCAATCTGCTTCCCTATCTGAATGTGGAAGAGAACGTGCTGATGCCACTGAAGTTTTCTAAAGAACGCCGACGCAGAGCCGGCAATCCCGCTCGGGAGGCCAGTCGCCTGCTGACCGCCATGGAGCTGGATCAGAGTCTGCATCGTCAGCCGGTAACTCAGTTGTCCGTTGGGCAGCAGCAGCGGGTGGCGGTGGCCAGGGCACTGATTGGTGCTCCCGGGCTGATTCTGGCGGATGAACCGACCTCCGCCCTGGATCCCAAGGCCAGGGACAGCTTCCTGTCATTGCTGACGCAGCAGTGCGCCCAGTCAGGCTCTGCCCTGTTGCTGGTCAGTCATGATCCGGCGCTGGCCCAGGTGGTGGAGCGGGGTTATCGGCTCGAGGTCACTCCCCAGGGTACCGAGGTGCTGCCATGTTAAGCCTGATGACACGAAGTATGGCCAATCGGCGCACCAGCGTTGGGCTGACCCTGGCGGTGATTGCCCTCTCCGTTGCCCTGTTTATCGGGGTCGAAATGGTCAGGACCCAAGCCAGGCAGAGCTTTGCCAACACCATTTCAGGCACGGATCTGGTGGTGGGAGCACGAAGTGGCGGCATCAACCTGCTGCTCTACTCGGTGTTCCGGCTGGGGGATGCCACCAACAATATTGGTTATGACACCTACCAGAGGCTGGCCGGCACCAAAGGGGTGGCCTGGACCATTCCCCTGGCCCTGGGGGATTCCCACAGGGGGTATCGGGTGGTGGGCACCAATCTCGATTATTTCCACCACTACCACTATGGCAAGGGGCAGTCTCTGGCCCTGGCTCAGGGTGTCCCATTTGAGGGACTGTTTGATGTGGTCCTTGGCGCCGAGGTGGCCAGCAAACTGGGCTATCAACTTGGCGATCAGCTGGTGCTCTCCCACGGTGCCGGGGCGTCGGTCAGCTTCTCCCAGCACGATGAGATGCCCTTTACCGTCGTGGGAATCCTGGCACCAACCGGCACCCCGGTAGATCGAAGTCTGCACGTTTCTCTGCAAGCCATAGAAGCGATTCACCTGGGTTGGCAGGGGGGAAGCCGCCGTTATGCGATCAGCGGTGGTCAGGTAAACCAGTATGATTTGACTCCAAAGACCATCACCGCCTTCCTGGTGGGGCTGGAGAACAAACTGCGACTGCTTGGGGTACAGCGGGCCATCAACACCAACCGTTCTGAGCCCTTGTCCGCCATCTTGCCTGGTATGGCCCTGTCTCAGTTGTGGGCGCTGCTGTCTCAGGGGGAACGGGCCCTGGCCATTGTCTCCGGCTTTGTAGTGGCGGTGGGACTGACCGGTATGTTGACCACCCTGTTGGCCAGCCTGGGAGAGCGGCGCCGAGAGATGGCCATATTGCGGGCCATGGGCGCCGGACCCAGGCACATCTTCCTGTTGCTGTGGGGGGAGGCGGCCCTGCTGAGCCTGATTGGCACCGTGTTGGGCTACCTGCTGGCCCAGCTTAGCGTGCTGCTGCTGTCGCCCTGGGCAAGGAGTCAGTATGGTCTTGAGCTGAGTCTGGGGATGCCCGCAGATTCTGTGCTGTGGATGATGGGGGCGGTGCAGTTGGCCGGCACCTTGGCCGGGATAGTACCTGCCTGGCGCGCTTACCGGCATACCCTCAGCGATGGCCTGACCCAAAGATTGTAAGGAGAGAAAATGAACGTTCGATATCTGTGTTTGGGTCTGTTGGCCCTGATGAGTCAATTGGCCTATGCCGACGTCAAGGTGCTGGAATGGGAAGACCTGGTCCCGGCTGAGGAGCGTAATCAGCCGCTGCCTCCGCCCTCCATGGCCATTCACCCCATGTTTGCCGATGAAAGCGCGCCCATCGATTGGATACAGACCTATGGCAAGGTGGTGGAAGCCCTTAACGGTAAACAGGTGAGATTGGCCGGGTTTGTGGTGCCTCTGGAGGGGGATGAGAACAAGGTCACCGAGTTTTTGCTGGTGCCATACTATGGCGCTTGTATTCATGTGCCACCGCCGCCCACCAACCAGATCGTCTATGTGAACTATCCTGAAGGCCTGCCGCAGGACATTGTCTGGGATGCGGTGTGGGTGACCGGCACGCTCAATGCGGTGACCTACGACATGGAAACCTTTGCGGCGGGTTACTCGATGAAGGCGACCCTGGCCAATCCCTACGACGAGGGGTAGGCCGTGACAGGGCAGGGGATCTGGCCCGGCCTGTTCCCATTTCGGAGCGGGGTGGGGGAAGATTCCAGGCCCCTTTTTGGTGATGCCCGGGTAATTTCAACTCAGAGCAATAAGTTAGTTGCCTAAAGTTCGAGGGTGAATATACTCGGCAATTATCTGTTGAATTTTGTATAGGAAGAACATGCCTGAGGCACAATACTGGCCTGAGGTGCTTGTGGCACTTCGGCGCATCATCCGGGCGACCGACCTGCAGTCTAAGAGGATGATCAAAGCCTGCGGGCTGACCATTCCCCAGGTGATGGTGCTCAGAGCCATCGATACCCTCGGGGATGTGACGGTGCGCCGTCTCTCTAATGACGTCTCACTGAGTCCGGCGACGGTCACCACCATCTTGAATCGTCTGCAGGACCGCGGACTGATTGAGCGGGTCCGCAGTCAGACCGACAAGCGTATCGTCAATGCCAGGCTGACCGAGGAGGGGAGCCGGGTTTTGGCATCGGCTCCGCCACTTCTGCATGAGAAGTTCATCGACCGGTTTGAGAATCTCAATGATTGGGAAAAGACCCAAATCCTCTCTTCCATGCAGCGAGTTGCCTACATGATGGACGCCGAGACTCTGGATGCGGCGCCTCTGCTGGATATCGCCTCACCGGATACAGTGAAGTAAACCAGGAACCCCATAAAAGGGCGGCGTAAGCCGCCCTTTTTTGTGTCTGAAATCAGCACAATGATTTGAGATCAAATGATTGCTCCGTTAACATGTAACGTTGTTGCGTCCCGGCGGTTAAAGAAATGTGGTTCGGGGCGTCTGTTGGAACATTCACAAAAATCATTTAGGACGCGTTGTAATGAAAACCAAACTGGCCATTGTCATCGGTATGATTTTCTCCGCCGCGGCTGCAGCTCAAACCAGTGAAATCGAGGAGCTTAAGCAGCGAATCGACGAGTTGGAGAAGCGTCAGCAAGCGGTAGAGCAGGAAAAGGATGAGGGAGGCATTACCCTGGGTGGTGCGGCTCGATTCCAATATAGCTATGAAGATTATAGCGATGACAACAGCGACAGAGGCGGAGACTTCGATTTTGATGTGTTCAGGTTGGATGCCAATGGCAAGATTGGCGACCTGACGCTGTCTGCTCAATACCGTTGGTACCAATATATGGATGTGCTGCATCATGCCTGGGTTGGCTATGATTTCAGTGACAGCCACAGCGGTCAGATCGGTGTCACCCAGGTGCCTTTCGGCATCCTGCCCTACGCTTCTCACAGCTTCTTCTTCAGCTCAAACTTTTACACTGGCCTGGAAGATGACTATGACATGGGCCTGAATTATAAGTTTGAGTCCAAACGAAATCGATTGGATGTGGCGTTCTACAAGAACGATGAGCAGGGCGGCATCGATGGCTATGTGTCTGAGCGCAGCGATCGTTACTCCTATGACGTGCTCGGCGTGCGCCTGGAGGGCGAGGGCACCTACGATGCGCCAAGCCTGGAGGTGGGGGAAACCAACACCTTCAACCTTCGCTACGCTCACACCCTGCAACTGGACGGCGGTTCGGTGGAACTGGGCCTGTCGGGCCAGTTTGGCGAGTTGGAGGTGGACGGCAACATGGATGGTGATCACTGGGCTGCGGCGGTGCACGGCGTCATCAACTATGGTGCCTGGAACGTTCAGCTTCAGGCGTCCGACTACGAATACGACATCGATGGCATGGAAGTGGAGCAGATGGTCGTCGGCGCTTATGCCTTTTACGATTCCATTCCCGCAGAAGCGATCACCTACACCGCCAACATCGCTTACAGCCTGCCGGTGAAGATGGGCCCGGTGACCAACCTGACCTTCTACAACGATTACTCGCTGATGACCGACAAGCCGGGCGAGTTGGACGACACCTTCATGAACGTCACCGGTATGGCGATCAGTGCCGGGGCGCTCTACACCTACGTGGATTTTGTGGTTGCTGAGAATCAGCCCTTTATCGGCGGCACTCTGGTGGGCAGTGGTGACACCAACAAGCGGGTGAACATCAACTTCGGCTACTACTTCTAAGCCAGAGGTTCACAGCATCCAGCCCCGCCCATTGGCGGGGCTTTTTTTGTCTGGTGGTTGGTCTCGGGCCAACAAAAAGGGGCGCCGCGGCGCCCCTTGGAATCGGAATGTGAGGTTACCCTCTTGGCTCGGTCTTCATGCCTTTGACCAGGCTGACGCACATCATCAGCAGGATAAAGGTGAAGGGCAAAGCGGTGGAGATGGTGCCCGCCTGCAGGGCCTGAATCGCTTCGGTGCCGCCGATCCACAGCAGGGTGGCTGCGATGGCGCCTTCGATGGTGGCCCAGAAGATGCGCTGAGGTACAGGGGCGTCCACCTTACCCCCGGCGGTGATGCTGTCGATCACCAGGGAGCCGGAGTCGGAAGAGGTGATGAAGAACACCATGATCAGCACGATGGAGATCACTGACAGGAAGGTGCTCCAGGGCAGGGCATCATAGGTGTAGAACAGCGCCAGGGTGATGTCCGACAGGCCATTGGTGCCCAGTTCGCCCACCTTGTTGACGATCTGGTCGATGGCGATACCACCAAATACCGACATCCAGATGATGCATACCGCTGTGGGGATAAACATCACCGCAATCAGGAATTCACGCACGGTACGACCTTTGGACACCCGGGCGATGAACATGCCAACAAAAGGAGACCAGGAGATCCACCAGGCCCAGTAGAACACGGTCCAGCCATGCATCCAGGCTTCATCTTCCCGCCCATGAGGGTTGCTCAGGGGGATCAGGTTCTCGGCGTAGCCCAGCAGGGTTTGTCCCAGATTGCCGAAGGCGACGGCGGCGCCCACCAGGGTCACAAACACCAGCAGGGCCAGAGCCACCAGCATGTTGACGTTACTCAGTACCTTGACGCCGCCCTCGATGCCGCGGACCACGGAGACCACCGCCAGGCCGGTGACAAAGGCGATGACGCCAACCTGCATGCCGATGCCGCCTTCGGTGCCAAACACATGATTGATGCCGCTGGAGGCCTGTTGGGCACCCAGGCCCAGAGAGGTCGCCAGACCAAACAGGGTTGCCAGCACCGCCATAATGTCGATGGCGTGACCAAACCAACCCCAGGTCCGATCCCCCAGGATGGGGTAGAAGATGGAGCGGATCGACAGGGGCAGCCCCTTGTTGAAGGCGAAGAAGGCCAGGGACAGGGCGACCACGGCGTACATTGCCCAGGGGTGCAGGCCCCAGTGAAAAATGGTGGCGCCCATGGCGACCTTGATCGCTTCAGGAGAGTTGGCTTCGACGCCAAGTGGCGTTTCATACCAGCCGGTGAAGTAGGCAACGGGCTCGGCAACACCCCAGAACATCAGGCCGATGCCCATGCCAGCGGCAAACAGCATCGCCATCCAGGACAGGTTGGAGTGTTCGGGACGGGCGTCGGCACCGCCGAGGCGGATGCGGCCGTAAGGGCTGACCACCAGCCATAAACAGAAAATCAGGAACAGGTTAGCCGACCACATAAAGAGGGCGTCGAAGTTGTTTATGATTTTCCACTTGATGCCGTCGAGGGCGGCTTTGGCGGTGGCGGCATCACTGATGAGGATGGCTGCCAGGAAAAGAAGAATCAGGCCGGCACTGATGCCGAATACAGGGTTATGGACATCAAACCCCCACTTCTGAATGTTGTCTTGACCAACGGTATAGTCCGTATTATCGATACTGTACTTATCTATGGGGTTACTCATTAATCCTCTCTGTTAGATTTGAAATCAAACCAATTGATGAGATGTTTTAGTTGTAATGCGGGACAATGCTAACAAAGTGTTAGGGTAGAGCTCAAATCGTCTGGCGACTTGAAATCTGCTTTCGAGCATGTTTTGGTGATAAAAACACCAGCGAGTTACGGTTTGAATATCATTAAGTTCATTAAAAACAGTTGCTTATGCTGTTTTTGGCGTCGAGTGGGCCGAAAGGGAAAATGCAACGAGCTGTAGTGAAAATAAAATGACATCTATTGGGCAAAAGTGCATTCAAGTCTAAATATTAACCGCTCAATGCTTATAGCTGAAATTAATTGTTCAGGTTTCAGAGTTTGGCGTAGCCGGCTAAATGGCTACGCCAGTTGTTTGGATCCTAACAAGCTAAGGGGGGATGGCCGATCATCTCAAGGCCTTATACCAGACGTTCATGGTTTCTATATGTCCGCTTATCTGGGTATTGTTGGTCAGGCGCCCCGCCAGTTGATATCTCTGACGGGCAAAGGTGCGGTTCATGCCGACTGAGTATGCCCTGGCAATGGTATAAGCCACTCGATAGCCCTCAGAAGAGACTTCCTGCTCCATCTGCCGCAGCAGTAGGCTGGCCAGTCCCTGGCCTCTGGCTGCCGGGCTGGTGGCAAAATCGGTCATCTCAACAGTCATTGAACCGGGGGATTTCTCTGCGGCGGCCAGGGCCATCAGTTCCCCCTGTTGTTCGATGCAGAAGTAGTCCACATCCTCCTCCATGCTTTGCTGCAGGACATCGGGCTGATCGATGGCAAAGGGGTAACTGGGAAATACCTGCCGATAGAGTTGGGCCATTGCGTCCACGTCTTGAGGCCGGCAGCGACGCACCCCGGAACCGCTGTCAGGGGTGTGCACCGGAGCCAGGTTGTGCCTGGCCAGCTGAAGCACCTTGTGCAATTGGTGCGTCTGGGCCTCCTTGGCGCGCTGGGGATCAGGATAGAGTCCCAGAAACAGGGCATCGCACTCTGGATAGAAGCCGGGAATTCGAGCCTCGACGCGAAACCCATGAGATAGGAATCGACCGGCACGGTGCTCCGGGACTTTCGCAAAGAGCTTGCCATAACCGTGCTCTCTGGCCAGTGACTGCATCTGGATGATCAAGCGTGCAGGATCTGCCTCTTTGAGATCCATCAAGTAGATGCGGTTGTTGTTCGGACCATGTTGAATCTGTGCGCCCTCCAAGGAGGTAAGGATGTCGTAGGGGCTCTGATCCTGAGTGTTAGGGGCGAGTGAGTCAGTCATGGAGCTCCTTTTGCGAGTGGGAAGTGGAGAAAATACAGTTCATCATATGGGCGATACCCATGGCGCAGGCGGATGCTGTTAGGCCAAATACGCCCGCATCCAGGCCGCTTGCCTGAATCAACTCGGGCACCGGCAGGGGGGGCCACATCAGCCAGAGTGAGGTGATGCAGCCTGTCAGCATGGAGGCCAGGGCCGTGCCCTGACTTACTCTGGGCCAAAACAGGCAGGCCAGGGTTGGCATTACCAACCCTGATATCATTAGGGTGTAGGCCATCAGTATGGCGGAAAGAACCGATTCAGCCCTGGCGGCCAGGATGATGGCGATCACACCCAGTATCAGAGTGGCCAGCATCGAGTAGCGGACGGTGTACCGGTCATTGTCACGCAGACCCATCAAGTCATTAAGCAGGTTGCCAGAGCAGGCCATCAGGCAGCTGTCAGCGGTAGACATGATGGCGGAAAAGTAGGCGGCAACCACCAGGCCCGTGACGCCCACGGGAAGCAGATCCCGAATCATGGCCGGGACCGCGCTCTCTGCGTCCATCTCAGGCAGGAGTACCCTTGCACACATCCCCAGCAGCACACCACTGAATGCCATCACCGGGTACTCCAGCAAGCCGGCCATAAACCAGGCACGCTTTGCCGTTGCATCGTCCCGGCATGCGTAGATACGTTGATACAGGGTCATGGCAACAAACCAGATGGGGGTAATGGTTACCATCCAGTTGATCAGCGTTATGCCACTGATGCTGCTTAGGCTGAAGAAGTGCTCAGGCAGGGTTGCATTCAGGCCTGACCAACCCCCTACCTGACTCCAGGCCATGGGCAGAGCAAGGCAGAGCAGCCCCAGCAGCAGCACCAGCCATTGGATGCTGTCGGTCATGATCACCGCTTTCAGTCCGCCAAACGCGGTGTATAGGATGGTGGTGCCGCCGATGATCCACAGGGCCAGGGTCAGGGGGCTGTCAAACGACAGTGAGTCGGGAATCAGTGTGACAGAGGCCAACTTGGCTCCTGCCAGCAACTGGGCGGAGGTAAAGCCCAGATAACCAACTCCTGAGATGAGCGCGGCGATCATCGCAACCCTAGGGCCAAAATGGTGGCGCAGCAGATCCGGATAGGTAAACAGGTTTTGGGTTTGGTCCCGTCGTTTTACTTTGGGGATCAGCAGCACCGCCGTGAGCCAGGCTCCCAGCAGACCGGTAAACAGCAGCCAGCTGGCGGAAAGACCCATGGTGAATCCCAGACCCGCAAGACCAATGGAGAATCCGCCCCCTACGTCGGTGGCGGCAATGGAGAAACCCACATGCTTGGCAGGCAGGTTCCTGCCCGCCAGATAGTAATCCTCTCCCCCACGGTGGCGACGGTAGTAGTACAGGCCGACCGCCAGCAATGCCATCAGGTAGCCGAAAAACAGCAGGTAATCGATGGTGTGCATCATCAGTCTCTACAGCAGGTAGGAGACATCAGCGGTGCGGCCTTCGAAGTTGGTGGCGACCAGTCGAGTTTGCTCACCATGGTGTTCTTTACGGACATAGTCAGGCTGTACCGGCATTTTGCCCAGGCCACCAACGCCGTCGACGATAAAGGTGGGAATTGCCGGGCCAGACACCCAACCACGAATGCCGTGATAGATCTCCAGCATCCGATCATAGCTGACTTGGAACTTGCTGTTCCCAGGAGCGGGATCCATAGAGTAGACGTAATAGGGGCGGATACCATTGGACACCAGGTCCATCACCAGATCCCGCATCACTTCAACATCGTCGTTGACCCCCTTCATCAGCACACTTTGGTTGCCCAGCATGATACCGGCACGTCGCAACAGGCTGACGCGCTCCTGGAACAGAGGGGTAATCTCCTTCGGATGGTTGACCTGGGTATTGATCAGGGTGACGCGATTTTTCACCAGTACCTTGCACAGCTCAGGGGTTACCCGGGTGGGCAGCTGTGCCAGCATGCGGCTGCCGATGCGCAAAATCTTCAGATCCGGCCTGGCCTCGCGGATCATCGACAGAATCTGGCCCAACTTGTCGTCGGTGAGAAGCAAAGGGTCGCCACCAGAGAGCAGTACATCCTGCACTTCGGGATGGTCACGCAAATACTCTACGGACTTACGAATGCGATCCATGGAGATGACATTCAGTGGGTCGGAAACCATACGTTTTCGGGTGCAGTGTCGGCAGTAGGCGCCGCAGATGTTGTGCACCAGAAACAGCACCCGATTGGGGTAGCGGTGCACGATGGAGGTGCCCTCCGGCATCATGTCGTCTTCTGACAGCTGGTCACCCATTTCGTGAGGGGCCACCTCCAGCTCATCCTGCTCCGGCACATACTGGATGCGGATGGGACACTCAGGGTCATGTTCATCCATCAGTTGCGCGATGTAGGGCGTTACCCTGGCAGCGATTACCTTGTAAACCTCCCGATCTACCGGGCGAACCTTTTGCAAAACCTTGGCCAAGTCCCTGTCGGTTTTAAAGGACTTGGCCAAGGTTTCACGCCATGGGTGGGCGGCGACATCAAAGTTCATCAGTTCGCTGCGGCTGGCGAAATGGTGAGGGGTGGAGGGGTTAATCAGGGTAAGAGGGATGGTGCGTTTCGAGGGGGCTGAGACCCGTTTCTCAGCGGTACTGGTTGACATGTCAAACATCCGTTTATTGGTAATTGGTTAGTGATGAAATCATTCGTTCTCTAATTAAAATAACGGCTATTACCGACAATTTCAATGGTCCATATGAATGCCAACAAAGATGGTGGTGTCTAAGCATCTGTTTTTATGGCGTAAATTTTGACTTGATAAATTAAGGTGTCATGATGTAACGAACGCTTAACGGAGTTTGGCAAGGTAAATGTTTGATCATAAGTTTGATGCCAAACGTTTGGCGAGGGGTTGGAAAGGGGGTTTTGTTAGATGTCATTTGAATTGTGCCCCCCCGGAATGAGCAACTTTTCGAGGGGCCTATTTCAGTTGATCACCAGCGTTGGCCGGTGTAATCCAAGAGTCGTACCTCTTTGCTGCCCAGATCGAAGGCGGCTCTGAGGCTGCCGCTTTTACCTATGGCCCGTTGGGAGGGCAGGTGCAGATAGAGGGGGATCTGAGAGTGACTGAGGGTCACGGGTTGCCACAGGCCGCTCTCGCTTTCGGTCAGCACCTCGAGGAACACAGTAACAATCAGGGCGTCGCTGTTGTTGCCCCCCATGCCGTACCCCAGCCTGTGAAGGGGGTAGAAGGGATTATCCAGGTCATAGCGGTTGCCTGACGGGACGGTCATCCTGAATCGGTAGGTAAGATAGGAGGCGGCGCGTTCCGGATAGGTCAGCTGCAGTGGTTCTTTATGATAGGGGCTGTTGCGGTCGAAAAACGGAGTGGTCTGTTTGCGTCTGCTGTCGCTGGAAGCGGCGTCGAAACACAGCGGCCGTTCCCCCTCTTTCGCAAGGTAACGGTAGACCAGGCAGGTCAGTTCGCCACCCAGTTGCCGCAGGCCTCTCTCCAGATTGGGATCCCGGCTGAGATCTCTCACCAGTTGCCGTTGATCGTCTGGGGTGTTGAGGGCCATTACCCCCTGAAGGACGCGACGGTTGTCTCGAGTGGGCGGATACCAGTGGTTGCCTGAGATGGCGTACTCGAAGGAGCGAATGTGGTCTACCTGGAAGTAGAACTTGGGGTAGGCGTGCCTGGCCCAGGCAGGCAGAGCGGTGGCCAGCATCAACATCAGTATTGCAATTCTCATGGTATCCCTCCGAGAGACGCTGGATAAATCATACTCAATTCATTCCCGGGCTGTTAAGATTTCTGGTTGAAAATCAACGGAATTGTTGACTTTTTCTCGGAAATTGACAACTCGGTGGTGCCCGGTGAGCAATTCTGTCCAAGCTCAATGGAGACCTTGAGCCTAGTCTGGGGGCAATCGACGAATGAGCGGAGAATGAGGGTCTATGAAAACCATCGGCATCATTGGCGGCATGAGCTGGGAGTCCAGCGTCAGTTATTATCAGCAGATTAACCGGGGTGTTGCCGCTGCTCTTGGTGGGCTGCACAGCGCCAAACTGGTGCTCTACAGCGTGGATTTTGCCGAAATAGAGGCCCTGCAGACCCGCGGCGACTGGCAGAGGTCCGGAGAGCTTCTGGCGCAAGCGGCCGTGGCACTGGAGTCTGCCGGAGCCGATTTCCTGGTGATTGCCACCAATACCATGCATAAGGTGGCGGAGCAGGTGGTTCAGGCCGTGGAGATCCCCCTGCTGCACATCGCCGACGCTACCGCCGACGCTACCGCCGACGCGCTGCTGAGCTCTGGAATCAGTTGTGTCGGCCTGTTGGGGACCCGGTTTACCATGGAGCAGGCATTCTATCGGGAGCGTCTGGAGGCGAGGGGGATCCAGGTACTGGTTCCTGATGGGGCGGGGCGGGCCATGGTGGATAGGGTCATCTATCAGGAGCTGTGCCTGGGTCAGGTCAAACCCCTGTCCCGCCGGGATTACCTGGAGGTGATCGAAAAGCTGGCGTCAGAAGGCGCCCAGGGGGTGGTCCTGGGCTGCACCGAGATTGGCCTGCTGGTCGGCGACAGTGACACGGTGGTGCCCCTGTTCGACACCACAGAGATCCATGCAAAAGCGGCGGTTGCCAAAGCCCTGGAATCGTGAGAAAAAGATAGATTCCCATAAAGTTTCAATGAGATAGAAAAGGGAGACACTATGCTCATTCGCGCCCCCCGCCCCGAAGACGCCGCCGACATTACCCAGACCATGGCGCAGCCGGTCTGTTATGGCAATACCCTGCAGATGCCCCACCCCACCGAGCAGATGTGGTGTGAGCGGCTGACCAGTAAGCCCGACAATCTCCATGTGCTGGTGGTCGAGGTGCAGGGCAGGGTGGTGGCCAATGGGGGACTTGAACTGGCGGCCTTTCCCCGTCGTCGTCATGTGGCCAACATCGGCATGGCGGTGCACCCCGAGTTTCATGGTCAGGGCGTGGGTTCGGCGTTGTTGGCTTCGTTGCTGGAGTTGGCGGACAACTGGCTGGCGTTAAGGCGCATCGAACTCGAGGTGTACAGTGACAATGAGGCGGCCCTGGCGCTCTATCGTAACCATGGCTTCGAGGTGGAGGGGACCGCCCGCGAATACGCGTTCCGGGACGGTCGTTACGTCGATGCTCTGCTGATGGCCAGGATCCGGACGCCGGGCTGTTGATTCAGGGCAGGGTCAGAGTCACCGAGGGCTGGGCCCGGTTGAGCTGCCAGCTCTGGGTTTGGCGGAAATCCTGAAGGTTCAGGGTATTCACCTGACTGGGTTCCACCTCCTGCAGCAGGGTCAGGGTGATGGTCAGGGGGTGTCCCCGATATTCGCCAATGGGCAGCTCCTGATAGATGAGGATATCCTTTACCGTGGGGTCGATGCCCACCCAGTTTGGTTCCAGCTGCAGCCCGGTATCGGTCTCCAGCCTGAAGTGCTGGCTCAGGTACTGCTCCAGCTGCAATTCGGCATCGGCGAAGCCTTTGCTGGCAGGCAGCTCCAGGGCGCGCCCCATATCCCGGGCGCTGTAGCGGTGGATGATCTCCAGGGACTGACCGTTGCGGCTCAAGGCCATTTCGGTCAGTCCAAAGTGGAAATTGTGGGCCCAGGCGCCGCCGCTGAGCAGCGCCAGGACCAGAAGCCAGAGTCTCATTGGGTCTCCTTACCGTCCTCCTTCAGAGGTTCGGCGAACTTCTGCATCATGTTCTTCTTCTTTTTCTCCTTAAACAGCTCCAGCCTGGAGGGCAGGATCTGTCTCGGATAATGGTTGTTGTCCACACTGGTGTCGGCGGTTTGCCAATGGGGGTCAACCACCACAGAGGTTAGCCTTTTCTCCTGGGGCCGTACCAGCATCTTCGTCACTTTTTGAGCGTTCTTCACCCAGATTTCAGCGGGCAGGGTGAGCGACTCCTGTGTGCCGTCGTCGTAGCTGAGCTCCAGGATGATGGGCATCACCAGGCCACCCAGGTTGGAGAAGTCTAACAGGTAGACGTTGTGATCGTCCTGCAGCAGCTCCCGTTCGTACGGCTCCAGTTTGGCCAGCATCTTAGCGTAGTCGTTGCGGTCTTTGTTGGTGGCGGTGAACCGGTCATGCTCGTTGTAGAAGTCCTGCTGCGCGGGTTTGCCGTCGATGAAGCGAGGCATCCCCTGGTTGCGCAGCTCGGTGATGGTTTCCGGTTTCTCCTGATGCTGCTGGCGCTGCCATTGGGACTCGATGTCAGGGTCTTTGGTGTTCACCGTGAAGTGACGCACCCGGTCGATGCTGATGTCGACGTGATCCGTGGTGTAGAACCAGCCGCGCCAGAACCAGTCCAGGTCGATACCGGAGGCGTCTTCCATGGTGCGGAAGAAGTCTGCGGGCATGGGTCGTTTGAACTTCCAGCGTTCGGCGTATTCCCGGAAGGCGAAATCGAACAGTTCACGGCCCAGGATGGTTTCCCGCAGGATGTTCAGGGCGGTGGCTGGCTTGGCATAGGCGTTGTTGCCAAACTGCAGAATCGACTCGGAGTTGGTCATGATCGGCACCTGACCCTCACTCTTCATGTAGGAGATGATCTCCTGGGGTTCGCCGCCCTTGGAGGGGTACTCCTCCTCCCACGCCTGTTGGGCCAGGTACTGAACGAAGGTGTTGAGCCCCTCATCCATCCAGGTCCATTGGCGTTCATCGGAGTTGACGATCATCGGGAAGTAGTTGTGGCCCACCTCGTGGATGATCACCGTGATCAGCCCGTACTTGGTGCGCCTGGACCAGGTGCGGTCGCTGCGATCCTCCTTGTTGATCTCAGGACGAGGGCCGTTGAAGGAGAGCATGGGGTACTCCATACCGCCCACCGGACCGTTGACCGAGATCGCCACCGGGTAGGGGTAGTCGAAGCTGTAGCTGTTGTAGACGTCGATGGTGTGGACGATGGCGGCGGTGGAGTACTTGTCCCACAGTGGCGTCGCTTCCTCCGGGTAGAAGGACATGGCCAGGGTGTCGGTGCCGCCCTTCTTATAGCCCTGGGCATCCCACAGGAACTTGCGGGAGGAGGCCCAGGCAAAGTCACGCACCTTGTCCGCCTTGAAGCGCCAGGTCTTGGTGTCCTTGCTGCGGCGCTTCTCGTTCTCCAGGGCCTCGGCCTGGGTGATGATGTACACCGGCGTGTCAGCTTCTCTGGCCTGTTTCAGGCGCTGACGCTGGGTGCGGGTCAGCACTTTGTCTGGGTTGGTCAGGGTGCCGGTGGCGCTGACCACATGGTCCGCGGGCACGGTGATGTTCACCTCATAGTCACCAAACTCCAGGGTGAATTCGCCATGGCGCAGGAAGGGTTTGTTGTGCCAGCCATGGGCGTCGCTGTAGACCGCCATGCGGGGGAACCACTGGGCCACTTCGTAGAGGTAGTTGTCGTCCCGCTCGAAGTACTCGTAGCCCGATCGACCACCCAGGGCTTTCTGCTCATGAATCTGGTAGTGCCAGCCAATGGTCAGCTCGAAGCTCTGGCCGGATTTCAGGGCCTTGGGCAGGTCCACCCGCATCAGGGTGTCCACCAGGGTGTATTTCAGGGCTTGTCCGTCCTTGCCACTGACCCGGGTCAGGTTGATGCCGGAGGGGTGGACCTGGGTCATCAGCTCCCGGCGGTAGCTGCCCATGTCGATGCGGTTTGCCTTGTCTCCCTCGTCGGCCACCGACACGGTGCGCATGCGGTTGGCCATGGAGTCCTGGCGGAAACGGTTGGCGTCCAGTTGCAACCACAGGTAACGCAGGCTATCCGGTGAGTTGTTGGTGTAGGTGATCACCTCCTCTGCGGACAGGCTCTGATTAGTGTCATCCAGAGTTACATCGATGCGGTAATCCGCCTGCTGTTGCCAGTACTGGTGACCGGGGGCGCCGGAGGCGGTCCGGTAGCTGTTGGGGGTGGGCAGCAGCTCTTCTAGCTGGCGAAACTTGTCACCGGCGACCAGCAGCGGATCGGCGGCCAGGGCGACGGTTGCGATCAGCGACAGGCCCAGGATAAGGGAGCGAAATGGCACGAGCGGTTTCCTTCTAAAGGGTGAATCCCACGGCCGCTCTGGTTATGAGTTTGGTGCGGCGGGGTGTTGTGGCGCGGGCACGATACCATAGGCGTAAGGCGGTGAAAAACCTCGGGCGGCGCCGTCGGGGAGCCGCCGACCAATAAACCGGATTCAGGATATTAAGCTGTGGTTAACACCCGGGATTTACTGGTGAAAAGTACTGGATCTCAGCAAATTGGGAACAGGAAAAATTGTGTAAGCTGGTTTGTCCAGGGCCGAATCAGTTCAGCCATTCCCGGTTCAACTGGTCTCTGTCCTCGCCCAGATAGTCCAGTACCCAGGCCAGCAGGGCGTTGGACTCGTCCTTGCGCCAGGCCAGGCAGCAGTGGCTGGGACTGCGTGGGGTGGGCAGACTTTTTTCTACCAGGATGCCCCGGGCAATCAGCGGCTCGGCGTAGTGGCGGGGCATGCAGCCCAGTCCCAGCCCCTCACTGAAGCAGGCGATGGCGTTGGGCCAGTCGGGCACCATCAGCCGACGTTGGTGAGGCAGTTGCCAGTTGCTGCGCTTGGGCAGGGTGCGGGCACTGTCTTCCAGGCTGATGGCGGGGTAGTGACCGATGACCTCTTCATTGAGATCTTTGTTGTTGGCCAGGGGGTGGTGAGCCGCCATCACAAAGGCCCAGTCGATCTCGCCCATGTCCAGATAGCCGAAGTCCCCGCCGACCGGGATGGCGGAAGTGGCGCCAATGGCAATCTCTGCCCGGCCCTCGGCCAGGGCGTCCCACACGCCGTTGAACACCTCCATGCTGATCACCAGCTCGGCGTTGTCGAAGTGGCGATAGAAATCCCGAATCAGGGCGGTGATCCTGTGGGGCTTGACCACATTGTCCAGGGCCAGGCGCAGGGTCTGCTGCCAGCCACTGGCGACCCTCTGGGTCTGGGCTTTGACCTCCTCCATCTGCCTGAGCATTGCCCTGGCTTGGGTGATGAAGTGTTGGCCCGCTTCGGTCAGCTCGACCCGACGAGGCAGGCGATGGAACAGTTCGACCCCCAGCTCCCCCTCCATCTGGCGCACCCGGTAGCTGATGGCGGAGGGCACCTTGTGCAGTTGACCGGCGGCGGCGGTGAAACTGCCCAGGCGGGCGACGCAATCCAGCAGTTCGAGATCGGTTTTGGCAAACATTTGGCATCAAAATTTTTGAATGATAACCCAGGATAATATCGTTTAATTTTCTTCGATACGACAAATACAATCCTGTCCGTTGATATACAAGGGGCTGGCGCCACCTCGCTCGATGAAAATTATTGAAAGGTATTTATAGTGAAAACCACCAAACTGGAGATGGTTTACCTGGCGGCTCTGTCGATGCTGGGATTTGTCGCCACCGACATGTATCTGCCCGCCTTCGAGCGGATGCAGGATTTCTTTGGCAGTGGCCCGGAAGCGGTGGCGCTGTCCCTGTCGGTGTTTCTGGCGGGCCTGGCCATGGGGCAACTGCTGTGGGGGGCGGTTTCTGACCGGCTGGGGCACCGCAGTGCGCTGCTGACTGGCCTGACGCTTTTTGTCCTGGCTTCGGTGGCCATTGCCTACAGTCACAGTATCTGGCAACTGCTCGCCTTGCGGGCCCTGCAGGCGGTCGGGGTGTCCTCTGCCGCGGTGATCTGGCAGGCGATGGTGATCTCGGAAAAGAGTGAACGCGAGGCGCAGCGCCTGTTTGCCAGCATCATGCCCCTGGTGGCGCTGACCCCGGCACTGGCACCTCAACTCGGGGTAGCGCTGATGCAGTGGTTTGACTGGCAGGGGATATTTGTCGGGCTGGCGCTGATGGGACTGGCCTGTCTGCTGGTGACCCTGAGCCGTACGCCGCGCAGGCCACTGGCTTGCCGAGGCAGTATCGCCGCCGATTTCGGCTTGCTGCTGCGACGGCCCGGTTATCTGGGTAATGTGCTGATCTACAGCTTCGGCTCGGCGGCCTTCTTCGCATTTCTGACCGGCCTGCCCAGGGTGATGACCGGGATGGGATACGTTGCCGCCGATATCGCCATGGTGTTTTTGCCGCAGACACTGGCTTTCATGGCGGGCGGTTACCTGGGCAAGCGACTGGTTGAGCGAATGGGGGATGAGTGGCTACTGAAGCAGCTGTTGGTGTTGTTTGGTTTTGCCTCACTGTTGCTGACGGTCGTCTCCCTGCTGCCCCTCCCGGTTATCTGGCCGATGTTGCTGCCCTTCTGTTTACTGGCCGCCGCCAATGGTGCCCTTTATCCCATCGCCGTCAACCGGGCCCTGGGGCAGGCGAGGGAGTGCCCGGCGACTGGAGCAGGGCTGCAGAACTGCATCCAGATCAGCATCAGCTTTGCCGCCAGTGCGGCGGTGGCGCTCTTTGCCAGCCAGGCTCAGGCCGCCATTGGCATCGCCATTGGCCTCAGCTGTGTCGGTGTGATGCTGGGGTATGTGGTCTCCGATGCCAGCCAGCGTTGCCAGTGGACCCGGCCAGACCCGGCCCGGGTGGCCATGGATGAGCGTGAGTAGCCTGCAGTCTAGGGGTTGGCTGATGGACCGGCCAATTGACTTCGGCGCGAAGGTAAAGAGGGAGTTGCAAGCTGATCGAACCGAAGCAGTAATCTACTTTGATGCTGTGGGTGGTCACTGGTAAAGGTTCTGGCATGAGCGCATAGAGGCATCAGCCAAAACTCCTTCTGTGTCTGCGCAGCCTCATAGAGCTGTATAGAACGTATTGCCGGAATCAACCGGTCCTGACTGCAGTGACTGATGACCACTGGCAGGTGATTCAATGACCTTATCCGTTCTTTCGGTGCGTCATCGGTGTTGATCAGCAGCGGCATCAGGTTGCGCCAAAGAGTGCCACCGGGGTAAGTGCTTACAACGTCCTGTGCCAGTAGCAGGTAGTCATCGAAGGAGCTGTCCAGCACAAGTAAGTCGAATTGGTGTTCAAGCCCGCTTTGTGCCAACCCATCGAGTGCTATGGCACCGCCCATAGAGGTGGCGAGGATGATTCGAGGCAGAGAGTGAAAGTTCGGTCGAGCAACGGCGTGTTCGAGCAGAGAGCGAGCGTCCAGAGCCAGTGCCTCTTTGCTGGCCTTGCCGCCGGATAAGCCGAAACCTGAATAATCAAACAGGAGGACCTGATAGCCTTCATTCACCAGCCACAGCGCTTTTTCGCCGGTTTCGTCAAGATGTCCACGGTTACCGTGAAAATGGATCACCGTGCCTTTGGCGTAGCCCGGGGGGCTATGCAGCTGAACGTGAAGTTGATTGCCGGAGCGGGAGTCCAGGAAGTAGTTGTCGATGCCTGAGCCGATGCGCATTACGTCGGCGCTCTTTGGCGAATAGAAGAATCGATGACCGCAACCGAACAGATTCATCAACAGCAGGGTAAGCAGCATAAATCGCATTCAAGTCTCCTTGAGGAGGCCGGAGGGCCGCCTGTGATGGAATCACCTGATAGTGCGGGTTTGTTGTTATAACGCGCTGAATTTCAAGTTAGTACAGATGGGTTGCTTCAGCAAACTGTCGCTGCAAACTAAGCTGGCGCTCAACCCATTTACGGGAGACCAGCACAGGGCCCAGGATTCCAGGCAAGGGAAGGGGGCAGGGTTTGACGGGATATCTATTTCACCAACTTTCTTGATCAGGTCTGGCGTTATATCTTGCGCCGCCTTAAACGTCGCCTCATACAGGCACCAACGACGAAATAGTTGATCTTTTGGCCATTTCAGGTAATCGGCATACTGATGGAGTTTGTTATTTTTTTCCAATTGAATGTCCACCCCTATGGAGGCATTCAGGCACAGTGCGATGGCAACGAAATGGCCGCTGTGGCTGATGGAGATCTGCCACTGCGAGTCTAGAAAACGTGGCTGCCCCGATGGGGTGCGGTGCCAGCTGTCGGGAAGTGCGCCATCATCGTTAAGTTCTGCAAACAGAGCCTTTACCGCATCTCTTTGTTGTTCTTTCAGTTTTCTATCATTTGATGGTGCTGAAAATTCGGCCAATCCCACTCTGATCTTCTGTTGTTTTGTGATTGCGGACCTATTTAGAGTTATTGTCATCACTGGTGACTCTGATTCAGAGGCCTCTTGTTGTAACATATGTAAAAAAGGGCTATGGTAGCGCCCGCTTGGCGGCCTTTCGAATTTAGTTTAAATCAAGAAAAACATGAAGCAGATATTCCCTATTCTGGAGTGGGAAGGGTGGTGTTCAGGAGGTTCCATGGAACTGGAATCGCTGCCTGAGTATCCCTGGAGCGATCAAGGCGATGCACCTGTTGTGAGTGTGGTGCCAGCGATGCAGCGCCGCAGGCTCACTCGTCTGTCTAAAATGGCGCTTCATGTTGCTTCCGCTCTGGATGAGTCTCATGACCTTCCGTCTGTGTTTGCCTCTCAGCATGGAGAGGTGGCGCATACCATGACCATGTTAGAGGGTATTTTTGGCGGCGACGCTCCCTCTCCCACCAAATTCAGCCAGTCAGTGCACAACTCCGCTTCTGGGGCTTACGGTATCCATTTTTCAAATCAGTCTGCTTCCACATCCATCGCGGCAGGGCGTGACACCCTGTTCTCCGCTTTGGTGGAGGCTCGGGCCATGCTCGAGCCGGGGAGAGACGTGCTGGTCATCTATGTGGATGTGCCCCTGCCTGAGCGGTTTCGCAATGCGGAGGAACCCGCCATTGCCTTAGGTATCCGACTCTCTTTAACAGCCCCACGTCAATTGGTGGCCGAAACGACCACTGACACCCCAGAGTCCTGTGACCAGCCTGCCTGGCAGCTATTGAGTTTGCTGCACAAGGGAGAAGGGGAGCGCGTGGTGAGTCAGGAGCGCCGGTGTTTGCGGTGGAGCCTGGAGTCGTGATGGGGCAGCTGTATCATCTCTATCGCATTGTCGTGACCGGCCTGAGTTTTACCCTCTTCGGGGTGGGCGGGCTGGTGACCGGCTTGCTGTTTTTTCCCCTGCTGGCGATGTTACCGGGGAAACCCATGGTGAAGGAGCGCCGGGCTCAACGTTGTGTGCACCTGATGTTTCGTGGCTTTGTCCGCTTCATGGAGCTGCTGTGGGTAACCCGGGTCGAGGTGGACAAGCCAGAACGTCTCGCGCAGGCCAGGGGGTGCATCATTATTGCCAATCATCCCTGCCTGTTGGATGTGGTGGTGATGATCTCCGTGGTACCTCACACCAACTGCATTGTGAAACAGTCCCTGCTGCGCAACCCCTTTATGCGTTGGGTGATTAAGGCCGCGGGTTACATTGCTAACGACGATCCCGAGTACGTGGTTCGTGACGTTAAAGAGCGCCTGGCGCGAGGCGATAACCTCATCGTGTTCCCTGAAGGCACCCGAACCACCCCAGACAACCCCATCAGCATGCAGCGGGGCGCCGCCAGGCTGATTTTACGTAATCAGGCGCCCGTGCTGCCGGTTACAATCCGTTGCACACCGACCACTTTGACTAAGGGGACTCCTTGGTATCATGTGGCCCCCCGGCGATTCGTTATTGATCTCAGGGTGGGCGAGCAGGTCAACTATGCCCCGGACCCAGAATTACCCGAGTCTCTCCAGGTACGACAACTGACTCGTCGCCTTGAGGCCGGTTACAACATGGAGCTACACCCGAATGAACGAACTGAAACTGGAATTGAAGCAGCTGATCATCGAGTCCTTAGAACTTGAAGAGATCACCCCCGAAGAGATCGAATCTGACGAACCTCTGTTTGTTGAAGGCCTCGGACTGGACTCCATTGACGCCCTGGAGTTGGGCGTAGCCATCAAGAAACGATACGGTGTGAAGCTGGATCCCAACGCAGAGGATACCCGCTCTCACTTCGCCAGTGTGACTGCGCTGGCCAACTTTATCGAAACACAGAAAAAACAGGAGTCCCTGTAATGAGCCGCAGAGAGCAACTGCTTGCGGAGCTGTCCGCCATCCTGATCGACGAGTTTGAGATCGACGCCGATGACATTCAGCCGGACGCCAACCTCTACGAAGATCTGGACCTGGACAGCATCGATGCTGTGGACCTGGTCATCAAGCTACAGCAGTCTTCCGGGGTGAAGATTCAGCCTGAGGAATTTAAGGCCGTGAGAACCGTAAACGACGTTCTGGACGCCCTGGAAAAGCTGATTCCCGCGTGATGAAACGCCTGTTGGCAGTGATGGCAACCCTGTTGCTGCTGGCTTACCCCGTCCTGGTGTTCCTGTCGGTGAACCAGGGAGGAGGGATGATTCTGGCTGCCCTCCTGTTTCTGGTGTTGGCGGCCAGAGCCATTCTGGCCCCGGCAGGCAGCCGGCTGCTGCCTGCGGCCGGATGTGCCCTGGTGATGCTCTACGGGGTCACCCGCCAGGATCAGGTGCTGATGTGGTACCCGGTCATGGTGAATCTTGTGATGCTGGTGACCTTTGCCCTGACGTTGAAGCGGGGCCCCAGTATGATTGAACGGTTCGCTCGCCTGCGTCATCCCGACTTGCCCGACGCTGCCCGCCCCTACCTGGTGCGGGTGACCCGGGTCTGGTGCGGTTTCTTCGTGATCAATGGCAGCCTGGCGCTGGCGACTGTACTGATGGGCGATCTGCAGTGGTGGGCCATCTACAATGGCCTGATCTCTTATGGGTTAATGGGGGTGCTCATGGCCGGTGAATGGTTGGTGCGACCCAAGCACGAGGCGGTGCAATGAGGCTGAGTATCGGTCAGGCGTTGATGGGCGATGACAGCGTCAGCTGTGTCATCACCGGTGAGGGCTGCGTCGACCTCGAGGCCCTGCGTCGGCGAGTGGCTCGTGTTCAGAGTTCTGTGCCGGCAGGTGTAAGCCGGGTCATGCTGTACAGCGAGTGCAGTGGCACATTTCTAGTTCGCCTGCTTGCCCTGTTGGGGCTGGGCATTGAGGTAGTGCTGCCCGCCAATGGTCAGCCGGAGTCGCTGGCCAAGTTGGCCTCAGAACACCAACTTCAGATGGACGATGACTGGCAACCCGCCTGTGGCCAGCCAGGGCCTGTGCGCTGGAGTCAGCAGGGCAGGCTGCGGCTGTTCACCTCAGGCAGCAGCGGTGATGCCAAGCCGGTGGAAAAGACGCTGGAGCAGATAGAAGCGGAGCTGGCCGCCCTTGAGCAGATGTTTGGGCCAAGGTTGGCGGGGACCACCGTGATCGCCAGCGTGTCACACCAGCACATCTATGGCCTGCTGTTTCGTGTTCTCTGGCCTTTCGTCAGCGGTCGCCCCTTTTTGGCTCAAACCCTGCGCTATCCCGAGTGCATCGAAGGCGCACTGCTGAAGTATGCGCCTGCGGTGCTGGTTGCCAGTCCTTCTGTGCTGGAGCGTTGGGACCTGAATGGAAAGGGGGTACCCCGGTTGGCGTTCAGTTCCGGCGGACCCCTGGCTCGTTCTGCGGCGGTAGCCAGAGCTCAGGGCTGGGGAGAGGGCGTGGTGGAGATTTATGGCAGTACAGAGACCGGGGGGATAGCCCGGCGACAGACCTCTGCGGCGCAACCGAATCCGGCCTGGCTTCCCTTCCCCGGGGTGGAAACGCGTATCGAAGCGCAGCGACTGCAGCTTCGTTCAGCCTTCGTTGACCCCCACAGCTGGTATCTTACCGATGATCTGGTGGAGTCGGCGGGCGAGGGTTTTTGCCTCCTTGGCCGGGCTGATCGCACCGTCAAGCTGGCGGAAAAACGGGTCAACCTGGTGGCTATGGAGCGTGCCCTGGAATCATCGGCATGGGTTCGCAAGGCGGCCCTGGTGATGCTGCCTGGCCGACGCGCCCAGTTGGGGGCTGCCCTCGAGCTGACCGTGGCCGGTCAGCAATCCTTGGCAGAGGTCGGCCACCGGGGCTTGTCCGAGAGGTTGAAGCAGGCCCTTATGGGGGAATTTGAGCGGGTGACCCTGCCCAGACGCTGGCGCTACCGGGATCAACTTCCCTACAACAGTCAGGGCAAGCTGCCCCGGACCGCATTATTGGAGCTTTTTGATGTTAACCAAGGTTGATCCTCTTTGGGTGGCACACACTCAGGATGGCCCATTGCACAGCTTTGAGATGACGATTCCCGAAGATTTGGACTATTTTCGCGGTCATTTCAATGGCGCTCCGGTGTTGCCCGGAGTGGTGCAACTTCAGTGGGCGATTCGCAAGGCTCAGCAGACATTCCCCATGGCGGAGTATTGCACTCGGCTGGACGTCGTCAAGTTTCAGCATCTGCAGTTGCCGGGGCAGAGTGTCACTCTGGAGCTGGAGCAGCTGGATGATGCCCGGGTGCGTTTTGCCTATTTCAGTGGCGACAAACGCTACTCCAGCGGTCGCATCGTATTTGAGACGGAGAGTGCATGACACCCTGCCTGCTGATTCCGCATTACAACCACAGCAAGCAACTGCCGCCGGTGCTGGCCTCTCTGGCTCGCCACGGCATCGACTGTGTGCTGGTGGATGACGGTTCTGCCGCGGCGCACCGTGAGGCGCTGGATGAACTGATCGCCGACCGCCCCTGGGTCAAGCTGGTGCAGCGACCCCACAATGGTGGCAAAGGCGCGGCGGTAAAAAGTGGGCTGAACTGGGCGTTTGACCAGGGGTACACCCATGCGATTCAGGTGGACGCCGACGGTCAGCACGACCTAGAGGACCTGCCTGAGCTGTTGGGATTGTGCCGGGAACACCCCCAGGCGCTGATCACCGGCATCCCCAGTTACGATGATTCAGTGCCCCGTCACCGATATTGGGCCCGATACCTGACCCACGTCTGGGTCTGGATCGAGACCCTGAGCCTGGAGCTCAAAGACACCATGTGCGGTTTCAGGGTGTACCCCCTGGCATCAGTGGTGGAGGTTCTGCGCACCCAGACGTTGGGGGACCGCATGGACTTTGATCCGGAGATCATGGTGCGCATGCACTGGCAGGGGGTGCCCATTATTCAGCGGCCCACCAAGGTGATCTATCCAGAACAGGGCCTGTCCCATTTCCGTGCCCTGGAAGACAACTGGCTGATCAGTAAGATGCATACCCGCCTTGTGTTTGGCATGTTGTGGCGGGCCCCCCGGCTGCTGTTTCGTAAAAGTCGCAGCCAACACTGGAGCAATGCCTCGGAGCGCGGTGCCATGTGGGGCCTGAAGACCCTGCTTTGGCTCTATCGTCATGGTGGTCGCTGGTTGTGCCAGGGGTTCCTGCCGCTGCTGATTGGCTATTTCTATCTGACCGGCACCCAGGCCAGGAATGCCTCTAGGGAGTTTCTCTATCGGGTCGCCAAGGCCAAGCAGGGGGCGGAAGCACCTCGCCCGGGCCACTGGCAGAGCTATCGCCATTTCCTGAATTTCGGACAGGCGGCACTGGCCAAGTTGGACGCCTGGAGCGGCCGGCTGGACGTGGGGCCTGCCCAGTTCCCCAATCGTCACCTGTTGGTGGAGCTGTTTGAACAGCGCCGGGGGGCGGTGATTCTGACCGCGCATTTTGGCAACATCGAGATATTTCGGGCGGCGGCCGAGAGTCAGTTCAAACCCAGAATCAATGTGTTGGCCCTGACCAGTCATGCGGCCAAATTCAACGCCATCCTCAAGGAGCTCAACCCTGAATCTCAGGTGGAGCTGCTTCAGGTGGATGACCTTGGGGTGGAGACGGCCATGCTGCTGCAGGAGCGGGTCTCCAACGGCGAGCTGGTGATCATCGCCGGCGATCGCACCTCTGCCAGCAACTTTGGCCGAGTTCATTATGCCTCCTTCCTGGGGGCGCCGGCGCCCTTCTCCGTAGGGCCCTATGTGCTCGCCTCCGTTCTGGAGTGCCCGGTCTACCTGATGTTGGGGCTGCCGACTCCCGAGCTTCACATGGAGAAGCTGTCGGATTCGCTCAAGGGCCCGAGAAAAGAGCGGCAGGCGCAGATTGGCCGCTGCATAGACGACTACGCCGCCCGACTGGAGCAGCAGGTGCTCAAGCACCCGCTCCACTGGTTCAACTTTTATGATTTCTGGCTGCGGGACGATGCCCTGCAGCTTGATAAGGATTGATCATGGAACAGCAGACGACCTCCGCCCTCCAGAGCGGGATCATCACCCTGGGCGAGAGCGCTCTGACCATAGAGCAGGTGAACGCCATTGCCGATGGCGCCAAGGTGCGCCTGAGTGATAGTGAACAGGTGCTAGGACGGCTGCAGCGCAGCGCCGACCTGTTGGATACCCTGCTCAGGCAGGACGGTGAGATCTACGGTGTGACCACCGGCTACGGCGATTCCTGCACCGTGTCCATCCCGGATCACCTGGTGGAGGAGTTGCCCCTGCACCTGACCCGCTTCCACGGGTGTGGCCTGGGGCGCCATCTGGATCTGCGTCAAGGCAGGGCGGTACTGGCGGCGCGTTTGGCGTCTCTGGTGATCGGCCGCTCCGGCGTCAGTGTGGCTCTGCTGCAACGCATGGTTGACCTGCTCAACCATGACATCATCCCCCGCATCCCAGAGGAGGGCTCGGTGGGCGCCAGCGGCGATCTGACTCCGCTCTCCTACATCGGCGCCGTGCTGGTGGGGGAGCGAGAGGTCTATTATCACGGCGAGGTGCGTGATACCCAGGATGTCTATGCCGAGTTGGGCTGGCAGCCGCTGGTGCTTCGCCCCAAAGAGGGCCTGGCGCTGATGAACGGCACCGCAGTGATGACCGCCCTGGCCTGTGATGCCTTCGCCCGGGCCGAATACCTGAGCCGCCTGTGCGCCAGGATGACCGCCCTCTGCTCCATTGCCCTCAAGGGCAACCCCTACCATTTCGATCCGCTGCTGTTTCAGGCCAAGCCTCACCCCGGCCAGGCAGAGGTGGCTCACTGGATCTATCAGGATCTCGGTGGCAACGATGGCAACCCCAATCCCCCAAGACTGCAGGACAGATACTCTCTGCGCTGTGCCCCTCATGTGGTGGGGGTGCTGGCGGACGTCCTGCCGTTTTTGCGGCAGACCATCGAAACCGAGCTCAACAGTGCCAACGACAACCCCATCATCGATGGCGAAGCGGGCCGAATTCTCCATGGTGGCCATTTCTACGGCGGCCACATCGCCTTTGCCATGGACAGCCTGAAGAATGCGGTGGCCAACCTGGCGGATCTGATGGACCGGCAGCTGGCTCATCTGGTGGACACCAAATTCAATAACGGATTGCCCCGCAACCTGTCCGCCTCGACGGGCGAGCGCGCCGCCATCAACCACGGTTTCAAGGCGGTGCAGATCGGGGCGTCCGCCTGGACCGCGGAAGCGCTGAAGCAGACGATGCCTGCGTCGGTGTTCAGCCGCTCCACCGAGTGCCACAACCAGGACAAGGTCAGTATGGGCACCATCTCCGCTCGGGATGCCCTGAGAGTGCTGACGCTCACCGAACAGGTTGCTTCGGCCCTGCTTCTGGCCAGCTACCAGGCGGTGTGCCTGCGTCGCCGCCTAGAGGGTGAGCAGCCGCTGACCTCAGGAATCACCGCCCTGATGTCGCAGTTGGCTCAGGAGTTTGACCTGGTGATTGAGGATCGCCCCCTGGAGCACAGCCTGCGTCAGACGGCCACTCAGATTCAGCAGCAGTACTGGCAGGTGCCCTGATGAGTGCGCTGCCTTCTGCGATGGTCCGGGTGGAGGTGCCGTTTCACGACTGCGATCCCATGGGAATCACATGGCACGGCAATTATTTGCGCTATTTCGAGTTGGCTCGATGTGCGCTGCTGGATTCATTCCAATATAACTATCGGCAGATGGAGGCGTCCGGTTACCGCTGGCCCATCATCGACCTCAAGGTGCGCTATCCCCAGCCGTCGACCTTTGAGCAGAAGCTGGAGGTCCATGCGGAGCTGGTGGAGTGGGAGCAGCGGCTGAAGATTCGCTACAAGGTGCTGGACGCGGAAACCGGCCGCCGCCTGGTCAAGGGAGAGACGGTGCAGGTGGCGGTACACAACGACACCGGTGAGATGTGCCTGGTCTCGCCGCCGGTATTACGAGAGAGGTTGTCCCCATGGCTCGATGGTTGATCCCCTTGCTGTTGGCGCTGGCCGGCGGAGCGCAGGCGCTGGAACTGAGTGCCCTGCAGTCGCTGCTGGACAATAACCAGCCTGTGCGAGGCCAATTTACCCAGTCCAAGACCCTGGCGTTTCTGTCCAGGCCCATGGTCAGCGAAGGGGAGTATCTGATGGCCCCCGGGATGGGACTCATCTGGGATCAGGTCACCCCCTGGCCCCAGGAGATGATCCTCAGCCAGGGTAAGTTAACCATGGACGGAGAGTCTGTGGAGATGCAGGCGGGGCCCTTTGCACCTGTGATTGCCGCGTTGATGCAGGGACAGTTGGATACCCTCAGGGAGCACTTCACCCTGACAGGGGAGGGCAGTTTAGAGAGCTGGCGCCTTCAGCTGGTGCCCAAGGCGGAGCCCATGACGAGGCTGTTCAGCACCATAGAGATCCGCGGTGAACAGCGGCAGATCCTCGGGCTCACTCTGACCGACACCGCCGCACAGCCCACAGAAATAGGTTTCAGCGACATTCGTTTCGGTGAACTGAAGGAGGATGAACGTGCTCGCTTCTGAGCGCCGCCACGTCTCTGCCGGCCAGGGCTGGGTGCTCTGGCTGGGTTTGTTGCTGCTGCTTTTCTCGGCGGCGGCTGTTCGACTGGAGTTCCGGCTTCCCCGCCTGGATACGGAGATCACCGCACTCTTGCCGAGCGCCGACGACTCCAGCCCCGCGACCGTGGTGCTGGAGCGGTTGGCCGAGTCCGGAGCCAATACCCTGTTCCTGATGATGGAAGGCCCACAAACCGGTCAGACACGCCAGGCCCTGGCGTCACTGGTGCCAGAGCTGGAGCGAGCCGGGCTCACCCTGGTGGCCCCCGGCAGTGAGCAGCATCTTGCCCTGGGAACGGCGCTGTTTCCCTACCGCTTTGGCTTGCTCACCGATGAGGCTCGGGCCAGGCTGAAGCAGGACAATCCCCAGTTGTGGATCAGGCCGCTGCTGCGTGCTCTGGCGACCCCGGGGACGACGCCGGCCGCAGGGCTTATCAGTCAGGACCCCCTGCTGTTGTTTCCTGAGTTTCTCTCCTCTCTGGCCGGCGACCAGGGCAACTGGCACCCCGGCAACCTGGCGCTGGAGCGCCGGCTGGGCCAACAGCAGGTACTGCTGAGCCAGTGGCGTGTCGGCACCAGTGCCTTCGATATGGGGCTGCAGCAGCGGGTGTTCGACCAGTTGTCCCGGTTCGAGGAGGCGCATCCTCAGATCAGCCTCAGCCGAGCTGGGGTGCTGTTCCATGCCGCCGAGGCGGCCCGATCCGCTCGCCAGGAGATGACTCTGCTGGGCAGCGCGTCATTGCTGATGGTGATTCTGCTCTCCTGGCTGGCGTTTCGGCGACTGATGCCCCTGGGCTGGCTATTGCTGGTGGTGGGGTCAAGCATGACGGTGGGAGTGGCCGCCTGCCTGTTGCTGCTGGGTGAGCTGCATGCCATCACCCTGGTGTTCGGTACCACCCTGGTCGGAGTGGCGGTGGATTATACCCTGCACCTGAGTTGTCATGGCGCAGGCAACAGTCGACGGGCCGCGGCCCTGTTGCGTCGGCCTATGGCCCTGGCGCTGATCAGCTCCTGTCTGGCCTACCTGGTGATGTTGCTGCTGCCCTTTCCTGGCCTCAAGCAGATGGCGGTGTTTTCCGTTGCCGGACTGTGCTGGGCCTTTGTCACGGTTCAGTGGATGCCCGCCATGGGTTTTCATTCGCCAGGCGTGGCGCCAGGTTTGGCCCCGGCAGCGCGCACCCTGGCACTGACCGCACGTCGTCTGACCGGCTCAACCCTGTTTTGGGCGCCGTTTTTGGCGCTGGTCTTGGCGGGGCTCAGTCGTTTGGGGGTGGATGACGATATTCGTCACCTGCAGCACAGTGCCCCTGAGTTGCTGACACAACAGGAGCGGTTGCAATCTCTGTTGCCTCAGCCTGATCAGAGTCGCATGTTGTTGGTGGAAGCGGCTACGGCGGAAGAGGTTTTGCAGGCTGAAGAGGCGTTGCGTGTCGGGCTGGACGGCTTAGTGGCGTCCGGTGCCCTCAAGGGCTATCGCCGGGCGTCTGACTCCCTGCCTTCTCTGGCGCAGCAGCGGAGTGACCGTCAGCTTCTGGCCCGCCGTTATCAGAGCCCCGAACTGGAGTCCATGATGCTGGAGATGGGGTTTGCCCCGGGTTTGTTGTCCAGTCTGTCTCAGACGATTCAGCAGGCCCCTTTACTCACTCCGGAACTTTGGCTGTCACAGGCCGCGTTGGCGCCCTTGCAGATGCAGTGGCTGGGTCAAGGGGAGCATGGGTGGAGGACGGTGATCCTGCTCGAGGGAGTGGCCGACATCGACTCTCTGCGCGCCATCGCGGCTGGCAGTGGAGTAAGGTATCTGGACAGGGTGGAGGACCTCAGTCAGTTTATGGCGCATTATCGGCAGGCCTTGTCGGTGGTCATGGGGCTCATCCTGCTGGCGGCGTTGTTGCTGGTGAGTCGCAGCTATGGTCTGAAATCCGCCATTCGAATACTGGCGCCCCCGACACTCTCTGCCCTGATGGTGCTGGCTCTGTGGGGCCTGCTGGGCACTCCCCTTAACCTTTTCCATATGCTGGGGCTGTTGCTGATGTTTGGTATCGCCCTGGATCAATCCCTGTTTCTGGCAACCTCCGGTCCCACTGAGTTGGGCCGGTGTGCCCTGGCCATCGGTCTGAGTGTGGTGTCCACAGTCGTCGCCTTCGGCATGCTGGGCCTGTCTCAGACGCCCGCCCTGGCGGCCTTTGGCCAAAGCCTCAGCCTCGGATTAATGACGGCACTGGTGCTGTCCACCATGGCCCTGACAAATGATGAGAAGGACAGATAAAGATGCACACGGAGAAGCGCACTGTGGTGGTGATTGGTGCCGGCCCCTCTGGCGCACTGGTCAGCGCCTTGATGAAGAAGCAAGGGCGGGATGTGGTCGTATTGGAGCGGGATCGGTTTCCCCGATTCTCCATTGGAGAAAGCCTGCTGCCTCAATGCATGGCCTTCATGGAGCAGGCTGGCTTGCTGAATGCCGTAGAGCAGGGGGGCTACCAGCATAAGAACGGCGCCGCATTTGCCTGGGGTCAGCGGTACACCGAGTTCGATTTTCGCGAGAAGTTTTCTCCGGGACCGGGGACCACCTATCAGGTGCCCAGAGCCGATTTTGATAAACGCCTTGCCGACGCCGCCGAAGCCCAGGGAGTGGAGATTCGTTATGGCCATACCCTGGTGGGTGTGACTCTGCAGCAGAAGGGGGCCCAGCTCTGTGTGGAGGCCGATGGACAGAGCTATCGCATTGAGTGCGATTTTGTTCTAGATGCCAGCGGCTTTGGCCGGGTGCTGCCAAAGCTTCTCAAGCTCGAGCGACCCTCAGACTTTCCGTCGCGGCGGGCCATCTTCACCCACATCCAGGATAACGCCGAAGGCCGGTTCGATCGCAACAAGATCCTGATTACCGTCCACCCTGAGCATCAGGACCTGTGGTTCTGGCTGATCCCCTTCTCAGATGGCCGTGCTTCTCTCGGCGTGGTGGGAGAGGAGCACTTCTTCAAGGAGGGGGTGCCCTGGGAGGAGCAGCTCAAGGCCTGGGTGGCCGCGACGCCCAGCCTGGCGTCTGTATTGACCGACAGCCAATTCGATCGTCCTGTCCAGAGCCTCAAGGGCTACTCTGCCGATGTTACCACTCTGGCAGACCCGCGTTTTGCCCTGCTGGGCAATGCGGGTGAGTTCCTGGATCCCGTGTTCTCGTCCGGAGTGACCATCGCCATGAAGTCGGCGGTGCTGGCCGCACAAGTGCTGGGGGAGCAGCTGGAGGGCAACACCGTGGATTGGCAGCAGCAGTATGCCAGGCCGCTCCAGCAGGGGGTCAACACCTTCAAGACCTATGTCAAAGCCTGGTACCGAGGCGATTTTCAGACGCTGATGTTCCATCCCAATCCAAACAGTGACATACGTGATATGGTCAGTGCCATTCTTGCAGGTTACGCCTGGGACGAGGCCAACCCTCTGGTTCGCGAAAGTGACCGCCGCCTGGCGGCCCTGGTGGCGTTATGTCAGTGAAGGGGCTTTTGACGCTGTTGCTGGCCCTGTTATTAAATGGCTGTGCTGTGCTGAAGGGGGAGACCTGCCCCTATCTGGCCCCCGGAGTCGGCTATTGTCTGTTGTCCCCTGCCGGGACGCTGAGCCAGAGGCAGATAGAGAAGATCGTCATCGAGGTGCCGGGCACACCCAAAATGACGCTTCAGGGGGTGCGTGAAAGCACGCCGGGAAGCATGGTGCTTGCGGCGACCGGGGCAGCCGGCCAGATCAGCTTATCCCTGAAATGGGACGGTCGGCATCTGGAGTCCCGCAACCATGGTTTGCCGGACACCCTGGATCCGGCCTGGTTGTTGGCCATGGTTCAGCTGAGCGAATACCCTCTTGCCGGCGTGGAAGCGGCATTGAGTGGCGCGGGGTTGACGGAGACCACCACAGGGGATCTGAGGCAGAGGCAGCTGTGGCAGGACAGCGAGCGGCTGATGACACTGAGCCATTCAAACAACTACACCCGGGTCGAGCATCATAATTATGGACTGACCATGACCATCAATACCTTGAGTCGGGAGGCTCTGTGACCAGCTATCGATTGAGCCCTCCGGCACTGTTTTCCTCGCTTGGACAGGATATTCAGACATTGGTGGACCGGGTGCTCGGCAGCCGCCAGCCCATTATGACCCCCTCGGACAGCTTCGGTGGTGAGCGAAATTACGTGGTGGGTCAGGCTCCGAATCTGGACCGGCCTCTGCCGCAACACCTGAACCACTGGGATTGTCGCAACAACCGCATGTTGGCGGTCTGCTGTGATCGGGTTGCGGCGCAGGTCGAGGCGCTGAAGACTCAGCATGGCGGCGAACGCATTGCCGTGGTTCTGGGGACCTCCACCTCCGGCATTGAGGAGTATGAACTGACCCTCGCCGAAGAACAGGCCGGCGAGCCGGTGCGTGACTATCACTACCGTAAGCAGGAGATGGGCACCGCCGCCCTGTTTGTGGCGGAACGGTTTGAGCTTGAAGGCTGTGCCTACACCGTATCCACCGCCTGCTCTTCTGCGGCAAAGGCGATGGCCTCTGCCGCAAGGCTGCTCGACTGTGGCCTGGCCGATGCGGTTATCTGTGGCGGCAGCGACAGCCTGTGCAAACTGACCGTCAATGGATTTGATGCCCTGGAGTCCTATTCCGACAACCAGTGTTCACCGTTAACCCGGGAGCGCGATGGCATCAACATCGGAGAAGCTGCGGTGCTCTTCGTGATGACCCGTGAACCCGGCGGCATTC
This sequence comes from Ferrimonas futtsuensis DSM 18154, assembly GCF_000422645.1. Lineage (GTDB taxonomy): Bacteria > Pseudomonadota > Gammaproteobacteria > Enterobacterales > Shewanellaceae > Ferrimonas > Ferrimonas futtsuensis. The sequence goes on from NZ_AUGL01000002.1 coordinate 313,344, forward strand.
GTCTGGTGGGGGCCGGGGAGAGCAGTGATGCGCATCATGTGTCAGCGCCGCACCCGCAGGGCCGGGGTGCCGAGGCGGCCATGAGGCAGGCTCTGCAATCAGCCTCTCTGGAGCCTGAGCACCTGGATTACATCAACCTGCATGGCACCGGCACGCCACTGAACGACAAGATGGAGTGTGCCGCTATTGAGCGTCTGTGTGGCGACCGGGTTCCGGTGAGCAGCACCAAAACCCTGACCGGACATACCCTGGGTGTCGCGGGTGCGCTGGAGGCCGCCCTGTGCTGGGGGCTGCTCAGCGACTGCAACCCCGAACGGAAACTGCCGCCTCAGTTGCTGTTTGGAGAGAAAGACCCTGAGCTGGCAGAGGTTCGCCTGGCCAGCGAGCTCGACAGGCTGCCTGCAGGTGGACGCATTTTAAGTAACTCTTTTGCCTTTGGTGGCAGCAACATAGCCCTTATATTGGAGCGCGAAAGCTAATCATGACCCATCCTCTTTCTCAATACCTGCCCCATGATGAGCCGATGATTCTCATTGATGAGCTGGTATCCCTTGAGGCCGAGAGCCTGAGCTGTAAGGTGACTCTGAGTGAAGACTCTCCCTTCTATGACCCTGACTCCGGGCGGGTGCCCGAATGGGTGGGCATGGAGTATATGGCTCAGACCGTGGCCACTCTCGCTGGCGTGGAAGCACGGGGCAGAGGGGAGGAGGTACGCATTGGCTTTCTGCTGGGAACCCGAAAATACCAGGTTCACGAACGCGCTTTTGCTCTCAATACGCCCTACACCATCCGGGTAGAGCGTCTTTATCAGGATGAAGACGGCATGGCCAACTTCCAATGTGACATTTTCCGGGGGCAGGCCCCGGTAGCCAGTGCCAGGATCAATGTCTTTCAGCCCAACAACGTCAACGAATACCTAGGATTTCCCTCATGACACGACGCATTTTAGTTACCGGTGCCAGCCGGGGAATCGGACGTGCCATTGCTTTGAAGCTGGCCGGTCCTGATGTCGAACTGGTGCTGCACTATCACAGCAACAGCGCCGCGGCCGAATCGGTGGCCCAAGAGGTGGAAGCCCTGGGCAGCCGGGCCAGCCTGGTTCGTTTCGACCTGGCCGACGGCGACGCTTGTCGCACCGCCCTGGAGCAGGATATTGAGGCCCGTGGTGCCTACTATGGGGTCGTGTGCAACGCAGGGATCAGTGACGATGCTGCTTTCCCCGCCATGTCAGAGGAGAGCTGGGACAGGGTGCTGCGCACCAACCTCGATGGCTTCTATCATGTGGTGCACCCGGTAGTGATGCCCATGGTCCAGGGGCGCAAAGGCGGCCGCATCATCACTCTCTCTTCCCTCTCAGGAGTGGCCGGAAATCGCGGCCAGGTCAACTACAGCGCCGCCAAGGCCGGAATCATCGGTGCCACCAAGGCCCTGGCTCTGGAGTTGGCCAAGAGAAAGATCACCGTTAACTGTGTGGCGCCCGGACTCATTGACACCGACATGACCGACGGTCTGGATGAGAAGATGCTCAAGGATCAGATCCCGGCTCGCCGTTTCGGAAAGCCGGAAGAGGTGGCTGCTACTGTGGCCTTTCTCATGAGTGATGACGCCGCGTACATCACCCGTCAGGTGATTTCGGTGAACGGAGGCATGTTGTGAAGCGAGTCGTGGTCACCGGTATGGCCGGTATCTCCCCCATAGGTCAGGACTGGTCGAGCGTTCAGGCGCGCATGGCCAAAGGGGATAATGCCGTGGTGCGTATGGAGGCGTGGGACAGTGCCGAGCAGATGCATACCCGCCTGGCTTGCCCTGTAACCGATTTTGAAAAGCCCGCCCACTACAAGCGTAAGGCGGTGCGTTCCATGGGACGGGTGTCGCTGATGGCCACGGTTGCCACCGAGCGGGCCCTCGACGATGCCGGCCTGTTGGGAGATCCCGTTATCCAGAGTGGTGCCATGGGGGTCGCCTATGGCTCCTCGACGGGGTCTACCGATCCCATCAAGGCGTTTGGCCGTCTGCTTGATGACGGCGACATGACCGGGGTGACGGCCACCAGTTATATCCAGATGATGGCCCACACCACCGCAGTCAATGTGGGGGTGTTCTTTGGCCTGAAAGGGCGGGTTCATACCACCTCCAGTGCCTGTACGTCGGGAAGCCAGGCCATAGGCTATGCCTTCGAGGCGATCCGCAGCGGCCGCCAGACGATGATGGTGGCCGGCGGTGCCGAAGAGCTGTGTATCTCTGAAGCGGCGGTATTCGACACCCTGTTTGCCACCAGCACCCGTAATGATCAGCCGCAGCAGACGCCTCGTCCATTTGACCGAGACAGGGATGGCCTGGTGATTGGTGAAGGTGCCTGCACCCTGATACTGGAGGAGCGGGAGCACGCCCTGGCCCGTGGCGCCACCATCTACGCCGAAGTGCTTGGTTTTGGCACCAACAGCGATGGCTTGCATGTGACCCAACCCAATCAGGAAACCATGGCGGTGGCCATGCAGCAGGCCCTGGATGACGCCGATCTGAGCGCTGACGACATCGGTTATGTGTGTGCTCACGGCACCGCCACCGACAGGGGCGATGTGGCCGAGAGCAACGCCACCGCGGCGGTGCTGGGCCGCAAGCCCATCAGTTCTTTGAAAAGCTATGTTGGCCATACCCTGGGGGCCTGTGGTGCCCTGGAAGCCTGGTGGAGCATCGAGATGATGCGACAGGGTTGGTTTGCGCCCACCATTAACCTGGATCAGGTCGATGAGCTGTGCGGTGATCTGGACTACATCACCGGGTCGGGCCGCAAGATGGTGATAGACAAAGTGATGAGCAATAACTTTGCGTTTGGCGGCATCAACACCTCGTTGATCTTCGCTCGTCCATAATGCCCAACGCCCCGGATTCACGGGGCGCCTCTACTGTTTTTAGGGATTTTGCTGTGCCCCACCTGACCCTGGTCTCCGCCAATCGTTTTACTACCCCCTATCCCGTCTATCCCCTGGGATTGAGTTATTTGAAGAGCTATCTCAACCGGGAGTGGCCCGATCTCAGAGTGTCCCTGGTGGACATGAATATGATGGGAGGCAAGGAGCTTACCCAGAGAATTCAGGGGTTGGCGCCGGATTACGTTGCCGTGTCTCTGCGCAACATTGACGATGTGGACCAAATCCATAAACGCAGCTTTGTCGAGGGCTATGGGGAGGTGATCCGGGCTGTTCGTAAGGGCACACAGGCGCCGGTTATCCTTGGTGGTGCTGGCTACTCTCTGTTTCCGGAGCGGCTGTTGACCGAACTCGAGGGCGATTTTGGCCTGGTGGGGGAGGGGGAGCAGTCCCTGATCGATCTGATTCGGGCCCTGGAGGGAGGGGGAGAGCTGACTCAGGTGGATGGCTTGGTACGTCGGGACGGCGTCGATTGTCAGTTGCAGCCCAGGTGCGGCTATATCGACAACCCCACCCTGACCTTTGATCCTGAGCTGGTGGCTCACTACTGGCAGCGAAGCGGCATGCTCAATATCCAGACCAAGCGTGGCTGCCCCCATAAATGTGTCTATTGCAGTTATCCGCTGATTGACGGCACCCGGGTGCGCAACCTGCCGGTGGAGCAGATTGTCACCACCTTGAGGGAGGCCTGGGACAGTCACGGCATCGATTATGTGTTTTTCACCGATTCGGTGTTTAACCTCAATCCGGACTTCAACGAGTCGCTATCTCGTGCCCTCATCAAAGAGGGGCTGCCTACCAAGTGGGGCGCCTATTTCGCTCCCCACAGGTTAAGCGCCTCTCAGCTCGCGCTCTATCAGCAGGCGGGGCTGACCCACCTGGAGTTTGGTACCGAAGCCCTGTCGGACATCACCCTGGAAAGTTACGGCAAGCCGTTTCGGGTCAAGCATGTGCAGCGCACCGCCGAACTGGCCGCCGATCTCGGGATTCATCAGGCTCACTTTATGATCATGGGGGGCTGGGGTGAGACCACCCAGAGCATCGAGGAGACGCTGGTTAATGCAGATACCCTGGCGGATACCGTATTCTTTCCCTATTTCGGCATGAGGGTGTATCCCAACACCCTGTTGGCCAAGACGATGATCCAGCAGGGGCTGTTGTCAGCCGAAGACGATCTGCTGGCGCCTCGCTATTATCAGAGCCCTGATCTGGATCTGGAAGGGTTCAGGAGCAGGCTGAAAGCTGCGAGACAACGCTGGGTACTGCCCGATGAGGATCTCAGTGGCAATATTGAGATGCTGAGAAAGCTGGGTAAGCGAGGACCTCTTTGGGAGTACATCCTCTAGAGGGGAAGACGGGCGTCACTCGACCCCAGAACGACGGCCAATCAATTTACTAAAACCATTGATTTTAAAAACGTTATCGAATTAAATCGGTGTCAGGCTTTGTTTAGGGTGGCCTAGGCTGCTCTGTTTTTGAGATGACGACTATTGGAGAGAGCCGTGCAGCTATTAAAAAAGTACCTGAGTGTTGCCTTGATGCTGTTCTGCAGCAGCAGTTGGGCTGAAGAGTTTGATCTTAACTATTACCAGCAGATTTTCGAGCATGGCTCCAGGGTGGAGCAAACTGCCGCAGCGTCAACCCTGGAATGGTCTGGCCTGAGTGACGAGGCCCTGTTCGACGTGGTCGCCGCCAACCTGGAGCAGGCCGCTCCCGAGGCCAAGAGCAAGGCAAGCATTGATCATGTGGCCTGGTTGCTGAAGGCACTGGCGTTTTCCGGCAACGAGAAATATCGGGCAGAGATTCAGAAGTACACCCAGAGCGGTTTCCACAAGAAGGTACGCAAGTACGCCAAGAAGTCGTTGGGCTACCTGGATCAGCATAAGCTATGGAACCCCATCATCAACGATGCTGATGGATTCAAACAGGGTGAGTCTCTGCAAGACAACCGTCTGGCCAACATGATCCGCAGTGATGTGCTGGAGCTAAACCGCATTGGCGCCAAGCGGGTGCATTATGAGCATAACTATACCCCATACCTGCTGGAAACCCTGGCAGCGGAGCTCAAAGCCAAGGCGCCCACCATGGCGGATGACAAGTTGACCGTGGATGCCTATGCCTGGATGGCCAAAGCGGTGGCAGGCTCGGGTGAGCCTCAATATCGCCCATTGATCGAGCAGCTGTCCAAAGAGGCGGGTGCGTCAAAGATGCGAAAGTATGCCAGGAAGTATCTGAACTACTTTTGATATATAGATTCAAGAAAAGGGGCGCCGAGCGCCCCTTTTTTATGCAGACGTGATTACTTCACTTCGGTCACGAAGCGTTCGCGGGGAATGCGCACCTTGGCCGCTTTATCCAGGGTGTTGAAGTCCTCGTTGGAGCGCACGCCCACCAGAGCGGTGACCACTGAGGTCAGCCCCTTCTCTTCCAGGCCCATCAGTTTGTCCAGCTCCTCGGGCAGGAAGCCCTCCACCGGACAGGCGTCCAGCTCCAGCAGACCGCAGGAGAGCAGGAACTGACCGAACAGCAGATACACCTGCTTCTTCAGCCACTCCTGGCGATCAGCCGGATCCATCCCCTCTACGTAGTTGGTCATCAGGGCGACGCGGTCCGGGTTGACGTCGGTGCCGCGCACCTCGGCCACCAGTTGCTCCAGCTCCATCACCTCACCGGCACCAAACTCGGTCTTGGCGCAGAACACGAACAGGTGGGAGGCGTCGCGGAACTTGGGCTGATTGTAATCCCAGGCGGCCTTGGCCAGGCGTGCCTTTTCGTCGGGGTTGGAGATAACAAACAGGTGCCAGGGCTGACTGTTGATGGAGGAGGGCGCCAAACGCAGGGTGTCGATCAGCGCCTGGATCTTGGTTTCCTCGGCGCCTTGGCTGGCGTCAAACACCTTGGTGGAGTAGCGCTGTTCCAGCACCTGTTGCAGTGTGTTTATCATGGTTTTGCTTCCTGTTCAGACCAGAGTGTCAGTGTGACCAGAGCCTGAGAAAATTCAAGGAGGCAGATCATGTTGCGGGCTGCTGACCCTCTGTTGTCATCAGTGCAGGCAGCTGAGTTTCTGGCAGAAAAAAAGCCGGCCCAGGGGCCGGCTTATGCAATCTCTACCCAGTGACTTAGAGGGAGATACCACGGCGCTCCAACAGGGCGGTGGTGTCAGGCTTGCTGCCCTTGAAGTCCAGGTAGGTCTTCATCAGGTCCTGGCTGTTGCCGCGGGACAGGACGGTGTCGCGGAAACGCTGACCCATTTCGCGGGTCAGACCGCCGTTGTCACGCATGTGAGCGAAGGCATCGGCGGCCAGGATCTCAGACCACATGTAGGCGTAGTAACCGGCGGAGTAACCACCTGCAAAGATGTGGGCGAAGTAAGTGGACTTGTAGCGTGGCGGAATCGCTTCCACATCAACGCCGTGCTTGGCCAGGGCGGCCTTCTCGAAGGCTTCCACGTCGGTGATCTTGGCGGCTTCCTCGGCGCTCAGGGCGTGCCACTCCATGTCCACCAGGGCGGCGGACAGGTACTCCAGGGTGTCGAAGCCCTGGTTGAACTTACTGGCAGCCAGAACCTTGTCCAACAACTCCTTAGGAATTGGGGCACCGGTGTTGTACTGCTTGGCGTAGTTGGCGATCACCTGAGGGTCGGCGGCCCAGTCTTCCTGGAAGGTGGAGGGGAACTCCACGAAGTCACGGGAGACGTTGGTACCGGCCAGGCTTGGGTAGTAAACATCGGAAAACAGGCCGTGCACGCCGTGGCCGAACTCATGGAACATGGTGGTCACTTCATCCCAGCTCACCAGCTGAGGCTCGCCTGCGGGGGCCTTGGGGATGTTCATCACGTTGATGATGGTCGGCTGGGTGCCCTTCATGTTGGACTGGCTGACGAAGGTGTTCATCCAGGCACCGCCACGCTTGCCTTCACGGGCAAAGTAGTCGGCGTAGAACAGACCCATGGAGCTGCCGTCCTTGTCGAAGATCTCATACACCTTCACATCCGGGTGGTACACCGGGATGTCGGTGCGCGGCTTCAGGGTGATGCCGAACAGGCGGTTCATGGTATAGAACACACCATCTTCCAGAACCCGGTTGAACTCGAAGTATTGAGACACCTCGGCAGAGTTGAGGTTGTACTCTTTCTGACGCACTTTCTCGGCGTAGTACAGCCAGTCCCAGGGTTTTACTTCGAAGTTGGCCTGGTCCTTGGACGCCATGGCCTTAATGGCTTTGGCTTCGTTGGCGGCGTTGGTGGCGACCTTAGGTGCCATGGAACCCAGCAGGTCCAGCACCGCTTCGGGAGTCTTGGCCATACTGGTCTGCAACTGGTACTCGGCCCAGCTGTCGTAACCGAACAGGGCCGCTTTTTCGGCACGCAGCTTCACCAGCTCCAGCAGCACAGGGCGGTTGTCGTACTCACCGCTGGTGGCGCGGTAGGCAGAGGCACGCCACAGCTTTTCACGCAGGTCGCGGTTGGTCAGGCTGGAGAGGGCGGACTGACGGGTGGTGTTGGTCAGGGTCAGCAGGTAGCCCTCTTTGCCCGCGTTGTCGGCGGCCAGTTTGGCGGCGTTGATCTCGCCTTTGGACAGGCCATCCAGCTGTTTGACGTCGGTGACCAGCAGGGCGCCGCCCTGACTGGCCGCCAAAATGTTGTCACCGAACTGGGTAGTCAGGGTGGACAGTCGCTTGTTCAGCTCGCGGACCTTGGTCTTGTCTGCATCGCTCAGGTTAGCACCGGCCAGCACGAAGTTCTGGTAGTAGTTCTCCACCAGACGCAGGCCTTCAGGATCCAGGCCCAGCTCGTTACGCTGGTCGTAGACGGACTTTACGCGCTTGAACAGCGTGTCGTTCAGATAGATGTTGTCGTTGTGCTCGGAGAATTGGGGGCCCATCTCGGCGGCCAGTGCCTGACGGGCGTCGTTGCTGGTGGAGCCCACCAGGTTGTAGAACACGCTGGCGGAACGGCTCAGCAGCTCACCGGTTTTCTCCATCGCCACCACGGTGTTCTCAAAAGTGGGGGCGTCCGGGTTGTTGGCGATCGCGCCCACTTCGGCCAACTGGGCGACCATGCCCGCTTCCATGGCGGGCTTGAAGTGGCTGTCGTCAATCTTGGTGAAATCCGGGGCGCGGTAGAGCAGGGTGCTCTCGTTCTTCAGAGGGTTGCTGTCGGCCAGCTGGGCCACCTGGGCGGTGTCGGTCACGGTGTTGGTATCCACTGAAGTGCAGGCAGCAAGCGACAGCATCACCGCTGACGCAAGCAGAGTTTTACGAAGCATCATATCTTCCTTCTTGAATGGCTTGTCGCGTTCGCCCCAAGGACGGGAGCGCCTTTGGCTGCGGGCGTTCTAGTTATGTTCTCTGTGTTAGCAGACAGAGTCTGGCGATACCTTATCGTAAAGGGGGGGTGAACGAAAATCCCCGGATGCCGGGATCTGTAATCAAGTGTTACAGTTCGCTCAGCTTTTCGGCGAAAGCGCGCTTGTCAGATAGTCGATCAGCACACGAACCCGTTTGGGAGGTTCGTTTTCGCGGTAGAGCAGGTGGATGGGCGCCGGTCTGGGTGACTGTGTTTCCAACAGTTGCACCAGATTCCCTCGGGCCAGCTCCTCCTCGACCAGTAACCTCGGTTGAAACACCACGCCGGCTCCGGCTTTTGCGGCGGCCAGCAGCGCATCGCCGCTGTTGGCCACCAGTCTTGCCTGCCCCTTATCAAAGGCGGTGGGCGCGCCCCACTGGCTGGCGCGACGCCGGCCGAAGTCGAAGCCCAGACAGGCGTGATCTTCGAGGCTGGCCAGCGAATCAGGGGTACCGTGTCGCGCCAGGTAGTCCGGGCTGGCGCAATAGATCAGCTCATAGCTGCCCAGAGGGCGGGCGATGAGAGAGGAGTCCGCCAACGCGCCGATGCGCACCACCAGATCCGTGGGGTGATGGAAGGGGTCCACCAGGCTGTTCTCCAGGGTCAGTTCCACATTGATCTTGGGGTGATCTTCCAGAAAGCCCGCCAACAGAGGAGCCAGCACCCGGCTGCCGTAGGTGACCGGGGAGTTGAGTTTCACCGTGCCCTCTGGGGCTTGGCTGCGCTGCTGCAGGGTCTGCTCTGCAGTATGCAGCTCTCGAAGCAGCCGCTGGCACTCGGTGTAATAGAGTTGGCCGGATTCTGTGAGGGATTGGCGGCGGGTAGTGCGGTTGATCAGCCTGACCTGAAGGTGCTGTTCCAGTGAGCGTATGTGTTTACCCACCATGGTGGCAGTAATGGCATGGGTACTGGCGGCAGCGGCGAAGCTGCCCTGTTCGGCGGCGGTGACAAACACCTGCATGCTCTTCAGTCGATCCATGATTAGAAACTTTTGGTTTGCAATAAAGTGAACAAATGGTGGTTTATCCATTTGGGAGAGTCAACTACAGTGGCGCTTTGATATCACTATCCAGGAAAGGTCGTATGGATCAGGGGCTGTTTATCACCGCCGAACTCAGGGTTAAACCCGATGTCTCTCTGGAGCTGGCCAAATTGGCCATCTTCCGCTTCTGCCGGGACATGGAGTCGGAGCCGGGCTGCTCCTTGGCCCTGCCGCTTCAGGACAGAGAGGATCCCCGCAAATTCATTCTGTGGGAGCGTTATGACGATGAAGCGGCCCACCAGGCCCACTTCGATGCCGAGCATACCCAGAGGTTCATCCAACAAGGTCTGACCGAGCTGGTGCAGGCATTCCAGTCTGAGCTGTTGATTCCGGAGTTGTAATCGATGAGTACACCACTTCGCTGGGGCATCCTGGGCACCAGTTTTATCTCCGGGGTGATGGCCGATGCCATCACTGCAGAGGGGCAGACCCGGATTCAGGCGGTGGCCGGCCGTCATTCTGAGCGGCTGGATCAGTTCGCCGACCAGTACGGCATTGAGCAGCGTTACCAGGACTACGATGCGTTGATCGCCAACCCTGAGATCGACATCGTCTATATCGCCCTGCCCAATCATCTGCACCATGAGTATGTGGTCAAAGCCGCCAAGGCCGGTAAGGCAATCCTGTGCGAGAAATCCCTGTCTGTGGATATGGCCGGCACCGAGGCTGCGCTGAGCGCCGTGGCGGACGCCGGCGTCTTCTTTGCTGAGGGGCTGATGTACCTGAATCATCCGGTTATCGCCAGGGCGGTTGAGCTGGTAAACAAGGGCTGCTTGGGCGAGATCAAGGCGATTCATGCCAGCTACAGCGCCGCCATCAGCCAGTTTGTTAATCCGGGCAGCAAGGGTACCCTCTACAATCTGGGGTGCTATCCGGCCTCCCTGGTCCAGCTGATGCTGCAACAAACCGGATTGGGGAATCCCTTCGAGGGGGCTCAGATTCAGGCCCTGGGGCGCCGTGGAGACGATGGCAACATCTGTGAATCCGCCGCCAGTCTGCGACTGCGCAACGGTGTGGCCGTTCAGCTGCACAGCGCCGAGGACTACGGTCTCCACTGGCAGTTCACCCTGGTGGGCAGCGACGCCAGCATGAGGATGATCAGCAACCCATGGTTGCCTGGCGCAACCAACACCCTGCAATTGATGCCCCATGAACAGCCCCCCGAAACCATAGAGGTGGCGGGAGAGGGAGATGCCTTCCTCTACCAGGTGCAGGCGGTGCGCCAGGCTTTGGAGGCGGGGCAGTCCCGGTTGGCTCGGCCGGCGGCGACGCCGGAGGACTCTCGGGAGATCATGGCGCTGCTCACTCGCTGGGAGGCGGCGACGGTCACGCCGAGCTAATGCTGCACCGACCCGCCATTGGCGGGTCTTTTGTTGTCCGGAGCGGGTCCGGGAGCATGCCGCCAGGCTGGTGGTTAAGTTGGCCGGCCGGTCAGGGTAAACAGTGATGTTGCCAGGGCGACGGCGGTGCTAAGGTAATAGCATTCCGTTTTGCTTCCTCTTCCGCGACTATGCTGACCGCCTTTGCCATTGAAAACTATCGTTCCATTCGCAGCCTGCGCATTCCCCTCGGACCGTTGACGCTGATCACCGGAGGCAATGGCTGTGGCAAGTCCAACCTGTATCGTGCCCTGAGGCTGTTGGCGGAAACCGCGCAGGGAGGTGTGGTCAGCGCGTTGGCCCGCGAGGGGGGATTGCTCTCCACCATGTGGGCCGGCCCCGATGAGATCACCGGCGGTATGCGCCGCGGCGAGGTGGCGATTCAGGGGACGGGACGCAACCGTCATTCCAGATTGAGGCTGGGGTTTACCGGAGAGCCGTTCAGTTACGCCATCAGCCTGGGGATGCCCGAGCCTGTTCCGCGCAGCGTCTTCAACCTGGACCCTGAAGTCAAACGGGAGTCCATCTGGAGCAGCCATCGCTGGCGCCCGGCGTCTGAACTGGTCAGCCGTCAGGGGCCCCTGGTGAAGACCCGCGACGGGGGCGGCTTTCGGGTGGTCAGTCAGCACCTGCCTGCGTACGACAGCATGTTTGACCAGGTGGCGGATATTCAGGCCACGCCGGAGTTGTTTGCCATGAGGGAGGCGATCCGCCGCTGGCGATTCTACGATCATTTTCGCACTGATCCGGGGGCGCCCGCCCGCCAGGCACAGATCGGCAGTCGTACGCCGGTACTGCATCATGATGGCAGAGACCTGGCCGCGGCCCTGCAGACCATCCGTGAAGTGGGTGATGCCGACGGGTTGGATGAGGCTATCCACAGGGCGTTTCCTGGCTCGAGACTGAATGTCGACATCAGCCCAGATAACCGATTTACCCTGAGTTTGTTGCAGCCGGGAATGCTGCGCCCGCTGACGGCGGCTGAGCTCTCCGATGGCACCCTGCGTTACCTGCTGTTGTCCGCGGCCCTGCTCACCCCCAGGCCCCCCAACCTGATGGTGCTGAACGAGCCGGAAACCAGTCTGCACCCGGATCTGTTGCCTGCCCTGGGACAATTGATCATCAACGCTTCGGCTCACAGCCAGGTGTGGGTGATCTCCCACGCTCCCAGGCTGATTGCTGCCCTGGAAAAGAGTTCAGACTGTCACTCCATCGAGCTGCACAAGCCCCATGGAGAGACCGACATTCTCGGGCAGTCGAGACTGGATGCCCCCCCCTGGAGTTGGCCGGCAGGGCTGTAGGGGCGAACCAGGGCTTTCGGCGGCGTCAGTCGATGATCAGCTTGCCGCGGTACATCTGCATCTGGCAGTGGAAGGCGTATTCCCCTTTGTCCAAGGCGGGAAGTTGAATCTCGGTGTGGTGGCCGATGGGGAGGGTGACACTCAGTCCAAGTTCAGGAAACTGAACCAGCTCTGCGCAGGGGGAGGTGTCCTGACGCAGAAAACGCAAGGTCAGGGTTTGCCCCACCGAGGCATGCACCCGTGCCGGTTGGTAGACCCCGTTGGCCACCACAATGGCGATGGGGCGGTCGTTTCTCGCTTGCGCCTGAGCCGGCGTATCGAGCCAGAACCACCAAACGATGAGGCCGATGATCATCAGGGCTGCCAGGTTGAACCACAACATCTCGCGTCTTCTCCTTACTGGGGTCTGGTTGGCGTAAACCAGCGCAACCGGTTGGCGTTGGTCACCACGGTGACTGAGGAGAACGCCATGGCAGCTCCGGCCACCACCGGATTGAGTAACAGGCCAAACAGGGGGTACAGGATGCCGGCGGCGATCGGTACACCGGCGGCGTTGTAGATAAAGGCCCCGAACAGGTTTTGTTTGATGTTTTTCAGGGTGGCTTTGCTCACCTCCACAGCGTCTGACAGGCCGTGAAGCGAGCCGCGCATCAGGGTGATGTCGGCGCTCTCCATGGCTACGTCGGTACCGGTGCCGATGGCAAAGCCAACGTCAGCTTGTGCCAATGCGGGCGCATCGTTGATGCCATCGCCGACCATGCCCACGATATGACCGGCCTCTTGCAACTGCTGCACCTTGAGTGCCTTCTGCTCCGGAAGGACTTCGGCGAACAGATCATCGATGCCGACGCTCTTCGCCACCGCCATGGCGGTCTCCCGGTTGTCGCCACTGAGCATCACCACCTTGATCCCTTTCTCCTTGAGTCGGCCTATGGCATCGGCGGCACCTGGCTTGATGGGGTCGGCGATGGCAATGATGGCGCTCAGCTGGCCTTCGACGGCGAGGTAGATTGGGGTCTTGGCGTCTCTTGCCAATGATTGGGATTGGCTTTGGTGGTGGTTCAGGGCGACGCCGCGGTCTGCCATCAGTTTCTCATTGCCAAAGAGCAGGGGTTTGCCATCGACTCTGGCTTCGACGCCATGACCGGCAATGGCATTGAATTCCTCCAGTACTCCCGGCTCAATGCCCCTTTCCCTGGCAGACTCCATAATGGCCATGGCCAGGGGGTGCTCGGACCCGGACTCCAGAGTGGCGGCCAGGGCCATCACCTCCTGCTCGTCTCGGCTGCCGGTTAAAATCAGATCCGTCACCCTTGGGGAGCCTTGGGTGATGGTACCGGTTTTATCCAGTACCATGACGTCTATCTTCGAGGCGGTTTGCAGTGCCTCACCGTTGCGGATCAGCACTCCGACCTCGGCAGCCTTGCCAATGCCGACGATCACCGAGATTGGGGTTGCCAGGCCCAGAGCACAAGGACAGGCGATGATCAGGACGGTCGTGGCGGAGACCATGGCGAAGCCAATCGCGGGATCCGGACCAAAGTTCATCCATACCATGGCGCTGACGACGGCGATGATCATGATGGAGGGAACAAAGTAGGCGGAGATCACGTCTGCCAGTCTGCTGATGGGAGGCTTGGAGTTTTGTGCCTGTTTCACCATGGCGATGATCTGAGACAGGGCGGTATCCGCCCCGACGCGCTGAGCGGTAAACAGCAGGCTGCCGGTACGATTCAGGGTGCCTGCCGCTAACGGATCGTCGACCTTTTTCTCTACCGGCATGGGCTCTCCGGTGAGCATGGATTCGTCCACGGCAGAGTGGCCCTGGGTCACTCTGCCGTCCACCGGCACCTTTTCGCCAGGCCGAATACGCAGGGTGTCGCCTACCACCACCTGCTCAATAGGCAGATCCACTTCCTGGCCATTTCGGACCACCCTGGCCGTCTTCGGTTGCAAACCTATCAGGCGTTGAATCGCCTCCGAGGTTCGTCCTCGCGCCCTCACTTCCAATGCCAGCCCCAGGTTAACCAGGCCGATGATCATGGCGGTGGCTTCGAAATAGAGGTGCCTGGCCACCAAGGGGAGCAGTTCCGGCTGCACCACCACCACCATGGAGTAGAGCCAGGCGGTGCCGGTCCCCAGGGCGATCAAAGTGTCCATGGTGGCAGCGTGATTCCTGAACGCCTGCCAGGCCCCGGCATAGAAGTGTCCGCCGGAGAAGACCATGGCAGCCAACGTCAGCAGACCAACCACCAGCCAAGCCAGACGCTGGCCTCCGGTCGTCACTGTCATCTCTCCTCCCAGCAGTCCGTAGAGCATAAGCGGCACACCGAGGCCGAGCGCGACTGCGACCTTTCTGAATAGGCCCCTCTGGTAGGCCTTATCTGCCTGTTCACGCTCCTGCAGGGCCTTACTCTCCTGCTGATTGGGTATGGGGCGGGCGCCATACCCTGCCTTTTCGATGGCCAGAATCAGGGCCTCCTGGGGTGCGCTGCCCTTAATGGCCACGGTGCGAAGGGCGAAATTCATGGTGACATGCTCCACCCCGGGCACCCGGGCAAGGGCCATTTCGATTTTGTCCACACAGCTGGCACAGCTGACTCCGTCTATCATCAGTTCGCTGTGGGTGTCCCGGTTTGGGTTCGGGGTTGTGGGGGGAGCGGTGTGTGGCGTCGGCGTCATCGTTGTATTCCTTTATTGCCACCTATAAGGCAGCCGCGAACCAATACTGGTCAGGATAGGGCACCATCTGTCACCGGACTGTGGGTTGCGGCGGAGAGTTGCCCCAGTTGCCACTATAGACCCTCCTGTCGCGGGAGGGTCAAACGACTGATACTGGCTGAGCTCTTTGAACAATGACGCCGGAGCTTTGGTTCTGCCGTGAGCAAATGCGCTCTTATCCTAGGCGCACAGCCGGTAGCCTTGGTTCACTGGTATGAGGTCTTTGGGTGAAGCAATGTTCGTGCTCGCTGTCACAAAACGGCTTAAATTTGGGTGGTAGCGTGTCTTAATGGTTTTCAGGATGTAAGTCATGACCCAAGGAGAGTGTGACCATGCAACTCAGGGATTTGAACGAAGAAACCATCGTCCTTTTCGCCGCCATGAGCGGAGACGTCACCCTGGGGTTCAGTACCCAGGATTTTCTGGAGCGGTGCCGCGAAGAGTTGGGTTACCAACCCTCTCTCGAGGAGGCAAACCGGATCCTCAGTCGTTACTTCGAGACTCCCAGTACAGGCCCGGACAGTGAAAATCACGGTTGGTGGGTCAACCCAAGAACCGCTTGAGGCCATCGTCCGGCGTCAGACCACAACACCAAGCGGCCCCCCGAGGCTGCTGTCGTCCTCTATCATGCGGTAACCGGAACGCTTGTGACAGTGGACTCTTCCCCTCAATGATTCAGTGCTCTGCGCCAAGATGGCATGGAGGCCGGTCTGCCTGAGCGTTTGTGCCCTTTCCCTTGTCACACTATTGACCCAGCCTGGTGACGGCGCACCTCTTTGGCGCAATCGATGCGGCGGCTGCACAGGCGTTGTGCGTCTTTCTGGGCCAAATGGGTGCGAGCATTGTCTAAGTTACTGAAATGTAAATGGTGTTGCTGTTGGCGCTGAAATTGCACCCCTTGCTGTTGCCCCTGTCCGCAAGGAGTCCTTCGAACGTCACCGGACAGGAGGTTTGGCGTTGAATCAACACTAAGGGGGGAGTTGTGAAGCTTGTAACCGCCATCGTTAAGCCATTTAAGGCCGACGAAATCCGACAGGCATTGTCGGATGTCGGGGTACAAGGAATGACCGTGACCGAAGTCGTCGGCTTTGGTCGTCAGAAGGGACACACAGAACTTTATCGTGGTGCAGAGTATGTCGTCGACTTCCTGCCCAAGGTGAAGCTGGATATCGCCATACCGACCGAGCTGGAAGATCGGGTCATCGACACCATCATCTCTGTTGCCAGAACCGGAAAAATTGGGGACGGAAAGATCTTCGTTAGAAACCTCGAACGAGTGGTACGCATACGCACCTGTGAAGAGGGCACTGAGGCAATATAGATGAATAAGATACTGACTTTATTAGCACTGATGCTGTGCTCCTTTGGGGTGTCCGCGCAACAGATGAGTGGCGCCAACACCGCCTGGATCCTGACCTCATCCGCACTGGTGCTGCTGATGACCCTGCCGGGCCTGGCACTGTTCTACGGTGGCCTGGTGCGCAGTAAGAACGTGCTCTCCATCCTGATGCAGTGCTTCTCCATTGCCGCCATCGCCTCGGTGCTGTGGCTGGTGGTGGGCTACTCCATCGCCTTCGATGAGGGCAACGGTTTCATCGGTGGGCTGAGCAAGGTGATGCTGGCGGGCGTCAGCAAGGCGTCGCTGTCCGGGGAGATACCCGAGGTGCTCTTCATGCTGTTTCAGATGACCTTTGCCGTGATTACCCCGGCATTGATCATCGGTGGTTTCGCCGAACGGATGAAATTCTCGGCGGTGCTTCTGTTCAGCGCCCTGTGGTTGCTGGCGGTGTACGCGCCCATTACCCACTGGGTGTGGGGCGGCGGCTGGCTTGCCGAGATGGGGCTGTATGATTTTGCCGGCGGTACCGTGGTGCACATCACCGCCGGCGTAGCGGCTTTGGTGGCGGCCCTGGTGTTGGGGCCAAGAAAGGGCTATCTGCACACCGCCATTTTGCCTCACAACATGACCATGACGGTGACCGGAGCTGGCCTGCTCTGGGTGGGTTGGTTCGGGTTCAATGGTGGCAGTGCCCTGGGAGCCAATGGGGATGCCGCCATGGCGATCCTGGTGACTCACATCTCCGCCTCCATGGGGGCCATGACCTGGGCGGCCATCGAGTGGAAGAAGTTTGGTAAGCCCAGCGCCCTGGGGGTGGTCACCGGCATGGTGGCGGGACTGGGGTCCATCACCCCGGCCTCGGGTTTTGTCGGCCCGGGTGGCGCCCTGGTTATCGGCTTGGCTGGGGGGGTTATCTGTTTCCACGCCACGGTTTACATCAAGCAGAAGCTGAAGATCGATGACTCCCTGGATGTGTTTCCCGTTCACGGCGTGGGCGGCATCCTGGGAACCCTGCTGGCCGGAGTGTTCAGTTCTCCCGAACTGGGGGTGTTCAGCGGTTACGGTTTTGCCGAGGGCATCACCACCATGTCGGGTCAGCTGTGGGTACAGTTTGTCGGTGTGATCGCCACCTTTGGCTATACCGCCGTGGTCAGCTATCTGCTGCTGAAGTTGGTCGCGATCCTGGTGAAGGGGCTGAGAGTCGGTGAGGAGCAGGAGGTCGCCGGCCTGGATATCCATGAGCATGAGGAAACGGGCTACAACCTGTGACGCCAAGATTGCAGCAGACACAAAAAAACCAGCCGCAAGGCTGGTTTTTGTCGTTCCAGGGCAGGCCTTAGAAGTTGGCGCTGCGCGGGGCGCGAGGGAAGGGGATCACGTCACGGATGTTGGACACACCGGTTACGTAGCTCACCAGTCGCTCGAAGCCCAGGCCGAAACCGGCGTGAGGCACGGTGCCGTAGCGACGCAGGTCGCGGTACCAGTACATCTCATCCTTGGGCAGGCCCATCTCGTCCATGCGCTTGTCCAGCATATCCAGACGCTCTTCACGCTGGGAACCACCGATGATTTCACCGATGCCTGGGGCCAGAACGTCCATGGCGGCAACGGTCTTGCCGTCGTCGTTCATGCGCATGTAGAAAGCCTTGATGTCCTTCGGATAGTTCTTCACAACCACAGGGGCCTTGAAGTGCTCTTCCGCCAGGAAGCGCTCGTGCTCGGAGGCCAGGTCGATGCCCCACTCAACGGGGAACTCGAAGCTCTTGCCACAGTTTTTCAGGATCTCGACGGCGTCGGTGTAATCCACCTGGGCGAAGTCGGCCTTGACGAAGCTCTCCAGGCGAGTGATCACCTCTTTGTTGACCCGCTGCTCGAAGAACTTCAGATCATCCATGCGCTCGGCCAGCACCGCATCGAAGCAGTACTTCAGCATGTCTTCCGCCAGAGAAGCCACATCGTCCAATTCGGCGAAGGCCACCTCAGGCTCCACCATCCAGAACTCGGCCAGGTGGCGGCTGGTGTTGGAGTTTTCGGCACGGAAGGTCGGGCCGAAGGTGTACACCTTGGACATGGCACAGGCGTAGGTTTCGGCGTTGAGCTGGCCGGATACGGTCAGGAAGGTCTCCTTGCCGAAGAAATCCTGGTCGTAGTCGACCTCGCCCTTATCGGTGCGAGGCAGGTTGTTCATGTCCAGGGTGGAAACCCGGAACATCTCACCGGCGCCTTCACAGTCGGAGGCGGTCAGTACTGGGGTCGCGGCCCAGATAAAGCCGCGCTCGTGGTAGAAGCGGTGAATGGCCTGAGACAGGCAGTTACGCACACGCATGACCGCGCCAATCAGGTTGGTGCGGGGACGCAGGTGAGCCACTTCGCGCAGGTACTCGATGGAGTGGCGCTTGGCGGCCATGGGGTAGGTGTCTGGATCTTCGACCAGGCCCACCACCTCAACGGCGGTGACCGCCATCTCGAACTGCTGGCCCTTTCCGGGGGATTCCACCACTTCACCGGTCATCTTCACGGAGCAACCGGCGGTCAGGCGCAGCACATCTTCCTGGTAATTATTCAGATTACTGGGTACTACGCCCTGAATAGGATCAAAACAGGAGCCGTCGTACACGGCCAGGAAGGAAATACCGGCTTTGGAGTCACGGCGGGTACGAACCCAACCCTGTACCGTCACTTCGCTGCCTACTGCGTAAACGCCCTTCAGGACGTCAGCGATAGTTGCCACACTCATTCTCGGTTGTCTCTCCAGCGAGATTAAAATCAAAACGTTGTCAGTAAACCACAGGCTGCGGTTTGACTAGGGCAGCTAACCACACTCTGCGGTCAGCTGCAAACCGTTAATCTTACCTTGCTGACCCTGATTCTCAAGACAATTTGAGGCAATTCGGTGGGGAGAGTTGGGTCGGTTGATTTTTCTGGACCGTCATTGCGCAATTCTTCGCCTATATCGGTGCCGGCAATGGGCCTAGAGTGGTGCGCGAGGGTAGCCCAGATGGCGGACCAGCTGTTCAATCACCGCGGCGGTGGCTCCCCAGATCTGGTGATGCTGCCAGAACATGAAATAGACTCGGTGGTCGGCGCCGCGACGCTTCAGATCCACGGCACGGCGGTTGGCGGGTTCGCACAGATGAGCCAGGGGCACCAAGAAGCACTCACTGACTTCAGCCTGACTCAGGACCGGGGCGAAATCACCCTCGAAGAACGCCAGTTGCGGCAGCATGCGGAAGCGGGAGATGGTATGAAACTCCGGCAGTTCACCGACCCGGGTGAGCCGGTCCGGCTCCAGCCCCACCTCCTCCCAGGCCTCCCGGGTGGCGGCATGCCAGGCCGAGGTGTCGGTGTCGTCCACCTTGCCGCCGGGAAAGCTCACCTGGTTGGCATGGTGGCGAAGATGACTGGCGCGCCGGGTCAGCAGCAGTTGCAGTTCACCCTGGCGTTCGGTCAGGGCAAGCAGGACCGAGGCCGGCTTGAACATAGGGGCCAGGGGGTGCGCCGCAATGGGGTCTTCCACCCCGGAGATGGGGCTTAGGGCGAACTGGGCGAGAAACTGCTGGCGATTCAACTTGAGACCATCCTCCGGTGTTATGGCGTGTTGACCTTTGCTGAATATTTTTGCGCTGCACTTCAGCCGCCAAGGCATCAATGCGTTAGCTCTGTAGTCCAAATGAATTGGTACCATTTTTTAGCAAAGCGCCCTACGGGGCCGGACTGACAACGACTACTCGTCGTCATTCGATTTTGACGTAGAGCAACTATGCCTACAATTGAACTCCTTGATTAGTCGTCGTCATCCTCGGCCAAACTCTAAACACCAAAGATAAACACGCCCTAGATAGTCCCAAGATAACAGAGGCGGCTTCGGGGGGGAATCCGCCTTTTGGTTAGGTGTCGTTTGCTTGACTGAGTACTGGCAGGATGCGCGCCAGTTTATCGAAACACTCCTGATACTCCGCCTCGCCATGGGAGTCGGCAACGATGCCACCTCCGGCCCAGCAGTAGATGTGGCCAGACTTGGCCACCAGCGAGCGGATGGTAATGCTGGTGTCCATGCGTCCATGGCAGCTGATGTAGCCGATGCTGCCGCAGTAGAGGCTGCGCCGCCAGGGTTCCAGCTCTTCGATGATCTCCATGGCACGGATCTTGGGCGCGCCGGTGATGGAGCCGCCGGGAAAAGCCCCCCGCAACAGGTCGCAGGGGGTGATTCCCGCAGCCAGGGTGGAGGTTACCGTGCTCACCAGGTGGTGGACCGCAGGAAAACTCTCGATGGCAAACAGGGAGGGCACCTGAACGCTGCCCGGGGCGCTGACCCGGCCGATGTCATTGCGCAGCAGATCGACAATCATCAGGTTCTCTGCCCTGTCCTTCTCGGAGTGGGCCAGTTCCAGGGCGGACTGATTGTCCTGGTGAGGGTCCGGGCTGCGGGGGCGGGTGCCCTTGATGGGTTTGGTCTGCACCTGGTCCCCCTCCACCAGCAGGAAACGTTCTGGTGACACCGACAGCAGGGCCGCGTCCGGCAAACGGACAAAGGCGGAGAAGGGGGCCAGATTGTGGCTGCGCAGCACCTGGTAGGCCTGCCATTCACTGCCCTGATACGGGGCGTGGAACCTTTGGGTCAGGTTTATCTGGTAACAGTCGCCGCTTTTCAGGTACTCCTGAACCTGATCAAACGCCTTGAGGTAGTCCCCATAGCTGGTGTCATGATGCCAGGGCCCGGTCAGGGAAAAGCCCTGTGGTGCCTGGCGACACTGGTCCACCAGCCATTGAAGGCGGGACTGCCAGGCTTGTTCATCGCCCAGAACCACCAGCTCCACCTGATCCCGCTCATGGCACAACACCAGGGCCCAGTCATAGAGGCCCACCGCCATTTCGGGCAGCTGGATGTCATCCCGGGTCTGGTCGGGCAGGCGCTCGAAGCGGCGCCCCAGATCGTAGCTGAAATGCCCCAGGGCACCGCCGCAGAAGGGCAGGTCCTGATGGCCACTCAGGCTGGGCAGACGGGCAGAGAGCTGTTGCTCCAACAGGGCGAGAGGATCCTCGTCGCTTATCTGTTCACGGCCCTGGCTGTGGATCCGGGTCCGGTCGCCCTGGGTGGTCAGGGTGGCCACAGGATCGGCGACTATGATGTCAAAGCGTGCATCGGGGTGAGGCGTGGCGGCATCGGTGGCCGAGTCCAGCAACATGGCCCAGGGCAGGTGTTGCAGCGCTGAAAACAGCGCCGTGGCGTCGCAGGCCCATTCCAGCGGGCGGCGAGTCAGGTGTGGCATAAGGTTCTTCGGTTATTGTCCTTTGCCGGGATCATACCAGTTCAGAGCGGTTGGGCCTATTGTGTCCGTCGTTGCACCCAGAAGGGCAGCCCCTGGGCCTCGAGAAAGATCTCCGCCTGTTCACCCTGCAACATGGCCAGGGTGGCGATCAGGCCTGCATCGGTACAGCGCTCGGCCTGGACGGTGACACTGGCCGGTGCCCGTTCGACCGGGTATCCGGTTTTGGGGTTGAGGATATGGCTGGCCCGCTTGCCATCGTTGATCAGGTAACGCTCCATGTCTCCGCTGGTGGCCACGGCGCCCTGTTTCAGTGCCAGGGTGTTCGCTGATGTACCACCATCCGCCCGGCTGATGCCGACATGCCAGGGGGCCTGGGTGGGGGAGGCGGCGATATCGCCACCGAAATTCACCAGCAGTTCCAGTTGTGGCCAATGATGCTGAATCAGTGCCAGGGCGCGATCCACGGCAAACTCCTTTCCCAGACCGCCAAAGTCCAGGGCCATGCCCGGGGGCAGGGTGAAACTGTTGTGCCCCAGAGTCACCTTGTCCCAGCCGACCAGCGGCAGCAGGGCGGCGATCTGTTCCGGGCAGGGCAGGCGGTTGCCGCCATCGAAGAACCACACCCTGCCCAGCACGCCGCTGGTGATGTCGAACAGGCCATCGGAGAGGCGCCAGGCGGTGTCAGCCAGGGAGAGCAGTTGGTGGGTCTCCGGATCGATGGCGACCGGCTTTCCCTGACTGTGATTGATCGCATGGCAGAGTCCGTCACGGCGGTAGCGGCTGAACTTGTGCTCGATACGCAGTGCCTCGCGAGCACCGACCCCCAGCACCTGATGAGCCAGGGCGTGATCATCGGTGCGGATCAACAGTTCGCAACGGCAGGCCATGGCCTGAAAGCAGCCCCGGTAGACGCCAGGTTCTGCGGCCGTCAGGGTGAGGGCGGTTTTCTCGGCCAGGGTGGTCATCAGAAGTGATAGCTGGTTTGCAGCATCAGGGTGTTGAGGCTGGGGTAGAGATCCAGGGGCTTTAGCTGTTCCGGCTCGGTCTTGCCAATGGATTGCGGTGCCTGATGGTACCACTGAAGCCTCAGTGCCATTCGGTGGCCATTGGGCATGCGGTAGCCATACTTCAGCCCAAGGGTATAGGTGTCTAACTCGCCCAGACGGTAATCGGCGCTGGCGTATCGGGGCGAGTCGCCCTCCATCAGGAAGGGCTGATAGAACTCGGCGGCGCTTTGGCTGTAGTAACGCAGGTTGGGTTCCAGGCTGTGGGGGCCGAATTCAAACAGCAGCCGGGCATCCAGAGTGTGAGAGTCCACCTCCCAGTCATCACTCATGTAGCGGTAGCTGACATCCAGTATCGGGCCGAAATGGTACTTGGCCTGACCGAAGAACCCCCACTTATTGCGGCGCTGTGGCCGAGATTCGTAGAGGTAGCGCTGGGCTTCTCCCAACTCATTGACTACGGAGAGCACCTTGAGAAAATCGTTCTGATACCCCTCTACCTGGGCGTAGGTCAGGGTGCCCTGGACAATCAGCTGCCGGTTAACGACCTGGCTGATGCTGGCACGCAGGTCCCAGGTGGTCTTGGTGTCGTCACCGTCGCCTCGGGTGGCGTCAAACGCCTGCTGGAACGCTTCTTCGCTGGGGAAGTTGTTGCGTATGGCCATGGTGCTCATGGGAACCGGCACGCCCCCTTCCGGTTCTACGGTGTCGTAGAAGAGCGCCCCCCCCACGGCCAGCTGAGTGTTTTTCTGGTTCAGGTCCCGGGTGAGGCCGCCATTGATGCCCAGAGACAGGTAGTCATACTCCTTGGACAGGTGCAGCCCGGCGCTGTAGCCCATGGCCCGGTTCAGTGGGCTGGTCCATTGCAGGTTTAGCTGGGCCCGGGTGTCTTTAAAGGTGTCGTCCAGCGGAGTGTCCCCCGGGACAACCTGGTACTCCCCCTTGCCTGAGGGGCGGGTGAAGGTCTGGGGCGTATTTTGAGGGGCGGCGCCATTGGGGGAGGCGCCGGTAAGCACATCCAGGGTGCCGGTCAGCACCAGGATCTGGTCATCGGCGTTGGTGCGGGTTGCCTGCAGTACCCCTTCATAGGCGTCGACTCTGTCATCCCCTTCGCTGTAATAGAGGAAGGCGGCATCGAAGTTCCACTCGGGCTCAAACAGGGGTTCCTGCGCGTGCACCTGGGTCAACGGCAGGGTGGCGGCGGCCAGGGCGGCGGTAATGTTGCTGACAGGCTTCAGTTGCACCCGCACCCTCCGCCAGCACTGCCACGGCCGCCGTTGGTGGCCTCCTTGCTGAAATAGACATGGTCGTCGAAGGATTTGTCCAGGGCGTCCGCCTCCAGAGCCATGGCCGGATGGGCAAGCAGGTCACGCTCCCAGGGTTTGACTCCCATGGAGCTGCACCCGGACAGTGCGACCAGCAGCGCGAGGGTCAAGAGCCGTCTCATTGGGAGCCTCCACTGCGTTGGTTGATCAGATTCTCCAGGGTGGCCCGGGTGGTTTCGGCGTCCTTGGGGCGAAAGCCCACGTGGGTCTGGATGATGATGCCGTCCTGAATCAGATAGCTGCTGGGCATGCCACCAACGCCATAGGCGTCTGCCAGGGAAAATTCGGGATCATAGACGATGGGGAAATCGGCAGGAAACTGCTCCAGAAACTTGGCGGCGTCTGCCTTGTCCACGTCCAGGTTAATGGCCACCACCGTCACCCCTTTAGGGCCAAAATCTTTGAGCAACTGGTTCATAAAGGGAAAGGAGCGTCGGCAAGGGCCACACCAGGATGCCCAGAAATCCACATAGACCGGACCCTGCTGACTCAGCTCCACCATGGAGCGGCTCTGACCCGCCACCTCGATAAGAAAATCCGGTGCTGGGCGGGCAGAAAGCGGCGCGCCGGGCAACAGCAGCAATAGGGTGAGGAGAAGGGTGCGCATCGTCTGTCCTTAGGGCGTGTTAACCTTTGTTGAGTGTTGTTTCGCCAGCACCTGGCCGTTGAGGCATCGAGGTGTCGGCAGTTTGCTCCATATCAATTGGTGCCTTGGTTGAGCAGAGCGCCCTTCGGGGCCGGGCTGACAACAATCCCTCATTGTCCTCGGCCAAACTCTTTAGACCCAAGAGAAACACGCCCTAATCACCGCAGCCTGATTCCATCATGGCACATTTGTACGGCGGGTAAAGAGGAAAAACGGGCCAGGCTCGAGTGAAGCAGAGGGAAGTGTCTATACTGAAACATCAGGATAAACAGTCACCTTGACAAAAATCGCAGGGAGCGAGTCTATGGTCTGGTATCGATCTCCTCATCGGCTGCTGGTCAGCCTGCCTCTGGTATGGGCCGCTTTTTCTGTGGAAGCGGCCAGTGCACTGGCCCCTGAAACCCTGTCACTCTGGTTGCATCAGGGGACGCCTGTTCAATTGCTTGATGCCCGGCCCCATCAGGCCTACCTCCAGGGGCATCGCCAAAGGGCCATCAGCTTCGACGTTGAGGATACGTACCGGCAGGATCAGGGGGTCTGGCTGGCCAAGTCCATATCCGCCATGACGCAGGAGATCCGCCGACGAGGACTGGCTCTGGGGCAAACCATAGTGGTGTATGACGACGGTTTATTGATGGATGCGGCCAGACTGGCCTGGGTACTGGAGCTCTACGGTTTAAACCAGGTCCACATACTGGTGGACGACATGGAGAGCACCGAACTCAGCAAAGAGGTGGTGACCCCGAGGTCATCGAGTTATGTCCCTGCCCTGAATCCGGATGTGTTGATCAATGCCAGAATGACCCTGCTGGCGGGGCACAACCCCGGTTTTGGTGTTGTCGACATACGGGGTGAGGACCATTTTCTGGGCAAGGCCTCCGAAACCCACAAATTTGGTCATATTCCCGGGGCCATCAACATTCCCATGGACAAATTCTTCTACCCGGATGATGAGCAGCAGTTGCGCCTGCGAAGCTGGGAAGAGCTGATGGCGCTGTTTCAGGGACTGGATCCCAGCAAGCGTTACATCACTTACTGCTACAAGGGTAAGGCATCCACCCTCGGGTATTTCCTGATGCAGCAGTCCGGCCTTCGGGTGACCCATTATGACGGCTCCTGGCTGGACTGGTCCCAGCGGGATCTTCCGGTGGAGAGACCCGAATGAATCAGCAGTCCCTGACCCAGAGACTCAACCTGGCCATCTTCGCGGTGATGGCGCTGTTGGCCTTTGTCATCAGTGCCTGGAGCTACAAGGTGGACCTGCAAACCATGAGAGCCCAATACACCGGAGTTGCCGGCAGTCTTGCGCCAACCATGATTGAGCTGGTGGTGCTGGATCAGCCTGAGACGGTCACCGAATTCAATCGTCAGCTGCGTAATTTTCCTCAGCTTAGAGGGCTAACCCTCATGACCCTGCAGGGGGAGGTGCGCTATGAGTATCGGCGACAGGACGCGGCGTCGGCTTGCCCTGGGGAGTTTCCCTGGCTGGCTCCCCTGGTGGATGGTTGCATGGTGATTCATCAGAAGTTGGAGTTTGAATCGGCCCAGTGGCTGGATTACGCCATGGAGGTCGATACCCGAGAGCTGCAGGCACAGATATTCCAGCAGGCGCTGATGGTGGTGATGGGAACATTGTTCTGCTTTGGGCTTATCTACCGCAGCATTCGTCGTTGGGTGAAAAAACCGGTGGATGAGCTGGTGGCCGGACTGCCGCTGATGGGCACAGGCCAGGTGAACTTCCCCTATGCGGGGGTGCATCGCAGTGAGCTGGCGATGCTGGCGCGGACTCTGGAGCAGAGTGACCGACAGCTTTTCGAGCGTCAGCAGCAGGCCACCGAGCTTAACAGTCGCCTGGAAGCGTCTCTGGAGGCCAAGAGTGATTTTCTGGCCAACGCCAGCCACGAGATACGCACCCCGCTGAATGCGGTCACCG
Organism: Ferrimonas futtsuensis DSM 18154; assembly: GCF_000422645.1. Taxonomy (GTDB): domain Bacteria; phylum Pseudomonadota; class Gammaproteobacteria; order Enterobacterales; family Shewanellaceae; genus Ferrimonas; species Ferrimonas futtsuensis. The sequence goes on from NZ_AUGL01000002.1 coordinate 339,581, forward strand.
GTTTCATCGAGTGTCTGGAGGCCCAGCGGACCAGGCTGACCCCTGAGGGGCAGGAGCAGTTGCAGCTGCTTCAGGGGGCTTCTCAGAGTCTCTTGCACATCGTGAACGACGTGCTGGATTTCTCTCGCCTGGAAGCGGGTGAATTGACGCTGGATCCCTTGCCGGGTTGTCCTTCCGACTTCCTGCAGCGGGTTCACGCCCACTACCAGGGGATGGCCAGGTTGCACAAAGTGGAGTTTGGCCTGTGCCTGGACCCCGACCTACCGGCCATGCTGGTGATGGATGAGGGACGGTTGGAGCAGATCCTGGGGAACCTCCTCACCAACGCCATCAAGTACTCCCCCGGCGGCCAGGTTGAATTGAAGGCCAAAGTCCAATCTCTGGGGGAGTGCCAGTGTCGGTTGGCGATCTCTGTAGAGGACACCGGCATCGGCATTGAGGCTCAGAAGCTGGCTGGAATTTTTGACGCTTACACTCAGGCGGATGGCTCGGTGACGCGGCGATTTGGCGGCACAGGTTTGGGGCTGGCCATCTGCAAACGTCTGTCGCTGTTGATGCAGGCACAGCTTGACGTGGAGTCCCGGCCAGATCAGGGCAGCCGTTTTACACTGGTGATATCTTTGCCCTTGAGCCAGCCAGACTTCAACAGCCAGGCCGAAGGCGATGCCGAGCGGGTTGAGTGCCCTCTGCAGGGAGCCAAAGTGTTGCTGGCGGAGGACAACATCAGTAACCAGAAACTGATGCAGATTATGCTGAAGAAGCTGGGGTGCGAGGCGCTGACGCTGGCCTCCAACGGCCAGCAGGCGGTGGAGGCCTGTCAGAGGGAGAGCTTCGACCTGGTGTTGATGGACTGTCAGATGCCGGTGATGGACGGTTATCGCGCTACCCGTCAGATTCGCCTGGGGCCCTCGGCAGACACCTTGATTCTGGCGCTGACCGCCAACGCGACCGAGGAGGACCGACAGCGTTGCCTGGACAGTGGCATGGACGATTTTCTGACCAAACCTGTGACTCTGGCATCGCTAGGGGCGGGGATTGCCGCCGCCCGGCTGCGTCACGGACATTCAGCCACACGCCTCTCCTAACCGCTGCAACTGGTTCAGTGCCTTTCGGAAAATTCATTTGAGATGCCCGGGTTTCCTAGACCTTCCGCCACTGGTCAGGGGGGGCAGGGTCGGGGTATTATGGGTCGGATTTCACAACCACACAGGCATAGTGAGAAGAGGCTGGAAGCCTCCGTGGAGAAAAATAAATGGCCGTGATCAGTAAAGAGGACTTCATCAGCTCAGTGGCTGATGCCCTACAGTACATCTCTTATTACCATCCTAAAGATTTCGTCGACGCAATGAACGCTGCTTATGAGCGGGAAGCCAATCCGGCAGCCAAGGACGCCATTGCCCAGATTCTGATCAACTCCCGCATGTCCGCCGAGGGGCATCGCCCCCTGTGTCAGGACACCGGGATCGTGACCTGCTTCGTCAAGATCGGCATGCAGGTTCAGTGGGACTCTGACCAGACGGTTCAGGAGATGGTGGACGAGGGCGTACGCCGCGCCTACAACGATCAAAGCAACCCGCTGCGAGCCTCCATCGTGGCCGACCCCGCCGGGGCCCGAAAGAACACCAGAGACAACGCCCCCGCCGTGGTGCACATCGATATGGTGGCCGGTGACCAGGTCGAGGTGTTCCTGGCTGCCAAGGGCGGTGGCTCGGAAAACAAATCCAAGATGGTGATGCTCAACCCCTCCGACGACATTGCCGCCTGGGTCGAGAAGACCCTGCCCACCATGGGTGCCGGCTGGTGTCCTCCTGGGGTGCTGGGCATCGGCATCGGCGGCACCGCCGAGAAAGCGGCGGTGATGGCCAAAGAGTCTCTGATGGGGCACATCGACATTCACGAGCTCAAGGCGCGCGGTGCCGAGACCACCGAAGAGAAGTTGCGCCTGGAGATTTTCGAGCGTGCCAACAAGCTGGGCATCGGTGCCCAGGGTCTGGGCGGCCTCACCACAGTGCTGGACGTCAAGATCAACAGCGCACCGACCCACGCGGCTTCCAAGCCTGTGGTGATGATCCCCAACTGTGCGGCCACCCGTCACGTTCATTTCACCCTGGACGGCACCGGCGCCGCCCAGTTGCCAACCCCCAAGCTGGAGGATTGGCCGGAGGTGACCTGGGAGGTGGGGGACAATGTCAAGCGGGTGGATCTCAACACCATCACCAAGGAGGAGACCACCAGCTGGAAGGCGGGTGATACCCTGCTGCTCAATGGTAAGATCCTCACCGGCCGGGATGCGGCCCACAAACGCATCAAAGATCTGCTGGACTCCGGTGAAGGTTTGCCCGAAGGGGTGGACTTCCGTGGTCGCTTCATCTACTACGTCGGTCCGGTCGACGCCGTGGGCGACGAGGTGGTGGGCCCCGCCGGCCCGACGACCGCCACTCGCATGGACAAATTCACCGACATGATGCTGGAAAAAACCGGTCTGATGGGGATGATCGGCAAGGCCGAACGTGGCCCCGCCACCGTCGACAGCATCGCCAACCACAAGGCCACCTACCTGATGGCCGTGGGGGGAGCCGCCTACCTGGTGGCCAAGGCGATTAAGCAGGCTCGTGTGGTGGCCTTCGAGGAACTGGGCATGGAAGCGATCTACGAGTTCGATGTGGAAGATATGCCGGTGACCGTTGCGGTGGATTCCACCGGCAGCAACGTGCACCAGAGTGGCCCAGCCATCTGGCAGGCCAAGATTGAGGAGCTCGATGCCGAGCTCAGCAAATAACAACACAGGCGGCCACTGGGGCGCCATAAAGACCTTGGCGGCCAGTGGCCGCCTTTCGCATTCAAGGGAATAGCAACGATGAAACACAGCCTACTGCTGGGCGCCGCCCTGACGCTCAGTGCGTCAGCCATCGCCAAGCCGGTGACTGCACCTTTCGACGTGAACCAGCTCAACACCCTGAGCAAGCTGCACTCTACCGTGGTTCTGCCCGGTGGCGATGCGGTGGTTTATGGGGTGAAGAAGAAGACCGACAAGGGTTACCGCTCCGATCTCTATCTGCAGAAGCTGGGCGGCGAAGCCCGTCAGCTGACCAACCACAAGAGCACCGAGCACAATCTGGTGGCCTCCAAAGACGGCAAGACCCTCTACTTCCTCAGCGGTCGCAGCGGTTCCAGCCAGATCTGGGCGCTCCCCTTAGACGGTGGTGAAGCGATTCAGGTCTCCGATCTGCCTCTGGGCATCGACGGTTTCAAATTGTCCAACGACAACGGCCAGGTGGTGATGCAGCTGCGGGTCAATGTTGACTGCGACACCCTCCAGTGCAGCGCCGACAAGCAGAAAGCCAAGAAAGAGAACAAGCAGAAAGGCCGTCACTACGACCAGTTGATGGTGCGTCACTGGGACACCTGGAATGACGGTCTGCGCAACCACCTGTTTGTGGCCAAACTGGAGGGGCACACCCTCTCCAAGCCTGTGGATGTGACCGCCGGCCTGGATACCGAGGTGCCGTCTCTGCCCTTCTCTGGCATGGAGGAGGTGGCCTTCACACCGGATGGCAAGCATGTGGTCTACAGTGCCAAGGCGCCCAGCCGCGACCAGGCCTGGCAGACCAACTACGACCTGTGGCAGGTGCCGGTCACCGGCGGTGATGCCGTTAACCTGACCGCCGACAACCTGGCCTGGGACAGCCATCCGGTCTTCTCCGACGATGGTCGCTACATGGCCTACGCGGCGATGAAACGCCCCGGCTTCGAGGCGGGTCGTTTCGCCGTGATGCTCAAGGACCTGCAGTCCGGCGAAACCCGTGAGGTGGCGCCCCTGTGGGACCGCAGTGCCCGCGGCATCGCCTTTGCGGAAGAGAGCCATACCCTGTACGTGAGCGCCCAGGACCTGGGTCAGGTGGCCATCTACGCCATGGATGTGCGCTTCGGTGATAAGCGCACCCTGGTGGCCGAGGGCAGTAACGCCATGGTGAAGGTGACCAATGGCAAACTGTTCTACACCCATAACGACCTGTCCGGCCCCAATGACCTCTATGTGATGGGCCTGGATGGCAGCGGCAAACAGCGCCTGACCGATCTCAACAAGGATCTGCTCAACAAGCAGGGCCTGGGTGAGTTCCAGCAGTTCTCCTTCAAGGGCTGGAACAACGAGACCGTTTACGGCTACTGGATCAAACCGGCAGGCTTTGAGCAGGGCAAACAATACCCGGTGGCCTTCCTGGTGCACGGTGGTCCTCAGGGCAGCTTCGGCAACCGCTGGCATGGCCGCTGGAACGCCCAGCTGTGGGCCGCCGCCGGCTTCGGTGTGGTGATGATCGACTTCCACGGCTCCACCGGCTATGGCCAGGGGTTCACCGACTCCATCTCCCTGGACTGGGGCGGCAAGCCTCTGGTTGATCTGCAGAAGGGCCTGGCCGCGGTGGGCCAGCAGCAGCCCTGGCTGGACACCAACAACGCCTGTGCCGCAGGTGGCTCCTACGGCGGTTACATGATGAACTGGATTGCCGGCAACTGGAGCGACGGCTTCAAGTGTCTGGTGAACCATGCCGGTCTGTTCGACATGCGCAGTTTCTACAACGTGACTGAGGAGCTGTGGTTCCCCGAGCACGAGTTTGGCGGCAGCTACTGGGAGGCCACCGAGACCTACGAGAAGTTCAATCCGGTGAACCACATCGACAAGTGGCAGACCCCCATGCTGGTGGTCCACGGTGCCAAGGACTACCGCGTGCCTCTGGAGCAGGGACTGGCAGCCTTCACCGTACTGCAGCGTAAGGGCATCGATTCCGAACTGCTGGTGTTCGATGAAGAAAATCACTGGATCATCAATCCGGATAATCTGGTGCAGTGGTACGACGTGGTACTGGGCTGGATGAAGCGTCACACCGGCCAGGAGCAGGCCGTCGACATCAACGAAGCCCTGCGTCAGGAGATGCTGAGCAGTCAGGCGGAGTGATCTGACCTGATCTCAATGAGGCCACCAACGGGTGGCCTTTTTTGATCCCGTGTTGCAGGGTTCAAGTCGGCAGGGATTTTGACTCGATATAAAACTTTTTATAAACAATGGGTTAAATCAAGATTACCTTTTGGTTGATAAATTTCTTTAAGTTTTTCAAAGGATGGGGCGCCTATCTCTCAGTGACAGTACACAACGCATCTCACGGAGATAAACCAATGCTTTCAGTACACACTAACTTCCCTTCACTGGTTGCCCAGAACTCTGTAGGCAGCAGCAACAACGCCCTGAACAGCGCCATGGAGCGTCTGTCCACCGGTCTGCGCATCAACTCCGCTTCCGATGACGCTGCCGGCCTGCAGATTGCCAATCGCCTGAACGCCAACGTAACCGGCATGAACACCGCCCAGCGCAACATCGGTGACGCCACCTCCATGCTGCAGACCGCCGACGGTGGCCTGGATGAGGTGAACAGCATCGCCATGCGTATGAAGGAGTTGGCGACCCAGGCAGCCAACGGCGTAAACTCCGCCGACGACATGGCCGCGTTGGATGCCGAGTTCCAGGAGCTGTCTGCGGAAGTGGATCGTATCGTCACCAAGACCGAGTTCGCAGGGAACACCCTGTTCGCCGGTGCCGGCCTCTCCAGCGCCGCCGGCGTGAAGTTCCAGATCGGTGCTGATGCCTCTGAAACTCTGTCTGTGTCCATCGATGTGGCTACCGACAAGATCGACAGCAGCCTGTTCACCGCCGACCTGACCTCTCAGGCCAACGCCTCCACCACCATGGGCGAAATCGACACCCTGATCGACAATGTGGGCAAGCACCGCGCCACTCTGGGTGCCAACATCAACCGCCTGGAGCACACCTCCAATAACCTGGCCAACGTGTCTCAAAACACCCAGGCCGCTGCCGGTCGTATCATGGACGCCGACTTCGCCACCGAGAGCGCGGCGATGACCAAGAACCAGCTGCTGGTTCAGTCCGGCACCAACATCCTGGCCCGCGCCAACCAGAACACCAACCTGGTAATGGGTCTGCTGGGTTAAGCACCCCAACCGTATCGAAGCCGGGCCTGAGCCCGGCTTTTTTTGTGTCTGCGAGCCAGGGCGGTCGCCTGGCGTGAAACTTGCGTTAAGCCAGTCATCGATTCCAACTTACCTCAGAGGTGCCTTTATGCCACCGGAAAATGCCAGCCAGATGCTGGAGCCCACCTTCGTCCGCGATTTTCAGTGTATTGGAGAGCGCTGCCCATCGAACTGCTGTCACTCCTGGAGTATCGCCCTGGACAAGAAGAGCTTCAAGGCGATGCGAAAGTCCAGTGACAGCGTCATCAAGACCCTGTCGAAACGCCATTTTAAACGCCATGAGGGTGACACCCCCAGTCCGGGGGCCTACGGCGTCATTCGCCTGGATGGGGAGGGGCGCTGTCCCATGTTGGACGGGGCGGGCCTGTGCGAGGTGCACAAGCGTCTCGGCCCGGGGGCGCTGTCGGTGACCTGCCAGCAGTATCCGCGCATGCCGCTTTACTTCGGCAACCGGTTGGAGTTGAGCCTGTCCCTTTCCTGTCCGGCTGCGGCTGAGGCGATCCTCTACAACCCTGATGCCATGATGCTCAGCCGGGTGACCGAATCTTCAGGGTATCGCCACCACTTCGCCGCCTCCGGGATGACGACGGCCCGGCTGCCCCTGTGGGCCGACCTTCTTCGGGACTACAGTTTCGAGGTGATGCTGCTGCCTCAGTACAGCCTGTCGGAGAAGCTGTTTATTCTCGGGCTCAGCTACCACCAGATTGACGACCACCTGGCCGATCCGATGAGGGTGGAACAGGTGCTGGCTCAGTATCGTCGCCATATCCAGGACGGCACCATGAGGAAGTCGTTTTCCGCGCTACCGGAACTCAGGGGACATCGATGGAAGATCTTCGTCCACCAGGTGCTCAACATCACCGGCAACATCCGCAAGCTTCAGGACAGTACCGTCAGGCTGCTGCCTGCCGAGGCGCGCTTTCTCGATTTCCAGGCACCGCTGATTCGTCAGCTGAGCCTGAGGCTGGGGGTGGAGGGTGAGGACCTAGGCTCTCTGTCCCGCGCCCTGCAAGCGTCTGGCGACGGCGTGAATGTGGCCGAGGCCTTCGATGACTTGCTTGCCCGGGCCCGCGCCGAAGTCATCAACCCCTACTTCAGTGACCACCCTCAGGTACTGCTGAACTATCTGCTCTATCAGCTGTACCACCACCAGTTCCTGCTGGGCAGCGACAAGCGTCCCATTCAGTTTTTCCAGGTGATGATGGTGGATCTGCTGGTGATCGAGGGCTACCTTGCCGGCCTGGCTCTCGAGCAGGGACTGGACAGAGAGCGGGTCATCGGGCTGTTCTCTGCCTACGCCAAGAAACGCCAGCACAGCCGCGCCTTTGTGGATGAGGTGGAGCAGTACCTGAAACGGGCTTCACCGGACCCCTTGGCAGCGGTTTTTGGCCTTCTGACCTAGCGGGGCGTGTGCCTTTGGGTGCCGGATGCTGAGACTGTGATAGTCTGAACTCTCCAATCAAAGGAGGGGAAGATGGCTCAGGGAGTGAGTGAGCGGCGCCAGTCTGAGGCGATCATCGACGCCACCCTGGTGACGGCAGCCCTGGAGGGTGCCGTGGCCAAAGGTGTGGAGGTGGGGCCGTTGCTGTCGGCTGTGGGCAGCAGCGAGCGGCAACTGCTCATGGGAGAGGGACTCTCCCCCGAGCGCTTCAGCGCTCTGCTGCGCGGGTTGTGGGACCATCTGGACGATGAGTCTTCCGGATTTGCCTTGCGTCCCTTGAGAGTAGGGTGCTTCAGGATGATGTGCCAGGCCACAATCGGCTGCCTTAACCTGCGCCGCGCCTTGATTCGGGTGGGGGATTTTTTTCGGCTGCTGTCCGATGAGTACCAGTGGACCCTGGAGGAGGAGGGAGAGCAGGCCAGCTTTATCCTGGGAGGAGAGCAGGGCAGTGACCGGGCCTTCCTGCTGCTGAGCCTGTGCGTCATCCTGCATCGCTGGAGTGCCTGGATGATTGACGCTCCCCTCCCGCTGACCCGGGTTGACCTGCCGTTTACCGACGCGCGGTTTGATCTCCCTCTGGCGCCTCTGCTTCAGGCTCGGATTGAGTTTGGGGCCCCTGTCACCCGGTTGGTGTTTCCCAGAATCCTGCTGCAAAAGCCCATAAAGCAATCCGGCGATACCCTGAGTGCCTTCCTGGCGGATTCTCCGGAGAGTCTGCTGACTCTTTACCGGCCAGATGATTCCCTGGCGTGTCAGGTGAGACGCTATCTGGAGGAGTCCTCCCAATTGGAAAGCCTGTCTCAGGAGCAGGTGGCGGCTCAGTTCAATATCAGTGTGGCCACTCTCGGCAGACGTCTGAAACGCGAAGGGCATCAATTCCATAAGCTCAAAGACAGAGTGCGCCGGGCCCGTGCGGTCAAGCTGCTGCTGGGAAGTGAGCGGTCCATCTCTGAAATTGCTTTGATGCTGGGGTATTCCGAGCCTTCGGTATTCTATCGAAGCTTTCGTCGTTGGGCCGGGGTGACGCCAGCCGAGTTCAGGGAGCGTCACCTCTGAAGTGGTATGACCTCTTGCGGGGGTTTGCAAAATAATAAGATATAACATGCAGTTATAAAAATAGGGCGTCGTTGACATTGAGGGAGGGTGTCATCGGTGTCTTGCACCTGACAATTGAACTGGGCAAGTTAACAGCAAACCAGCGATCAGCGCTGCTGGCTGCGGCGCTGGGCGCCACTTCAAGGATGAGTGATGAGATCACAAGGAACCCTGCTGGCCGCATGGATTCGGCCGCTGCTAAATTACTTACATTCTGCCGGACACGATCCGGATCCTATCCTCAAGAAAGTGGGCATAGTGGCAGAGCCCCTGGGCCTTCCGGGCGCACGTTTGTGGGTTGATCAGGTGAGGGCGTTGTGGGTTGAGGCTGCCAAGTTGACCGGTAACCCCTATATGGGACTGATGCTGTCCCGCTGGGGCGATCAGCTCCGGGGTGACACCATGCTGACGGCGATGATCACCAGCCGGGATATGGAGGAGGCGTGCCGGCGTATGTGTCGCATCAGTCATCTGGTGTGTGATGCGGTAGACCTGACTCTGGAGGCGGATAACAGGGAGCTGCGTCTGGTCTATGAACTGACCGAGGAGGAGGGGTTGGGGTTCTCCGATGCCGGATTGAATCTGGCCCTGTTGCCGGTGCTGACCATGATGGAGCAGGGGATCGTAGGCAGAAAGAGCATTCGCCGCATCGAGCTCAATCGCCCCCACCCTGGGCAGGAGGGGGCTCAGTACCTGGCGTCATTGCTGCCATGTAACATCCTCTATGGCTGTGCCCGGGACAGTGTGGTGTTTGACCGGCTGGCCACCAAGCAGCAAAACCCCTTCTGGAACCCGGCACTGGCCCAGGCCAGTGAGTCGCTGGCCCTGGATGAGCTGGCACAATTGGGCAAGCAGAGCATCGTCAATCGGGTGACGGGGCTGATCACCAAACACCTGTCCGGGGGCGAGCCTCATCAACAACTGGTGGCTCAGGAGCTTGCCATCACCCCCAGGCACCTCCAGCGGCGTCTTAAGCAGCAAGGCTACAGCTTCAGCCAACTGCTGGAGCAGGTGCGTCGTGAGCTGGCCTGTCACCATCTGTGTCGTCATGATCTGTCTCTGGCTGAGATCGCCCGTCAGCTGGGCTTTCAGGACCAGAGCAATTTCTGTAAGGCCTTCAAGCGTTGGCAGGGGGAGACCCCCAGTCAGTACCGCCGCCGCCAGACCCCGTTGCACTAGGTTGAATGTCTGCCAATTCGATGAGTCCTTATTAAAAGTAGGGGAAATTTGCTAGACAACACTTGGCTTTGTAGAATCGCTAATATTAGTGATTTCTTTATGGACTGGGTGGGTGAAGAGAAAGCTGGGTCAGACGTTGTTGGGGGCATCCGTGATTGCCTTGGGGATGCTGGGCGTCTATCAGACCTTTGACTCAACCCAGGGAGAGGTCAGTCAGAGTGCTCAGGTGATGGAGACGCTCATCCTGGGTGACGAGGCCAAACCTCAGCTGAGTCTTAACCTGGAGATCTACAGCGGAGAGTGTCGCTGGATCTATGGCATGTATCACAGCGCCCTGGGCCATCAGGGCAGCCAGCGTCAAATGGCCCTAATCGAGGTGGTTGAGGCGGCCCTGGAGGCCGATGATTTCAATATGGCGCTTTTGGCGGCGCAGCAGATTGAGTCTGAGCGGATGCGCAGCCAACTGCTCAGACAGGTAGTGGAGCGGGCCATTGAGGTGGCCTCGCATATGGATTACGCCGCCCAGGCGGTGACCATGATTCCAACCCCCTCGCTGCAGGAGGCGGCAATGACCCGTTTGGTGGAGGCCTATGTTGAAGCGCTGTATCGAAGCGGTGGCAAGCGACCCGGGGAGAAGGTTGAGCTGTAGTTTTCTCTGTATCAATTCACACAACTCATTAAAATTTATTAAATATTTTAAGATAACTATTGCCTTGATGCAGGCTCATCCCTATCTTCGTTGAATGAATATGCACAACTGACAGACATGACAAGGAGGTTCTATGTCAGTCCGTGAGCAGGAGTCAATGGACGATTTGCTGCCCTTTCCCCAACGCAATGATATGGCGCGCCTCGATGCCCAAATCTGCTATCTGTTGATGTGCGCGGCGCTGGTGATCTCCCTGGTTGGGGTGCTACACAGCTGGTTTTTCTTTTTTTCTCTTATTCTGTGGCTCTGTGGCGGCGGTTGGGGATGGCTGAAAAAACGGGAAGCTTCTCAGACCCTGTGGGAAGACCACTTCGATAACATCATCTTTGTATTGACGCTCAGTGTCTTCATGGTGCCTGCCGGGTCGGGCCTGGTGTGGTACTTCGAGTCCTGGTGGCCATTGGCATTGCTGTGGCTTTGGGGAGCACTTCGGATGACCCTGGCGTTTTATCGCCTGGTGGATCATCGCCAGTTTCATGAGCGTTAACCCAGTTACCCGGAGGGAGCCATGCCGGTAAAGATCACCGCCCTGTACCTGTCATTGACCGCCATACTGGCCCTGGTGCTGGCCTTTCGTGTGGTGCGACTGCGCCGCAGCCGCAAAATTGGCGTAGGGACAGGTAAAGATAAGGATTTGACACTCTGCGTTCGCTGTCATGGCAACCTGTTGGAGTATGCGCCGCTGGTGCTGCTTATGCTGGGAGCGGCGGAACTCAATGGCGCAGACTCAACCTGGCTGCATCTGTGCGGAGGCCTGTGGGTTATCGCCAGAGTCCTCCACCCCTGGGGGCTGACTCAGGGGGGCGGCGGCTATCATCCGGGGCGCTTCCTCGGCACCCTGGTCACCTGGTTGGTGATCCTCGCCCTGGCCGGAGTCAACCTGGGCTTGCTACTAGTCTAAGGCGTGCCAGCCAGAGAGGACCTGATGGTGCATCTTAGCCAGTTTGCTGGCGCACTGGTGGCCATCGCCGATCAGCAACAGCTCAACGCCCAAGGCGTTGGCCACCTCCAGATCATGGTCGGTGTCGCCCACCAGTATGGTGTGTTCGGCCTGAATGCCGGTGGTGGCCAGCAGCTCCCGTCCCCGGTCGATCTTACATCTCGCCTGATTGTCGGGCAGACCATAGATGTGATCGAACAGGGAGGTGATGCCGTGGTGGCTCAGACACTGCTCCAGAACAGGTTGTGAGCTGGCTGAAAGCAGGGACTGAGTCGCTTGCCCGGCAATGCCTCCCAGCAGAAACCGGCTGCCCGGATGCAGTTGCAGTTGCTTCCTGGCGGCCCCGTAGTGTTGGCCAAACTCATTACACAACTGGTCGAAGGGCAGGCGCTCAAAGTCAAAGCCCAGGTTGCGGTAATAATCGATGACCGGGTGACAAAAGTCCCTTCTGTAGCTCGCCAAATCCGTGCTTCCCAGGTTTTGGCTGGCCAGCAATTGGTTGACGATCTCCACCGCCAGTGGCGCATCATCGACCAGGGTGCCATTCCAGTCCCAGACCACGTGCTGGTAGCCCCCGAGCTTGTTCATCAGAGACAGGCGTCCGGTGACATGTTGGAACAGCACCGGCTGAATCTCGGCCCAGGTCAGCTCCTGAGGCAGGGCGTCCATGGCGGCCACTTCGGCAATCTCTGACTGGGGAGAGAGCGCCTCCAGAGTCTCCACCTCGGCGAAACAGAGCAGCCCTTCGCCGCTGAGGCCGGGCTGAGTCACCCGGTATCCCTCAACCGGCTGCAACTGGTAGGCCAGTGCACCCGTCTCCTCCCTGAGCTCTCGATGGGCCGCCTCGAGAGGTGTCTCGCCAGGTTCTATCTTTCCACCAGGCAACTCCCAGCTGCTGCGCTGATGGTGGCGAACCAGCAACCAGCGGCCCTGGTGACGGGTAACGATCACTACGTAGGCCATGGCGTGAGGGGTACTGGGGGTCCAGTTGAAAAAACTGATATCAGTGGACATGGAAACTCGGACTGCGGAAATCAGGAGGGAGAGAGTAAAAGTTTCTCCATGGGGATGCAATCCAGGGTGAAGCCTCTGGGGCTTTGATAGTGAGCGATCCGCTCGCCCTGATAACCCTGGCTGCGGTAGAAGGGGGCGGCATTGAGGGTGGACTCCAGGGTCAGTTTGGTCAGGCCCTGTTGCCTGGCCGCCGCCTCCAGATGTTTCAGCATCCGCTTTCCCAGTCCTAAGCCACCGTATTGGGGAGAGACAAACAGCCCCTCTACCTGACCCTCTATGACGGCGCCGCAGGCCACAGGTTGCCCGGCCAGCTCCAGCAGATAGAAGGCGGTGTCAACCTCTTCGGCGAATGCCTGGGTGCATTGGCCCTCGGTCCACCTGTCCATGGCTGCGTCGCTGTAATGGCCCCGGCACAGGCCGTTGATGGCGTCGATGCGAAGCTGCCAAACGGCTTCAGCGTCCTGCAACCTTGCCTTGCGTATGCTGGTCATATCCTCCTCCTCTCCCTGGCTGATTGGGTTGTTATAACACGGAACCATTCTGGTTCACCCCCGGTTCAGGAAGTGCCGGCTCAGTTAAGAGCGGGTTCAGAAACAAAATGTAACATGTGTTTCCGAAATCGGATTCGCCCCCGGGCGGGTGGCAACAGATCAGTGAGGTGACAAAAAAGATGAGTTTAATCAGTACCCCCTTTGTCGGCACCGGTGCAGACACCGCGCTTCATGTGGTGGCGGCTGTGGTGATGGTCGGCACAGTGGCCGCGGCCCTGTACGGCTTCTGGAAGCTTCATGAGCTGCCCATCAGCCAGGCCCACAATCGCAAGCATCATCAGCTGGGGCTGATTACCGTCCTTACCTGGATAGGTTTTGTCTGGCACTGGGTGTGGGTGTTGGCAGTGATCCTCGCTTTCGTGGATGGGGAGGCGGCGCTGCGACGCGTCCGTGACATCTGGCGAGAGCCTGCCCGAGGAGGTGACCATGCTTGAGGGATTGGCGGTATGGGCCCTGTTTATCTACCTGTTCAGGCTGGTGGGCATGCCTTGGAATACCTTCACCAAGGGGTTCTCCTACCTGGGCGGCGCCGGTTGGTTGCTGTTCGTCTGGGTGGGCCTGCTGAACTACACCCCCATGGATCTGTCCGGTGGCTCACTGGTGCAATCGCCCCACGTCCAGCTTCGCCCGGGCAATACCCAGATCAAGGGCAAAGTGAAGGCGTTGCACGTGGAGCCCAACCAGTACGTCACCGAGGGACAGTTGATCTATGAGCTGGACGATGAGCCCTATCGCATCGCCCTGGCCAGCTCTGAGGCCAGCCTCAAGGCCAAGCAGGCTTCCCTGGCCGTAGCCAAAGAGGGAGTGGCCATTGCCGAAGCGGAGTTCCGCGAAGCCCAGAAGGACATTGAGATCAGCCGCAACGATCTGATTGCTGCCGAAGAGGACCTCAGCTGGAAGCGTTCCCAGCTGACGCGCTTTATCGAGCAGAACCGGGTGGTGCCCCAGTCGGTCACAGAGAGTCTGTTGGATGAGCAGAAGAACAAGGTGGAGAGTGCCCGTGCCAAGGTGGTGGCCCTGGAGGCGGCCATTGAACGCAACCAGGCCAGTGCCGAGAAAAAACGCCTCAGTGTGGAGAAGCAGCGCCTGTCGGTGCAGTCCACCGCCGCCGAGGTGGACGTGGCCCGGCACCAGGTGTCGAAGGACAGCTGGAACCTGGAGTCCACCAGGGTGTATGCCCCGGCCGATGGCTTTATGACCAACTTTATTTTGCGTCCCGGTCAGTACATCGGTGCCGTGGCCAGAATCAACATGTTCACCAGTGAGAAGTATGTGCTGATGCGGGTCAACCACCAGGCGATGCGCAACCTCAAGGTGGGCCAGAGCGCCGAGTTTGCCTCGGCCATCTACCCGGGCACCATTTTCCAAGCCGAGGTCACCGGCATCGTCAAGGCCACGGGAGAGTCACAGGGCAACCTGATCGGCCGCGAAGAGTCGGTCAGGCAGACCACAGGCGCCAACGTGCAGAACAAGCACCACTTTGTCAGGCTGAAGATTCATGAACCTGAGGGGACCAATATCCCGGTGGGCTCGGTGGGACTGGCCTGGGTCAGTGGTGAAAAGCCCATCGCCTTCCTCAACTTCCTGGATGTGATTCGCGGGATCATTATTCGCATGAAGTCGCAGATCTACTACTTCTACTCTATGTAGTTGGAATCGAAAAAAAGGGCTCCCCAGGGAGCCCTTTTTGGTCTCGGCGAACCGGGGTCTTAGCCATGGCTTGCCTCAAACAGGGCCGCTTCTTTCAGCTGCAGTTTCAGACCGACAAACTGACCCACCTGATGCTCCATGGAGGCGCTGGTGCACAGCACCCGCTCGCCGCTGGCCAGCTCCACCTCATACAGAGAGCCTGCGCCACGAAACTGCCTTGAGACGATCCTGGCTTTGAGCTCCCCCTCTTCATCGATGCGCAGATCCGTAGGACGAATCAGCATCTCCAGAGGGGTGTGTGGAGCAAAGGCGTGCGCTTGATTCCAGGGTGTGGAGGTCAGTGCCGTCTGCACCTGGTGATCCGCCAGGGCCCGGGCCTTAATCAGCCGGCCCTGACCCACAAAGCTGGCCACAAAACGGGTGGCCGGCTTGTGATAAATGGCGTAAGGCGTGTCCCACTGTTCGATATGGCCCTGGTGAACCACGGCTACCCGGTCGGCGATGGAGAACGCTTCCTGTTGGTCATGGGTAACCAGCAGGGCAGTGATCCCTTCCTGGGCCAGGATGCGGCGCACTTCGGGCACCAACTCATCCTTCAGGTGAGCATCGAGGCCGGAAAAGGGCTCATCCAGCAGCAGCAGGTCGGGCTTGGGGGCCAACGCCCTGGCCAGTGCCACCCTTTGCTGCTGTCCGCCGGACAGCTCGTGGGGGTAGCGGTCGCCATGACCCTCCAGGCGAATCAGGCTGAGCAATTCATCGATCCTCGGCCGTCGTTTGGCTTTGGGACTGCGGTGGAGCCCATAGGCGATGTTCTGAGCCACGGTCAGGTGGGGAAACAGGGCGATGTCCTGAAATACCATGCCGATGTTGCGTTTCTCTGGGGGGACTTGGACCGAGGTGGAGGAGAGCAATCGCTGCCCCATCCACAGCCGCCCCTCCATCAGAGGCTGGAAACCGGCGATCGCTTTGAGCAGAGTGGACTTGCCACAGCCACTGGGGCCAAGCAGACAGGCGATCTCCCCCTTGAACAGTTCCAGATTGACCTGGTGGATCACCGGCGGACCCGCATACCCGGCGCTGACCCCTTCGGCTTTGAGTTGAACCTCTTTGGGCACGGGAGCGGGTTCCTGAAGGCCGGTCAGGGCCGCGCGGTTGGTGTGAGCCAGCATATCAGTGAGCCTCCGTAATGGACCGGTTAAGCAAGATCACCGGGATGATCCCCACGGCGACGATCATCAGTGATGCGGGAGCTGCGTCAATGAGGCGCTCGTCAGATGCCAACTCGAAGGCACGCACCGCCAGAGTATTGAAGTTGAACGGCCTGAGCATCAGGGTGGCAGGCAACTCCTTAAGCACATCCACAAAAACGATCAGCAGCGCAGTCAGGGCACTGCGTCGCAGCAGTGGCAAATGAATTTTCCACAGCACCTGGCCCGGACTGTTGCCCAGCAGTCGGGCGCTGTGGTCCAGGCTGGGCTGTATGGTCTGCAGGCCGCTGTGCACCGCACCGATGGAGACCGCCATAAAGCGCACTGAATAGGCGAACAACAGGGCGGCCAGTGAGCCTGAGAAGAGCAGGCCAAGATCCAACGACCACCCGAGGCTGGCCAGGGTGGTTTCGACTTCGGCGACCAGGGTGTGGTCCAGCCAGGTCAGGGCGCTCAGCACGCCGATGGCCACTATGGTGCCAGGAAGGGCGTAGCCCACAGAGGCCAGCCTGACGGATAACCGGGTCAGTCTCCTGTGCTGAGCCCGCAGGGCATAGGCCAGCACCAGGGCCAGTGCCAGGGAGAGCAGTGAAGCCATGGCGGCCAGGGAGAAGGAGTTCCAGGCCAGCTCAAGGAACTGAGCGGTGGCCGCCTGATCGCTGATGAGACTCCAGCGCAGCAGCAGAGCACCAGGCAACAGGAAGCCGAGCAGCGGCGGCAGCAAGCACACCAGCGAGGCCAGCCAGCCCTGATACCCCGGGATCCTGTTGCGGCGAACCTGACTTTGGGGCTCTCCCTTGGCAAAGTACTTGATTCGTCGGCGAGAGTGGGACTCCAGGGTCAGTAACACCAGCACAAATCCCAGCAGCATCAACGACAGTTGGGCGGCGGCGCTGCCGTCACCAAAACCATAGTAGGTACGAAAGATGCCTGTGGTGAAGGTGGGCACACCGAAATACTCCACGGTACCGTAATCCGCCAGGGTCTCCATCAGGGCCAGGGCCACCCCAACCACGATGGCAGGGCGGGTCAGGGGCAGAATCACCCGGCGCATCTCTCCCAGGGAGGAGACCCCCAGACTGCGACTGGTGTCTATCATTCTGTCGGAGAGGGAGAGAAAGGCGGCCCGGCTCATCAGGTAGACATAGGGGTAGAGCACCAGCGACAGCATGGCAACGGCGCCACCCAGGGAGCGGATCTCAAAGAACCAGTATTGGCCATATCCCAGGCCGGTGAGGCTGCGGATCCACTGCTGAACAGGGCCAGCGAAATCCAGAACGCCAGTGTAGGTATAGGCGATGATGTAGGCGGGCATCGCCATGGGCAGCAGCAACAGCAGGCTCAGAGGTCGACGTCCGGGAAAATCGCAGCGGGCGGTGAGCCAGGCGGTGGGGACGCCGATAAGGGTGACCAGCACGGCCACTCCGACTGCCAACAGCAGGGAGTTGACCGTGTACTCGCCCAGCACCGTCTGCCACAGATGCCGCCAGACCTCCAGAGATCCCACCAGGCTCTGGCCGGTGACGGTCAGCAGGGGCACCATCAGCACCAAAGCGATGGTGATGGCGCCCAGAAGCAGCGGGTTGACTCGGGAGAGGGGCATGGCCGGCACCTTACGGGTTTACTTCCAGCCGGCCCGGTCCATGATCTCAACCGCCTGACGGTTGAGGGAACCCAGACGGTTCAGGCTGATGTCGTCGGCCTTGAACTCCCCCCAGCTGGCCAGCACGTGTGAAGGGGACACGCCGGGCAGGACCGGGTATTCGTTGTTGACCTGGGCGTACCAGTTTTGCGCCTCCTCGGTGAGCATAAAGTCGATGAGCTTGGCGGCGGCCTCGCGGTTTTTGGCTGAGCGGGTGATGCCGATGCCACTGACGTTGACGTGGGTGCCACGATCGGCCTGGTTTGGCCAGAACAGCCCCAGCGCCTTCACCACGCTCTGGTTTTTGGGATCGTCACTGTTGGCCAGGCGCCCATAGTAATAGGTGTTGGCAATGGCGATGTCGCACACGCCGGCAGCGGCGGCGCGCAGCTGGTCGGTATCTCCTCCGGCGGGTGGCCGGGCCATATTGCCCACCAGGCCTGAGGCGAAGGCCTGGGCCTTGTCGGCGCCGTCGGCATCAATCAGGGATGCCATCAGCGACTGGTTGTAGATGTTGCCGGAAGAGCGGATGCAGATCCTGCCCTGCCACTTGGTGTCGGTCAGTGCCTCGTAAGTAGAGAGTTCGTCTGGCGAGACCTTGCCCTTGACGTAGAAGATGGGGCGGGCTCGCAGGGTCAGCCCCACCCATTGATTGTCCTGGTCCTTGAGGTTAGCGGGGACTTGCTTCAATGCATCGCTGGTGGCCATAGGCTGCAGCAGTTCACCGGCTTTGGCACGATGCAGGCGCCCGGCATCGGCGGTGATCAGTATGTCTGCGGGAGAGCGGCTGCCCTCTCTGGTCAGCCGGGTGATCAGGGCATCGTCTTTGCCGGTCACCAGATTGATCTTAATGCCACTCTGCTCAGAAAATTTGTCCAGCAGGGGTTTGATCAGCGCTTCCTTGCGTGAGGAGTAGATATTCAGTTCCTCCGCCTGCAGCAGCGACGGCGACAGAGCCAGGGGCATCAGCAGAGAGAGGGCCAGGAGCTTATGCATGTCGTTGTATCCTTCAAGGCGTATTGGGTTGATTGGCAATGGCAACGGCAATGAGAGTGATTGCCATTAGCAAGAATAGGTTAGCACTTACCAACTCTCAAGGGTATGGTTTACGCAATCTGAGGATAAGAGCCTTGGCAATCAGGTCATTTGGTTGACTTTGACCCTGGAGTGGCGTGCCCGGTAGAAGGCGAACAGGAACACCAGCATAAACAGGGCGTCATTGGCGCCGTAGATGGTAAAGAACACCCCGGTCAGCCAGTCCTGCTCAAAGATGGAGGAAAGCTGCTGCCCATGGGCCGCCATCCACAGAATCCAGGCGCCGACATAGAGGGCTTTTTCCGCGGCAAACACCAGGGATAGCCAGGGCAGTTGCAGGTGGCGGTGGCTGGCGGCGATGTAGGCGCCGCCCCAGAGCATGATCAGCACCAGGCCAAAGGGGGTAAAGAGCACCGGATCCCATTGCCACAGCAGTTCATTGGTGAGGCCCTTGGAGAACAGCAGAACGCCGGCGAGATTGATGATGCCAGCGGCAATAAACGCCTTAGTGATCCATCCGTTGTTCATGGTTCCGTCCCGTGGAGCTCTGTGAATTGGGGCCTGTTGTGCGGTCAGATGTTGTCGCAAAAACCATCGCCGTAGCGCAACAAGCCCTAACTTGCCTGATTGGACGTCGGTGCACAAGTCGCTGCAGCTTTGGCCATTCGTTTCCTCTTCCCTTGGAGAATCTTGGCGGTGACGGTTAGGATTAGGGGATAGCCCCCTATGAGCATGCCTATGAACGCTGAACTGTTGGAGATTCAGGGATTTCTGTCCCAGTTTCCCCCCTTTGATGATCTTCCTGAGGAGACCCTCAACGAGGTGGTCTCCCAGGTTGAGATCGCCTATGTGCGCGAGTCCCAAGCGATCCTTGCGGTGGGGCAGGAGATTCACGATCTCTATGTGGTGCGCAGCGGCGCCGTGGAGCTGTATCGCCGTAATGGTGATCTCTACAATCGCCTGGATGAGGGCGGGGTGTTTGGCCAATTGGGTCTGCTGACCCACAACAAAGTACGCTTCCCGGCCACCGCCATCGAAGACACCCTGCTCTACTGTATCCCGGAAGAGGTGTTTCATCGCCTCAACGACAAGTTTGATTCCTTCGCGGACTTCGTTGAGGTGGAGAACTCGGTGCGCCTCAGGCAGGCGGTTTCCAGTGGGTTTGATACCAATGACATGACCACCTCCAAGGTGGTGACTCTGCTCAGCGGCGATCCGGTGTGGGTGGAGAGCAAGTGCAGTATTCATGCGGCGGCGGCCAAGATGGCGGAAGAGAACCTCTCCTCGTTGCTGGTGTGGAACGAACGCGCTGAGGATGAAGGGGAGCAGCTGCAGGGGATCATTACCGAGAAGGATCTCTGCAGCAAGGTGGTGGCCCAGGGGCTGGACATCACCCTGCCCATCTCACAGGTGATGAGTACCGAAGTGATCACCCTGGACAACAACGCCTATGTGTACGAGGCGATGCTCTACATGCTCAGGCATAACGTTCATCACCTGCCTGTGGTTAAGGGCAGTAAGCCGTTGGGGATCATCTCCCTGACCGACATTGTCCGCTACGAGTCTCAGAACAGCCTGCTGCTGGTGAGCTCCATATTTAAGCAGCAGAGTCTGGAGGAGCTGGAGCAGCTGTCTCATCAGGTGAAAGATTGCTTTGTGCGCCTGGTTAATGAGGATGCCAACGCCCACATGGTGGGCAGCGCCATGGCGGTGATCGGTCGCAGCTTCAAGCAGCGCATCCTGGAACTGGCCGAGGAGCTGATGGGCCCTCCGCCGGTCCCCTACTGTTTCCTGGCGCTGGGCTCCATGGCCCGCGACGAGCAGCTGATCGTGACCGATCAGGATAACGCCATCATCCTGGACGATGAGTATCGTCAGGAGCTGCACGGGGACTACTTTACCTCCCTGGCCGAGTGGGTGTGTGATGCCCTGGACAGGTGTGGTTACCCCAGGTGCACCGGCGGCATCATGGCCACCAACCCCATGTGGCGCATGACCCGCCAGGAGTGGGAGGCCTGTTTTGCCGACTGGATTGATGATCCCAACCCCAAGGCCCTGCTCAACTCCTCCATCTTTTTCGATCTTGAGGGGGTGCATGGCCGGGTGAAGTGGGCCGAGCAGCTTAACGGCTTTATCGTGCGCCGGGCCCGAAAGAACAACCGCTTCCTCGCCTGCCTGGCTCGCAACGCCCTGAACCGTACGCCACCTCTGGGCTTTTTCAAGGAGTTCGTGATGGAGAAGGATGGGCGTCACAACAACTCCATTAACCTTAAGCGGAGGGGGACCGCACCCCTGGCGGATCTGATCCGGGTCCATGCTCTGGCGGTGGGCTCCCGGGCGCAGAACTCTTTCGAGCGTCTGGACGACATCATCGATGCCGGCATCTTGCCCAAGGGCAAGGCGGAGGACATTCGTGACGCCATGGAGTTCATCTCCATGGTGCGCATTCGCCACCAGGCCCGGGATGTGGAGCTGGGCCAGGAGCCGGACAACAACATCGAGCCTGAAAACATGTCGGATTTTGAGCGGCGAAACCTCAAGGACGCCTTCCAGGTGTTGAGCAATGCGCAGAACTTCCTCAAATACCGCTATCAGGCCAGCAGTTTCGCTTAAGGAGCCCCAATGTTTGGTTGGTGGAAACGTCGTAAACGCAATAACGACTGGGTGAGCCTGTTTGAGCAGGCCTGCACCCAAGTGCGTGATCCCAGGCTAAAACGTTTCTATGACAAGGGGGTGGTGGCGCCGGACACCCCGCTGTCCGAGGTGCCGTTTGTGGCTCTGGACTTTGAGACCACGGGGCTGAATCCGGAACGTGATGCCATTGTCTCCGCGGGCTGGGTGCCCTTTGATCTCAATCGGGTCTACTGCCGCCGGGCTGGCCACTTTCTGGTACAGCCGGAACATCCCCTCAACGACGAGTCTGTGGTGATCCACGGCATCACCCACAGCGATGTGGATGAGGCGCCTGATTTTACCAAGGTGATCGCTCCCTTGCTGGAGGCTCTGGGCGGGGCCATCCCGGTGGTGCACTTCAAGCAGATTGAGCGACCTTTCCTCGACCAGGCATTGAAATCCCGGTTGGGGGAGGGGGTGCAGTTTCCTCTGGTGGATACCATGGAGCTGGAGCAGAGCATACTGCAGCATCAAATGGGCAGTCGCTGGAATCGTCTGGTGGGCAAGAAGGCCCCGTCGGTGCGCCTTGGCGCCTGTCGCCAACGTTATGGCCTGCCGGCGTATCAGCCCCACCACGCACTTACCGATGCCATTGCCACCGCCGAGCTGTTTCAGGCTCAGGTGGCCTACCACTTTTCTCCCCAGACCCCCATCTCAGAGATCTGGGACTGAGTTCGGGTACAAAAAGAGGCGCATCATGCGCCTCTTTTTGTCGCGGTTTATCACTTCGCCTTAGCGAAACCTGGACTCGGTGCGCATGCCCATCACCAGGCTGACACACATCATCAGCAGGATCACCGTGAAGGGCAGGGCGGTAGAGATGGCGCCGGCTTGCAGAGCCTGGATAGACTCGGTGCCGCCAATCCACAGCAGGGCCGCGGCGATGGCGCCTTCAATGAAAGCCCAGAAGATGCGCTGAACCACTGGAGCGTCCACCTTGCCGCCGGCGGTGATGCTGTCGATCACCAGAGAGCCGGAATCGGAGGAGGTGATGAAGAACACCATCACCAGAATGATCGCCACAATGGAGAGCAGATCGCTCATGGGCAGGCTTTCAAACATCTCGAACATCGCCAGAGGCACTTCCCGCAGTCCGTTAGCCCCCAGTACGCCCACCTGGTTGATCACCTGGTCCAGGGCGATACCGCCAAAGACCGACATCCACAACAGGGTCACCAGAGTGGGGACAATCAGTACGGCCACGATGAACTCGCGCACGGTCCGCCCCTTGGAGACCCGGGCGATGAACATGCCGACAAAAGGAGACCAGGAGATCCACCAGGCCCAGTAGAACACGGTCCAGCCGTGCATCCAGGCTTCATCGGGCCGGCCATGAGGGTTACTCAAGGGCACCAGGTTTTCCAAGTAGGCCATCAGGGTGGTCGGGATGGCACCCAGCACCACACCGAAGCCGAGCAGGGCCACGAAGACCACCAGCATCAGAGCCAGCAGCATGTTGATGTTGGACAGCAGTTTTACACCGCCCTCGATGCCGCGATAAACGGACACCACCGCCAACATGGTGACTACGGCAATCACCAGAACTTGCAGCCCCATGCCGCCATCGATACCGAAGACGTGGTTGATGCCGCTGGCGGCCTGCTGGGCACCCAGACCCAGGGAGGTGGCAAGACCAAACAGGGTGGCGACCACCGCGAGGATGTCGACGATGTGGCCTGGCCAGCCCCAGGTGCGATCCCCAAGCAGTGGGTAGAAGATTGCCCGCATGGAGAGAGGCAACCCTTTGTTGTAGGTGAAGAAGGCCAGAGACAGGGCAACCACACCATAGATGGCCCAGGGGTGCAGGCCCCAGTGGAACATGGTGGCACCCAGAGCCAGTCTGGCGGCTTCCGGGGTGTTGGGCTCGACACCCAGGGGTGTCTCATACCAGCCGGTGAAATAGG
Source organism: Ferrimonas futtsuensis DSM 18154 (assembly GCF_000422645.1). Lineage (GTDB taxonomy): Bacteria > Pseudomonadota > Gammaproteobacteria > Enterobacterales > Shewanellaceae > Ferrimonas > Ferrimonas futtsuensis. The sequence goes on from NZ_AUGL01000002.1 coordinate 362,664, forward strand.
CGACTGGCTCTGCAACACTCCAGAACATCAGGCCGATACCCATACCGGCGGCGAACAGCATGGCCAGCCAGGAAAGGAAAGAGAAGTCCGCTTCGGCATTGTCACCGCCCAGGCGAATCTTGCCAAAGGGGGAGACAACCAGAACCAAACAGAAGATCACGAAGATGTTACCGGACCAGATGAAAAGTCCGTCGAAGTTGTTGATGATCTTCCATTTGATTCCGTCTAGTGCAGCCTTGGCGGTGGCGGCGTCGGTCACAAGCGTCCCGATGAGAAAGAGGATAATCAGGCCGGCACTGATGCCGAAAACCGGATTGTGGACGTCGATGCCCCACTTTTGAACGTTGTCCTGACCTATTGTGTAGTCAGTGCTGTCGATGCTGTATTTATCTATGCCTTTGGTCAAACCTTCCTCCCTAGTTGGGTTGCGATTGACTCAGTCGTTGTCACTGGAAAATCGCTAACGGCGGTTAAAACGCGACAGTTTAACAGTAGGAGTCGCTCTCTTACACCGCCAGGATCACAAAACTATTTCAGTCATTTCTGGCTGGGATTATGCTGCGATCTGTGGGAACTTATTTGAAAAAACACAAGGAGCTATAGGCGTTATGAGTGATAAGCCTTCTGTGTTGGTGCTGTTTGCCCACCCCTCTCTCCACCGTTCAGAGGTCAATGCAAAGATGTTGCGGGCCACCCGGCAAGTGGAGGGGGTCACCACGGTAGACCTTTACCACGACTATCCGGACATGCGAATCGATGTGGATCGCGAACAGCAGAGACTGCTGGCACACGATGTACTGGTGTTTATGTTTCCTGTGTACTGGTACTCCACCCCCTCGATCCTCAAGGAGTGGCAGGACCTGGTGCTGGAGCATGGCTTTGCCTATGGCGAAGGTGGTATCGCCCTTCAGGGCAAGGGCTTTCTGTGCGCGGCCAGCGCCGGTGGTCCCCTGCACGCCTACCGGGAGCAGGGCTATAACCACTTTACCATCCGCGAGCTGTTTCGGCCCCTGGAGCAGACGGCTCTGCTGACCGGCATGCGTTATCTGCCTCCCTTTATGCTGTTCGGTGCCCGCACAGCCGTGGAGGAAGATCGCCTGCCAGGCCACCTGGAAGCCTGGCAGCAGATGCTCAGGCGCCTGGTGGCCAAAGAGGTTGAGTGGCAGCACGACGATGCCACCCACACCAGCAACCACCTGGTGGAGGCGGCATTATGACACTCTATTTCCTGCAAGCCTTTATCTACCTGTTGGCGGCGGTGATCGCCGTTCCCCTGGCCAAACGGTTGGGCCTGGGTTCGGTGCTGGGTTACCTGATTGCCGGTGTGGTGATCGGCCCCATCACCGGTTTGGTGGGGGAAGAGACCATGACCATTCAGCACTTCGCCGAATTTGGCGTGGTGATGATGCTGTTTTTGGTGGGATTGGAGTTGCAGCCCAAGATGCTGTGGGAGATGCGCAACCGTCTGATTGGCCTGGGTGGGCTTCAGGTGGCGATGAGCACTGCATTGGGATGGGGGTTGGCCCAGTATGCCGGCCTTCCCTGGCAGAGTGCTCTGACCATCGGCATGATCTTCTCTCTCTCCTCCACCGCCATCGTGCTGCAGACCTTTAACGAGAAGCACCTGGGGAACACTGATGGTGGTCGCAGCGCCTTCTCCGTGTTGCTGCTGCAGGATATCGCGGTGATCCCGATGTTGGCTTTTATTCCTCTGCTGGCCTTGCCTGAGCTGATCTCCGGCGCCGGTGAGGCGGATCATGGTCATGACATCAGCCTGGTGGCGGGATTGCCCGGATGGGGTTATGCCCTGGTGGTGATCACCACCATCGCGCTGCTGATTGCCGCGGGTCACTTCTTCAGTCGCCCCCTGTTCCGCTACGTGGCCTCCTCAGGCCTGCGGGAGATCTTCACCGCCACGGCGTTGTTGCTGGTGATCGGCATCGCTGCGCTGATGGGGTTGGTGGGGCTCTCGCCAGCCCTGGGTACCTTCCTGGCTGGCGTAGTGCTGGCCAACTCGGAGTTCCGTCATGAGCTGGAGTCTAACATCGAGCCCTTCAAGGGACTGCTGTTGGGACTGTTCTTTATCACCGTCGGCGCCGGAGTTAACTTCGGTGTCCTCTGGGAGCAGTTGGGTCTGGTGCTGATGCTGACCGGCGCAGTGATGCTGGGCAAGCTGGTGATCCTCTACCTGCTGGGTTGGATCTTCCGGGTCAGGGGCAGCGATCGCTGGCTGTTTGCCCTGAGCCTGGCCCAGGCCGGCGAATTTGGTTTTGTGCTGTTGGGATACTCTCAGCAAAATCAGGTGCTGTCCCAGGATCTGGTGCAACTGCTCTCTCTGGTGGTGGCGCTCTCCATGTTCCTGACGCCAGCACTGTTTATTCTGTTTGAACGGGTGATTCTGCCTCGCTATGAGCAGCGCAGTAACGAGCGGGAAGCGGACGACATCGATGAGAAAGGGTCGGTGATCATCGCCGGCGTGGGCCGCTTCGGCCAGATCATCAACCGTATGCTGACGGTGAATGGCATCACCACTGTGGTGTTGGACCATGAAGCGGACCAGGTCGAGTTGTTGAGGAGCATCCGGGTGAAAAGCTATTTTGGCGACGCCACCCGCCCTGACATGCTGCACACCGCAGGCATCGAAGAGGCCAAAGCTCTGGTCATCGCCATCGACGAGCAGGAAGCGGCGGTGGAACTGGTGCACTACGTGAAGCAGACCTATCCCAAGGTGAAAGTGCTGGCCCGGGCCTATGACCGAGGCCACCTCTATGCTTTACGCGCTGCGGGTGCAGACGTGGTGATCAAGGAGACCCTGCACTCGGCCCTGGCATTGGGCAGCGAAACCCTGATGGCCCTGGGTAACCACCCCTTCAGGGCGAGACAGCGGCGCCTGGCCTTCGAGGAGGTGGAGCGTGAGCACGATAAGCTGCTGTATGACAGTTGGCTACAGGGGGACGAGGGGGATCGTTTCGGTACCCATTATCGCGATCTCTTCATGCAGCTGGAGGAGCTTTTGGGGGAGGCGATGCGGGGTCAGGACTCTGAGCGCCACTCCAGAGCGGAGCGCAGCTGGACGCCACCTCCCAAAGACTATCTGGAACACTGGAAGGAGGGCTGAGCCCGTCAGTGGTTGAATCAGGGGTTGTCTGGGTTGCGGCGGATACCCGGGAGCAAAGGTCGCAGTCTGACTGGCAAGACGCAGATGCTTTTTTTCAAGCCCGCCTATCGCCCATAGCGGGTAAAAAAGGGGCCATCAGGCCCCTTCGCATATCGACGCGTTTTTATTAGCTCAGCTGAGTGAAAATCTCGGCTTCCGGCAGGCGGGACTTGGGCAGAGAAGCGTTAAAATCGCTGTCTTTGCGATAACCCAGGGCCACCATGGCCACGGCGGTGTAGCCCTTCTCCAGCAGACCAAATTCCTCGTTCAGTACCTTGGTGTCCAGGCCTTCAATGGGCAGGGCGTCGATGCCGAGAGCTGCGGCGCCCAGCAGCACGGTCCCCATATTCAGATAGAGCTGCTTCTCCATCCAGTGCTGGGCATCTTTCAGGTCGAAACGATGAATATTCACAAAAGTGGATCGCCCCATGTGGGCCATCTCTTTGTGTTCAGGCTGGGCAAAGCGGCCATCGCTCTCTTCGGTGTCCAGAAGGTGTTGGGTGTAGTCATCGTCGATGCCGGTCTTGGCACAGAACAGAACCACATGGGAGGCGTTCAGTACCTTGGCCTCGTTGAAGGCGAAGAAACCCTGGGTGCCTTTGGCGATGCGTTGGCGTCCCTCTTCGGAATCGGCAATCACAAAGTGCCAGGGTTGGGAGTTGACGCTGGAGGGGCTAAAGCGCAGCAGCGCCTTAACCTGGTCAAACAGCTCGGCGGGAATGGTCTTACTGCCATCAAACTCCTTGGTGGAGTAGCGGGATTGAACAATCTTGTTCAGATTCATGGGAAGCTCCTAACAGCATTCTAGGTTGGCGTATGCCGTGTATAATAGGGATACATTTCTTTTAAACAAGTACGCACAGAAATGTGCTATAGGCACAAAATGGATACTGTAAAACGCACAAGATACTCCTCCTATCAGGGCAAGGGCTGTCCGGTGGAAGCGACGTTGGAGCTGTTCAGCGGTAAGGGAAAAGGGATGATCCTCTATCATCTGCTGGATGGGACTTTGAGGTTTAATGAGCTCAAACGCCGGGTGGGCTGTATCACCCAGAGAATGCTCACCAAGCAGCTGCGGGAGCTGGAATCTTATGGCCTGGTGGATCGCAAGGTTTACCCGGAAGTGCCCCCCAAGGTGGAATACAGTCTCACAGACACAGGCCGAAGCCTGGAACCGATTTTGCTTTCTCTGAAACACTGGGGAGAACAGCACGCCATGCCCATCTTGCTTGAGCGTCAGCAGCAGGATGAGCCTGTCGAGTAATGGTGAGATAACAATGAACCGGCTGTTTGGGGCGCTCGGGGGGGCCCGCCGATGTTGGGTGTTTTGGGCGCCACAGCATACCTGTGTGGGAATCAATCTCCACAGAGAACGGTGAGGAGGTTTCTCTGGTGGTGCGCCGCCGGTTTCAAGACTGCTTTGATTGTCACCACCCGGCGTTGCTCGGTTTGATGACCAGCATGGTGTTTGCCTTCGAGTTCAGCAGACTGGCCGTAATGGGGGCTGGCCAAAACTTAATTTCCAAGGATGAATAGGCTCAGCGCACGAGACTCCGGGGCGTCAAGGTTGTCGCTGCGTGTCTCAATATCCGCATGGTAATGGGCGCGGCCGGGCTCGGGGGCACCTTAAAGCTTGCCCTCGCGGTGGCAGAGTCCCTCATTGGCTACCTAGGTCCAGCCAGGTCTGATTCCGGGTGTAGCGAGTCTTTGGTTTAAGGGAGGACTTTCACCTAAGGTTCCAGAGGTGAGGTTTTTGCGGGTAACGAAAAAGATAACGAACTGATTTTATTGAAAAATTTCTAGGCAGGAGGAGTGATGAGTGCGTTGACTCAACTAATCAGGGGGGAGGGGAAGGAGCTGAATGGGCGCAGATGACAGAGCACCTGCGCCACAATCGATATTAGAGCACTACTACGTTAGCAGCTTGAGGGCCCTTTTGGCCTTGCTCTACATCGAAGGAAACTTTCTGACCTTCAGACAGGGTCTTGAAGCCTTCAGAAGCGATGGAGCGGAAGTGTACAAACACGTCGGAGCCACCGTTGTCAGGAGCGATGAAGCCAAAGCCTTTCTCGTCGTTGAACCACTTTACCTGACCAGTTGTTTTGTTAGACATAATGTGTCCCTCTTAATTTGGATAAAAACTTTACAATTTCAATGCACTGAAAACTTGAATTATTAAAGATGACTATGAAGTTAAGGGAAACACTTAGGACTACAACAACAATGAAGATGTTCTGAAGGTTTTGCTTTACATAATGTGTCAATAATAACCCTGATAACAGAGCGGCGTAAGTATGAGGTCTAACACCGGGGAAGTAAAGCTTTTTTGAAGGCCGCAATGGCTGTGTGATTAACCATTTGAATTGTAGGGTAAAAATGCCTTCGCTTGAACCTTAGGCTGGTTGAGCCATCGGTGCTTGGATTGGGGCCTTTCGCTCTGTGAGGGGCACGAAGTTACTAGTAAATACTCTAAAAGCTTAAAAGGCTGGCAGTGCTGAAGCCAGCCACTCTCTATCAAACCGTTGATTGCAGTCGTTGTACCGCTGTTGGGCTAACCTGCTCTTCGAGCCAGAGCCGCTTGGGTGTGATTGTGTCGCGTGGGGCAGATCGTCAGCTATGTTGGCAACCGAGATAAGGCAGAGGTCGGCGTCAGTAAGGCAGAGCAGCAGGCAATTCAAGGACCAGCCCGGCTGTTGATAGTGGCCACAAGCTAACGGGCTGCACTGGCGTGAGCCCAGCGACCCTTAGGACATTGGTGTTGTTCCAAATGGAAAAGGGTGTGTCTGGCCAGGAAAAGAAAAGGGCGGCCTTGAGGCCGCCCTTGCTGTCACTGGAGTGAACTACCCTGGGGTAATTACATGGACTCAGTGAAGGTACGGGTGATGACGTCCTGCTGCTGCTCTTTGGTCAGAGCGTTGAAGCGTACGGCGTAACCAGATACACGGATGGTCAGCTGAGGGTACTTCTCTGGGTTCTCAACAGCGTCCAGCAGCATCTCGCGGTTCATCACGTTAACGTTCAGGTGCTGACCGCCTTCGCGAGCCTGGGTGTTCTTGAAGTAGCCGTCCATCAGGGCAGCCAGGTTGCCGCGGCGACCGTCTTCGTCTTTACCCAGAGCGCCAGGAACGATGGAGAAGGTATAGGAGATACCGTCTTTCGCGTGGGCGAAGGGCAGTTTGGCCACCGAGGTCAGGGACGCTACCGCACCGGATTCGTCACGGCCGTGCATGGGGTTGGCACCAGGGGCGAAAGGCTGACCGGCGCGGCGACCGTCTGGGGTGTTGCCCGTCTTCTTACCGTACACCACGTTGGAGGTGATGGTCAGGACGGACTGGGTCGGGGTGGAGTTGCGGTAGGTCTTCAGAGAACGGATCTTCTGCATGAAGCTCTCAACCAGTTCGCAGGCGATCTCGTCCACGCGCTTGTCGTTGTTACCGAACTTGGGATAGTCACCCTCGATGGCGAAGTCGGTGGCGATGCCATCTTCGTCGCGCACCGGTTTCACCTGGGCGTACTTGATGGCCGCCAGGGAATCTGCCGCGATGGACAGGCCGGCGATGCCGCATGCCATGGTGCGTTCAACGTCGCGGTCCATCAGCGCCAGCAGAGACGCCTCGTAGGAGTACTTGTCGTGCATGTAGTGGATGCAGTTCAGGGCGGTCACATATTGCTTGGCCAGCCAGTCCATCAGGGTGTCCAGCTTGGCGTAAACGGTGTCGTAGTCCAGAACGTCGTCGGTGATGGCGTCCATCTTGGGGCCTACCTGTGCCTTGGAGATCTCATCCACGCCGCCGTTGATGGCGTACAGCAGGGTCTTGGCCAGGTTGGCACGGGCGCCGAAGAACTGCATGTGCTTACCCAGAACCTGAGGGGATACGCAGCAGGCGATGGCGTAGTCATCAGACTCGAAGTCCTTGCGCATCAGGTCATCGTTTTCGTACTGGATGGAGGAAGTATCGATGGATACTTTGGCGCAGTACTTCTTGAATCCTTCTGGCAGGTGCTCAGACCACAGAACGGTGATGTTCGGCTCTGGGCTTGGGCCCATGGTGTACAGGGTATTCAGGTAGCGGAAGCTGCTCTTGGTGACCAGGGTGCGGCCGTCCAGGCTCATACCGGCCATGGACTCGGTGGCCCAGATTGGGTCGCCGGAGAACAGCTGATCGTATTCGGGAGTACGCAGGAAACGAACCATGCGCAGTTTCATGATGAAGTGGTCCACCATCTCCTGAGCTTGGCTCTCGGTGATCAGACCCGCTTTCAGGTCACGCTCAACGTAGATGTCGAGGAAGGTAGAGGTACGGCCCAGGGACATGGCGGCGCCGTTCTGTGACTTGATGGCCGCCAGGTAACCGAAGTAGGTCGCCTGAATCGCTTCCTGAGCAGTTTCAGCAGGCTTGGAGATGTCACAGCCGTACTTGGCCGCCATCTCTTTGATTTGACCCAGGGCACGGTGCTGCTCGGCAATCTCTTCGCGCAGACGCAGAGTGTCTTCCAGCTTGCCACCTTGCTCCAGCTCTTGCTGCAGGCTGTGGAACTGGTTCAGCTTGTCCTGCATCAGGAAGTCGATGCCGTACAGGGCGACACGACGGTAGTCACCGATGATGCGGCCACGGCCGTAGGCATCCGGCAGACCGGTGATCACACCGGACTTACGGCAACGCAGGATGTCTGGGGTGTAAACATCGAAAACGCCGGCGTTGTGGGTCTTACGGTAGTCGGTGTAGATAGCTTTGGTGACAGGATCCAGCTCGCGGCCGTAGGCCTTGCAGGAACCCTCAACCATGCGAATGCCGCCGTTAGGGATGATGGCACGCTTCAGAGGCGCTTCGGTCTGCAGGCCAACGATCTTTTCCAGATCCTGGTTGATGTAACCGGCGTCGTGAGAAGTGATGGTGGAAACTTTGGAGGTGTCGAAGTCGACAGGGGCGTGGGTGGCGTTCTCTTGACGAACGCCTTCCATCACCTTGGCCCACAGCTCGTCGGTTGCTGGGGTGGAGCCCGCCAGGAAGGACTCATCGCCTTCATAGGGGGTGTAGTTTTTCTGGATGAAGTCGCGAACATTAACTTCGGATTTCCAGTCACCTGCTACAAAGCCTTCCCAGGCCTTTGCAAATGGGGCGGTATTTTCATTCATAGACGTTAGCCTTAGATAGAATGTGAATAAAACGCCTCGCCAATCACGACAGGAAAAGGGGCCGCTCTATGGCGAAGTTAGTATCCAGGTACCTGCCTTTGCTAGAAGACGTGTACCTGGTTTTGCAAAATTGAGACTGAATTCACCACAGGACATACATCCATTGGCTTATTAACCAGAGTCTTCGCTGGTTTCAGATTTTCAGAATCGACAAACCCAAATTTCACCCCTTGAGTTTGGGCGCTTGGTAATGTCTCGATCCTTTGGTGTGACTGCTTGGTGGCGCATGGGGTAAATGGTCTTACCATTGTCTTGAGGCACACTTAGCCATCCGTCATTGATGAAACACTTTTGATCATTCATGACTCTTAGTCAATAAAGAAACGAGAAATTACGATAGTTTTTTATTACGAATGCACTGTTTTTGGATTGTCGGGGGGGTATTGCGCTCGATGCATAAACAATATTTCCCTATTGCATTCCATTTTTGTTTGAATAGAGGTTTATTTTGCCGCATTGATAAATACGTTAGCGCAATGTGAAATGTTCGGCGTTTTATTTGGACGCATAGATCTAATTCATGCTTGCATTAATTATTGAACTTTAAATATGAATTTTAACTCTATTCTGAACTTATTCCTCTTAGTGGATTATGTGGAGATTTCTTGCTGTGACTAAAACAGCCCGCATGGGCCGGGCTTCTCTGTGTATGCGAAGCGACAGGGGCCCTCTCTTCACTAGGCCGCATTTGGCGTTGTTTGCTCCGTTCGGCCGCCTGCTCCGTTACTCGCTTCGTTCGTTGCGAACCCGGCCAGGCTTCTTCACCCTATCTCTCCTCTTTCTTCGACCACAGAAAAGCAAAAAGCCCGTACTAGGCGGGCTTCTTTATGTATGGCGGAGAGATAGGGATTGATACCCTCACTTCGTACGGCCGCCTGCGGCGTTACTCGCTTCGCTCGTTGCGAACCCGGCTAGGCTTCTTCACCCCATCTCTCCTCTTTCTTCGAACACAGAAAAGCAAAAAGCCCGCACTAGGCGGGCTTCTTTATGTATGGCGGAGAGATAGGGATTTGAACCCTAGAAGGGCTATTAACCCTTGCCGGTTTTCAAGACCGGTGCTTTCAACCACTCAGCCATCTCTCCAACGGGGATGCATGTTAGTGAACCAGCGGGATGCTGTAAAGGGGCAGGGCGTTCAACCGCCTAAGCTGTGAACAAAACCCGGCTGTGAACAGGGTGAGTGCTCTATTTCTGCTCACTCGGGCTTTGAAGCTGTCTACACTTTAGCCTCAGGCCACCCCATACTGAGGAGCGCAACATGGGTTCACCCTTCGAGACTCACGGTGCCCACAGCTGGCAGGAATTGTCGACCTCTGACCCCGAAGGCGCCAAGACATTTTATGGTGCCCTGTTTGGCTGGAGCTTCAAGGAGCAGCAGATGGAGATGGGCACCTATCACATCATTGAGAACGATGGCGCCGGAGTGGGCGGCATCATGCAGAGCCCGGAGCCAGGCATGCCCACCGCCTGGACCGGCTATGTCACCGTTACCGATGTGGATGCGGTGGCCGCCAAGGCGACGGAGCTGGGCGGCGAGCTGCTCTACGGGCCCCAGGACATTCCTGAAGTGGGACGTTTCTGTTGGATCAAGGATCCCCAGGGGGCGGTGATCGCCGCCATCAGCTATGTGATGGGATAGTGCGTCTGGCGGCGTTCTGGGTGAGAAGATACACTGGCTCTCTCAGCAGATTTATTGATGGAGCCGATGTGAACCCGGTTGATTTGACCAAGGAACAGCGTGAGGCGCTGGTCGAAGCGCTGCAAGAGTACAGCGAGCAGGAGATGGACCAGGATCTGGGCCAGTTCGAGGCGGGCTTCCTGCTGGACTTTATGCTGCAGCGTCTGGGAACCTTGTGTTACAACAAGGGGCTGGAGGATGCCAGGGTGGCCATCCTGGGCAGAATGGAGTTGGCCACCGAGGTGGTGTACGAAATGGAGCAGCCCTGCGATTTATAAAAGAAAACCCGCCTATTGGCGGGTTTCGATTATTTACGGCGTTTACGCTTTTTGGCAGCGCGAAGCTCTTCTTTAATTTTCTTCTCTTCGGCGGCCTTGGCGGCGCGAATCTCCTCTTCGGCCTTCTCTTTCTCCACCAGTTCCGGGGTTTCCAGAGTCAGGGCGCCTAGCGAGCCAGCGCGCAGTTCGTGCAGCAAGATTTCAGAGACCTTGTGCAGGTCGGCGATGCCGCCCCGACGCAGGAAGCCACGCTTGGCGGCAATGGCGTCCAGCACACCGATGTCATCTTCCGGCAGCTCTTCCAGGTTGTAGCGCTGGCACAGGGCGTCAGGGTAGGTGGTGCGCAAGTATTCGGCGGCGAACATGGCCACCTCTTCGTACTCCACCACGGTGTCCTTGATGGCGCCTGTGGTGGCCAGACGATAGCCACACTCCTCCGGGCTCAGCTTGGGCCACAGGAAGCCAGGGGTGTCGTGCAACACAATGTGGTCTTCGAGACGGATGCGCTGCTGGGCCTTGGTGACCGCGGGCTCGTTGCCGGTCTTGGCTATGGTACGGCCCGCCAGGGTGTTGATCAGGGTGGATTTGCCCACGTTGGGGATCCCCAGGATCAGGGCACGCAGCGGGGTTTTCGGCACCATCTCTTTGGCCAGGGTCAGCAGGCTTTTTACCTGGGACTTGTTCTTCTGGGTCAGGGCGATGGTTTTCACGCCATTCTCCTGTTCCAGATAGGTCTGCCAGCGCTCGGTCATCTCCGGATCGGCCAGATCGCTCTTGTTGAGGATCTTGATGCAGGGGGTATCGCCTCTGAGCTTGGGGACCAGAGGGTTCTCACTGCTGAATGGGATGCGCGCATCCAACACCTCGATGATGAGGTCAATTTGCGGCATCAGCTCGGCGATCTCTTTTCTCGCCTTATGCATATGGCCCGGGAACCAGTTAATCGCCATGGGTCATGCTCTTGTTAATTAGTCAAAGGCGCCATTTTACGTGATCCCACCTCAGTTTGCTTGGTCAATTGTCCGCCACAAAAAAAGCGCGCCTTACCGGCGCGCTTGATAGGGTAAAGCTGGGCTAAAACAGGTCTTCGTGATAGCGACCCTGCTTGATCAGTTGGTCCAGCTGCTCCTGAGCCTGCTCAGGCCCTGAGCCCTGAGAGATGAAAACCGACAGCAGTGCCTGGCGCACTCCTTCACCCAGGGACTGGTGACCGCAGACATAGACGTGGGCCCCCAGCTCCAGCCAGGCGCCGACCCGCTTCGGATTTTGTTCAAGACGGTCCTGGGCGTAAACCTTCTGTTGCTGGTCCCGGGAAAAAGCCAGGTCCAGGTGATCCAGGGCCCTGCTTTGCTGGTGCTGGAGCAGTTGGTCACCGTAGAGGAAGTCGCCCTGCCGATGGCGATTGCCAAACAGCAGCCAGTTGCGCAGTTGCGGACGCTGACGGATAAAGCCCATGAAGGGGGCGATGCCACAGCCGGCGGCCACCATGATGATGGGAGAGCAGTCCTCCGGCAGTCTGAAGCCGGGGTGAGCGGCGATGCGACCTTCCAGCAAATCGCCGACTTGCGATTCATGGCACAGCTGCCCGGACATCAGGCCGATACGGGGGGCGTCATCCAACTGCCACTGGTGCAGGGTCACGCAGATCTCCAGGCCGTTGCCGTCAGGGGCCGAGGCGATGGAGTAGGCGCGTTCGGTACCGCCCTGGGCGGGCCGCAGCTTCAGCAGATCGCCGCAGCGATAGCTGAGGGGCTCCGCGCAGCTAAAGCGCAGACGCCAGGTTTCCCGGGTGTGCCCCTGGCCATCATCCAAACGCATCTTGTCTTCGAGTCTAAGAGAGACAGTGTTGGCCATGGACTGAGGTTGTTCACTGTCGGTTGCACCGGCCCAGCGTTGCCACACCTGGGTCGGGTCACCGTCGGCCAGAGCAAGCCCGCCCACCAGTGAGGCGCCACTGCGTCGCAAGGCGCCATCCAGATCATGAGCTGCCTGACAGAACTTGGCATAGCGGCTGTCGCCCAGGCCCAGCAGTTGATAGCTCACCCCTTTGAGGCTAACCCGCTTCAGGCTCTCTAAGAAATCCTGGCCCTGAATGGGCATCTCGCCGTCACCGCAGGTGGAGATCAGCAGTCGCACCGACAGGTACTGGCTGAGATCTTCCGCCTTGAGCTGGGCCAGGGAGCACAGATGCACCTTGTCACCGCGCGATTCCATCAGAGAGCCGGTGTCCTTGGCCAGTTCGGCGGCGCTGCCGGTCTGACTGGCGTAGGCCACCAGGTGGCAGGCGCCTTCCGGGGCCTTGGTCGGTCTGCTCAGCCGGGCTCGACGTACCCAGTTGTAGAAGCCGGTGCCCCAGAGCACCAGGGCGCTGATGCACAGCAGGGCATAGATAAAGGCCGCAGGGCGGCCGCCAAAGCTGCCGTCATGGAGGATGCGGGTCCAGCGGGTGGGTTGGGTGACCGCACTCTGCTGCTGATCCGGTTGCCACTGCCAGCGGGTGCCTTGGTCATTCTCCCAGTAGAGGGTGACTCCCTGAGGGGGGCGTCGCACCATGCGCATGGCCGCCACGTCCACCTCATCCAGTTTGGCGAAGGCTCGGTCCAGGCTCATGGGGGAGGGGTGAGGCGCCTGTTTAGGCTGTTCACCGCCCATAGGGTGGAGCATCAGCAGACCGGTGACGGTGACCACCAGCATCAGGGGGGCACCATACCAGCCCAGGGCGGTGTGCCAACCCATGGCCCCCTTGGGGGACTTGGGCCGGGCCAGGAACAGTCCGGAGAGGCTGAGGAACAGCATCACCCAGGTGCTCAACTCCACCAGCCAGTTGGCGTCCACCAGTAGGTTGACGTGCAGTCCCTTGGCGAAGCGGCTGAGTTGAAACTGCCAGGGCAACTCGGCGGGCTCGCCGCTGTAGAGGTCCAAAAACTGGCGCCCTTTCTGACTCTCGAAGGCCACCATCACCAATTGGTGTTCGGGCAGGGCGAAGGCGAAGCGGATTGGGCCCTGCTGTTGTTCCAGGGTCTCCAGGGTCTGTTGAAACTGGGCAGGCGTCGGCCTGGTTTCCGCATCCGGGGTGAGCAGGGGAGTGAGGGCCAGCAGCAGGCCCGAGAAGATCACCAGCAGCAGAGGCAGGGCGACCAGGGCAGCCAGGTAGCGATGGAGTTTGGCCAGCATGGGTTGGTTCCTTTAACGCAAACAGGCAGGCCACTTTGGGCCTGCCTTTTTCGGGGTAAAAATCAGTAGTTGAACTGGGCGGACAGACGGAAACTGCGCTCGGCGCCGATGCTCAGATCGGAGTAGGAGCCGCCGGCCATGTAGTCTCTGTCAAACAGGTTCTCAACGTTGAGCCTGAGGTTCATCTCCACTTGCTTGATCATCATCTTGAAGGAGGCGCCGGCATCGACGCGGACATAGCCATCTTTGGTGATGGTGTTGTTCAGATCGGCGTAGCGGTCGCCCTCGTAGAAGGCGCCCAGGTTGAAGGCCCACTGGTCGTTCATCTTGTAACGGGTCCAGGCGGAAGCGGACCACTCAGGCGCATCGATAGGGCGTTTGCCCTGGTAGGTATCGTGATGGGTGTACTCCGCATCCAGATACATCAGGGAGGTCATCACAAACCAGCGCTCGGAGGCCTGGCCCTGGGCGGAGAATTCGAAACCGCGATGCTGTTGCTCACCGCCCTGGGTGGTCTTGGTCTGGCCATTGCCCAGGTCTTCGGTCACGGCGATGTCGGTCTTGGTAATCTCGAACAGGGCGCCGTCCACCATCAGGCGACCATCGGCCAGTTCCCACTTGCTGCCCAGTTCCCAGGATTTCCCGGTCTCAGGATCCAGATCCATGCCGTCATTGACGTCATCCTCTTTGGCCACCACGCCCTGAGGCTCGAAGCTCTCGGAGTAGCTCAGGTAGATGCTGCTGTTTTCCTGAGGGTGATAGATGGCGCCTAGTTTGGGCACGAAGGACTCGTTGTTGTTGCCGGGGCCATCCTTACGCTGGATGTCGAAGCGGCCGCCGAGCAGCAGTTGCCACTGTTCGTTCAGGGTGATCAGATCCTGCAGGTAGAAACCATAGTACTTGTACTCGGACTCATACAGGCTGGTGTCGCGGTTGTAGTCCAGATCGGGGCGTGGCGGCAGGGGCTCGCCGGGCACATAGGTCTGGGTCTGGTCCTTGTCGCGCAGCTGACCATAGTAGTAATCCAGCATGTTGGCGCCGATAAGGATCTGGTGCTCCATGCCGGCGAGGTCCAGGTAGCCGTTAAAATCGGCGTAGTAGGTCCTGTACTGCCAGTCGTCATAGCGGTCGAAGGCGGTGTAGTCGTAGCGACCGTCGGTGTAACCCGCCTCCTGGTAGGCCACGTAAGAGTCGTAGCTGGGGCTGGAGTCCAGGCGCTGGCGGGAGAACATCTGGTGATTGAAGCCCAGGGTCAGGGTCCAGTCGGTGCTCAGGTAGAGGTCCATATCCAGGCCGTAGTTCTCCACCTCGTTATCGGTGAAGGCCCAGGGCATGTCCCAGATGGTGTCCTTGTCACCGATGATGTTGCCGTCATTGTCCAGCCAGGCACCCCGGTCGATGCCGGTCTTGTCCTGGGTCATGTCGTAGTGGGCGGAGAGTTTGCCCCAGTTGCTCAGATCGTAATCCAGGGCCAGGGCGCCCAGGAAGCGATCCCGCTCCTGACTGCTGCCATCCTGGTATTCACGCCAGTATTCCGCATCCTGTTTCACCAGAGTGGCGCGGTAGCGCAAAGTTTCAGTCTCATTTAGAGCGCCCCCGGCATCCGCCTGGAAGCGAGAGGAGCCGTGCTCATCCACATCGAAGGCAAACTCAAACATGGCGTCGTAGGTGGGCTTTTTGGTCACCATGTTGATCAGGCCACCCGGGGCAGACTGGCCATAGAGCATGGAGGACGGCCCCTTAAGCACCTCGATGCGCTCCAGGGTCTCGATGGGGTGAACGTAGTGAGACCAGGCCTGCTGCCCGTTTCTCAGGTAACCGCTGCCGGAAGAGAGCTCGAAGCCTCGCAGGCTGAACACTTCCCGGTTCCATTTCTGCGAGCCTGAGGTGACGCTGGCGTCATTGATCAGCACTTCACTCAGGGTGGTGGCCAACTGCTCATCGGCGATCAGCTCCGGAATGACGGTGATGGACTGTGGGGTGTCCAGCAGCGGAATGTCGGAGCGCATCGCACCCCTGGCGGAGTCTGACTTGTAGTTGTCAAAGGAGATGGCGGTAATCACCATGCGCTCATCGACCCGCTCAATGGAAGCGGTGTCCTGGGATTGGGCGAAGGTGGGAGCGGAACCCAGGGCGGCAAGCACGGCAACCGCCAGGGGGCGAACGGGGTGAGACATTGAGATCTCCTGACAACGAAACAGTAGGTTAAATATGGGACGCAGCGAAATTTAAATGAGAATCGATATTATTTAAACCCTGTGCTCGCGAGCGGATGCACGCGTGTGATCGAGATCTCAAAAATGAAACTGATAGTTATTCGTATTTGCATTTGTGAAATGGGAAAAGGTGACGATTGCTGAAAAAATCGAGGGAGAACAGTGAAAAAGACGAACTCTGCCTGAAGTGGCAGAGTTCGGTGGGACGTGAGCAATCAACGCATCAGAGATTCGATCTCAGCGCGGGTCTTGGGCGCGTCCTTGGAGAGGACTTGGTTGCCATCGGTGGTGATGAGGATGTCATCCTCGATGCGGATGGCGATGCCTCGCCAGCGCTCGGACACCCGCGGGTTATTGGCGCCGAAGTAGAGGCCGGGCTCGATGGTGAGCACCATACCGGCTTCCAGGGGGAGCCACTGCCCATGAGCGTCCTGATAGGGGCCCACATCGTGCACATCCAGGCCCAGCCAGTGGCCAGTCTTGTGTACGGTGAAGGGCTTGTGAGACTCCTCCGCCATCACCTGCTCTAGGGAGCCTTCCAGGATGCCCAGTTGAATAAGACCGCGGCTGATCACCTCCATGGCGGCGTCATACAACCTGTTCCAAGGTGTGCCTGGCTTAGCCTGGCCGGTGGCGGCGTTTAGGGCTTCGAGCACCAGGTCGTAGATGATCGCCTGTTCTTCACTGAAATGACCGCTGACCGGGTAGGTGCGGGTGATGTCGGCGGCGTAGTGTCGATATTCTCCCCCGGCGTCGATCAGCAGCAGTGTTTCCGCATCCAGTGGCTGGTTATTGTGGTCATAGTGCAGGCACATAGCTCGCTCGCCGCCGGCGAGGATGTTGGGGTAGGGGTCGCTGATGCAGTCGTGACGGGCCAGTTCCAGGTTGAACAGGCAGGAGAGCTCAGCTTCGTTCGCCCCGGGTTTCAGGTGGGCGATCACCTGTCGATGGGCCAGGCAGCTGGCGGAGACCGCGTGGCGAATGCGCTCGATCTCCATCTCATCTTTGATCAGCCGCATTGGGTGCAGCACTTCAGCCAGCGGACGCAGGCGGCGGTACAGCTTGGGGTGGTCAAACCTGGTGTTGCGCCTTTGGTGATTACACCATTGCCAAACCTTGTGTCCCAGCCGTTCCTGTTCATCGCCCAGGAGGATGTCGGTACGCGCTTCCAGCAGGTCCGGCAGCCTGGCATCCAGTTCATCCAGGGAGTAGGCCGCATCGGCACCGAAGTCCTTGATGGCGCCTTCAACGCCGGCGCGGCTACCGAAGCTGGTCTCCTGGGCCGGATCCTTGGGACGGCTGAACAGTATGAATGACTGCGGATGGCCAGGGCGCAGCAGGGCAACGGCGTCGGGCTCTTCGAAGCCGGTCAGGTAGTAAAAATCTTTGTCCTGGACGAAGCGATAATGGATGTTCTTGGAGCGGATGCGCTCCGGGTAGGCGGCCAGGATCACGGCGGCATCGCTGCCCAGTGTGTCCATCAGCCGCTGCCGGCGCTGCTGATAATGATGTTGTTCGTTATTCATGATCGTTACTCGGTTGCACTGCGCTGGCCACCAGCCTGGCGGCGGCCAGGTCTTCTAAGGCGTGGCCTACAGATTTAAACAGTGTGGTCTGTGTCGTCTGGGTTCTGCCAGGGTGCTGGCCCCGGCAGAGCTCAAACAGGTCGGCTTGGATATCGTCTGGTGTAATCAGCCCCCGACTCAAGGGGATCACCAGATCCCCGGTTTCCTTGAGGGCCCCCTGACGGGTGTCCACAAACAGCTGGCATCGGCGGATTACCTCGTCATCGGCTTCCCTCATGTCGGGCCGGTAGGCGCCCACCAGATCCAGGTGCTGGCCGTGTTGCAACCAGTCTCCCTTGATGAGTGGATGCTGAGACAGCGTGGCGACGGAGATGATCTGGGCTTCCCGGCAGCCGGCCTCCAGATGGCGGACCTCACAGGCTTCCAGTCCCAGCTGGCGAGCTTGTTCAGCCACTGAGCTGGCTTTGTGGTGATTTCGTCCCCAAATCATCACCCGATTGATGGGCCGCACGGCACAATGGGCTTGAATAAGCTCCAGAGACAAGGCGCCGGTGCCCACCATCAGCAGGGTGGAGCTGTCCTTAGGCGCCAGACGGCTGGCGGCCAGGGCTGAGGCGGCGGCGGTGCGTCTGGCGGTTAACGCCGGTGCGTCCATCATCAGTTCCGGGGTGCCGGTGGCCAAGTCCATCAGCAAATAGAGCCCCTTGATGCTGGGGGCGTGTTCCGGTGCCACGGTGACTATCTTGACACCGGCCTTGCCGCCACTCTCCCAGGCAGGCATCAACAGCAGGGTGGTTTCCCTGTGGCCGGGGTTGGCCATGTCGTGGTGGTGGCGCATGGGTGCGGTCAGTTCGCTGCAGAAAGCCTGAAACAGGGCGTCTATCAATTTGGGGTAGGGCAGGGCCCGGCGAATGGTGTCGGCGTCTATGATGCCCATGCTAATTGTATACAATATCCTTTTTCATTGAGGGTAGAGTAATCCATTGCCAATGTCACGGTATTTGGGGCAGTGCACTCGCGGGGAGCAAGATCTCTTCAGGGTAGGGTGAACAACATAGAGTGGAAAAGAAAATGGGAGCCGACAGGCTCCCAAAAGGGCCGTACAAGATTTGGCGCTAACAAATCCATCAGATTGATATTGAATCTAGTTTCGATTGATGTTGCTGTCATCTACCATCTGGTATAAAAAACAGACAGTGGACTAAGCCAAGGTGGGCAAGGGTGAAATCGGAACTGATCAGGATGATCTACCAGGCTGTTGAAGAACCCCATCTGTGGACTGAGGTTTTGAAGGGGATAGCCGGGTTCAGTGAATCCAATCACTGCTTCCTGTTGGCCCGAGAGGGCCTGCACTCCCAACCCCTGGGTTTTTACGATTATGGATTCGATGAGCGCTACTTCGAACGGTATAACCAGTATTTTTACCAGGTGGATGTGTGGAGTCAGGCCCTGCTGCCCCACCCACCGGGCCAATTCCATGCCAGCCACTGGGTCTATGAAGATAACCTGTTTCTGAACTCTGAAATTTACAACGACTTTGCCCGACCCTCCAGGATTCGACACTCCATAGGCTGTCTGATTACCCATGATGATGGGCTGATCACCGAACTGGGTTTTATGCGCAGCCAGGATCAGAGTCACTACAGCGACGACCAGGTAACAACCTCGAACCTGTTTGTGCCTCATATCGAGCAGGCCATCACCATGGTCCGGCGCCGGGAGTTTCTGGAAACTCAGCGGGCGCAGCTCATAGGTTTGTTTGACAGCAGCAGCATTCCGACCTTTATCTGCACGCCAGGGGGTAAGCTTCTTTACCGCAACCATCAGGCTGAACTTTTTGCCAAAGGAACGGGGGTGCTGACCGGACGCGAGAGTGAGTTCCGCTTTTCCGAGACCGATCATCAGTTGCTGTTCAACCGGCTACGGCATGAGTCGATACAGTTTATGGACGGCAAGGGGAGTGAAGGCCCAGGTCGAGAGTTACTGACCTGGCGGCAAGGTCGGGTGTGGTTGCATGTGCGCCCCTGGAATTGGAGCACCGGGGGCATTTGGGGCGAACAGAGTGGTTGTGCGCTGTTGGTGACCTTTGAACCCTGCAGTGGTGGCCGGGTTCCTCAGGCAGAGTGGATTGCCGAGCTGTTCTCTCTTACCCAGGCAGAAGCAGGGATCTGTCGCGCTCTGTGCAGCGGATTGACCAGCGAACAGATCGCCATATCTCGTGGGGTATCGGTGAAAACGGTCAGGCAGCAGATAAAGAGTTGCCTGAAGAAGACGGGCACCAGCAGTCAGGTGCAGTTGGTGTCCACCATGCTACTGGCTTCCATGGAGCCGAATAGGACGTATTGAGTTTAATTGTCCGGTGGAGATTAACCCTCTATATGTTGTACTCCTCGAGTGCCAGGTCCCCGGGCGCGAAGTTGCGGCTGAGTGTCAGCAGCGCGTCGGCGGCTGGAGTCAGTGGCAGGGATTTACGCCAGATAAGGGCCAGATCCCAATACAGAGCCGGCTCCATGGGGCGGAAGGTCAACTTGGCACTGTTAAGCTTCTGACAGATGGGGGCGGGCAGCAGGGCAAGACCCATACCATTTTCCACCATGGTTGCCAGAAAGTCCCACTGGCCACTGCGGAATGCCACTTTGAGCTTGACGCCATTTTGTTGACTGAGCCGGCTGATCAACTGAGCCAGGGAAAAGTCCTCGTTGTATAGGACGAAGGACTCATTGTGGAAGTCCTGCCACTGAATGGAGGTCTTTTCAGTCAGGGGGTGGGAGTGAGGCAGACACACCCACAAGGGGTATTGGGCCAACTGCTTATAATCCAGCTGCTCTGAGTGAGTGACTGGCAGGGCGGTGAAGGCGATATCCAGCTTATCGGCGATGAGCGCTTGTTCGCAGCCATAGCCCCCATACTCAGACATCTTCAATACCACCCCGGGATAGCGCTGACGGAACTGGGACAGCAGTTCGATCATCAGGCTGCTGAGCATGGGGCAGATGCCCAGGCGCAAGGTGCCTGACGTGAGGTCGGTCAAACTTCCCAACTCTTGTTGCAACCGATGCCATTGGCCTACGATGCTCTCTGAGGTCTGCTTCAGGTGCTCTCCGGCGGGCGTCAATCGAATGCCCTGGTTGCTTCGAACCAGGAGAGGCGTCCCAAGACTCTCTTCAAGCCTTTGAATCATCTTGCTTAGTGTCGGCTGTGTCATGAACAACTGATCGGCTGCTTTGGTGTAGTTGCCGCATTTCACCAAAGCCAGGAAACAGTTGAGGGAACGTATGGTTGTGTTCATGCCAAAATGGAATCTACTTCATGGTGTCAATTCATTTTACTCATTTGCCATGGCTCCGTACAGTTGGTGCCTGTATGAGAGCACGTTGGGATTTGCACACAGAGGCCCCTTTCCCTACGTAATGGCTCCCCCATCAACAAAATGACTGCTTTGTGTCTGGTGGTCAGATGGGTGTGGAGCGTTGCGGCAGCGATGGTATCTTGGAAAGAACTCTCCCCAATTGTGATTGAGCCCGCGGTAAGCGGGCTTTTTTTTGGCCTCAATTCCTTTCCCTGTCCCTTGAGTTCACAAGGGCTTTATCGATAATACCCCCATTGAGTTTTGAGCAGACAGGTATGCCTGTGCGTAAAGCAGTGTTTTTGGATAGGGACGGCGTGATCAACCTGGATCACGGCTATGTCCATAATATCGATGAGTTTGAGTTTGTCCCCGGCTCGCTGGAAGCCTGTGCCAGACTGTATAAGGCAGGCTATCAACTGGTGGTGGTGACCAACCAATCGGGCATTGCTCGTGGCTATTATACTGAAGAGCAGTTCCAAACCTTGAGTCAGTGGATGAGTGAGCGCTTTGCCGAAGCCGGTGCACCTCTGCTGGGGGTTTACTTCTGCCCTCATCACCCTGAGAAGGGCTTGCCTCAATATGTGGGAGAGTGCCAGTGTCGCAAGCCCAATCCCGGCATGCTTCTGCAGGCAACTCAGGAACATCAACTGGATCTGGCTGCCTCTGTCATGGTGGGAGACAAACCGGGCGATGTTGACGCGGGACGTAATGCGGGTGTGGCCACCTGCATTCAGGTTCGCAGTGGCAAACCGGTGGATGGCGCCAGTGGCGCAGACTGGATTGCCGATGACCTGGCTAGCGCTGTCCAGTGGCTTCTGGGTAAAAAATAGCCAATCGGTTCGTGGAGGGGATTTTCCTGTTGCCAACAGAAATTCCCCCCCTATAATGCGCTTCCTGTCGACGGGGCAAAGCGGAAGGAAAACGGACGCTGAGCAAAACTTCGACACTCGGCGCCAAGGCAGCGAATTAGCCCTTGACCGCCACGGAGAGTCGCGTAGAATGCGCCTCCTGTCTCGATGAGAGACGCGCTCTTTAACAATTAGTCAGACAATCTGTGTGGGCACTCGCGCAGGATTGATATCTCATATATCAATGTTGCACTGAGTGACTATAACAAGTTAATTCAGTAATTCATTGAGTCGAAATTTTCGGACTCCAAAAAACTTTTTAATTGAAGAGTTTGATCATGGCTCAGATTGAACGCTGGCGGCAGGCCTAACACATGCAAGTCGAGCGGAAACGACATCATTGAAGCTTCGGTGGATTTGATGGGCGTCGAGCGGCGGACGGGTGAGTAATGCTTAGGAATTTGCCCAGTCGAGGGGGACAACAGTTGGAAA
>NZ_KE383896.1:0-4479 GCF_000422645.1 Ferrimonas futtsuensis DSM 18154
GCTGGCGGCATCCCCTGGATCAAGCTGTCCGAGCAACAAGTCGCTGGCGGCATCCCCTGGATCAAACTGTCCGAGCAGCAGACCGCCTAAATTTATTACCTAGGATATTCACCCTGACAGAGGAGCAGTATGATGATCAAAATGGTAATCACACTTCTAAGGGACTCACTGGTTCGCAAGCCCCGTAAGCGGATCAAAGCTGAATTGGATATCAGAGAAGTACCGGCAGGAAGCTGGTGGTCCTAAAGGCCGACAGACAGAGCAAGTAAAGGAGCCACCGGCTCCTTTACTTTATGGTCCACAATACATCACCCCGTTTAAGCGAACGACGGAACGCCAGGTTGGCGTGAACCCGAAACAAGGGCCACAGCATGGGACCGACAAAGAAACCAGCGACTCCCCATCTTTTGGGGGACAGGCCGCTTTTAAAGGCCTCCGCATAAAAGAAAGCTGAGCTGGCACACATCAGCAGTAACCACAACATACTACGCACCATAATATTGCAGGGCTGGCCATTATATAGTCAGCCAGATGAGCCGCCAATAAAAAAGGCAGCCTGGGCTGCCTTTTTAAAGCTACTTCCGGAATCAGCTGTAGAAGCGCTCGTCCGCGGCGGCCATAGCCAGCAGACGCTCACAGGGCGCAAAGCGGTCACCGAAGCGGGTCTCGTACCCTTTGAGGAGGTCTACCAAGCGCGCAGGCCCCAGGCTGTCGATGTAACGGAACGGGCCTCCCAGGAAAGGAGGGAAGCCAATGCCAAAGATGGCACCGATGTCGCCATCACGAGCACTGGCGATGATCCCTTCATCCAGGCAACGTACCGCTTCATTCAGCATCTGAACGACGCAACGTTCAGCCAGCTCTGAATCCGACAATCTTCCGTCAGGGGTAACACCGAGAACCTTGTAAACGCTTTCATCGACTGGTTTTTTGCCTTTTTTCTTGGCATCAAACTTATAAAAACCCTTACCGTTCTTCCGGCCTTTGCGGTCATCCGCCAAAAGTTTGGCGAAAGCTGGGGGGGAAGCGAACCTCGATCCCAGTTCCGCCTCCAAAATCGGCGAAATTTTGGCGCCCACATCAATACCAACTTCATCCAGAAGTGTAACTGGGCCTACAGGAAAACCGAATTTAACCAGTGCTTTATCAAGTTTATCTATAGGTTCACCCTCTAAAACAAGGTTTGCAGCCTCATTCATATAGGGTGCTAAAATGCGATTTACATAGAACCCAGCGCAATCTTGAACCACAATGGGTGTTTTCCCCTGTTTCTTCGCAAAAGCCACCGTAGTGGCAATGGTTTCAGGCGAGGTGCCTTTGTGGGCAATCACCTCCACCAGGGGCATCTTCTCTACCGGGGAGAAGTAGTGCAGACCGATCACCTTATCGGGCCGGCTGGCAGCCTCGGCGATCTGGCCTATGGGCAGAGAGGAGGTGTTTGACGCAAAAATGGTCTCGTCACCGCAGTGCAGTTCAACATCCTTAACCATCTGATGTTTAAGATTAAGGTCTTCAAACACCGCTTCGACAACCATGTCCACATCCTTCACGCCGGAGTAATCAACGGTCCCGGTCATCATGTTCATGGTCTTGTCACGATCTGCGGCAGTGAGATGACGTCGCTTCACCTTTTTGTCCAGCTGTTTCCAGGTGGAAGCCAGGGCTGCGCTGATCCCCTGGTGACCGATATCCTTGATGCGCACAGGGACCTTAGCCTTAACGGCAGTCACATTGGCGATGCCTCCGCCCATCAAGCCGCCCCCAAGGACCATGGCTTTATTAACCTTGGAAGGCTTGACCTCTCCCGCACCGGTCTCCTTCTTCATCTCTGTGGTGGCAAAGAAGATAGAGCGCAGAGCGGCGGACTCGGGAGACATCACCAGATCAGCGAAGTGGCCCGCCTCCATCTTGAGCCCCTCTTCCAGGTTACCGGTGGATGCTTTGACGCACTCGATGATCTTAGCCGGGGCAGGATAGTTGCCCTGGGTCTTTTTCATCACCGTTTTCAGGGCCTGGTCGTAGATGACGTTACGCCCCATCGGGGTCATCTCCAGAACTTTCTCAATACCTTTGAGTCTGGGCTTAGCGGACTTCCGCTTGCCTTTGGACACCCACTTCTTGGCCGCTTCCAACAAGACTGTGTGAGGCACCATCTCGTCAGCCACGCCAAGCTTCACCGCCTGCTTGGGACGCAGCTGCTTTCCGGTGAGCATCATATCCAGAGACTTGGCTATGCCTACCAGCTTGGGCAGACGCTGTGTCCCGCCACCGCCAGGCAGGATGCCCAGTTGTACTTCCGGCAAGCCCAACACAGTTTTCGGACTGTTGCTGATGACCCGATAATCACAGGCCAGTGCCAACTCCAGGCCTCCGCCGAGGCAGGGCCCATTGATGGCCGCCACCACAGGCACACTCAAGGCCGCCAACTCATTAAGCAGCTTATGGCCATCCCGCGACAGCTTGTAGACATCTTCCCTTGTCTCACAGGCAGCCAACATATTGATGTCGGCACCGGCAATGAAGGAATCGGGCTTGCCAGAGGTGAAGACCACGCCGGACAAATCACTCTGACTGCCCAGGAAATCCAGAATCTGACGAACCTCCTCACCAAACTCGCTGCGCAGCGTGTTCATGGTTTCACCAGGAACATCCATGGTGATCACGGCAATCTTGTCTTCGCCCACCACTACCTGAAAGCTATTCGTCTTCATTATTCCACCTCCAGAATCATGGCTGCACCCAGGCCACCGGCGGCACACGCCGTAGTCAATCCGATACCGCCTCCGCGGCGTTTAAGCTCATTACACATCTGGGTGATCAGCCGGCCACCTGTGGCGGCAAAGGGGTGGCCATAGGCCAGCGAGCCCCCCATCACATTGAACTTGGCCATATCGATTTCACCAATGGCATCGCGTCGACCCAGCTTCTCCTCGGCAAACTTCCTGGACTCAAACATCTTCATATTCGCCAGAGCCTGGGCAGCAAAGGCCTCATGCATCTCGATCAGATCCAGATCCGCCAGGGTCATGCCCGCCCGGTCCAGGGCAAGGGGGGTGGCGTAGGAGGGTCCCATCAGCATGTCATCCCAAACATCGATGGCCGCAAAACCCCAGCTACGGATGTATCCAATGGGGTTGTAGCCCAGGGCTTTGGCCTTGGATTCCGGCATCAGGATCAGGGCGGAGGCACCATCGGTCAGAGGTGTGGAATTCGCCGCCGTCACCGAGCCGTGCTTCTTGTCGAACACCGGCTTCAGTTTGGCCAGTTTCTCAGCCTTGATATCGGCGCGAATGTTGTTGTCCTCGCTGATGAAGCCCTTATAAGGAGGGACATGACAGGTCATCACCTCATTCGTCAGATTGCCCGCCTGCCAGTTCTCCGATGCCAGCTGATGAGAACGGACGGCCATGGCATCCTGGTCGGCGCGGCTGATACTGTGGGTCTTTGCCATCTGTTCAGCAGTCTGTCCCATGGAGATGCCCGTGGAGTACTCGGCAACCGCAGGCGGCACCGGGGCCAGGTCCTTGATACTCAGACCTTTAAAGATTTTTAGGCGATCGCCCAGACTGCGAGCCTTGGTCAGATCCACCAGCGCCCTGGCCAGCTTGGTGGAAACGGTGATAGGCAGCACCGAGCTCGAATCCGAGCCACCGGCGATGCCCACCTCCACGGTACCGGCAAGAATCGACTCAGCCACATTCACCGTAGATTGAAACGACGTCGCACAGGCCCGGGTCACACTGTAGGCATCTGTATGGACATTCATACCCGTACCCAAAACAATCTCACGGGCAATATTGGGTGCCTTGGGCATCTGAATTACCTGTCCATACACAACCTGGTCCACCAGCTTGGCATCCAGGTCATTGCGGGAAAGCAACTCAGCCACCACCATCTTGCCCATATCCAGGGCAGAGACCCCGTGAAAAGCCGTGGCTTGACGTGCAAAGGGCGTCCTCAATCCCGCCACAATCGCAATACGGTCGCCGTTGCGGGTTTTGACCTCTTGTCTTGTTGTCATCCTTTTTCCTCTCGATCTACCCAAAGTGCTCCGCCCGTCAGCCTCTGCCGAGACAAGGTCGGACCAGTAAAGTGTGATCTGATTCTAACTTTTCATGGCGAAGTTTCAAACAAACATATTGAATAAAAGCTCTAACCAGATGAATACACTGATAAAAAGGCATTTATATTGACCATTGGAGAGGCTGTATGGGCAAAGATCAATAAAATTATGTTTGAATTTCAGTTACTCCAAAATCTCTAGTGACTCTCTATCAACCAAACACCACAGTCGTTCGTACAGATAGAACCCTTTGTGTTGCGAAAATAGTCACACGGTTCAGAAAAATCGAAATAGTACTTGAGCTCTTCGCTCAGTTCGCTATAGTGCATGGCCTCGGACGCGGGGTGGAGCAGCCTGGTAGCTCGTCGGGCTCATAACCCGAAGGTCGTCGGTTCAAATCCGGCCCCCGCAACCAA
>NZ_KE383896.1:4924-5235 GCF_000422645.1 Ferrimonas futtsuensis DSM 18154
TCGGACGCGGGGTGGAGCAGCCTGGTAGCTCGTCGGGCTCATAACCCGAAGGTCGTCGGTTCAAATCCGGCCCCCGCAACCAATTTTGAGTTCTCTTATAAAGAGAAGCCTCAGCGGTGAGGAGAAACACCGAATAATTCGATTCCCCCTTAGTTCAGTCGGCTTGAATCCATGTGGACTGTTCTAGCAGGGATGACAACCTCAGAGGTGAGGCGAAACACCGAAAAACTCGATTCCCCCTTAGTTCAGTCGGTAGAACGGTGGACTGTTAATCCATATGTCGCTGGTTCAAGTCCAGCAGGGGGAGCCAC
>NZ_KE383896.1:5460-357565 GCF_000422645.1 Ferrimonas futtsuensis DSM 18154
TGTCGCTGAGCTGGGCGCCCCCGTACCAGTCCAGCAGGGGGAGCCACACTAGAAAGCCCAGTTCGCAAGAGCTGGGCTTTTCTTTTGGTTGCCCCTTCGCGCCAAATGTCGCTGAGCTGGGCGCCTAACTGACTAATTCAATCTACTTGGCTGTCGATTCAGTGCAGATCTGCAAGCCCCCTGACTCCGTCAATATTTGCCCTGCCTCCACAGCAGGCCTTAAAGAAACTTTTTCCTTTCTGTACACTCATACCCTCAACGATAAAACGACGATTAGTTCAGAGTGAGCCGACCAGCCTCTCTCTCCTTCCTACCTTCTGCGCAATGCTCTCTGGAAGGGACATACTGATTTTTATACGATAGTAAACCTACAATTTATGTCGATGGACCCCTTCAATGCTGCTGGAAAGATTTGAACAGGCGAAGATCTACCTGAACCAGATGGTGATCGGACAACAGGAACTGGTGAATGGACTGCTAATCGCCCTGATCGCAGATGGCCACTTACTGGTGGAGGGACCTCCGGGCTTAGCAAAGACGCGCGCAGTTAAGGCGCTGGCAGACAGTATCGAGGGTGACTTCCACCGGGTACAGTTCACTCCGGACCTGCTGCCTGCCGACCTCACCGGAACCGATATTTTCAGACAGGAAACGGGGCAGTTCGAGTTTCAGGCAGGCCCCCTGTTCCACAACCTGCTGCTCGCCGATGAAATCAACCGTGCACCGGCCAAGGTACAATCGGCTCTGCTGGAGGCGATGGCTGAAAATCAGATTACCGTGGGTAAGACCAGCTACCCCCTGCCTAAGTTGTTTCTGGTACTGGCCACACAAAACCCCATCGAGAATGAAGGCACCTACCCCTTACCCGAGGCCCAGTTGGATCGTTTCCTGCTGCACCTGTCTCTGGATTACCCCGGTCCAGAAGTGGAACGGCAGATTCTGGCACTGAGCCGCCAGGAAGCCCTGGCCGAACCGCCTAAGCCTCCTCAACCTTTGACTCAGCAAGAGATCTTCAATGCACGTACCCAGGCATTAGAACTCTATCTGGCACCACAGTTGGAGGGTTACATGGTACAACTGATCGATGCCACCCGCTCACCACAGAAATACGATGATGAGCTGGCCCGGTATCTGGAATGGGGGGTCAGCCCTCGCGCCACCATCTCTCTGGAGCGCTGTGCACGGGCCAGGGCTTGGCTCTCTGGCAGAGATTACGTCTCTCCGGAAGATATCCAGGCTGTGCTGCCCAACGTGCTGCGACACCGACTGCTTCTCAGCTACCAGGCTGAGGCAGAGGGCATCACTCCGGACGCCATCATTGCTCGCATCATCAAACAGGTGGCTCTGGCCTGATGCACGCTCTTCCGATCCACGCCAATGGCGTTGACCTGACTCTGGAGGAGTTACTGGTTTACCGGGGCCCAGCCTCCCGCCACAACCCCTTCCTGGGCCTGCCCAGGACCGGGCAGCGATCGGGACAAAACCTCAGTGCCATCAAGGGCCGGGGAATGGAGTTTGATGAAGTTCGCCGCTATCAGAGTGGGGACGATGTGCGCACCATTGATTGGCGGGTAACCGCACGTACCGGTCATGCCCACACCAAGCTGTTTCGTGAAGAGCGCGAACGCCCTGTGATGCTGTTTGTCGATCTGGGCCAGCGGCTTCACCTTGGCTCGGCCCTGCTATTGCAATCGGTCCAGGCCGCCCACCTGGCTGCCCTGGTGGGCTGGCAGAGCATCGCGGCCGGTGAACGACTGGGTGGCATCATCTGTTGTGAAACTGCCCATCGTGAGCATAAGCCCAGGGCAAGACGCCAGGGGATCGCCCCCTTGCTCGACTCTCTGGTCTCAATCCATGGAGAGACGGGTGCCGGCGATGAGGGCTATCTGAACCAGGGTATCAAGCGGCTCCACCACTTGGCTCACCCAGGAGGGGTGATCCTGGTGATCTCCGACGGCACCGGGTTGACTCCGGCGCACCTGGATATTCTTGCGGATCTGGGCCGCCACAGCGACATCCGATTGTTTCAGGTAACCGACCCATTGGCGACCCGGCTGTCCGAACTGCCCAAACAGATCTCTGTGCCGGTATGGCATCGGGGCAGGCTGGCTCGCATGGACCACAAGGATCGTCAGCTGTGGCAGCAGCAGACGACGCAACAGCTGGATCAATTTGAACAAGGCTGTCGACAACGTGGATTGACGCTCTCCCGGGTAGAAGCCGCACAACCCCTGACTGAACAACTGGACAGCATATGGAAGCCAATCCATTAGCCAATCTCAATGACATCATCACCACGCCCCTGGCGGGTTACTGGCCACTGTCCACGGCGGCGACCCTGCTGGTTGCAGTTGGCATCTCAGCCCTGTGCGCTTTGCTGATTGTCGGCATAAGGCGGTGGCGGCGCCTGGCCCCGGTACGCGCTGCCCAATCTGAATTGCAGCAGCTGCCAGACCGGGTTGAAATCACCGACTTTAACGCCCTCATCAAACGCTGTGCGCTGGCTTACTATCCCAGGCGCGACATCGCTGCCCTTTCCGGCAAAGAGTGGGATCTGTGGTTATCCCACCACCAGAACCGGGAGCAGCAACTGTCCTGGCAAGGACTCTCTGCACGTCAATACAGTCCCGACAGCACAGTCAACAAAGAGGAGTACCTTCCGCTGATTCATCAAACCCTCTCCAGCCTCGGCAAAGGGAAGGTACCATGTTGACCCTGGCCTGGCCGATCATGCTGATCGCCCTGCTGCTGCCCCTGCTGATCCCAGACAGAGGGAGAAAAGCGCAGCCTGCCACGGCCCTGAGACTGCCCGGCACACTTGCTGTCGGCGGTTCCACCCCACAACATTCACCCCATTCCATCGGCAAATGGCTGGCTCTCCTGGCCTGGATTCTGCTGGTTCTGGCCAGTGCCCGCCCCCAATGGCTGGGTGATCCGGTACCGCTTCAGAAGGAGGGGCGCGATCTGATGATCGCCGCAGACCTATCCGGCAGCATGCAGATTGAAGATATGGAGTATCAAGGCAAGCTGGTTGACCGGTTTACCATGATGCAGCACCTGTTGGGTGACTTCATCCGCCGCCGGGACGGAGACAGGCTGGGGCTGATTCTCTTTGCGGACGGCGCCTACCTTCAGGCCCCACTGACCTTCGATCGCTACACGGTGAAGCGCTACCTGGATGAATCTGTTCTGGGCCTGGTGGGACAACAGACCGCCATCGGTGACGCCATCGCCCTGTCGGTCAAACGCTTTGCCGGGCTGGAGCAGAGCAACCGGGTTCTGCTGCTTCTCACCGATGGCAGCAACAACGCGGGTCAGTTCAATGTCGCTCAGGCCAGAGAGCTCGCTCGTCAGGCGGGCGTGCGTATCTACACCATAGGCATTGGTGCCGAGTCCATGACCCGTTCTGGCTGGCTTGGGGTGCAGAGCCGCCAGGTCAACCCCAGCCGGGATCTCAACGAAGAGGTACTTCATGACCTGGCCGAAGCCACCGGCGGCCAGTACTTTAGAGCTCGCAGCGGTGATGAGATGGCACAGATCTATCAAACTCTGGACCAGCTGGAGCCGGTCAGCCGAGGAGAAGCCCTCTGGCGCCCTAGAACCGAACTCTACCATTGGCCCCTGTCCACAGCCCTGGGGTTGCTGACACTGACTCTGCTGCTAAACAGGAGGCAGCGCCATGTCTGAATTCCACTTCCTCCGTCCGCTGTGGCTTCTGGCGCTGTTGGCCATTCCGGCCTTGTGGCTGATTCTGAGGCAGTTGCACCAGAAGGGAGAGAACTGGCACCAACTGATGCCGGCACACCTGCATAAGGCGATGCTGATCGCCCCGGATGCCCAAAGCCACACGCCGGCCAGATGGCCATGGGTGGCTGCCGTACTGGCACTGTTCACCCTGGCCGGCCCAAGCTGGCAGAAGCAGGAGGTGCCGGTGTTTCAGCTCAACCATGGCCGAGTGCTGGTTATGGATATGAGCTACTCCATGTACGCCACCGATCTGGCCCCCAACAGGTTGGTCCAGGCCCGGTATAAGGCCATCGACCTGATCCGTCGCTTTGATGAAGGCGAAACCGCACTGGTCGCCTACGCCGGGGATGCCTTTGCCCTTGCGCCACTCACGGACGATAAGGAGACCCTGCTCAACCTGCTGCCCAATCTCTCCCCCGAGATCATGCCGGTGCCCGGATCGGACCTGCCAAGCGCCCTCGAACTGGCCAACCAGTTACTCAGGGACGCCGGCTATCACAAAGGGGAGATCATTCTCTTTATCGACGGCATCAACTCTGAGCATGCCGACCAGTCCCTCAAACTTGCCGCATCCTCTCCCTGGACACTCAAGGTCTATGCCCTGGGAAGCGAAGCAGGCGCCCCCATGAGGGCACCCAGTGGTGAACTGGTGAAAAGCCGAAGTGGCGAAGTGGTGGTCGCTCAAACGAACCTGCCACTGCTGCGCAAGCTGGCCAACGCAGGTAATGGCACCCTCGTCTCATACAGGGGCGACGATGCCGATATCGAGCAGTTGGCCAGAAGCAACACCCACCAGGAAAAAGGCAACGAAGAGACTCAGAGGCAAACCACACAGTGGCAAGATATGGGCATCTACCTGCTGCCTATGCTGCTGCTGCCGGCAGCCATCTCTCTGAGGCGTCTATGGGCCATGGCGCTGCTGCCCTTGCTGCTGCTTCCTGCCCCTCCCGGTCAGGCCGCCTGGTGGCAATCTGCCGAGGCTGAGGCTCAGCAACTGCTGCAGGGTAAAGAGTATGCCGAAGCCGCCAAACGTCTGCCCCAAGGCGCACCGAAAGCCGATGCCTTGTACCGCGCAGGCGACTACGCGGCTGCGCTGAACGCTTACCGCCAGCTATCCCCGACAGCAGAATCCCTCTACAACCAGGGCAATGCACTGGCGCAGATGCAGCAGTTTGAACAGGCCAAAGAGGCCTACAGCCAAGCCCTTGCGAGAAAGCCGGAACTGACTCAAGCACAAGAGAATCTGAAGCTGATTGAGCAGTTACAGCAGCAGCAGCAGCAGCAGCAGCAGCAGCAGCAGCAGCAGCAGCAGCAGCAGCAGGGCGAGGATGAACAGAGGAACGACGATCAGCAACAGGGCAATCAGTCAGGTTCGAATCAGGATTCCGCATCGGAACAGGAGAATGCAGAGCAGGAGCAGCAGGGCGACGATAGCCAACAGTCAGGTTCCGACCAGCGGGACTCTCCACAGCAAGCTGAAGAGCCATCACCAGATCCGCACCAGGCGCCCAAATCCTCCGACTCAGACCGTCAGCCCGAGGCCGAACAGGGTGAGCAGGCTCATTCAGACCCCCAGGCTGACGCCGCCCAAGGCGAAGACGCGAAAGACAACGACGAGGCTCAGCCAATTGCGGCAGAAGCCGAGTCCTCTGCCTCGACGAATGACGAGGCGCAACAGGTGGATCCCCAGATCCTGGAGCGAATACCTGATGACCCCAGTATCCTGTTAAGAAACAAGATGAAATTAGAATACGAACGGCGCCGTCGAGCCGGCAAGATCAACGAGGAGCGCACCCAGTGGTAACCCGACTCACCCTGTTGCTGGCCCTGCTGATGTCCCCCATGACCTGGGCCTACACCAGCCTGACCGCCAGCGTCGACAACAACACCGTCCGCCTGGGACACTCCTTTGTTCTGAATGTGTTGGCCGATGACGAGTTGTCTTCTAATGCCCTGGACACCACCCCTCTGCTTGAAGCGTTCAATGTGGTTCGCAATAACGTCAGTCGGTCCACCCAGATCATCAACTTCAATGCCCGTAAGGAAACCCGTTGGCAACTGCTGCTTATCCCCAAGCATACCGGCACCCTGTTGATCCCCTCCCTGGAAGCAGAAGGTCTCGCAACCCAGGCCATTACCCTGA
The DNA here is from genome assembly GCF_000422645.1 of Ferrimonas futtsuensis DSM 18154. GTDB lineage: Bacteria > Pseudomonadota > Gammaproteobacteria > Enterobacterales > Shewanellaceae > Ferrimonas > Ferrimonas futtsuensis. Next base: position 11,351 of record NZ_KE383896.1, read on the forward strand.
CCGTAGTGGAGGAAAGTGCCGAGGTCGCCCAAACGGCACCGGTCTTCCTTCGCGCCACTTTGGCTGACGAGGAGGTGTGGCTGGGCCAGCCGGTTGACTATCGGGTCAAGCTCTATCTGGCTGCAGAGCTGCAGCGCGGCAGCCTGTCCGAGCCCAAGTTGGATGGCGCTTCCGTTGTCCAGCTGGGTCAGGACAGCAACACCACGGAGATGGTCGACGGGCGCAGATACCGGGTGATTGAACGCCACTACCTGATCACGCCTCAGCAGAGTGGGGAGTTTATGATCCAGGGCTCAGACTTCGGCGGTGACATTCTTCGCGCCGGGCGCAGTAACGACCTGTTCAGCCGCTCACTGTCTACTCCTGTGCAGGTGGTTGGCCAGGCTCAACCCATCAAGGTTAAGGCGCCGCCCGCCTCCTTCAGTGGCCCCTGGCTGGTCGCGAACGCCGTGGCCCTGACGGAGCAGTGGAGTCCACAGCAATCTCAGGTGCGAGTGGGCGAGCCTCTGACCCGCGTCATCACCCTTACCGCCGTTGGCGCCACCGAAGCCTCCCTTCCTACCCTCAGGCCTGACTACCCTCAGGGCCTGAAGAGCTACCCTGACAAGGATCACCGCAGCGATCAGGTACGCAACAAGGAGGTGGTGGCCAAACTGGAGCAAAGCACTGCGCTGGTTGCCTCTCAGCCCGGTACCTATACCCTTCCGGAGCTGAAAATTGCCTGGTGGAACGCCAAATTAAACCGTCAGCAATGGGCCACACTCCCTGCTCGCACCCTCACAGTCTTCCCTGGCGAAAACCAACCCGCACTGCCCCCTCCTGGGCAGGCCGAGGTGACTCCTCCCCAACCCAAGGCACAGAGCAACCCCTGGTTTTACAGTACCTGGGTACTGCTCCTGGCTCTTGTCGCGTCACTGTACTGGGGGTATCGCCGCTCCGGCGTGAACGTCGCCCCGCACCAAGTTCCGGCAGAGCCGGAGCAGCGGCCGCAGCCGGCCTCCGCCTTTGAGCGGGCAGTCAATGCCGGGGATCTCAACGCCGCCCTGCAGGCCCTGCCTAGCAGACTGAACGGCCTGCGAGGACACACCGAGGATTTGGCCCAGGTCCGCCGACAGTTTCCCGAGCTGACCCCGGAGTTGGACCAATTGATGCGCCAGACCTATGGGCCCCAGACCTCACCGACGGACCTGGGCGGGTTGGCCCGACAAGTCGCACTAATAAAACAAAAAAAGGAGAAAAACCAAGGAGAACTCCCCGATCTTAATCCCATGTGACTGAAAAACCGATACACTCATAGAAGCCTCGAGTATCACATGGCGATGTCGCCCGGGACTGGCAACAAAAAATGTTGAAACTATTACGAAAGAAAAAACAGGCTTCACCGGTCTTAGATGACATGGTGAGTAAACAACGGCGTTACGAAAGCTTGGTAAGGGCTTTGAACACAGAGATATACCGCTATGCCTACTGGCTGTGTGGTAACCCCAGCGTGGCGGAAGATCTGGTTCAGGAGACCTTTCTCAGGGCCTGGAAAGCCTTGGATTCCCTTAAGGATGACAAGGCAGCGAAGGCGTGGCTGATCACCATCCTGAGGCGGGAAAATGCCCGTCGGTTCGAACGAAAGCAGTTTGACCTGACAGACATCGATGACCATCAGGTGGCGGATAACCACTCCCTCTCGAACGAGCAGGCGGTTGACAACGCACTGTTGCGCAAGCACATCGCGTCTCTGGCCCAGGAGTATCGTGAACCGCTGGTGCTGCAGGTACTGCATGGATTCAACGGCGACGAGATCGCCGAGATCATGGGATTAAACAGAAACACAGTGATGACCCGTTTATTCAGAGCCCGTAATCAGCTTCGTGACAGACTCGAAGATAAGCCTCAATCTCGGGAGTTGAACAATGGATGAACTAGAGTTCCGCCGACGAGCCTACGCCGATCCTCAGGATCAGGACACGGCCTTCCTTGATGCCCTGAATGAAGAGGAGGGGCGCAAAGGCTTCGTTGATGAGCTTCAGGCTCTCGACGAGCAGCTTAACAGCGCCCTGAAGATCGCCCCACCGGAAGATCTCGCCAATCGCATTTTGCTGCAGCAGAACCTGAATCAGTTTCAGCAGCAACGCAAGCGACAGAGGTTCCACCTGGCGGCTGCGGCCTCCGTTGCCTTTGTCATCGGCCTGTCCCTGACCCTGATCCGTCAACCTGCGACTCTCGGAGACCACGCATTGGCACACGTTGCTCATGAGGCGGGCTTTGCCGACCGTATCGATGAGAAAGTCAGCCTGGCGGCGCTGAACACCAAACTGGCCAGTTTTGGCGGAAAAATGGACGATCCTCAGGGGCACATCTACTACGCCAACTACTGCGACTTTGACGGTGTACGGAGCCTGCACATGGTGATGGACACTCCCGAAGGTAAGATGACCGTGTTCTTCGTCCCCAAAGAGCAGAACAAAGAGATGTCTCCAGCCTTCAGCAACGACAAGTATGAGGGTGCCGCCTTTGATATGGGCTCCTTCCAGGTCGCGATCGTCGGAGGTAAGAATCAGCAGTTGATTCCGGCGGTGAACCTGCTGAAGAACACCGTACACAGCATCTGAGCCGTCAAACACCCAGGCCGTTTTTGCGGCGGCCTGCCCCTTTCCCAATCTGCATAAACAGTCACAACAACCACTCAGACACAGCAACATCCGCCAGAAAAACACAACCCGCCAACAGCTTTTGCCAACCTTTTAACCTTTGTGCCACACTTCATTCTGTATACAAAGCAGTATTCGTGACACTGGTCACGCTACCCACTCTTTGTTAGCATGAAAATAACTCTGGATATTTCATTCAGATCAGCTGCTTAATTATCAGCCGCTCTCCGGCCAGCTCATCCCCTGATGATGCCCGGACTCCTTTCCCCACAGCATCCCTGGCGGGGCCTGACAGACAAACAACCCGAATGAACTGAAACGATGATCTCGACCCCTGCATTAATTACCTTCTTCGGTTACCTGATCCTGCTTCTGGTGATCGGAACCCTGGCGTATCGTGCCACCAGCACCTCCAGCGACTACATCCTTGGAGGGCGGAAGATGGGGCCCGCCGTCACGGCTCTCAGCGTTGGCGCATCCGACATGTCGGGCTGGCTGCTGCTGGGCCTGCCTGGTTCGGTCTACCTGTCTGGCCTCGGGGAGATGTGGATAGGCATAGGCCTGGTGGTCGGTGCCTGGCTCAACTGGCTGATCGTCGCCAAGCGGCTGCGCATCTACACCTTCTTTACCGACGACGCCCTGACCATGCCAGACTTCTTGGAGAAACGCTTCCATGATACTGGCTTGCTTAGGCTGGTGGCCGCCAGCATCACTCTGCTGTTCTTTGTTTTCTACACCTCCTCCGGCATGGTTGGCGGCGCCATACTGTTCGAAAAGGTGTTTGGCCTCGATTACACCACCGCCCTGATGATCGGCAGTGCCATCATCGTCTCCTACACCTTCGTCGGCGGCTTCTTTGCCGTCAGCTGGACAGATTTCCTTCAGGGATTACTGATGCTGTTTGCCCTGCTGCTGGTGCCCGCCATGGTGTTCGGTGCCCACGAGGTCACTCTGGAGACGCTGCCCCCCAGCATGACCCAGGTTGTGTCTGACAACACCACAGCCATAGGCATGCTCTCCCTGCTTGCCTGGGGTCTGGGCTACTTTGGTCAACCCCATATTCTTAGCCGCTTTATGGCCATCGGTGACGTCAAGCACCTGCCGCTCTCCCGCCGTATCGCCATGGGCTGGATGCTGCTCTCTCTGTTTGGTGCCCTGGCAACCGGTCTGGCTGGCGCAGCCTTTTTCCATGGCAAGCCCCTCCCCAATGCAGAGACCGTGTTTATCGAGCTAAGCCGGGTGCTGTTTAACCCCTGGATGGCCGGCATCCTGATTGCAGCGATTCTATCGGCCATCATGAGCACCATCGATTCCCAGCTGCTGGTGTGTTCTTCAGTAGTCACTGAAGATTTCTATAAGAAATGGCTCAGACCCGAGGCCAGCGAAAGAGAGAAGGTCACGGTGGGCCGTCTCACTGTGCTCAGCGTTGCTGTCATCGCCACCCTGATTGCTCTCAACCCGGAGAGCACAGTGCTTGAGCTGGTCAGTTATGCCTGGGCAGGCTTTGGAGCCTCCTTCGGCCCAGTGATTCTTCTGGCTCTCTACTGGAAGGGGTACAGCCGCTTTGGGGCCATTACCACCATCCTGGTTGGGGCGGCCACTGTGGTTCTCTGGAAACAGGCACAAGGAGGTATTTTCGAGCTCTACGAAATACTCCCGGGGTTCCTGTTCGCCTCCCTGGCCGGTGTACTGGTCAGCCTGCTGTTACCTGCCGATAACAAAACTGTCGCTCTGCACGACTCATTTGAGCAAAAACTCTAGCCTTTCTCATTGCGGGGAGCCACCTCCCCGCACATTTCTCCAGTTCCCCACCCTCAATTAGAGTTTTTGCCCTGAACTCCCCACAACTAGGGTCTTTACTCTAAACAAAGTTCCGAATAAACAACCCTTTAACAGAATGTCATTTCGCTTCACATTCGCTGATTTTCATGGCAAATTTGCCTCAAATACCGTGGTGGTCGGAGCTCCAATGAGGATGGTAACCCTCTACAATGGCCACCGACGACACAACCGGCATCTGAAGCGAAAATGCTTCTAACGTCGGCAATAATGACGAAAAAATGGCCAACAAGGCCGATAACAAGACCCCATATCCAGAGAGAGTTATGAAAACCTTCAATAAGACCCTTATCGCCACGGCTCTGATGGCCGTCAGTGCCGGCTCCTCCGCCGCCGGATTCCTGTTGAACGAAACCTCCGTTTCCGGACTCGGCCGTGCATTCGCCGGTGAAGGCGCCGCGGCTGATGATGCGGCCGTGCTCGCCCGCAACCCTGCCGCCATGGCTCTGTTTGACCAGACTGCCCTCTCTCTGGCCGGCACCTACATCGATCCCGGTGTGGATATGCGCGGTGTCTCCAGCCCCCTGGGCTCCGACCCAAGCGCCCTGAATATTGATGGTGCCGCCCCTCAGGCCTTCGTTCCTGCGGGCTACCTGATCATGCCTCTGAACGAGAAAGTGGCCATCGGCTTTGCCGGTTACTCCAACTTCGGTCTGGGCACCGATTTCGGTGAAAACTACCCTGCGGGCACCATCGCCGGCAGCACCGATCTCATCACCATGAACTTCAACACCAGCGTTTCCTACCGCGTCAACGACAAGTTGAGCCTGGGCCTGGGCCTGAACGCCGTCTACGGCGACGCCGAGCTTATTCGCCACTTTGGTGAAACCGCGCCCCTGATCAACGGCATGGTTGATGCCAACCTCGGTCCTGCTGCCGGTCTGGCCCCGGACCTGGAGCCCAGCAGCATCTCCGGCAAGATGGCTGGCGACGGCTGGGGCTTTGGCTTTAACGTGGGTGTGCTGTACGAACTGAACGACGACCACCGCCTCGCCCTGACCTACAAGTCCAAGACCACCATCGAACTGGAGGGCCACTACACCAACGATCTGGCCGCCGGTATCGCCACCGACTCTGTAGTGGGTATGGGCAGCAGCAAGGTTGACGGCACCCTGGATCTGGAACTGCCAGACATCCTGGAGTTCTCCGGCTACCACAAAGTCAGCGACCAAGTAATCCTCCACACCACTGTGATGTGGACCGGTTGGAGCGTATTTGAAGAGCTGCGCGGTGTGGCGGACGGTGACGCCACTCTGGAAGGCCCACTGTGCGCTAACGGCAACCCTGCCTGTCAGATCACCGACGGCCAGACCCTGCTACTGAAGGAAGAGAACTTTGAAGATGCCTGGCGCTTTGGCCTGGGCATGACCTACCTGATGAGCGACGTGTTCACCCTGCGTGCCGGTATCGCCTACGACGAGACTCCCATCCCAGAGACTCACCGTACCGTGTCCATCCCGGATTCTGACCGCATGTGGTACAGCTTCGGCGCCAACTACAAGCTGTCCGACAGCTCCGACATCGACCTGGCCTTCACCTTCATCGATGGCAAAGAGGTTCGCGTAGAAGAGGATGGCTATGTGCTGAACTCCGAAGGCAACGCCTTCCTGGTGGGTGCTCAGTACAACTACCGCTTCTGATAGCAGCCCTCACAGAAAAAGCCGCGACATAATGTCGCGGCTTTTTTGTATTCACTTTCTTTCCACAGCGACGCCTTTAATGTAAATAGTATGCCCACAAGTTGAATATTAGATTTTTCTAATTTATAGTGTGTGTATTAAATTATGGAGTTCTAATATGAAAGAAAGGCTGATCCAGTTTGCCACCGGCTACCCCAGGCGGGTTTATGCCCTGGTGCTGGCGCTGACCCTGGCCGCTGCGGCCATGATTCCAACGATCCAGATCGACACCGATCCTGAAAATATGCTTCCCGAAGAGGATGTGGCCCGGGTATTCCACAACGCCACCAAGAGCGAGTTTTCCCTCTACGACAGCATAGTGATCGGCGCAGTCACGGATCAGCCTGAAGGCATCTTCACACCTGCCTCTCTGGCACAGATGAAGCGGATCACCGACGCCATTCTGGCCATCGACGGGGTGGTCAAAGCCGACCTGATGGCACTCTCTACGGTAGACAACATCACCCAGGAGGGGCCAGGCACCATACGTTTTGAATACATGATGCAGGCCGCGCCCGAAAGTCAGGCTGGCGCCGATGCCATTGCCGAGGCAGTGGCCCGCCTCCCCCTGCTGAACAACACCCTGGTGTCCGAAGACAAACAGGCCGCCGCCATCTACGTGCCCCTGAAGGACAAGCGCCAAAGCTTCGACATCGCCCAGCAGATACGAGCCGTCATCCAGCAGGAGGGGCCGGACGCCCACTACCACATCACCGGACTACCGGTCGCAGAGAATCAGTTTGGCCACGAGATGTTCGTTCAGATGGGGGTCTCCGCTCCCCTCGCTGGCGTGATGATCTTCCTGATGATGCTCTACTTCTTCCGCTCCCTGCCTCTGGTCGTTGCCCCGATGCTGGTGGCCATGGCCACGGTGATCATCATTGTCGGCAGCCTCATCGGCATGGGCTTCACCGTGCACATCATGTCCTCGATGATCGCCATCTTCCTGATGCCTATCGCAGTGGTGGACTCCATCCACATCATGAGCGAGTTTGCCGACCATTATCAGCCAGGAAAGCAGGCACGCAAGGTGATCGAAAAAGTAGTCCGTGATCTCTTTACCCCCATGCTGTTCACCTCAGTGACCTCAGCCGTGGGATTCTTCTCGCTGATGGTCACCCCAATTCCCCCTGTGCAGATCTTCGGCGCCTTTGTTGGCAGCGGCATCCTGCTGGCCTTCCTGCTGACCATCACCCTGTTGCCCGCCTACATAGTGCGCATGTCTCCCCAGGCCCTGGAGAGGATGCAGCAGAAACTGCACGCCCCCAAAGGCCCGGGCAGGCTCAGTCGCTTGCTGGAGCGCACGGGTCAGCGCAGTGTCACCCTGGCCAAGCCCATCGTCGCCATCAGCCTGGCAGTGCTGGCCCTGAGCCTGTGGGGAATCAGTAAGATCCAGATCAACGACAATCCGGTTCGCTGGTTCAAGCAAGATCATGAGATCCGCATTGCCGACAGAGCGCTGAATCATCATTTTGCCGGCACCTATGACGCCTACCTGGTGCTCAGCGCCCTACCCTCTGACGCCATGTCACCGGCGCAGGTGCAACAGCTCACCAATATCTTGGGGGAGTCCCAGAGGACATTGGCCATGAAAGCCAAACAGGGCAGTGCCGAAGCCCTCTCTGAGCTGCTTCTGGCCCTGGAGGATGCCAGCTTTGAAAGCGGAGACCCGCGCATCGATCCACTGCTTACCAGCCTGGAACTGCAGGGCGAAGCCCAACGCCGTTTCCTGGATCCGGCCCTACTCGGCTGGATGGCAGAATTGCAAACCTACCTGGACGGCACCGGCCTGGTGGGCAAGAGCAATGGCCTGGCCGACATCGTCAAGACGGTCAATCGCGAGCTGCGCAGCGGTGAAGACCGAGACCTGACCCTGCCGGACAGCGCCGCCGGCGTCGCTCAGACACTGCTTCAGTATCAGTCCAGTCACCGCCCCAACGACCTGTGGCATTTCGTCACCCCGGATTACCGCAAAGGGCTGCTGTGGCTGCAGCTGACTTCCGGAGACAACCAGCACATGAGCCAGGTGATCGAGGCGGTCGATGCCTATCTGATGCAGCACCCTGCGCCCAACGGGATCGAACTCAACTGGGCCGGGAAAGCCTACATCAACGTGGCGTGGCAAGACGCCATGGTCAGTGGTATGCGCGACAGCTTGCTCTGGGCCTTTGTCATCGTACTGGGGATGATGGTGCTGCTGTTCCGCTCTCCCCTCTACGGACTGCTGGCCATGCTGCCCCTGACCCTGACCATCAGTTTCATCTACGGTCTCATCGGCTGGCTGGGCAAGGATTACGACATGCCCATCGCCGTGCTCTCTGCCCTGACCCTGGGTTTGTCGGTGGATTTTGCCATTCACTTCCTGGAACGCTTCCGTGAGCAGCTCAAACTGGAGGGCGACGTGCGCCGGGCCCTGACGGCCATGTTCCAGGAACCGGCCAGAGCCATCAGCCGTAATGCCATCGTCATCGCCATCGGCTTTACCCCGCTGCTGCTGGCGCCTCTGGTGCCCTATATTACCGTCGGCGTGCTTCTGGCCAGCATCATGGCGATCTCCGCCCTGACCACCTTGCTGCTGCTGCCGGCCAGTCTGTGGCTACTGGCCCCCCTGCTCAAGCGCAGCCCGGCTTTGGCCACCCAACCATGAGGAGACTAGCCATGCGATCCCTGTTTACCCTGATTGCCTCATCACTCATCAGCCTGCAGGTGATGGCCATCACCGCCGATGAGGTGGTGGAAAAAGCCAACCTGGCCTCCTTTTACGCCGGAGATGACGGTCGAAGCCAGGCCAGAATGATCATCGTGGATGCCCAGGGACGAAAGCAGACCCGTCAGTTCTCCCTGCTGCGCCGCACTCTGGAAAAGGGCGGCGACCAGCAGATGCTGGTGTTCTTCTCCCGCCCCTCCGATGTCCGTGGCACCGTGTTCCGGGTGGAAAAGAAGGTCACCAGTGACGACGACCGCTGGCTCTACCTTCCAGGGCTGGATCTGCTCAAACGAATCAGTGCCGGGGACAAACGCACCTCCTTTGTCGGCAGCCACTTCTTCTATGAGGATGTCTCCGGACGCAACCTCAAGGAGGACAGCTTTACCCTGATTGAGGAGAGTGACAGCCACTACCTGATTGAGGCCAGACCCAAGACGCCCGATTCGGTGGAGTTTTCCAGCTACCGGGTGTGGGTGGACAAGGGCAATTGGCTGCCCACCAAGGTGGAGTATCAGGACAAGCAGGGGGAGCTCTATCGCCGGGTGGAAACGGTTAAGACAGAGACCATTCAGGGGCACCCCACAGTGCTGCGTTCGAAAATCAGTGATCTCGCCTCCGGCGGCTACACCCTGATGGAATTCCGCGGCGTTCAATACGATCTGGGCCTACCGGATTCAGTGTTCTCGGAGCGCAGCATGCGTCAGCCTCCGGTCAAGTACTTAAGGTAAGACAATGACCCGGTTACTGCCCCTGACCGCAGCCATAGGTCTCAGCCTTTTCGCCACCATCTCACCGGCCTCGGACGAGGAGTGGGGAACGGAGTGGGGTGACGACCCTTGGGCGGAACAGATCGCCTCACCCTGGCAACCGCTGTCCGGCTACCTGGAGCTGGGGTACGGCACCCGCCTGCAATCCGATGCGACCGGTCTGGATGGACCTACCCTGTCTCAGGCTTTGGGGCGTCTGGAGACCGGCTATCGCGGCGACAATCTTCAGGGCAAGTTGCGGCTGGACCTGGGCTATGATGATGCCGTTGACCAGTGGGTCTTTGATGCTCGCGAACTGACCCTGGGCACAGATGTCGGCGCCGACGCCCACCTTAAAGTGGGCCGGCAGGTTCTCACCTGGGGGACAGGTGACTACCTGTTCCTCAATGACCTGTTTCCCAAGGACTGGCAGGCGTTCTTCTCCGGACAGGACGATGAGTATCTCAAGGCACCGGTCAACGCCATCAAGGGCAGTTGGTATGGCCAAAACGTCAACCTGGATCTGGTGTATATGCCCAGGTTCGAGGCAGACAACTACCTTAACGGCGAGCGCTTCTCCTATTTTGACCCCATCAGTGGCCAGAAGGTTGCCCCTGACAAGCGTGCCGATGAACCCGGTGACGACGCCGCCTCGGCCCGGCTCTACTGGGCTCATCAGGGAGCCGAGTATGCCCTGTACGGTTATTGGGGCTACACCGGACAGCCTTTGGGCGCCGACCCCCAGGGTAGGCCGCAACACGCCCGCCTCAACGCCTACGGCGCCAGTGCACGCCTGCCCGTCATGGGCGGGCTGCTCAATGCCGAAGCCGCCTATCACCTGAGTCTGGATGCAGACAGCAGCGGCGTTTCTGCCCCTCAGGACAAGGTACTGGCCCTGCTGGGCTATGAAACCGAGCTGGTCACCCATCTCACAGGCTCGGTGCAGTACTATCTGGAGCATATCCGCCACTATCAGGATTACCTGCTCTCCCTGCCCAGTCCAGAGTATGGCGCCGATCAAAATCGTCAATTGGTCACTCTGCGGCTCACCTACCGGGCGATGCAGGAGAAGCTGACACTGAGCCTGTTCAGCTTCTACTCACCCACGGACCGGGATTTCTATCTGAAGCCCCAGGTGAACTACCGTCCCAACGATCAATGGCTGCTGAGCGGTGGCCTGAACCTGATGAATGGCCGCGAACAACACACCTTCTTCGGCCAGTTGGATGACAACAGCAACGCCTGGATCAGGCTGAGATATTACTACTAATCGAGATAACACCATTAAAAGGAGTTTTCCATGAGTCGATTTTCCACCGAGCGCGCCACCATGACCTTTGCCGGCACCATGGTGCTGGTATCCGTCGCCCTGACCCACTGGGTCCACCCGCTCTTCTTCTGGTTCACCGTTTTCATCGGTGTTAACCTAATCCAATCCTCCTTCACCGGGCTGTGCCCGGCCACCATGGTGATGAAGAAGCTGGGGATGCCGACAGAAAAAGAGTTAGCCACCAGAGAATAGGACAGATGCTCAGAACCCTGATTGCCGTATTGTTGCTGCTGAGCAGCACCCTGACCGTCGCCAGTGAGCGCGCCCACCAAGCCTGGCAGCAGATTCGCCAAAACGAAGCCGTCATCATCGATGTACGCAGCCCGGGCGAATACGCCGAGGGCCGCCTGAAAGGGGCAATCAATATCCCCTACGACGTGATTGGTGCAGAGATCGCCTTGTTGGGCCTGGCCAAGGATCAACCCATAGTGGTCTACTGCCGCAGTGGCCGCCGTTCAGGCATTGCCCAGGAAGTGTTGAAAAATCAAGGGTTCAAGAAGGTATACAACGGCGGCGGCCTCCAGGAGATGCTGGAAAGCGGACACTGAGCCCAACCGGCATGAAAAAAGAGGACCATCTGGTCCTCTTTTTGTTAGTTCTGGCGAACAAAGCGATCCAGTTCCGCCTCGATCAGGTGGCGCACCCGGAGCACCGCCTCCTCCCCGGCGGCTATCGCCTCTCCGGCCCGCTGGAACTCCATGGTGTTGATGTCGCCGACCCTGGGCAGAATCAGCGCCTCCGGCGGGTCCCCCATCAGCCGGGCACGCTTATGCCTCTGTTCCAGGATCTCCATGGACTGGTGCATCACCGCCAGCATGTTGGGCTGCTGAATGGTGGTGGAGGTAAAGCGGTCAGCCAGATCATTGACCAGTTCCTTACCGCTTGCCAACAGGTCCATGAAGCCGCTCTCCTTCTGAGGCTCCTCCTCCTCGGGCACATGAGCGACCTCAGTCATTCGAACCGGCTCCGACGAGCCATGGCGGCCATCTCCGTGCAGGTCCACCGCAATCACCAGGTCCGCCCCCAAAGAACGACAGGCGGACACCGGCACCGGGTTGACTACGGCACCGTCCACCAGCCAGCGCTGGCCGATGCGTTTGGGCTCCATCAATCCAGGAATGGAACAACTTGCCCGGACGATGTCTGACAATGACCCTTTGTCCAGCCACACCTCCTGGCCGGAATAGAGATCGGTGGCCACGGCAATAAAGGGTTTCTCCAGTTCGGTGATGTCACTGATCCCCATCGCGTCACTGGCCGCCTGAAACACCTTCTCTCCGGAAACCAGCCCACCTCGGCGCCAGGTGATGTCCAGCAAGCCCATCACATCCCAGCTGGAGAATCCTCGAACCCACTGCTCCAGCTCATTCAGCTTACCCGCCGCATACGCGGCTCCGACAAAGGCGCCGATGGAGCACCCCGCCACGTGGGTCGGCAGAATGCCGATGCGAGCCAAGCCGCGCAGCACACCAATATGGGCCCACCCCTTGGCGGCACCGCTGCCCAGGGCAACACCAATCTTCACATCTGACATAGAGCAATCCAGTTAGGGAGTATGAAGTTAGAATAACGACTTACACACTGGAGCACCATATACAGGTTCAGGCCAGAGTCAGCAGAGGATCGTGCAGCCTGGCGATCAATTGCTGCTGGCTGCGTACACCGAATTTACGCAACAGCGCCTGGATATGGGTTCGTACCGTGGTCTCAGCCACAAAGCACTCGTGGGCAATGGATCGGGCGTCCAGCCCCCTGGCCACGAGTTGAGCAACCTCCACCTCACGCCCGGACAGTCCCATTTGGCGCTGCAACAGGCTGAGATTCAGGTGGCGGAATCGTTCCGGGTTTCTCAATAGCACCAGGGCGTTGAGGCTGGCGTCCTCGAAGCTGTGGGAGGCGGCGCACCAGGGCCTGGCCAGCAGTTCAACTCCCTGAGATTCCTCACCGATGCGAATCGGGGCAACCTGTGGAATGCTGCGAATATCCAAAATGCCGCACGCCTGATTCAACGCCTCCAGCAACCGTTTCTGGCCCTGCTCGCCCTTAAGCAGCAACTGCCCCGAGGAGACTCGGGCCAACCCACTCTCAAGCAGCAATGTTTCCGCCTCGCCATTGAGATAGTGCACCCGGCCCTGACGGTCACACACCAGGGCCCCCACCCCGATCTCGTCCAGGTGGCGGAACGGCGATCGGCTGGGCAGCCTGTGATACCGACTCAGCTCATCCATCTGCAGGCTCTGGGTCAGGTGAGGCATCAACAGATCCAGCCGGCGCACATGTTCAGGGGTAAACAGCGCCTGGTCCTTGTCCCGGAAGAAGGAGAGCCTGAACACCTTGTCACTGCCCGGCAGGGAGGCGTAGCCCCCACAGACATGAGCAATGCCATGGTGACGGTTGAAGTCGTTGTAGATCTCCGAATTGAGATAGGCCCCATAGTCCACCGCCTCCTGGGAGCAGTAGAAGTGCCCCTCCTCGAGAGATTCGGACTCCATCAGGGCTTCGGCCAGAATATCCTTTTCATGAAAATAGGCGTTGTAATCCGGGATCCCTTCAAAACCCACGTCCGCCAGGCTGTCCGCACGCAGACTCTGACGGTCCACCAGGGTCACCCATCCGGCGTTGGACCCGCTGCCCTCCAGCAACTGCTCCAGCCAGTATTCCCAATGACCGCCGTGAATCACCCCCTGGTAAAGGGTCACGATCAGCTCATTGATAGTCTGATCACTGAGCCTGGGCATCCGGCATCTCCCTGCGGCGGTGCAGTGCGCTCCACTCCAGGCCATTGAGGCCGACGTGCACCTTCACCATCAGTTGATTCAGGTTGCGACTGCCGCTTTTCTGAAGAATCTTCCGAATGTGAGTTCTGATGGTACTCTCACCGACATGCAGTCTCCGGGCTATCTGTTGGGGCAGATACCCCTGAGCCAACTCCACCGCCACCAGCGCTTCCTTTCGCGACAGCTCGTACAACGCCATAAAGTAATCGGCAGAGAAGGCTCGCCCCTGATCGGGTTGTCGGAGGAGCACCAGTACCTCCTCCTGCTGAGGTGGGTACACCAAAATCTGAAGCTCCCGGCCACTCAAACGCGCGGAACTCCAGTAACTGCAGCCCCCCGCCATCACCTCCCTAAACAGAACGGCCAATGGCTCAGGAAGTGAGTCAACCTCGCCGATCAGTCGTTCGGCGTCCTGATTGCAGAAGCGGATCTGCCCCTGGGAGGAGCAGATGATTGCGCCGATGTGGGAGGGCATCAGCAGATACGGGCGCTCGCGGCCATGGCCATAAAGCACTTTGCTCCATTGACACAGGTGAGGCCACAGCAGTTCCAGTTCCGGGCTGTGCCAGAGAGCTTCATCTGTCCACAGCCACAGGCCATAGGGAGTCGATGGTTCGCAGAACCAGCCCGCCGGGCCATGACGCTCGGCACAGGGGAGCCCCTCGTCCACCCTTTGAATAAAGGCGCTGAGATTGGGGCGAGCGTCGGCAGACAGGCCGCCATGGCAGCACAGCAACACCGGAAACTTTGCTTCCTGCTCCACCACGGCCAGTGCCATGGATGAACAGGGCAGCAGTTCGGTCAGTTCACTCAGCCACTGTTGCCACAGCGCCTCATTCAGCCCGGTGAGATAAAATTTCCGTATCAGGGGATTCAGCTTGGTGATCACCTAATCATTCCTCCATGAACTTCCCTTAAAATGTGCGTAAACAACTTAAAAATCAACCACCAGCGTCAATTTGCCGGCCACCGCCAAAATCTGGTCACTCCACCAAAGACAGCAGATGCTTCGTATTACCCCTTCTAATCCAAGGATTAAATGGGGAATTGTCGGCACAAATGCCTTAGATAAATTGTTTCTGAACACAAGGAATCCGCCTACAGCCCGGCCTCAAAGGTTAAAAACAGTGATATCCGGGCGTATTGACCACGTTACTGGGCAAAGCCAACAAAAATGCAATTTTCTTTGACTATCCTTCCCCGAGCTGTCAGACTTCGCGGCTTTTTAATGTGCAATAGATCACTTGGGGGTAGTACCAACCGATGTTTGAGCTCAGAAGCAACCCGGATGCCTCGGCCAAGGCGGACATTCTCTCAGGCCTGACTGTGGCTCTGGCCCTGGTCCCCGAGGCCGTCGCCTTTGCCTTTGTGGCCGGTGTTGAACCTATGGTTGGCCTCTACGCCGCCTTTATGGTGGGCCTGATCACCTCCATCATCGGTGGCCGCCCCGGTATGATTTCCGGAGCCACCGGCGCGCTGGCGGTGGTCATGGTCAGCCTGGTGGCTCAGCACGGTGTGCAGTACCTGTTTGCCACCGTGGTGCTGATGGGACTGATTCAAATCGGTGCTGGCGCCCTAAAGCTGGGTAAGTTCATTCGTCTGGTTCCCCACCCTGTGATGCTGGGTTTCGTCAACGGTCTGGCGATCGTGATCTTCCTGGCCCAGTTGGGTCAATTTAAGATCGCCGACGCCGCCGGTGACATGGTGTGGATGCGTGGAGAGCAGCTTTACACCATGCTCGGCCTGATTGTGCTCACCATGGCGATCATCCGCTTCCTGCCCAAACTGACCACCGCCGTGCCCTCCTCCCTGGTGGCCATCGTCACCGTCACCGGGCTGGTGCATCTGACCGGCATCGAAACCGGCACCGTGGTGGACTTCGTGCGCAACATGACCGGCGACCCTCAGGCCAGCCTCTCCGGCAGCCTGCCTGAGTTCGCCATCCCCATGGTGCCCTTCAGCCTGGAGACGCTGATCATCATCCTGCCCTACGCCCTGATTCTGGCAGCCATCGGTCTGATCGAATCTCTGCTGACCCTGACTCTGGTGGACGAACTGACCCAGACTCGCGGCCAGGGCAATCGCGAGTGTGTTGGCCAGGGCGTGGCCAACGTGGTCACCGGTTTCTTTGGTGGCATGGGTGGGTGCGCCATGATTGGTCAGAGCATGATCAACATCAACTCCGGCGGCCGCACCCGTCTCTCCGGCTTCACCGCCGCGGTGGCTCTGCTGGCCTTCATCCTGTTCGCCAGTGATCTGATTGAGATGATCCCTCTGGCGGCTCTGGTCGGCGTGATGTTCATTGTGGTATTGGGCACCTTCGAGTGGTCCAGCTTCCGCATCATGCGCAAGGTACCCCGTTCCGACGCCTTTGTGATTGTGCTGGTGTCTGCGGTCACCGTGGCCACCGACCTGGCCATTGCCGTTCTGGTGGGTGTGATTGTCGCCGCCCTGCGCTTTGCCTGGGAGCACGCCACCCACATGGCCATCAACAGCAAAGAGGACAACTTTGGTCGCAAGATCTACCTGGTAAACGGCCCGCTGTTCTTCGCCTCCACCACCAGCTTCCTCGAGCAGTTTGATGCCAACAACGACCCTGACGAGGTGATCGTCGACTTTGGTGGCTCCCGGGTTTGTGACCACTCTGCGCTGGAGGCGATCGACACCCTGGCCGAGCGCTACATGAAACTGGGTAAACACCTGCATCTGCGCCACCTCTCCAACGAGTGCCGCACCCTGCTGCAGAAGGCCGGTAACCTGGTTGAAGTGAACGTCATTGAAGACCCCACCTATAAGGTGGCGGTGGATGACCTGGGCGGGTAATCCCGACCTGCTCCTGGTGTGCGCCGCAGCCTGTCTGCGGCGCACTGCGTTTAGGGCAAACGTGATTCACCCATCAGTAGTGGTGTTCACCGACACTATCATGGTTCCCACGCCATCCCCGTGATAGCGTGTCTCCTTCAACCTAGCAGCCGCTGTGCGGCCCAATCTCAGGAGACCCCATGGGCAGACCTTTTATTCTCGATTGCGATCCCGGTCATGATGATGCCATCGCCCTGATCCTTGCCCTGGCCTGTGCCGAACTGACGCCACTTGCAGTGACCACCAGTGCAGGCAACCAGACCCCGGACAAAACCCTTAATAACGCTCTGCGCCTGCTGACCCTGCTGGACCGCAAAGAGATTCCTGTCGCCGGAGGTGCCCAGAAACCGCTGTCACGGGAACTGATCATCGCCGACAACGTTCATGGAGAATCCGGCCTGGACGGCCCCAAACTGCCAGATCCTGGCTTCGAACCTCAGGCGATCAACGCCGTAGAACTGATGGCAGCGAAGATTGCAGCCAGCGACAAGCCGGTGACCCTGGTCCCCACAGGCCCCCTGACCAACGTCGCCCTGCTGCTGGCCAGTCACCCGGAACTGCACGCCAAGATAGACCGCATTGTGCTGATGGGCGGCGCCGCCACCCTGGGCAACTGGACCCCGGCGGCGGAGTTCAACATCTATGTGGATCCGGAAGCGGCGGACATGGTGTTCAAGTCCGGCATCCCCATCACCATGTGCGGCCTGGAAGTCACCCACCAGGCACAGATCATGGACGAAGACATCGAACGCATCCGCGCCATCGACAACCCCATTGCCCAGGTCGTCGCCGAATTGCTGGACTTCTTTATGATCTACCACAGGGACCCCAAGTGGGGCTTTACCGGCGCGCCGCTGCATGACCCCTGCACCATCGCCTGGCTGGTGGCCCCAGAGCTGTTTGAAACCCGGGACTGCTGGGTCGGCGTCGAGACCCGGGGGGAATACACTCAGGGAATGACCGTGGTGGATTACTATCAGCTCAGCGGCAAGCCCGCCAACACCACCGTGGTTACCGGCCTCAATCGCGAAGGTTTTGTGGATCTGCTGGCCGAGAAACTGAAACATTACGGCTAGGCCGCGAAAGAGCACTAAAAAGGGGCCAAAAGGCCCCTTTTTTAATTACCGCAAGGTGGTAGTGAACTTACCGGCTGATCACCCCTGCTTGTTTCTGCCGAGCAGCTTTTTTCCCACCGCCCCGAGGCCGGCCAGGATGAAGATCCAGCCCTTTTTCAGGAACAGCATCAACACCGCCAAAAAGCCGGTTTTCGCCAGCACCTTACCGGTGATCAGGGCGCCGACACCATAGGCCGCCACCTCATCGATGTCCGGATTGAACTCATCATAGGTGTTACCTGGATTAAACTTGGTCATCGCCATCACCGTATCCAGGTTGGCATCGATCTCCGGCTTCTGGCCCATGTCGGCGATGTAGTTGAGCACCAGTACGCCCTGACGGCCCAGGACGCGGATGTTGTAGTTCAGAGTGTGCTGCTCCGCCTCGCCAAATCGGATCTCCTTGGCCCAGTGCAGCTTATGGGTCTGCTGGTCGTAATAGGGCTCTGAGGCCCAGCCCACCAGCTCAATGGGGTCATAGCCCTCCTTGACCCGGTACTCGCTCTCCTCCTTGGTGTCGCGCTTCATTTGGGTCAGCAGCTCACTGTAGTCAATCTTGGCGGCGTCCTCATCGGACACATACCCATCCTCTTCATACTCGATGGTCACCGCCCAGGACTCGGCGTCGAAAGGGGTCACTCCGGCAGGAAACAGCATGCCCAGAGGCTTTTGACCCGGAGGGTTGCCCCACACATCCACCAGCACCGTCTGCGCATCATCAGGGCCAAGGAAGTAAAATTCGTCGCCCACTTGCAGGGTCGCGGGTGCCCCATCGAGGGAGATCTCCCCGGTGCGTTTGTCCAGAGACTCCCAGGTCTCTTTGGCCCAGGCCCAGTACTGCTCCTCCTCAGACAGCACCTGCTGCTGAGGCTGCTCGTCGGCGTCGCTCTGCGGTTGTGGGTCTGCGGCCATGGCCGGCAGGGTCAGTGGCAACGCCAGGCCCAACAGGCCGGCGGCAAAAAGCTGTTTCATCATGCTTCCTTGTAAAGGGGGAAATTGTCCGATCTCTAAGCGAAGCCCTGAAACTTACGCAGCCGGATCCTGCACAGGCAAAGTCGCATGTGCATCTATGTTTGAGATGGCAATATACACAAATTCAATACCCTGGGCTGGCGCCAGGGTCACAGATCTGGTCTCAAAAAAAACAAGACAGGCTTAAGGTTGGGCCTGAACGCAGGTCAGCGGCTCGGCCCCAAAGCCCCATACCAGACTTGCCTCACCATGGTGTTCCCAGTAGCTCTCATTCTGCCCCTGATAACGACTGCCACTGGCGGCGGGCTGCTGGAACATCAGGCTGCTCTGCTGGCGAAAGCTCACCTGGGCCGTAGGAATCAGGCTGGGATAAAAAGACACAGACAGGGGCTCATTTCCCCCACCACAGAGAAAGTCCGCACTGGCCGAAGCAGGCAGCAATTGATACTGGGCTTGCAGCTCACTGATTCGGGTCCGGTAACTCTCTCTGACACAGCCTTGGGGATCGTCGCTTTTCCAGCAGTCATTGCGTCCCTTGATCCAGCCACGTTGATACGCAGGCAAGATGTCAGACTCCTTAGACTCAGCCACTGCAGCGGCATACACCCGCTCCAGCTGAGTATCCAGCTGTGCCAGCTCCGGGGTCTGACAAATCAATGTCTCAATGCCGGAGAGCCCGGCGGCGTCACAGGGAAAACTAGGCGAGGAGGGCGCAGCACTGCAGGCGCACAAGGCCAGACAGAAAGAGGAGGTCAGCAGGTGTCTCATAGAACCCGGGATACAAAATGAAGGAGTGCTCTAAGCCTACCACACAGAGGCACTCCTCCTTGACGTCAGAAGCGGTAGCTGAGGTTATAGCCGAAGCTGACCAGTTCGGTGTCACTGCCCAGTTTTCGGTAACTGGCGCTGACCCCGAGGCCCAACCCCATATCAAACTGGTAGCGCCAACCTAGGGTCATGCCCCCACCCAAACCGCTGTCATCCCACAGCCTGCGCCCTTCTGAGGTCTCTACATCATAGTCATACTGAATCGCCCGAAGAGTGGCGTAGAGGGCGTTGCGCTGACTCACCCAGGTGGTGCCCCGCGCCGTCAGTTCCCAGGCGGAATAGTTAAAACTGCCATCATCGATGCCCAGCAGTAAATCGAAGTCCATGCCACCTCCGGCAAGGTAGTCGATGCCCAGGGCAAAGTTCTCATTCAGCAGGTATTGGTAGCCAATGTACCCCTGAAACGCCAGCTCCTCGTCCGGAGACTCGCCGCGAAGCTCCTGAATTCTGGCAAACTCCCCTTGGACTTCAAATTGATGACTCGGCTCAGCCGCCTGGGCCCAGAGTGGGCAACTCAACAACAATGCAGCAACAACGTGCTTCATTCCTACGTCCTTTTCTTGTTGGTTGGAATGTATGCCATTCGAAATTGCTACCGCTCGAACAACAAACACTCATGAATACACTTGCAACTAACTCATCTCAATGAGTTTTTAACAGCCGAGTAAAAAAGGCCAACAAGATCACCAACTTGACTCAACCCAATATCTGAACCAGATTGATAAACTGACGTTTTTTAAGCAGAGCGTTTGATTTAGAGTAGATAATGCCCCTGATGGAACAGGAGAGTTACCGTGAACAGGCTATCCACTTTCATTCTGCTGATGCTGGCATCGGCCAACGCTCATGCCGAGCACTTTATCGCCCCTTTTGCCGGCTACAGCTTTGGCACCAGCGATATTGAACTCAGCCGCAGCGACAATGGCGACGAATTCAATCTGGGCATCGACGAAGCCGGCCATGGCGGCATCATGCTTGGCACCCAGGTGGATGACACCGGCACCCTGTTCCTGCTCTACAGCCATCAATCCACCCGCTTCAGTCAATTGGTTCCCGGCCAGGGAACCGATGACCAGCTTGACGTGGACTATCTGCACCTGGGGGGCAGTCGCTACTACCCCCAGAACGGCTTCAGCCCCTATGTCACCGGCAGCCTGGGCCTGACCCAGTTTCGCCCCAAGTCCGGCTCCAACGACACCCGATTCTCACTGGGCGTCGGTGCCGGCCTGGATTATCGGCTGACGCCAACCCTGTCGCTGTTTGCCGAACTGCGGGGGATGGCCACCTTCACCGACTCCAGCGGCAGCCTCATCTGTCAGGATGAAGGGTGCGTCTGGCGGGTTAAAACCGATCTCTGGTGGCAGGGCCAGGCCAACATCGGCTTCAGTCTGTCATTCTGATGGCCTCTGCTGGCCCGCCTGCATCTTCAGCCAGAACCGCTGCTGACAGACATTGGAGAAGCTCTTCTGGCTGGGGGTGATGGCGAAGCCGTTGTTGTTGAGCACTTGATAACTTATCCAGCACTCGGCACAGAGTTGATCGTCAGATTGCTGCTGCTCCTGCTCGCAGCGATACAGCAGCTCGACCCCATTACTGAACCGATACAGGCTCTCCTTTACCCTGACTTCGGCAAGATCATCGTCATGGTCAATCAGGCGATGGGCGGTGCCCTCCAGGCTCACTGGACTGGGCCAACCCTGGGTGGCACCGATATAGGAAAACAGACGCTCCATAGAACCCTCGTGGCGGCAGAGAAACAGAGGCAGTCTAAAAGACTCAGGTGGGATTACAACCCATGGGATTTGTGGTTATCTTACTGATAGACATGAAAAAGCGCCAAAGCTCTCGCTTTGGCGCTTAGGCGCGGGTCAACAAAAATCAGAGACGAATGCCGCCGTCCACCTCGATGCAGCGGCCGGAGAAATAATCGTTGGCCACGATAAACTCCACCGCCTGAGCCACCTCCTCTGCCAGCCCCAGGCGACCCACAGGCACCATGTCCACCAGACGCTGCAACGCTTCCGGCTTCATGGCGTCGGTCATCTCGGTCTTGATCACCCCGGGCGCCACCACACCGGTGCGGATGCCGTAGCGGGACAGCTCTCTGGCCCAGCCTACCGCCATGGTGGCCACCGCCGCCTTGGACGCGGAGTAGTTGGTCTGGCCGATGTTGCCAGCCTTGGCCAGGGAGGAGATGTTGATGATCACTCCTCGGCTGCCGGTCTCTACCATCACCGCCGCCGCCTCACGGCCGCAGAGGAAGGTGCCGGTCAGGTTCACATCGATCACCCGCTGAAACTGCTCCAGACTCATCTTGGCGGACACCTGGCCGTCTCGAGCCTTGATCAGCATGCCATCCATCAGGATGCCGGCGTTGTTGACCAGCACATCCAGGCCACCGAAGTCCGCCTTGATGGCGGCAAAGGTTTGCTCCACCTGGGCTTCGTCGGTGATGTTCACCTGATAGCCCTTGGCGTCCATCCCCTTGGCAGCCAGCTCCTGACAGGTCTGGTCCAGGATCTGGGCCTGAATATCCAGCAGCACCAGCCTGGCGCCCTGACCGCCCAGACGCTCGGCCATGGCCAGGCCCAGCCCCCGGGCGCCGCCGGTGATCACCACTACCTTGTCCTTGAGTTCCATCTGTTACTTCCCTTGTTGATGTTCAAACTGCTCGAAGATGCTGGAGAAGTCCCGGCCGCCATTGCCCTTGGCGGCGTGCAGGCGGAACAGACTGGTGGCCAGGGCCCCCATGGGGGTGGAGCTGTGACTGTCGGTGGCGGTCTGCATCGCCAGGCCGAGATCCTTACACATGAGATCCACCATGAAGCCGCCCTGGTAGCCGTTGCTGGAGGGCACATTGGCCATCACGTCCGGGCAGGGGTTGTACTTCTCCAGGGTCCAGTTGCCCCCGGAGCTCACCTTGATGATCTCCGACAGCACCTTGGGATCCAGGCCGTTGTGAATGCCCAGCTGCAGCGCCTCACTGGTGCCGGCCATCAGCACCGCCAGCAGCATGTTGTTGCAGATCTTGGCCACCTGACCGGCACCGGCGGCGCCGGCATGGAAGATGTTGGCCCCCATGTTCTCCAGGATGGGGCGGGCCCGGCCAAAGCCGGCTTCGCTGCCCCCGCAGATGAAGGTCAGGGTGCCTGCCGCAGCGCCGGCGGTACCACCGGACACCGGCGCATCCACAAACTCGATGCCGCGCTTGGCGGCCGCCTCGGCCACCACCCGGGCGCTCTCGGCGTCGATGGTGGAGCTGTCAATCAGCAGGGTGTCCTGAGAAACGGTCTGAATCAGGCCGTCCTCACCCAGGTAGAGGCCACGTACATGCTTGCCGGCAGGCAGCATGGTGATCACCACCTCGGCACCGGCGGCGGCACCGCAGCTTGAGTTACAGGGGATGGCGCCCTGCTCGGCGATGGCGTGCACCGCATCGTGATTCAGGTCGAACACCCGGACCGTGTGGCCGGCTTTGACCAGGTTGAGGGCCATGGGGCCGCCCATGTTGCCCAGTCCGATAAAGGCGATGGTAGCCATAACTACTCCTTGTTCCAGTTGCTCAATGGGTGCACGCCCCAGGGGGGCGTCACCATGGCGTCAATGTGGGCCGCCGGTACCTCGGCAGCGCTGGTAAAGCGCCACTTCGGCTGGCGGTCCTTGTCAATCAGCAGGGCTCGTACCCCCTCGACAAAGTCGCCCATCTCGGCGCAGCGCACCGACAACACCAGCTCATGTTCAAACACCTGCTCCAGGGTCATATCCGCCCCCTGAGTCAATTGGTGCCACACCAGGTGCATGGTGATGGGGCTGCCGCTGGCGAAGGTCTTGGCCGCCCGGTCGAGCCACTTCTCATCACTCTCGAAACCGCTCAGACGCTCCACCACGGACTGCAGGTCATCGCCGGCCATCAGATCATCGATCTCTTTCTGGCGCGCCGACAGCACGCTGGCCGGCAAGGCCGCCTCGTCCTGTTGCTGGTAGCCACCGAGCAGCTCGTCGATCAGCGCCTTGGCATCGTGGTTGTGCCACTCCAGGTGACACAGGTCAGTGAGCAGTTGCTTACGGCGAAAGTCCGCCACCGCAAAGTCCGCCAGCCCCACGTATCGGGCGTCCAGGCCATTCATCTGGTAACCGGTCAGCCCCAGGAAGCGACCACAGTGACCGGGCATCCGATTGAGGAACCAGGTGCCGCCCACGTCGGGGTAGAGACCGATGGTGATCTCCGGCATGGCGATGCGGGAGCTCTCGGTGACGATGCGGTGGCTGGCACCGGCCATCAGCCCCAAGCCACCGCCCATGACGATGCCGCCGCCCCACAGAAGGATAGGCTTGCTATAGACATGAATCAGATGATCGAGGCGATACTCCCGGGTAAAGAAGGCTTCCACCTCGGGCACCCGCTGGCCAGGATGGGCCACACAGGCGTCGTACATGGCGCGGATATCCCCGCCGGCGCAAAACGCCTTGTCCCCGGCACCATCGAGGATGACGCATTTGATCTCCTCCCGCTGCTGCCAGTCGAGCAGGGTGGCATGGAGGCGATCCACCATCTCCAGGGAGAGGGCGTTGAGTGAGCGCTCACTGTTGAGGGTCAGGTGGCCAATCAGGGCGCCGCCGGCACCCTGATGCTCCTGGATAAGTACCGGTTCACCCATCAGCGGTTCTTCCATTCGGGGGTACGCTTCTCCAGGAAGGCGTTCACCCCTTCGGCCTGGTCTTCGCTGTCGAACAGATCCAGGAACAGCTCCCGCTCCATCACCAGAGCCTGGCTGCGGGGCATGCTGCGGCCACTCTGCACCAGGGTCTTACAGGCGGAAACCGCCACCGGGCTCTGTTTGCCCACCCTCTCCGCCAGGGTCAGGGCGGTGTCCAGGGCACAGCCTGTGTCCACCACCTCCTCCACCAGACCGATGGTCAGGGCGCGGTCCGCCTTGATGCGTTCGCCACAGAGGATCATCCGCTTGGCCCAGCCCTCACCCACCAGGGCGGTGAGGTTCTGGGTGCCACCGGCGCAGGGCAACAGCCCCACTGTGGCCTCGGGCAGGGCCATCTGCGCCTGAGACTCGACGATGCGAATGTCGCAGGCCAGGGCCACCTCCAGGCCACCGCCCATGGCGTAGCCGTTGATGGCGGCAATGGAGACGCCGCGGAAGGCGGACAGGGCCTCGAAGGCGCGGCCAAAGGCTCGGGCCATGTTGGCGGCCACGCCCTTGTCGCCATCGGCAAACAACTTGAGATCGGCCCCGGCGGAGAAGAACTTGTCCCCCTCACCGGTGAGCACCAGGGCGTAGATGTCGCGGTCGTTGTTCAGCTCGCCCACCAATTGCTCCAACTCACCCAGGCTCTGCTGGGTCCAGGTGTTGGCGGGCGGATTGTTGATGGTCACCAGGGCGGTGTGGCCCCGGCGCTCCAGCTTCAGAAATTCCATCTTCATGGCTCCTTGTGAGCGTGATTATTCAATTTGGCCGGCATTCTCATCCAGCAGGCGGCGGGCGACGATGAGACGCATGATCTCGTTGGTGCCCTCCAGGATTTGATGCACCCGCACATCGCGCACATGGCGCTCCAGCGGATACTCCTGGATGTAGCCATAGCCGCCATGGATCTGCAGCGCTTCATTACAGACGGTAAAGCCCACGTCTGTGGCAAACCGCTTGGCCATGGCACAGTAGGCGGTCTTTTCCGGATCGTTGCTGTCCAGCTTGAATGCCGCCAGACGCACCATCTGCCGAGCCGCCACCAGCTCGGTGGCCATGTCCGCCAGTTTGAACTGCAACCCCTGGAAGGCCGCCAACGGCTTGCCGAACTGCTTGCGCTCCGCCATATACTGCTGAGCCCGCTCCAGGGCCGCCTGGGCGGTGCCCAGGGAGCAGGCGGCAATGTTGATGCGGCCGCCGTCCAGCCCCTTCATGGCGAAGGTAAAGCCCTGGCCCTCCTCCCCCAGCAGGTTCTCCACCGGCACCCGCACATTGTCGAAGGTCACCAGGCGGGTGGGCTGGGCGTTCCAGCCCATCTTCTCCTCCGCCTTACCATAGACGATCCCCTCGGCGTCGGCGGGTACGGCGATGGCACTGATCCCCTTGGGGCCCTCGGCGCCGGTGCGGCACATCACCACCAAAAGCTCGGTGCTGCCGGCACCGGAGATGAACATCTTGGAGCCGTTGATCACATAGTGGTCACCATCGCGCTCCGCCTTGGTTCGCAGGGAGGCGGCATCACTGCCGGCTCCGGGCTCGGTCAGGCAGTAAGACGCCAGCTTCTCACCGGTCACCAGCTGCGGGCACCAGCCATCCTTCAGGGCCTGGGTGCCCCAGGAGGCCACCATCCAGGTGGCCATGTTGTGGATGGTGATCATGGCGGTAGTGGCGGTGCACCCCTTGGAGAGGGCCTCGAAGATCAGCGCCGAGTCCAGGCGGGACAACCCCATGCCCCCGGCCTCTTCCGGGGTGTACAGGCTGCAGAAGCCCAGCTCTCCGGCGCGCTGAATCACCTCCTTGGGGAAGTGATGGTCCTTATCCCACTGCCCGGCATAGGGGGCCAGTTCCGCCTCGGCAAACTGCTTGGCCACCTCAATGAAGGCCTGCTGGTCTTCGGTCAGGTTGAAGTTCATATCGGCTCCCTCTTACTTCAGCGCAATGGTCAGGTTCTGACCGGCCACAATGCCAGACTCCGGCCAACGGGCAGTGATGGTCTTGGTTTCGGTGTAGAAACGCACCGCCTGCTTGCCGTAGGCGTGCAGGTCGCCGTAGAAGCTGTTCTTCCAGCCGGTAAAGGAGAAGAACGGCAGTGGCACCGGGATGGGCACGTTGATCCCCACCTGGCCCACCTCAATCTCATGCTGATACTTGCGCGCCGCGGCGCCGGAGTTGGTGAAGATGGAGGTGCCGTTGCCGAAGGGGTTGGCGTTGATCAGCGCAATGGCGTCGACCAGGGTGTCCACTTCTGTGGTGCACAGCACCGGTCCGAAGATCTCCTCCTTGTAGATGCGCATCTCGGGAGTGACGCCGCTGAACAGGGTGGGCCCCACCCAGTTGCCGGACTCATGACCCTCGACGGTGAAGTCGGAGCCATCCAGCAGACAGTTGGCGCCTTCATCCTTACCGGCCTGAATCAGCTCCAGCACCCGGGCCTTGGCGGCCGGGTTGATCAGCGGGCCATAGCCGGCCTCCTCGTCATCCCACAGACCGGGACGCACCTTGGCCAGGGCTTCCTTCAGCTCGGGGATCCACTGTTTGGACTCGCCCACAAACACCGCCACGGAGATCGCCATGCAGCGCTGACCGGCGGCGCCCACGGACGCGCCCACCAGTTGGTTGATAACGGTGTCCTTGTCCGCGTCAGGCATCACCACCATGTGGTTCTTGGCTCCGGCGAAGGCCTGTACACGCTTGAGGTGTTCGGTGCCGGTCTTGTAGATGTACTGGCCCACGGGCACAGAGCCGACGAAGGAGATCGCCTTGATGTCGGGGTGGGTCAATATGCCGTCGACCACCTCTTTGGCACCGTGGACCACGTTCAGCAGCCCCCTGGGTGCACCGGCCTCTTCAAACAGCTCGGCCAGCAGCATGGGGGTCATGGGGTCCTGCTCGGAGGGCTTGAGCACGAAGCCGTTGCCACAGGCGATGGCCATGGGGAACATCCACAGCGGGATCATCGCCGGGAAATTGAAGGGAGTAATACCGGCACATACGCCCAGGGGCTGGATGTAGCTGTAGGTGTCGATGCCACGGGCCACGTTTTCCACGGTCTCGCCCATCATCATGCTGGCGATGTTGGCCGCCTGCTCCGCCACCTCGATGCCGCGCCAGACGTCACCCTTGGCGTCGGCGAAGGTCTTGCCGGTCTCCTGGGCCAGCACCTTGGCGATGCGATCGTGGTTCTCCTTCAGCAGGTGCTGATAGCGCAGCATCAACCGGGCACGATCGGACACCGGCGTCTCCCGCCACTGCTCCTGGGCCGCCTTGGCGCTGGCCACCGCCTGGTTCACTTCCGCTTCGGTGGCGCAGTTAAGCTGGGCAATGGGGCCGTTGTCGGCCGGGTTGGTCACCTGAATCTGCTGCTGACCGCAGCCATCGGTGTATTCACCGCCAATCAGGTGCTTCACTTGTGTGGTCATTGTTGCTTCTCCCGTTGATGGGGCCGTCCGGGTTTGATGTGGAGTAGTTGTAAGCGTTGGACGGCCGGTCCTTGTCTGTTATCGCGAAAATTACACCAGTTCGATGGCCATCGCCGTGGCTTCACCGCCACCGATGCACAGGGAGGCGACGCCCTTGCTCAGGCCGCGGCGTTTCAGGGCATGCACCAGGGTCACCAGCAGGCGGGTACCGGAGCAGCCGATGGGATGGCCCAGGGCACAGGCTCCGCCATTGACGTTCACCTTGGCGTGGTCCAGCCCCAGCTCATTGATGGCCAGCATGGTCACCATGGCAAAGGCTTCGTTGATCTCATACAGGTCCACCTCGTCCCGCTGCCAGCCAGCGCGCTCCAGCAGGCCATTGATGGCGCCGATGGGGGCGATGGTGAACTCCTCCGGAGCCTGAGAGTGGGTGTGATGTGCGGCAATGCGAGCCAGCACAGGCAAGCCATTGGCCCGGGCATAACCGGCACTGGTGACCACCATGGCGGCGGCGCCGTCGGAGATGGAGCTGGCGTTGGCGGCGGTGATGGTCCCCGCCTTGCTGAAGGCGGGGCGCAGGGCGGGAATCTTATCGGGACGTGCGTTACCAGGCTGCTCGTCCACATCAACCGTCACCTCGCCTTTGCGGGTCTTGATGGTCACCGGAGCAATCTCATCCTCGAAGGCCCCCGCGTCGATGGCGGCATTGGCTCGCTTGAGACTTTCCAGGGCGTAGCCGTCCATCTGCTCCCGGGTCAGGCCATACTCGTCCGACGTCCCCTGGGCAAAGACCCCCATCGCCTTGCCGGTATAGGCGTCCTCCAGACCATCGAGGAACATGTGATCCAGCACCTTGCCGTGGCCCATGCGCATGCCGCCGCGCGCCTTGTCCAACAGGTAGGGCGCCAGAGACATGCTCTCCATGCCTCCCGCCACCACCAGTTGGGCACTGCCGGCACGCACCAGATCATGGGCCAGCATCACTGTCTTCATCCCCGAGCCACACACCTTGTTCACCGTGGTGGCGCCACAGGACTGAGGCAATCCCGCTTTGAGAGTGGCCTGACGGGCGGGAGCCTGCCCCTG
Source organism: Ferrimonas futtsuensis DSM 18154 (assembly GCF_000422645.1). Taxonomy (GTDB): domain Bacteria; phylum Pseudomonadota; class Gammaproteobacteria; order Enterobacterales; family Shewanellaceae; genus Ferrimonas; species Ferrimonas futtsuensis. Next base: position 40,053 of record NZ_KE383896.1, read on the forward strand.
GCCAGCGGGCAGCACACAGCCCATCAGCACTTCATCCACCTGCTCCGGGGACACACCGCTCTGCGCCAGAGCGGCACGGATGGCGGTGGCGCCCAGTTCCGGGGCAGCAACGCCACTCAGGGAGCCCTGAAAGCCCCCCATGGCCGTGCGGCTCGCCGCAGCAATCACAACCTCATGATCCTTGATCATTGTTAACTCCTTGTAATGCGATTCATCCTAGGTTACTTGAAGTGTGACGTTTACGGCAACGTAAACTTTGGTTTAATGCTAGGGCAAACTTTCCCCCGCTGTAAGCCCACGCTGACGCAAACTCCACTATCCTTAGGGAGTTCCAATGACAAACAGATGGCAATTCAATGGATAACAACGGACAGATGATGGTCAGTTGGGTAACCCGCACACTCGAGATCAGTGCCGCGTTGCTGATTTTCGTTATCGGAGTGGGGATTTTGGTGGTCGCTTACCTCTACGTAAAGGATGTCACCCAGACCCAACAGGCAATTCGCCGAAACTACCCGGTAATCGGCCGCTTCCGTTATTGGTTCGAGCATATGGGGGAGTTTTTCAGGCAGTACTTCTTCGCCCTGGACCGTGATGAGATGCCCTTTAACCGGGCCCAGCGCAGCTGGGTCTACCGGGCTGCCAAGGATGTGGACAGCACCATCGCCTTCGGGTCTACCCGCCCCCTGAATCAACCTGGCGACATCATTTTTCTCAACTGTCTGTTTCCCACCCTGAAAGAGGACGCGGTGCCACCAACCCCGGTCACCATTGGTGACGGCGTGGCCCGCATCCCCTATACCACCGCCAGCTTCTTCAACGTCTCCGGCATGAGTTTTGGGGCCCTCAGCGTGCCTGCGGTGCGGGCTCTGTCCATCGGCGCTCATGAGGCCGGTATCTGGATGAACACCGGAGAAGGCGGCCTCTCCCCCTATCATCTGGAGGGCGGATGCGACATCGTCTTTCAGATTGGCACCGCCAAATACGGCGTCCGCGATACCGATGGCAAACTCTGTGATAAGAAGCTCCAGGAGGTGGCCAGGCACCAGCAGGTGCGGATGTTCGAAATCAAGATGAGTCAGGGGGCCAAACCCGGTAAGGGCGGCATTTTGCCTGGTGGTAAGGTCACCGCCGAGATCGCTAAGATCCGCGGCATTCCCGAGGGTGAGGACTCCATCAGCCCCAATGGTCATCCCGAGATCCGCAGTGTGGACGACTTGCTGGACATGATCGCCCGCGTCAGGGAGGTCACCGGCAAACCCTGTGGCTTCAAGGCGGTGATTGGTCACAGTGGCTGGGTAGAGGAGCTGATGGCCGCCATCAAGGCAAGGGGCAAAGAGAGCGCCCCGGACTTCATCACCGTGGACTCCGCCGATGGTGGCACCGGTGCCGCCCCTCAATCCTTGATGGACTTCATGGGCTTGCCGCTGAAACGCAGCCTGCCCTATATCGTCGATACCCTGGAAGCCCATGGTCTCAGGGAGAGAATCAAGGTGATGGCGTCCGGTAAATTGGTGAACCCTTCGGATGTCGCCTGGGCCCTGTGTGTCGGCGCCGACTTCGTTAACTCCGCCCGGGGCTTCATGTTCTCCCTGGGGTGCATTCAGGCACTGCAATGCAACAAGAACTCCTGCCCCACCGGCATCACCACCCATGACCCCAAACTGCAGAAGGGGCTGGTGGTGGAAGACAAGGCCCGACGAGTGGCTCACTACGCCAGGAACCTGATGCATGAGGTCGGCGTCATCGCCCACTCCTGCGGTGTGCGTGAACCCAGGTTGCTGCGACGGGATCATGCCCAGATCATCAATGATCATGGCCTGCCGGTCTCCCTGGACGCGGCTGATCGCTGAACCTGGAGTACAGTGACAAGGGCGGCCTGGCGCCGCCCTTTACAGAGTGACACGCGATCCCATCTCTGCACATCCGATGATCCTTAAATCACTTCCTCGCACAGCACGGTTAACAAGGGCTTCACACTTCACAATTTCACACATTGAATCCCGCTATTTCGTTACCAGATCCGACCACCTTTGACGCCTTTGACCATTAGGTCGTGATCCGGATCACTCCTTAACGCCAGCTGAACCAAAATCCTCTCCTGCTGACAGTTTTGCTTATACCCCTGCAACTTTTCTTCGCTCCAAAACATTAGGAATTACTAATAAATTTGATACTAAAGAAAAGTGAAACACTCAGAGGTATCTTATGAAACGTCGCTCCTATCAAGCCCTTACCGCAGTATTGCTGCTTACTGTCTCTGCCGGTCTGGCGGCTGCCGAAGGCGGCAACCCCAAGAAAGGCAAGCACCTCTATAAGAAACACTGCAAGGCCTGCCACAGCCAGAGCAGTGAAGCGATGGAACTGACTCCCATGTCCAAGACCATGGCCCAGTGGGATCGCTTCTTCCAGCGCAACAAGCATAAGGCCAAGCCCGAAGTGTTCCAGGGACTCTCCGACCAGGCGCTGAAGGATATCCAGCAGTTCCTCTATGACCACGCTGCGGACTCCGACCAGCCCGCCACTTGCGGTTAATCAAACAACAACAAGCCCTTAAGGATATGATGATGAAACCCACACTCGTTGCACTAGTCGTCTCACAGGCGCTGATTCTGCCCCAGGCAATGGCCGCAGACAGCACCGAGAAATCCATCGACGATCTCAAGCGCCAGCTGGCCGAGGTCACAGAAGAGCTGGAGTACCTGTCCGAGCGTGTCGACAAGCCAGAGAGCCATGCCGCCACCGACCGGGTACTGATCACCGGTGACTTCCGCACCAAGGCCCACAGCCTGCACTACCAGGACGTGGTCTGGAGCCCAGGCCTGACCGTAGCCACCCCCATGGGCAGAATGCCCATGTCCATGAACGGCCCTGGCTTTGTGCCCACCGCTCAGGACATCGACAATGACGTGTTCTACACCACCCGTCTGCGTCTGAACCTCAAGGCCAAGGTATGGGAAAACGTCAGCTTCGCCGGCCGCCTGACCATGTTCAAGAGCTGGGGCGATTCCACCGAAGTCAACGTGTTTGACTCCTGGAACTCCTTCACCATGGACGGCACCAGCAGCGGTCACCCCAACGGCGACACCGTTCGGGTAGAGCGCGCCTACTTCGACTGGAAAAACATCGGCGGTACCGAGTTCTACCTCTCCGTCGGCCGTCGCCCCTCCAGCTACGGCTACCCCACCAACTTCCGTGAGAACGAGCTGCGTGGCGGCACCCCCTCAGGTCACCTGGTGAACTTCAACTTCGACGGCGCCACCATCGGCTACCACACCGAGCACCTGACCGGCATGGAGGGCCAGGTGGTCCGCTTCTGCTACGGCCAGGGTTATGAGTCCCAGTGGGGCAACGGCGAGCTGTTCGGCAACACCTCCGTGGACGATGTTCACCTGGGTGGTTTCAACATCGACATCCTCAACGACGGCACCAACTTCCTGCAGTTCATCCTGTTTGGCGCCAAAGATGTGGCCGACGGCTTCAAGGGCACCATGTCCATGCCCGACGAGCTGCTGGCAATGTTCGGTCAAGATGGCATGGGTAACGTCACCCCTGTGGTCCGCTACCAGCCCAGCACCAACATCGGTGACATCTACCTGAGCGGCCTGACCTTCGTCCGCGAAGAGGACAATGGCGTCAAGTGGTTCACCTCTCTGGGATGGACCCGCACCGATCCCAACGGCAACTTCGGCATGTTTGGCGGCCTGAACAACGACCCGCTGTATCAGATGCTGAGCCAGACCGAAGTGGATCCCAACCCCATCGGCACCACAGACAACGAAGCCCACGACGGTTACTCCATCTACGCCGGTATCCAGATCCCTGTAGGCGACGGCAAGTTTGGCCTGGAGTACAACTACGGCTCCAAGTACTGGACCCCCTTCACCCAGGCCCAGGACGATCCCATTGGCAGCAAGCTGGCCACCCGTGGTCACGCCTATGAGGGTTACTACATCCATGACATCAACCCCAAGATGTTCGTGAAGTTCGCCGCCCTGTACTACGACTTCGAGTACACCGGTTCCGGTTCCCCGGTTGGCGCCCCACAGAACATCGATGAAGTTCTGGCGGGACAGGCATTCAGCATGCTGCCTGCGATGGACACCGCGTTCGACGTGAATGCCTCCATCACCGTGAAGTTCTAAGTTTCATCATCTCGGCGGCCCAACCCCGGCATCTGGGGGGACGGCCGCCTCTCCAGGGAAAAGATATGCGCACATTACTGTTAACCACTTTGCTGACCGGCCTGATGTTGCCGGTTGGCGCACAGGCGGAGAACCCCCACAAGGAGTTCATCACCGGTCCCATCAACAGCGGCTCAGAAGCGACCGCCCAGTGTATTGAGTGTCATGAAGAGCACACCGAAGCCTTCATGAAGACCAGCCACTGGACCTGGGCCAAGGAACAGACCGTCAACGGCAAGACCGTAAAGCTGGGCAAAAAGAACGCCATCAACAACTACTGCGTTTCCGTCTCCAGCAACGAGCCTCGCTGCACCAAGTGTCATGCCGGCTACGGCTATGAAGACGCCAAGTTCGATTTCACCGACGCCACCAAGGTGGACTGCCTGGTGTGCCACGACACCACTGGCTCCTATCAGAAGGATCTCAGCGGCTACGCCTTCAAGAGCGTCGACCTGGTGAAGGTCTCCCAGAATGTGGGCGCCCCGGTCCGTGATAACTGCGGCACCTGCCACTTCTATGGCGGCGGCGGCGACGGCGTGAAACACGGCGACATGGACTCCAGCATGGCCTACCCGGACAAGGCTCTGGATGTGCACATGGACGCCGACGGCATGGACTTCCAGTGCCAGGATTGCCACAAGGGTGAGTCTCACACCATCAAAGGGCAGGCGATGAGCGTCTCCCCGGGCAGCACCGACCACCTGGAGTGCACCAGCTGTCACGAGAGCGAGGTTCACAAGAACGCCAAGCTCAACCGCCACACCGAAAAGGTGGCCTGTCAGACCTGCCACATTCCGGAATTTGCCAAGGTCGAGCCCACCAAGATGTGGTGGGACTGGTCCGAAGCGGGCCAGGCTCGTGAAGAGACCAAGAACCAGTGGGGCCGCAAGGACTACATGAAGAAGAAGGGCAGCTTCGTCTGGGGCCAGAAGGTTCAGCCCGAGTACGCTTGGTACAACGGCACCGCCGAGGCTTACCTGTTCGGTGACAAGATGGATCCCACCCAGGTCACCGCCCTGAGCAAGCCTGCGGGCGCCAACGGCGACGGTGTCTCCAAGATCTACCCCTTCAAGGTGCACCGCGGTAAGCAGCTGTACGATGCCAAGCACATGGTGTTTATCCCCACCAAGGTGTTCGGCAAAGATGGCTACTGGAAGACCTTTGACTGGGACAAGTCCGCCACTGCGGGCATGAACACCCACCCGGCCATGCAAGCCAAAGGCCTGACCTACAGCGGTCAGAAAGGGTTTGCCGAAACCGAGATGTGGTGGCGCATCAACCACATGGTTTCACCGAAGACTGAAGCCCTGAAGTGCAGCGCCTGCCACAGCAAGAAGGGCCGGTTGGATTGGGAGGCCCTGGGCTATGACCAGGATCCCATGAAGGCTAAGAAGAAGAAGTAACCTAGGGGCGTAACCCGGGGCTCCTCCCGGGACCAAGGTTGGCCCGCCATCTGGCGGGCCTTTTTTTGCCTGCCTGCCTGTCCGACAAACGCCGCCGATCCGTCACAGATCATTCTCTGGACAACCAAGGAGTTAGTGATAATAATTCTCATTAAAGGCGAATGAGTAAAATAGGAGTCCCCCATGACCTCGGAGATCCATCGCTGGTTGCAACGAGACCCTGACCCCAGCACCCGCAGCGAACTTCAGCAACTGCTGGACCGCAATGATCAACAGGAGCTAGAGCAGCGATTTTCCGGTCGCCTGGCATTTGGCACCGCCGGCCTTCGAGGCGTTGTCGGCGCAGGCCCCAACCGGATGAACCGGCTGGTGATCCAGGAAACCGCCACCGGCCTGGCTCAATACCTCCTGACTCAGGAGGTCAACGCCCGCAGTCGCGGTGTTGTTATCGGTTACGATGGCCGCCCGGACTCTCGCCAGTTTGCCGAGGACACCGCTGCGGCACTCACCGCTCATGGCATTTTGGTCTACCTCACCGTCCGGGTCGCCCCCACTCCCCTGGTGGCCTTTGGGGTCAAGCACCTCAATGCCGCCGCCGGCGTGGTGGTCACCGCCAGCCACAACCCGCCGCAGTACAACGGCTTTAAAGTCTACTGGGGCAATGGCGCTCAGATTATCCCCCCCCATGACACAGGCATCGCCAAGCAGATAGACGCTGCGGCCCACTCCGAACTCTCCCTGATGCCGCTGGAACTCGCTGAAGAAAATGGCCTGCTGACCCTGCTGGGCAACCCCTTCTATGAGGATTATCGCCAGGCTCAGGACCGCAGTGCCCTGCTGTCCAATCACACCACCCCCGAGGCCATCAGCCTGGCCTACACCGCCATGCATGGCGTCGGGGCAGAGATGGCGGAAACCTTGCTTAAGGATGCGGGTTTTCATCAGGTGTACAGCGTGGCCGATCAGCGGGAGCCTGACGGGCGCTTCCCGACGGTAAACTTCCCCAACCCGGAAGAGCCAGGCGCCATGGATTTGGTGATCGCCGAAGCCGCCAAGCATAACGCCACTCTGGCGGTGGCCAATGATCCCGATGCCGACCGTCTGGCAGTCGCGGCTCGAACTCCTGAGGGCAATTACCAGATGCTCACCGGCGACCAGGTGGGCGTGTTACTGGGCCACTATTTGCTCAGTCGTACCTCCGCCTCTGGCGCTCTGGTGGGCACCACTGTGGTCTCCTCCTCATTGCTCCAGCGTATCGCCCATGCCGCAGGCGCCCGTTACTATCAGACCCTGACCGGTTTCAAGTGGCTCACCAATATGGCCATGAAGCATCAGACCGACGAATGCCGTTTCCTGTTCGCCTATGAAGAGGCCCTGGGCTATACCGTGGGCGATCTGGTGTGGGATAAGGACGGCCTCTCCGCCCTGGTCGCCTTTGCCCAGTTGACCGCAGAACTGGCCGGGCAAGGTCTGACCCTGTGGGACCGGCTGGAGTCCATCTATCGTCAGCATGGCCTGCACCTCAATGCCCAGCGCAGCATCGCCCTGTCACCGGGCACACCACCGATGGGCGATGCCCTGAGGGCCAGTCCCCCAGAGCAGATCGGCGGAGAGCCAATCACCGCCATCACCGACTTGAAGCAGGGCACAACAGAATACCGCGATGGACATCAGGCGCAGATCGACCTGCCCAGCAGTGATGTGCTGATCTACCAGTTGGCCAGCGGCGATCGGGTGGTGGTGCGCCCGTCAGGCACCGAACCCAAGATCAAGTGTTACTACGAAGTGGTGGAAGCGGTTCAGGAGAAAGAGTCTCTCAAGCAGGCCCAGGGGCGGGCAACATCAAGAATGTCCGAGTTAATCGCCTCCCACCAGGCCAGCCTCCGCTGAACCTGTCGCCAGAGGCACCACCAAAAGGAGGACCCAAGGGCCCTCCTGCGCAACCGAAATCTCCGGCTTATGCAACGGTGTCTAACACCACACTAATGAATGAAGGAGTGCTCGATGCTGGAGACCAGCGGGCGGAACCAGGGCTGCCCCTGACTCTCCCAGGACGCCAGCAGACTGCGATGACAGAGGTGATCAAAGCCGTCGAGCTCAAAGGCCACCAACTCACCACTGGCCAGCTGGGCACGAATCAGGGCTGCTGAGATAAAACCGATCCCCTCACCACGAATCAGCGCCTCCACCATCAGATGAAGGTCGCCGCAGGACACCTGAAAACGAAAGTCCTCGAGCTCCAGCTTCTTGGCGGCCAGATTCTGCACCAACAGATCCCGGGAACAGCAGCCCGGCTTGGCCACATAGAGGGTGTGAGCCATCAATGCTTCCAGGCTCTGCTCGTCAATGCTGCTGAGCAGAGTGGGACTGGCCACGAAGATCACCTTATCCGGCGGCAGGGGGTGACGCCAGCAATTGCTCAGGTTCAGAGGCTGTATGTGTTCGGTGATGGCGATGTCATAGCGACCTTCGTTGATGGCGGAGATCACCTGATCACTGGCCAGGTAGTCAAACTCTACCGAGTGCTGCTTTTCCCGGTTGAATTCACTCAAGGCCACCGGGAAATAACTGGCGCCGAAGGCGGGTGTACAACACAGCCTCAGTGCGTCGCTGCCACTTTGCTGCAATCGGGAATACAGCTGCCGCTCCATCTCAAGCAGCCGCTTTCCGTGCTCAAGGACCAGTTCTCCCGAGAGTGTGGGCTTGATGGGCGTCAGCTGGCGATTCAGCAACACGGCACCACAGCGCTCCTCCAGTGCCTTGATCCTCTGAGAAGCTGCCGAATGGGTGATGTTCAAGGAGGCTGCCGCTTTAGAGATACTGCCGAGCTCCACCGACAGCACCAGGGTCTTCAGATCCTGCGTCTTCATACACAGTCCTTACCTGAGGGCGCATAGCACCAGAAATTAGCTCCAGAGTATCAAGTAAATTTAGATTCAGCTAATATAAAACTGACCACCGTGATCCAATACAAAAAATCATGGGTCTACACTGATTAGATTGATCAGTGTAAGGAGCATGTTATGGGATCTCTCAAGGTACTGGCTCTGTGTGGCAGCCTGAGGCAGGAATCACTCAACCGAAAACTGATGCTTCAGGCCATAGCCTTGGCGCCCAAAGGGGTGGATGTACAGCAGGGAAAAATCTGTGCCATTCCCCTCTACAGTCAGGACCAACAACAGATGGGGTTTCCCGAGTCGGTGGAAACACTGCACCGGCAGCTGATGGAGTCCGATGCAATCCTGCTGGTGACACCGGAATACAACTACTCCATCCCTGGGGTACTGAAAAACGCCATCGATTGGCTGTCGCGATACTCCCCGCATGGATTCAACAACAAACCTGTGGCCATCATGGGGGCCAGCCCGGGCAGAATGGGCACCTGCCGCTGTCAGTATCACCTCCGACAGGTGATGGTATTTCTCAACGCCTGGGTACTGAATAAGCCTGAGGTGATGCTCAGTGAGGCTCACCTGGCCTTTGACGAAGCGGGCAACCTTAAAGAGCACAGGCTCCAAGAGCTGGTGGAAAGCCAGATGCAGGCATTAAAACAGATGATTCACAGCGAATAACCTAAAGCGGCGCCACTGGCGCCGCATTGGGTTCAGTTTCGGCTGGCGAAACTCAAGTGCAGCGAGCCGATTAGACCCACCTGCTGTTGCAGTTCGTTGCTGCACCGCTCCACCTCCTGGGTCGAAGCCAGATTCCCCTGCGTCAACGCCTGAATCTCCGCCAGACTGCCAGCTATCTCATTCACTGCCAGCCTCTGCTGCACCGATGCGGTCGCCGTCTGCCCCGCCATATCATGGGCCAGCTCAATGTGACGGTTGATCTGTTCAATCTCACTGGCGCTGGTTTGGGCGGCAAGGGCACAGGCGTCCGCCAGGTGATGGTTGCGTTCCATCTTCTCAACCCAGAGTTTCAGGGTGTGGTGCATCCCTTCGATGCTGTTCTGGATCTCCGTGGTTGCCAGTTGAGTCCGGTTGGAGAGGGCGCGAACTTCATCGGCCACCACGGCAAACCCCCTGCCCTGTTCTCCGGCACGGGCCGCCTCGATGGCGGCATTGAGCGCCAACAAATTGGTCTGTTCGGCAATGCCATCGATCTCTTTCATGGCCAGAGCCACCTTATCGGCCTCCCCATGAAGCTCCCCGGCATGCTCTGCTGCCGCTTTGACCTCCCGGGCCAGAGTTCGAATCTGATCACGACTGCCCAGCATATCGCTCTGCGCACCGTAACAGGACTGTCTGGATTGCAAGGTGCTTTGCGCCGACGCCTCGGCACAGTTGGCGATCTCACCCACAGAGACATTGAGCTCGTCAACGGCGGTCGCGATCTGGTCCAGACGAGCATTCTCCTGACGCACCCCCTGCCTGGCCTGCTCACTGAGCCCCACCAGGGTAGAGGACATGGCATCGAGGTGCTGAGACGCATCCCGGGTTCGGCCCAGCACGCCGCTTATCCTGGCCTGGGACATCTGCAATTGGAACTCAAGGATGCTGCTGCTGCCATGGCCGGCAAAAACATAGCGGCTGACGCTGTCGTACTCCTGCTGCAGCTTCATCAGCATGGCCGGTACCCGAAACGCCTCATCGAAAAACAGCGTCAGCATGGCGGCCACCATGGCCAGGCCACAGAGCACCACCCAGGGTTGGAACAACCAGGCTACAGCGGCAAAACCCAGTGCCAGAATCACCCCGGACAACCAGCGACGACGGGCCAGAGTCAGGAAGCGGCCCACGGGCTTGCCTTGGTTCAGCTTTTGATAAACCTCGCTGGCCCGCTCCTTCAGCTGTTGTGTGGTGGCCCGCCTCACCGACTGATAGCCCACGACCTGGCCATGTTCAAACATGGGGGTGACAAAGGCGTCCACCCAGTAATAACGCCCATCCTTGGTGCGATTCTTGACGACGCCTCGCCAGGGCTTCTGCGCCTTCAGCGCATCCCAAAGCTCCTTGAACGCCGCCTTAGGCATCTCGGGATGGCGAACCAGATTATGATTGTGACCGATCAGCTCAGACTCTTCGAAGCCGCTGATCGCGATAAAGGCGGGATTTGCGTAGGTGATGATGCCTCGCAGATCTGTGGTGGATACCAGCTCCTCTCCCTGAGGAACCACAACCTCTTGATTGACGATATGACGCTCTCGTCTCATGTGACCTACATCCTGTAGTTAGATTGAGTTAATCAAGCCTAGATCACATTTTACTTGTTGCTTAATGGCTTTACCACGTGGTAGGGCGGAAACTTTTTTCCGATTTATCGTTTTTTAGCAACATATTTCATCAACTTGCGCATTATTCGCCCGCCAGGTCATTCAGGTCATAAGGGGTCTGCTGATAGACGCAGTAGTTGAGCCAGTTGGAGAACAGCAGGGCGCCATGGGCATGCCAGCGCGCATGAGGAGGCAGAGTGGGGTCGTCCTTGGGATAGTAGTTCTTCGGCAAGGCGGGCTCGGCGCCCGCCGCCCGATCCCGGCGGTATTCATCCTGCAAAGTGGTGCGGGTGTACTCCGGGTGGCCGGTCACAAACAGGTTGCGGTTGTCCCTGCTGGCCACCAGGTAGGCCCCGGCTTCATCGGACTCCGCCAACACCTGGAGCTGCGGGTGAGCTTTCAGCCGGTCCAGGCTGACCTGGGCAAAGCGCGAATGCGGCACCCAGAACTCGTCATCAAACCCCCTCAACAGGGGAATATGGCCATGGGCACGGCGATGACGGAACACCCCGGAAATCTTATCGTCCCTCAGATAGCGCTTCACCCCATAGAGGTGGTACAGCGCCGCATGGGCGGCCCAGCACAGGAAAAGCACTGAGGTGGCATGCTTCTGCGACCAGTTGATGATGTCGCAGATCTCCGGCCAGTAGGTCACCTCCTCAAACTCGAAATTACCCAGGGGGGCCCCGGTAATGATCAGGCCATCGTAGTTGTTGTTCTTAACCTGGTCGAAATCCCGGTAGAAGGCATCCATGTGATCGCTGGGCGTGTGCTTGGAGGCTTTGCGGTGAATTCTGAGCAGCTCGACGTTCACCTGCAGCGGCGAGTTACCCAGCAGTCTGAGCAACTGAGTCTCGGTCTCGATCTTGTTGGGCATCAGGTTAAGGATCAGCAGCCGCAAGGGACGGATATCCTGAGACGCCGCCCGCTCCTCGGACATGACAAAGATGTTCTCGCTGCGCAGGATCTCCGACGCCGGCAACTGACTGGGTATTCTGACTGGCATAAACAACCTCCTAGAGCTCCATTTATAACAGGACATCTAGACGGCTACAACTCCAGAGCTCCAATTTCCCCATGGGTGTGATCCTGCCCCCCTGTTCCCCGATGCAATATGGATGACGTTAACACTTTGGGAACAGATATTTACCACCGGAGCTGCTATGATCGCGCTACCTGAACTTTTGCAAAGACATCATGAGCCAACTCTCTGCCATCATCATCGGCGCCAATGCGGGGCTGAGCCAAACCCTGGCCCAAAAGCTGGCCGCCGAGGGAGTGCGTCTCGGCCTGATGGCCGCCGACCTCTCCAGCCTCGACTCTCTGCTGCAGCAGCTTCCCGACAACACCCTGTGCAGCGAGATCGACATCTTCGATCCCGCCCAGTGCCGTCAGGCCCTGAAGGATCTGTGGCAGCAACTGGAGGGGGCTCAACTGGTGATCATCAACACCGCCGCCAACCACCAGCAACTGGAGCTGCCCTGGGAGGCAGACAAAATGGTACTGGATGTCAATGTCACCGGGTTCACCGCCCTGGCCAACGGCGCCTTTGCCCTGTTCAGGGAGCAGAAATATGGCCAGTTGGCGGCCATCACCTCCATCGCCGGAGAGCGCGGTGGCGCCAGCAGCGCCTTCCACGCCAGCAAGGCGTTTCAACAGAACTATCTGCAGGGGCTGAGGCTCCACGCCCAGCGCCTGAAACTGCCTGTTACCGTCAGTGACCTGCGCCTGGGGTACATCGACAAGATGCAGGCCCGGGGCAGCAAGGCCTGGGGCGCCTCCCTGGAGGTGGTTGCGGACCAGATTCTGGCGAATCTCAAGAACGCCAAAGCCACCAGCTATGTGACCCGGCGCTGGCGGCTGGTTTCCTGGATTGGCCGGCTGCTGCCGGAATTTATCTATAACAAACGTAAGTATCGTTAGAGCTCAGGTCCCCAAGAACAACAAACGCCGGCATAAGCCGGCGTTTTTCATTGCTATGGCGCTAGCAAATCAGAACTTGTACCCCACAGATACCATGTAGACCCAGGGATCGATGTCGGTTTCGATACTGACGGAATCACCAGCCAGCTTGAAGTCTACGTCGGTCTGGATGTCGAGGTACCAGATGGAGGCATTGATCAGCCAGTTCTGATTCAGTTCGAAGTCGATGCCCACGTGAGCCGCCAGGCCCCAGGAGTCGGACAGTTCCAGATCGGTCAGGGCACCGTTCAGATCGTTGGTGAACTCCTCGTCCCAGAAGTAGGTGTAGTTGATGCCGGCGCCGATATAGGGACGAATCTTGTCGCTGCCGAAGTAGTACTGGGCCATCACGGTCGGGGGCAGGTGGGTCACTTCGGCGATCTTGCCAATACCGGGAAGGCCAACATCGTGCTTAAACGGGCTGGCTGCCAGAACTTCAACGGCCCAGGCATCGGTCAGCATGTAGGTAAAGTTCAGACCAAGCTGGCTGTTAGAGTCAACGGAAAACTCACCGTTACCTGCTACATCCTCAGAGGACTCGTCAGGAGCCACCTGTGCCCAACCGGCGCGGACGATAAAATCGCCCGCTTCGCGAGCGGCGAAAGCGGGGGCAGAGAGGGAGGCCAGAACCAGGGCTGAGATCAGGGTTTGCTTCATCATTGTGTTTCACTCCATGAATAGTCGGAAACTAAATTCAAACGTTTTTCCAACAAGTTGCGACGGACTGTACCAATTAAGGGGTAGTCATTTTTTGATCTACAACATGGTTTGACCAGCTATTTGCGCCCTATCACCTTTTGACAAAGTTGAAAAGTGATTCGCGTCACGCTCAATCCACAAAAAAGGCGCCCTAAGGCGCCCTGGTGCAAATCCTGCGGATAATAAGTTTCATGTCAGATGAAGGATATGACCCAAATCACCGTGCGCGTTCCATGATGACGGTCACCACAGTCTCCCCATTGTTGATCACCGGAAAGCGCTCGTAACTTTGCAGTAACAACTTCTCTTCCAGTTTCACCATGGCCACCACCAGATAATCCGCATCCTCTCGAATTGCCTGCTTGGGCAGTTTGAACTGAAACAACGCCGGCAATTTGGCCACGGTAAAGTTCTTCTGGGCAAGAATGGCGCCCCGCACATTGGCATCGATGATGGCTACGGTGAGCTCCGCCCCCTGAGGCAACAGAGACACCCCTTCGGCCCCTGCCACACCGGTAACGCTGACCATTTCAGGCTTGGTATCCCCGACGGTGACACACCCAGTAAGGACAAGGGAAAACAGCAAGATACTCAGGGTTCTCAACATAAAAAAGGCTCCTTGGTTCAGGAGCCTTTATATCAAATCCCGCTAACCTAAGCCATTTAGCCTGCCTGGGGCTGGACCGCCATCGGCTTGCGCGCTTCAAAGTAGGCCAGGGTATCGCCGACCACTTCCTTGCGCAGCAACAGCAAGGCGATCAGGTTGGGCACCGCCATCAGGCCATTGACCACGTCCGCCAGCAACCAGATCATATCCAGTTGCAGCAGCCCCCCTACGGCCACCAGGGCCACAAACGCCCAGCGATAGGGCAGGCGAGCTCGCTCACCCCAGAGGAAGAGTACGGCACGCTCACCGTAATAGTTCCAACCCAGGATGGTGGTGAAAGCAAAGAACAGCAGCGCCAGGGTGATCACCTGCTGTCCCACCGTGGCCGACAGCCCTGAAGTAAAGGCAGATGAAGTCATGGCCGCTCCAGCCAGCTCCCCCTGCCAGGCACCGGTCACCACCAGAGCCAGTCCGGTCAGGGTGCAGATGATGATGGTGTCAAAGAAGGTACCGGTCATGGAGACCAGCCCCTGTTCCACGGGGGAATTGGTCCGCGCCGCCGCCGCCGCCATGGGCGCACTGCCCAGGCCGGATTCGTTGGAGAAGACCCCTCGGGCGATGCCGAACTGAATGGCCATCATCACTGTGGCACCGGCAAAACCACCACCCGCGGCCTGGGGAGTGAAGGCCGCCTCCACCACCAGGGCGGCTGCCGCAGGCACCGCCTGCCAGTTGGCACCCAGCAGCATCACACACGCTACCACGTAGAACAGCGCCATGGAGGGCACCAGGGCAGTGGCGACCGCAGCGATGCGGCGTACTCCACCCAGAGTCACCATGGCCACCAGCACCGCCAGCAGACTCATGGAGATCCACTCAGGCACAGAGAAGGCGATGCGGGCGCCATCGACGATGGCATTCACCTGGGGGAAGGTACCGATACCGAAGAAGGCCACCCCCAGGGTAAAGAAGGCGAACATCTTCGCCAGCCACGCTTTACCCGTGCCGTGGAGGATGTAGTACATGGGACCACCAACCTGCTGGCCACGCTCATCCTGACGGCGGTATTTGACCGCCAGCATGCACTCGGCGTACTTGGTGGCCATGCCGGCAAAGCCTGCCATCCACATCCAGAACAGGGCTCCGGGACCGCCCAACTTGATGGCAGTCGCCACCCCGACGATGTTACCCGTACCTATGGTGGCCGCCAGCGCGGTGCACAAAGCAGAGAAGGAGCTGATGTCTCCCTGGGCATCCCTTGGCTTGAGCATCAGGCCTATGGCCATGGGCAGGCGGCGAACCTGCATCAGTTTGAGCTTCACGGTGAAGTAAACCCCGGTGCCCACCAGCAGGAGCAATAGCGGTGGACCCCACACCCAGCTGCTGAGGGTGGAGAGGGCAGTATGTAGTTCGTTCATTTGATGTCTTCCTCAGTGCGACAACTAAAATACACAGAGGAGAACCATGCTTGAGAAACGGATCGAGGATCCGTCCTGTGAAAGGAGGTAAAGCGTCTATCTTGCACCCTGTCCTTTTGCCTGAGCGTTTGACCACCGTCTCCCGAGGGAGTGCGGGGCTTGCGCCTTCGGCGTCCAAGTCAATGGAACTCTCCAGAGGCCCGTCCAGTAACAGTCCATGCCGGCCAAGCCGGCGCCTGAAAGATTTACTTCTTCGGCGGACGCAGAGCGTCTCTCTCCTATTACCTTCATCCGGGGTTCCGCTTTCGCGGAACGACAAACTCTAACAAAAAGCGCGCCATTAAGGCGCGCTTTTTTGGTGAGACAACTCACACTATCGGGATTTCTGCCGAAGCAGCCCCTCCTGGGCTGTGGAGGCGACTAACTCCCCAGCCTGATTAAAGATCTGTCCCCGCACCAGCCCGCGGGAATTGATGGCATTGGGGGAGTCCACGCTGTAGAGCAGCCACTGGTCAAAAGCCACCGGACGGTGGAACCACATGGAGTGATCGATGGTGGCCATCTTGATCCCCGATGTCAGGAAGGAGACCCCATGGGGCTGAGCGGCGGTCACCAGGAAGTTGAGGTCCGAGGCATAGGCCAGCAGGTGGCTGTGCAGCACCGGTGCGTCTGGCAGGGAACCATTGGCCCGCATCCACATATGGCGAACCGGCTCTCTGGGGACGGGATTCAGCGGGTTGATGGGATCCACCGGGCGGATCTCGATGGAGGTGTTGTTCAGATAGATATCCAGCACCGCATCGGGCACCTTGCCGCGCATTCCCTGTGCCAACTGAAACTGATTGGGCAGGGTGTCGGGTCCAGCGACCTGGGGCATCTGGGCCTGATGGTCGAAACCCGGCTCAAGGTGGTGGAAGGAGCCGGTAAGGTGGAAGATGGGACGGCCATGCTGAATGGCACTGACCCGGCGGGTACTGATGGAGCCGCCGTCGCGCATGTTCTCCACTTCGTAGATCACCGGACGGTTCAGGTCACCGGCGCGCAGGAAGTAGGAGTGGAAAGAGTGAATCGCACGGGCCGATTCTACGGTGCGGGTGGCCGCCGCCAGCGCCTGACCGAGTACCTGGCCGCCAAACAGGTGACCGAACCCCAGATCTTCACTCTGGCCCCGGTACAGCCCCTCTTCCAGCTGCTCCAGGTCCATCACCTGAAGCAGGGTATCGAGAGAATTGGACATTGATGGGTCCCAATTTCAGTGACAAAGGCCACAGGGTACCCAAGGGCGCGACTCAGGGTCAACGCTGGAACAGGCGTCTGACTCTCTCTCTGAAGGAGGGGTAGGGGGTGACCACAGATTCCGAGTTCAGCTCATCCCAGGCCAGACACAACTCTTCCGGTCGCAGGTTTTCCGGTTTCAGTCGGATGCCGTGGGTCTCCACGGTCCGGGCCAGGGTAAACTGCCCCGCCGCCGCGGTGAGTGTGGCCCCGTTTGGGGCATCCCGAGAGAGAAGATAGAGCAGGGCCGGCACCACGGCACTGATCTGCAACTTCTGATGCTGCTCGGTGTTGTACAGCTTCTCCACCATCCGGGTGGAGGCTGAGGGGCACAGCGCGTTGCAGCGGATCCCCGCCTCATCCATCCTCTGGGCCACCGACAACATGAAGCCGCGATTGGCCATCAGGCTGGCACCGTAGCCCCCCAGGTCCCGATCCCCATAGAGACCGGAGAAGCCACTGCACACCACAATGTGGCCTCTATTGGCCTTGAGTTGCTCCATGGCGGCGTGCACCAGGTTGACGGTACCAAAATGGTTCACCTCCATCATGCGCCGGTACTCATCCAGATCGCAGGGGGCTTGCTGAGGAATCAGAATGCCGGCACAGGCCACCACGGAGTTGATGCGGCCAAAATGTTCAATGCCCGCAGCCAATGCCTCTGAGAGTGCTTGATGGTCGGTGACATCCACGCACATCGGCAGGGCCTCGCCATCGAGGTTGCGAATCAGGGCCGCCACCTCATGCACCAGGGTGGGATCGTTGCCCTGGCCGCGACTGTCACAGCCGTTATCCAGCAGCAGCAGCTTGGCCCCCCGCTCCGCCAGGGCCAGGGAGAAGGCGCGTCCCAGCCCGCGGCCGGCGCCACTGACGACAACCACCTGATCATCAAAGCGAATTGAGCCTGTATCCTTCATCCCTGTCCTCCTGACAATTTGGTGTAACCCCTATTTAAAACAATGGGTTAATCTCTGTACAATTGCCAGGGTAAAACCGGCTCCGATACTGGATTCTCTACCGGGATCACACCCCCCTGCTGCGAACGATGAATCTCCTCGCTTTAGAGGTACAATAATGCGGTCATAACCAAATCAAGAGACCCTATGAAACTGAGTTACTGGATGATGGCGATTCGTCCCCGCACCCTGCCCGCGGCCATCGGGCCTATCCTGGTGGGCAATGTGCTGGCTTTCTATCATCAGGACTTCTCTGCCCTGGTCGCCTTTGCCTCCATGGTCTGCGCGGTATTGCTGCAGATAGGGGTGAATCTGGCCAACGATTACTTCGATTTCAAATCCGGGGTGGACACCGATGAGCGCCTGGGCCCTACCCGGGTCACCCAGCAGGGCCTGCTCTCCGCCGCGTCCGTGCGCAATGGCATGATCCTCTCCCTCACCATTGCCACCCTGATTGGCCAATACCTGATCTTTGTGGGGGGCTGGCCCATCGCCTTCCTGGCCCTGTTCGCCCTGGCCGGCGCCCTGTGCTACTCCGGCGGTCCCTACCCTCTGGCCTCCCATGGCCTGGGCGAGATCGCCGCCTACGTCTACTTCGGACTGGTGGCGGTGGTGGGCTGCTACTTCATTCAGACCGGCACCACCGATGCCAGCGCCTGGCTGCTGGCCAGTGCCGTGGGCCTGCTGAACGCCGCCATCATGCTGGTGAACAACACCCGGGATCGCACCACGGACATCAAGGCAGGCAAAAACACCCTGGCGGTTCGCCTGGGGCTGGAGCGATCCCAGTTGCTCTATCAGATGCTGATCGCCGCCCCCTACCTGATGGTGACCCTGGGCTGGCTGATGGGGATGCTGCCCGGTGCCACTGTGGCCGCCTGTGCCGCCTCGATCCCCATGGCCAAGGCCCTGGCCATGGAGTTTGCCAGCACCGAGGGCGCCGCCCTCAACCCACTGCTGGGCCGCACCGCCAAGCTCACCATGATCTTTTCCGGCCTGGCCTCAGGCGGGTTGTTGCTGGCGCTCTGACGCTTTAACGCAACCAACGTCAGGGGCTCAATGGAGCCCCTTTTTCGTGGCGCAAAACTTATTTCCCCATAAGCAGTGATCTGGGTCACGGCAGGCTGTCAATTGAGGTACACTATGCAAGGTCTAAAACAACAAACAAAATCATGCCGATGGAAGACAATAAACGCCCCCTATATATCCCCTATGCCGGTCCTGTGCTACTGGAGACCTCCCTGCTGAACAAGGGCTCCGCCTTCAGCGAAGAGGAGCGGGAAGCCTTCAACCTCAACGGCCTGCTGCCCCACGCCATCGAATCCATTGAGGAGCAGGCGGAACGGGCCTACCAGCAGTTCCAGCACTTCACCAACAACATGGACAAGCACGTCTACCTGAGGAACATTCAGGACACCAACGAGACCCTGTTCTATCGCCTGGTGAACAACCACATCAGCGAGATGATGCCCATCATCTACACCCCCACCGTTGGCGAAGCCTGCGAGCAGTTCTCCAACATCTACCGCCGGGCCCGGGGCCTGATGCTCAGCTATCCCAACCGGGACAAGATCGACGACATCCTCAACAACGCTACCCGCCACAACGTCAGGGTGATCGTCATCACCGACGGCGAGCGGATTCTCGGCCTGGGTGACCAGGGGATCGGTGGCATGGGGATCCCCATCGGCAAACTCTCCCTCTACACCGCCTGTGGCGGCATCAGTCCCGCCTACACCCTGCCGATAGTGCTGGATGTGGGCACCGACAACCCTCAGCGGCTCAATGACCCCATCTACATGGGCTGGCGCAACAAGCGCATCTCCGGCGAGGAGTACGATGCCTTCGTCGAAGAGGTGCTCAGCGCGGTACAGCGCCGCTGGCCCGATGCCCTGGTGCAGTTCGAAGACTTTGCCCAGAAAAACGCCATGCCACTGCTGGAGCGATACAAGGACCGGCTGTGCTGCTTCAACGACGACATCCAGGGCACCGCCGCAGTGACCGTGGGCTCGCTGCTGGCCGCCTGCAAGGCTGCCGGCACCCAGCTCAAGGAGCAGACCGTCACCTTCCTCGGTGCCGGCTCCGCCGGGTGTGGCATCGCCGAGGCGATCATCGCTCAGATGGTCTCCGAAGGCCTGGAAGACGGCGAAGCCCGGGCCAGGGTGCATATGGTGGATCGTTGGGGCCTGTTGCAGGAAGGGATGCCCAACCTGCTGCCCTTCCAGCAGAAACTGACCCAGAGCCTGGAGAAGACCCAGGGCTGGAGTGAGGAGGGCAGTGGCGTGTCCCTGCTGCAGGTGATGGAGCACGCCAGGCCCACCATCCTCATCGGCGTCAGTGGCGCCCCCGGGCTGTTCACCGAAGAGGTGATCCGTACCATGCACAAGCACTGTCCCCGCCCCATCGTCTTCCCCCTGTCCAACCCCACCCGGCGGGTGGAAGCGATGCCGGAAGACATATTGCGCTGGACCGACGGCCAGGCGCTGGTGGCCACCGGCAGCCCCTTCGATCCGGTGATGCTGGACGAGGCCAGCTACCCCATCGCCCAGTGCAACAACAGCTACATCTTCCCCGGCGTCGGCCTGGGCGTGTTGGCGTGTAAGGCGGAGCGGGTCACCGACAACATGCTGATGGCCTCCAGCCGCGCCCTGGCGGAGTGCTCCCCCCTGGCCAACGACGGTGAGGGCGCCCTGCTGCCCCCCCTGGAGGAGATCCAGGAGGTCAGCAAACAGATCGCCTTTGCCGTGGCCCAGGCGGCCATGCGCGATGGCGTCGCCAAGCTGATGAAGAACGTCGATCTGAAAGACAAGATTGAGGGGATGTTCTGGCAGCCGGAATACCGCCGCTACAAGCGCACCAGCTTCTGATCCAAGCGAGAAAAAGAAAGAGGTGCCTGATGGCACCTCTTTCTTTTTCTCTGTTGCTGACCCAACCCTAGGAGAGATCCAGCACCGGCTGCTCCGGGGTATTGAGCCCCATCTGCGCCAGAGCCTGGCTGATCACCAACAGCGCCTGAGGATCCTCGATGGTGGCCGGCGTCTTCACCGCTTCACCGTTGGCGATTTTACGCATGGTGCCGCGCAAGATCTTGCCGGAACGGGTCTTGGGCAGCTTCTCCACCACCCCCACCAGCTTGAAGGCGCCCACAGCGCCCACCTCGGCACGCACCAGGGCCACCAGCTCCTTCTTGATGGTCTCGAGATCTTTGTCCATCCCCTGTTTGAGCACCACCAGTCCCAGGGGCAGCTGCCCCTTGAGGCTGTCGTTGATGCCGATCACCGCCGCTTCCGCCACCGCATTGTGGTGGGACAACACCTCCTCGAAACGGCCGGTGGAGAGGCGGTGACCCGCCACATTGATGATGTCGTCCACCCGCCCCATCACATAGAGGTATCCCTCCTCATCCATGTAGCCGGCATCGCCAGTGAGGTAGTAGCCGGGGTAGCGGGCCAGGTAGCCGTCGCGATAGCGGTCATCGTTGTTCCACAGGGTCATCAGGGTTCCCGGAGGCAGTGGCAGCTTGATGGAGATGGCGCCGCTCTGATTCGGTGCCACTTGGGTGCCCTCCTCATCCAGCACCTGGACCTGGTAGCCGGGCACCGCCAGCGCCGGGGACCCCGCCTTGATGGGCAGGGGGGCAATGCCCATGGGATTGGCACAGATGGACCAGCCGGTCTCGGTCTGCCACCAGTGATCCACCACCGGCACCTTGAGCATGTCCGCTGCCCAGTTGAGGGTGTCGGGGTCGCAGCGCTCTCCCGCCAGGAACAGCGCCTGCAAAGAACTGATGTCCACCCCCTCCAGCAGGCTGGCACCGGCGTCCACCCGCTTGATGGCGCGGATGGCGGTGGGCGCGGTAAAGAAGGACTTCACCTTGTACTTGTCGATGATCCGCCAGAAGGCGCCGGCGTCCGGGGTACCCACAGGCTTGCCCTCGTAGAGGAGGGTGGTGGCCCTGGCCAGCAGCGGACCATAGACAATGTAGGAGTGACCTACGACCCAGCCCACGTCGGACGCCGCCCAGAACACATCACCGGCGTCGATGTTGTAGATCGCCTTCATCGACCAGGCCAGCGCCACGGCATGACCACCATTGTCCCGCACCACCCCCTTGGGGCGGCCTGTGGTGCCTGAGGTATACAGAATGTAAAGGGGATCATCGGCCGCCACCTCCACACACTCTGCCGGCTCGGCGCTGTCCACCAGCGCTTGCCAGTCGAAGTCCCGTCCTGTCTGCAACTCCGCCTGACACTGGGGGCGGGCAAAGATCACCGTACTGTCCACCTGATGCTGGGACTGGGCCAGGGCGGCATCCAGCAGCGGCTTATAGGGGATCACCCCGGAGGGCTCGATGCCGCATGAGGCGGAGATCACCAGCTTGGGCTGGGCATCGTCGATGCGGCTGGCCAGCTCCGGTGGGGCAAAGCCGCCGAACACCACAGAATGGATGGCGCCGAGGCGGGCACAGGCCAACATGGCCACCGCGGTTTCCGGGATCATCGGCATGTAGATCACCACCCGGTCGCCCTTGACGATGCCCAGTCCCTTGAGGGCCCCGGCAAAGCTGGCCACCTGTTGCTGAAGTTCGCCATAACTGACGGCGCGCTCGACTCCGGTGACCGGGCTGACGTACTGAATGGCAGTCTGCTCACCAAAACCCGCTTCCACGTGGCGGTCCACCGCGTTGTAGCAGGTGTTCAGGGTCGCGTCCGGAAACCAGCGGTAGAAGGGAGCCCGGCTGTCGTCCAGCACCCGATCCACCGGTTTCATCCATGTAACTGTCTGGGCAGCCTGACTCCAGAACCCCTGAGGGTCCTGCCACGCCTGCTGCTGCATCTGTCTGACCTTATCCAACGGCATCTTTGCCTCCCTGGTCGAA
This sequence comes from Ferrimonas futtsuensis DSM 18154, assembly GCF_000422645.1. Classification (GTDB taxonomy): domain Bacteria; phylum Pseudomonadota; class Gammaproteobacteria; order Enterobacterales; family Shewanellaceae; genus Ferrimonas; species Ferrimonas futtsuensis. Next base: position 62,651 of record NZ_KE383896.1, read on the forward strand.
TTCACACTCTCCCCTGAATTTGTATCAAAAGGGAGCGCTCTGCCCCATTCGACCAAGGGCTAACACCTTTTTAACAACTTTACCTTTACGTAAACTTCCTATAAGGTGAACGGAAGTGATTTTTGACCGGTACCACCATGACTCAGAACCAAGAAAAGAGCAGCGTGACCTACTCCATCAGCGATCTGGCCCGTGAGTTCGACATCACCACGCGCAGCATCCGCTTCTATGAGGACCAAGGCCTGCTCAGCCCCGGCCGCCGGGGGCAGACCCGCATCTACAGCCTGCAGGATAAAGTGCGCCTGAAGCTGATCCTGAGGGGAAAACGCCTGGGCTTCTCCCTGGCGGAAACCGGTCGCCTGTTTGATCTCTACGACGCCGACAGGAGTAGCGGCTCCCAGTTGCAAACCATGCTGGAGCTGATCGAAACCAAGAAGGCCGACCTGCAGCAACAGATGGACGACATCAAGGTGGTGATGATGGAACTCAGCTCCGCCGAACAGCAATGTAAGCAAGCACTGGAAGAGCTAACCGCAGAAACCTAGTGTTTCACCCATAAAAGCGGTCCCTCTTTTTGCGGCCGGAGCGCCGCCAGTCTTGCTGCCCACAAGGAACCAAGGGGAGAAGATATGAGCCTTTACCAAACCAATTTCAATTTTGGCTTGGACGATACGCTGGAGATGCTGCGAGACTCGGTACGGGATTTTGCCCAGGCCGAAATCGCCCCTCTGGCCAGTGACATAGACCAGAGCAACACCTTTCCCAGCCAGCTGTGGCAAAAGATGGGCGAGATGGGGCTGCTGGGGATCACCGTCAGTGAGGAGTATGGCGGCGTCAACATGGGCTACCTGGCCCACGTTATCGCCATGGAGGAGATCTCCCGGGCCAGCGCGTCCGTAGGGCTCTCCTACGGCGCCCACTCCAACCTGTGCGTCAATCAGATCCACCGCAACGGCACCGAAGCGCAGAAAGCCAAGTACCTGCCCAAGCTGGTCAGCGGCGAGCATGTGGGCGCCCTGGCCATGAGCGAGCCCAACGCCGGCTCCGATGTGGTCTCGATGAAACTCACCGCCCGCCTTGAGGGTGACCACTACATTCTCAACGGCAACAAGATGTGGATCACCAACGGTCCGGACGCCGACACCTACGTCATCTACGCCAAGACCGATGTGAATGCCGGCCCCAAGGGGATCACCGCCTTTATCGTCGAGCGCGGCACCCCTGGGTTCACCCAGGCCCAGAAGCTGGACAAGCTGGGCATGCGCGGCTCCAACACCTGTGAATTGGTGTTCCAGGATGCGCCAGTCCCGGTTGACAACGTCCTGGGGGGCGTGGGCAAAGGGGTCAACGTACTGATGAGCGGCCTGGATTACGAGCGCGTGGTGCTGTCCGGCGGTCCCCTGGGGATCATGGCCGCCTGCCTGGACCAGGTGGTGCCCTACATCCATCAGCGGGAGCAGTTCGGCAAGGCGATCGGCCAGTTCCAGCTGGTCCAGGGCAAGGTGGCCGACATGTACACCCGCTCCAACGCCTCCCGCGCCTACGTCTACGCCGTGGCCCAGGCCTGCGACCGCCGGGAGACCACCCGCAAGGACGCCGCCGGCGCCATCCTCTACTCCGCCGAACTGGCCACTCAGTTGGCCCTGGATGCCATCCAGCTGCTGGGAGGCAACGGCTACATCAACGAATACGCCACCGGCCGCCTGCTGCGGGACGCCAAACTGTATGAGATCGGCGCCGGCACCTCGGAGATCCGCCGCTTCCTCATCGGCCGCGAGCTGTTCAACGAAACCGACTGATCCCATGGAGCGGGGCCCCTGGGCCCCGCCAGTTAAGGACTGACTAACGTGACCATACTCCGTTCCAGCATCAACCGGCAGGACGCGGGCTTTGTGGCCCGTCACAATGCCATGGCGGATCTGGTGGCCGATCTCAAGGCCACCCTGGACGCCATCCTCCCCGGCGGCACCGAACGTGCCCGAACCAAACACCTGGGTCAGGGCAAGTTGCTGCCCCGCCAACGGGTCGAGCGACTGCTTGATCCCGGCGCCCCCTTCCTGGAATTAAGCCAGTTGGCGGCCCATGACTGCTACGAAGACAATGTCCCCGCCGCCGGAGTGATTGCCGGCATCGGCCGGGTCTGTGGGGTCGAGTGCATGATCGTCGCCAACGACGCCACGGTAAAGGGGGGCACCTATTACCCCCTCACCGTCAAGAAACACCTGCGGGCCCAGGAGATCGCCGAGAAGTGCCACCTGCCCTGCATCTACCTGGTGGAATCCGGCGGCGCCTTCCTGCCGCGCCAGGATGAGGTGTTCCCGGATAAGGACCACTTCGGCCGCATCTTCTACAATCAGGCCAACATGTCTGCCAAGGGGATCCCGCAGATCGCCGTGGTGCTGGGCCTGTGTACCGCCGGGGGCGCCTACATGCCCGCCATGGCCGACGAGTCGATCATCGTTCGTGAACAGGGGACCATCTTCCTGGGAGGACCGCCACTGGTGAAGGCGGCCACCGGCGAAGAGGTCACTGCCGAGGAGCTGGGAGGCGGCGCCGTCCACACCCAGATCTCCGGCGTGGCCGACCACCTGGCGGAGAACGACGAACACGCCTTGCAGTTGGCCCGCCAGTCGGTGGCCCGCCTCAACCACAAACGTCAGCAGCCTCTGGCAGAGCCGCCCATACTGCCGCCCCGCTACCCCAGTGATGAGCTCTACGGCATCGTCGGCAGCAACCTGAAGCAACCCTTCGAAGTACGGGAGGTGATCGCCCGGCTGGTGGATGACTCCGACTTCGACGAGTTCAAGGCCGGCTATGGGGCCACCCTGGTGTGCGGCTTCGCCAAGCTCTACGGTCAGCCGGTGGGGATCCTGGCCAACAACGGCATCCTGTTCTCCGAATCGGCCCTCAAGGGCGCCCACTTCATCGAACTGTGCTGCCAACGCAACATCCCGCTGCTGTTCCTGCAGAACATCACCGGTTTCATGGTAGGCAAGAAGTATGAACACGAAGGGATCGCCAAGCACGGTGCCAAACTGGTCACCGCGGTCTCCTGCGCCCGGGTGCCCAAGTTCACCGTGGTGATCGGCGGCAGCTACGGCGCCGGCAACTACGGCATGTGCGGCCGCGCCTATGATCCCACCATGATGTGGATGTGGCCCAATGCGCGCATCTCGGTGATGGGGGGGGAGCAGGCCGCCAACGTCCTGGCCCAGGTGCGCACCGACGCCCTCGCCCGCAAGGGAGAGAGCTGGAGCGACCAGGCCCAGGCCTCCTTCAAGCAGCCCATTGTCGAGCAGTATGAGCGTCAGGGTCACCCCTACTACGCCAGTGCCAGACTGTGGGACGACGGCATCATCGATCCGGCCCAGACCCGTGACGTGGTGGGCCTGGCCCTGACCGCCGCCATGAACGCCCCGGTCCAAGAGACCCGCTACGGCGTGTTCCGCATGTAAAGGAGAGCCCATGGAGTTTCAGTATCTGACCCTGAGCCGCCAGGATGGCGTGGCCCGCCTGACCCTGAACCGGCCGGACAAACACAACGCCTTCGGCGACACCATGATCCAGGAGCTGAATCAGGCCCTGACTCAGCTGGCCAAGGAGCCGCCTGTGGTGCTGGTGTTGGCCGCCAACGGCAAACACTTCTCCGCCGGTGCCGACCTGGCATGGATGAAGAGCCAGGTGAACCTGGACCAGCAGAGCAACATCCGCGACGCCAGAGAGCTGGCCAGGCTGATGCACACCCTGGATCGTTTCCCCAGCCCCACCCTGGCGCTGGTGGACGGTGCCGCCTTCGGCGGCGCTTTGGGGCTTATTGCCTGCTGCGACATCGCCCTGGCCTCCCCCCGGGCGAGGTTCTGCCTGTCTGAGGTGAAGCTGGGACTGATCCCTGCGGTGATCAGCCCCTTCGTGGCCCGCGCCATGGGGCAGCGCCAGGCCCGCCGCTTTATGCTCAGCGCCGAACAGTTCGACGCCGACACCGCCTTGCGCCTGGGACTGGTGCACCAGGTGTGTGACGACCTCACCCTTGAAGGTGACGCGATGATCGCCACCCTGACGGGTAACGGTCCCAAGGCGATGCAGGCCTGCAAGGCGCTGCTGCACACCATAGAACAACACCCCTTCGATGAAGCCCTGGCGCAGCTGACTGCCGAGGCCATCGCCCGCATCCGGGTCTCAGACGAAGGGCAGGAGGGCCTGGGTGCCTTCTTCGACAAGCGCCCCCCCAGTTGGCAAGGAGAGAACTGATGCTGACCAAAGTACTGATCGCCAACCGGGGCGAGATCGCCTGCCGGGTGATACGCACCTGCCGGGAGCTGGGCATCGCCACCGTGGCGGTCTATTCCGAAGCGGACCGCGGTGCCCAGCATGTGCTGATGGCCGACGAGGCCCTGCTATTGGGGCCTGCTCCGGCCACCGAATCCTACCTGCGCGGCGACGCCATCATCGAACTGGCCAAGGCCCATGGCGTGGACGGCATCCACCCAGGCTACGGCTTCCTGTCGGAAAATCCGGACTTTGCCCGAGGCTGTGAAGCCGCCAGCATCCGCTTCATCGGCCCGGGCGCCGACGCCATCGACAAGATGGGTTCCAAAAGCGCCGCCAAAATGATCATGGCGGACGCCGGCGTGCCCATGCTGCCCGGTTACCACGGCGAGGATCAGAGCGATGAATGCCTCACCGATGAGGCCACCAAAATCGGCTATCCCCTGCTGGTCAAAGCCGCCTTTGGTGGCGGCGGCAAGGGGATGCGCATTGTCAACGAGGCCGCTGAGCTGGGCGAAGCCCTGGCCACCGCCCGCCGGGAAGCGGCCTCCGCCTTCGGCAACGACACCCTGCTGCTGGAGCGTTACCTGTCGGCCCCCCGCCATGTGGAGGTGCAGGTGTTCGCCGACACCCTGGGCCACTGCGTCTACCTGTCAGACCGGGACTGCTCCATCCAGCGACGCCACCAGAAGGTGGTGGAGGAGGCGCCGGCCCCTGGCCTAAGCGATGCCCTGCGCCAGGAGATGGGGGAGGCCGCCTGCCGGGCCGCCCTGGCCATCGATTATGTGGGCGCCGGTACCGTGGAGTTCCTGCTGGATGAGCAGGGGCGCTTCTACTTTATGGAGATGAACACCCGTCTGCAGGTGGAACATCCGGTCACCGAGATGGTCACCGGCCAGGATCTGGTGGAGTGGCAGCTGCGGGTGGCCGCCGGCGAGCCCCTGCCTCTGGGGCAGTCTCAGATCCGGGTCTCAGGCCACAGCCTGGAGGTGCGCCTCTACGCCGAGGACCCCCAGCGGGAGTTTCTGCCCGCCACCGGCACCCTGACCCGTTTCGAGGTGCCTGGCAGCATCCGCCTGGACAGCGGCGTGATCGCCGGCGACAGCATCAGCGCCCACTACGATCCGATGATCGCCAAGCTGATCAGCTATGGGGACAACCGCAACCAGGCCATTGCCCAGATGATCCGCGGCCTGCGCCAGACCCAACTGGCCGGCGTCACCAGCAACCTGGCGTTCCTGGCTCGTATCGTCGCTCACGATGACTTCAGAAATGCGGTGCTGGACACCGGTTTCATCGCACGTCACTACCCGGCCCTCACCCGGGCCGACGACCTGCGTCAACGAGCCGCCATTGCCGCGGCTCTGGTGGCCAGTCGCCCCGAAGATGAGCACTCTCCGTGGCACAGCGCCGTCGGCTTTCGCCTCAATCAGCGCGCCCAGCTGGGGCACCAGCTGGAGGATGAACATGGCGAACGATACACCCTCAACCTCAAGGGAGAGTGGCCCGCCTTTACCCTGACGCTGGATGACCAGGAGCATAGTGTGGTGGCCGCCCTGGATGCACAGCAGGTCCGTATGGAGCTGGATGGTCACCTGTGCCACTGGTCCTATGAGCAGTGCCACGAAGCGATCACCCTGTTTCTGCCCGACGGTCCGCTGCGCTTCACCCAGGTCCGTCATGGCACCCAGGCCGACGATGAGGGGGGCGAAGACTCCCTGAAGGCACCGATGAACGGCACCATAGTGGCGCTGCTGTGCGATCTGGAGCAGCAGGTGGAGGCGGGACAGTCCCTGCTGGTGATGGAGGCGATGAAGATGGAGTACACCATCACCGCCCCCTATGCCGGCAAGATCACCGCCCTGCCCTTCTCCCCAGGCCAGCAGGTCAGCGACGGCGTCTCGCTGGTGGCCCTGGAAGCGGTGGAGGAGTGATGAGCCAAGCACGTATCGTTGAAGTGGGGCCCAGAGACGGCCTGCAAAACGAAGCGGGGGTCACCCTGGCGCAGCGCATTGCCCTGGTGGATGCCCTGAGCCAGACCGGGCTCAAGGAGATCGAGGCGGGCAGCTTCGTCTCCCCCAAGTGGGTGCCTCAGATGGCGGACGCCGATCAGCTGTTCAGCCGCATCCATCGGCAACAGGGGGTGCGTTACAGCGCCCTCACCCCCAACCTCCGAGGCCTGGAATCGGCTCTGAGTGTAGGGGTGGACGGTGTGGCGGTGTTTGGCGCGGCGTCGGAGAGCTTCAGCCAGCGCAACATCAACTGCTCGGTGGCCGAATCCCTGGAACGCTTCCAGCCGGTGATGGCCGCCGCCCGGGAAGCCAATCTGCCGGTGCGCGGCTATGTTTCCTGTGTACTGGGCTGTCCCTATGAGGGCGACATTCCGGTGTCCAAGGTGGTGGAGGTGGCACAGACCCTCTATCAGATGGGGTGTTATGAGATCTCTCTGGGAGACACCATTGGGGTAGGCACCCCGGCCAAAGCCAACGCCATGGTGGCGGCGGTGGCGCAGCAGATACCCGCTTCGGCCCTGGCCCTGCACTTCCACGACACCTATGGCCAGGCCCTGGCCAATGTGCTGGCCTGCCTGGAGCTGGGGATCACCACCTTCGACAGTGCCGTCGCCGGTCTGGGCGGTTGCCCCTATGCCGCCGGCGCCTCCGGCAACCTGGCCACCGAGGATCTGGTCTATATGTTGGAGGGGATGGGGATGGACACCGGCGTCGACCTGGACGCCCTGGTTCTGGCGGGAGATCAGATCTGCCGCAGTCTCAACAAGTCCCCCACCAGTCGGGTAGCCCAGGCCTGGCTGGCCAAACGCAAGGAGAAGCAGGGATGAGCAACAGTGCATTGTGGCAGCCTTCACCGGTGCGACGCAGCGCCACTCAGATGGAGCAGTTCCGGCAGGATCTCAACCGGGATCTCGGGCTGAATCTGACCGACTACGACCAGCTGCATCGCTGGAGCGTCGACAATCCCGGCCCCTTCTGGCGGGAGATCTGGCTGCGCTTTGGTGTCCAGGGCGAGATGGGGGAGATCCCGCTTGCCGATGCCGACAAGATGCCGGGGGCACGCTTCTTTCCCCAGGCCCGGCTCAACTTCGCCGAAAACCTGCTGCGTTTCCGGGATGACCGCATCGCCCTGGTCTATCGGGATGAGGCCGCCAACCGTGTCGCCCTCTCCTACAACGAACTCTACCACGAGGTGGCCAAGCTGACGGCCCACCTTCGCAAACTGGGGATAGAGCCTGGCGACAGAGTGGCCGCCTTTATGCCCAACCGCATCGAGACCGTGGTCACCATGCTGGCCGCAGCCAGCCTGGGCGCCACCTTCAGCTCCTGTTCTCCGGACTTTGGCTTTAACGGCGTGCTGGACCGATTTGGTCAGATTCGTCCCAAGGTCCTCATCGGCGCCAGCGGCTACCGCTACAACGGCAAGGTGATCGATTGCAGCGACAAACTGACCCAGATAGCCGACGCCATCGACTCCCTGGAACAGTTGATCGTGGTGCCCGCCTTCGACAGTACCGGCGAGGTGGACTCGCCCCTGGCCCTGCCCTGGAGCCAGGCCCTGGCCAACGATGCCCGCACCCTGTCGTTCGAAGCTCTGCCCTTCGACCATCCCCTGTATGTGCTCTACTCCTCCGGGACCACAGGCAAACCCAAGTGCATCGTTCATGGCGCAGGCGGCACCCTGCTTCAGCACCTCAAGGAGCATCGGCTGCACACCGATCTTCGCCGGGAGGATGTGCTGTTCTACTTCACCACCTGTGGCTGGATGATGTGGAACTGGCTGGTCAGCGGCCTGGCGGTGGGGGCAACCCTGGTGCTGTACGACGGCAGCCCCTTCGCGCCGGGTCCGGAAGTGCTGTGGCAACTCACCGAACAGGAGGAGGTGAGCATCTTCGGCACCAGCGCCAAGTACATAGCCGCTCTGGAGAAGGCGGAATACTTCCCCGCCCGTCACCACAGGCTGGACAACCTCAAGGCCCTGCTGTCGACCGGCTCTCCCCTGGCCCACGAAGGCTTCGACTTTGTCTACAAAGAGATAAAGCAGGAGCTGTGCCTCAGCTCCATCTCGGGTGGCACCGACATCGTCTCCTGCTTCGCCCTGGGCAACCCGGCCAAGGCGGTCTATCGGGGACAGCTTCAGTGCCTGGGGCTGGGAATGAAAGTCCAGGTGTTTGACGAGCAGGGGCAGGCGCTCCTGGGTGAGAAGGGCGAACTGGTGTGCACCGCTCCGTTCCCCTCCATGCCTGTGGGCTTCTGGGGAGACGAGGATGGCACTCGCTACCATGACGCCTACTTCGCCCGCTTCGACAACGTCTGGGCCCATGGCGACTACGCCGAGACCACCCCACAAGGTGGCCTCATCATCCATGGCCGCAGCGATGCGGTGCTCAATCCCGGAGGCGTGCGCATCGGCACCGCGGAGATCTACCGCCAGGTGGAAAAGGTGGAGCAGGTGCAGGAGAGTCTGGCCATTGGTCAACAGTGGCAGGATGACGTTCGCGTGGTGTTATTCGTGGTGCTTAAGAGTGGATTACAGTTGGACGATGGCCTGAAGCACACTATCTGCCGCACCATTCGCGCCAACACCACCCCTCGTCATGTGCCGGCAAAGATCATCCAGGTGTCAGAACTGCCCAAGACTTTATCGGGAAAACTGGTGGAGCTGGCAGTCCGAAAAGTGGTGCACGGCGAAGCGGTCAACAACACCGATGCCCTTGCCAACCCGGACTCACTGAAACAGTTCATCAACATCCCAGATCTGACCAGTTAACAGCAAAAACGCGGCCATTACCTGCACTTAACAGGGGTGGCCGCACTTTTCCCATTCCCATCAAAAACTTACACACTAAGTTAAGCTCAAAATGAGTAAAATTAGTGGGTAAAGCAATCATAACTTAAAATGCTTTTTTAATAAAAACATGTGATAAAGCCCCTCTTAAATCAACCGCTTAAAGTTGCAAATGAAAAGTGTGAACTGCCACCTAAGCGGATCTATTGCGCATATTCGTTACCGCATGTTAGATTCCGCGCCCAGATAGTTATCAAAATTTGACTAAGATTCACTAACAAGACGAAATTAGTTTTTTTAACTCGGAAGGTGCCATGCCAGTTTTAATGCGGGACTTTGATTCCATCGATATACGGCTGCTGATCGTCTTCCGCGCCGTGGTGTTTACCGGGAGCCTGAGCAAGGCCGCTCGCAAGCTCTCTGTGACTCCAAGCGCCGTCAGCCAGTCTCTGTCCAAGCTGAGTAAGTACTTTAGCCACCCCCTGTTCACCCGTACCAGCAATGGTCTGGAGCCCACCGACTTCGCCATGGAACTCTATGGTTACGTCAACTCCGCCCTGGACCTGCTGCAAGACGGCGTGGAAAGCCTGAGCGATTTCGACGCCGCCAACAGCAAGCGCCGCTTTCGTATCGCCGCCAACCACATTCTGGACCTTATCGTGCTGCACCCGCTGGCACGCCGGGTGGAGTCCTTTAACAATCAGTTGAAGATCACCGTCAACAACCTGGTTGAAGAGGAATCAAAAATCATCGACAGCCTGCAGATCGACAACAACGATCTCTGCCTGGTGGCCCTGAAAGTGGACATGAAGTCCATCATTCAGGAGAAGCTGCTGGAGGAGGAGATGGTGGTTCTGGGCTGCAGAAACAATCCGCTCACCAAAGAGGTGGTCGACATGGACACCTATCTGTCCCAGCGTCACGTCCGTTACGCCGTGGGCCAGATTGGCTACAAGATGGGTAACGCCCTCAACCTGGGCTATGTGGACGAGCGTGAGGTGTTCCTGGACACCAATAACCCGTTCAATGCCATGATGATGGCTCAGGAAACCGATTCGTTGGTCACCGTGTCTCGCTGGCTGTGGGAGAAGTATGGCCGTCAGTTCGACCTGGCCGAGGTAAAGACCTCCTTCGACATTCCCAAGGTGCCTCTCTACCTGACCTACCTGAAGAAGATGGAAGACAGCAAAGCCAACCGCTGGCTGCGTGATCAGGTCAAAGAGACCCTCAGTAAAATTCGCTAATCTCTCCGCAGGAAAGGACTCCTGCCCTCCCCTCCCGACGCCGCTCTCTCCCGCACCTTCACTCTGACAAGCAGCAGAAAAAGAAACAGCAGCCGAAGCTGCCGTATCTCATGCCATTCCCGGGATCAGTCCCAGGCCAGTTCCCTGTAATGGGTGCGGCACATGGAGACATAACTGTCATTGCCGCCGATATGCACCTGATCGCCACTGCGTACCGGGTTGCCCTCACCATCCATGCGAACCACCATGTTGGCTTTACGACCACAATGACAGATGGTTTTCAGCTCCACCAGCTTGTCGGCCCAGGCCAGCAGGTAGTGAGAACCTTCAAACAGTTCCCCCTGGAAATCGGTGCGCAGACCGTAGCAAAGCACCGGGATATCCATCTTATCGACCAGATAGGTCAGTTGGCGCACCTGCTCCTTGGTCAGGAACTGACACTCATCCACCAACAGGCAGTTGACCGGCTGCTGCTCATTGCGCTCCAGTACCCTGGCCAGCAGATCATCCTCACGGCGATAGATCAGCGCATCCGAAGAGAGGCCGATGCGGGAGGTGACTTTGCCAACGCCATAGCGGTCATCCAGACCAGCGGTCATCACCAGCACCTCCATGCCCCGCTCACGGTAGTTGTAGGCCGATTGCAGCAATGAGGTGGATTTACCGGCGTTCATCGCCGAATAGTAGAAGTAGAGTTGAGCCAAAATTCTTCCCCCTGAAAAATTCTGGCACAGTCTAACCAAAAGAGCGGATCTGAACCAGAGTGGACTGCCGGAAACTGTGCGCCGGCTCGTTGCTCTCATCATAAAGAAAGCCCCGCTAAGCGGGGCTCACTAACGGGTCAGGATGCAGCGTCACTCACCGGGTGACCGCAGGCGCACCGTTGGGCGCGCACACACGCCGCAGCACCAGCACCACCAGCAACAAACCCAGGGTGGCCGTACCAAAGCCCAGGGCGACAGACCCTGTAATGCCCAACACCAGGTAGCCAGCCAGGGAGATCACCGCCGTCAGCAACGCATAGGGCAGCTGAGTGGTGACGTGATCGATGTGATGACACCCCGCTCCGGTGGAGGAGAGAATGGTGGTATCAGAGATGGGCGAGCAGTGATCCCCAAATACCGCACCGGCCAGCACCGAGGAGAGCATGGGCAGCATCAAGGCCAGATCCACCGCTTCCGCCATATTGGCCGCAATGGGCAACATAATGGCGAAGGTTCCCCAACTGGTGCCGGTGGCAAAGGCGGCAAAACCACTCAGGATAAACAGCAGTGCCGGCAGGGACCAGGCTGGCAGGTTACCCTGGGCCAGGGACGCCATATACTCACCGGTGTTGAGATCGCTGATGATGCCGGCAATGGTCCAGGCAAACAGCAGGATGTAGATGGCGGGCAGCATCGACTTGGTGCCACTGATCACCGCCTTCACCATATACCCCACGGGCACGCCCTGCATCAGACTGAACACCAGCGTGAAGCCCACCCCTGCCAGGCCGGAGTAGAACAGAGACCAGGCCACGTCGGTATTCTCGAACGCGCCGATCAGGCTGAAGGCTTTGCCGTCGGCAACCAGAGCCTGGTTGCCTGAATAGAGCATCAGGGCGACGGTGATGGCGATCAGAAAGCCGATGGGGGCCACCAGGCCGGCCACCCGGCCATTGTCCGCTTCAGGCAGATCCAGCTCCTCCCCCGGGGGCACACCACGGGACTCCTCCCAAAGCTGGCCGGCGCGGGCACGCTGTTCGGCCCGGGCCAGAGCACCAAAATCCAGGCCGAAATAGACTACCGCCAGCAGCAACAGGAAGGCGAAGATGGCGTAGAAGTTCATCGGCACCATCTGGATAAAGGCACTCAGGTAACCGATCTCGGTCATGCCGTGGGTGGTCAGCAGACCGCCGATCAGCGCGATGATGTACGCCCCCCATGAAGAGATGGGAGAGATCACGCAAATGGGCGCCGAGGTGGAGTCGATGCAGTAAGCCAGTTTCTCCCGGGACACTTTGTAGTGATCGGTTACCGGCCGGGCGACCGAGCCCACCACCAGGGTATTGAAGTAATCGTCGATGAAGATCACCACACCCAAGGCCATGGTCATCAGCTTGGCATCCCGGCCGGAGCGGATCCGCTTGCGGGCCCAGGCGGCAAAGGCCCGGGTAGCACCGGAGACGGAGATCAGGGCGGTCATGATCCCCAGCAGCACCAGGAACCCGAGGGTATAGAGGTTCCAGGCGGCGGGAGCGCCATCGTCCCACACCAGGGTCAGGGCCCGGCCAGAGAGTTCAGACAGCGCCGCCATGGGAGCGAACTCCACCAGCATCAGGGTTCCCAGCAGGATACCCAGCCCGAGAGAGAGCAAAACCTTGCGGGTCATAATCGCCATCCCAATAGCAACCAGGGGAGGCAGAAGAGAGAGTGCCGAATCGGCGTAACTAATTAAGGCCATCGTTATCTTATCGTTGTGGATTAGCGATGGAGGCAACTGACACGACTGTGCGTCGAGGGAGGGATATGCAAAGAATAGAAACCCACCGTCCTTTCAGTAGCGCTCCATAGTAAACAAGCATCCGAGCTCCTCTCGGAATTTACTATGGCAGTGCTGCTCCTGTTAAAAGCAGCCCCAGCGACCAGGGATGATGCCCAGCCCACTTCGGCATCGACTCCTTTCCACCGGCGTCGTCGGGTATCAACCTCGACCGGCGTACTGATAGGCGATGCGCCTCTACCTAAATCGGTACTCGCAAAAATGCGAAGGCGGCATTCTAACCGCAAGTGTCCCTCACTTGTCCGACAGATGCCGCCATAATGTGAGCCAAGTCACATTTATAACAGTTCCGTGAGCTTAGGAACAGCCTCGAACAGGTCTGCCTCCAGGCCATAATCGGCAATCTGGAATATAGGCGCGTCCGGATCCTTGTTGATCGCCACAATCACCTTGGACTCCTTCATCCCCGCCAGGTGCTGAATGGCGCCGGAGATCCCCACGGCAATATAGAGATCTGGGGCGACGATCTTGCCCGTCTGACCCACCTGCAGATCGTTGGCCACGAAGCCCGCATCCACGGCGGCTCTGGAGGCGCCGATGGCCGCGCCCAGCTTGTCCGCCAGCTGTTCAATCAGGGCAAAATTCTCACCGCTGCCCAGACCCCGACCACCGGAGATCACCACACGTGCCGCGCCCAGTTCGGGACGCTCGGACTCCACCAGCTCCTCGCCAACAAACTGAGTCCGTTCGCTTGCCTTAACACTGTCCAGGGCATGAATTTCTGCCGGTGCCTGCTCGGCCACTGCATCGAAGGCACTGGTACGAATGGTCAGTACCTTTTTGTCATCCAGGCTCTGCACCGTTGCCAGGGCATTGCCCGCGTAGATGGGCCGGACGAAGGTGTCTTCAGAGTCGATGGCAATGACATCGGAGTGCTGAGCCACATCCAGCAGAGCCGCAACCCGGGGCAGCATATCCTTACCCTTGGCGCTGGCGGCAGCTAGGATGTGGCTGTACTCACCAGCCAGCTCCACCACCAGGTCGGCTACGGGTTCTGCCATCTGATGGGCGTAGGCCGCGTTGTCCGCAACCAGCACCTTGGTGATGCCGGCGAGTTTGGCGCCCTGCTCCGCTGCTGCCATAGCATGGTCGCTGGCCACCAGCAGATGAAGGTCCTGACCCAGAGTCGATGCGGCGCCAACCACCTTGGCACATTCGGCACTCAGGCCCTGCTTGTCTACTTCTGCAATAATGAGGATCGCCATTACACCACCTTCGCTTCATTCTTCAGCTTGTCCACCAGCTCTTCCACTGAGCCCACCATAATGCCGCCGCTGCGCTCAGCGGGTGCAGTCACCTTCAGGGTCTTCTGATGAGACCCGAGCTGCAACTCAAAATCCGCCACAGACACTGTCTCCAGAGGCTTACGCTTGGCTTTCATGATGTTGGGCAGAGAGGCATACCTGGGTTCATTGAGGCGCAAATCCGCAGACACCACCGCGGGCAGTGTCACCTTCAGAGTCTGAATGCCGCCGTCTATCTCTCGGGCTACCTTAATCTGGTCCCCCTCCACCTCCACACTGGAAGCAAAGGTCGCCTGCCCCATGCCAGCCAGTGCAGCGGTCATTTGTGCGGTCTGATTGTTGTCGCCATCAATAGACTGTTTACCAAAGAGCACCAGAGAGGGCTGCTCCTTATCAATCACCGCCTTGAGCACCTTGGCCACAGAGAGAGGCTCCAGAGCATCATCATGCTCAACCAGAATCCCTCTATCGGCACCCAGCGCCATGGCGGTCCGCAGTTGTTCCTGTGCCACCTTGGGGCCAATGGACACTGCAATAATCTCATCCGCGTGGCCTTTCTCCTTCAGCCTTACCGCTTCCTCTACCGCGATTTCGCAGAAGGGGTTGATCGCCATCTTTAGATTGGCCAACTCGACATCAGTCTCGTCTGCCTTAACCCTTACTTTTACATAGGGGTCGACCACCCGCTTAATGGGAACCAGAATCTTCATAGTACGTCCTTTGTTGAGCGCCGGAATCGACTTTGCCTAACACTGCCCACCACTCTAATTACTGTTGACGTTAACGTCAACCTGAACCAAGGTCGCACGGCACCACCCATGCGGCGAATCCGACTCAGGAGAGGTTTCAATGACTTTTTAATAGGACGATGAACTTTAACAAAAGTAAAATGTCATGATTTGAGAATGCGAAATTCTATTTAATCGCCAAATTATTCGGAATATTTTGCAGACAAGTAATATTTTGCATGCTAGTCTAAACACTAATCTATTTGCACACTCATATTTAGGTTGATTCAACGATGGCTGATTTCCTCGAAATTTTGACTCACGGTCGCCGCTTGAAGGCTCAAGTTAAAGAGCTAGAGCTGGATGAACTGAAAGACGTAATTGCTAAACTTCAAAAGATTGCTGATGAGCGCGAAGCTGAAGCTGAAGCTGAAGAAGCCGCTCAAGCCGAGCGTCTGGAGAAAATTGAAGCAATTCGTAAGCAGCTGGCCGAAGATGGTATTAGTGTTGACGAGCTGAATGCTCTGGAAGGCACTGCCCCTCGTCGCAAACGCGCTCCTCGCCCTGCCAAATACCAAATTGAAGTAGATGGCGAGATGATTACCTGGACCGGCCAAGGTCGTACTCCTAAGGCAATCAAGGAAAAGCTGGATCAAGGTCACTCTCTGGAAGAGTTCCTGATCGAGCAATAAATTAGAGTTTCCTGAAAAAGCGGTCGCCGATGGCGGCCGCTTTTTTATGTCTGCCGAAAATAGAGGAAACGATATTACTCAGTGATATATAGTATTCCTTCAGGGCATAGGCGCCCCCCAGACAACGCTCTGACAACTTGATAAAACCTTTTAAAATCATGCAGTAATGCCATGTGACCCACCACTTCTCCCTGCCCATGGCGCAAGCCTAATTGTATCACCTCAGGCTCGATGCCCCCTTAAGGCACAGCCCTCACATGCAAAATATGTGACATTTCAATTACCCAGATTGGACCGGGATAAAAACGAAGCTGAATATAAGCTGAATATAAAAATGCCCCGGCTCCGATATCGAGGAATAGAAACCTTTGATAACCTGATGTCACCACTTAGCCGTCACTTATTGAGCTCGACAAGGTCAGAATGACCCTGTCGAATCATCGCAGCTGTAATCCAATGTTAAGCATGCCCGACACCAACAGCTCCTACTGAGGTCATACCATAGGTATTTCTACACTCTTTTAAGGACAGCGCGATTTCGAAGTAACCAAACGTTAACGGCCCGGCCCTATAAGAGGAGCTATATGCTCCAAGTCCATAAACCTCTCCTTTAACTGACAGGATGAAGCTTGCCACCCCGGAGTTCTTTGTTTGTCATGATACCGAGTCAACTTAGTACAACAAGCTGTTCAAATTTACACCAGCACCGAGATCATTCCGACCGGAAACCAGTTATAAGCCGGCATTATATTTGCCACCGGAGTGGCCTGTTACTTTCTCAGGCCACATATACGTTGTGTTACACTAAGTCGATAAAAGCGCCAAAGAGATCCCCAATGAGACACTCCATCATCGCCACACTCCTGTTACTCGGTGGCTGCAGTGCCAACTTCGAGTTCAACAGCAACTTGGACTCCGAGACTACCCGGGACTATTTCAAAGCCGGTCAGGTTGCTCTGTTTCAGGGTGATACGCCTCCCTCAGGTAAAGATCTCGGCTGGCTGGAAGCCACCAGCTGCCAGCAGCGACAGGCTGACCCCGCCGCCAGCCCAGCTCAGGCCAGAACCGAGCTGCGCCGCAAAACAGCGGAACTGGGGGGCAATGCCTTGTGGGTAAGCCGGTGTGTATCACTGCCTGCAGATGACCACTGCCTCTCCGCCATCACCTGTTACGGCCAGGCATTGCAACGCCATGAAGATTGAGATTGAGCCTGTCGCCATCTGCCGCTCCCCCTATAAGCAGAAATTCGCCATTCCCCGCCAGCCGCGGCTGGTGCCTGCCGCCGTCGGTCGGCTGGAGCTGCAAGGAGAGTGCAACAATCCGGATCTGCTCAGAGGGCTGGAGCAGTTCGATGCCCTTTGGCTGATCTTCGCCTTCCACGAAAATTTGGCTCAGGGGTGGAAGCCGACGGTTCGTCCTCCCAGGCTGGGGGGGAACACCAGGGTAGGCGTGTTCGCCACCCGGGCCACCTTCAGACCCAATGGCCTGGGGTTGTCGGCGGTTAAGCTGAAAGGGGTGGGTCAGCACAAAGGGCAACACTACATTGAGGTTGAAGGAATTGATCTGCTGGATGGTACCCCCATCTACGACATCAAGCCCTATATCCCCTACTCCGATGCCCTGCCTGATGCATCAGGGGGGTTCGCTCAGGAGCCTCCCCCGGCCATGACGATGGAGGTCAGCCCCCAAGGACGCGAAGCCCTGGCACGGGCTGAGGCTCTCTGTCCCGGCTTTATCGAACTGGCCTCTCAGGTGCTGGCCCAGGACCCCCGTCCCGGATACAAGAGGGAGGAGGGGGAGCGCGTCTATGGCGTCCAGCTGCATCAGTTTGATCTGCGCTGGCAGGTTAAAGAGGGACGCAACCTGGTGGTGGATGTGGTGGCTGTGGAGAGTTCATGAGCGAGCGTTACCGGGAGCAACACAAACGGCGCCTGAACTGGATGCCCTGGCTCTATTACCGTCTCAAGCCCAAACACCTGGAGTGGGCCCGCCCCTGGCAAGAGACGCTGCAACGGGAGCTGGAATCGATGGAGAGCGTCACCTTTGGCCTGAACTGTTTCCTGGCTGAGGGGTGCGCCATCTTCGCGGAACCCGGAAGAGAGGTAACGATGGGAGACCGCTGCATGCTGGCCACCGGCAGCTTCCTCCATGGCCCCATTACCCTGGGTAACGAGGTCAGCATTAATCACGGCTGCAGCCTGGATGGGGGCCGGGCCGGCCTGATCATCGGCGACCAAAGCCGTCTGGCCAACAATGTCAGCATCTATGCCTTTAACCACGGCATGGAACTGGACCGCCCTCTCTACCAACAGGGAGTCAGCTCCAAAGGAGTCATCATCGGCAAAGATGTGTGGATTGGCGCCCGAGCCAGCATCGTCGATGGCGTCACCATAGGCGATCACGCCGTGGTCGGCATGGGGGCCGTGGTCACCCGGGATGTGCCCCCGTTTGCCAAGGTAGCGGGCAACCCGGCGCGAATCATCGGCGATCGCCGGGAGCCCTAGCGACAATTGAGAATGATCGCCAATTAACCCAGACTCAGGTCTCCACGCTCCTGGTTGTGATAAGCCACCTGATTGCGCCCCTGGCTCTTCGCCTTATACAGCGCCTTGTCCGCCAGCTCGAAAAACTGTTCCGGTGTCTGGTCCACCTCAGGCACCACGGTGGCCACCCCGATACTGATGGTGACATAGCCGCAGATGTCCGAACCTTCATGGGGAATCCCCAGGGCTTCCACCATGGCTCTCAGGCTGTCGGCAAACTTCACCGCCTTGCGCCCGGTTTCAGGCAGAACCGCGGCAAACTCCTCGCCGCCATAGCGGGCCAGCAGGTCCCGAGGCCGGTTGAGTTGACTGGCGAGCATGCGGGCAATCTTCTTCAGAACCCGGTCTCCGGCCAGATGACCGTAACGGTCGTTGTAGTTCTTGAACAGATCGACGTCGATGACAAACAGGGTCACCGGCTTGCCGGTACGGCGGGCGCTCTCCCACTCCTGGCTAAGCCAGGTATCAAACTGGCGGCGATTGGCGACCTGGGTCAGACCGTCGGTGAGACTCTGGCGGGTCAGTTGCTGATTTACCCGGTTAAGCTCCTCGGTGCGGGCACGTACCAGGGCTTCCACTTCATGGTTTCTGCGGCGCATCTGCCACAGCATTCCGCCCACCGCCAGCATCGCCATGGAACCTCCCAACCCCACCACATAGGGGGCCAGGCTGCGCTTGGCCGCGAAGAACTCGCCGTTGGCCATGGCCACCAGCTCCCATCGGCGCCCCGCCAGTCCCTCGAAAACAAAACTCTGAGTCCGGTCTCCCAGTGATCCGGGATGGGGGGGCGCCCCCATCAACTGACGGCGAGTGTCGCCTGTGGTGTCCCAGATCTGAAACTGGATATTGGCGCGCTCCCCATCCAGCACCAGGTCATGCAACAGCTCCTCCAGCTGAAACACCCCGAGCAGGTAGCCCTTAAGCAGTTTGCTGCGGCTGACATCGGTCAGGGGAAGGCTGTGATAGATGGGCACCACCGCCATCACCACCTTGCCATAAGACTCATCCATGGCCATGGGGGAAAGCAGCAACTCACCGGCCCCCATTGCCTGTGTCAGTATCCCCATCAGTTGAGGGTCCTGACTGAGGTCCATGCCCAGGCGCGACTCATTGCCGCTGAAGGGGCGAAGGTAGTAGACCGGGAAGTATTCGCTGCGGCCCTCGGCCACCACCCGCTGCCCCATGGAAGATTCAGTAAAGCTGAAATCGGGAAAGCGGTCACGCATCGCCCGCTCCAGTTGCTCACGCTCCTGATGCTGGACCCGCGGCACCCACTCCAGGGCCTTGACCTCCCGCTGGCGGGCCAGGATGCCATCGGCCACCAATTCGAACTCCTCGGCAGTCACATTGGCACTGCCCTGATACAGGGTAGAAAGGTAATTGAGCACCGACAGTGAGGAATCGATGCGCCACTTAATCTGTCTGGCCTGATTACTGGCGTAGTGATCGAACTCCGTCTCCAGGGTGTACTGCTCCGTCTGGTAGAGGCGAATCGCCAACCAGGTCATCGACAGTACCCCTACCAGCACCAGGCTGGTGATACCCCACCGTTCACTCTTCATTGCCACTCCGTCGGGCCTGAGATCCGTTAACAATTATTCCATACGAAACAACCAACAATCATCAATATATTACATCAGCCTGATGATCCGGCAGTTTAAGTATCCCAGAGTTGCCCTCAAAGCGCAGCCCGAGTGACACCCGGGGCTCAGGACTGATAGACTATCGGCCTCTTTATTTTTACGGACATTATCGATGAGAACCAGTCGTTACCTGGTCTCCACCCTGAGAGAGACCCCCTCTGATGCTGAAGTGATCAGCCATCAGCTGATGTTGCGCGCCGGCATGATCCGCAAACTGGCTTCCGGGCTCTACACCTGGTTGCCTACTGGCCTGAAAGTGCTAAAAAAAGTTGAAAATATCGTGCGTGAGGAGATGAATCGCGCCGGTGCCGTGGAAACTCTGATGCCCATGGTTCAACCCGCGGACCTTTGGCAGGAGACCGGCCGCTGGGACGACATGGGTCCCGAGCTGCTGCGCATCAAGGACCGCCATCAGCGCGATTTCGTACTGGGTCCCACTCACGAAGAGGTGATCACCGATATCGTTCGCGATGCCGTGAAGTCCTACAAGCAGCTGCCGCTGAACCTCTACCAGATTCAGACCAAGTTCCGTGACGAAGTCCGTCCACGCTTCGGTGTGATGCGCTCCCGTGAGTTCCTGATGAAGGATGCCTACTCCTTCCATCTGGACCAGGAGACCATGGACGAGACCTACCAGGCGATGTACCAAGCTTACTGCCGCATTCTGGAGCGTATGGGACTGGAGTTCCGTCCGGTACTGGCGGACACCGGAGCCATCGGTGGCAGCCACAGCCACGAATTCCAGGTTCTGGCCCAGAGTGGCGAGGATGCCGTGGTCTTCTCCACCGAGAGTGACTACGCCGCCAACATAGAGAAGGCGGAAGCCCTGCCCCTGGGTGAACGTGGCGAACCGGGCCAGGAGATGACCCTGGTGGACACCCCTGATGCCAAAACCATCGAACAGCTGGTGGCACAGTTCGGTCTCGCCATCGACAAGACCGTCAAGACCCTGATCGTTCGCGCCAGCGACGAGTGCGATGCCGAACTGGTGGCGCTGATGGTTCGAGGCGATCATGAGCTGAACGAAGTCAAGGCGGAGAAGCTGCCTGAAGTGGCCACTCCACTGCAGTTTGCCACCGAAGAGGAGATTCGCGACGCCATCGGTGCCGGCCCCGGCTCCCTGGGTCCCGTTGACCTGAAGCTGCCGCTGATCATCGATGGCTCCGTGGCCACCCTGAACGACTTCGGTGCCGGTGCCAACATCGACGGAAAGCACCACTTCGGCATCAACTGGGAGCGCGACGTCGCCCTGCCCCGTGTCGAGGACCTGCGTAACGTGGTCGAAGGTGACCAGAGCCCCTGCGGCCAGGGCACCCTGAAGATTGCCCGCGGCATCGAAGTGGGTCACATCTTCCAGCTGGGCACCAAGTACTCTGAGTCCATGAAAGCCACCGTGCTGGATGAACAGGGCAAGGCCCGTCCGCTGATCATGGGCTGCTATGGCGTGGGTGTTTCCCGCATCGTCGCCGCAGCCATTGAGCAGAACCACGACGACAGAGGCATCATCTGGCCTGCGGCCATCGCCCCCTTCCAGGTGGTGATCGTGCCGATGAACATGCACAAATCCCACCGGGTTCAGGAAGCCGCCGAGAAGCTCTACGACGAGCTGACCGCTGCAGGCATCGATGTACTGTTCGATGACCGCAAGGAACGTCCGGGCGTGATGTTCGCCGACGCCGAACTGATGGGCATCCCCTACTCAGTGGTGATCGGTGAGCGCGGCATCGACGCCGGCAACCTGGAGCTGAAAAACCGGGCCGACGGCAGCAAAGAGGATGTG
Organism: Ferrimonas futtsuensis DSM 18154; assembly: GCF_000422645.1. Lineage (GTDB taxonomy): Bacteria > Pseudomonadota > Gammaproteobacteria > Enterobacterales > Shewanellaceae > Ferrimonas > Ferrimonas futtsuensis. The sequence goes on from NZ_KE383896.1 coordinate 84,132, forward strand.
GCGATGGACGCCGTCCTCGCAGCGGTTCAGGCCAAGCTTCAGGGCTAACCGTCTCAAGCATGAAAAAGGGTTGGCATTGCCAACCCTTTTTTTATCTCTTATTTCAAACGCTCCGGAGCACTGACCGCCCGCTCCACCCCTTGAATCAGCTCGCGAAAGATCTTCTCCTTGTCCAGCTCCACGGTACACTTGCGCACGCCGCACACCAGTTGCACCATGCCTCCGTGGAGGGTGTGGAACAGGGTAAAGGCGGTCTCGACGGACATCTCCGGATGCAATGATCCCTGCTCGGAGGCCATCTTCAACGCCTGATACATATGGGAGTCCTCCTGGCAGTGCATCTCATCGAGCTTCTCCGCCAGCTCCGGCACCTGCTCCGCCTGACGGTAGAGCATCATCACCTGCTTAAGCGTGGACTCTGAATTCATCTCCAACCAGAAGCCATGGCTGGCTCTAAGCAGACAGTCCAGGGGATCGGCCCCCTCGTTGGTCATGGAGTGCCACAACCGCTCCGCTTCAGGGGTAATGGAGCGCTCAAACAGGGCATGGAGCAGATCGGCCTTATCTTCGAAATGCCAATAGATCGCCCCTCGGGTCATCTCGGCATCGGCGGCAATCTGCGCCAGGGTGGTCTTGGCCACCCCCTTTTCACTGAACAGCTTCATCGCTGAATCCAGCAGCTGTTGGCGGGTCTTCTCCGCTTCTGCCTTGGTTTTTCGCGCCATGTTTCAGGCCTCCTCTGGGTCTGCAGCCCCCTCATCCGGCGACACCCGTCTGTCCGGCGGAGGGTAAAGAATGGCGCAAATTATACCTACACTTAAGTTTGTATCAATGCGGTTATACCGTGAACTATACTTAAGTCACTGCACCATAATGTAAATCAATGATTCTCTGTGGATTATCACACTCCACCACCTTAAGGGAGGCCAAGGCTCCATGAGGCCGTCGCAACAGACACAGAATCGGGCCCTGCAACTCAGCGGAGGAGGCAGCCGGGCCGCCTATCAGGTGGGGGTCCTCAAGGCGATCGCCAGCTTCTACCCGAGAAACCACGGCCTGCCTTTTCCCATTCTTTGCGGCACCTCGGCGGGGGCCATCAATGCGGCGACTCTGGGATGCCATGCGGGATCCTTTCACAAGGGGGTCAGAAAGCTTGAGTGGATCTGGCGAAACTTCCGCAGTCAGCAGGTGTACCATGCGGATCTCTGGCCCGCCTCCAGGCACCTTTTGCGTCAGGTGTGGCGCCGCAAGGATCCGAAGCTGCCCCCCAGCCTGCTGAACAACCAGCCCCTGCGGGTCCTGCTTGACCGGGTCCTGCCTCTGGAGAAACTGCAACGCCACATCGACACCGGCCACCTCAAAGCCCTGACCGTGGCCGCTTCGAGTTACGCCCACCCCTGCTGCATCAATTTCTATCAGGGGCAACAGAACCTGGCCCCCTGGCAGAGGTTTCGCCGTCGTGGCCAGGTGGCTCAACTGACCCTGGACCACCTGATGGCCTCCTCGGCCATCCCCCTGGTGTTCCCTTCGGTGGCCATCGACGGTGACCACTTCGGTGACGGTGCCATTCACCAGCTCTCCCCCCTGAGTGCCCCCATTCACCTGGGTGCGGAGCGGATCTTCATCATTAACCTGGAGAGCCCCACGGACACACATCCGGTGCCCCATCCGCCCAACAGCGGCCGCATCACCGGTCACCTGCTGGACGCCGTGTTCTCCGATGCCCTGAGTTCGGATCTGGAGCGGGTGGCACGCATCAATGCCTCCCTGGCGCTGATCCCTCCGGAACGCCGGGTGATGCAGCCGCTGCGCACCGTAGAGACCATGACCATCAAGCCGTCGGAGAATCTGGATGCCATCGCCCTGAAGCACTATCGTCGCCTGCCCAGAGGCGCGCGCACCCTGCTCAAGCTGATGGGGGTGGATGAGAACCGGGAATCGAGCCTGTTGAGTTACCTGATGTTTGAGTCTGAGTACTGTCAGGAGTTGATTGAGCTGGGTTACCGGGACGCCAGCGCCCAGCAACAGCAGTTGAAGATCTTCTTTGAACTGGAGGAGCTCAAGGCCCCTCCAGCAGCGCCCGCTCCGCCAGTTCAACCTGGTGAGGCGTCCCCATCAGCAGCAGCACATCACCCCGCTGCAGGCGGGTAGTGGGAACAAACTCCAGCGCCTCCCCCTCCCGCTTAAGGCCGTCCAGCTGCACTCGCCAGTGGTTCAGCGGCAACTCCACCACGAAGTGGCCCACCGCCCAGGCGTTGTCTGACAGGGTGACCGCATGCAACAGCTCCCGCCCCTGCACGGGGTCGGTGCCACCGAAGAAGCCGTGGAGCATGCGATAGCGGTCGCGTCGCTCGCGCTCGATGCGCAGCAGAATTCGGGGCAGGGGGACCCCGAGTTGGTAAAGCACCTGGGACACCAGCATCAGACTGCCTTCCAGGCTCTCGGGGATCACCTGATCGGCCCCGGCCAGCTCCAGGGCCTCGAGGGTGGCATCATCCCGGGTACGCACCAGGGTTCGGATATGGGGCGCCATCAGCTTGATGCAATCCAGCAGGTTAAAGATGTCGCGGCGATTGTCGAAGGTCACCACCACCAACCTGGCCCGGTGCAGCCCCACCTCCTTGAGGATGTCCTGGCGCCGGCCGTCGCCGAACACCACAGGCTCACCGGCGGTCCTGGACTCCCGCACCCGGATCGGATCGAGATCCACCGCCACGAAGGGCATCTTCTCCCGCTTGAGGAAGCGGGCGATGGTCTGCCCCACCCGGCCATAACCCAGCAGCACCACATGATCCTGGGTGACCAGTTCCGGAGCTTCCGGCTCCTCGCCGAACAGCTGCTCCCGCTGCCCCAGCACTCGCTTGGCCAGCACCAGGCAGTTGTCCACCATGAAAGGCGTCAGTGCCATGGAGATCACTCCGGTGGCCACCAGCAGGTTAGCCAGCCCCTGCTCCAACACCTGCCACTTCATCGCCAGGGCAATCAGTACGAAGCTGAACTCCCCCACCTGAGCCAGGCAGATACCCGTGGCCAGGGCGTCCTTGGTCTTCTCACCGGTGAGGGTGGCCAGCATCCAGATGATCATCGCCTTGGCCAGCATCACCAGGGTCAGCAAACCCAGCAGCAGGGGCAGTTGAGCCCAGAGCAGAGACAGATCCAACAACATCCCCACCGAGACAAAGAACAGCCCCATCAGCAGATCACGAAAGGGGCGAATGTCCGCTTCCAGCTGCTGGCGATATTGGCTCTCGCCCAGCAGCATCCCTGCCAGGAAAGCCCCCAAGGTCATGGAGAGTCCCAGAGACAGGGTGACAAAACCCGTAGCCAGGGCCACCGCCAGGGTGGTCAGCAGGAACAGCTCATCGGAGCGGGAGCGGGCCACCTCATCGAAGATCTTCGGCAGAAGATATCCCCCCAGACCCAGCAGCAATACGAAGGCGATGGTGCCTTTGAGCAGAGCCCAGGAAAGCTCCATGGCCAGGGCCACACCGCCGCTGTCCGAGCCCAGCAGGGGGATGATGATCAGCAGGGGGATCACCGCCAGATCCTGGAACAGCAACACACTGACGGAGAGCTCGCCGTGACGACGGTTGATCCAGCCCTGCTCATCCAGCTGTTTGAGTACAATGGCGGTTGAGGAGAGGGCGATGGCACCGCCGCAGACGAAGGCGGCCCGAGGATCCAGCCCCATCCCCCAGGCGAGGACGAAGGTGCACCCCAGGGTCACCGCCACCTGGGCGCTGCCCAGACCGAACACCCTGGCGCGCATGGCCCACAGACGGGGCAGGGAGAACTCCAGCCCCAGGGAGAACATCAGGAACACCACGCCGATCTCGGCCACCAGGGCGATCTGATCGCTCTGAAGCCAGTTGAACCCCTGACTGCCCGCCAGGCCACCGGTGATCAGCCAGGCCAGGATCACCGGCAGCTTCAGCCGCCGGGTGATCACCAGGCCGGCAATGGCCACCAGTGCCAATAGTAAGATGGGGGTCAGACCGCCGTGATCCATGGGTATCGCCTCTCCTCCTGAAAGTCTGCTTGGCGGAGAGGCGGTTGCGGCCTACTCCTGACGAATGGGAACCAGTCCAGGTCCCAGGGTCTCCAGTGCCTCCTGCTCCAGCCAGTAGCCCAGGGCGGCCACCAGCTTGTCGCCGAAGAACAGCATGGGGATCTGGCCTCTCAGCCAGGGGGGCACCCCAAGCTCCTGCCACACCTTCTTCAATGGCCTTGAGCCATTGCGGTTGGCGGGGCGAACCCGTCGCGTCCCCAGAAGATCATAGCGCACCAACACCGATTCTCCGGCTCGGGGCAACCTGAGCCGCTCCCCTTCGACACGCTCCTCCAGGCACCAGTGCTCGCCGTTGGCCATCTGCTGACGCACCTTGGGGATCATCATCTCCAGCTCCGCATCCAGCGAGGGTTCCTCCCCGACCAGATACAGGGCATCACGAAAACGGCGCAGCTGGCACTCACCCAACTTCAGGGAGGGCTGGGCATCCTCCCTGGCCAGCCAGAACTGCTGCAGGTGTTGCAGCTGAACCTGGGACGGCATCAATTGATTATGCTTTCTTAACCAGTACCTTACCAGATTATTTCTTCGTGGCGCACTGAGGGCGGCCAGACCACTGATCGCCAGGCCACCGCTGGCCACCTGATGCAGCCGGAGATCCTCCTTCGCCAGTTCATCGCACAGGCTCTGCTGCTCACCACACAGCTGGGCACTGCGATGCACCGCGTGATGAAAGCCCGGCCAGCGATCTTTCATCAGTGGCAGCACCTTATGGCGCAGGAAGTTACGGTCGAATCTGAGATCGGTGTTACTGTCATCTTCGATGTGCGCCAGCCCCAATTCTGCGGCAGCCCGCTCCACCTCGCCACGAGAGTGCCCCAGCAGAGGCCGCAGCATGGTGGCACCGGCAAAGGGCTGAGAAGCGAGCATGCCCGCCAGCCCCAGGGGGCCACTGCCCCGCTTCAGGGCCAGCAGCAGGGTTTCCGCCTGATCATCCTTATGCTGGGCGGTCAGCAACAGATCCCCAGGCAACAGCAGCTGATTCAGGGCCGCATAGCGAGCCTCACGGGCGGCGGCTTCCAGACTGATCCTCGGCCCCTGCTCCACCGCCACCTTGGTCACCGTCAGAGGCAAGCCATAGAGTTCGGCACGACGGCGGCAATGGGAAACCCAACTCTCGGCATTGTCTGACAAGCCGTGGTTCACATGGATAAGCAGAAAAGGGCGGGAGGGAAATTCGGGACGGAGGCGGCCAAGGATGCTGGCCAGCAGCTCCGAATCGATACCGCCGCTGTAAGCCAGGACCACGCGGCGGGCATTGTCCAGATGGGCCGCCAGGGCGGCCCGAACGCTGGACTCAAGCTGGGTTAACGACAATAACCGTACTCCATCAATCGGTCGTAACGTTGTTCCAGCAGGGTATCCAGATCCAGCTTGTTCAACAAGCCCAGATCGCTCAAAATTTGATCTTTCAGGGAGGCAGCCATCACCTCCATGTCCCTGTGAGCACCGCCGCGGGGCTCAGAGATCACCGTGTCCACCAGCTTGAGCTCATGAAGACGCTCTGCGGTGATGCCCATGGCCTCAGCCGCCTTTGGCGCTTCCGCCGCGTCCTTCCACAGGATGGAGGCACACCCTTCGGGAGAGATCACCGAATAGGTGGAGTATTGCAGCATGTTGACCCGGTCCCCTACGCCAATGGCCAGGGCGCCACCGGAACCACCTTCACCGATCACGGTGCAGATCACCGGCACCTTGAGGCCAGCCATCACCTTCAGGTTACGGGCGATGGCCTCACTCTGACCGCGCTCCTCAGCGCCGACGCCAGGGTAGGCACCCGGTGTGTCGATAAAGGTGATGATGGGCATCTTGAAGCGCTCGGCCATCTCCATCAGACGCAGGGCCTTGCGATACCCCTCGGGACGAGGCATGCCGAAGTTACGACGCACCTTCTCTTTGGTGTCACGGCCCTTCTGATGGCCAATGACCATCACAGGCACACCATCGAGGCGAGCGGTGCCGCCGATGATGGCGGGATCGTCTGCATAGGCACGGTCGCCACAGAGCTCATCAAACTCGGTAAAGATCCGATCGATGTAATCCTGGGTGTAGGGGCGCTGAGGGTGGCGGGCCATCTGGGCCACCTGCCAGGCGCCGAGATCGTTAAACACCTTGGTGATCAGCTCCTCGCGCTTCTCCTCAAGCTGTTTGATCTCATCCTGCAGATCCATATCCAGGTTGCTGTTGCGGCTGACGTTCTTCAACTCGTCAATCTTTGCCTGCAGTTCGGCAATGGGCTGTTCAAAATCCAAAAAATCCAGGCTCATACTCTGATCACCTAAAGGTGTCTGTCGACACTCGTCAATAAGTCATGGTCACTTTGCCCGGCCCGAACAACGTCTCAAGCTGCAGCAGCAACTCGTCATCGGGACGGACCTGCCAGTTCGGGCCCAATTGCAGGGTCCCGCAGGCGTCGGGTCGGTTATATCGTATCTGTACTGGGCAACTGCCCTTTTTGAAGTCACCCAACAGGGTTTTCACTCGGTCCAGCTTGGTGTCATCCAGGTCTTGTGAGTCCAGATCCAGGGTTACCCCCTTGGCCCACTTCTCTCTGGCCTGACTGATGTCCAGCACCTCTTTGGCAGACATTTTATTGCCGCCATTGAAATCATCAAAGCTGACCTCTCCCTCAACGATCAAGATCTTATCCTTTACCAGCAGATCTTGGTACTTTTCTACCCCTTCTGCAAACAGCATCACCTCCAGGCGGCCGCTTTTATCGTCCAGGGTGAGGATCCCCATCTTGGAACCCCGCTTGGTGATCATCACCCGGGCGGCGATCACCAGGCCGGCAACCCGGGTGGATTTGCCGCGGCCGGTGGGCACCACATCCTTAAGGCGACCGGAAGTCCAGCCTTTTATCTCCTTAAGGTATTGGTTGATGGGGTGGCCGGTCAGATAGAGGCCTAGGGTGTCCCGTTCGCCATCCAACCAAATCTTGTCCGGGAAGGGGGGGACACTGACGAAAGCGTGATCGGCCTGGCCCGGTTCAGGACAAAGATCGCCGAAGAGATCCCCCATCCCCTGGGCGGCATTGCGGGCATTCTGACCCGCGGCCTTGGCTGCCGAGTCCAGGGTGGCCATCATCGCCGCCCTGTGGGGGCCCAGGTTGTCCATGGCGCCGGCCATGATCAGCTTCTCAATGGTGCGCTTGTTGACCTTTTTCAGGTCCACCCGATTGCAGAAATCAAACAGGTCGTGGAACACTCCACCGGCCTCTCGGGCTTCGAGGATCGCCTCCACCGGGCCTTCACCGACGCCCTTGATGGCGCCGATGCCGTAGACGATCTGCTCCTGCTCATTCACATTGAACTTGAACAGCCCCATGTTGACGTCCGGCGGCAGTACCGGCAGCCCCATGCGGTTGCACTCATCGACCAGGGTCACCACTTTATCGGTGTTGTCCATGTCCGCCGACATTACCGCCGCCATAAAGTAGGCGGGATAGTGCTTCTTCATCCACAGGGTCTGGTAGGAGACCAGGGCGTAGGCAGCGGAGTGGGACTTGTTGAAGCCGTAGCCGGCGAACTTCTCCACCAGGTCGAAGATCTTCATCGCCAGTTCGCCGTCGACGCCGTTGTTCTCCGCTCCCTCGCGGAAGGTGCCACGCTGCTTGGCCATCTCCTCGGGTTTCTTCTTACCCATGGCCCGGCGCAGCATATCCGCGCCGCCCAGGGTGTAACCCGCCAGAACCTGGGCGATCTGCATCACCTGCTCCTGGTAGAGGATGATGCCGTAGGTAGGGTCGAGAATGGGTTTCAGGCTTTCATGCTGGTATTGAGCATCCGGGTAGGAGATATCCTCTCGGCCGTGCTTACGGTCGATGAAGTTGTCTACCATGCCCGACTGCAGTGGCCCCGGACGGAACAGGGCCACCAGGGCGATCATATCTTCGAAGCAATCCGGCTTCAGCCGGCTGATCAGCTCTTTCATCCCCCGGGATTCCAACTGGAACACCGCGGTGGTTTCCGATCGCTGCAACATATCGAAGCTGGGTTGATCGTCCAGAGGGATCGACTCGATGCGCACCGGCGCTTCTCCCTTGGCCTCCAGGGCCGGGTTCAGCATGTCCAGTGCCCACTGGATGATGGTCAGGGTTCTCAGGCCCAGGAAGTCGAACTTCACCAGCCCGGCGGTCTCCACATCGTTCTTGTCGAACTGGGTCACCGGGTTGCCGCCGGAGTCATCACAATAGAGGGGAGCAAAATCGGTGATGGTGGTGGGGGCGATCACCACCCCCCCGGCGTGCTTGCCGGCGTTTCGGGTTACCCCTTCGAGCTTGCGGGCGATGTCGATGAGGTTCTGTACCTCCTCGTCCCGGTCGTACAGCTCCGGCAGAGCCGGCTCCTCCTTGAACGCCTTGTCCAAGGTCATCCCCGGATCCGGCGGAATCAGCTTGGAGATCCGGTCCACGAAACCATAGGGGTGCCCCAGCACCCGGCCCACGTCGCGGATCACCGCCTTGGCCGCCATGGTACCGAAGGTGATGATCTGCGACACCGCATCCCGGCCATACATCTCGGCGGTGTGGTCGATCACCTCATCGCGGCGATCCATGCAGAAGTCCACATCGAAATCGGGCATCGACACCCGCTCCGGGTTGAGGAATCGTTCGAACAGCAGGTCGTATTCCAGGGGATCCAGATCGGTAATCTTCAGGGCATAGGCCACCAGAGAGCCGGCACCGGAGCCCCGGCCGGGGCCCACCGGGATGTTGTTGTCCTTGGACCACTGGATAAACTCCATCACGATGAGGAAGTAACCCGGGAAGCCCATGGAGTTGATCACCTCCAGTTCAATCTTGAGGCGATCGTCGTATTCGGGGCGCTTCTCGGCCCGCTCAGCCGGGTCCGGGAACAGGAACTCGAGGCGCTCCTCCAGGCCATCCTGCGAGGCCTTGACCAGGAAGTCCTCGATCTTCAGATCGCCGGTGGGGAAGTCGGGCAGGAAGTATTCGCCCAGGCGCACGGTAACGTTACAGCGCTTGGCGATCTCCACGCTGTTCTGCAGCGCTTCGGGAATGTCCTGGAACAGCTCCACCATCTCCGCCTCGGTGCGGAAATACTGCTCCCTGGAGTAGAGCCTGGGGCGTCGAGCGTCATCCAGGGTGTAACCATCGTGGATGCACACCCGGATCTCATGTTCGTCGAAATCTTCCGGGTTGAGGAACACCACCTCGTTGGTGGCCACCACCGGCAGCCCGGCGGCCACCGCCAGGTCCACCGCCCGGTGCAGGTAGGTCTCCTCCCCTTCACGGCCGGTGCGCAGCAGCTCCAGGTAGTAACGGTCGGGGAAGTGGGTCTGATAAAACCCGGCAAGCAGATCCACCACCTGCTGATTGCCCTTGGTCAGGGCCTGGCCGATGTCGCCATCCTTGCCGCCGGAGAGCAGAATCAGTCCCTCGGCGTGTTCCGCCAGCCATTCGCGATCCAGCACCGGCCGGTGGCTGACGTGTCCCCTCAGGTAAGCCTTGGAGATCAGCAGGGTAAGATTCTTATACCCCTCGTTGTTCATGGCCAGGACAGTCAGGCGACACTGAAGATCATCCAGCTCGGGACAGATCAGCCAGAAGTCGGCACCGATGATCGGTTTGATGCCGTTCTTATGGGCGCCACCGTAGAACTTCACCAGGCCACACAGGTTGGTCTGATCGGTCAGGCCAATGGCGGGCATCTGCTGCTCCGCCGCCCGGGCCAGGATGGGGCCCACCTTCTGCAGGCCATCCACCATGGAGAAATCGGAGTGTACCCTCAGGTGGATATACTTGGGATCGGCCATGGGTTACTCCAGGCCCAGTGCGCGGCGCACGGGTTTAAAGCTGGTCCTGTGGTGAGGGGTCGCCCCCTGGGTGGCCAGGGCCTCGAGGTGGGCCGCAGTCGGGTACCCCTTGTGGCCGGCAAAGCCGTACTCCGGGTAGAGTTTGTCCAGCTCCTTCATCTCCCGGTCCCGAACCACCTTGGCCAGAATGGAGGCGGCACTGATGGCCGGCTCCTTGTCGTCCCCCTTCACCAGGGCCTCGGCCGCCAGACCGCCGAAATCGGGGCAACGGTTGCCATCCACCCGCACCAGAGTGGGAGTGAGATCCAGGCCGGCCACCGCGCGCTGCATCGCCAGCATGGTGGCGTGGAGGATATTCAGGCGGTCGATCTCCTCGACGCTGGCCCGGCCCACGTGCCAGGCCAGGGCCTTCTGCTGAATCTCGACATAGAGCGCTTCGCGGCGCTTCTCCGACAACTTCTTGGAGTCACGCAAACCTTCAATGGGATTGGCGGGATCCAGAATCACCGCGGCAGTGACCACATCCCCCACCAGGGGACCGCGGCCCACTTCATCGACACCGGCAATCAGCTCACTCATTATCGGCTCCAATCAGCTTTAGCACCGCCTTGGCGGCCTGTTCCGACGCATCCAGGCGCAGCTCTTGGTGCATCTGGGTGAAGGTGGCCAACAGCTCGCTGTTGTCCCCGTCAAGGTATCCGCTGACCTGCTGGGCCAGGGCTTCGGCGGTACAGGCGTCCTGAATCAGTTCAGGCACCAGGTCCTTGCCTGCCAGCAGGTTGGGCAGGCTGTATCTGTCGATGCTCATCATCCGTTTGGCGATGCGGTAGGTCATCGGGGCCAGCTTGTAGGCCACCACCATGGGACGCTTAACCAGCATCGCTTCCAGAGTGGCGGTGCCGGACGCCAGCAGAATGACATCGGAAGCGGCCATCACGGTGCGGGAGTGGCCATCCACCAGCACCAGCTCGAGCTCAGGCGCCAGTTCTGCCTTCAGGGCGTCAAACTGACTGCGCCGTGCCTCGTTGGCCAAGGGCACCACTATGGTGAGCCCGGGGTGGCGCGCTTTGAGCTGGGTGGCCGCCTCCAGGAAAGTGGGGCTCAGCCGCTTCATCTCACCACCGCGGCTGCCGGGCAGCAGCGCCAGTACCTGCCCCTCCCGGGGCAGATTCAGGGCCTCTCTGGCCTCGCCCTGGTCACTGACCAGGGGGATCTCATCCGCCAGGGTGTGTCCGACGAAGGTGCAGGGTACCCGATATTGGTCGTAAAACGCCTTCTCGAAGGGCAGCAGAGACAGCACCAGGTTGGTGGCCTTCTCAATCTTGAAGATCCGCTTCGGTCGCCAGGCCCACACCGACGGGCTCACATAGTGCACAGTAGGGATGCCTGCGGCCTTCAGCGGCGCTTCGATGCGCAGATTGAAATCCGGGGCATCCACACCGATGTAGAGGTCCGGCTGGCGCGCCATCAGGGTGCCGATCAGCTGTTTCTTGATCTTCAGCAGACGGGGAAGGCTGCCCAGCACTTCCACCAGTCCCATCACCGCCAGGGCTTCCATATCCGCCAGGTTCTCCATCCCCACTTCCTGCATGCGGGGACCGCCGATGCCGATAAACCGGGCGTCGGGATGACGTTTACGAAGGGCCTTCATCAGGCCGGCACCTAAAATATCGCCGGAGAGTTCCCCGGCGACGATGGCTATGGTCAACTGGCTCAAGCCAAGCTCCTCAACGTACGATACCGCGGCTGGACTGCTCGACGAAGTCCGCCAGCATCCCCACCTCTGGGTGTTCGTCGGCCAATGCCCTCAGCTGAGGCATCGCCTCTGCCGTTGTCAGGCTGGAACGGTAGAGGATCTTGTACGCTTTACGGATGGCGGAGATCCCCTCCTTGGAAAAGCCGCGGCGCTTGAGGCCTTCGTTGTTGATGCCCCGGGGCACCGCGCTCTGACCGGAGGCCATCACGTAGGGAGGCACATCCTGCAGCACCAGGGAGCAGCCTGCGGTAAAGGCGTGGGCACCAATCTTCACAAACTGATGCACACCGGTCATGCCGCCGAGGATGGCATGATCCCCCACGTGCACATGGCCCGCGATGGAGGCGTTGTTGGCCATGATCACATGGTCACCGACCATGCAGTCGTGGGCCACGTGGGTGTAAGCCATAAACAGGTTATTGGAGCCGATCCTGGTCAAGCCCTGATCCTGTACCGTGCCACGATGGACGGTACAGCACTCACGAAATACGTTGTTGTCACCAATCTCCAGGCGGGTAGGCTCGCCGGCGTACTTCTTGTCCTGACACTCCTCACCGATGGAGGCAAACTGGAAAAACTTGTTGCCCTTGCCGATGGTGGTGGGCCCCTTGATCACCACATTGGAGCTGATCCAGGTGTCATCACCTATGACGACGCCGGCACCAATGTAGCTGAATGGACCTATGGTGACGTTGTCGCCAATCTTGGCATCGGGGTGGATTACCGCCTGGGTATGGATCACGGGATCAAGCCTCTCTCTTGGCACACATCAGATCTGCAGAGCAGACAACCTTACCGTCAACCTTGGCTTCGGCCGCATAGAAGCCGATGCCACGCTTGGCTTTCTGGAAGTAAACGTGCAGATCCAGGGTATCGCCCGGAGTCACCTGACGCTTAAAGCGCACATTGTCGATACCGGCGAACAGATACAGCTCGTTTTCACCCTTGCCATAGGTCTTGAACGCCAGAATGGCGGAGGCCTGGGCCAGGGCTTCCAGGATCAGCACGCCGGGCATAATGGGGGCAGCCGGGAAGTGTCCTGGGAAGAAGGGCTCATTGTAGGTCACGTTCTTGCGGGCGTGCAGAGACTCGCCCGGAACGAAATCGAGGACCCGGTCCACCAGCATAAAGGGGTGACGGTGTGGCAGAAACTGGAGGATCTCATTGACCTCCATGGTGTTCATTTGTTCAGACAAGGTGGACTCCAAACTTATTCGCTGTCTTGCTCTGGCTCAGCCAACTGCTTCTCGAGCTGGCGCAAGCGCTGATACATATCTTCCAACTGGCGCGAGCGCACCGAGTTGCGACGCCAGGACTTGTTGTCCTGAATGGGAGACCCGGATGAGTAGACCCCGGGCTTGTTCAGCCCTTTGGTCACCCGAGACATCCCGGTAACATGAACGCCGTCGGCCAGCTCTATGTGGCCGGCGATGCCGCTGTTGCCGCCAATGATGCAGTGACGGCCAATCTTGGTGCTGCCCGCAACCACGGTGCACCCCGCCAGGGCGCTGTGAGCACCGATGACGTCGTTATGGGCGATCTGACACAGGTTGTCGATGATCACCCCCTCCTCGATGATGGTGTCATCGATGGCCCCCCGGTCGATGGAGGTGTTGGATCCTATCTCGACCCGGTCACCGATGATCACGGTGCCGACCTGAGGAATCTTGATCCACTGGCCACGCTCGTTGGCGTAACCAAAACCGTCCGAGCCGATCACCGCACCGGAGTGGATGATGCACTCCTCACCCACGACCACGCCGTGGTACAGGGTGACATTGGCCCAGAGGCGAGTGGCGCGGCCCACACGGGCACCACGGCCAACCACGGTTCCGGCACCGATCTGGGCGCCATCACCGATCACCGCATCCGCTTCGACGACGGCATTGGCACCGATGCAGACCCCCTCCCCCAGTTGCGCACTGGGCTCGATCACCGCCGAAGGGTGGATGGCGTCTGCGGCCGCAGGGGTGGTATCCAGGATCTGGGCGATGCGGGCGAAGCAGACGTAGGGGTTGGCGGCCACCAGGGCATCGCCCTGATAGTGTTCCGCATCCTGCGCAGACAAAATCACCGCTCCAGCGGCGGTGTTGTCTAACTGCTTACGATATTTGCTGTTTGCCAGAAAGCTAATCTGGTCAGGGCCAGCATTTTCAAGGGTGGCCACCCGGGCCACCACTTTACTGCCGTCCCCCTGGACTGTGGCGCCGACCAGCTCGGCCAGCTCCACCAGGGTTTTGCTTGCCATAGTGCTTAGTTGCCTTTACCTACAGCTTGAACCACTTTCTCGGAGATGTCCGCCGCGCTGTTGACGTACACTGCAGCGCCACGCTGCAGGATCACATCGAACTTCTCCTGCTCAGCCAGGCTGTTGATCGCCAGCTGTACCTGCTTCAGCAGTTTCTGCTGCTCTTCCTGCTGACGCTTCTGCATATCTTCCTGCAGGTTGCGGCCCTTGCGGTTGAAGTCGGCGTTCAGGCTCTCCATCTGACGGCTCAGTTCAGTTTTCTGAACGTCGGTCATCAGCAGGGCGTCCTTCTGCTGCTTATCGGACAGAGCTTTCAGCTCCTCCTGCAGCTTGCGTACGGCCGCCACACGCTCGGCAAACTCGGTTTCCAGGTTCTGCATCATGGATTCGGCCTGAGGCAGTTTGCTCATTACCAGGCGCATGTCCACAACACCGATCTTCTGGGCCCAGGCGGAGGGAGCAACGGCAACCAACATCAGGGCAAGGGTCATTAACTTCTTCAAACTCAAATTCCTCTGTCTTTATTAGGCGGCGACCGACGTCGCCGTTTCTTTAGAAAGTACGTCCAATATTGAAGGAGAACACTTCACTGTCATCCCCTTCGTACTCTTTGATCGGCTTCGCCAGACTGAACACCATGGGGCCCATGGGGGACAGCCACTGCACTGACAAACCCGCCGAAGCGCGGATTCGGCTAGGATCGGAGTAGTCCTGAATCTTTTCAAACTCGGACTGAGGCAGCGATCGGTAGCTCTCATAATCGAACTCAGTATCCCATACGTTACCGGCATCGACAAAGAAGCTGGTACGGACAGAGTTCTTATAGGACTCGTCCAGGAAAGGCGTCGGAATGATCAGCTCGGCACTCAGGGTCGCGATGGCGTTACCACCGATGGAACGCCCGCTGTTCACCGCTACGGTATCAGGATCCCCGGGCAAACTACAGCCGCCAAAGTTTCCGCCTGGCAGTGGGATACAGGGCGTACCGTCACCGGTCAGGTAGAAGGCGCGCGGGCCCACGGAGTTGGTCTTGAAGCCCCGCAGCACGGTGGAACCACCGGCATAGAAGTTCTCCCAGAACGGCAGGATGTTGTCCTGATCCTGGTACTGGCCGTAGCCGTTACCATAACCCAGCTTACCCCGGGTCAGGAACACCCAGTCGTGAGTGCGGTTCAGCGGGAAGTAGAAGCTGGTGTCGAAGCTGACCTTGAAGTACTGAACGTCGGAGCCCGGAATGGTCATCTTACCAAACAGCTTCTGGTTGTTACCGGAAGTGGGGAAGGTGCCACGGTTCAGGGTGCTGCGGGTCCAGTTGGCGTTCAATTCATAGTTATCGAACGCCAGGGTGCTGCTGGAATCGGTGGGATCACCATAGATCTGGTAGAACTTCAGCACCTGCTGGTAAGGGGACACCTCAGACAGCTCGTTGTGACGGTAGAACAGGCCCAGCCCCAGGCGGTTGTACTCATTCACAGGCCAGGAGAGGTCGGCACCGATACCATAGGAGTTGTTCTTATAGGACTCCAGGTAGTACTCGTCGGCGTCAAACTCGGACCAGTAGACGTTGATGCCGGCGCTCACCCCATCCTTGGTGAAGTAGGGATCGCGGTAGGTGGCATTCACACTCTTCTGATAGGAGTTGTTGTTCAGGTTGATGGCAACGTTGTTACCTGTGCCCAGGAAGTTGCTCTGAGACACACCCAACTGCAGGCTCAGCTTACTCTCGGTGCCGTAACCCACACCGAAGTTGAAGGACCCGGATGGCTGCTCCTTCACCTTGTAGCTGACATCCACCAGGTCTTCGCTGCCGGGAACCGGGGTGGTTTCCACCTCGACGGTCTCAAAGAAGCCCAGACGGTTCAAACGCTCCTTGGACAGCTCCACGGAACGGCTGTTGAGCCAGGCGCCCTCAAGCTGACGCATCTCACGGCGAAGCACCTCATCCTTGGTCACCGTGTTGCCGGAGAAGCCCACGGAGCGTACGTAGATGCGTTTGCCGGGGTCGACATTGATGTTGAGGGAAACCTCTTTGGTTTCCTCGTCCACCTCAGGGTAGGTGGTCACCTTGGGATAGGCGTAGCCATAGCGCCCCAGGAACTTACCAATCAGCTCCTCGGTAAAGGTCACCTCTCCGCCATTGTACATTTCGCCGGATTCGATGGGCACCAGCGCCTTCATCAGCGCCTCCTTGCCCAACAGCTCACCGGTGAGGTTAATCTCCTTGACGGTGTACTGCTCGCCCTCATCGACGTTCACGGTCACATAGAGGCCGGTCTTGTCCGGTGTCATCGCCACCTGAGTGGAGTCCACCTTGAATTTGAGGTAGCCGCGATCGTTGTAGTAGGAAGTCAGGGTTTCCAGATCCCCCTCCAGGCGCTGCTTCTGATAGCGGCGGTCGCCGAAGAAGTCCCACCAGGCCACGTAGTCGGTCAGCTCAAACAGGCCAATCAGCTCCTCGTCAGGGAACACGCTGTTGCCCACGATGTTGATCTGGTGAATGTCGGCGGCATCGCCCTCGGTAAACTTCAGCTTCAGCTCCACCCGGTTTCGAGGCAGGGTGATCACCTGCGCCTTCACCTTGGCGTTGTATTTACCGACGCTATAGTAGAAATCCTGCAGACTGCCCTCAATCTCGGTGAGGATGGTGCGGTCCAGGGGTTCGCCGGTTTTGATGCCGGACCCGTCCAGACTCTCCTGCAGCTGCTCATCCTTGATATCTTTGTTGCCGTCGAACACGATGTCGGCAATGGTCGGCCGTTCGCGAACCAACACCACCAGGGTGTTGCCATCGCGAGCAACGGCGATGTCTTCAAAGTTATCGGAAGCGTAGAGGGAGCGAATCGCCCGCTGCAGGGCCAGGGTGTCCACCTGATCCCCCACCTTCACAGGCAGATTCAGCAACGCAGCGCCAAGAGCAACCCGCTGTAACCCCTCAACCTTAATATCGTCAACCACAAAGGCGTCAAAGCCTGCAGCCTGCCCCTGTGCCGAAATGGCCGCACCGATGAAGACCATCGATGCCATAATTTTATTCAGTCTCATAGACGAAGATTCTTATTATTTCCTTGGGCTTACAGTCGTGCTACGTCATTGACGATAGCGATAATCATCAACATCAGAACCAATGCGGATCCGATGCGATACCCCACATCCTGAATCCGTTCAGGAACCGGCTTACCGGTTACCAGCTCCACGGCGAAGTAGAGCAGGTGGCCCCCATCCAGTACCGGCAGAGGCAGTAAATTGATGATCCCCAGGTTGACGCTGATCAGCGCCAGGAACCCCAGGAAGTAGACCAGACCGAATCCTGCGGTGCTGCCTGCCCCCTGAGCAATGGAGATGGGACCACTTAGGTTACTCACCGCAAGGTCCCCAGTAAACAATTTACCTATTGTTTTTAACGTCAGCTCAACCAGCTGCCAGGTGCGATCCAGCGAGGGACCCACGGCAGACAGCAATCCGTAGCTGAGATCCACCTGATACTCCTTGGGCCAGGGTTCCATGGTTGGGGAGATCCCCACCTTGCCCACCAGCCTGCCCTCCTCCGAGGTCACCTCATCGGGCACCACAGTCAGGGTCATGCTGTTGAAATCACGCTGTATGGTGAAGCTCATCGCTTTGCCCGGGTGGGCCTCCACCTCGGCAACCAGCAGCTCCCAGTCGTGGTAGGGCTCACCGTTGACCGCCATCAGCTTGTCCCCGACCCGGATGCCGGCCTCATAGGCGGCCCCCTCTTCGGTTACCAGGCCCAGGACGTTGCTGACCTGAGGTCGCCAGGGCATCACCCCCAGGCTGACGAACAGAGGCTCTTTATCCGGCTGCACCTTCCAGTCAGAGATGTTCAGGTTGACGGTTCTGGGCCGGCCATCCTCCTCCAGGGTCAGAGTCATCTGCTCGTTGCCAATGTACTCCACCATGGCCAGGTTGACCGCCTCCCAATCCACCGTCTCCCGCTGACCGACCCGGGTAATGATCGATTTGGGGGAGATGGCCGCCTCGGCGGCGATGGTGCTGGGTGCCACCTCTCCCACCACGGGACGCACTGTGGGCACGCCCATCAGGAACATCACATAGAAGGCGAAGATGGCAAAGGCAAAGTTGGCCAAAGGTCCGGCGGCAACAATGGCGATCCGCTGCCAAACCGTTTTGGCGTCGAAGGCCTGCGCCTTGAGATGATCGGGAACCTCCTCGACGCGGCTGTCCAGCATCTTGACGTAACCACCCAGAGGGATGGCAGACAGGCTGTACTCAGTGCCGTCCTTACCGATTCGACGAAGCAGCACCTTGCCGAAGCCGATGGAGAATCGCTCCACCTTGACTCCGCAACGGCGAGCCACCCAAAAGTGGCCATATTCGTGAACGGCAATCAGGATTCCCAGGGCAACCAGAAAGGCGCCGAGACTCCAAAAAAACTGAAACATTAAGCTCCTCTGGCGATCCAGCTGTCGGCCAACACTCTGGCCTCCCTGTCCAACTCACCGAGGGCGGACAAGGTCATCAAGGGGCTCAGGTCCGCCCGTTCCAGACAGTGGGCGTTGACCCGGGCAATGTCGGTAAACCTGATCTGTCCTTTCAGAAACGCCGCCACCGCCTGTTCGTTGGCAGCATTGAGTACCGTGGTTGCCTCCTGGCCACTGTTGCAGGCGTCCATCGCCAGCTTCAGGCAGGGGTAACGCTGGAAATCCGGCGCTTCGAAGGTTAATTGTCCGACCTTGAAGAAATCCAAAGGTTCCACGCCGCTGTGGATTCGAGTCGGATGGGAAAGACTGTGGGCAATGGGTGTACGCATGTCAGGCTGACCCATCTGGGCCAGCACCGAGCCATCCTGGTACTGCACCATGGAGTGGATGACACTCTGAGGATGGATCACCACCTGAACCTGTTCTGGGGTGGCGTTAAACAACCAGCGTGCTTCGATGTACTCCAGCCCCTTGTTCATCATGGAGGCGGAGTCGACGGAGATCTTCTGCCCCATGCTCCAGTTGGGGTGGGCGCAGGCCTCGGCCGGAGTAATGAGATCAAAGCTGTCCAGGGCTCGGGTGCGGAAAGGGCCGCCAGAGCCGGTCAGCAGCAGGTGGGAGATGCCGTTGCCGGCCAGGTCACAGTGACCCAGGGTGTCCTGAACCTGTGTGGGCAGGCTCTGGAAGATGGCGTTGTGCTCGCTGTCCACCGGCAACAGGGTGGCGCCATGTTCGCGCACCGCGTCCATAAACAGCCGCCCGGACACCACCAGGGCCTCCTTGTTGGCCAGCAGAATCCGCTTGCCCTTGCGCACCGCTGCCAGGGTGGAATTGAGACCCGCGGCACCGACGATGGCGGCCATCACCACATCCACACTATCCAGTTCGGCCACCTCGGCCAGGGCCTGCTCACCGGCCAGCACCTGGGTATCCACCTTGCCGCTCAGCGCCTTCTCCAGGGCCTGGGCCGCATCGGCGTCCACCATCACCGCGTAGGCTGGGCGAAACTCCTCGCACAGGGCCACCATCGCCTGCCAGTTGCCATTGGCGGTCAATACCTCGACCCCATACTGCTCTGGATGACGGCGCACTACGTCCAGGGTGCTGCTACCAATGGAGCCTGTGGCCCCAAACAGCGCGAGTCTTTGCATGGTCAAATCCACCAGTAAAGGTACAGCAGGGCAAACACCGGCATCGCGGCGGTGATGCTGTCAATTCGATCAAGGATACCACCATGACCGGGCAACAGGCGACCACTGTCCTTGATGTTGGCACTGCGCTTGAACATGCTTTCAGACAGGTCCCCCAGAGCGGAGGAGAGTGCGGTCAGCAATACTGCCGCCAGCACTGGAATAAAACCGTTATTGGGCAAATAGTTCCAGGCAGCTGCCGCCAGCAGGGCACACACCAGCAGACCACCGGCCAGACCTTCGATGGTTTTCCCCGGGCTCACGTGGCGGGCCAGTTTGTGCTTGCCGAAGGCGCGACCGAAGAAGTAGGCGCCGGTGTCCGCGCCCCAGACAATCAGCAGCACTGCCAGCACCAGGTAGGCACCATAGTGAGGATCCTGCATCTGAGGGGCGCTGTGCAGCACCAGCATGGCCACAAAGGCCGGCAACAGCGTCAGCTGACCAAACACCGCCTTGAGCACCATGGAGTGGTGCCAGACGCGAACCGAGCGCACATAGGTCACCACCAGCCCCAGGGCGATCAGCCACCAGAGGCCGCCCACCTGGAGCAGTCCCTCGGCCAGGGGGTGCAGCTTGTCGCCCAGCCAGAGCAGATCACTGGGCACCATGAAGTAGAAGGCACCCATGAGCACGGCCATGGAGAGGGTAAAACTGGCTTGAATCAGGCGATCACCTGGTTGAATGAAACTGCCCCACTCTTTGGAGGCCAACAGGATCACCAGGGCGATGGCCAGGGCGAAGCCGTCCGCAGACAACAGGAAGATGGCGGCCAGTGCTGCCGGCAGCAGCAGCACGGCGGTTAAAACTCGTTGCTTAAGCAAAAAAAACCTCTTTGGGTTGAATTCTTGTTATGGGGCCGAGACCTGGGCGCTGGTCTGGCCGAAGCGACGCTGTCGTCCGCAATACTCGTCGAGGCAACTCTCCAGCGCCCGCTCGTCAAAGTCGGGCCACAACACCGGGCTGAACACCAGCTCGGCGTACGCCGCCTGCCACAGGATAAAGTTGCTGATTCTGTGCTCGCCGCCGGTACGCACCAGCAGATCCACCTCGGGCAGATCCGCCATGGTCAGGTAACGGCTGATGGTGTCTTCACAGATCTGCTCCATATCCAGGTGGCCCTGCTTCACCTCTTCGGCCACACGGCGGGCCGCCTGCATCATGTCCCAACGGCCACCGTAGTTGGCGGCCACATTGAGCACCAGGCCCTGGCAGTCGGCGGTCATCGCCTCCGCCTTGCGGATACGTTGCTGCAAGTCATCGCTGAAGGCAGAGACATCCCCCACCACCTTCAAGCGAACATCGTTGCTCTTGAGCAACTTTACCTCACGGGACAACACCGTCATAAACAGCCGCATCAATAATGCGACCTCACGCTCCGGACGCCGCCAGTTTTCACTGGAAAACGCGAACAAGGTCAACGCCTTGATTCCGTGTTTGCGACAAACGCGAACCGCTTCGCGAACCGCCTTAACCCCGGCACGGTGACCGGCAAACCTGGGGCGCCCCTTGGACTCGGCCCAACGGCCATTGCCATCCATGATGACGGCAATGTGTCTCGGCAGAGACTCGGCAGATGCCGCTGGTGAGGAATCACGACTACTGAGCATGAAGGTGTTAATCCCGGCAAATAAAAACAGAAACGCCGCGTAGTATATCCAAACGCGGCGTCGATTCGCTAGCAAACGGGGACGTTTGCTTAGATCTCCATCAGCTCGGCTTCTTTCTCAGCCAGAACCACGTCGACCGCTTTCACGAACTTGTCGGTCAGCTTCTGGATGTCATCCTCAGCGCGACGGGCATCGTCCTCACTGATCTCCTTCTCTTTTTCCAGCTCCTTAATGTGGGAGTTGGCGTCACGACGGATGTTACGGATGGCCACTTTGCCGTTTTCAGCTTCGGCACGAACCACTTTAACCAGATCCTTACGGCGCTCTTCAGTCAGAGGAGGCAGCGGGATGCGGATGGTGGTCCCGGCGGAATTGGGGTTCAGACCCAGGTCAGACGCCATGATCGCCTTTTCAACCGCCTGAATCATGCTGCGGTCAAACACGGTCACAGCCAGGGTACGGCTGTCTTCGGTGGAGATGTTGGCCACCTGCTTCAGGGGAGTATCGGCGCCGTAGTAGGAGACTACGATGGTGTCCAGCAGGCTGGGGTGAGCCCGGCCGGTACGTACCTTGGCCATCTGAGTGCGGCAGGCTTCCACACTTTTATCCATGCGCGCTTCGGCGTCTTGCTTAATGTCGTTAATCACGGTGAACTTCCTTACGGTGTCAACTCGATTCGTAAAAATTAGTTGGTGATCAGGGTGCCGTTGGCTTCGCCCATCACTGCCCGGCGCAGGGCGCCCGGCTCGTTCATGTTAAAGACCAGCAGAGGCAGGTTATGGTCCCTGGCCAGAGTAAAAGCAGACAAGTCCATGACTTTCAGCTCTTTCTCCAGAACCTCTTTGTAGGTGATTTTATCATACTTCACGGCGTCCGGATTGGTAACCGGGTCATCTGAGTAAACTCCGTCCACCTTGGTGCCCTTTAACACCACATCCGCTTCGATCTCGATGCCGCGCAGACAGCAGGCAGAATCCGTGGTGAAGAAGGGGTTACCGGTGCCGGCAGAGAAGATCACCACCCGGCCCTGTTTCAGCAGGCTGATCGCTTCGGCCCAGCTGTAGTTGTCACAAACGCCGTTGAGGGGGATGGCCGACATCAGTCGGGCATTCACATAGGCACGGTGCAGTGCGTCACGCATCGCCAGGCCGTTCATCACGGTGGCCAGCATGCCCATGTGATCACCCACCACCCGGTTCATGCCGGCTTTCGCCAGACCTTCACCGCGGAATAGGTTGCCACCGCCAATCACCAAACCTACCTGCACACCCAGCTCAACCAGCTCCTTGATCTCCTGCGCCATACGGTCAAGAACCTTGGCGTCGATGCCGAAGCCCTCGTCGCCCTGGAGTGCTTCACCACTGAGTTTTAACAAGATGCGTCGAAATGCGGGTTTTGGATTGGTGCTCATCTTTTTCTCTATCCTGAATAATAAAAGACCGCGACAGGAGGCCGCGGTCTGCATCAACTAAGCGTTGGCCTTAGGCCTTCTTGGCAGCTTCGATTTGAGCCGCTACTTCAGCAGCGAAATCTTCTTCAGCTTTCTCGATACCTTCACCCACTTCCAGACGTACGAAGTTGGTTACATCGGCACCCTTGTCAGCCAGCAGCTTGCCACAGGAGATGGAAGGATCCTTAACGAAAGGCTGACCGGTCAGAGAGATCTCACCGGTGAACTTCTTCATGCGGCCTTCAACCATCTTCTCGGCGATCTCCTGAGGCTTGCCGGAGTTAACGGCAATCTCAACCTGGATAGCGCGCTCTTTGGCAACCACTTCGGCATCCACATCTTCAGGCTTCACGAACTGAGGGTTAGAAGCTGCAACGTGCATGGCGATGTCTTTGGCCAGTTCGGCGTCGCCGCCGTTCAGGGCAGCTACAACACCGATCTTGCCGCCGTGGATGTAAGCACCCAGGTTGGCGCCTTCAACCAGAACTACGCGGCGAACGTTCATGTTCTCACCGATCTTGGCAACCAGGTTGGCACGAGTTTCTTCAACGGTGATGCCGTCCAGCTCAGCAGCGTTCAGGGCTTCAACGGAGTCGATCTTACCAGCCAGGGCTACGTCAGCAACCTTGTTGGCGAACGCCAGGAAGCTCTCGTCGCGGGCAACGAAGTCGGTTTCACAGTTTACTTCAACCATTGCGGCCAGACCGTCGTTGCTCTTAACGATGATCACACCTTCAGCAGCGATACGACCAGCTTTCTTGGCAGCTTTGGCCTGACCGGACTTACGCATGTTCTCAATGGCCAGCTCGATGTCACCGTTGGTCTCAACCAGGGCTTTTTTGCAGTCCATCATGCCAGCGCCGGTGCGCTCGCGCAGCTCTTTTACCAGGGCAGCGGTAATTGCCATGTCCAATTCCTCTATGACTTGCGTCTTTTGAATACTTAAAAAAACAGGGGCCACGATGGGCCCCTGTTAACCAATAACCTTTTGGTTAATAAGGGGCGAGTAAACTCACGCCTTATTATGCTTATTCAGCTTCTACGAAACCGTCTTGCTCAGCCTGAACAGCCAGGTCCTGGTTGCGACCTTCGGTTACAGCTTCAGCAACAGCGCCGGTGTACAGCTGGATAGCACGGATTGCATCGTCGTTACCGGGGATAACGTAATCGATGCCGTCTGGGTTGGAGTTGGTATCAACTACGGCAACTACTGGGATACCCAGGTTGTTGGCTTCCTTGATGGCAATGTGCTCGTGCTCGGCGTCGATCACGAAGATAGCATCAGGCAGGCCGCCCATGTTTTTGATACCGCCCAGAGACTTCTCCAGCTTAACCATTTCACGAGTACGCATCAGCGCCTCTTTCTTGGTCAGCTTCTCGAAGGTGCCGTCTTGGCTCTGAGCTTCCAGGTCCTTCAGACGCTTGATGGACTGACGAACGGTCTTCCAGTTGGTCAGCATGCCGCCCAACCAACGGTGGTCAACGTAGAACTGGTCACATTTCAGAGCAGATTCTTTGATGCTCTGACCAGCAGCGCGCTTGGTACCAACAAACAGGATTTTACCCTTCTTGGATGCAACGTTGCCCAGGAAAGCCAGAGCGTCGTTCATCATAGGAACGGTGGATTCCAGGTTGATGATGTGAACACGGTTACGTGCGCCGAAGATGAAAGGCTTCATCTTAGGGTTCCAGTAACGGGTTTGGTGACCGAAGTGCACACCGGCCTTCAGCATGTCGCGCATAGATACAGTTGCCATGAGATTCCTCAATAATATATGGGGTTAAGCCTCCACGTATCCCATGACCCGACCCCTGAGGGCACCCCGGACCATGTGCCGATACGTGTGTGGTTTAATAACAATTTAACGATATAATGGCGCCATTGTTCGCTTGGGAACCCAAACCTGATGGTCAGGGGTCCGTTCAAGACTCAACAGAACCGGCGCGCTTTATACCATACTGGGGCGTAAAGCTCAACCTGGCCCGGTTTCCCAGAGCCCGAAATTCGATAGAAAGAGTAGACTAATGAGCATCGTTATCAAAACCCCAGAGCAGATCGAAAAGATGCGCGTGGCCGGCCGCCTGGCTGCCGAGGTGCTGGAGATGATCGCACCCCACGTGAAGAAAGGGGTAACCACGGAAGAGTTGAATACGCTCTGTCATAACTACATTGTTGATGTACAACAGGCGATTCCAGCCCCGCTGGATTACCACGGCTTCCCCAAGTCCACCTGCATCTCCATCAATGAAGTGGTGTGTCACGGCATCCCCTCTCACAAGAAGCTGAAAGAGGGTGACCTCGTCAACATCGATATTACGGTGATCAAGGATGGCTTCCACGGTGACACCTCAAGGATGTTCATTGTCGGCCAGACCCCGCCTCGCAACAAGAAACTGGTGCAGGTGGCCCAGGACTCCCTCTACGCCGCCATCCGCCAGATTCGCCCCGGACTGTGCATGAGCGAGATCGGTGCCATCATTCAGCCCATCGCCGAACGCGAAGGTTTCTCCGTGGTGCGGGACTACTGCGGTCACGGCATCGGTGAGAAGTTTCACGAGGAGCCGCAGATCCTCCACTACCGCAACCGCGCCAAGCTGACTCTGCAGGCGGGCATGTGTTTCACCATCGAGCCCATGGTCAATGCCGGCGACTACCGCTGTAAGCTGAACAAGAAAGATGGCTGGACTGTCACCACCAAGGACGGCCAGCCCTCTGCCCAGTGGGAGCACACCCTGCTGGTGACCGAAGATGGCGTCGAAGTGCTGACTTTGCGGAGCGATGAAACCCTGGAAAGGGTGATCTCCCACTCCTGACCTCTCACCGACCCGCCGCCGGTGCGGCGGGTCCCCCACAAGGACCCTCGCCGGCATGAATGCCCTGACACTGACCCCGCCCCTGCTGAAACACCAGCTCGAACAACACCGCCAGCACCAACAACAGAAGTTCGCCGAAGGCGAGGCCATCGGCATCCTCCTGGCGGAGCGCGCCGCGTTCATCGATGGGTTGCTGGTGCAGCTCTGGCAAGAGCTGGAGCTGGGCGGCTGTCCGGTAGCCCTGGTGGCCGTGGGCGGCTATGGCCGGGGGGAGTTGCACCCCCAGTCAGACATCGACCTGCTGGTGCTCACCAGCGAGTGCTGCACCTCCACCATGGAAGAGGCGATCGGCACCCTGCTCACCACTTTGTGGGACGCCAAGCTGGACGTGGGCCACTCGGTGCGTACCGTGGAGGAGACCTTCCACCAGGCCCAGGGGGACATCACCATCGCCACCAACCTGCTGGAATCCCGGCTGCTCTGCGGCGACAGTCAGCTTTTTCAGCAACTGCATGCCAGGCTGGAGGATGAGCTCTTCTGGCCAGTAGACCAGTTCTATCTGGCCAAGCGGGAGGAGCAGCGAGGTCGCCACAACCGCTTCTCCGCCTTCGATCTGGAACCCAACATCAAATCCTGTCCCGGCGGCTTGCGGGACATTCAGACCATCACCTGGGTGGCGATTCGCCACTTCAGCGCCGGCTGCCTCGCCGAACTGGTGTCCCATGGTTTCCTGGCCAGGGAGGAGCTGGAGGAGCTGAACACCTGCCGGGATTTCCTGTGGCGCCTGCGGTTCGCCCTGCACCTGGCTGCTGGCCGGGCCGAAGACAAGCTGCTGTTTGATCACCAGCCCAAGGTGGCCGAGCTGCTGGGGTACACTCAGGGCACCCAGTTGCCGGTGGAGCAGATGATGAAACGCTACTACCGCACCATTCGGGCGGTGAGGGAGCTGAATCAGATGCTGCTGCAGCTGTTCAAGCGGGAGGTCCTGCCCCAGCTGGCGTTCAGCCAGCCCCTGCAGCCCCTGGACGAGGATTTCAGCCTGATGGGCCACTACATCACCGTCCGCCACGAAGGGGTATTCGAAGAACCACACAAGATCCTGACCCTGTTCCACCATGCCGCCATCCAGGAGGAGGTGGAAACGGTGGCGGCCCCCACCCTGAGGTTGCTGCGAAATGCCCGCCGTCGGCTGAAGCTGCCCCTGAGTGACCTGCCCCAGTGCCGGGAGCAGTTTGTGGCAATTTTACGCCACCCGAGGGGGATCAAGGCGATCTCACTGATGCACCGTCATGGCATCCTCTCCAGCTACATCCGAGCCTGGCAACAGATCGTTGGTCAGATGCAGTTTGACCTGTTTCATGCCTACACCGTGGATGAACACACCCATCGATTGCTTCTGTTTATCGAACGATTCTCCGATCCGGCCCATAAGGAGATCTTCCCCCTGGGTTCTCTGCTGATCGACCAGTTGCCCAAGAAGGGGCTGCTGGTGCTGGCCGCCATCTTCCATGATATCGCCAAGGGACGGGGCGGAGACCACAGTGAGCTGGGTTCCGACGACGCCCTGAAATTCTGCCAGCTGCACAACCTCAACGACCACGACGGTCGACTGGTGGCCTGGTTGGTACGCAACCACCTGCTGATGTCGGTGACCGCTCAGCGCCGTGACATCAACGACCCGGAGGTAGTGCGGGAGTTTGCCGAAAACGTCAGTGACCTGACCCGGCTGAGCTACCTCTACTGCCTGACCGTTGCCGACATCTGTGCCACCAACGACAACCTGTGGAACAGCTGGAAAGGCTCCCTGCTCAGTCAGTTGTACCACAGCACCCGCGCCATGCTGCTGGGGGGGCTGGAGAAGCCGGTAGACACCCGGGGCAAGATCCGGGAAAGCCAGAACAAGGTATTGCACCAACTGGGGAAAATGGGACTGGAAGAGGCGGACGTCAGCCCATTGTGGCAGCGTTTCAGCGCCGACTATTTCCTGCGGTTTACTCCGGCCCAGGTGTTCCATCACACTCAGGCACTGCTCGCC
The DNA here is from genome assembly GCF_000422645.1 of Ferrimonas futtsuensis DSM 18154. Classification (GTDB taxonomy): domain Bacteria; phylum Pseudomonadota; class Gammaproteobacteria; order Enterobacterales; family Shewanellaceae; genus Ferrimonas; species Ferrimonas futtsuensis. The sequence continues at coordinate 111,539 of NZ_KE383896.1, forward strand.
CGCCAGGATGACCAGCCCCTGGTGGAGATGGTGGAGCACGAAGCCAGCGGCGGCACCGAACTCTTCGTCTACTGCCGGGACAGGGCAGGGCTGTTTGCCACCCTGATGGCGGTGTTCGACGGCAAGAACATTACGGTGCACGACGCTCAGATCTTCACCTCCAGGGATGGCTTCGCCCTGGACAGTTTCATCATCCTCGAGCAGGACGGCAGCGCCATCAGCCACCCATCACGAATCAACAGTCTGCGCAATGCCATCGTCCGCGCCCTGCTGGCCCCCATGCCGGCAAAAGTACGACAACGACCATTGCCAAGGCGGATGCGACAGTTTAAGGTTCGTACAGAGGTGAACTTCCTTCCGGCCAAGCGCAAGCAGGGTTCGATGGTGGAGATCATCTCCTTGGATTCTCCCGGCCTGCTGGCCCGAATCGGTCAGGTTGTGGATCAGTGTGGCCTCATTGTGCACTCCGCTAAGATCACCACCGTGGGTGAAAAAGCTGAAGACCTCTTCATGCTGGCTAACCCGGACGGTGCCGGCCTGACCCCGGAACAGCAAGGTCACTTCCGGGAATCCCTAACCCAAGCATTAACCACCGAATAGCAGAGGATTAATTCGATGACCGAACTGCAACAACGCATTGAAGCCGCTTTTGAACGGCGCGCCGACATCACCCCAGCCAATGCCGACGCCGCCCTGGTTCAGGACGTGAAACACGCACTGGATCTGCTGGATAAAGGCCAGGCCCGCGTTGCAGAGAAACAGAACGGTCAGTGGGTGGTGAATGAGTGGCTGAAGAAAGCGGTCCTGCTCTCCTTCCGCCTGTTCGACAATCAGGTGATGGAGGGCGGTGAGACCCGCTACTTCGACAAGGTCCCCATGAAATTTGCCGACTACGACGATGCCCGCTTCCGTCAGGAGAGCATCCGGGTGGTCCCACCCGCCACCGTGCGTCAGGGCGCCTTTGTCGGTCGTAACACCGTACTGATGCCCTCCTACGTCAACATCGGCGCCTACGTCGATGAGGGCACCATGGTGGACACCTGGGCCACCGTAGGTTCCTGCGCTCAGATTGGTAAAAACGTGCACCTCTCCGGCGGTGTGGGCATCGGCGGCGTACTGGAACCCCTGCAGGCCAGCCCCACCATCATCGAGGACAACTGCTTCATCGGTGCCCGTTCCGAAGTGGTGGAAGGCGTCATCGTGGAAGAGGGATCGGTGATCTCCATGGGCGTATACCTGGGCCAGAGCACCCGCATCTACGACCGTGAAACCGGTGAAGTCCACTACGGCCGTGTGCCTGCCGGCTCTGTCGTGGTCTCCGGCACCCTGCCCTCCTCCGACGGCTCCTGCAACCTGTACGCAGCCATCATCGTGAAGAAGGTGGACGCCAAGACCCGTTCCAAGGTTGGCATCAACGAGTTGCTGCGCAGCGCCGAGTAAGCCAAATCTCTCCAGAATCGACGCCACCGGGGCCCAATCGGCCCCATCCCTGGCCAAAAGCCCGCTCAAGCGGGCTTTTTTTGTTTCAGTACAGACACACTTTCCCCAGGGTTTTCTTATCCAAATGAACCACCTCCCTCTCCCCTGGCTTCCAGCCCCGGCTCGGGACACACCCTTTTACCCTTTGTAACCACCTGTACATACCTGAGCCACCATGCTTAGTGGGACACAATCACCCTGAAGCATCTTTGGGATATACCAAGGAGAAAGGAATGAAAGCACTGACTCTTACCGCCGCCGCCTTGGGCATGGCCCTCGCACTGCCAGCACAGGCTGCCATGACTTCCGCCATGGAGCAGTCGCTGATCGCCACCTGCAAAGCCTCACTCTCCAACAGCCGCCTCACCTTCCACAACACCATGAAAGTGTACCGGGTTAACCCCTACCGGGTTCTGGACAAACTGGTGTGCAATGGCGATGACGTGGCCACCTTTGCCGAAGTGAATGGGGCAGACAAAGTGGCGAACCTGATCAGAGACCGCTACTACGAAGGTCAGGTAACCATCCAGGATATTGCGTTCAACGGCCAACGACTGGAGGTTTGGTTCGATTAGATTGTCTGAGCGATAGGGTAAAAGAGCCGCCTCAGGGCGGCTTTTGCGTGGCGGCTAAGCGCGCAACAGCAGCTCCTGCATCTCGCCGCGAAGCTTCTCTGCCTGAGGGCCAAACACCACCTGGACACCGTCTCCAATCACCACCACCCCCTTGGCGCCCAACTGCTTGAGCTGAGGCTCCTTGACCCGGGCGGGCTGATGCACACTAACCCTGAGCCGGGTCAGGCAGGCATCCAGATCGCGGATGTTGTCGCCGCCTCCCAGGGCACTGAGTACCTCCTCGGCACTGATCTCCTCTTTGGCCTCGTGGGGGGTCCGCCCCGGTGTGGGCAGGTTGAAGCGAGTGATCACAAAGCGGAACAGGAAGTAATAGGCCACCCCGTAGAGGATGCCCAGCACCCAGAACCAGATGTCATTGCGGGAGAGGTGATAGAACAGGCTGAAATCCAGCAGCCCCTGGGAAAACACCAGTCCATGGTGAAAGTCCACGGCGATGGCCAGCACATAGGCCAGGCCGGTCAGCAGCGCATGCACCAGATACAGCAGAGGCGCCACAAACAGGAACACAAACTCCACAGGCTCGGTGACGCCGGTAATGGCGCAGGTCAGCCCGGCGGAGAACATCACACCGGCGGTCCGGGTTCGCTGTTCGGCATCGGCGCAGCGCCAAATCGCCAGGGCTGCCGCCGGCAACCCCCACACCTTCACCAGATAGCCCCCCGCCAGGTGGCCCGCATTGGGATCTCCGGCCAGGAAACGGCCTACCTCGCCCTGAATCAGATAGCCGGCCGGGGTGGAGAAACTGCCCACCTCGTAATAGAAGGGAAGGTTCCAGATATGGTGCAGTCCCAGGGGAATCAACAGTCGCTCCACCAGGCCATAGACCCCCCAGGCCAGCATCGGCTGCTGATACACCACCCAGTGTGAGACCTTGTCCAGCAACAGGGTCATCCAGGGCCAGAGGCTCGCCATCAGCAGGCCCAGCAGGATCGCCGCCGGAACGTTGGCCAGGGGCACCAGCCGACGACCGGCAAAGAACCCCAGAAACTCAGGCAGCTCGACCCGATAGCATCGCCTGTAGACCATAGAGGTGACCGCCCCGCTGAGGACGCCCCCCAGGGCACCGGTATTGAGCGTCGACATCCCCAGTACCGTGCTGGTCTCCCAGCCATACACCTGGGCCAGCACCGACATGGTGGCCAGCATCACCCCATAGCCGATGACCGCCGATACAGAGGCGGAGCCGTCCTGATGACAGAAGGAGAGGGCGATGGCCATGGCAAACAGCAGGGGCAACAGGCTGAAGATCACCGAGCCGGTTTGCAGCAGCAGGCTCTGCACCACTTCGGGGAAGATGCCCAGGGGGCTGGTTCCCAACCCCAATAGGAGACCCGCTGCCGGCAGCACCGCCACCGGCACCATCAGGGCCTTACCAACCCTTTGCAGACTGCGGAACCAGCTTTTGGTCATAACCCCTCGACTACGCCTCGACCAGCGCCTCGCAGAGTTGCCTCTGCCAGGACTCCACCCAGGGCAGAGCCAGCTGCTCGGGTTCCATGGTCTCACAGGCATCGATCTGCAGACGCTCACCGATGCGCACCGCGGTCAGCTCGGCGAGCAACTCATCAAACTGGCGGCCTGCGCCGCAGAAGGTGTCACCATAACTGGAGTCACCCAGGGCAACCACGCCGTAGCGCAACTTGGGCACCAGGGGAAACTGATCTCTAAGAGAAAGGAACAGGGGAAGCAGGTTGTCGGGCAGATCGCCGCTGCCGGTGGTGGAGGTCACCACCAGCCAGGCGTCACTGCCCTCCGCCAGCAGTTGATCCGCTGACTGGGCATCACTGATGGCAGCCTGATGGCCTTGTAGCTGCAGAGCCTGACACACCTGCTCCGCGGTGAACTCGGCGCCACCATACACCGACCCCACTAACACACTGATCCTGGCCATCGAACGACATCCTGTTAATGACTTGATAAATTCCCAATTCCACCTTACTGTAAGGACCGAAAAGGCGCAACAACCGCGCCAACGGAGGCAGGATGCAGTTCCGTCAGAGAGTACGCCGTATTCATCACAGGATTCACATCAAGCGGCAACGTATCCGCCGCCTGACCTATTTCACCCAAACCCATCAGGAAAGTTTGGGCTCCCTGCCTCAGTCCGCCCCCAGTGGCTCCAAAAGACGATAAGCCTGCTGCTCTGTTGACCAGCCAAACGCCTCGAACAGACGCAGCCACTCCTCCTCCAGCCGGGTTTCCAGCTCGATGCGCTCTCCGGTCACCGGATGATCGAAGCACAAAGCCTTGGCCAACAGCCACAGACGCTGCACCCCGAAGTGATCCCGGTAGAACTTGTTATGGCGTCCGTCGCCATGGCTGGTGTCGCCGATAATCGGATGACGCAGGTGCGCCATGTGGCGGCGCAGCTGATGCTTGCGTCCGGTCAGTGGCTTCATCGCCACCAGGGTGTAACGGCAACTGTCGTAACGCCCCACCGGATAGGGCAGCTCTGCCTGATGCAGGGGACGGTAACAGGTGATCGCTTCCTGTGGCTCCTTCTCCTGGTCCGCCTGGGCATCGGCGATCTTATCCAGCTCCTCCTTGAGCGGGTAATCCAGCTCACCGGCCTCACTCAGGTAACCGCGGACCAGCGCCAGATACTCCTTGTGAATACCCCGCTCGGCAAACTGAGGCTGCATGATTCGGGCGACCTCGGCGGATTTACCGAACAGCAGGATCCCCGACGTGGGCCTGTCCAGCCGGTGCAACGGGTACACATGACAGCCCACCTGATCCCGGACCATCTGCATGGCAAACTCGGTCTCCCGCTTGGCCAGCCAGCTGCGATGAACCAACAGGCCACTGGGCTTATGCACCGCCACCAGATGCTCATCTTCAAACAGGGTCTCAAGCATCGTCAGCCTCACTCATGAGGGAGTCGAGCTTGGACAACAGGGCAATCACCTCGCCATGGCCAGCCAGGCTCTCTTGGGCCATGGGCGCCACCGCCACCTTGGTGGGCAGGGCAGCACCGGCGTCCAGCAGGGCGAACAGCCTGGGCAGATAGATAAACTGAAGCCACTGCTCAAATCTCAGGGTGTCCACGGCAAAGGGCTGAGTACTGGCCAGCGCCTGGGCCGGCACCGGCTCAGACTGCCACAACTCATCTTGAATCAATTGCGCCTGCAACCGCTCAAGTTCGCGGCGTACCGCCATCTTCAGGGTCATCTCTCACTCCCGGGGATCAAATGGTGCGGAATCATACCATCCCAATCTGCTTGCCCCTATAATAGCGCGCTCAATTGCTTTACAGCCGTGCCAGAAACCAGAGAACGCTCATGGAAAACATCACCACCTTGCATCAGTTCCTCCAGGCCGCAGGCGTCCAGTATCAGGTGTTTGACCTGGGGCGCCGGGTGGTTCCCCTGGATCCCATCGAGTTTGCCCAGGTGGAGGCCACCACAAGCCCCTACCCTTACCCGCGCAGCGGTCATGCCTGGCTCGGGGTGCTGTTCTGGAACCCCACCCTGTCTCAGGATCACTACATCTGGTTCATCAAGTTGCCTTTGGATGAACAAGGACTGTTGAATCCCGCCGCCCGCAGCCAGTTTCTGCAGACTGTGGTGGATGCCCTGGGCCGGGATCCCACCGCCCCCATGACTCAGGAGCAACAAGAGCAGCTCAAGAGCAACCCCTTTATCTTCCAGCCCAGTCAGGACAAGCTGGCGGTATTCCATGCCCGCATCAACACCCAACTGGCCCGCCCCGCCTCCATCTATTACGAGCACTGCCAAAGCTACCTGAAAGGGCAGCTGGGCTGGGACAACTGGCAGCAGCTGGGCCTGCAGGGACTGGCGGACAACCTGGCCCGAGTCAGCCAGGCACAGCGGGATGAGGAGTTGCCTGTGGCCATCGGCCAGATGCCTCCCGAGCCCCTGGCCGCCTTTGCCTCTGTGGCAGAACATTTCCCCTGCTCGCCTAAGATGGCCGAGGCCTGGCTGACCCTGATGGGAGAGGGCGACCATGACGCCATCAACCAGATGGCCCTACGCGGGTTGGCTGGTCACAACGAGTCCCTGGTCAAGGCGATCGAGTTGGCCCTGCCCCAGGCCAGTGCCGACACCCTGGTGGTGATTGCCGCCCGCTGCTGGAGCGCTCTAACCCACGAGCCGCTGCTCAAGGCCTACCTGACCCGGCTGGCAAAACTGGATAAAACCCTGTTCGTAGGTCTTTACTCTGATCTGGTTTCCATGCCAACGTTACGACAACAGGTGTTGAGCGTCCTGAGGGACCCGGAACGGGATCCGGCGCTGGCACAAGCCATTGGCCATCTCATGCAAAGTGTTAAGGCGTAAGAAATGTTGAATCTCACCGATCTTATTCTGGGACTGGTGGTGTGCGGAATCGCCGCCATCTTCTGGCAATTGAGGCAGATCTCCGAGATCGCCGAGTTTCATGCCAAACGGGTATGTCAAAAGCGTCGCCTGCAGTGGGTCAGTACCGCCAGAGTGCGCGCCCGCCTCGGCTTCATTGCCGGACAGGGGTTGGGGTGGAACACCCGCTACCAGTGTGAGTTCTCCACGGACGGCATGAATCGGCTGCACGCCATTGTGGTGATGAGCGGCAAGAAGCTCAAGGATGTGGAGATGCCCTTCTATCCTGAGCCTGAATGGCAAGAGGTGCCCCTAAGCAAGGGGCGCATCGGTGGCTGTGGCGGTGGCAGTGCCCCCGCCTCCAACTGCTCCAGCGGCAGCTGTTCCAGCGGCTGCAAATGACCATAAAAAAGCCTGACGTCCGTCAGGCTTTTTTTTGTGGCCTCCCCTGGTCAACCTCGGGGGAAGGTGGGTCGCCATCGGGGTGCGTCATTTTTGAGCGCCACAAATAGAACGGGGCGCACAGAGTGCGCCCCTAGATATTACACGCTAAGCAATCCCGCTATAATTCGTGCTCCCTGCATCATCCTTGCGTACCACTCGCTTCCTGCGATCTTCCCTGTGCTGATCCTTCAGCATCCCTGTACATTGCTGTACTGTTCTCCTTAACACGATAACATCCTGTTATCGAACGCTTCTCCGTCCTGGAGGTGTCCTGTACCTTCCTTGGGATTCTGCAATCCTGGCAGAGTGGCTCCCCGTTCAAGTCTCACCATCCTAGTGATGTCTGTCCGGTTTGCCCAAACCGTCTGTTCAATGGCGACTCCCTGTCACGCATCTCCGAGCCGATTTAGAAGCCCGTTCCCTTGGCACACTTCAAAGTCTACTCAGATCACAGAAACAAACAAGATAGGGGACCAAATCAATGGATGGTCAATTATCGCTCACCCCAAGGGTTAAAAATGGCCTTTAACCATTGGAATCAGTGATTTGCATTTTGATAACGAGATTGAACCTGCCAAAAGACCCACCATTTTCCTACAGGCTTGTAAGAGATCTCGCACAAAATACATCAGACCGATTGAGCCACTCCATCCCGATCGGCGGCATCGAAGTACATTAATTGACCGGTCACGTCGCCCAGGGTCACCTTTTCCATGGACTTGAATCCCTTTCGGGCAAACAACTGCTCATGCTGCGGTTGGGACACAAACACCGCCAGCCCCTGGGCATCACTCTCAGACAACAGCTGCAGCAGTGACGCCAGAACCTGACCACCGATCCCCTGATTCTGCTGCTGGGGATGGACGGCAATCAGTTGCAACAGCCAGTAATTATCACCCGGCAACATCCCTTTGAGCTCATCTTCCCGCTCCATCCAATGCCGGGTCGGGCTCCAGCCGGTGCCCAACGCCATCTTCAGCCGCCAGTACCAGTAGCGACTTTCCCCTTGCGGGTACTCCTTATCGACGATACAGGCGACCGCCACCAGGACATCCTCCTGGTAGAAGCCCACCAGCTTCTGTTTATGCTGCCAAAGCTCGGCCAGCTCCTCACGCAACGCAGCCCGGAGCTTCTGACCATAGCCTTGTCGACCGAAGGCCTGCTGAAAAAACAGGTCATCGTGGTAGGCGTTGTAGAGTAACGAAGCCGCAACCCTCAGCTCTTCAGCCGTCAGGTAGCTGGCCTTGATCTCAGCGCTCTGCCCTTGGCCCATACTCTCTCTCCTGCGTTCAACTCTCTCTACACACACCTTGATAACACAAGATCTTTTTCCAGTGTACCCCGACCATTGGTTTAAGCCCCCACCAAGGCTCAGCTTTGAGACTACACTCAAGGTGTTTCTTCATTGGAAAGGATGCAGTTATGGACACCACCAAAGCCAATCTGAACAACCTGTTCGACCAGCTGGGCATGGCCAGTGATCCGGTTTCCGTCTCTCACTTTATTCAGGGCTATCACCTCGACGCCGATACCCCCATCGAAGCCGCCGGTTTCTGGACCCAGGCTCAGGCTGATTTTCTCAAAGAGGGGCGCAGCAGTGATGGGGAGTGGAGTGAAGTGATCGATCAGCTGGACACCCTGCTGCACAAGAACTAGATGAAAAAAACGCCGGCTATGCCGGCGTTTCCTCTTGACTGTGCTCTGCCACCCTAGATGGAGGTACTGTAGGCCTTGTTGCCCCAGCCGACGACCTTGCCCCCTTCAAACACCACCGGAGTGCACTCATCTTTGGAGGTCTTACCATCCCCCTTGGTACGGTGAGTTCGGTAGAACAACACCTGAACCTCTTTGCTCTCTTCACGATAGAACTCATTGAACTCGGCAGTGCCCATCAGCGCCACCACCTGATCCACACTCATACCCGGGCTCAGCTGGGACAACCTCTCCCGGTTGCGCTTCTCCACCTCCTCCCAGGAGCTGTGGCTGTCTCCATCCCAGGCGTCACCCTCCCAGCCGTCGCCACCCACGGCAATAACACATCCGGACAGGCTCAGGGTCAGGGCAATGGCGGCAGGCAGCATCAGTTGGTTCTTCATTCTTAATTCTCCTTGTCAAATTCGATAACGATTAAGGAGTAGCAAGAGGTTTGCCAAAATTTAAAAACACTAAATTTCAATAAATTACATATATTCCTTGTCTCGTTTTTAGGAATTGCGCCACACTGTTGGTAAATCTCACTACTTTTTATCAACATGAACCAAGACATTCTTCTGGCTTTGGCCAAGCTGCACCGACAGGGGCAGGAGGTCACCCTGGCCAAGCTGAAGGCGGCCGCCATCGGCCGCCATCCCATGCCGGCACTGATCCAGGCCATCAAGGCCTATCAGGCAGATTCCGAAGGGATACTGGCCCAACTCCCCGAGTCGCCACAACCAACGCCCCCCGAGGAGGACCGACTCAGCCAGCTGGAGCGCCAGGTACAGGAGCTGACCGCCCGCCTGGCCGCTGTTGAGGCCAAGCTTAGCCGAACCTCATAGGGTTGATATCTCCTTGCTCCCATTGGCCCGGCCGTTATAATTGCCCGCCTGACGATATTGGAGCCCCCTATGTACCTGGTCGAACTTCGCTTTGAGTGCTTTGCCGACACCACCCTCTCTCAGGTGGAGTACGCCATCAATCAACTGGTGGAAGCGTGGCGGGCCAATGGTCAGATTCTGGGGAAAGAGTTCCCTGTGATGCAGCACGATGCCGAATTCAGGCTGCGAGCCCTCTGCCCTGAAGAGGAGAGCCTGCACCCCAGGTTTCATTCCGCCTGGGCTCAGAGGCGCATCGACCTGCTGGCAGACGCCAAGCTGACCCGCCCCCGCCTCAAGGTGTTGGGGCGGGACATCAACAGCGAGGCCAGCTCTCCGGTACTGCCCACCAACTGGCAGCTGCTCTACGCCACCTATGTGCACACCTGCTCACCGCTGCGAGACGGCGAAACCATGATGCCCGTGCCCCTGTACCGGTTGCCTGCCACCTTTAACGGTGACCACAAGGCGCTGATCAAATGGCAGAGTGAATGGCAGGCCTGTGATGAACTGCAGATGGCCGGCAGTGGCGCGGTGGAGTTTGCCGCCCTGGACGAGATCACCAACATCAACAGCGCCCTGTTTCGCCGGGGCTGGGATCTGCGCGGTCGCATCGAGTACCTGACCAAGGTCCCCACCTATTACTACCTGTACCGGGTTGGCGGAGGGTCTCTGGATGAGGAGAAAGCCCGGCCCTGCCCCCGCTGCGGCAACCCCGACTGGTATCTGGGTGAGACCATCCACGATCTGTTCCACTTCGTCTGCCACGACTGCCGCCTGGTCTCAAACCTCTCCTGGGATCTGATCTAAGCTCCTCCGTCAGCATCAACCGCCGCGCCCTACGACTAAAGTCTATGGGAAAGACCGGCTATCCCCGGCATACTCAAACATCGGCTCTTCACTGAGCCGCCATCCCCAGAGCGTTCGGCACCGCCGAAGCCCAGGTCGTATCAGGGCAGGTCGTCTCCGCCGTGCCGGAGCTCGCAAACCGCGAAGGAGACGCACCATGATCTATCAGAAGCCCGGCACCCCAGGTGCCCTGTTCAGCTTTAAGCCCCGCTATCAGAACTTCATCGGCGGCCAGTGGGTTGAACCGGTGCAGGGTCGCTACTTCCCCAACACCACGCCGGTGGACGGTTCCACCATCTGCGAGATCCCCCGCTCCAGTGCCGAAGATATGGAGCTGGCCCTGGATGCCGCCCACAAGGCCCAACCCATCTGGGGCAATGCCCCCGCAGCAGAACGTGCCAACCTGCTGCTGAAGATTGCCGATCGCATCGAGGCCAACAGCGAGGTCCTGGCCCTGGTGGAGACCTGGGACAACGGTAAGCCGATTCGCGAAACCCTGGCGGCGGACCTGCCGCTGTGCGTGGACCACTTCCGCTACTTCGCCGGCGCCCTGCGCGCCCAGGAGGGCAGCATCGGTCAGTTGGATGCCCACACCAACGCCTATCACTTCCACGAACCCATCGGGGTAGTGGGACAGATTATCCCCTGGAACTTCCCGCTGCTGATGGCCGCCTGGAAGCTGGCTCCTGCCCTGGCCGCCGGCTGCTGCGTGGTGCTCAAACCTGCCGAGCAGACCCCGGCAAGCATCCTGGTGCTGATGGAAACCATCGGTGACCTGCTGCCTGAAGGGGTGGTCAATGTGGTCAACGGCTTTGGCGAGGAGGCGGGACAGGCTCTGGCCAGTTCCAAGCGCATCCGCAAGCTGGCCTTCACCGGCTCCACCCAGGTGGGACGCCACATCATGCACCAGGGAGCGGATAACCTGATCCCGGTGACGCTGGAGCTGGGGGGCAAATCCCCCAACATCTACTTCGAAGACATCATGGAGCAGGATGACGCCTATATCGACAAGTGCGTCGAAGGGCTGTTGCTGGGCTTCTTCAATCAGGGTGAGGTGTGTACCTGCCCGTCCAGGGCGCTGGTGCAGGAGTCGATCTACGACCGCTTCATTGAGCGGGTGCTGGTGCGGGCCAGTGCGATAAAGCAGGGCAATCCCCTGGATACCGATACCCAGGTGGGCGCCCAGGCGTCGCAGGAACAGTTCGATAAGATCATGAGCTACATGAAAGTGGCCCGCGAGGAGGGCGCCGAGTTTCTCCTGGGCGGCGAGGCCTTTACCCCGGCCGACGGCAGCGGCGGCTTCTATGTGCAGCCGACCCTGCTCAAGGGGACCAACGACATGAGGGTGTTCCAGGAGGAGATCTTCGGCCCCACCCTGGGAATCACCACCTTCAAGGATGAGGCGGAGGCGATCGCCATCGCCAACGACACCGACTACGGACTGGGTGCAGGGGTGTGGACCATGGACCAGAACCGGGCCATGCGCCTGGGGCGGGCTATCGAGGCCGGCAGGATCTGGGTCAACTGCTATCACCTCTACCCGGCCCACGCCACCTTCGGCGGCTACAAGCAGTCCGGCATCGGGCGGGAAACCCACAAGATGGCGCTGTCCAACTATCAGCAGACCAAGAACCTGCTGGTGAGCTACGACCCCAACCCTCTGGGTTTCTTCTAGCCCCATAAACAAACGGCCTCAATTGAGGCCGTTTTTACTTCACCCGGAAGTGCCGGGCTTCACTGCGCTTAAGGGGAAACATTCATGGATGTGGAAATGAAGAGACCGTCAGGTAATTCCACTTCGACAGACAGTGTTCCTCCACCTGGCCCAACTCTTAGGCTGCTTCCATACCTGCCCGTGCCGCAAGTACTTCTATTATCGGCACGAACAACACCATCCTCATCAACATGATGTATCGGCACGTTAGTACTTCGTTGAACAAAGCTCGTTTGGCCGACAGCTTCCACATCTCCATCCGTTACAAACGTCACTGTAGTTCCATACGGGACAGGGTTGAACGTACCAAACGGTGCATTAGGAAACTGACCATTGTCTGCCACATCCAACACACATACAGCTACCTTGCCATCAACCGGCGCCGTTGCCAGCCAAGGCTCATCTGTTTGGTCATTCCAACAGTCAAACCACCCCTCTAATTGATCGCCATCTGCATCAACACCCAAAGCGTCGAAATGACAGAAATACACTTCTGGTCTGGCTCCGGACATCACAATAACGCCTGAAACGCCTAGGTCTACCAGTTCTCTGCTGCAGTCACCGCTGGTCAACGGCTCGCCCTGGCACAGCAGGCCGTTATACTGGCCGTCTCCGGTATCCCAGTCGGTGCTGTGGTTACGATCGATAAAGGGCTCAATGGTAGAAACGCCTGTACCGTCGTCGTAGGTGCCACTTTCGTTATGATCGAAGAACACCTCATGCTCATCATCACCATCCCATTCGCCCAGGTCGTAGAAACCATTGCCATTAACATCGTCAAAGGATTCCTCTCCTTCGATAAAGGCCGTTACGGTTACCCGACCATCGTCAGGACGAGGATCCTGAGAAACCCATTCAACATTACAGATGCCGTTTTCGGTCAGGCAATTGGCTCCGACCGACCCACCCTCGGTTACCACAGAGATGGCGGTGCCATCTGGCACCGGATTATTAAAGTGATCGGCCGCGTAAACATTGATGCCTACCCGTACACCGTTATAGCGCCAGGCCTGCGGATTCAGCACCGAGAAGCTGATGTCAAAGCTGTTCTTATCCGGCAGGCCAGTACCCACTCTCAGTTCCTGAGAGACCGCCACTATCAGGGGATCGCTGTCCACCACCTCGGCCTTCACCCGGAAGGGCCCGGGCAGGTTCTTGGAGGTCAGGGCCACCGAGACCATCCCCTGGTTGTCACTCCTGGCCAGTTGGGTGGTCAAGGAGAAACGCTCCTCGCCACTGGCCGCAGAAAGGGCCACATCCACCCCCTGCTTGGGCTGGCCATTTTCATCCAGGACCTGGAACAGCAAGGTGGTGGTTCGCACGCCGCCTGTGCCCTCAAGCTGCAGGTAGTCGGGTGTTGCCGACACAAACTGAATGCTGGCAATGGGCACCGAGGCCAGGGGAATGATCAGGCTGTCGGTGGCGGTGCTGCCCCCCAGGGCCAGGGTCGCGGTCACCTGGTCCTGCTGCTCACAGCCGGTCGAGCGATAGGTGGCCACCGCCTCGCCCCCCTGGGATAGGACCTGTTCATCGATCTCCGCCTTGTCGCTCAGGGCACAGGTGGAGGAGAAGCTGACCGACAGGGGCTCCATGTAGGGCTGACCGTTCACGGTCAGCGACGCCGTCACCGCCATGGTGGAGCCATCGGAGAGCACCTGACCATCGGCCAGGCTGGTGGAGAGAGTCAGGCCCACCTGAATGGCGTTGATCTGGGCATACATCTGACTGGTGGCATCGGCATAGCTGGCACTGATGGCTACCACCCCTTCATCGTCATCGGCCTGGATGCGAATCAGGGCGCTGCCATCCTCACCGGTCAACACCCGGCCATCCGCGGGGATCAGACTGCCTTTGTCACTGAACACATTAACCAATTCGCCCGAAGAGTCCGAACCGTCACGCCGGGCGTGCACTCGCAACACCGCCGCTTTCTGAGCATCGAAGCTGGTGCTCTGGGCACAGGAGTCGAGGGTATCAGCATAGGGATCGGGACAATCCCACATGCTCATCTCAAGAGTGTGAGCGGCGGCCGTGCTGTCCCCACTTCCGGTGCTACCGTCATCGTTATCACCCCCTGGACGCCAGGTCTCAGGCCGCTCTGTAGGGTCTTGCTGATCCAGGCTTCCATCGCCTCCACAGCCCACCATCACTCCTAAGGCGCAAAAAAGAACAAGAAATTCCCTTATTCCTGCAAGTTTCATTAGATTCACCAACCCTGTGCATTAATGGTGCTTTTTCTATAGTCCAGGGTTTAAGAATTATCAAACTCTAGTCAATTCAATATCTTGAGCTTGACACTCTGTTGCCTCAAATTGCGCGAACTCAAAACAAAACATCTAACTTTTGAATGTTAATGACAAGGTTTAGCTTAAGTGACGAAAATTAAGCATCAACCCGCTTCACCTCGCGCCCTCCAGACCATCAGCACTTCACGGCAAGTCAGTTAACATTAAATATCGGAGATGCACAGGCGGAAGAGGGGGTAATAATCATCACGCTAACCTGCTTCAAGGTGCCAAACACAAAAAAGGAACGTCCAAAAAAACGTTCCCCATCATGAACTTCATTTAAACCAGCCTGCTGGTATTAACGTCGGCCGGTCAGATGACCCAGCATGGTTTTCACTCTGGTCCAGAAGCCGGGTCGCTCAGGTTCCATCGCCATCGGCTCTGGCAATACCACCCGGGGGGAGAGGCCATCAAACAGTGCCGCCAGGGAGTCCGCCACCCGGGTTTGCGGCTCCTGGCCAGGCAATTCCAGCCAGACGGAGCCGTCGCTGTTGTCCAGCACCAGCATCAGATCCGAGTCCGCCATCACGCCGATAAACCAGGTGGGCGGCTGCTTCAGCTTCTGCTTCATCAGGGCATGGCCAATCAGGTTCTCCTGCAGGAACTCGAAATCCTCCTCGTTCCAGGGCTGCAGCAGTTCACCGGCACCGAAGGGGGCATCGAAGCCGGGATTGCCTGCGTAGAATTGGCCGTAGAAATCAGCCAGGGCCGGATGCAACTCCAGCTCCAGAGCCTGGGCCAGGTTGGCAAAGTCCGCCGTGGCACGGGCTGCAGGCTGCCACAGCTGACCCAGATCATGCTCCCCGGCACTGGCGGGACCGGATTCGGGACGGTCGGTCACGGGCAGGTGGCCATGAGTCTGGGTCCAGGCAGAGGCATGACGGTCGAAAAACTGGCCAAGAGGCGAGCGATGGTTCATGGGGTTGGCATCTCTGGGTTAGAATAGCGGGATATTGTGCCACGTTTCGGAATCACTATGACAGATCACCATGATCCCTATCAGGGCGCCGAAGCCCTCGAGGGGCTGACCCTGGGCCATCAGACCCAGTACCAGGACCACTACGCGCCCGAGCTGCTGCAGGGCGTGCCGCGCCAGCTGAACCGGGATGCCATCGGCCTGGGCGAGACGCTGCCGTTCGACGGCGCCGATGTCTGGACCGGCTTCGAACTCTCCTGGCTGAATGGCAAGGGGAAACCGATGGTGGCCATTGCCCATTTCGCCCTGCCGGTCACCTCCAGCAATCTGGTGGAGTCCAAGTCATTCAAGCTCTACCTCAACAGCTTCAACCAGACCAGATTCGACAGTGTCGAGGCGGTGCAGCAGGCCCTGACCAAGGACCTGTCCGAGTGTGCCCAGGGCGAAGTGAGCGTTCGCATACTGTTGCCCTCTGAGTTTGAAGCAGAGCAGGTCACCGAGTTTGAGGGTGAGCTGATTGATGAGCTGGATATCGCCATCGACGACTACGAGTTCAATCCGGACTACCTGGAAGGCGCCGCCACCGGCGAACCGGTGGAGGAGACCCTGCGCTCGGACCTGCTCAAGTCCAACTGCCTGATCACCTCTCAGCCCGACTGGGGCAGCGTGCTGATCCGCTACCAGGGGCGTGCCATCGACCGGGAAAAGCTGCTGCGCTACCTCATCAGCTTCCGTCGCCACAACGAGTTCCACGAACAGTGTGTGGAACGGATCTTCATGGATCTCAAGCGGTACTGCGGCTGTGACAAACTGACCGTCTACGCGCGCTACACCCGCCGCGGCGGCCTGGACATCAACCCCTATCGCAGCGACTTCGAGCCGGTGCCGGCCAATGTCCGCCTGGCAAGACAGTAATAGCCACACAAATTTAGTGGCTACTTTATAATCAAAATTTGCATCCGGAGGCGGCCATTCTGTAGAATGCCCGCCGCCTTGAGGAGCTTATAGGAACACCATGTTTAAGCCAGAACTGCTGTCCCCCGCCGGGACTTTGAAAAATATGCGCTACGCCTTCGCCTACGGTGCCGATGCGGTCTACGCCGGTCAGCCCCGTTACAGCCTGCGTGTGCGCAACAATGACTTCAACCTGGACAACCTGGCTACGGGCATCGAAGAGGCTCACCAGTTGGGCAAGAAGCTGTATGTGGTGTCCAACATCGCTCCTCATAACTCCAAGCTGAAGACCTACCTGCGCGACATCGAGCCGGTAATTCAGATGAAGCCGGATGCGCTGATCATGTCCGATCCCGGCCTGATAATGATGGTCAAAGACGCCTTCCCCGAGCAGAGCATCCATCTGTCGGTGCAGGCCAACGCCATCAACTGGGCCAGCGTCAAATTCTGGGAGCGCCAGGGCATCGACCGGGTGATCCTTTCCCGGGAGCTCTCCCTGGATGAGATCGAGGAGATCCGCCAGCAGTGCCCAGAGATGGAGCTGGAGGTGTTTGTTCACGGCGCCCTGTGCATGGCCTACTCCGGCCGCTGCCTGCTTTCCGGCTACATCAACAAACGGGATCCCAACCAGGGCACCTGCACCAACGCCTGCCGCTGGAACTACAACGTCCACGACGCCAAGGAGAACGACTCCGGCGACGTGGTGGCGGTGAACCCCGCCGACAGCGGCGTGCAGAGGGTGGAGCCTACCCTGGGCCAGGGCCCTACCAGCGACCAGGTGGTGTTGCTGCAGGAAGCCAACCGTCCCGGCGAATACATGCCCGCCTTCGAGGATGAGCACGGCACCTACATCATGAACTCCAAGGATCTGCGCGCCATCCAGCACGTGGAGCGCCTGGCCAAGATGGGGGTCCACTCCCTGAAGATCGAGGGCCGCACCAAGAGCTTTTACTATGTGGCCCGCACCGCCCAACTCTACCGCAAGGCCATCGACGATGCCGCCGCCGGTCGTCCGTTCGACCCCAACCTGATGCTCTCCCTGGAGTCCCTGGCCCACCGCGGCTACACCGAAGGCTTCCTGCGCCGCCACACCCACGACGAGTATCAGAACTACGACTATGGCTACTCGGTCTCCGAGAAACAGCAGTTTGTCGGCGAGCTGACCGGCGAACGCAACGCCCAGGGCCTGGCCGAAGTGCTGGTGAAGAACCGCTTCGAAGCGGGCAACAGCGTTGAACTGATGACCCCGGCGGGCAATCTCAACTTCAATCTGGAACACATCGAGAACCGCAAGGGCGAGCAGGTGGACGTCGCCCCGGGCAATGGCCACACCGTCTATCTGCCTCTGCCACAAGAGCTGGATCTGGGCCATGCCATCCTGATGCGCAACCTGGACGAAGGGCAGACCACCCGCAACCCGGTCAAGCCGGCTTAACCGGTGTTTGCCCACAGAAAAGGCGCCTGACGGCGCCTTTTTTCGGTTCTATATACGCGCTTCGTTTACAGATCAGACAGGTACCACTGCACCGAGGAGCCGGAGGGCATGATCACCGGACCGTGGGTGCCGCCCAGGGAGACCCCGCCGGTGGCGGTGTTCATGTCCACATGCCAGTACTTGCCCTTGGGCGGGGTCAGGGTGCTGATGCCACCCTGGATCTCAGTTTCAAAGGCGTTGGCACCGCCCAGCTTCAGGGACACTTGCGGGCCGTTGTTGCTCAGCTTCAGCACACGGGCATCGGCGCCGCAGGCATGGGTATCAAACTCGTAGGTAATCGCCATTGTCTCTTCCTTGTTAAATGGGGTTTGCAGGCAGCCGACACCGTGCCGGTTGCCCAACAAGTAAAGACGACAAATCGACAAGCGGAACAGCAGGGTTGCCAGGCAGACTCGCCCTGGCTGCCGGTTGAGGCTCAAACGGCATACCGGCCTCCCACCCCTTCCTCCCGCTTGGGACCATGACAATAAAAAGATTAAAAACAGTAGTTTATTCTGATAAAAGTGATGAATCGCATGGATAACCAGAGATGACGCCGAACATGACGGGCTGTTAACGTGACCGGGAACGTCCGCAAGGACCACAGGCCCCGTTCTCGTTGGCAGGCAAATCGGAGGGACAGCGGCTCACACCGGCGTTAGAGAGTAACTGCGGCCTTAACTCGGCCAAGAGCGGCGCGCTTTTGTTGCCCGGCTAAACTTATGGTAAAGTCGCCGCCCTTAGCGATAACTGACCGACGTAGACATGGCCCTAATCATTCTCGACAGCTGCATCAACTGCGACATGTGCGAACCTGAATGTCCCAACCAGGCGATCACCATGGGTGAGGAGATCTATGAGATCGATCCTGACCGCTGCACCGAGTGCGTTGGCCACTACGACAAACCGACCTGCGTCAGTGTCTGCCCCATCGACTGCATCGATCCGGATCCCAAGCACCCGGAAGATGACGCCACTCTGATGGCTAAATACCTGATCCTGACAGGAAAGGCATAGTCTTAAGCTTGGCCAGGGCAGCCATAATCGGCTGTGGCACCGGTGGCAACAGGCTCACCCGCCCCAACAAGGCCTTGAGCTCCATCGCCAGCTCAGTCTCACCACGCATCTCCAGCTCCCGCTGAAAGAACAGGCCATCGGCATCTCCCTCACCACAGGCCAGGATGGCAAACGCCTTCAGGCTCCCCTGAAGCTGAGCCGGTTCATCCCCCTGGGCCCACTCCACCTGCCACTGTCCCTGCTCCAGACCCAGAGCCAGGGCCAAGGGCACGCCATTGAGTGCGATGGCGATGCGCCGTCCCTCGAGAAACGTCAGCTCTCCCTGGCGAACCAATTCACCGAATCGATGAGTCAGCAGTGGCGTCAGGGCCAGAGCGACGGGTGTAACCGGGGGGTTAGGCAGATTCATAGCAGTCTGAAATCCATTCACAGATCAAAAAACACATTGTAAACAGGGCATTCATCACAATCAGTGTTCAGGATCAAAGTCTGGTTTGTTGGTTTGGGTAGAGTGGCACGACGCAACACTGGAACCTGGAACAAGGACAATGGAACTGCTTGCTCCTGTGGCCAACCTGGCCGCCTTGGACAACGCCCTGGATGCGGGCGCCGACGCCGTCTATGTCGGATTAAAGAACGACACCAATGCCCGCCGCTTTGCCGGCATCAACTTCACACCACAGGAGTTGCAGGAGGCCGCCCGCCGCTGCCGGAGCCGGCAGAAAGCCCTGATGGTGGCCATCAACACCTTCCCTCAGCCCGGCCAGGAGTCCCGTTGGCAGGACGCAGTCGCCGTGGCCGCCGAAGCCGGAGTACAGGCACTGATCATGGCCGATCCCGGCCTGCTCGCCTTCGCCCAGAAACACTATCCGGGCGTCGAACGCCATCTGTCGGTCCAGGCCAGTGCCGCCAATCTGCCCACCCTGAAACTGTTCCACCAGGAGTTTGGCATCACCCGGGCGGTACTGCCCAGGGTGCTGGACATCGATACCGTGGAAGCGATCTGTGCCGAGAGCCCGGTGGAGATCGAAGTGTTTGCCGGCGGCAGCCTGTGCGTCATGGCCGAGGGACGCTGTCAGCTCTCCCACTATGTCAGCGGCCACTCGCCCAACTCAGGCGGCGCCTGTTCTCCGGGCAGTCTGGTCAGCTGGGAGGAGCACCAGGGTGAGCGCGAAGTTCGCCTGGACGGTCACCTGCTGGACAAGGTGCAGCCCGGAGAGGCCGGCGGCTACCCGACAGTGTGCAAGGGCCAGTATCTGGTGGAGGGCAAACCCCTCTACCCCATCTCCCGCCCCTGCTCTCTCTCCACCCTGCCGCTGCTGGCCCGCTTTGGCCGAGCCGGGGTGGCGGCCCTAAAACTGGAAGGACGACAGCGCAGCCCCTACTACACCCGTCAGGTCACCCGGCTGTGGCGCGAGGCCATCGACCGCTGGCTGGCGGATCCCGAACATTACCGAAGCGAGCCAGGATGGCACCTGCAGCTCAAACCCCTGGCAGAGGGCGGCCTGGTGACCGCCGGCGCCTATCTGAGAAGCTGGCATTAGGAGGCCTCATGAAACTGTCACTGACACTCAACTGCTGGCCCCTGACCCGCCAGCAACAAAGCCAGCAGCTGGATGCCCTGACCCAGGCACCGGTGGCGCGCATCGTTCTGGGAGAAACCGTCTGCGAAAAAAGAGACCGTCCCTCTCTGCGTACCCTGCTTGAGGTGGCTGAGGTCGCCCAGGCCAGCGGCATCCAGGTGGTGCTGGCCAGCCTGAATCTGGTCAATGGTCCCCGGGAACTCAAGCTGGTAGAACAGGTGTGTGGTCAGCATTCCCTGATGGTGGAAGCCAATGATCTGACCGCCGCCGCCCTGCTCAATGAGCTGGACCAGCCTTTCTGGGCCGGCGCCAACCTGAACATCTACAACAAGGAAAGCCTGGCCTGGATCGCCAGACTGGGTGCCATGGGCTACCAGCCCCCCATCGACATGAGCGAGGAGAACATGGCGCTGCTGCTGGAAGCGGGTAATGAGCTGGGGCTGGAGGGAGAGATACTCGGCTTCGGCTGGCCACAATTGGCGGTGTCTGCCCGCTGTGCCACCGCCCGTATCCATGGCCGCAACAAGGAGCACTGCGACAAGGTGTGCCAGCACCATCCGGTGCCCATGGCCAGCACCCTGGAACAGGAACCCCTGCTGCTGCTCAATGGCCCGCAGAATCACGGCGTCAAACCGGTGGACAGGCTGGACGGGCTGGCTCACTGGCAGCAGGTCGGCGCCCGCTGGCTGAGAATCATCCCTGGTCCCTGGCAACAGGGCGAGTGGTTACAGAGCCTGGAGGAGCTCAGCCATCCAGAGAGGGCGTCTCGTCTGCGTCGCGAAATACCAATACCAGGGCATAGAACAGCCACAGAGTTACACACAGCAACAGCAGCCAGCCTGTAAGGGCAGGCCACCACACCGTAGGGCGCACCTCACCGAACAGCCCGTAGGGATAGCGGTCCTGCAACACCATCAGGGCATCCTGACGCAGCAGCAGGGTGGTGGCCAGTGACGCCGCCGCTACGGCGGGGATCACCCCCCAGCGTGGCGGCTTGTCCATTAAGATGGAACGGCAATACACCAGGGCACAGAGGATGGTCATCACATAGAAAGCCATCATCGCCTTGGAGTGCAGATTGCCGACATTCACCGGAAACAGCCCGCAACCGGACAGACAGAGACTGAGCAGAACGCCACACACCAGCAGTGGCGAATGAAAGCGCCTGTTAATCAGCCAACTTGAGAAGATAAAAGAGAGACTCAGGGCCAGGCCACCGAAAAACAACCCGCCATTGACCATCACCGCCAGGGGCGAAGTCTCGCCATAACGGCCCAGCTCAGACAGGCTGTGATTGAGAAAACTGAAGTGTTCCCCCGCTTCGCCACGAAATGCCAGGGCCGCCACCAGGGAGGGCAGCACCAGCAGAGCCAGGGCGGCAATGCCGATGCGATTGGTGAGACGAACCAAAGGACGATGCTGATATTTCATGGGTTTTTCCGCATAGATAACCGGGCTAGTGTAGCTACACTAACCCGGCATTTAAAGGGCTTATCCGCGGATGTGGTAATCCCCTTGGGCCAACCACTTGTAGGTGGTCAAGGCCTCCAGCCCCATGGGGCCTCGGGCGTGCAGCTTCTGGGTGCTGACCGCCACCTCGGCCCCCAGGCCAAACTGGCTGCCATCGGTGAAGCGGGTACTGGCGTTGATGTACACCGCCGCCGAGTTGATGCTGGCGGCAAAATAGTGGGCATTGGCCATATCCTGAGTCAGGATCGACTCGGAGTGTTCACTGGAGTGGCTGCGGATATGCTCGATCGCCTCTTCCACATCGGCCACCACCTTGATTCCCAGGGTCAGAGACAGCCACTCGCGGTCGAAGTCCCCCTCTGCGGCCGCATCGATGTCGATGAGTGAACGGCTGACCGCGCACCCTTTGAGGATCACGCCCTGAGGCGTCAGGCGGGATTTCACCTTGGGCAGCAGCTCGGCAGCCACGGCCTGGTGAACCAGCAAGGTGTCCAGGGCATTGCACACCGTCGGGCGCTGCACCTTGGCATTCTCGATCACGTCCAGGGCCCGCATCAGATCCGCGCTCTGATCCACAAACAGGTGGCAGATGCCGATGCCGCCGGTGATCACCGGGATGGTGGCCTGCTCCTTACACAGCTGGTGCAAGCCGGCACCGCCACGGGGGATGATCATGTCCACGTGGCTATCCAGCTTCAACAGTTGGGCCACCAGGGCCCGGTCCGGATCCGCAATCAATCCAATGGCGGCCTTGGGCAGGTCATGGGCTTTCAGGGCCCGGTGCAGCACCGCCACCAGGGCCAGATTGGAGCGCAGGGTCTCCTTGCCTCCACGCAGGATCGCGGCATTGCCGGTCTTCAGGGCCAGCACCGCCACATCGATGGTGACATTGGGGCGTGCCTCGTAGATCACCCCCAGCACCCCGAGGGGGATACGACGGCGACTGAGACGCAGGCCGTTCTCCAGCAGCTTGGAGTCAATGTCCTCACCGACGGGGTCCGGCAGACCTATCACGGTACGAATGTCGTCACAGATGGCGGTCAGGCGCTCCGGGGTCAGCAGCAAACGATCCAACATGGCGCCGCTGATGCCGTTGGCTTCCGCCTCTTTCACATCTTCGGCGTTGGCTTCAAGGATGGTGGCTTGGTGCGCCTGAAGCTGGTCGATGATGGTCTGCAGCAGGGCATCTTTCTGGGCCCGGCCCAGTCCCAGCAGGGCAAAGCTGGCACGACGGGCATCGCGGCCCATCTGTTGTAAGTCTGTCGTCATAGAATCACCAAATCGTTTCGATGCACCGCCACGGTGCCATAGCTGAATCCCAGATGTTGCTCAATCTGCTCCGAATGACAGCCGATGATGCGGGCCAGGCTGGCATGATCATAGCGCACGATCCCTCGGCCTATGGTGCGCCCCTTGGGGTCACAGATGGAGACCGCCGCCCCGCGCTCGAAGCGCCCATCGATGGCGGTGATCCCCTTGGGCAACAAGCTGGAGCCCTTCTCCACCAGGGCCCGCACCGCCCCTTGATCCACGGTCAGGCAGCCGCTGGCCGCAGGCGCCGCCAGCAACCACTGCTTGCGGGCATCCAGCGGCGCTTCATCGGCACAGAAGCGCGTGCCCACAGGCTCGCCCCGCACCAGGCGCTCTATCACCCCTTCACTGTGCCCCGCGGCGATGGCCACCTGAATGCCGGCCCGCTGGGCCACGTCGGCCGCCTGCAGCTTGGTGGCCATGCCACCGGTGCCCAGGCTGGTGCCACTGCCGCCGGCCAGTTTGCGCAGCTCGTCGGTGATGCGGTTCACCTCGCTGATCAGCACCGCATCCGGATTGGAGCGGGGATCGGCGGTAAACAGGCCACTTTGGTCGGTCAGCAGGATCAGCTTGTCTGCGTCCGCCAGCATCGCCACCAGGGCGGAGAGGTTGTCGTTGTCCCCCACCTTGATCTCGGCGGTGGCCACGGCGTCGTTCTCATTCACCACGGGAATGATGCCAAAATCCAGCAGGGCGTTCAGGGTGTCCCGGGCGTTGAGATAGCGTTCCCGGTCATTGAGATCGGCCCGGGTCAACAACATCTGCCCCACGTGCATATCGAACAGGTTGAACAGGTGCTCCCAGGTCTGCATCAGGTGGCTCTGACCCACCGCCGCCAGCATCTGTTTGCTGGCCACGCTGGCGGGCAGGTCCGGCTGGCCCAGGTGCTCACGGCCTGCGGCAATGGCCCCGGAGGTCACCAGGATGATTTCACAACCACCACGCTTGAGACGAGCCATCTGCCGGACCAGCTCCACCATATGGGCCCGGTCCAGGCTGTTACCGCCTGAAGTCAGGACACTGGTGCCCAGTTTGACCACCACGCGCTTGTAGGGAACAGAGAGAGAAGACATCGGAATCACTGATAAAAATTCATCCCTCCTTTATAACCCAGGCCAGTTCAAAGCTCATCTTAAAAACGAGAAAAGGCGCCCCTAAAAGGGACGCCCATCACGATATGTTGCTTCTTTATACAGGCTTTTTATAGCACTGCGTATTTCACGACAAAGGCCAGGGCCAGCACCAGTACCGCCGGGTTCAGCTCTTTCACCCGGCCGGTCATCAGCTTCAGGGCCGCGTAGCTGATAAAGCCAACGGCGATGCCGTGGGAGATGGAGTAGCTGAGCAGCATCACCAGGGTGGTCAGCACTACGGGAGCCGCTTCGGTCAGATCTTCCCAGTCCACACCCACCAAACCGGACATCATCAGGATCGCCACATACAGCAGGGCGCCAGTGGTGGCATAGGCAGGCACCATGCCCGCCAGAGGGGAGAACAGCAGACAGGCGATGAACAGCACACCCACCACCACGGCGGTCAAGCCGGTGCGGCCGCCGGAGGCCACACCCGCGGTGCTCTCAACGTAACTGGTGGTGGTGGAGGTCCCCAGCATGGCACCGGCAATGGTGGCGGTGGAGTCAGCAAACAGCGCCTTGGAGAGGCGCGGCAGGCGACCGCGGTCATCCAGCAGGTTACCGCGCTGAGCCACGGCGATCAGGGTGCCCGAGGTATCGAACAGGTCCACAAACAGGAAGGCAAACACCACAGAGATCATGCCCACATCCAGGGCACCGGCCAGATCCATCTGCATCAGGGTCGGAGTGATGGACGGTGGCGCAGACATGATGCCGGTAAACTCCTGCTTGCCGGTCAGCACCGCGACAGCACTGACGACCAGGATACTGATCAGGACCGCCGCCTTGTTGCGAAACTGGACCAGGGTGATCACCAGCAGGAAGCTGAACATCGCCATGATGCTTTCGAATTTGGTCACATCACCGAGGGACACCAGGGTTGCCGGATTATCGACGATGATGCCTGCACCTTGCAGGCCGATAAACGCAAGAAACAGACCGATGCCGGCAGCAATACCCAGTCGCAGGGACATGGGAATGGCGTTGACGATCCACTCACGCACCTTGAACAGGGAGAGCAGCAAGAAGCAGATACCTGAGAGGAACACCGCACCCAGGGCGGTCTGCCAGGAGTAGCCCATCTGACCCACCACCACGAAGGTGAAGAAGGCGTTCAGGCCCATACCGGGCGCCAGAGCAATGGGGTAGTTGGCGACAAAGCCCATGATAAAGCAACCAATGGCGGCTGCCAGACAGGTGGCGACGAACACGGCCCCTGAGTCCATGCCAGCCATTTCCAGCATGGAGGGGTTCACGAAGATAATATAAGCCATAGCCAGGAAGGTCGTCAGGCCAGCGATCACCTCTTGGCGCACACTGGTCCCATGAGCCTTCAGCTTGAAGAGCTTTTCCATCATAGGATGTCCTAATTTTTAATTTTTTAATATTTTGGGGTACAGAGTTTCTGCCTGGGGCAGATGCGGCGCAATTATGCGGATTTCATCCCCCCTCAGCAAGGGAAGGGAGTAAAAGGAGCATGAAACTGTTGCGAAAATGCTCAGGAATGTGATCCCGGTGAGCAGATCTTACCCCCACTCAAGGTGGCGAAAATCGATGGGATATGCAGAGAAAAGAGATAAAAAAACGCCGGCAACAAGGTTACCGGCGCAAAGGATGACAAATGTTCGGCCTTACTCCGCCGGCCAAAGCAGCCGACGACACAGATGGGGTCCAATAACTGATGAAATTACACGAGGTTGATGCTTAGCGAGCGTAGTAGATCGCGGTCGCATTCCAGCTGGCGCTAGCCCAGCTGCCAATCAGATTCACAGAGTAATCGAATGGGGCGTTCATAAGGCATTCTCCTAAATTCGTTGCAAACACAAATAATGTGCAGTTCCTTGGCACAACGACTCAGTTCCGTGGAGAGTATGCTGCCTCAGCGCTTTGAGGCATGGGCGGCTCCGCCGCCAGAGTGGATTGCTTAACCGGCGTAGTAGAGCGCAGATGCGTTCCAGTCGGTAGCAGACCAGGTACCGTACAGGCGGACTTGGTATTCAAACTGGGTATTCATAGGGTGTTCTCCTAAAGTTGCTAACACTGATTGTCAATTAGTGGTGCGGTTCCCTGGCACAGCACTCGGTTCCTTGGAGACGCTTTGCCTCATTGAGGCAGATGGCGGGCTGACCGCCGTACGTTACTTCTTGCCAGCGTAGTAGATGCTGGTGGCGTTCCACTGGCCTTGGGACCAGGAACCGTACAGGGTAACGTCGTAACCGAATGGGTAGTTCATAATCTTTTCTCCGATAAAGTTGCTAACACCTAGTTCAAGTGGTGCGGTTCCTTGGCACAGCGGTCTCGATTCCTTGGAGAAACTCACGTCTCAACCGTTGAGACGATGAAGACCAACTCGGTCTTTACTAGGGGGAGTTGCCTCCCGACAGTTGCTATAATACCGATATGTAATTTTATTACAAGCCTTATCGTGATCTTTTTTGAAAAAAAGCCAATTTCTGAAAGTTTATTACATGATAACCAATTGATATGGGCTGCAGAGGCGTGACCAGGATCACGTTTTCACTGAAATGCCCGACATCACGCACAGGCCACCATAAACACCCATGCACAGATCACACTTTTCTAAGGGAATAACTCAACTCTTTAGCTGCTTGGACACAGAAACTGTAACTCCGCCCCAAAGACAACAGGACTGACGCACCAGGCTCGGCAGGAAACTGCCGGTCACCCTGAGTTCGGCACTTTGCAGTCGGGGCTGAATGCCGTAGGACGCTAGGGAGTAACGAGCCGCAGGAAGAACTGAACGTCCACCTCTTGCTGAAGGGTCTGACCTGGCAACACCGGCCAGCCCTAAGAGCTGCTCGAGGCTCTGTTACCTTATATAGAGGAGGGGGAACAACTTCCACAGGTCACCAGGAGCGCCCCTGTCGGAGATTCATCAGGCCCAGGAGGCGTTCCCCGGTAAGCCACATGTAGACAAGCTGGTGCTGTTCCCCTGAGCCCGTGCCGCGGGCCCGATGAACAGGGAGGCCCGCAGGCCTCCCACTCTTGCGGGGATTACAGCTCCTCCATCATCGCCAGCAGAGTCGCCACCGGCCGGGCGCTGGGTTTGCCGTAGAGGGGATCCCGTTTCTCCACCGCGGTGGCGGCGATGTCCAGATGCAGGTAGGGAATGGGGCTGTCACTGGCCAGCTGGTGCTTATCCAGCCCCGACGCCTTAAGCAGGAACGCCTGGGGAAACTGATGGCCCCGGCTGATGTTCACCGACGCGCCATTGTTGGAGGAGAGCAGATCCTCGGACTCGCTGCGACCCGCCACCTGGGCAAAATCCTCACGCCGCAGGGTGGAGATCTCCACCGGTTCGCCCCAGCGCTCACCAATCTGCTGCATCAACTGCCCCTGCTGACCTCGGCGGGCGACACTGTTCTCCACCACTCCGGTGTAGGGGCCGTAGGCGCGCACCACATGACCGGTGAGTGTGGCGATGGAGAACACCCTTGGCGACACCGCGCCCTGAGCATCCTGACGAAGGTGTGACAACAGATCCGCCAGCACCAGCCGTCCTTCGGCATCGGTGTTGCCGATGCGCACCCGTGCCCCGGCGTGGGAGGTAATGATCTCATCGGGTACGAAGGCGTCACTGCCCAGGGCGTTACGCACCAGGCCCATCTCGGCGATGATGCGGATCCCCTTGGGTCTGAGCATGGCCACCGTCTTCATAAAGCCGACCGTGGCCGCCGCTCCGCCCTTGTCCCGGCTCATGCCGGCCATGGCGCCCCCCACCTTAAGATCGGCGCCGCCGGTATCGAAGGTGACCCCTTTGCCAGCGATCAACCAGGTCTGGTGTACCTCACCTTCCGGGTTGTACTCGACCCGGACCACCCGGGCGGCATGGCGGGCAACGGCGAAGCTGGTGCGGGATACGGCGCTGAGCAGGGGATACTCCCTCACCAGTTGATCCTGATCGTCGATCACCGTCAGCTCCACCGGCTCCTCGGCAAACAGACCGACACAGTAGTCGGCGAAGGCAGGCGGCGCCATCTGCTCCGGGTCGCCGCCGCAGAGATCCCGGGCGGCAATCCGGCCCGCCTCCAGCGCATTGAGACGCGCCACATCCTGGCCATTCATCAAGCCGATACGCACCCGGGGCTGATCTTCCACGTCCGGATTAAGATAGAGCCCCTGACCACAGCCCAGGGCCGCCACCTCGGCGGCGTTCAGATAACGGGGGTCGCCATCGGGCAGGTCCAGCAACAGCAAGATGTCGCGGGCGCCGGACCGAAACGCCATCTTGGCTCCCTCTTCCGCCGCCTCATACACCCGGCGAACATCCTCGTAGTCATCCCTGATGTCGCCGGTGGGTGCCAACACCAGACGCCCCCCCGCCAGTCCCGGTGCCAGCAACAGGGTCGGTTCCTTGCCGATGCGCTGATCCACCGAGGCGGCGTGGTCCACCAGCTGACCCAGTTCCGGGTTGGCTTCCAGGGTAAAATCCTGGCTGACCACCAGCAGCGCATCCCAGCCACCTTCACCAAATTGGGCGTCCTCGGCCGGAGTAAAAAATTCCACTTGTGCCATGATGTTCTCTTCCTTTTACGCGGGAAAATCCTTGTTCGGCCACTATAGCACGTCGCCCACTTCCCGCTGTGGTAGACTGACGCGACACTAAAACAAAGGCGAATACAGGAGTACCCGCTCGTGCAGCCAATCAGCTCCCTCAGCCCACAACCCCTGTGGCGCTGGTTTGACACCATCTGCTCTATCCCCCACCCCTCCAAGCAGGAGATTGCCCTGCGAGACCACATCCAGGCCTGGGCCCAGTCTCGTGGACTGGAAAACCTGCTGGACCAGGTAGGCAACCTGATTATCCGCAAGCCCGCCACCGCCGGCTTTGAGAAACGCAAAGGGGTGATCCTCCAGGCTCACCTGGATATGGTGCCTCAGAAAAACTCCGACACCGACCATGACTTTGCCTGCGATCCCATCCGCGCCCACATCGACGGCGACTGGGTCACCGCCGAAGGCACCACCCTGGGGGCCGACAACGGCATCGGCATGGCCTCCGCCCTGGCGGTGCTGGAAGCGGATGATCTGGAGCATGGCCCCATCGAGGTACTGCTGACCATCGACGAAGAAGCGGGCATGACCGGCGCCTTTGGCCTGGAGGCGGGCGTACTCACCGGCGATATCCTGATCAACACCGACTCCGAAGAGGAGGGCGAGGTGTACATGGGTTGCGCCGGCGGCGTGGATGCGGCCCTGACCCTGACAGTGGCCCACGAAGCCCTGCCCGAAGGGATGACCACGGTTGAGATCGCCCTGACCGGTCTCAAAGGCGGCCACTCAGGCTGCGACATCCACCTTGGACGGGGCAACGCCAACAAGCTGCTGGCCCGTTTCCTGTTTGGTCATGGCGAAGAGCTGGGGCTGCGTCTGTCCGAGCTGCGTGGCGGTTCCCTGCGTAACGCCATCCCCCGGGAAGCCTGGATGACCATCAGTCTGCCGCAGGCCAACCTGGCTCAGCTGGAGCAACGCATCGGCGATTACCGCGCCATCCTGGAAAATGAGCTGGCCGCCGTGGAACCCGGCCTGTCCCTGACCATGAACAGCGCCCAGCCCCCTGCCCAGGTGTTCGCCGCCGCAGACCAGCAGAAACTGGTGGCCCTGATGCACGGCGCCCCCAATGGGGTGATCCGCATGAGCGATGAGTTCGACGGCGTGGTGGAAACCTCCCTGAACATGGGCGTGGTCACCACCGACGCCGACAAGGTGGAGGTGCTCTGCCTGATCCGCTCCACCATCGACAGTGGCCGGGAGATGGTTGAGAACATGCTCAAAGCACTGGCTCAGCTCTCCGGTGCCGAACTGGGCCTCTCCGGCGCCTACCCTGGCTGGAAGCCAGACGCGGCGTCCCCCATCATGCAGGTGGTCCGTGAAACCTATCAGCAGAAGTTTGGTGCCCTGCCTAACATCATGGTGATCCACGCCGGTCTGGAATGCGGTTTGTTCAAAAAGCCCTACCCCAAGCTGGATATGGTTTCCATCGGCCCCACCATTCGCTTCCCCCACTCCCCCGATGAGAAGGTGGAGATCGCCACCGTGGAGAAGTACTGGCAACTGCTGACCGAGGTGCTCAAGGCGGTGCCCAACCGTTAAGACCACCGCGTCTTGGAAAAGAAAAGCCGTCCACAAGGACGGCTTTTTCATGCCCATTTCGTTTTTTAATGACAGCTAGATCAGCTTCTGCTGTTTCACCAGGGGCTTATTCAGCTCGAGTACCACCAGCTCCACCTGGTCATCCGGGTTGGTGCGGCAGTTGGCCCTAAGGGCCTCGTGACGCTCCACCTCACAGGCTTTGACAATGGCAGAGCCCTTGTCCTTGCCGAAGCGGCGCATCAGGTAGCTCATGGCGTTCTCCTCTGCGTAGCTGAGCAGGGCAGTCACCTTCTTCTGATCCCCTTTGTCGTCGTAGTAGTTGACGGTGCGACAGAAGGTCTTATCGCCGATATAGAGGCTGAAGTAGTCTGCATCGCGCAGGGGTTTGTGTTGGTAGAAGCCATATCCCAGGCCGTAACAGACGCCGGCAACCAGGGTCATCAGACCCGCAGCCAGGCACAGTTGTTTGGTAAGGGTTCTCATCCTTAACCTCCTTCCTTGCGCCGGCGGATTGCTGGTCACCGGCTGACGGCAGAGGCTGAGTGGCCAGGTGGCCGATAGGGGGTCAGGCTCTGCACCGAGCCAGGATGGCTGTGTCTGGGGGTAGAAAGAGTGGACACACCTGGCTAACCGCTTCACTAACGTCTCTGGGTTTTTAGCGGACATTTTTCGGAAGCTCACCCCCAGATTAATTCGTTGCTTTATTAATCGTTTTGACAGGGATCAAACAAGCTTCCGGTCACAAAGGCAGGGGCAATTGGCGAAGGGCTTTGTTCTCGGCCAGCTCCACGGAGATCCCCACCAGCCGGACCTGGCGGCCATTACCCCGGCGAAAGGCGATGCCCATCAGGGCGCGGAACAGCTCCGGGTCCAGCTGCTGGCTCTGCTGAGTGACCGTCGTCAGCTCAAAATCGGCAAATTTCAGCTTGACCGTCTGCCCCTTGATGCCCCGCTTGCTGGCACTCAGGCGCCGCTCCAGTTCCGGCAGCAGGGTGTCGAACTGCCGCTGGCAGGCGGCCAGGTCTGGCAGATCCCGGGCAAAGGTGGTTTCCACCCCCACGGATTTGCGGATGCGGCTGGGCTCCACCGGACGGTCATCGATGCCGCGGCAGCGGCGCCACAATACCGGACCAAACTTGCCCATCATCGACTCCAGATCCACCTCCGACAGGCCGAGGACATCCTCCCCCTTGAGCAGGCCTCGACGAGCGAGGCGCTCTGCGGTTTTTGGGCCTACCCCGGGGATCTTCTTCAGAGGCAGGCGGGCGGCGAACTCGGCGGTGCGCTCCGGGGGAATCACCATCTGGCCGTTGGGCTTGTTTTCATCGGAGGCCACCTTGGCCAGAAACTTATTGGGCGCAATGCCGGCGGAGGCGGTCAGGCCTGTGGCCTCGAAGATCTCCGCCCGTATCGCCTGGGCCATCCGGGTGGCACTGCCCTGACAATGGGGCTTGCCGGTCACATCGAGGAAGGCTTCATCCAGAGAGAGGGGCTCCACCAGTTCGGTGTACTTGCGAAAGATGGCCTGGATCTGCCCAGACACCGCCTTGTACACCGACATGCGATGAGGCACCAGAACCAGGTCCGGACACAGTTGCTGCGCCCTGTGGGTCGGCATGGCGGAGCGTACCCCATAGGCGCGGGCGGCGTAGTTGCAGGTAGCGATCACCCCACGGCCGGACGCACGCCCACCAACGGCGATCGGCTTGTCCCGCAAGCTGGGGTTGTCCCGCATCTCCACCGCGGCAAAGAAGCAGTCCATATCGATATGAATGATCTTGCGCTGCACCCGCACACCAATACTGTATATATGAACAGTTAAATCATATCACCCCAACGCCAAAAGCCCAAAGATCAAATAAGGCGCCATCTGGCGCCTTCTGTCATCGCCAGGGGGGCGGGCTACACCTGATAACGGTTCAGCCCCTGAGCCAACTGGCTTCCCCCTTCAACCAGTTCCTCCAGACTGCGCTCCAGCTGGTCGCCCCGGGAGACCGCGTCATCGGAGAGGGTATTCACCCGGGTAACGGTGGCGGCAATCTCCTCGGCCACCCCGGCCTGCTGGGCAATGGCCTGAGTCATCTCCTGCACCTGCTGCTGAATCCCCGCCACTGCCCGACCGGCCAAGTCCAGGGTATCGACGATCTGGTCACTGCGCTGCTGGCTCTGCTGCAACTGCTCACAGCTCTGGGTCATCGCCTGCTCCGCCTCGATGCTGGCCTGCTGCAGCCCGGCGATGATGGTCTGGATATTGGCGGTGGAATCCTGAGTCTTTGAGGCCAGGGTGCGTACCTCATCCGCCACCACGGCAAAGCCCCGCCCCTGCTCGCCCGCCCGGGCAGCTTCGATGGCCGCATTCAGAGCCAGCAGGTTGGTCTGCTCGGCGATGGTGCGGATCACATTAAGCACCTCTCCAATCTGATCGGCGTTCTGTCTGAGCCGGGACACCAGTTCACTGGACTCCTGCATCTGTCCCGCCAACTGAGCCAGGGACTCCTTGCCCTCCCCCATGGCGCTCCCTGCCTGTCCCATCTGCTGATGCACCTGGTCGGCGTGGGAGGCCACCTGCGCCGCCTGGCTGGCCATCTCGGCGCTGGTCTGCGCCATCTGACTGGTTGCGGTGGACGCTTGTTCCACCTCCCCTTTCTGGGCCGACATGGAGCTCAGGGTCTCCCCCCAGATCTCTGTGGCCAGGGCACTGCTGTGGGACACCGATTCCGTCAGTCCCTTGCTCTGGTTCACCAGTTGATGTACCCGATCGGCAAACTGATTGAACGCCCGGCCCAGCTGACCCAGTTCATCCCGACGGTTCAGCTTGATCCGCTGGCTGAGATCGCCGTCCCCCTGGGCGATCGTCTCCATGGCCGCCACCAGTCGCCGGATCTGCGACCTGAAGGGCAGCAACAGCAGCCACACCACCGCAGACACCAGCAGGGTCAGCATCACCGACACGGTGCCGGTAGCCCAGGCCTCTTCGGTCACCCGGGCGCCGACCACCTTGGTGGGCAGCAGCAATCCCAGCTTCCAGTGCAGCTGGGGAAACTCACTGTCCACCGGCTGCCACACCACCAGCTGATCCTGCCCCTGAAGCCGCACCTCACCCTGCCCTTCGGGCTGGGCCAGAATCTCTCTGGCCAGGGTGGCAAAACCCTGGCTGGCGCTAAACTGACTGTCGACCTCACTCAACATCGACCCTGGAGGAAATGCCTGGGAAAACAGCGGGAAAAACACCAATTTGCCGTCGCCCGTCACCAGGAACGCCTGCCCCTGGCCCTGGTAGGTCACCTGGGAGAGCAGGGTCTCTCCAATGGTGGAGATGAGGATGTCCATGCCGCCGATGCCCAGGAATCGGCCTTGGGCGTCATACACCGTCTGTTTCACCGTGGCCGACACCGAGCCATCATTGGCGTCGACCGCCGGCTCGGTGACATAGAGGCGATTCTTGGCCAGTGCCTCTCCCCACCAGGGGCGTTTGCTGGTGTAGTAATTGGGATCGTCCGAGTAACGGCCGTTGAGATCAAAGTACTCGTGGGTGGCGTCGCTGCCGAAAAACAGACTCTTGATGGTGCTGTCTTTATCGGAAAAGTGCCGGAAGTAGCGAGTCACCTGGGGATAGTCTTCAAACGGCGCCAGATCCCCGCCCCGGTCGTCGTAGTCGGCGAAGAACCGCTGAACCTGGGGACTGGCAAACACCGACTGGACAATGGCCCCCTTGGCCTCGAAGAAGGCGGCAATCTTGCCGGCTTTGTCGGACACCAGCTGGCCGACCTCGTGGCTCACCTGCTGCCGGGTCGCCTCGCGGGTTTGGCTGACCTGGTAGATGGTCATCAGTGTTAGAATCAGAAAGAGTGCGCCGCCGATGGATCCCACCAGCTGACGGGTTAAAGAAGCTCTGAACCAGTCCATAATCTTCCCTGAAATTATTGTTTTCCCGTAGGTATTTTGCTTATCGGCCAAAATTACCCAAACTGAAGATGATACAAGCTCTCAAGATGGCCACCAGACCTATCCAGACAAACGCTCAGTTTCACTGGCTGAGCGCCTGCACAGCAGCAGCAATCGCCACAACGACGACCGACCAGCCGAACTTCAAACCAGGTTCAGCAAAGTAACCGTGTTGAAATATCAACGAATCGCCCGGCACTTTAACTATAACTTTTTATAAATAAACATGGTTTATAGAAAACGCCAGTGAGAAAACCCGCCCCCCTACGGAAACCGCCCACGCCATCCACCCCGGAGGCGCAGTCAGCCTGACGGTCTCGCAGGCAGAGATAAAAAAACGGGCTCCCCTTGGCAGGGGAGCCCGCTGAATTTGGCCTCAGGCAGAATTCAGAGAATCCGCTGTTGCTCCATCAGTTTCTGGCGACGGGCGTCGTCGGCCATTTTCTTCTTACGACGGTCGCAGGGTTCCGGGCAGTCACAGGCCTTGTCGACCCCGACCGAACCCAGGCCACCGCAGGAGCCGCTGATGGTTTTGCGCTTGATGATGTAGCCGATGGCCATCAACCCCACCAGGGACACCATCACAAAAAAGGTGGCGATAAAGGTGTTCATGACTGAGTCTCCTTGCTCTCCAGATACTGCTCGAAAGCTGGGCTGTAATGCACCTTGAACTGGCCCTCGCTGCGTTCTATCAGCATCACCGCCAGGGCGTTCTCTTTTGCCAGGGCCAGGCCCTTGTCCACTCCCATCACCATCATCGCCGTGGCCAGGCCATCGGCGGTCATGCAGGTGTCGGTGATCACCGTCGCCGACACTACATGGTGATTCACCGGCCGGCCAGTGGCCGGATCGATGATGTGAGAGAACTGCTCGCCGTCCTCCTCGAAGAAGTTGCGATAGTCCCCGGAGGTGGCCACCGCCTTGTTGCCGGGCTCAATCACATTGAACACGTCACGGCCCATGGGATCCGGCTGCTCTATGGCAATACGCCAGGGCTGATCCCCAGGCTTAAGTCCCTTCACCCGGAGCTCCCCTCCCACCTCAACCAGGTAGTTATGGATGCCGCGGGACTCCAGTACCTCGGCGACCACATCCACACCATAGCCTTTGGCGATGGCGGAGAGGTCCACCTCGAGTTCGGACTCAGACTTGAACAGCCAACGCCCCTTCACCGAGAGTTTGTCGTCACCCACCACGCCTTTGATGCGGGCGATCTCCGCCTCGTCCGGGGCATGCTCGATGCGACCATCGGGACCAAAGCCCCAGAGGTTCACCAGGGGGCCGACGGTCACGTCCAGGGCGCCCCCGGTCATCTCGGTCAGGCGCTTGGCTTCCAGCAGCACGGTGGCGAACTCCGCGCTGATCTCCATGCCACCTACCCGGCTCATGCGGTTGAAACGACTCACTTCTGAGCTGCGCTTCCAGGTGGACATGGAGCGATTGACCTGCCCAAGCCGCAGGTCGATCTCCCCCTGCAGCAGCAGCGGGTCGTGATGGTCAGGACCGTCCACCCAACTGACGTGATAGGTGGTGCCCATGGTATGGCCGGACACAGACTCCACCCGGGGAGCCTGAGTGCAGCCAGAGAGAACAATGGCCAGCCCGATGAGGGCCAGCCATACAGTTTTAGGGGCTCGATACAGCATGAAGCCTCTCAGGTTAGCCGCCGAAGTCATCCAACAGGATGTTTTCGTCTTCCACACCCAGATCTTTGAGCATGTTGATCACCGCGGCGTTCATCACCGGTGGTCCACACATGTAGAACTCGCAATCTTCGGGCGCTTCGTGATTCTTCAGATAGTTTTCCAGCAGCACGTTGTGAATGAAACCGGTGTAACCTTCCCAGTTGTCCTCAGGCTGAGGATCGGACAGGGCCACGTGCCACTCGAAGTTGTCATTCTCCGCCGCCAGGCCATCGAAGTCCTCTACATAGAACATCTCACGCTTGGAGCGGGCACCGTACCAGAAGCTGATCTTACGATCGGAGTTCAGTCGCTTCAACTGATCAAAGATGTGAGATCGCATCGGGGCCATACCGGCACCACCACCGATGAAAATCATCTCGTTTTTGGTCTCTTTGGCGAAGAACTCGCCGAACGGACCGGAGATGGTTACCTTGTCGCCCGCCTTGAGGCTCCAGATGTAAGAGGACATCTTGCCTGGAGGCAGGGTCAGGTTGTTTGGCGGAGGCGTGGCGATACGCACGTTCAGCATGATGATGCCCTCCTCCTCCGGATAGTTGGCCATGGAGTAGGCACGGATGGTCTCTTCATCCACCTTGGACTCCAGCTTGAAGAAGCCGAAACGCTCCCAGTCGGCACGGTACTCGTCCGGAATGTCGAAGTCTGCGTAGTTCACGTGGTGGGCAGGGGCTTCAATCTGGATGTAACCACCGGCACGGAACGGCACCACCTCACCGGCGGGCACCTTGAGCTTCAGCTCCTTGATGAAGGTGGCCTGGTTATCGTTGGAGATAACCTCACACTCCCACTTCTTGATGCCGAACACCTCTTCAGGCAGCTCGATATCCATGTCGCTCTTTACCGCCACCTGGCAGGCAAGGCGACAACCCTCTTTGGCCTCACGCTTAGAGATGTGGTCCAGCTCGGTAGGCAGGATCTCACCGCCCCCCTCATGCACCTTCACCCGACACTGGCCGCAGGAACCGCCGCCACCACAGGCGGAGGAGATAAAGATGCCGTTGCCGGCCAGGGCGCCCAGCAGCTTGTCGCCGGCACCGGTGGTGATGCTCTTATCGGCATCATCATTAATCTTAATCATCACGTCACCACTGGAGACCAGCTTGGATTTGGCGAACATAATCACCAGAACCAACACCAGCACAATCGCGGTAAACATGGTTACGCCGAGTACAATTTCCATCGACACATCCTTTTACTTCAACTCTCGGCGCCGCTTACAGCGACACTCCGGAAAATGACATAAAGCCCAGGGCCATCAGGCCAGCGGTCACAAAGGTGATACCCAGACCCCGCAATCCATCGGGCACGTCGGAGTACTTCATCTTCTCGCGGATACCCGCCAGCAGCACCAGGGCCATGGCCCAGCCCACGCCGGCACCCAGGCCGAAGACCACGGATTCGATGTGGCCATAATCGCGGTTGGCCATGAAGGACACGGCACCGAAGATGGCACAGTTCACCGTAATCAGGGGCAGGAAGATCCCCAGGGCGTTGTAGAGGGGCGGGAAGAACTTATCCAGGATCATCTCCAGGATCTGTACCAGCGCCGCAATCACGCCAATGAAGGTGATGAAGTTGAGGAAGCTCAGGTCGGAGTCGGGCATGCCGACCCAGGAGAGCGCTCCCGGCTTGAGAACGAATTGGAAGATGAGCTGGTTAAGGGGCACTGCCAGAGTCAGTACCACGATAACGGCCACACCCAGACCCATGGCGGTCTTCACCTTCTTGGACACCGCCAGGAAGGTACACATCCCCAGGAAGAAGGAGAGCGCCATGTTTTCGATGAAGATAGCCCGCACCAGCAGGCTGATGTAATGTTCCATAACCCTTCCTTACTCCTTAGGTTCGACCTGCTCCGGACGTGCGGTCCGGATGCCCCAGATAATAAAGCCAATCAAGAAGAAGGCACTGGGGGGCAGCAGCAGCAGGCCGTTTGGAACGTACCAGCCACCGTCGGTCACCTTGGCCAGGATCTCCACACCGAACAGGGTGCCGGAGCCAAACAGTTCACGCACAAAGCCGATGGCCAGCAGCACGGCGGAGTAGCCCAGACCGTTGCCGATGCCGTCGAGGAAGCTGGGGACCGGTGGGCTCTTCATGGCGAAGGCTTCGGCGCGACCCATGACGATACAGTTGGTGATGATCAGGCCGACGAACACCGTCAGCTGCTTGGCCACGTCGTAGGCATAGGCCTTGAGCACCTGGTCCACCACAATCACCAGAGAGGCGATGACGGTCATCTGCACGATGATCCGCACGCTGTTGGGGATGTGGTTGCGCATCATGGAGATGAACAGGTTGGAGAAGGCACACACCGTGGTCAGGGCGATGGACATCACCAGGGCGGTCTCCATCTTGGAGGTGATCGCCAGGGCCGAACAGATGCCCAGAACGTTCAGGGCAATGGGGTTATTGGCAATTACCGGACCGAGGACAATGTCCTTCATGGTTTTCTCAGCCATTACAGGATTCCTCCTTTACGGGCGTTGGCGATAAAGGGACCGAAGCCCTCTTCGCCCAGCCAGAAGTCCAGGGTGTACTGAACACCGTTGGCGGTCAGGGTCGCACCGGAGAGTGCGTCCACATCATGTTGCTTGTCGGTGGGCATCTTGGTGACGCGGATCTTCTGATTCCCCTGGTCATCAAACAGTTTCTTGCCTACCCACAGCGCCTTCCACTTGGGGTTTTGAACCTCACCACCCAGTCCGGGGGTTTCGCCGCTGTCGGAGAAGTCGTAGTAGACCATCGCCTTGACGGTGTTCATGTCCGGCTCCAGGGCCAGGAAGGCGTACATGGTGGACCACAGGCCGTAGCCATGGACCGGCAGGATCACGCTGTCCAGCTCGCCATTGTCGCTCTTCACCAGGTACACCAGCGCCTGATTGGCGCGGCGCTTGATGGAGGCCACATCGTTCTTGGGCACCACCGAGGTAGCCGTGTCACGGGCGGCCTTACGCTGATCGAAGGAGGCCGCGTCGATGCTGTCGTCAAACTGACCGGTGGCCAGATCTACCACTTTGGCTTCAATGTACTGGTTGTACACAGACGCCACATCGCCGTTGACCTTGTCCGCCAGGCTGGCGGCTTCCAGGATGTACTTCTGGGTATCCTGGGCCTTGTTTTTCTCCTGCAGGGGCTTTAACGCCACCGCAGCGGTGGAAACCACCAGGGAACAGACCAGACACAGGCCGATGACGACGCCCAGAGTCTTGCCAAAACTGTCGTTGCTCTTAGCCATTGCGTGCCAGCCTCCGCTTGATGTTGGATTGAACCACGAAGTGGTCGAACAAAGGTGCCCACAGGTTGGCAAACAGAATTGCCAGCATCATCCCCTCGGGGAAGGCGGGGTTCACCACGCGGATCAGCACCACCATCACACCGATGAGGAGGCCGTAGGCCCATTTGCCACGCTCGGTAAAGGAGGCGGAAACCGGATCGGTTGCCATAAAGAACATGCCGAAGGCGAAGCCACCCAGTACCAGGTGCCAGGTCCAGGGCATATTCATGATGGGGTTGGTGTCGCTGCCCACCAGGTTCAGCAGAGACGCCATGGCGATCATGCCCACCATGGTGCCAGCGACGATGCGCCAGGAGGCGATGCGGGCATAGATGATGATCAGGCCGCCGATGGCCAGCGCCAGGGTGGAGGTTTCACCCATGGAGCCACCGATAAAGCCGTAGAAGGAGTCCCACCAGGCCTGGTCGCTGAAGGCGTCAAACCAGCCGTAGTCGGCAAAGCTCTTGGCACCGGAGGCCGCCTGACTCAGGTAGGTGGCGCCGGTGTAACCGTCCACCGCGCGCCAGATGGAGTCACCGGACATGTTCAGCGGATAGGCGAAGAACAGGAAGGCACGACCCGCCAGGGCTGGGTTGATGAAGTTACGGCCGGTGCCGCCAAACAGCTCCTTGGCCACCACCACACCGAAGGTGATCCCCAGGGCCACCTGCCACAGCGGAATGGTCGCAGGCAGGGTCAGGGCGAACAGCACCGAGGTGACGAAGAAGCCTTCGTTGATCTCATGCTTGCGCACACTGGCAAACACCACTTCCCAGAAGCCACCGACGGCGAAGGTCACGCCGTAGACGGGCAGGAAGAAGCAGGCGCCGTAAAGCATCAGCCCGCCGATGCCGGTAGACCCGGTCAGCTCACCACCGAGCAACTGGAACAGACCCACCTGCCACATGTCGGGCAGGGCAAAGCCTTCGGCCATGGCCAACTGAGCCTGCAGGCCCACGTTGTACATGCCAAAGAACATGGCGGGGAAGGTGCATATCCATACGGTGATCATGATCCGCTTCAAGTCGATGTTGTCGCGGACATGGGTGCCACCCTTGGTGGTCTTACCCGGGGTGTAGAGAATGGTGGCTGCGGCCTCATACAGGGCATACCACTTCTCGTACTTGCCGCCCTTTTCAAACTGCGGCTCGATTTGTTCAATAAAGTTCTTCAGACCCATCAGCCTTCCCTCTCGATGATCTCAAGACAACGACGCAGCTCTACTCCGTAGTCGTACTTGCCGGGGCACACGAAGGTGC
Organism: Ferrimonas futtsuensis DSM 18154; assembly: GCF_000422645.1. GTDB lineage: Bacteria > Pseudomonadota > Gammaproteobacteria > Enterobacterales > Shewanellaceae > Ferrimonas > Ferrimonas futtsuensis. The sequence continues at coordinate 151,993 of NZ_KE383896.1, forward strand.
ACAGCGCCAGATCCTCTTCATCCAGTTCCAGCGCCCCCAGTCGCTGGGCGTTGTCAGTGTCATTGGAGATCAGGTCGCGCAGCAGGATGGTGGGCAGGATATCCAGGGGCATCACCCGCTCATAGTTGCCCAGAGGCACCATGGCACGGTCGGAACCGCCGGTGGAGGTGGTCATGTTGAACAGCTTGCCCGGACTCAGGTGAGCCAGGAAAGCTCGGGTAACGGAGAACTGGTTGGCACCAGGCTTGAGCCAGCCAAACAGCTCCTTGTCGTCGCCCTCTTCCAGCACACTGACCTGGTTGTGGAAACGACCCAGGAAGCCGTGGGCGCCATTGGCGGTATGACCGCTGAGCACCGAACCGGAGACGATGCGGTTGTGCTGCTCAGTCAGTTCACCGTCGGTCAGCTGGGCCAGGTTGGCCCCCAGGGTGGTGCGAAGCAATCTTGGCTTGGCCACACGCGGGCCGGCCAGAGCAATCACCCGGCTGCTGTCCAGTTCACCACTGGTAAACAGCTTGCCGATGGCGATGATGTCCTGATAGCCGATGTGCCAGACGGTGCGTGACAGGCTCGCGGGCAGCAGGTGATGAATGTGGGTACCCGCCAGGCCTGCCGGATGAGGGCCCTTGAACCGGCTCACCTGCAGGTGATCGGATTCAGGCACTTCCAGCCGGGCTTCGCCGGTATTCAGGTACACCTTACCGTCGGTCAGCTTGGCGACAACGGTCAGGCCGTGACAGAACGCCTCGTAGGCTTCCTCTATCACCACCATGGGATCGGCAGCCAGAGGGTTGGTGTCGATGGCGGTGACGAAGATGCCGGCGGGCTGGCTGTTCAGCTCAGGCGCCTTGCTGAAGGGGCGTGTGCGGAAGGCGGTCCACAGTCCGCTGTTGACCAGGTTGTCCTGAACCCGGTCGCGGCTGATGTTGGCCAGTTCGTCGGTGGAGTAAGAGGCGAAGCGAACGCTGTCATCGCCCTCAATGTCGATCACCACGGATTGCAGTACCCGTTTGGCCCCACGATGGATGGCACTGACGGTACCGCTGGCAGGTGCGGTGTACTTTACGCCGGGGTTTTTCTTGTCCTCGAACAGTACCTGGCCTCGTTTAACGCGTTCCCCCTCCTTGATCTGCATGGTGGGGCGCATACCGTGGTACTCTTCACCCAGGAGCGCAACCTGAGAGACCTTGGGGCCTTCACCGATTGTCTGCTCCGGTCTCCCTTCGATAGGGAGATCCAATCCTTTCTTTATTGTAATCATACTCATTTGCACTGCTGTCTGGGACTTCGCCCTCAAACCCCGATTTCCAGGGCCTGAGAGACCATTCATGTTGACGTCGATAGCAATTCACCAGCCAGACATGAACCGCCGCATAAAAATGACTATTAGTGAGATCCATGTCACGCTGTCTCGGGGCGAATCATACCCCAAACACATCGTTACTGCTACGAAAATAACCATAGAATGGATCGATTGCTGCAATTAATGGCTTTCTATTAACAAAAATTGCTTAAACAGGCGGAAAACAGGTGAAATCCCTTACTAACCATGTTCACCTCTCACATATTCCTCATGATTTCCAGCCCCCTTATTCCAAATTTGCCAGTGATATCATCGGTGGTTATTTGTACGGAAAAGTGCCCCACTTGAGTTGACGCCCCGGTATCCTGTAGAGTCGGGCCACCTTCCTTACATCCATCACACAGGGATAACAGGTGCAACAGCTGGACAAATATAAAGAGAACGACCTGAGAGAGGTCAAACAACTAGGGCTGTGGGCCTCCATCGCCGGGCTGGGATACATTTTCTGGCTGGTGGGCGGAATGGAGATCATCGAGCGTTTGGCCTATTACGGCGTCAAGGCCACTGCCGGCATCTATGCCAGCGATCCCGCGTCCAAGGGCGGTCTGGGGATCACCATGACCGACTACGGCATCATCATGTTCGTGTTCGCCCTGACCCAAACCACGGTGCCCATCGTCACCGGTGGCCTGTCTGATCGTCTCGGCTATAAGGAGACCATCGCCCTCTCCACGGTCATCAAGATCGCCGCCTACCTGATCATGGCGTTCTTCCCCAGCTTCCTGGGCTTTACCCTGGGCGCCATGACCCTGGCCTTCGGTACCGGCATCTTCAAACCGGGCATTCAGGGCACCATGGTAAAAGCGGTGCCACGGGAGTCCACCACCATGGCCTGGGGCATCTTCTACCAGTTGGTGAACATTGGCGGTTTCCTCGGTCCCCTGGTGGCGGTGCAGCTGCGTCAGCTCTCCTGGGACCACCTGTTTTTCGCCTGTGCCGCCATCATCTCGCTGAACTTCCTGTTTCTGCTGATGTACACCGAGCCGGACAAGCAGGAGCGTCTCGAGCGTAAGGCGGCGGTGAAAGCCGGCCAGATCAAGCAACAGGCACTCTGGAAAGACTCCCTCAACGAGATCCGCAAGCCCCTGGTGTTCGGCTACATGTTTGCCTTCTCAGGCTTCTGGTTCATGTTTAACGCCATGTTCGACGTGCTGCCGGTGCACATCAAGGAGTGGGTGGACACCTCCACCATCGTCACCGACATCTTCGGCGCCGGCGGTACCCAGAACCCCTTCCTGATCGGTCTGATGGGCCTCAATCATGAGGGCACCAAGGTGATGCCCGACTTCATGATGAGCATCAACTCGGTGATGATCGCCACCTGCTGCTTCCTGGTGGCCGCCGGCACCGCCCGCTTCCGCATCATGAGCTCCATGCTGGCTGGCGCCCTGTTCTGCACCGGCGCCATGCTGCTGGTGGGCTTTACCCCTGGCGCCTGGTTCATGATCGTCTCCATCGTGGTGTTCAGCCTGGGCGAGATGCTGCTCAGCCCGAAGAAGGGCGAGTTCATGGGCAACATTGCCCCCGCAGACAAGAAGGCGATGTACCTGGGCTTCGTGATGCTGCCCCAGGGTATCGGCTGGACCCTGGAGGGCTTCATCGCCCCCTGGTTGTACGACATCTTCGCCTCCAAGGAGCGCATCTCCCGGGATTATCTGGCGGAACTGGGCATGGCCCGCGACGCCATTGCCGGCATCCCCCAGGGTGAAGCGTTCGACCGTCTGGTGGCCTTCGCCAACAGCACCCCGGAGCTGATGACCCAGACCCTGTATCAGGCCAACAACATCGGCTTGGCCTGGTACATCATCGCCACCGTGGGCGCCATCTCCGCCGTCGGCATCTACCTCTACGCCAAGATGGTCTTCCGCATTCAGAAGGCGGCGGCGGCCTAAGGCCAAACCCAGAGCCCGTCACGAAAAAGGGGAGCCTATCGGCTCCCCTTTTGGTGTTCTGCAGCAACCTACAGCTTGGCCAGTTGCTCGTCACTCAGGGTCAGAGTCTCGTTCTTGTTGACACCGATCCCCCGCTTGAGGATGTCCTCGGCAATGGCCTTGGCCTGCTCCAGGGAGTGCATCTCATAGGTGCCGCACTGATACTCATTGAGCTCAGGGATCTGTTCCTGGCTCTCCACCGCCAGCACATCCTGCATGCTCGCCTGCCAGGCTTCCCCCACCTGTTGCTCGGTGGGCGTCCCAATCAGGCTCATGTAGAAGCCGGTGCGACACCCCATGGGGGAGATGTCGATGATCTCCTGCTCACCCCGGTTGAGGTGATCCCGCATAAACCCGGCAAACAGGTGCTCCAGGGTGTGAATGCCCCGCTCGGACAGGATCTCCACATTGGGTACGCAGAATCTCAAATCGAAGACAGTGATGGTGTCTCCCTTTGGGGTGGCCATGGTTTTGGCCACCCGAACCGCGGGTGCCTCCATTCGGGTATGATCAACGGTAAAGCTGTCGAGCAGTGGCATGGGCAAGCTTCCTTCTATACGTCTATACGGCTAAACCATACTCCCTGTTGCTGCCGAGATCAATCCCGGTGCAGGGAGCCCCTGGAGTTGTCGTAAGCCTCTTCACTGACTTTGTGATAACGGCGCACCCCTTTGTAGAACTCCAGATAACTGTCATACACCCGCTTCATCTGGGGATCGGTGGCCGTCTGTTCCGCGATCACCTCCTGGGTGGTGGCCCGCATCGCCTTGAGCACTTCATCGGGGAAGGCCCGCAGCTCGATGCTGTGATCCAGCACCAGGGCATCCAGGGCTTCGATGTTGCGCATGGTGTACTCATCGAGCATGTCCTGATTCACCCCTTCGGCGGCATTGACCACGATCGCCTGGAGGTCCGACGGCAGGGCATCAAACGCCTTCTGGTTGATGAGAAACTCGAGGATGGTCCCCGGCTCCTGCCAGCCCGGGTAGTAGTAGTAGGACGCGGCCTTATGCAGCCCCACCGCAAGATCGTTATAGGGGCCAATCCACTCGGTGGCATCGATGGCTCCGGTCTGCAGGGCGGTAAACAGCTCACGGCCCGGCAGGGTCACAGGGACCCCACCCAGTCGCGAGAGCACCTCACCACCCAGTCCGGGTAGGCGCATCTTCAACCCTTTCAGATCCTCCAGAGAGTTGATCTCCTTGTTGAACCAGCCGCCCATCTGCACCCCGGTATTGCCGCCACGCAGGGGCTTAACCCCGAAGGGCGCATAGAGCTCGGTCCACAGGGTCATGCCCCCACCATACTGGAGCCAGCTGTTGACCTCCTGGGCGTTCATGCCAAAGGGGATCGAGGTGAAAAACTGCGCCGCAGGTACCTTACCCTTCCAGTAATAGGAAGCGCTGTGCCCCATCTCGGCACTGCCCTGGGAGACCGCGTCAAACACCTCAAAGGCGGGCACCAGATCACCGGCCCCGTAGACGATGATGGTCAGACGTCCCCCGGACATCTGATTTACCCGTTCTGCGAAGCGTTCCGGAGCCATGCCAAGACCGGGAAAGTTCTTAGGCCAGGAGGTGACCAGCTTCCACTGATAGAGTTGTTGTGGGGGCTGAGCCTGTATCTGCTCAGCCTGTCTCTGATAACAGCCAGCCAAAATCAGCAGCGCGGCAGCAAAGGCAATAAAGCGCATAGTTTTCCTCCCTCATAACGGCAATAACTGCCGTTAACACAGGTGTTTATATTAATTATTAACCATTTATGCGAGACGGCAACTCGTTGGCTGTGCGCGATCACTGCTAGGGGGCAAGCTGTTCAAGGCCGATGACAGCGGTCGCGCTCGCAGCCGGGGAGGGGGTGTGCGCCTCTCCCGAACCAACCTGAGCGTTTTCGCCGCCAGCACTACTAAGGGTAAACCACAGAGTCCATTTTATCTGTTTCGGGAGACAACCTCCCCGTCGGCACTCCGTTCGCCAGAATCTGAAGTTTATGAATAAATTTGATAGCAGATTCAAGTACAAAAAGCGAACATCCACGGGGGAAAGGCTGAGACACACCCGCAAGAAAAACGTCGCCTTATGGCGACGTCTGAATTATCCGTTCAGTGAACCTGTGCACCCTGGCGTCTTCGGCGCCTGAACGCGCTCCTGCCACTCCTGCGGGGTATAGGTATGGAGGGCCAGGGCGTGAAGGCCGGCGTCAAACTCCGCCTGCAGCAGCTCATTGATGCTGCGGTGGCGGGCCAACAGCCTCTTCCCCTGAAACTGATCACTGACCACCACCACTTTGAAATGGGTTTCGGCATCCTTGGGGGTGCGGTGCATGTGGCTCTCGTTGATCACCTCCAGGTGAGCGGGTGCCAGAGCCTGGCTCACCTTGGCTTCAATGGCCTGATGAATCGACATCGCTGAACTCCTTGCTGTGTTGAGGCTCCCTTATACCCCCGGGGCAGGGCGAACTCAAGCCCTGGACCAGTAGCCCGGGGTAATGCGGCGGAAAGTCAGGCTGATGCGTTCAGCCTCGATACCGGCCCGGGGGGGGAGCTGATGTTTGCAGCGACGCTGGGCTTCGGGCAACAGCTGCAACAGGCTGCCATGGGGCATCACAAACTCCTGGGTCTGCCCCTCACCACATCGCAGTTGCAGGGGACGGGCCTGGCCCAGGGAGAGGATGGCCACCTGGGGCTCGGAGCCCATCTCTGGCTCGTTGTCACTGTGCCAGCCCATCTTATCCTGGCCACTGCGATAACGGTTGGCCAATACGGTGTTGTACTGGATGCCGCAGTGCTGGGATACCGACAGCATCAGCGCATCCAGCCAGGGGGGCAGGGGATCGGGTTCCAGCAGGGTACCTGAGTAGCGATACTGGCAACCCGGTTCACCGAGCCAGCACTGCTGCCTGGGGATCAGGTGCTCCTTGCCAAACACCCGCACCTTGGGTTGTTGCCAATTCAATCCCAGGCAGCGTTCCAGCAATTGATCCGAGCGTTCGATGGAGAGAAAGCGGCTCCAGTAGCGAGCCAGCTCCTCACCCTCTTTGTGCAGCCTCTGGGGAATCAGGCACTCATCCAGAGTCATCATCAGTGAGCCAGGGCGATCTGACTCGCCGCCTGACGGCAACCGTAAGCCCGGGCACGCAACAACTCAGACTCCATCACTTCGCTCAGAGGGTGCAATGGCGCATTCAGCAGGCCACGCAGCGCCGCCCCCTGTCCGCCACCGGCCCCCGACCCAGGCTGCTCCTTGACCTCAACCCCAAGCTGGTGCCGAATCAGGTCGGCAAAGTGAGACAGGTAGGCATCCAGTTGCAACATGGTCTCTTCACTGGCGCCGCGCTGGAACCCGTAGAGCCGGGACGCACCGCGAGGGCCGCAAAGGGGGTTGTGGTTCAGGCAGGCCACCTCGATGGAGACGTCGGCGAGGCGGGGATCCAGAGCGGAGATGTCGATGCTGGCCAGGCCGGCCAAACCGGCACCGCCGCGGCCCGCCTCCTCACCGAAGATGTTGCTCATCCGGGCACCGAGCGCCTGAACAAGGCCCAGGCCGCCATCATTGGCGGCACTGGCACCCAGGCCGATGATGATTCGGGAGGCGCCGGCATCCAGGGCTGAGAGAATCAGCTCACCCGTGCCGTAACTGGAGGTGTCCATGGGATGGCGTTGATCACTGCCAAGCAGCTTAAGGCCGTTGGCCTGATCGCTGTCGATGACCGCGGTGATGCCGTCACCCAGGAGGCCGAATCGAGCCTGGCGTGGGTGACCCAGGGGGTCGGTTACCGTGCAGGTTTCAACGCGACCGCCTGTAGCATCCACAAGGGCAAGGAGCCGACCTTCTGCGGTTTCGGCCAGGAACGCGTGGCTCTGCTCGACGCACAGCGACAGGGTGGGACGTCGTTTCTCGATGGCATCCATTACCTCCTCATTGGGGTTCACCGTTCGGTGCGAGTCTTGGGCAGTGACAACTTTCATCGATTCAGTCCTCTTCACCAGGCTGTTGGCGATCACAGAGAGACACAACCTCGGTTACACCTGGATCACAGTCGTTCAACAAACACACTATGACATAGGGGCGGCGCTGCTTCTTTGGACGATTGACCGAATCTGAAACGAAAAACTCTCGCTATCTTTGTGCGAATGCACAAAAACAACGAGAGTTTTGCGGGCAAAATGCCGATGTGGCGGGGCTAGCGACTCAGCAGGGCCAAATAGAGCCGAGTGCGATCCGGTAGACGATTTAGATCCAAACCTGTCAGGCTGCTGATCTTATCCAGCCTGTATCTCAGGGTATTCCGGTGGATGTGCAAAGCACTGCAGGTGCGGCTGAGATCGCAGTCCAGCTCAAAGTAGCTAGTCAGAGTGCGGCGAAGTACGCCGTTACCGTCTTTGGCGACCAGCTGATCCATGGGGTCCAGCAACTGTTTGCGCCGCCAGGAATCTTCCTGCAGGCCACTGACCAGCACAGGCAGAACATTGTCCTGATAAAACAAGACATCCCCCAGGCTGCCTGGGGCATCCAGGGTGGCTTTGGCGGTGTCATAGGAGTGAGCCAGTCCCCGCAACCCCGGGAAATACTCTCCCAGAGCGATGCGGATATCGAAAGCCGCCTCTCCCCGAATGCGGTTGAGCAGCTTATCCACCCGGCGACGCTCCCTTTCCACCGACCAACCCTCATCGGTCAGTTGCACCGGCTTGAGCACCACCACTTCGTTGTCGGTCACCGAGGAGATGGCCACCAGGTTATTGCGCTCCGGGTACTCCAGCAGCTGGACCAGACGCTTCAGATGCTGATGATCCGGCGTATGCTGATCTTTGGAAAACACCTTGATGATGGCGGCGATCCTGGGCTGAGTGAGATCCAGCTCCAGCCTGTGTGCCAATGACAGCAGCTGAGACTCGTTGAGATCGCCACCATGGATCAGGCTGAGCACCAGCTCATCCCGATGACGCTTGCTCCACTGGATCTGGTCCATCAGCGCCGCCTGCTCCACCACCATCTCGGCAGTCATCTTCACCAGTTCACCGTAACTGCGCACCTGTTCCGGCTTGCCGGAGATCCCCACAACACCTATGGGTTTACCCTGAAACAGAATCGGCAGGTTGATGCCGGGCAACACCCCTTTCAGGCTGGCCGCCATGGCGTCATCGATCTCCAGCACCCGGTTGTCACCCATGGCGATGATCGACCCTTCGTGCTTTTGGTTCAGGCGTTTGGGATCACCGGAACCAATGATCCAACCATGTTCATCCATCACCACGACGGAGAACTGGATAATCTTCATGGAGCGCTCCACGATCTGACGCGCGATGGATTCGGTAAGTCTCATGATTTGGCCAAGTGCATAATTCCTCGCAGCAGTGTGCCACGAGCCCCCTAAGGCGGCAATGCGCCTGACCCCGATTCGAGGCAAGTCCTACTGAAAAACCAGAGAGTCCAGCACCCCCATCCCCGAATGCACGCCCCCCTCGGTCACCTCGGCGGGCTTGCTGCGCACCAGGTAACCGGCGTAGCCGCTGCCACCATAGGCCTGGCGACCGTCGATGTGCACCGAAAACAGCCCGAGTTCACTCACCAGTTCAGCCACCTCCTCTTCCTGAGCATTTCGAACCAGGAGGGCCGGCCGCCCCCGGGGAGCCGGCCTCAGCCGTTTCATCAGCAACCAGGCGGGGTACTCCGACGGCGCCATGGTCGCCAGGGGCACGGCCATCGCCTCCCCGAAGAGACAGTGTCCGCCCCCCTCGCCCTGATTCTTCAGCACCCAGTTGTCCAGCGGCTGATGATCCAGCTCGGCCAGGGTCTGAGTCGACACAGGGACGCTGGCCTTCAACAGCGGCAGAATCTGACCCGCCTCCTGCTGAGAAAGACCAAAGCGCGATAACTCCCGGGGTGACATCTGCCCCAGAAGCAGCTGCACCCGCTTGCTGGTGGCCAACTGCTGGTCCACCGTGGCATTGATGGCCACCCGGTGCCGCTCCATGAAGATTCGTGTCTTGGCGAGCGCCTCACAACAGGGCTCATGACGGATGTCGTTGGCCACATAGTCACGATAGTGATAGCCGGCCCTCAGGTAGACAAAGTCGATGCCGCCGACACCGCTCAGCAGCAGCCGTCGGTTCGCCCCGGTGGACAGGGCACCATACAGCTCACGGAAGCTGCGACGGACCGTCGTGACCCCCTGTTGAAGCAGTTCGGTTTCCAGCAGTCTCTGGTCATACACATTGTCCTCGCCCTCCTGCACCACCATCAACATCACTGGCCTGCCCGGTTGACCGGTCTCCTCCCGAACCTGGTGGGCTGCCGAGGCGATCCCCTGCCCCAGACGCTCCAGTGCCGGGTTCTGCACCAACTCACCGGAATGTGGGGGGGACCAGCGCAGAAACTGGCCAGGGTTGCGCTGCTGAAGATAGCGGTGCAGCTCATGGGTACGCTGGCCAAAAGGCCCCATCCCGGCGGCAATGCCATTGCACTCCACCAGCTGGAAACCCAGATCGCGGTCTTCCAGGAAGTCGCTGCGCATGATCAGCACCGGCAAGGGGCGATAGGGCGACAAACCGGCATGAATCCGCCGGTGCATCCGCAACAGCCCGCGAAAGAACGGATCCGCCTTGGCCACCGGGGCGATGGCCTGCCGAAGAAAGGGGCGGTCCTGCGCCACCCCGTGAATCAGACGGCCTAGCAAACTGGCCGCGCTTGCAAGTCTTGCGTAATCCTCACGATGGATGACCGAGGGAGAGAAACTGAAGGGCACCTGTCGCATCAGATGCGCCTCCGTTTTGAAGCCGACCCCATGGGAGAGCCCCCAGTTTACCGCCGCCAGAACCTCCTCATGGATCTCGCTATTTTGGGGCACCACCTCCTCCGAGGATCGCCGAGTCAACGTCTGTCCCATTTGCCTCAACCAATATTTCCACAATAATAGAAATATAGACAGCTCTGACTCAGTGCACAACCTATAATTCGACAAATGCAGAATTGTCGAGCTCTCTCTGGTCCTCCCGCCCGGCCAGTTTGGTCCTCGCAGCTTCTTCTGCCACAATAGCGCCACCTTTATCTCAGTCTCCATACCATGTCCGATACCCTGAATCTGGAATCCCTCACCCTGAGACTCCGCCGCTTTCCTGAGACCCAGCAAAGCGAACTCATCGCCTGGGACGCCGCCGATGAACTGCTGATGCTCAATGCCCTGCCACAAGTGAATGGGCAGTTGCTGATCATCAATGATCACTTCGGCGCCCTGGGCTGTGCCGCGGCGCGCCTGAACCCTATCTGGGTCAATGACTCCTTCGTCGCCCATCAGGCCCTGAAGCAGAACCTGGATCTCAATGGTCAGCCCCAGCCAGACAGGTGCCTGGCGGACCTGGAGCCCTTCGAGGAGCAGATAGACCAGGTGTGGATCAAGCTGCCACGCAACTTGAGGTATCTGGAGTACCTGCTCGACTGGCTGAATGGACATCTTCCCCAAGGCACCACCGTGGTGATCGCCGCGCGCCTCAAGGAGATGCCCACCACCTTGAAAGGGGTAACCGAGCACTATCTGGACGACATCCAGCCGTCGCGCATTCGCAAGAAGGCCAGGCTGCTGAGCGGTAAAACCAGCGGTCGCCGCGCCCGCTCTCCCCTGGTACTCAATTGGCAGGCTCAGGGCACCGACTTCCAGTTGGAGAACCACCCCAACACCTTTGCCGGACAGAAGCTGGATGTGGCCGCTCACCTGATGCTGAATCAGATCCCCACGGGCCATCGCCGCATCGTCGACCTGGGATGTGGCAACGGCATCCTCGCTCTGGCAGCCGCCAAAGCCAACCCCGACGCCCACATTCTGGCGGTGGATGAGTCCTGGCATGGGGTGACCAGCTGCCAGGCCAACCTGGCCCGGGCACTGCCTCAGGCACAGTTCCAGGTTCTCTGGAACGACTGCCTCACCGATCTGGACCCGGAAAGCGCCGATCTGGTGCTGTGCAACCCGCCCTTCCACCAGCAACAGGCGATCACCGACCACATCGCCTGGCAAATGTTCAGAGACGCTAAGCGCACCCTGGCCACAGGTGGACGCCTGAGAGTGATAGGCAACCGCCACCTGGGCTACCACATCAAGCTCAAGCGCCTGTTTGGCAAGGTGGAAACCGTGGCAGCCAATGCCAAATTTGTTATTCTCGATGCCATTAAATAGATTCCGGCCAAGGAGAAAGAAACCGATGAGATCTCTGCTGCCCCTGCTGGGTGCCCTGCTGCTGGCAGGTTGCGCCTCCGCCCCCAACACCCTGATCCTGTCACCGGCTGCCCCCATAGTGCAGCCGGGCAGCCAACAAGGCTCCCTGGCATTGGCCAGCGTCGACCATCGACCCGAGCAGTTCCTGGTGGAGGTGCGCAAGGATGACGGTGCCGCCGAATTGCTGAGCCCCGCCGAACCGCCGCGACAATTGCTGGAACAGGGCGTGCGTGATGGCCTGACCAAACTGGGCTATCGCATCGATCCGGCGGCCAGCGTTACCATGAGCCTCTCCCTCAACAAACTGGTGATGAAGATAGACCAGGGCACCTTCTCTCACGACGCCACCACCAACCTGGTGGCCACGGTGGTGGTCAACAACCTGGGCAACACCCTGACCAAGGAGTACCGGGTTCGCAGCAGCTTTTCCGGCCCACTCAAACCGGAGATGGCTCGCATCGAGCGTGAGATGAATGATCGCCTCAGCCAGCTGATGAGCGACATCGTCAATGACCCCGAACTGCACGAACACCTGAACTAGGAGCAAGCACGGATGCGCATTCTCACCGCACTGCTTTTCTCTCTGCTGCTCTCCCCCGCCTGGGCGGACGAGATCCAGAGTGACAACCTCTTCCCCCAGGTGAAGATGGAAACCAGCCTGGGCACCCTGATTGTCGAACTGGACCGTACCCGGGCCCCACTGACCGTGGACAACTTCCTGCGCTACGTGGTGAAGGGCGCCTACGACAACACCAGCTTCCATAGGGTGGTGGCGGAGTTTGTCGTGCAGGGGGGCGGCTTCACCGCCGACGGTGACGCCATCGACGAAGGGGATAAGCTGTTCAATGAATCTGGCAATGGCCTGTCCAACGAGTACGGCACCATCGCCATGGCCAGGGAGAAGTCCCCTCATACCGCCACCAACCAGTTCTTCTTCAACCTGGTGGACAACACCAGGCTGGATCCCTCCCGCCGCCGTTGGGGCTACGCCGTGTTTGGCATGGTCACCGAAGGGCTCGAGGTACTGGATGCCATGGGCGAAGTGCCGGTGGAGTATGATGCGGACATGGGTGCACCGAGCAAACCCGTCAAACCCCTGCTGCTGATCAAAGCCACCCTGATGCCGGAAAGCTAACTCTTGGTTGACCGCCTGAAACAGCGATTCGGCGCTTTCTCCGTCTATCTGCACCGCAGGGTGCTGCTGCTGTTGGCCCTGGGGTTCTCCTCAGGCCTGCCGTTGATGCTGGTGTTTGGCTCCCTGTCATTTTGGCTGAGGGAAGCGGGACTCGACCGAACCACCATTGGCTTCCTCAGCTGGGTGGCCATGGCCTACAGCATCAAGTTTCTCTGGGCTCCCCTGGTGGACCGTATGCCACTGCCGCTGCTCACCCGAGCGCTGGGACGACGACGGGGCTGGATGTTGCTGGCCCAGGTGGGACTGATCATCGGCCTGGGGGGGATGGCCAGCTCGGATCCCACCACCAGCCTGACCGCCCTGGTGGGCTTCGCCCTGATGGTGGCCTTCTTCTCCGCCACTCAGGACATCGTGGTGGATGCCTTTCGCATCGAAACCGCCCCGGAAGAGATGCAGGGAGCCCTGGCCGCCGCCTACCAGACGGGTTACCGTCTGGGGATGATGCTGGCCACCGCCGGCGCCCTGGCCATAGCCGCCTGGGCCGGAGGTGACCAGGGCTACAACCCCATCGGCTGGCAAACTGCCTACCTGTGCATGGCCGCCGCCATGGGGGTGGGCATTATCGCGACCCTGTGCGCCAAAGAGCCCCGGATCAACGGCGACCGTCTGGCGCTGGAATCTCTGCCGACACTGGAAAGATTGCTGCACCTGCCGGCTCCTCTGCAGAAGCTGCTGATGTGGGGCTACACCGCGGTGGTCTGTCCCTTCCGCGACTTCTTTGTTCGCTTTGGCAAGCAGGCTCTGCTGATCCTGCTGCTGATCGCCAGCTACCGCATCGCCGACGTGGTGATGGGGGTGATGGCCAACGTATTTTACGTGGACATGGGATTCAGCAAAGGGGAGATCGCCACCATCACCAAGGTGTACGGAGTGATCATGACCATGGTCGGCGCCGCCGCCGGTGGCGTGCTGATCGCCCGATTCGGCACCATGAAGATCCTGTTCGCCGGAGCCGCGTCTGTCGCCCTGACCAACCTGCTGTTTGCCCTGCAGGCCAGCGTGGGCCACGACACCACGTTGCTCACCCTGGTGATCGCCGCGGACAGCTTCAGCGCAGGTGTCGCCACTGCCGCCTTCATCACCTACCTCTCCAGCCTGACCAATGTGGCCTTCTCCGCCACCCAGTACGCCCTGATGTCCTCCATGATGCTGCTGCTGCCCAAGTTTCTGGCGGGTTTCTCCGGTGCCCTGGTGGATACGGTGGGCTATGAGACCTTCTTCCTCATCTGTTGCCTGTCCGGACTGCCGGTGCTGCTGCTGATTGTGTTGGCTAACCGCTGGGCACCGGCCAAGCAGAGTGACCACTGATGTGGGCAGCCGCATCAGGTTACAAACTCCTTAATTGAAACCCGCTCAGGCTTCAGCAGCGGCTCCCTGAGCAGCCTGCCACTGCTGATTGGTGCCTTGCTGCTGATAGGGCGACGGCGCCGGGTTGCCTGACCCCACAGCCCTACCCCAGGCTCCCTCACCGAGTCCCAAGACTGATCGGCAGAGGCCTGCGCACCCGTTGCCCAGACTCTCTTCCGGTTGCCGCCGAGTGCGTCCGAATTGCAGTGATTTGCACTTGTGTGACTCCCGGCACCCCTAGGGCCAGGTAAAGCACTAGACTCCACCTATACAGGCAGTAGACTCATTCCCAAACAAGAGATAAGGATAGGACCCCTCATGCGCATCAAGACCCTCATCACCGCCTTGGCCCTGTGCCTGAGCGCCACCATACAGACCCATGCCTCTGACCAGGGCTCATCTCTGGACTTTGGCACTCCGGTGGAAGCCGACAACATCACCAAGATCTCCACCCTGATGGCCAGCCCGGACAACTACCTGGACAAGCCGGTGACCATCGAGGGCACCATAGTGGCTGTGTGTGAAAAGCGCGGCTGCTGGATGAAGATCGCTTCAGACAAGCAATTCCAGAACCTGCGGGTCAAGGTGAAAGACGGTGAGATGGTCTTCCCTGTGAGCACCAAGGGCAGCACCGCCATCGCCACCGGCAAGCTGCAGAAGCTGGAGTATGATCTGGAGCGGACCCGTAAGATGAAAGCCCACTGGGCCGAAGAAAAGGGGGAGAAGTTCGATCCCGCCAGCGTCACCGAGCCCATGACCATGTACCAACTGGTCCCGACCGGCGTGAGCATCCTGGAACAGTAAGATGGCAAACAGCTGATACTTACAAGGTGGCCCCCAGGGCCACCCTGCTGTTTTCGAGCCTCCCCATTCAGGGACAGTCGCTCAAAGATGTCTCGACGCCAAGGCCAGGTCAGCCCTATATTCTTACCCATACCAAGAGCGGCAAAATCAGTAGCGGAAACAAACTTCCATCACCTTTACAATATATCTCCAGAGATAATTTGCCCGCTTATAATTTCCAACCGAAGAAATGGATGTAAAGGTCAGTATTTTCACGCCTTTCGTAAATTGATGAAAATAAATTAAAGCAGTGCAAAGCTGAACTCTGTTGCCAATTTGTTGTGCTAGCATCCAAGCTCTTATTTTCTCCCGGCTAGCCAAATATGAATGTAAATAAAAGTTTAATCTCCCTGGCCATGATTTCTTTTCTTGGGCTGGGGTTGTTCGGTTGCGATTCCGACGATTCCGATTCCAGTTCAAATGCTGGCCATATTCAGATCTACAATGGTTCAGCCAACGCCCCCAGCCTGACCCTTACTCTGACTCAGGGCGACGACGAGTACAGCCACACCGGCATTGCCTATCCTGAGTCTTCAGGCTACTTCAGCTATGACACCGGCAGTTATGACCTGGCCCTTTCCTGGGAAGACAGTGATGAAGAGACCGTCACTCTGTATGAGGAATCCATTAAGATCTCCAATGAGAAATGGGAGTTGCTCACCGTCTCCGGTGATATCACCCAGGGAAAGGTCAATCACTTCCAGATTGCCGAAGTGGACCTGGACAGTGATGATGATCAGTTTGGTGTTCGCTTTATCAACCTGTCCGAATCGGTGCCAGCGATGAATATTTACTGGGCCGAAGAGGACGAGGGATTTGACCAGGCTGAATTGCTGTTCCAGCTGGATGCCAATACTCAGTCGGAAGAGCTCTATTTCGACAGAGATGGCTATCAGATTTTTGTCACGGCCACTGACAGCGACGACCTGCTTTACCAATCTTCCACGGTTCAGTTCTACTCCACCACCCAGTACATCCTGATCTTAAGGGACGACAATGGCAGCGCCCCGTTGTCCATGGACAGGGTCTCCACCAGCACAGGGGCAGTGGAATACCCCGACAGCCAGACCAAGGCCCAGCTTTGGTTGTACAACGGCTTGAGGCAACACGAGCTGCTGCCCGAGTATACCGGCAGCATCGACGTGACCATCAACCAGCCTGAGCCGGTGAGCACCATCGGCGCCCTGACAGAAGGTCTGTTCAGCGACGCTCAGACCCTGGAGCCGGGAGACTACACCCTGGATTTCTCTGACACCACCTCTGGCGAACCGTTGGCAAGCAACCACCTGGTTTCTCTGACCGACGATCAGGATCAGACCCTGTTTGTCTACCTGCAGGAGTATGACTATGACGAGGACGACGAACAGGAGGATGAGGTGAAACTGCACACCCTCAGCCTGAACAACAGCCAGCGCAGCTCCATCTACGACCACCAGTTCAAGGTGGTCAACCTGGTGGATGACTATGGTGTGGTCACCTTCCATTTCCTGCTGCCCGGCGAAACCATTGCCGACAGCAGCCATTCGGTCACCGCCTCGTTCTCCGAATCCAGCAGCATCATTCTGCCCAATGACAGCTTCCGCATTCAGGCAGTCACCGAGAGTTATGGCACTGAGCTGCTGCTGGCCTCTCTGGAGATGACTCTGGACGAGCACAGCAGTGAGTACTTTCTGCTGCTGGAGGAGGATGACCAAGCCACCTCGGGTTTTAGTCTGACGGCCGCCCCACAAGATCACGCCCAGTAGGACAAATCAGGAGGGTGGCCGATGGTTGCCCTCCCCATCTCGGGGCCTGATTCGGCTGCCACTTCCCTCAACACCCGCCCTTTATCATCTTTCACCGCCTCAGCACCATTAGATCTCAAACCATGACGCACAGCCCCCTCAAGCCGAAGGCTGAGTCAGCCACAGCTGAAAACCACCGCCGCGACAGACAACATTTGCGCAACCTTTCAAAAATGCCGCGCTTGAGAAGTACCATTAGCGAGGTCAGCCCCGGCCCAAAAGCCCTCTGAGGCACGCCACTTGCCAGCTCGACCACAGCTTTCCACGCCCGGCCCAACCAGAAACATCTGATTAACCTGGCGCGCCCACCGCCCTATCGATGGTACTGTTTGGGGTGCACGCCCCGTTCAAACAGTGAACACAAAACAACATCCACCACCAGCGGATAATTTGAACCCAAATGATTAGACCTGTAACATCAATGGATCTCTTAAGGATGTAAAGGATGTTGTTCCCCTATGAAAAACGCCAAATATCTCTCGGGGTTGGTGCTGTGCGCTTCGCTGTCTCAACCCGCATTTGCCGCCGATGACTGTGGAAAAGTGTCCATCGCCGACATGAACTGGAGCTCCGCCTCCCTCATTGCCAATGTGGACCAGTTTATTTTGGAGCATGGTTATGGCTGCCGGGCGGAGCTGGTGCCCGGAGATACCATGCCCACCAGCACGTCGATGATCGAGAAAGGCGAACCGGACGTGGCACCGGAGATGTGGTTCAACGCCGTGCAAGCCCTGGTAGAACGTGGCATGAGTGAAGGGCGCCTGGCCAAGGCGGGGCACTCCCTGTCAGACGGTGGCGAAGAGGGCTTCTGGGTTCCCCAGTATATGGTGGACCAGGATCCCAGCCTGGCCACCATCGCCGGGGTGATCGCCAGCGCCAAGCTCTTTGAGCATCCGGAAGACCCGGACAGGGCCGCCTTCTATGGCTGTCCCGCAGGCTGGGGATGTCAGATCTCCTCGGAAAACCTGTTCCGAGCCCTGCAGCTGGAGAGCAAAGGGTTTGATCTGATAGATCCCGGCTCAGGCGCGGGCCTGGCCGGTGCCATCGCCCGGGCCTACGAGCGGCAGAAGCCCTGGTTTGGCTACTACTGGGCCCCGACCGCGGTGCTGGGAAAATACAAGATGGTCAAAGTCGATTTCGGCACCAAGGCCGATGCCGACCACTTCCGGGAGTGCATCTCCAAGCCCGACTGTGACACCCCAAAGGTCTCCATGTATCCGGCTGCTGAGGTCGCCACCATCACCACCAGTGAGTTCAAGAAACGGGCGCCCGAAGCGTTCGGCTACCTGAGCAAACGCGCCTTTACCAATCAGCAGATGAACAGCCTGCTCGCCTGGATGGAGGACAACCAGGCTGATGGCAGCATCGCTGCCGAGCACTTCCTTATCGAGTTCCCCACCATCTGGACCCAGTGGCTTCCCGCCGACATTGCCGCCAAAGTACAGTCTGCGGTGGATAACCTCTGATGCCCTCTTCCCGGGGCCCTGATGCCCCGGGACACCACACTTCAC
This sequence comes from Ferrimonas futtsuensis DSM 18154, assembly GCF_000422645.1. Lineage (GTDB taxonomy): Bacteria > Pseudomonadota > Gammaproteobacteria > Enterobacterales > Shewanellaceae > Ferrimonas > Ferrimonas futtsuensis. The sequence goes on from NZ_KE383896.1 coordinate 170,172, forward strand.
CCACTACAGAATCAGAGGTAATAGACCTGATGGCTGATTTCTCCTGGCTCGGCTCATTCCCGAAGATGGACCGCTCAGACCTGCTGGAGATCCGCAAGTATCTCGACGGTGCTTACCGCGACTTCTCCCGCGAATACGGCGACTCCATCGAGGCCTTCTTCGATCCCCTGCTGGATTTCCTGATCTGGTTTGAAAAACTGCTGGTGCACTCGCCCTGGTGGGCGGTGCTGATCGCCATCACCGGCCTGGTCTATCTGGCCAGCCGCTCCTGGAAGATGTCTCTGTCCGTGGTCGTCGCCTTTCTGCTGATCGGCTACCTGGGGATGTGGCAGGACACCATGCGCACCCTGAGCATCATCACCGTATGCACCCTGCTGGCCATCGTCCTGGGGGTGCCCATAGGGATCATGATGGCCCGCTCCAACCGGGCCCAGTCCGTGGTGACCCCGGTGCTGGACATCATGCAAACCATGCCAGCCTTCGTATACTTGATCCCAGTCGTCATGCTGTTGGGGATAGGTAAGATCCCCGGAGTCATTGCCGTGGTGATCTACGCCATTCCGCCGGTGATCAGACTGACCAACCTGGGCATTCGCCTGGTCGACAAAGAGGTGCTGGAGGCGGCCACCGCCTACGGTGCCACCCCCATGCAGCGCCTCCTTGGCGTACAGTTGCCCCTGGCCGGACCGACCATCATGGCCGGCATCAACCAGACCATCATGATGGCCCTGGCGATGGTGGTGATCGCCTCGATGATCGGGGTCAAGGGGCTGGGGCAGCCCGTACTTAAATCCATCACAAACCAATACTTTACCTTGGGTCTGTTTAATGGCTTCGCCATCGTGGTCCTGGCGATCATCTTCGATCGGGTTTCCCAGGCTTACGCGAAACGCTCCCAGAGATTCATTCAGGGAGGCCACAATGGCTGACACCAAATCCAGCACGCCCCTTATTGAGGTACGCGACCTTTACAAGGTGTTTGGGGAGTCCCCCGAGAAGGTGATGCCCAAGGTCAGAGAGGGCCTTTCCAAGGATGAGATCCTGGCCCAGACCAACCACACCGTCGGACTCAAGGCGATCAACCTGGCCATTCAGCCTGGGGAGATCTTCGTGATCATGGGCCTGTCCGGGTCCGGCAAGTCCACGCTGATTCGCCACTTCAACCGGTTGATCGATCCCACAGAGGGGCAGATCCTGGTGGAAGGGGTGGATGTCATGCGGCTGTCCCAGAAAGAGCTGGAGCAGTTCCGCCGCCACAAGATGTCCATGGTGTTCCAACGCTTCGGACTGCTTCCTCACCGAACCGTATTGGAGAACGTCAGCTATGGCCTGACCGTCCAGGGGGTGGATAAAGCCACCCGCAATCAGCGAGCCCGCCAGTGGCTGGATACCGTGGGCCTGACGGGCTATGAGGAGCAGTACCCTTCCCAACTGTCCGGCGGGCAGCAGCAGCGTGTTGGCCTGGCCAGGGCCCTGTGCACCAACGCCGAAATTCTGCTGATGGACGAAGCTTTCTCGGCACTGGATCCCTTGATCCGCAGCGAGATGCAGGACCAGCTGATCGAGCTGCAACAGCAGTTGAACAAGACCATCATCTTCATCACCCACGATCTGGATGAAGCCCTGAGAATTGGCGACCGCATTGCCATCCTCAAAGACGGCAACCTGGTGCAGGTGGGGAAACCGGTGGACATCCTGCTCAATCCCGCCGACGACTACGTCGAGGCGTTCGTCAAGGACGTCAATCGTGCCCGGGCCCTGACGGTGGAAACCGTCATGAAACCCCCGGCGCACCGGCTGACGGCCACCACCATTGGTGGTGCCCTGAAGCAGATGAAGCGGATCCCTGCGGACTACGCCTACTACGTCAGTGACGAGGGGTATCAGGGTGTGGTCTGTCAAAAGGCGCTGGAGGAGGCCGCCAAGGAGGACTTGGCCATGCCCATGGAGGAGTTTGAGATCACCGAACTGGATCCCATCTCTCCCGACGCTCCGCTGGAGAGCATCATTCCAGAGAGCATGGGTGCCGATTTCCCACTGCCGGTGGTGAATTCCGAGGGGGATTTGGAGGGCGAGCTCTCCCGGGATCACCTGGCCGAGGTTCTGTCCGATCTTACCGAGGAGGAGGCTCAGCCCGAAGCCGACGCCCCCACGGAGCAAGGTGGCAATGGCCCACAGGCCAAAAGTGCATAACCGAAGAAAGCAGGGGCCCAGGCCCCTGCTTTTTTAGATTGCACGCCAGCTGCCGCTCTTAACCAAACAGCACGCTGTACATCACCCCGGCCCCGATGGCCATGGTCAGGATCACGGTGACAAAGGCGGCGATCATCTGGTTGCGGAAGATGGACTTCAGCAGAATCACTTCGGTCAGGCTGGCGCCGGCACTGCCGATGATCAGCGCCATCACCGAACCCAGCGCCATCCCCTTGGCCACCAGGGCGGAACTCAGCGGAATCACCGCCTCGGCACGAATGTAGAGAGGAATGCCGATCACCGCCGCCACAGGTATGGCGTACCAGTTGCCCTCACCGGCGTACTGGGCAATCAGGTCCGTGGGGATGAAGCCATAGATGAAGGCCCCCAGGGAGATCCCCAGCATCAGGTAGGGGAACACCTGCTTGAAGTCTTTCCAGGTGGCACGCCACAGGCGCATCCAGCGATTCTCCTCAACCTGCTGAGCCGGAGCACAGGCGGTGGCGGTGCCACAGCCGGAGGCATCGACGCTGACCTGAGGCTCGGCACTGGCGCAGCAGCTGACTGCAGGCTCAGGTTTGGCGTTAGGCTGGCTGTCACAGCAGTTGTTTGTGGCCACCGGCTTGCTGTCACCACAGCAACTGGTGGTAGCACCGGCCACCTCATAGGCCTCGGGCTTGACGTAGCGCTCGAAACCCAGCTTCTCCAGCAGGTAACCGGCACTCACCGACACCGCCATCGCCACCACGAAGTAGAAGGCCGCCACCTTGATGCCGAAGGTGATCACAAACAGACCGATGATCACCGGGTTCAACAGAGGACTGGAGAACAGGAACACCATCATCGGGCCGAACCCTGCCCTGGCCCTGAGCAACCCCTTCAGGAAGGGGATGGTGGAGCAGGAGCAGAAGGGGGTAATGGCCCCCAGAAACGCCGCCACTATGTAACCTTTGCCCTTGCGAGAGCTGAGTATCGACTGGATCTTCTCCGGGGTCAGAAACTCCTGAAGTACTCCCACCAGGTAGCTGATCACCAGAAACAGGATGATCAGTTCGGTGGCAAGGAACAGGAACATGTCGGCCGCTTCGGCCAGTTTTGCGTAAAACTCGGGACTCATGGGAACACCTCATTTCGAACTTAGTCGAAATGTTAGTTTCCACGCATATTGCCGTCAAGGCTTTATTTCTATTTTTTTCGAACTAATTTCTATAACGTTAATCAACTTGGGCGAACTCAGTTCATTGCCAGGGTGTTGTTCTTTGAACTGTCCGGCAGCATCCCCACTGAGTTTTCAGTAGAGTGGACCTTCACCCAAGGGAGTCTTATGCGTCACTGGTTTCTCGCATTGCTGTTTCTCACCATCGCCTGGCCCTCTCTGGTCGGCCTGACCGATCTCGAGCAGGGGCTTGCCCTGTTCCTGATGGCCGTGGTGCTGTGGACCAGCCGGTTGCTGGGGGAGTTGCCGGGCATGATGGTGATCCCCGTCCTGGCGCTGCTGCTGCAATTGATCACCCCCGCCGAGTTGGCTCAGATGTTGATGTCGCCGGTCCTGGCGATCTTCATCTTCGGCTTCAGCTTCGCCACCCTGAGCCGGGAGCAGAAGCTGGACAGACTGGCCCTGGCGCTGCTCAGCAGACTGTCTGGGGAAAACGAGCAACGCGCCTGCCGTCTGCTGTTTGCCATGACCGGCCTTATCTCCATGTGGACCAGCAATGTGGTCACCACCGCCCTGATGCTGCCTCTGGCCATGAGCGTCGCCCTGACCGCCACAGACCCTCACAGGGTTGGGAAAATCCAGTTCCTCAGCATCGGCATCGCCTTCAGTGCCACCCTGGGAGGCATGGCCACCCAGGTGGGCAGTTCCACCAGCCTGATCGCCAGTGAACTGGCCGGCGTGGACTTCATTGGCTGGCTGGTGACCGCCGCCCCCATCGCCCTGCTGCTGTGGCTACTGATGGTGTGGATGCTGGAACGCCACTTTTCCCCGGACTTCAGTCAGCCCCTGACGTTGCCCCAGGCCCCCGCCATCACCCGTGCTCAGAAAGAGTCTCTGGTCATTGTGCTGCTCACCCTGATTGGCTGGGTCGGTGGCGCACTGGCCCTGAGGGGGATGAGCAAAGCCTATGCCCTGGTGCCGCTGTTCTCCGTCGCCGTGCTGATACTGAGGGGACTGATCACCCCGGTAGGGGTGGTCAAATCGATGAAATGGCGGGTGATCACCATCTTTGTCTGCGCCATCACCCTGGGCAAAGTGTTGCACGACAGCGGCGGCGGTAACCAACTGGTGGAGTGGCTGTCGCCCCTGCTGTTCGATCTGCCTCTGATGCTTCAGATTGGTGTGTTCCTGCTGCTGATCTGCGTGTTTACCGAGTACATGAGCAATGTGGCCAGTGCCTCTCTGCTGGCGCCACTGATGCTGCTGCTGTTGCAGCCACAAGGCGCCAGCCTGACCCAGATCTCTGCCCTGGTGGGCATTGGCTGCTCCCTGGCCTTTGTCCTCCCCAGTGCAACCCCGGCCAACACCCTGGTGGTGGGCAGCGGCAACGTCACCCCTCAAGGGCTACGCGGATTTGGACTGAAGTACAAGATCTCCGCGGCGCTGGTGCTGACCCTACTGCTATGGGGCATGGCATTCAGCCCACCTTAACGCCCCGAAACGAAAAAAGCGGATCTGGGGGTTTACCTGTCTATTACTTCACAGTTTACAGTGCGCACAATTGTTAATACTCCCAGAGGAACAGAGCATCATGCATATTCGAGCCGCCTCCCCATCAGACAACGACACGATTCGTACACTGACCTATACCGCCTTTAAAGGGCATCCCCACCATGCGCCAGGGACAGAGCCTAGGGAGCACTTGATCATCGACCACCTTAGAGTGGCTGGCGCCCTGACGCTATCCTTGGTCGCAGAGGAAGATGGTGAAATTCTGGGCCATCTGGCCCTTTCCCCGGTGAAACTGAATGGCGCCAATTGCAGCTGGCATGGACTGGGTCCGGTATCAGTTATGCCTGGTCACCAGAGCAAAGGTATAGGCTCTGAACTGATTAGAGAGGGACTTCGCCAGATGAAAAGCCTTGGCAGCATGGGGGTGGTGGTGTTGGGAGAACCTGATTACTACGCCAGGTTCGGCTTCAGGCACGATGAGACTCTCGAATACCCTGGAGTGCCCGCGCACTACTTTATGGTCCAAGCATTCAAGTCAGGACACAGTAAAGGAGAGGTCACCTTTCATCCGGCGTTTTGCTAACCACTGTGTTCACATATTGAACTGCCTAAAATTTCATAGTTTAGTGTCTTAGAACACCTCAACCTTGGGCGAACACTATGTACCGCATCTCCGAACTGGCCAAGCGAGCCGGACTGGCCCGCTCCACCCTGCTCTACTACGAGAAGCTGGGACTGTTGACCGGCCGTCGGGGGGACAACGGTTACCGCTACTACGACGACAGGGATCTGCAGCGACTGCGGCTGATACAGCAGCTGCACGCCGGCAACCTCAGCCTGAGGGAGTGCAAACAGATCCTGGAGTCCGGGCTGGACCGCCAGCTGCTGGCTGACCGGCTTGCCCAACTGGATGAGGAGATCCGCGCCAAAAACCAGGCGAGAAACCTGATGCAGGCCCTGCTGGGGGACAACCCGGAGGGCCTGAGGCAGTTTCACCAACAACTGGAGACCCAGGCCCCGGATGCCCACACCCAGTGGTTAAGAGCCGAAGGGCTGGATGAAACCAACGCACTGAGGTTGCGCTGGCTCTCCAGAGACCTCTATGGTCACGAGGAGTATATGAACGATTTTCTGGAGATTTTTAATGGGCTGGAGCGGCACGGTCCCGGCGCCGACCACAGCACCCTGTGGGCCTTGAGTCAGGTCAGCCCGTCTCCCAGGCGGATACTGGACATCGGCTGCGGCACAGGCGCCTCGGCAATATTGCTGGCTCAACACAGCCAGGCTCGGGTGATAGGCCTGGACAACCTGGAGCCCAGCCTGAACCAGATGCTGACACGCGCCCGCCAGCTGGGGCTGGAACAGAAGCTCACTGCCTGCAACGGCTCGATGACCGCCCTCCCCTTCGAATCGGGCAGCTTCGACCTGCTGTGGAGTGAAGCCAGCTGCTACATCATCGGCTTTGAAAGCGCCCTGAAGCAGTGGCGGCCATTATTGGAGCCTGGCGGTTATCTGGTGATCAGCGATCTGGTGTGGCTGGATGAGTTTGCCGATGCTCAACAACTTGGCCCTGATGATCTGGAGGTTAAGGCGTTCTGGCAGGAGGGGTACCCAGACATGCAGCGCGTCTCAACACGCCTGACCCAGGCTGGGAAAGCGGGCTATCAATTGGTTGCTCACTGCGGCGTGGGCGCAGACGGCTGGCAGGCCTACACCGTGCCACTCAGAGAGCGGCTGCAAAGCCTGTCACAGAAGTTGGCCGGCTCACCCGCCGTGGCCGATCTGGAGCGGGAGCTGACCATATTGGATCGCAGTGAAGGGCGATTCGACTACCAGCTGATGGTACTCAAACGCACCGACTAGCCTCGGGGCACTTCGCAGCAGTCCAGGAAGCGCTCCATCAAAGGGGTCAGATTATCCCGCTTAAAGATGGCGTAGATGTACCTGGACTCGCTGTGACCGTCGGTGGCCACCTCCACCAGATCGCCCCGCTCCAGCTCCGCATCCACAGAGAGCAGCGGCAGAATACTCAGCCCCAGGCCGGTGCCCACCGCCCGCTTGATCGCCCCCATGGTGTTCATCACGATCTCATCCTGAACCGCCACCCCCAGCTCGCGCAAGATATGCAGGGACTCAACCCGGGTAGCGGACTCCTCTTCATCCAGGATCCAGGTGGCGGCGCTCAAGTCCGCCGCTGTCGCTGGCCTGTGGGCCAGTTTATGGCCAGGCGACACCACGATACACAGCCGATCGCTGCGCCAGCGGATGTACTCCATCTCCTTATCCGACGGCTTACGACTGATGAAGGCCAGATCCAGGGCGTTGTTGTGCACCATCTCCTCGATGGCGGAGCTTGACAGGATCTTCAGCCTGGTGTTGACGTTGGGGTACTGGGTCTTGAACAGGGGCAGCTTCTTCGACAGCACATAGTTGCCCGAAGTCTTGTTGGCGCCGATGTTGAGAGTGCCACCCACCCCCTGGGCCTGCTCCTTGAACAGCTGCTCCAGCTGATTGACCTGGTTCAGCACCTTGTTGGCGTGGGCCAGTACCAGATTGCCGGAATCGGTCATCACCAGCCCATGAGGGGTGCGATCAAACAGCCGCGCCCCGAGAGAGGACTCCAGCTCCTTGAGGCTCATGCTCACAGCCGGCACCGACAGGTGCAACTGCCTGGCGGCCTTGGAAATCTGGTGGGTCTGACTGATGGCCTGGAATACCAGCAACTGTTTCAGGGTGATTCTCATAACACTCTCCCATTGAAGCCCCAGTCTAGCGGTAAAGCCAGGGCGATGCCGAGGTACGCTTCACGCAGAAACCAAAACAGCGGAGCCCAAAGTCCGGGCCCCGCTGACGCTACGTGAGACGATGATGAGTTGAATTACTGCTTGGTAGCGAACTCAGCCGCGTGGGCACCGGCACGGCGACCGAAGACCACGGTATCGGCGATGGCATTACCACCCAGACGGTTGTAACCATGGATACCACCAGTCACTTCACCTGCCGCGTACAAACCAGGAATAGGCCAGCTCTGCAGGTTCAGCACCTGAGACTCCTTGTTGATGGCCACGCCACCCATGGTGTGGTGGATACCTGGCGCCACTCGAACGGCGTAGAAGGGACCCTTGGTGATGTTCAGAGGCATCTGGTCGCGACCGAAGGAGTCATCTTTGCCGGACTTCTGGTAACCGTTATAGGCCTGAACCGTCTTGGGCAGATCCTTCATGCCGGTCACCTTGGCCAGCTCCTCGATGGTGTTGCCCTTAGACAACATGCCCAGGTGGTCATAACCCCGGACCATCTTCTTCTTCTCAACCAGTTGCTGGTCGAACACCAGCCAGGCGTACTGCTCCTTCTGCTTGAGGATGGCGTCGGACGCACGGTCACGAGTGGTCAGTTCATTGATGAATCGCTGGCCGTCGGTGTTGACCATGATGGCACCGACACCACGCACGGTCTCGGAGATCAGGATACGGCTGTCCTTACCAATGGTGGGGTGAGCCTGAACCCAGTCGATGTCGGTCATGGACGCACCGATCTCCTTGGCCAGACGGATGCCGTCACCGGTGGCGGTGACGTTGTTGGAGCTGGTCATATCGGCAAAGGTGGGACGATAGTAGGCGATCATCTCCTTGTTCATGCCGTAACCGCCGGTGGCCAGAACCACAGACTTGGCAGCAACCATGCGGTAACCGGAGTGCTTACCGTGGACCACCACACCGGCGATGCTCTGGTCCTGGTTCAGCACCAGCTTCTCAACGCGGGAGTTAAGACGGGTTTCGATCCCTTCACGCTCGGCAGCCGCACGCAGGGTGTGGATGATGTGGGGCCCCACGCTGGCACCACCGGATGGACGGTGGGTACGCTCAACCCGAGCACCACCGGAGCGCTTCAGGTCATTCATGTTGGCCCCCAGAGACTCCAGCCACTTGATGCCATCGGCAGACTGATCCGCCATGATCTGCACCAGTTCCTGATCGTTCTGATAGCGGCCGCCCTTCATGGCGTCCTCAACAAACCACTCAACCTTGTCTTCGATCCCCTTCTTGGCCTGCTGAGGCGTACCCACAGCGTTAAAGCCACCGGCTGCCAGCATGGAGTTACCACCGGTAAAGGGCGCTTTTTCAAACAAAATCACCTTGGCCCCCTCACGCTTGGCGGAGATGGCGGCGTTGTAACCTGCGCTACCAGCACCCACAACGATCACCTCGGTGGTCTCCACGGGACCCTTGGCGATCGCCTTTTGGATCGCCTGCTGGTCCCACTCGGCGTCCCAGGCTTTCTTGTTCTTGGCGTCGTCAAACGGCATGTTGTCATGCTCGAAGGAGTGACACTCGTTGCAGTAAAACTTGGGCGCCTCGTGACCACGGTGACAGGAGGTACAGTTGATCTCACCCAGGTGAGAGGTGTGAGGGTCGAAGTGCAACTCACTGTTGGCCAGATCTTGGTAGCCGCCGTGACACTCAACGCATTGGGCGTTTTCGTGGGTTTCACTGTCGCTTACCTTGATGGGCTTGGTGTGACAGGTCTGACAACCGTCCATCTCCGCATGGAAATCAGCCAGGCCATTCCCCTTGGCTTGGGCGCCGGAGGAGAGCGCCAGCATGACCGCAGCAACGGATAAAAAACTCAGCTTAGGTTTCATCATGTATTTTCCGCTTAGGTTTATTGGTGTTTTTTCAGCATATCAATCGCACCATTTATTTTGATTTGATCCGGTTCAAATTTAAATATCTGCCCGTTTCAAGTTTTTTAAAACCAATTAAAAAACTCTGAACAACAATCTGTTCACCTGTGAGAATGTTCAAATATCGAAATTACTTCACCTCTTAGACTGTGCTCAATCCAACAGCGATGGCGGTACCACAGGAGTGATCCAACCTGTCAAAGCAGGCAGGCACCTAGAGAGCAAGCGCTCCTAAAGGTTTGCAAGCACTCACCTACAGCGGCGCAACTTGACTGAACAAAACAGGAATCACCCTTGAGTAGATGAGACATGTTCTCATTCTGAAATAAGAAACCAACAATGACACTTATTAGCTTGGCTGTTAAATAAAGACAACCAACGGAATAAATAGAAATAACTCAAGATATAAAATGCTGGAGATATGATGATGCCCAAATTAAACAAGAACTATCTTGCCATGAGTATTGCAGCCGCAATGCTGTGTGCCCCCTCCATGGCCGTCAGTGCCGATGACAGCGGTTACCAACTGAAAACCAAATCCCGACTGGTCTATTTTGATCGCGAATATGAAAACCCGGCCAAGGATCGGACCCAATCCGCCTTCTCCATCACCGCCGACTGGACCACCCCCCAATATGGCGGCTGGATCGGCATCGGCCTCTCCCCCTACTTCGTCGAAGACCTGGGCAGCGATGGCCTGGTGAAAGCCGACGTACTGACTGTCAAAGATGGTGAGATGTCAGGTTTTGCTCTGCTGGGCCAGGCCTACGTCAACCTGACCCCGGTCAATGGTCTCGCCATCAAGCTGGGTCGCCAGACCCACAAGTCCATGCTGCTCAGCAGCTCCGGCAGCCGCGCCGTACCCAACACTTACCAGGGGGTCAACGCCCTGTATAAGCCCATGAAGGGACTGTCTGTGTGCGGCGCCGTCTACGACAAGTGGTCCGCCCGTAACGACGACGAGTTTGTCGGCTTTCGCACTGACCAGACCGACGAAGGAGCCATCGACTACATCTCGGTGATCGGCCTCAAATACAAGTTTGACGCCTTTACTGTGGAAACCGAGTACCTCAACTCCAAGGACTACCTGAGCAAGTTCGGCCTGCGCGGCAGCTACCTGACCAAGTTTGATGGCTCCAGCCTGAAGCTCTCTGCCGGTGTGTTCACCTCCAGTGACGATGGCGAGCTCTTTGTCACTGCCGCCGAAAATGGCGATCTGGACGATGAGGATCGCGATGGCGCCGTCAAGGGTGAAACCCGCAGCGACAACGACGGCATGGGTGTGTACGCCGAGGCCGTCTGGAAGCGCAACAACCTACAGCTGTCTGCGGCCATCTCCAAGTTCGATGACATCTGGATTGAGGACAACTTTGCCGGCGACCATGGCCGCAACCCCTTCCCCACCCGCAGCCGTGTGGGACCGGACCTGACCAACGCCAATGAGACCGTGGCCAAGGTCTCGGTCATCTACAACTGGCAGGATCTGGTGCCCGGACTGACCACAGAGATCGCCGCAGCCCAGGGCTGGGACGCGGAGAACTCGGTGGATCCTGCCCTTGGCACCGCCGACGAAGACTGGAAGGAGCTGGTGGTCACCTACAAGGTGCCCACAGTCAAAGGCCTCAAGTTCACCGGCGTGTGGCACGACTACAACTCCGACGAAGTGGGCAACGTGGATGGGGTGAAAGAGGATGAAACCGACATCCGCCTCTACCTGGACTACAGCTACAAATTCAACTTCTAAGGGATAAGCCCAGCCAGCGGGCAGTCCGTTCCCGCTGGCTCAGCCTCTATTTTTACTCAAGCATTTCAGCTCTTTCTTCCGTCAGGCTTGTGCCCAGTGGCAACTCCTGCAACACTGCGGCCAACACCCACCATCAAGTTGTAGACGATGAAAAAACTGACCCTTGCCGCTGCCCTGGCAGCCAGCCTGCTGATTCCGGCCCAGGCCGCCACCGAGATCGCCGGTGTGGCGGTTGACGATACTATCGAACTCCAGGGCAAACCCCTGGCCCTGAGTGGCGCCGGGATTCGCTCCAAGTTCTTTATGGACCTCTATGTGGGCAGCCTCTACAGCAGTGAGTCTGGACTGGATCAGCAGCTTGCTCTCGAGGGCAACCAGACCAGCGCCATCCGCCTGAACATCGTCTCCGGGCTGATCACCTCAGACAAGATGATCGACTCCATCGAGGAGGGCTTTCAGAGCAGCGCCGGCGACAGCTATGACCAACTGAAACCCAAGATCGACGCCTTTATCGCAGTGTTCAGCAGCCAGATCGTCGAGGGAGACCAATTTACCCTGCTGTCCCTGCCCGGCGTCGGCGTAGAAGCCTATAAGAATGGCCAGTTACTGACCCTGATCGAAGGAGATGAGTTCCGTCAGGCCCTGCTGGGGATCTGGCTGGGCGACGACCCCGCCGACGACGACCTCAAGGACGCTATGCTGGGCGGCTAAGCCTGTCAAACAAGAAAAAAAGGCGCGGTGTTCCGCGCCTTTTCTATTGAACCCTGACAGGCAGTGCTACACTGCCGCCCGTGTACCCCAGCCCCGAGACAGAGCATTCCATGGACCATCAACCCAACAACCCGTTGCACGGGGTGAAACTTCAGCAGATTGTGGAGACTCTTGCCCAGTATTATGGCTGGCGAGAGCTGGGCCGCCGCATCCCCATCAACTGCTTCAACTCCAACCCCTCGGTAAAATCCAGCCTCAAGTTTCTGCGGCGCACCCCCTGGGCCAGGGAAAAGGTAGAACAGCTCTATCTGGACTCCATCAAGGACATTGAGGAGTGGCAGCAACACTCGGGCAACCAGAATTAGAAAAGGCGCGGACCACCGCGCCTTTTCGTTTTCCTATGGCCGATAACCTTTGAGGAACATGGTCACCGTCTGCTGCACATAACGCTCCCTCTGGGCCTCATCCATCTTCAACGCCAGTCCCAGGTCCCCACGCATCTTGTCCACGGTATGCAGCATCAGCAGCAGTTGCTGGGCGGCAAAGGTGGGATCGGGCATCACCAGCACCCCAACATCATTCAACCTGGTCAGGTAGCTGGTCACCAGCTCCATCATCCGTTTGGGTCCCGCTTCGAAATAGAGCTGTGAAAGCTCTGGATGACTCTCGGAGCTGCGGACACAGGAGCAATAGACGTGGCGAACTTCGGGGCTGAGGATCATAGCCAGGAATCGACGGGCAAAGCCCAGCAGAAACTTCTCGGGATCGGCGTCCAACTCGAAGTTCTCTTCGGTCATCTGGGCGCTGACACAACGATCCTCGATGCAGTGCACAAAGAGATCGTTCTTGCTGCCGAAATGACTGTAAACCGTCTGCTTAGACACCCCGGCTTGCACCGCCACCTCATCCATGGAGGTGTTCTCCAGCCCCTTCTGCATAAACAGCTCAGCGGCCGCCTCCAGGATCTGAGAACGTTTCTTACTTTTCCGATCGTTAGCTACAACGGCCATAGCGCCCCACAAAATATTTACAAAAACTTCACCAACTGGACTGGACAGTCTAGTTTGATTCTACCAAACTAGACCGTCCAGTCTAATTGTAATTCGAATGTTATGACAGCGTACCAGTTTCTTGGCCCACTGTGCGGCCTGCTCCTCATCGCCACCGGCTGCAGCCAGCAGGGTAAGAGTGCGCCGGTCAAGCCTCCCCTGGAGGTCCATGCCCAGCATGTCCAGCTGCAGCACAGCTACCCTCTGACCCACAGGTTCGTGGGTAAAGTGTATCACCCCAGAACCAGTGACATCGGTTTTGAGTCCCCGGGTACCGTGGCCACCATCGAGGTGGAGATTGGCCAGGAGGTGGAGGCCGGCCAGGTGCTCGCCACCCTGGACACCCGCCTGCTGCGCAGCGAAGCCGAGCAGCTCAGGGCCACCCTGGCGCAGAATCGCGCCGATCTGGACCTCAACAAAGCCACCCTCAAACGCCAGCTGACCCTGTCGGAACAGGGGTATCAGTCTGAGCAGCAACTGGACGAACTGCGCAGCCGCAAGGCCCAGTTGCAAGCCCGCCAGCAACAATTGAACGCCAACCTGGAGTCGGTCGATATCCGCCTGCAGAAGAGCACCCTCAAGGCCCCCTATTCTGGCATCATCACCCAGCGCCAACTGACCAAGGGTCAGGTCACAGGTAACGGCCAGGTGGCCTTCACCCTGGTGCCCAACGGTGCCGCCGAAGCCCGGGTGGGATTGCCAGTCCGGCTGCTGGAGCGTCTGCAAACCCGACAACAATGGCAGGCCAGTGTCGACGGCCAGTCCCTGCCGGTGACCTATCTGGGGCGCAGTGCTCAGGTAGACCCGGGCACCCGCACCGTCACCCTGAGGTTTGCCCTGCCGGAACAACCCACCCTGCTCAACGGTCAGTTGCTCTATCTGGAGGTGGAGGAGCGCATTGTCGCCGACACCACTCGAGTGCCACTGACCGCGCTGACCGCCGGGGTCCGGGGCCTGTGGAACCTTTACATACTGGAGGACCTGGGGGATGGCAGCTTCCAGATCGCCCGCCGGGACGTTCGGGTGCTGCACGCCGATCAGGAGTACGCCTGGGTCTCCGGCGCCATTGACGACGGCGACCGCCTGGTCTCCACCGGACTGCAGCGACTGGTGGCTGGGCAGAGAGTGGTGCTGGCCACCGATGCCAGCATCACCGCCAGCCGCGGTGAAGAGCTATGATTCGCGCCCTGGTTCAAAACCCCAGGGTCGCCGCCCTGCTGACGGCTTTGCTGATCGTCAGCGGCCTCAGCGCCCTGACCAACCTGCCCCGCACCGAAGATCCCAACCTGACCAATAGAGTGGCGGCGGTGATCACCCCCTACCCCGGCGCCACCGCCGAACGGGTCGAGGCCCTGGTGACCGAACCCCTGGAAGCCAAACTTCGACAGCTGGATGAGATCAAGACCCTCACCTCCAACTCCAGGCCGGGGATCTCCGTGGTTACCATCGAACTGCAGGATCGCATCATGGATGCGGATCCCGTCTGGTCCAGAGCCCGGGATCTGATTGGCGATGCAGCCCCGTCCCTGCCCCAGGGAACCGGCGCCCCCACCCTGGATGATCAGCTGGCCTACGCCTTCACCCGCATCTTCTCCTTCACCTGGCAGGGAGGCGGCCAGGCGGATCCCACCGTCCTGGGACGCTATGCCGAGGAGCTGGCCAACCGGCTGAGGCTGTTGCCAGGCACCGATTTCGTCAAGGTGGTCGGCGCCCACGAGGAGGAGATCCTGGTCTCCATCGACGACGCCGAACTGTTCGCCCTTGGCCTTTCCGTAGACGATCTGGCCAGACAGATCCGCGCCGCCGACAGCAAGACCGCCTCAGGCAGCCTCGAAGGCGAGGCGATCCGGGCCCAGCTGGAGGTCTCCGGCGAACTGGTCTCCCTCAACCGCATCCGTCAGGTCCCCCTGCGTCCCGACAACCAGTTGCAGACCCTGAGGGTGATGGATGTGGCCAGCGTCAGCCGGGCGGTGCGCTGGCCCCCGGATGACTATGTGCTCAGCCAGGGCGAGCAGGGGGTGCTGGTGGCGGTGCGCATGTTGCCGGACACCCGCATCGACCGCTGGAATGCCCAGGTGGAACAGACCCTGGAGGGGCTCAAGCCGCTGATCGCCTCCAACGTGTTGCTTGAGACCCAGTTCAATCAGCAGGGCTACACCGAAGTGCGGCTGTCGGAACTCACCGGTAACCTGGGGCTGGGCTTTATGCTGGTTCTGGCGGTGCTGCTGGTGACTCTGGGGTGGCGCAGCGCCCTGCTGGTGGCCTTCGCCCTGCCGGTGACCGTGCTCTTTACCCTTTTCTGTATGCAGCTCTATGGCCTGCCCATCCATCAGATGTCGGTCACCGGGCTGGTGGTGGCCCTGGGGATCATGGTGGACAACGCCATCGTGGTGGTGGACGCCATAGGCCAGAGGCGCAGCCGGGGAATGACCCCGGTGGAAGCGGTATCCGCCACCCTGCGCCAGTTCTGGCTGCCACTGGCCAGCTCCACCCTGACCACTGTGCTGGCCTTTGCCCCCATCTTCCTGATGCCAGGCCCCGCCGGCGAGTTTGTCGGCGGCATCGCCCTTGCGGTGAGCTTCGCCCTGATCGGTTCCTACCTGATCTCCCTGACTCTGGTGGCCGGCCTGGGAGGCCGCTTCATCAAGCCCAGGGAGGGCAATCACTGGTGGCAGCAGGGGATCACCCTGCCCTGGCTGGGGGCCATATTGAGACGCACCCTGGCCATCGCCCTGGTGTGGCCGAAAACCACCCTGCTGCTGATCTTCCTCACCCCGGCAACCGGCTTCTGGGCCGCCGGCCAGATGACCGAGCAGTTTTTTCCGGCCGCCGATCGGGACATGTTCCACATCGAGGTGTTCATGCCGCAGCAATCCAGCCTGCCAGCCACCGTAGACGGCGTGCGTCAGCTGGATGCCTGGCTCAGAGAGCAGGCGGGCATCGAACAGACGGTGTGGACCTTTGGCCGCAACACCCCCTCTTTCTACTACAACCTGTTGCAGCGGCGACAGGGGGCGGCCAATTACGCTCAAGGGATGATCACCGCCAGCGATTTTGAGGTGGCCAACGAATTGATCCCCACTCTGCAGCAGCAGCTGGACCAGCGTTATCCGCAGATGCAGATCCTGGTGCGCAAGCTGGAGCAGGGCCCCCCATTCAACGCCCCCATCGAGCTGCGGATCTATGGCCCGCAACTGGACAGACTGACCGAACTGGGCGACCAGCTCAGGCTGATGCTGGGCAACCAGGACCACATCATTCAGACCCGCAACACCCTGGCTGCCGGTGCCGCCAGAATCAAGCTGGACATCGATGAGGAGGCCAGCCTGGCCGGGGGCCTGACCCTGACCAAGGTAGCAGGACAGCTGCGTGCCTCCATGGATGGCGTGGTGGGCGGCAGCGTCCTAGAAGGGGTGGAGAACCTGCCGGTGCGGGTGCGCCTCAACGCCAATGACCGCAACCAGGCTGCGGATCTTGGCTCGGTGCAATTGGTGGGCGGCCAGCAGATCCCCACCATGCTGCCCCTGTCCGCCCTGGCGCAGTTAAGCATCGAGTCCGGCCGCGCCACCATCCCCAGGCGCAATGGTGAGCGCATCAACACCATAGAAGGCTATCTGGAAGCGGGCGTGCTGCCCTCCAAGGTGCTCAATGCCATGGAGTCTCAGTTGGCAGAGTTTGAAGCCAGACTGCCCTCGGGCTACCGGCTGGAGATCGGCGGAGAGAGTGCTAAACGGGATCAGGCGGTGGCCAAGCTGATGTCGTCGGTCACCATCATCAGCGTGCTGCTGGTGAGCGTGGTGGTACTGAGCTTCAACTCCTTCCGGCTGACCACGGTGATCCTGGCCAGCGCCGCCCAGTCTGCCGGGTTGGGTCTGCTGTCGGTCTACCTGATGGGGTACCCCTTTGGCTTCAATGTGATCAATGCCTTGATGGGGTTGGCCGGCCTGGCCATCAATGCCGCCATCGTCATCCTGGCGGAACTGGAGGAGAATCCGGAAGCGGTCGGCGGTAACATGGCCGCCATCATAGATACCGTCGTAGGGTGCGGTCGCCACATCGGCTCCACCACCATCACCACCTTCGGCGGCTTCCTGCCGCTGATCCTGGCCGGTGGTGGCTTCTGGCCCCCCTTTGCGGTGGCCATCGCCGGAGGCACCCTGCTGACCACCTTCCTCTCCTTCGTGTTCGTTCCCGCCTGCTACATAATGATTCGGGCCCCCAAGGGAGCCCGATTCTCATCCGAGGTGACCGCCTAGCGGTCAGAGTTAATGATGCGGTTGTAGAGCTGATCTTTCAGCTCTACCCGTCTCATCTTCAAACGGGAAAACTCCTCATCACTGGTGGGCACGTCGTTCATCTCCAGCCCCCGTATTTGATGATCCAAACTGTGGTACTCCCTGGCCATGGTGGCAAACTCCACATCCATATGTTTCAGGCTGTGGATCTTGTCCTTGTAGTCGGGAAAATCGTCGACGAGGGCATGACTCTCTCCAAGCATCGCGAGCTCCTGTGAGTTGTCAGGTGAGAGAAAGGCTGCGCTGCGCCCAGGCGGACAACAACACAACCGGATGGCATACCTAAAACCTAGTCCAGGATCCCCACCTTCTCCAGCGCAGCCCCCAGAGCCACTGGCTTTTACTTCATCCCATGTTCATCCAGGGCGCGACGCAGGCGCTCGACCTGTTCCGCGGTCAGGTCACCCTCCTTGATCATCTGCTCCAGCATTTGGGCCCTGTCCAGGTGAAACCGCTTCAACTCCATCACCCCTTCCTGCTCCAGCCTGGCCACCATACGCTCCGCTTCCTCGGCCAGACGGGCCCCCTCCTCGGCCATCTGCTCATGGATCTCCACATAGATTTCGGGATCATGCCCCAGATGAACCACCTGATGATGGCCATCGGACAACACCAGCTTCCAGTCACTGCCCACACCGGCCAGGGCCTTGGCCTTCTCCAGCCAGCGCTGTCTGACCTCGGCATCCAGGTCCCCTAGCAAGGTCTCCACCGCCCCCCAGTCCGGATTGTCTCTGTCCAGGGTCAGTTGCACCCGCTCGCCACTGTCGATAAAGCTCACCTCTATGGGCTCCCCCTTGTCCTGGCTGGCCTTAAAGGTGGCCGCGGTTGCCGCCAGGGTCATCAGCATCGCCGCTGCTGCCAAAATCATTCTCATGATGGTCTCCTTGTTAAACTGAGTTGTTCCCCGCCTGTGTAGAAAGAAACGTGCCAGAGTCGCCGCCCGCGAATTCTCCCGGATTTCCCCATGAAACAGCGGAAATTTCTCCTCAAATCCTCCCTGGCCCTTCCCATATGGGGAGCGCCTGGGACTGGCAGCGGGCAACTGTGGCTCACCACTGCCCACCGTGGTAACTTCAGCTCATCTGGCACGCTTTATGTAAGGTGATCACTCCAAGGAGGAACCGATGTCCCTGAAACGTTACCTGATGATCGCCTTTGGCTCGCTGATTCTGCTGTTTACCCTGCTCCAGTGGCTGCTGGTGCAGCAGCTCACCACCGATTTCCGTCGACAACTGGCCGAAGACTCCGAAGCCGTGGCCCAGGAGGTGGCGTCGGTCACCATCGAAACCCTGCTGCCTCCGGTCCCGCCCAAATCCGTGGTTCGGGTCCTGCCCCCGAAAGAGGAGACCGCCCTGTCCGAACAGGAGCGCGAACGGATGCTCGCCATGGCGGAACGCCACGCCGAAGAGGCGCAGAGAGAGCTGGAACGGGAGCAGCGACGGCTGGTCCGGTTGCAACAGCAGCAGCAGGCCAAGCAACGCTCCCTGCAGATACAGAAAGAGGCCCAGCAGAGGCGGATTCAGGCCTACGAGGAGAAGCTGGAGGAGCTGGAGCAGCGTATCGAGGACAAGGAGGACCAGTGGCAAGCGGTGATTCAGCTCAACCTGGAGCATCAGGCCCTGCAGAAGGAGCTCAGCAGTGCCCTTGAAGCGGAAACCACCCTGGAACTGATGGAGGTGCACGGCGACCTCATCGGCGAAGAGGAGATGGAGCGTATCCACGAGGCAGTGGAGCAGGCCCGGGAGCAGCTGCAGCGTCAGGCCAGGGAGATTCGGGTGTTCATCCCCACGGAAGAGGATCAACTGGTGATTGAGGGGCTGGGCTCCAGCCTGGCGGTCCCTCTCTCCAATGGCCCCCAGCAGACCATGATCACCCAGTTTGCCGAGCGGGTGGCGCTGGTGCTGCTGGCGGGAGCCCTGCTGAGCCTGGTGGGGGTCTACCTGATCGCCCGCAAATTGGCCCGTCCCCTGGAAACCCTGGATGAGGGCTGCCGGCGGCTGTCCGCCGGTGAACTGGGCCTGCAACTGAGCCACAGTGGCACCCGGGAGACCCGCCGCGCCATCGACACCTTCAACCGAATGAGCTCCGATCTCAAGGAGAGTCAGGAGCAGCAACGCCAGTTCCAGCAGCAACGTCACCTGGCGGAGCTGGGGGAGATCACCCGGGGCATCGCCCACGCCCTGCGCAACCCCATCCACACCATCGGCCTGCTGCTGGAGGGGATGGAGCCAGAGCAGCACCAGTTGCAGAGTCAAATCCGCACCAAGCTGAGTCATATGGATGACAGCCTCAGCAGCCTGCTGACCCTGGCCAGCCAGGGACTCGACCGGGAGGTGCCTGTGGCCATACCTGAGCTGGTTGAGGGGATTCAGATGGAACTCAGCCAGACCGCAGAGGGGGTTGAGTTTGTCAGCGAACTCCCCGATGACCTGGCCGTCCTGGGGGCGGAGGTGGAGCTGCGTGCCATACTCCACACCCTGATGAACAATGCCCGGCAGGCCAGTGAACCTGGGCAGAGAGTGCGTCTGTACCTGGAGAGAGGGTCAGAGCAGTTTACCCTCTGGGTCGAGGATCAGGGCAGCGGCCTGAGCGACGCCATCCGCGATCGCCTGTTTGAACCCCACCAGACCACCAAACCTGAAGGCGCAGGCATGGGGCTTTACATCGCCAGGCGCATCGCCCGCCTCTGGTACGGCGGCGATCTGATTATTGAAGAACAGCCCAAGGGCGTCCGGGCCGGCCTGGTGCTGCCCAAGGAGAGAGAAGCATGAATCAAAACGGATTTCAGATCCTGCTGCTGGAGGATGATCCCACCCAACGAGAACTGCTGGCGAAGATGATGACCGAGGCGGGCCATCGGGTGGACGCGGTGGCCGACGCCGATGCGGCCCTCAAACGGCTGGATAAACGTCCCTGGCAGATCCTCTTCAGCGACTGGAAGCTGGCGCAAGGAGACGCCAGTGAGGTGATTCGCCGCGCCCGGGCCCAGAGCCCGACCCTGGGGATCATCGTCGCCACCGCCTACGGCTCCATTGACCATGCGGTGGACGCGATGAAGATGGGCGCCGATGACTACCTGCCCAAACCCTTCCAGAAGCAGACCATGCTGCTGGCCATCGACAAGGCCGCCCGCGCCCACCAGTTGAAGGAGGACAACCGGCGCCTGACAGACCGCGTTCAGCAGCAGGGCGCCCTGATCGACATGGTGGGCTCCAGCCCCGCCATGCGTACCCTGTTTGACCGGGTAGAACGTATCAGTGCCATCAACACCACGGTTCTGATTCAGGGGGAGAGTGGCACCGGCAAAGAGCTGGTGGCCCAGCGCATCCACCGCCTCTCCGGCCGCGACGGCCCCTTCATAGCCCTCAACTGCGGCGCCATCCCCGATTCACTGGCGGAATCCGAGCTGTTCGGCCATGAGAAGGGCGCCTTCACCGGCGCACACGGCGCCCGGCCCGGCAAGCTGGAGGCCGCTCAGGGAGGTACCCTGTTTCTGGATGAGATTGGCGAGCTGCCCCTGAATCTTCAGACCCGGCTGCTGCGGGTCCTGCAGGAGGGTAAGGTGACCCGCATCGGCAGCCATAAGGAGATCGATCTGGATATCCGGGTGGTGGCCGCCACCAACCGGGATCTGCTGCAGGAGGTGGAAGCAGGCAACTTTCGCCAGGATCTGTACTACCGCCTCAATGTGATCCCTGTGGCTACCCCGCCCCTGAAACAACGCAGCGAGGATATCCCGGCCCTGGCGGAGCATTTCCTGCGTCACTTCAGTCAGAAATACCAGCTGGCCGCCCCCAAACTGGGGGTCGCCGAAATGAACGCACTGCGCAGTCACGGCTGGCCTGGCAATGTCCGCGAGCTGTCCAACTGCATGGAGCGGTTTGTGCTACTGCAGGAGCTGGATCTTCAGCCCATCCGCTGTCAGGGCAAGATCACCCTGCCTGACGCGGGCCTGAACTGGGAACAGGTGGAGAAAGAGTATCTGCAGGCGGCCCTGGAGCGAACCAGTGGCAATCGTACCGAAGCGGCCAGGCTGCTGGGACTCGGGTACAAAGCGTTCCTCTACCGTTCAGAGAAGCACGGGTTGTAGAGGCAGCTGACCAACAGTTTTGGCTCACAGCCCCTTATGAGAAAACAGCATCGCCTGGTCGGCGGCGAACCCCACCTTAATCTGAGTGTGGTCGCCGCCCCAGATGCAGGTTTCGGTGCCCAGGGAGCCGCTGCAGCGGTCCGCCCTTCCCAGCACCGCCTCCACCTCGGCACGGGACATCCCCAGCTCCAGTTTGTCGTAATTTTGCTGATTCACCTTGCTGCACCCTGCCAGCAACAGCAGCGTCACCCACAGCAATCGTTTCATCGCTCTCTCCCCGAACCAGTTGTTACAGAAAGTAAACCAGAAGTTAAGGCGTGATTTCAAATCGCGGCATGACTAACGAATCACCTTTTAAGCCCCACTGATCGTGATGGAGTTCAACTATTTTGACGGAAGTTTTGTATAACCTTGCCGACTAGCCGATAGAGCTAAAACAAACCTAATAAAAACTCTTTACAGGGGAACGCATGGACTTCCGCAACTGGACCCTAGGCCGCCAGATAGGTGTATCCGCGCTGCTTCTTAGCATCCTGACCTACACCATCACCGGTTTCTTCGGTTACCGTGTAGCCGCCGACAGCCTCACCGAAACCCTCCAGGAGTCCGAATCGGTGATGGCCGATACCCTGGCGGACACCCTGGATCTTCAGTATCAGCTCCTTATCAAGCAGGTACGCACCAACGCCGACCTGTTCGACAAGATGTTCTCCACTGACTTCACCCTGATGGACAAGCGCGTCAACATCGCCGGGGCCAATGCCCCCGGGTTGAAAAACGGCCGCCGCCTGCTCAACAGCGCCATCGCTCAGGTAGACAGGTTCGCCAACATGACCGGCGGAACGGCGACGGTGTTTGTTAAGGATGGCGATGACTTTACCCGTATCTCCTCCTCCCTGCGCAAGAAGAACGGCGACCGGGCCACCGGTACCCAACTGGGTCAGAGTCACCCCGCCTACGCCATCCTCCAGGCAGGCCAGACCTACGAGGGCTACGCCAACCTGTTCGGCAAGCGCTACATCACCAGTTACCGCCCCATCAAGGATAAGCAGAACCGGGTGATCGGCATTCTCTACATCGGTCAGGATGTCAGCGAGATGATGCAGGAGATGGGCAAAGCCCTGGCCAACATCCAGCTCGGTGAAACCGGTTATGTCTCCCTGGTTCGCTACGAGGATGGCGTCTTCCTCTATCACCCGCGGCTGACAGGCGATAAGGCATCCAACTTCAAGGATGACAATGGCCAGCCCATCTACCAGGACGCCCTGTCCGATCGGGTCAAGCACCACTTTGAGTTCATGCAGGATGGCAAGCTTTGGGTCTCCATGACCCAACCCGTTCCCAGCGCCGGCTGGATGGTGGTCATGCAGGTGCCTGAAGAGGAGCTGAGCCACGCCCTCAAACCCCTGGCCCGCACCAACATCGGCCTCTCCATCCTGGGAATTCTGGTGATCACCGTGCTGCTCTGGGTGATGCTGAACCAGCGGCTCAAGCCCCTCACCGCCCTGTGCACCCAGGTGGAAGCGATCGGTCACGGTGACCTGACCGCCCAACTCACCACCTCGGGCGGCAACAGCCAGAACGAGGTGCACCGCATCACCGACAGCGTCGCCGAGATGACCCACAGCCTCAAGGAACTGATCGCCACCCTGCAGGGGTCCACCTCCCAGCTTGAACAGGCGGCCAGCGAGATGCAGACCGTCGCTCAGGTCAACGGCAGCGGCGCGGCCCAGATGATGCAGCAAACCGATCAGATCGCCGCCGCCGTCGAGGAGCTCACCACCTCGGTGCAAGAGGTGGCCCAGCACGCCACAGGGTCCGCCGAACAGGCGGAAGCGGTCGACACCGCCGCCAAGGACGGTGATCGGCAGGTGGACGATGTGATTGAGCAGATGCGTGCCCTGGGGGACGCCCTGGAAAACGGCAACCAGGCGATCCACCGGGTGGAAGAGGGCAGCCACGCCATCACCCGGGTGATCCAGGTGATCAATGAAATTGCCGAGCAGACCAACCTGCTGGCCCTCAACGCGGCCATCGAAGCGGCCCGGGCGGGCGAACAGGGCCGAGGCTTCGCCGTTGTGGCCGATGAGGTTCGCACCCTGGCTCAGCGCACCCAGAACTCCATCAGCGAGATCACCGGCACCATTGAGCAACTGCAGCAACGTACCCAGGAAGCGGTGAATCAGATGCAGGAGAGTAAGAAGCTCGGTGTGGCATCTTCTGAGCTGAGTGTTCAGGCTGGCGAAGCCCTGACCGACATCTCCCACAGCGTAACCGACCTGTCTCAGAACGCCACCTCCATCGCCACTGCGACCGAACAGCAGGGGTCCGTGGCCTCGGAGATCGCCCGCAACATCAGCGGCATCACCGAACTGGCCCGGGAGTCTGAGCAAACCGCAGGACAGACCGTGGACGCCGCCGAGCAGCTGACCGCCCTGGCGGGGGACATCCGCGGCCATCTGGCCCACTTCAAGTCCTAAGCGGACTTCCCCAAACCCATAAAGGGCGCCATGGGCGCCCTTTTCTTTTGCCGGCGGGCTCATGGCCGAAGCTCCTGCCCCCAGACGCACCGTCTGCCCCCCTGCCCCTAGCGATCTCCCGTACCGCTCCGGAGGACGACGCCGCTTCCCCATGGTCCTCCCCGCCAGAGACACCATACTCGGCCACCGGTAGCCAGTTTAGCCCGGGCACCTGAGCGGCCCTAAGGCCCGCCAATAAACCAAAAAAAGAGGCGCTGATGCGCCTCTTCTTTCGGGGCTTCCCGGAGGAAGCTTGGAGCAAGCTTACTTCTGCTCGCGTTCGGCCTTGGCGGCCATCTCTTCAGAGTGCTCGTACCACAGGGCATTGATGATGCCGAATGCACAGGCCAGCAGCACTCCGAGAATCCAGGTGAAATACCACATATTGTCGGCTCCTTAGTACAGAGAGTGCTTGTTGTTCTCGATAAATTCGCTGTTGAGGCGACCAAACATCTTGATGTAGCTCCAGGTGGTGTAACCCAGAATCAGCGGCACGAAGATGCAGGCCACGGCGAACATGATGGTCAGGGTCATCTCAGAACTGGTGGCATCCCACATGGTCAGTGAGTGGCTTGGGTTCAGAGAGGACGGCATCACGAACGGGAACAGGGACACTGCCGCGGTGGCAATGATCGCCACCTGGTTCAGTGAACTGGTCACGAAGGCCAGGCCGTTGCGGTTTGCCATGGTCATCACTGCGGTTGCCAGGGGCATCAGCACCGCCAGCAGGGGCAGGATGTAGAGCACAGGCATGGCGTTGTAGTTGTTGAACCAGGCGCCAGACGCAATCTCAACGGTCTTCAGCGTCGGATTGGACGGACCATTGTGATCCAGGGCGGAGGTCACCACGAAACCATCGATACCTGTGTACAGCCAGGCACCGGCCACCACGAACAGGGCCGCGCACAGCACACCTACCCACTGAGTGATCTTGCGTACACGCTGGTACAACTCGGCATCGGTCTTCATGCCCAGCCAGGTGCACCCCTGCAGGATGAAGGCGGTCACACACAGCAGGCCAACCACCAGGGCGAAGGGGTTGAGCAGGCCGAAGAAGCTGCCACGGTAGAACACACGCAGGTACTCATCGTATTCGAAGGGTACCCCCTGCAGCAGGTTACCGAAGGCGACGCCGATGATCAGCGGCGGAACCACACCACCGATGAACAGGCACCAGTCCCAGGTGTTGCGCCAGCGGGGATCTTCAATCTTAGAGCGGTAGTCAAACCCGATAGGACGGAAGAACAGGGCGAACAGCACCAGCACCATGGCGATGTAGAAGCCGGAGAAGGCTGCCGCATACACCAGGGGCCAGGCGGCGAACAGGGCTCCGCCGGCGGTCAGCAGCCATACCTGGTTGCCGTCCCAGTGAGGGGCGATGGAATTGATCATCACCCGACGTTCGTTGTCGTTTTTGCCCACGAAGGGCAACAGGGCACCCACACCCATGTCAAAACCATCGGTGACCGCGAAGCCGATCATCAGCACGACGACCAACAGCCACCAGATAGCGCGTAGAGTTTCGTAATCAAGCATGGCTAGCAGCCTCCTTGGCTTCTTCGCGGGCCTTGCGGGCCTTGGACAGTTTCGCCAGCAGACGAGCGTCTTCGGCAGCGTTTTCGGCAGACTCGAAGTGGTAGCGGCCAGTCTTCATGCTGCTGGGGCCCAGTCGGGCGAAGCGGAACATCAGGAACATCTCCACCACCAGGGCCACGGTGTAGAAACCACAGATGGCGACAATGGAAAAGATCAGATCACCGGTACTCAGGCTGGAGGTGGACATGGCGGTAGGCAGAATCTCCGCGATGGTCCAGGGCTGACGGCCATACTCGGCCACGAACCAGCCACACTGAATGGCGATCCAGGGGAAAGGCAGGATGAAGATCGCCGCCTTCAACAGCCAGGGCTTATCCATCACCTGTTGCTTGGCACTCTGAAGGAAGGAGAGGCCAATAACCAGCAGCATCACCATGCCCAGGCCCACCATCACACGGAAGGTCCAGAACAGCGGGCCAACATTGGGAATGGAGTCCTCAACCGCCGCTTTGATTTGTGCCTCACTGGCCTGGTCGACATCGTCCAGGTAACGCTTCAGCAGGAAGCCATAGCCCAGGTCCACCTTGCGCTCCTGGAACTCGGCAACCTCGGCTTCGGTGGCAGAGCCATCACGAACCTTCTGCAGCAGGGTGTAGGCCACCATGCCGTTACGGATGCGGGCTTCATGCTCCACCTTGATGTCCTTGATGCCCATCACCTGCTCGTCCAGAGAACGGGTGGCAATGATGCCCATCACATAGGGGATCTTGACCGCGAAGTTGGTCTCCATGTTTTCACTGTCTGGAATACCAAAGGCGGTGAAGGAGGCGGGAGCCGGATGGGTATCCCATTCCGCTTCCACGGCCGCCAGTTTCACCTTTTGAACGTCACCCATTTCGTAGCCGGACTCATCACCGAGAACGATGACGGACAGGATGGAGGCCATACCGAAGGCGGACGCCACATAGAAAGAGCGCTTGGCAAAGGCGATGTCTCGGCCCTTCAGCAGATAGTAGGCGCTGATGGCCAGAACAAAAACGGAGCCGGTCACGTAACCGGAGGCCACGGTGTGCACAAACTTAACCTGAGCAACGGGGTTGAACAGCACGTCTGCGAAGCTGGCCATCTCCATGCGCATGGTGACGTAGTTGAACTCGGCACCCACAGGGTGCTGCATCCAGCCGTTGGCCACCAGAATCCACAGGGCGGACATGTTGGAGCCCAAGGCCACCAGCCAGGTCACCGCCAGGTGCTGACGCTTGGAGAGACGATCCCAGCCGAAGAAGAACAGGCCAATCAGAGTCGATTCAAGGAAGAAAGCCATCAGGGCTTCGATGGCCAATGGCGCCCCGAAGATGTCCCCGACGTAATGGGAGTAGTAGGCCCAGTTGGTTCCGAACTGGAACTCCATGGTGATACCAGTGGTAACACCCAGGGCGAAGTTAATGGCAAAGAGTTTACCCCAGAACTTGGTCATGTCCTTGTAAACCTGCTTATCGGTCATCACATACAGTGACTCCATGATCGCAAGCAGGAACGCCATGCCCAGGGTGAGGGGTACAAACAGGAAGTGATACATCGCGGTCAGTGCAAACTGCAATCGCGATAGATCCACTACTTCATCGACAATCATTGGTGTCTCCTTACGCCTGCCGTGCCGCCATTGCTGGCAACGTGATTCAGGAAAAATTATTGGGAGCAATACAACAAATAAAGTGCTGAGTTCGGCTTACCCGGGGGACACGGCTGCCCCGGGACATTGTGGGCCTCCCGCAACAGACGCTTACTCTCATTCGCCTCTGCTGGTTCGTCGGCCGGTCCGGCTCCGCCGGACACTCACAACATTTCGTTAACTCAACACTTTCGATTAGCGAACCTCTGTTTGTTCCCCCGCACCGGAGAACAAAGAGAGATTGCGCTGCTATTTCCGCTAATTTTATATCATTCCCCCTGCGGCACCCTCAATCCCTGCCAGAATCTCCTGATCACTTTTGAGAGGTGACTCACAAATATCAAGACTTAATAAAAAAGCCTTGCAGAACAGTTAAATGTTAAGAGTTTGGGAATGACTTATATTCAGCTTTAACCATCCTCGATTTATTGGCAAACACGGTTCGACAAATTGACAATATTTGTATGGCAACAATCAACGCAATGAAAAAAATTCAGTTGTTAAAAGCCTTTGTATTCAACAACTGCGAGCCATCAACCCTCATTAAGCCGCCTGAATGAAACCTGAATAATAAATTAGATAAACTAATGCGATAAAAGAGTTTTTCTCGTTTGTCGAATATCCAACTTTCAGCCTACTATATCCACGAAAACGGCATTCCAAATATCGGAAATATGACGTTTTAAATATGGAATTGTCCCAAATCTCAGTTTTTCGGAGGTACTCATGAGTCTGTTTCTGAAGCGCATGGCCAAGCTCTACCAACGTAGCTTCGTTGAGCTTTATCAGCTTCGGGTAATGTGAACACCCTGGTCGCCGCTTTTGCGGCGGCCCAAGCGTCACCCTTCTTTGCATTAGCTTGATTGCATAGCTTGGCCGCCCTCCCAGGGCGGCCCTTTTTTTACCTGCCCCGGCTGCTCCAGAGTGACCCTCTGCTTACGCCCCCTCCTTGATCCCAGACAACAAAGCCAGGTAAGGCGATTCAGCCTGAGAAGAAAGTATAAAAAAGCCCGGCATAAAGCCGGGCTTGATAACCTCAGTTCAGCTTAGTCCAGGGCAACCCTGGCATTGCGGAACATCCGCATCCAGGGGCTGTCCTCACCCCACTCATCGGGGTGCCAGGAGTTGGCCACGGTGCGGAAAACCCGCTCAGGGTGAGGCATCATGATGGTCACCCGCCCATCGGTAGTGGTCAGGCCGGTGATCCCCGCCGGAGAGCCGTTGGGGTTGGCCGGATAGGCGGTGGCGATCTGCCCCTGATGATTCAGGTAGCGCAGCGCCACAGTGCCTGAAGCATCGGCCGCATGAAACGCCTGCTGGTTGGCGAACTCCGCCCGTCCTTCACCGTGGGAGACGGCAATGGGCATGCGCGAGCCGGCCATGCCATTGAAGAACAGACTGGGACTCTCCTGAACCTCCACCAGGGAGAAACGGGCCTCGAAACGCTCGGAGCGGTTACGCACGAAGTGAGGCCAGTGATCGGAGCCTGGAATGATGCTCTTGAGGTTGGAGAGCATCTGGCAGCCGTTACACACCCCAAGGGCCAAGCTGTCGCTGCGTTCGAAGAAGCGCTGAAACTGCTCCCGGGCACGGGCGTTAAACAGGATGGACTTGGCCCAGCCTTCACCGGCCCCCAGCACGTCCCCGTAGGAGAAGCCGCCACAGGCCACCAGCCCCTGGAACTGCTCCAGGGTCAGGCGCCCCTCGAGGATGTCACTCATGTGCACATCCACAGCGTCAAACCCGGCGCGGTCGAAGGCAGCCGCCATCTCTACGTGGGAGTTGACCCCCTGCTCGCGCAGAATCGCCATCTTGGGGGCATTGCCCTTGAGGATAGCGGGCGCAGCCACATCCTCGGCAGGATCGAAGCTGAGAGCGACGGACAGGCCAGGGTCCTCGGCATTGAGCTTGGCCTGATGCTCCTCTTCAGCACACTGGGGGTTGTCACGCATCGACTGCATGCGGAAGGTGGTTTCTGCCCAGACGCCGCGCAGCTCGGTGCGGCTCTCATCCAGCAGGGAGTGTTCACCGCGACGAACAATCAGGCGCTCGCCGTCGTTGACCGAGCCAATCACATGGCTGCACCCGGCCAGGCCATGATCCGCCAGCACCGACTGCACCTGAGCCAGGCGATCGTCTGCCACCTGAACCACGGCCCCCAGCTCTTCGTTGAACAGTGCCGCCAGATCATCAGCGGCCAGGGGGCTCAGGTCCACCTCCAGACCCGCTTTACCGGCAAAGGCCATCTCCGCCAGGGTGACGAACAGGCCGCCATCGCCCTTATCGTGGTAGGCGATCAGTGCCCTGTCGGCAATCAACGCCTGGATGGCGTTGAAAAAGCCCTTGAGCAACTCGGGCTGGTCCACATCCGGCGCCTGGTTACCCAGCTGGTTATAGACCTGAGCCAGGGCAGAACCGCCCAGGCGTTGTTGGCCATCGCCCAGGTCGATGTACAGCAGTTTGCTGTCGCCCTTGTCCAGGCGCAGCTGAGGAGTCAGGGTGTCGCGCACATCCTCGACCCGGCCAAAGGCGGTGATCACCAGCGACAGCGGCGAGGTCACGCTCTTGCGCTCTCCCTGGTCTTCCCAGGCGGTCTTCATGGACATGGAGTCCTTGCCCACCGGGATGGTCAGACCCAGGGCGGGACACAGCTCCTCACCCACCGCCTTCACCGCCTCGTAGAGGCCGGCGTCCTCACCCGGGTGACCGGCAGCAGCCATCCAGTTGGCGGAGAGCTTGATGTGCGCCAGGGAGCCGATGTGGGCACTGGCGATGTTGGTCAGGGACTCACCCACCGCCATACGAGCCGAGGCCCCGTAGTTGATCAGCGCCAGGGGCGTCCGCTCGCCCATGGACATCGCCTCGCCATGGTAGCTGTCCAGGGTGGCGGCGGTGACCGCACAGTTGGCGACAGGCACCTGCCAGGGACCCACCATCTGATCCCGGGCCACCAGGCCGGTCACCGAGCGATCGCCGATGGTGATCAGGAAGGTCTTCTCCGCTACGGCAGGCAGACGCAGCACCCGGCGCACCGCATCCTTGAGATCCATGGCGCTGGTATTGAGATCCGGGGCAGCGCACTGGGCAGAACTGACCTCACGATGCATCTTGGGCGCCTTGCCCAGCAGCACCTCCATGGGCATGTCGATGGGGGTGTTGTCGAAATGGCTGTCTTCCAGCACCAGCTGCAGCTCTTCGGTGGCTTCACCGATCACCGCGTAGGGCGCGCGCTCACGGCGGCAAATGGCGTCAAATCTGTCCAGATCCTCGGCGGCCACCGCCATCACGTAACGCTCCTGAGATTCGTTACACCAGATCTCCAGGGGGGACATGCCGGGCTCGTCGTTGGGCACCTCCCGCAGGCGGAAGCGGCCGCCTCGGCCACCGTCGTCCACCAGCTCCGGCATGGCGTTGGAAAGACCACCGGCGCCCACGTCGTGGATAAAGGCGATGGGGTTGTCGTCACCCAGCTGCCAGCAGCGATCAATCACCTCTTGGCAGCGACGCTCAATCTCCGGGTTCTCGCGCTGCACCGAGGCAAAGTCCAGATCTTCGGAGGACTGGCCGGAGGCCATGGAGGAGGCGGCGCCGCCCCCCAGGCCGATGTTCATCGCCGGTCCACCGAGGACGATCAACTTGGCGCCTACCGGGATCTCCCCCTTCTGCACGTGATCCTCGCGGATGTTACCCAGACCGCCGGCGAGCATGATCGGCTTGTGGTAACCGCGAACCTCGGTGCCGTTGAAGCTGGTCACCTCCTGCTCATAGGTACGGAAGTACCCCAGCAGGGCGGGACGGCCAAACTCGTTGTTGAAGGCGGCACCACCGAGCGGCCCCTCCATCATAATCTCCAGGGGAGTCACGATGCGATCGGGCTTGCCATAGGGCCGCTCCCAGGGCTGCTCGAAGCCGGGGATGTTCAGGTTGGAGACGGTAAAACCGGTCAGGCCCGCCTTGGGCTTGGAACCCCGACCTGTGGCACCTTCGTCACGGATCTCCCCACCAGAGCCGGTTGCGGCTCCCGGATAGGGACTGATGGCGGTGGGGTGGTTGTGAGTCTCCACCTTCATCAGAATATGTACCGGCTCCTGATGGTAGCGGTAGCTGCCGGTGTCATCGGGGAAGAAGCGGCCCGCTTCCGATCCCACCATCACTGCGGCGTTGTCCTTATAGGCGGACAGGACGTTTTCCGGGTTCTGCTCGAAGGTGTTCTTGATCATCTTGAACAGAGACTTGGGCTGAACCTCACCGTCGATGGTCCAGTCCGCATTGAAAATCTTATGGCGACAGTGCTCGGAGTTTGCCTGGGCAAACATATAGAGCTCGATGTCGTTGGGGTTACGCCCCAGGCGGGTGAAGTTCTCCACCAGGTAATCGATCTCATCCTCCGCCAGGGCCAGGCCCATGCTGACGTTGGCCTGAGCCAGGGCGTCTCTGCCCCCGCCGAGAACGTCCACGGACGTCAGCTGCGCTGGCTCGGCGCTGACAAACAGGGCGTCGGCAGCCTCAAAGCTGTCCAGCACCGCTTCCACCATGCGGTCATGAATAAGGTTGAGCAGTTGTTTCTGCTGCTCGCCATCGAGCTCCCCCTCGAGGGTCAGGTACCAGGCAACACCCCGCTCCAGACGCTTTACCGCATCCAGGCCACAGTTGTGGGCGATGTCGGTGGCTTTGGAGGACCAGGGGGAGATGGTGCCGGGTCTGGGGATCACCAGGAACAGTTTGCCTTGGGGCTCGTGCTGTTCCAGCCGAGGTCCATAGGTTAATATCTGTTCAAGGTGTTGAGTTTGCTCAGAATTGAGCGGCGAGGCGAGGTGGGCAAAGTGGCAGTATTCCGCATAGAGATCGGACACGGGAAGTTTCGCGTTCTGGCAAGCCGATAGCAGCTTGTGGACCCGAAACGCGGACAGCGCCGGCGCGCCGCGGAGGATCTTAATCACGGTATTTTTTACCTTATATAGTTTTGTGTAGGGCTCAATACCGGGAGCGAAATCCGAACCGGATCACAATTCCCGGCATTAAAGGTGGCGACATTATAGTGGAAAGGTCGGTCGCAAAACAGTCTACAATGAGCGGAAGATGACGAAGAATTCAGATGGATGCATAACGATGAGGGGTTTACTGGCTGTATCGCTGCTGACCCTGGCCGGATGCCTTCCGCTGGAGTATCAGCAGCCTCAGCGAGCCGAGCCCGAACCTGACCGACCCCTGAGGGTCGGCACCCTGTATGGGCCCACCACCTATGTGGTGGGCGCTGCGGGTGCCCAGGGACTGGATTACGAACTGGCCCAGGGCTTCGCCCTGCATCTGGGTCAGGAGTTGGAGGTCACCCCCTACTCGTCGCTGCCTGAGATGTTTAATGACATGAGCCAGGGCAAACTGGATCTCATCGCCTCCAGCCTCACCGACACCCACCTCAACCGCAGTTTCTGGCGTTTCGGCCCCCCCATCTACCGCACCAAGGTGCAACTGGTCTATCGCAGGGGGCAGCCCAAGCCCGACTCACTGGCCCAGCTTACTGACCCTCTGATGGTGATGGCCGGTTCCAACCACGCAGAGATACTGGCCGCCGAACAGCAGCGAAACCAACCCGGGCTGCAGTGGCAGGAGACCACCGAGTATGCCGCCCACGAACTGCTCTCCATGGTGGCCTCCGGCGAGCTGGCCTACACCCTGTCCGACACCAAGACCCTGGCAGCCAGCCGGCGACTGCACCCGGAA
The DNA here is from genome assembly GCF_000422645.1 of Ferrimonas futtsuensis DSM 18154. Lineage (GTDB taxonomy): Bacteria > Pseudomonadota > Gammaproteobacteria > Enterobacterales > Shewanellaceae > Ferrimonas > Ferrimonas futtsuensis. The sequence goes on from NZ_KE383896.1 coordinate 203,054, forward strand.
CTGGCCGCTGCCTTCAGCCTGGGGATCGAGCAGGAGGTCGGCTGGGCCCTGCCGGAGGAGCACAGCCACCAACTCCTGTCCGAACTGCTGGACTACTGGGATAAACTGAAACAGGCCGGCACCCTGAAACAGCTGGAAGAGAAGTATTTCGGCCATATGGAACGGTTCGACTATGTCGATACCCGCGCCTTCATCCGGGCGGTGGAGACCCGGTTGCCCAAGTACGAGCCCTGGTTCAAGGAGTACGCCGGAATCCTGGACTGGCGACAGCTGGCTGCCGTCGCCTATCAGGAGTCCCACTGGAACCCCAAGGCGCGCTCCCCCACTGGGGTTCGGGGATTGATGATGCTGACCCAGTCCACCGCCAAACGGGTTGGGGTCAGGGACAGGCTCAACCCTGAGCAGAGCATACGCGGCGGCAGCGACTACCTGCACGATCTGATCAAACGACTGCCCGCCTCCATCCCTGAGCCTGAACGGCTGTGGTTTGCCCTGGCCTCGTACAACATCGGCCTGGGCCATGTGGAGGATGCCCGGGTGATCGCCCAGCGTCATGGCCTCAACCCCAGCAGCTGGGCAGACGTCAAATCTGTCCTGCCCAAGCTGACCCAAAAACGCCACTACCAGCGCACCCGCTACGGCTTTGCACAGGGTGGGGTCGCTGCCCACTATGTGGACAACATCAAGCGTTACTATGACACCCTGGTGCTGCTGGAAACCCATATGCCCCCCTCAACGGGAGCCCCCCTGGATCTGGCCAAGAATCGCGAGTGATCTGGCTCAGCTTTCACCACGTTCACCAAAATATTTCTGTTAATGGCCCAGCTTTTCCAGGCGCCAGGGGTTGAAATTGCCAAGAGTCATAGCTATCTCTTATATCAGGGGACAAATCAAAGGTTTGTCCCTTGGTTTTTAGGGGCATAGATGCCGCCATCCCAAATTTAGTTTAAACAGTGAACGAGATCGGGCGCCTTTGGGAACAAAAGTCGCAACAAAAGCTCAAAACCGATGTCATCGAACTGCAAACAGATGAGGATAGGGTCCAAATAGAGAAAACAGTAAGGAGGAGAGAGGAATGTTAAGAACTCCAGCACGTCGCCGTAAAGCCCTGAGCAGCCTGTCCGAGCGCAGGAGGGCGCTGAGAAAACGCGACCACATGAAAGTACTTCATCGCACCAAGGCCTTCCTTCAGGAAGCGTCTTCAGAAGCCCTCTGAGCCAGTTTCAAGGCTTTCTTTTCCGCCCTGCGCCGCTTGAAAAAATCACTCAGCTGTTGTGCGCAGGGCTCGGCCAGCACCCCACCAATGACTTCTACCTGATGATTGAGCGCCGGATGGCGCAGCAGATCCATCACGCTGCCTGCCGCACCGGTTTTGGGATCGGACGCCCCAAAGACCACGGTGCCCACCCGGGCATGCACCAGGGCGCCGGCGCACATGGGACAGGGCTCCAGAGTCACATAGAGAGTGGTATCCAGCTGGCGATAGTTCTCCAGCTCGTATCCGGCCCGACGCAGGCACTGCATCTCGGCATGGGCGGAGGGATCGTGATCGATGATGCTGCGGTTGTAACCCTCGGCCACCACTACCCCCTGCTTCACCAGCACCGCCCCCACAGGCACCTCGCCCAGGGCTTCCGCTTCAGCCGCCAACTCCATCGCCCGGCGCATCCAGTGTTGATGTTGATCCAACTTTCTCCCCCCCATTCGCAAGTGGGCGCATAGTTTACTTATCGACCACTCTCTTTACTAGCGCATTTTCACCGGTGCAAGAGGAAATCAATTCAACCTCATCACACCAAACCATTAACAAATTCACACTTTTCAATAGTGAACTAAAACAATCACTTATACGACACAGATTTAACTTGAATTTAGTAAAACTAAAACCATATTATCATTCCCTAGTTTAGAAAAATCTTAATAATAAAGGACTAATGGATTATGTCCCGCATAGAGCCAGAGGATAAGGCAACCTCTTCGGGGGTCGCAGAGGTGCTCAGTTCTCCCCTCTCTGCCCATTGGAAAAGAGCGAAATCCGGATTTCTTTACCTAATCGCCCTGATGATTGGCTTCGGTAACTGGAACGATACCAAAGAACTGTCCTACACCATCTTCCAGGGTATCCAGGCAAATTTCACCCATCACGTCGAAGAGCGGCTCCTGAATAAGATCGATGTCGGAAACTATCTTGCCTACGTGGAGCAGGACCTCGGCTTCCCACAAGTCGTAAAACGCTCCCGGACCAAGGATGGGTTGGAGTTCCGCTACTACAAGAAAAATAAGTTCCTACTTACCCTATTGGTTAAAGGAGGGAGAATCAGCGGATACCTGGTACAAACATTGGATTATCAGGGGCTGTACAGTCAGCTATCAGCGTTCTCACCTGCCATCCCCTTCAGTGACAAACAGTTGAACCTGGATAGCTATACCCACTCCTTCTCCCAATCAGACAAGTTTCAGCTTGATGACTTCAATCTGGTCTACTACATGGAACCTCACCCCCTTGGCGCCAAAGGCATGTATACCACGCTCTACTTAGGCACTGTGGAGTACGGTGTTGCCCCAGGTAGTCTGGTTGAACGAGTTAGAGAAATCGCTGAGAAGCAGGTCCACGGCGAGGCGTCCACCCAACAAATCAACCACCTCCGAGACCAGTTAAAGCCCAACATGTACGGGATAGGTGAAGGCGAGGAAGAGGTGATGGCCGAAGCTTTGCTGACCCGATACGAATACAACACCTATTTCTAAGCTGGAGCATTTCAATGCCTATACGGATTACCACCTTTTTGCTGATCCTGACCGCCACCGCCTGTCGGGCTACCCCGCCCTCCTGGTACCTAGAACCCCCAAAAGACTCTGCCGATTACATCTATGGTGTCGGCGCTGGCATAAATCAGCAGGGCGCTCGCCACCAAGCACTAATGGATGTCACCAGTCGTCTTCAGGTCAAGGTTCAAGGAAGCCTTCACACTCAAACCCAGGTCATCAACGGGGCTGTAGCCAGCAGTGCCAACCAGCAGGTAAGAAGCGAAAGCTCAAGGCTAACCTTAACCAACTACGAACTGTATGATTCCGCACACAAAGACGGCACACACTATCAGCTGATTCGAGTTCAACGCGCAGCCTTGCTACAGGGGCTCAAGCAACAACTCACCCAAAAGTTGCTGGAGTTCGGCCGCTTGAGGACTCAACAAGCCTCTCCCCTATTGGAACTGAAGGCACTGCTGGCACATGAACAGGATGCAACTTCAGCACGAAGCCTGATAGCCATTCTCCAGCAACAAAAACAGAGCCTCCCCGCCCTTGATGATCTGCGCTGGTATGAACAACGCCTATTGGCGTCGAAAAACCACAGGGTGATCGCAATTGAGCTGGAGCAGGCCACTGAGCAAACCCATGAGTTCCTGAACCAATGGCTCAGCAATGCGGGTTTTCAGAGTTCGGGTCCCTCCCCTCTAGCCACGCTTAGATTCACCATACAACCTCAACCTGTACGAGAACTCTTTGGACAATTCCACGTCAGTGTGAAGGGCAAGTTCATTGTTGAAGATCAGGGAAAGGTTCTAAATGTAAAACGGCTGTCTGCGACCGGTGTCTCCTCTCTTAGCGGAGAGCAGGCAAAAGCGGTTGCAGAACGGCAAATGCTGAACCAGATCGCCGAAGAAGATATCTGGAAGCTTTTACTTTCAATATAAATGATGATGATACAAGGAGAGTTATTATGACCAGCAGGAAACCAAAGCTCACCACTGCCGTAATTGGGGCATTGATAATGACAGGCTGTGTTTCAACTGGCCCAAAAAGGGAGGTTATTACTTCACTTCCCAATATTCCCATCCAGGATACTGAATATATGCCAGCAAAGCTGCTGGATTCCAGTCAAAAGAAAGTCATTGTCATGCCTACCAAAGTCTCTGCAACTGGCGTGAACCAGGCAGCCATTCAGAGCCAGATCCAAGGACAAATCGAAAATTCTCTGGCTGGCGCAGGAATCTTTGCTGTGGATCGGGAATCGGCCAAGACACTAAAAGAAGAGCTACTTTTGGCCGAAACCACCGGAAAACTCAACTACGATGGCCCTCATGTTGCAGATTTCGCCATCTTCAGTACAGTCACTACGGCCAGTATCAGCACCAAACAGACTGATGGCGGAACAGATCTACTCACAGGAAAAGAAACCGGCCCGAAATGTGTTTACAACAGCAAAGTCTCCGGCCAGCTCCGCATCCTGTCCATTCCAGAATTAAATCAGGTAAACACAGCGGAAATGAAAGGCACCGATTCCAGTGTCGAAGCCTTTTATGGTCATTGCTCTTTGACCAAGTCTAAGCACAGCGCCCTGCTCTCCAATGCCTCGGGCGACGCCGTAGAACACGCACAGACGGAAATTCGTAACTCTCTGGCCCCTATGGGCTATGTTATCGAGCGTCGCGGCAATCAATACGACAACGTATTCCGTGTCTCTCTTGGAGCTGCGAGAGGAGCCAAAGAGGGTGATTCAGTCGAAATTAAACGTAAAAAAATCACCGCGTTGGGCAATGGAGAATCCATTACTGAGTTCGAAACCATTGCTCACGGTAAATTTACGGGCGCTATAGAACCGATGTTTTCCTGGATCGTACTTAATAAAAAAGAACAGCTGGAAATTATCCGTCGTGGAGACTTAGTGAAGCTCAAACATGAAGACAACATATTTGAGATGGCCGACAAGGGCACCAAAGATCTGCGTGAAATGTTTAACCTCTAAGAGAGCGAAACTATGAAGAAATTTTTACCTGTAATAGCGATTACTCTGGTAACTGGCTGCTCATCCACACCGGAACCCATCACCATGGCATGCACCTTCCCGGACTCACCCGAGGTGGAAGCCCCCACGTGGGTGTGTGATGAAGGCATAGACAACTACGCCCTGACCGCCGTGGGTTACGCAAATAAGTCTGCCGCCGGTGTCGGCTTTATGAAGGATGTCGCCAGTTCCGAAGCACGGGTTCAACTGGCCAAGACCTTCCAGTCCAACATCTCAGCCAAGCTGAATGACGCTGTAGTCGCCAATAATGTCGATGCCAGTGGCGAGGTCAAGCAGCTCATCGAAAAGGCGGCTTCCAGCATCACTCAGCAGACCCTGTCCGGCGCCCGCATCATTAAGTCTCGAACTAGCCCTAGCGGCGCCCTATATGTCTTGGTAGGCATGAGTAATGCCGACTATCAACGGACCATGCGCACCGCTCTGGAAGCCAGTAAAGATCGAGATGCCGAGCTTTGGCAAAGGTTCAAGGAGGAAAAGGCAGATAAGGTGCTCAATGCCCTACTGGTCAACACAACTGCCCTTTAATTTCTTAGGAGAAACTCATGAAGAGAAGCAACACGGCTGCCAGCAGTACCCTGCTGGTAGCAGTGTTGCTTGTGGGTCCGGCGCCAGCCTCTCAGGAACTGGCGGAGTTTGAGGCCTTCAAGCAACAGACTATGTCGGAGTTTGAACAATACAAAGCTGATTATCTTGATCAATTTGATCAGCATCGTCAGGAATTGATGAAACTCTGGGGTCGGCCATTGCAAAGTGATGCCGACACCTACGTCAACTACAGCAATGACCTCACTCAACGCACTGTCGTGGATTTCTCCAACGATACCATCGAGATCAGTGTCATCCATGAACCTGGCTCTGCTCCCCCGCTGGACCAGGCAGTCGCCCGCCTTCAGCAAATCTCGACCCCCGAAAACCAGATGCCAGAACAAGCAGAGGCTCCTTTGGTGCGACTGTCAGTTTCGGCAGAAGAATATCTGAAACCGGTTACTCCTGAACACTCATCACTATCCTATAGTGCTCAGGCAGAAAAGGAGCAAGAGAAGCTCATCAGCCAGCAACATCAGCAGGCGCTGGTAGCCATAGAAAAAAGGGCGGATCTGGCCATTATCAGTGGCTCAGACGAAGCCAAAGTGGAATCGCAACTGGACAGGGAGAGGAAAAGGATAAAAGCCCATGAAATGGAGCGCCTGGCCCGCCTCAAGGCACAATACAGTCAGCAAATGCGTCACGATCCGAGCTCAAAGGTCGTCACCACCTACAAGGTCACCCTCCCTAATAAGCAGATAGCCAGTAAGGCCAAACCCTATCTGGCCTCAGTCAAATCAGAGTCAGAACGATGGCACGTTGCACCAGAGCTTATCTTCGCCATCATGAAAGCGGAAAGCAGCTTTAACCCAAGGGCGAAATCTCATATCCCTGCTTTTGGTCTAATGCAAATTGTACCGTCGAGCGCGGGAAAAGACGTCAACGACAAACTGCTGAGTCGTCACGGCAAGCCCAGTGAATATCAGTTGTTCCAGCCTTCTGAGAACATTCAGTATGGCACAGCCTATCTGCACCTGTTGTACGACAAATACCTTGCTAGAATAGAAGATCCTAAGGCCAGACTGTACTGCACCATAGCCGCTTATAATACCGGCCCAGGAAACGTGGCCAGGGCTTTCAACCCCGATCGAAGCCGAAACATCCTTAAAGCTGCACCCATCATCAATCAATTGTCATCAGTGGAGGTATTCGACCGACTAAAGGGCTTCCTGCCCTATGATGAAACTAAGGTTTACCTGGACAGAGTCGTCGACTACCACGAAGAATTTGCCACACTTAAAGGTGAGATCTTATAGCCCCTAGGCAGCCCCTCAGGCGGGCTGCCACAGCTCCACCTTGTTACCCTCGGGATCGACAAACCAGCCAAACTGCCCATAGGACTCCTTGACGACCTCACCCACCAGGGTCGCCCCACCGGCTTCCACCTGAGCCAGGGCTGCGGGCAGATCATCCACCACCAGGTTGAACATGAAGGGGCGATCCGATGGCTGGAAGTACTCGGTATCGTCACCGAACGGGCACCATACCGTCAGGCCATTCTGTGGCATGCTGGCTGGTGAAAAATCGGCACCGTACTCGCCCACCTCCATCCCCAGATGATCCCGGTACCACTGTCCCAACAGCTTGGGGTTCTGACTCTTGAAGAAGATCCCCCCCACTCCCATTACCTTCGCCATAGACTCTCCTAGTTCCAACGAAAAAGTCGTGCGCCAACGAATATCGCCACGGCCGATATCACGATCAGAGCCAGCCAGTGTGGCAGCAATCCGCCGATCCCAACTCCGTCAATAATAATGGCACGGCTGGCGGCATTGAGGTGGGAGAGCGGCAGCAGGCTGGCCAGGGACTGAATCCAGGGCGCGGTGCCCTCCAGGGAGAACCACACCCCGGACAGGAACATCATCGGCCAGGCGATCAGGTTCAGCACCCCGTTGCCAAACTCCTCTGAACGGGTTCGACAGGCCACCAGCAATCCGATGCTGACCAGGGAGAGTGCCCCCAATAGGGCGGTCACAAACAACAGAATCAGGCTGCCATTGATGGGAATGGAGAACATCAGGGTGCAGGCAACAAACACCAGGGTGGCGGTGGCCATCATCAGCAGCAATCGGCTGCAGATCTGAGACAGAATGAAGATCCAGGGCTTCATCGGCGTCGCCTGATAGCGTTTAAGTACGCCATTCTTTCGGTATCTGACGATGACATAGCCCACCCCATACAAGCCGGAAAACATCATGTTCATGCCGATGACCCCAGGCATCAGCCAGTCGATGTAGCGCACCGCCTCCCCCTGAACCTGGGTCGCCGGCAGCTCCCCCACCTCCGCCTTGAGAATCCGCTCCGCCAGATAGCCCTTCATGGAGTCCGGGTTCACCACGTACCCCTGCTCGATCAGCAGCAAATCCAGCTGATGACGTCCCACCTTGGTCCGGGCCAGCGTTTCATCCTCGTAGGGGATCAGTTGCAGATAACGGGTCTGTTTCAGGGTGTCCAGATAGGCTGGCTGCCCCACCACCCCCAACTTGTACTCAGGTTTGTCGGTATCGGAAAAGGCGATGCCGAAACCGACGATCAGCATCAGGGGAAACATCAGACTCCAACCCAGGGCGGACCTGTCCCGGACAAACTCCAGGTTACGGGCATGGATCAGTGCCAGCAGACTGCGCATGGTCAGCTCCTCAATTGATGTCCGGTGAGTTTCAGGAAAAGGTCTTCCAGGTTGGGGCGGCGAATGTTGAGGCCGGTAATGTCGACATTGCGGCGTTGCAACTCACTGAGCACCTGATTGACATCATCGGTGTGATACTCCTGGCGACCGTTGCGCTTGAGCCAGGGCTTGGCCCAGCTCTCCCCCAGTTGCAACTCGGCAGGCAGGCTCAGCAAACGGGCACAAAACTCCTGCTCAATCAGCCTCAGGGGCGTATCCTCACGCAGTACCCGGCCATGGTCCATGATGGCGATGCGATCGCACAACTGCTCCGCCTCGTCCATGTAATGGGTGGTCAGCAGTATGGTGGTTCCCGTGTCCCTGACCGTGCGGATCAGCGACCAGAAATTGTGCCTGGCCTGAGGATCCAGGCCGGTGGTGGGCTCGTCCAGGAACAGCAGCCGAGGCCGGTTGATCAGCGCCAGGGCGAGCAGCAATCGCTGCCGCTGCCCTCCGGACAAGGTCTGGTGGCGCTGCTCAAGAAGCTCCTCCAGCCGGCAGACCCGAACCAGGTCCTCCCGTTCCCAGGTGGTGTGATAGAGGCTGGCAAACAGGGTCAGGCAGTCGCTGACGGACAGGTGCTCCGGCAATGCCGTCGCCTGGAACTGGATGCCGATCTGCTGACGGTAGTCCCCCTTCAGGGGCTCGCCATCGAACAGGATTTCACCGGATGTCGGCGGTAAAATGCCCTCCAGCATCTCCAAAGTGGTGGATTTCCCCGCACCGTTTGGACCCAGAAGACCGAAACACTCCCCCTCCCCCAGCGCCAAGCTCAGGCGGTCCACGGCGGTGAGATCGCCAAATCGTTTCACTAAATTTCGAGCTTGCAGCAAATTTGGTGGGTTTTGTGCCCTGGTTCTCTCCTGCACAAGCCACTCCTTGACTTCCATTTTCCCTAGAGCATTAAATGCAGAAAAACGGCTGGCTTGCAATGAACCCTTTGGGGGCCTTTGTGGGCATGTAAGATGAAGACAGGCCGTATCGCTCCAACGTGAGCCAAACCTGTGTGCTGACCCGGCCTTGCCGGGCTGATAGAAAAAAGGCTCATCAAAATGAGCCAAACGTGTGTGCTAACTACACGTAAAGATGGATGACCGGGAATCGTTCCCCCTTGTGTGCGGGGGAGTCGTCCCACAGAGCCAGGGATGGAGACTCTGCATCGGGAGGCGGGGGCTGTGGCCCCCGCCCCGGTGCGTTTTTACACACCGGCGCATCCTGTCGAACCCGGTCAACGACCCCTTAGTCCAGCATGTATACGGTCATGGAGCAGGCGCCGTGGGCACCGATAACCAGGGCCTGTTCGATATCGGCGGTCTTGGAAGGACCGGCGATGAAGGCACCATGCTGACCAGACTCCAGCTTCACGTTCTTAACCACTTCATGCATGTTGGCAACCAGGGTGTCCGCCTTAACCACTACCGCCAGGTTCTCGGTAATGTAGGGCAGCACACGGTGGCCGCTGGCAGTTTCGCGAACAAACACTGCACCATTTTCAGCCACCGCCGCTTCGGCATTCACCAGAGCCAAGTCCAGATCCTGCAGGGTGTGAGGCTTGGCATCCAGTTCACGGTTGCCGTTCAGACCTTCAACACGACAAACCACGGACTGACCGTCGGCCATCGCCTTGTCCAGGTGCGCCTGTACTTCACTCAGCTCCTTAACGCGAACCAGAGTGCCACCGACCTTGGCCAGGTTGGCTTCATACTGGCCCATCAGGTCTTCGTTGTTGGGCTCGATGGTGATCGAAGGCATGGGGGCATCGGGCAGGTTGCACTTATCCAATGCGGCAAAAATTGCGTCACGGCTAGACATTATTTGTTCTCCCGGTTTTTCTTGAACCACGCTTCGAAGGAGCCGGTCTTAGGTGCTTTAGGCAGTTCACGGTGTTTGGTCCAATCCATACCGAAAGGCTTCATCAGAGCATCTGGCAGGATACGCAGGGCGGTACGGGCGCTGGCCATACCCAGGTTCAGCATGGTTTCGTTGGCCATGAACTTACCGACCCAAGGCATGTAGCCAGACTTACCGTAAGGCAGTTTGCCCTGCTCGGAGTGGATGCGACGCCACTTGAAGATGATCTTGTCCAGAGGCACCTTGGTGGGGCACACCTGAGTACAGGAACCACACAGGGAACAGGCCCAGGCCAGGGAGTGAGTTTCGTCATCACCGGCGCTTACTGCGATACCGATGGGGCCAGGGATCAGCGCGTTGTAGCTGAAGCCGCTGGAACGACGGTATACCGGGCAGGTGTTCAGACAGCCACCACAGCGGATACACTTGTAGGCTTCCGCCAGCAGCTCGTCCTGGAACAGTTTGGTGCGACCGTTGTCCACCAGTACCACGTGCATCTCACCGCCCTCTTTAGGGCCCTTGTAGAAGGTGGTGTAGGAGGTGATGGGCTGGCCGGTGGCGTTACGGGCCAGGGTACGGGACAGCACGCTGGCCGCATCCATGTTGGGGACGATCTTGTCGATGCCCATGCAGTGGATCTGAACCTTAGGCAGGTTCACACCCATGTCTGCGTTACCTTCGTTGGTGGCGATGGCAACGGCACCTTCGCTGGCGACCGCCATGTTCACACCAGTCAGACCGGCATCGGCTTCCAGGAATTTCTGGCGCAGGTGAGCACGAGCTTGCTTGGTCAGGTAGGTCGGGCAGGACGCGCCCTTCTCTGAACCAATCTTGCGGTGGAACAGCTCGCCAACCTCCTCCTTCTTCAGGTGGATGGCCGGTACCACGATGTGGCTGGGTGGCTGCTCGTTCAGCTGGATGATGCGCTCACCCAGGTCGGTATCAATAACATCGATGCCGCGCTCGATCAGGTAAGGGTTCAGGTGACACTCCTCAGTCAGCATGGACTTGGACTTCACCAGATTCTTAACATTGTGCTTGGCCAGGATGCTGTGCACAATTTCGTTGTGCTCTTTGGCGTCTTTCGCCCAGTGCACCACGATGCCGTTCTTCTTACAGTTGGCCTCAAACTCGGTCAGGTAGTGCTTGAGGTTGGCCAGAGTGTGCAGCTTGTATTCAGAGCCCAGCTGCTTGAGATCTTCCCACTCAGGCTGGGAGTCTGCGGCCAGGTCACGCTTGTGACGCAGGTTCCACAGAGCCTTGTCGTGCCAATTTACGCGGTCTACGTCGCGGTTAAACTTCTCAGCCGCACTGGCATGAGACTCGATTCCACCAATCAGTGCCATGATCGTCGCTCCTTACAGTGCTTGGTTGAGCAGTTCTGCGATGTGCAGAGTTTCCACGGGGTGCCCCTCGCGACGGATAACGCCGTCCAGGTGCAAAAGACAGGATGGGTCGAAGCCCACCACATAGCGGGCGCCGGTGTTGGCGTGCGCCTGTGCCTTGTCTTTACCCATTTTGCCGGACACTGCGCCTTCATCGAGGGCGAAGGTACCGCCGAAGCCACAACATTCGTCCTGACGCTCTGGGTAGACAATGTCGATGCCTTCGATGCGGGACAGCAGGGCTTCCACCTTGTTGTAACGACCGCTGCCCTTGATCTCAGAGGGCGTGGCCAGATCCAGCATACGGATGCCGTGACAGGACATCTGCAGGCTGATCTTGTGGTTAAAGGGCTTGTTGAAGCGCTCCAGGCCGTGGATGTCGTGCAGAAATTCGGTCAGCTCTTTCAGCTTGCCGATCACAGCGGTAGCTTCCGGGCTGCAGTCGAACTCGTGGAAGTTCTCTTTGGCGGCGATCATGCAGGAGGCCGCTGGACATACGATGTAATCGCAGTCGATGCCTTTGAAGGCGTTCAGCAGTTTCAGCGTGGTTTTTTTCGCATCCTCGAAGCAACCGGAGTTGGTCATAGGTTGGCCGCAGCAGGTCTGCCCCTCGGGGAGGATGACCTGATGCCCCAGCTTCTCAAGAAGCTCTACCGTGGCGATGCCCACATTAGGTTGCATGTGGTTCACCAGGCAAGGGATGAACAAGGCGATTTTCATTATATTCTCCGCTGTGTGTGTGTCGGCAGTTTTGGCGGAGTCTAAAGGTGGCCCCCAGGACAGACTGTGACCCAGGTATCACTTATTGCCGGGCTGAATTTGGTTAAATTTATGTAAAATCAGGTTCACAATTATGAAAGAAACCACAAAATGCAACATTTAACGATCACTTAAAGCCACATTTAATTACACAGATTTAACCAAAGGAAAATTGGTTTGACCAAGCGCCCGCCTCATTTCACCTAAACCCAACCACGCAATAACAAGCTCGCAACCCGGCATCGACCATTTTTCGCTCGACAGTGCGATCGCGATCACACAATAATAGCAGATGAACGATTGGATTTACCGAAGCTCATTTGACGCAGATTCTTGTCGGGTCATTTTGTCCCACGGGCGATTCGACAGGCTTTTTTTGCGTGCTTTTAGGTGAGTCCAAAGGGGGCGAAGCCGGCCAAACATCAGCCATTGAGTGCGAAAATTCAGCCCTTCCGGAGCACAAAAAAAGCCTCCACTTGGGAGGCTTGTTGATCAGGTCATGCACAGCACCACTTAAGCGTAGTGAGTGACCGCCTAAACCATCTTGGACTGCGCCGTGACTATGGCAGGGTCACCTGCATGTCACCGGTCACCTTGGAGGTGCAGGCCAGGAAATAGCCCTCCTCCAGTTCCTGTGGCGTCAGTGGTCCCACAGAGGTACGTTCCAGCTTGTCCCCTTCGCCCTTGCACTTGCAACTGCCACAGACACCGGCACGACAGGCGGCAAAGATCGGCAGACCGACCGCCTCCAGAGCCTCCAGAACCGTCTGGGAGCCGTCGATGCTTACGGCCTTGTCGGCCACAGTCAACGTGTGCCCAGCGCCCTCTGAGGCCGATTCAGGCCCGTTGTCGCCGGATATCGGGGCAAAGGCCTCATGAAAGACCTTGCTGGCGTCCACACCCAGGGCATCAAACCACTCATGCGCCGCTTCCATATAGCCTTGGGGCCCACACATCAGGATGGTGCGATCCCGGATGTCGGTGGCCAGGGACAGCAGCATACGAGCGTCCAGCATGCCGTTATGCTGGCCGGACTCCGCACCCTGGGACACCACCCAGCAAAGCTTGAGGTTGGCGTGATCCCGGGCCAGCTGCTCCAGTTGCTCGGGGAAGATACGATCCGCCGGTGTACGGGCACTGTGGACAAAGATGATGTCCGCCTCGGGATCCGCCAGCAGGCGGGCCCTGAGCATGGCGTAAACCGGAGTAATACCGCAGCCGGCGCTGAGCATCAGCAGTTTGCCATCGGCGGCGTGCTGGAAGTGGAACTCTCCTCCTGCCGCCAGGGTGGCAAAGTTGTCCCCCACCTTGGCATTGTCTGCCAGGTGGTTGGACACCAGCCCCCCGCCGACCCGCTTGATGGTCAGGGCATAGCGGCTGTCACCCGGAATGGAGGCCAGGCTGTAGCAACGGCTGTGGCTCTGGCCGTCGATCTCCACCTGCAGAGGCAGAAATTGGCCAGGGATGAAATCGATGGGCTGGTCCGACTCGAACAGGTAGGTGTTCACGTCGTGGGTTTCCGCCCGAATCTCTGTGCAGGTCAGCTGCATCAATACCTCTCCTGTAGGAAGAAAAGGGGAGCCATGCTCCCCTTTTGTCTCTGGTCTTGGGGATTAACCCAGGATGTCGGCCATATCCTGCTCCACTGTGGTGGTCAGGCGCAAGCCGGTCTGCTCATGCAGGTGGTTGATCAGGTTGGGGGTCAGGAAGCCGGGTACGGTCGGACCGACGCGGATATCCTTGATGCCCAGAGCCAGCAGGGTCAGCAGGATGGCAATCGCCTTCTGCTCAAACCAGGACAGAATCAGGGACAGAGGCAGATCGTTGACACCGCACTCGAAGGTCTCGGCCAGAGCCAGAGCCAGCTGAATGGCAGAGTAAGCATCGTTACACTGACCCACATCCAGCAGACGGGGAATGCCGTTGATGTCGCCGAACTCCAGGTCGTTGAACTTGAACTTGCCGCAAGCCAGGGTCAGCAGCAGGGTGTCCTGAGGGGCCGCCTTGGTGAATTCGGTGAAGTAGTTACGCTCCTGCTTGTCGCCGTCACAGCCACCGACCAGGAAGAAGTGACGGATGTTGCCAGCCTTCACCTGCTCAATCACTGCCGGAGCCGCGGCCATCAGGGCGTTGCGGGCAAAACCGGTCATGGTGTAATGAGGGATCTCGTCATACTTGAAACCTTCACACTCCAGCGCCTTCTCGATGACGGCGCTGTAATCGTCACCAGTGTGGTGCACCACGCCCGGCCAGCCCACGATGTTACGGGTAAACAGACGGTCGGCGTAGGAACCCGGGTTGGGATCGATCAGACAGTTGGAGGTCATCACGATGGCACCGGGGAAGTTGGCAAACTCTTTCTGCTGGTTCTGCCAGGCGCTGCCGTAGTTACCGACCAGGTGCGGGTACTTGCCACCCAGCTCGGGGTAGGCCATGGCTGGCAGCATCTCACCGTGGGTGTAGACGTTGATGCCTTTGTCCTTGGTCTGCTCCAGGATGTGTTGCAAGTCGATCAGGTCGTGGCCGGACACCAGAATCGCCTTACCGGCCACCGGCTTCATGTTCACCTTGGTCGGAACCGGATGACCAAAGGCCTCGGTTTCGCCGGCGTCCAGCATCTCCATCACTTTGTAGTTCAGGTGGCCACAGGCCATGGCCAGCTCCAGCAGCTCGTTCAGATCGCTGGGATCTTCACCCAGGCGGGCCATGATGCGGTGGAACTCAGCGTATACCGCTTCATCCTGCTTCTTCAGGATGCGGGCGTGCTCCATGTAAGCCGCCACACCCTTGAGACCATACAGCACCAGCAGGCGCAGGCCGACGATGTCCTCGCCCACGTCGTTCAGACCACGGTTGACCGCGGTGGCTGGTGCCTGGCTCAGCATGGCAACCTTCTCGGCGGAAATCTCAAACTGACCGGCGCCGGCCAGAACCTTGGGTTCAACACCCTGAACGGTGCAGGCAGCTTCATAAGCCGCCTTCAGGCGCGCCTTGGTGTCTATCGCCTTGGCGGTGTACTCGATCAGGCGGCTCTCATCGAAGTTCACGTTAGTCAGGGTAGAAAAGAAAGCCTGGGGAATGTACGCGTCTGCATCGGCATCCACCACACCCACTTCGCGGGCGGCGTTGGCGTAGGCGCTGACGCCCTGCAGCATGTACACCAGCACATCCTGGAGATCGGAGATCTCTGCAGTCTTGCCGCACATGCCCATGGCGTACTGACAACCGTTACCCACTGGGGTCTGCATGGTTTGCTCACATTGAATACAAAACACGGTGGCGCTCCTTTAAAGTTATATCTGTTATGCATGTTTTAGTGGGGCCAGCTTAAAATATCCCCGAAACTCAATAAAGGCATTTTTGATGCAACTTTGCATTGCCTTGACGGGGATCAAATTTATTCCCCTCTATGAGAATTCGAATTTCAGTTTTTTCAGCAATTTCGATTCAGTTGACTTAGAACAACTGAATTCCGATCCTTCCTTTTTAAGTTGACACCCTGACCCGCTCCCCAAGGAAGACCATGAAGCACCTGCTCGCCGCCGCCCTGTTGCCGATGACAGCATTTGGCCACTATCTCAACGATCCCATCCTGCCCCCTCAACAACCCTGGCAAGGGGCCAGTGAACAGCTGCAACTGCCAGCCTCCAACCCTCACGCCACCCCGGGTGAGCGCAGCGGCCTGACCCAGAGTCCGGACTACCGTGAAACGGTTGCCTGGCTCGACGACCTGATTGGCCGCTCCTCCAAACTCAGCAAGGTCAGCCTGGGCACTTCCCCCCAGGGCCGGGAGATCTGGATGGTGGTTGCCGCCGGTGACGGCGCGGCCACGCCGGAGGAACTTAAGGCGAACGGCCACCCCACCCTGCTGGTGCAGGCGGGGATCCACGCCGGAGAGATCGATGGCAAGGAAGCGGGCATGATGCTGCTTCGGGATATGGCCCTGGGAGAAAAAAGCGCCCTGCTCGACGGCGTCAACCTGCTGTTCGTGCCCATTTTCAATGTGGATGGTCATGAGCGGCGCGGCCCCTACAATCGAGTGAACCAGAGGGGCCCCGAGGTGATGGGCTGGAGAACCACCGCCACCAACCTCAACTTAAACCGCGACTACGCCAAGGCGGACGCCCCGGAGATGCAGGCGATGATCTCTGCCCTCAATCGGTGGGATCCCCTCCTCTATATAGATGTGCACGTCACCGACGGCATCGACTATCAATACGACGTCACCTACGGCTACAACCTGGCGGTGGGACACAGCCCCGCCACCCATCAATGGCTGGAGAACAGCTACCGCCCCTCGGTCGATCTCACTTTGAGCCGGGCCGGGCACACCCCGGGGCCTCTGGTGTTCGCCATGGACAACACCAACATGGCCAAGGGGCTGAGCCTGTGGAACCCCTCCCCTCGTTACTCCAACGGCTATGGCGACGTGCGCCACCTGCCCACCATTCTCATCGAGAACCACAGCCTCAAACCCTTCCGTCAGAGGGTGCTGGGGACCTATGTCATGCTGGAGCATACGCTGACGCTGCTGGCGGATAAGGGCGAAGGGCTACGCCAGGCGGTGGCGCAGGACCGGGCCCGCCGCCCGGATCCGGTGATCCTCACCTGGGAGAGCGAACGCCAGCCCCGGGGATGGGACTTCAAGGGGATCGGTTACACCGCAGAAATCAGCGAAGTGAGCGGCGCCCAGGTGATTCGCTGGAACGGCCAACCCAAGCTCTACCCCAATCTGCCGGTCACCGGACGCACCCGCCCCGGAATCCACCGGGCCCGGCCTGCGGCCTACTATATTCCCCCCCAATGGCAGCAGGTGGTGGAGAGGTTGCAGCTGCACGGCATCCACATGAGCCAGCTGTCAGAGCCGGTCACTCAGGCGTTGAGCTCCTACCGCCTGCAACATCAGTTTGCCGAGAAGGACTATGAAGGGCGTCAGCGGGTGTCGGTCACCGCCACCGAACACTTCGGCCGCCACACCCTGCCCAAGGGCACCTGGCGGGTCAGCACGGATCAGCCGTTGGGGGCACTGGCGATCCAGCTGCTGGAACCTGAGGCGCCAGACTCGCTGCTTCAGTGGGGATTGTTCAATCCCATTTTCACCCGTACCGAATATATCGAGGACTACGCCATAGAGCCCATGGCGCAGAAGATGCTCGACAGTGATCCGGCTCTAAAAAAGGTGTTTGCTAAAAAACTGGCTGAAGATCCCAGTTTTGCAAATAACCCTCAGGCCCGGCTCCGCTGGCTTTATGAGAATAGTTCCTATTACGATGCAAAATACCGGCAATACCCGGTATTACGAAAAATGAATCCGTAATACTTAGTGATAAACTTTTTCGAGAGCCAATGATTAATTTTAATTGGCTCTTTTTTCCAGAATTCAAAGGAATAAAAAACGTGAGACTAAAAAAGATTGAGAAATATCAAAAAAGGATAAAAGTCTCCAAAAGTGACCCATAGTGACAGCGGTCACAGACAAAATGTCGCACATATTGATCCGCGAAACAGCCAATTTCAGATGTAGAAAGATACAGCTTGCCCAAGGTCTGCTAACAAATTTCTTTCACTTTCAACCCCAAAAATAAGACAAAAAATATGGTTCAAGCCAAAGTTACCAAAAAACCATGATTTAGATCACGACAACAGGTCGTTAACAGCAAGGGTTGTGGATATATGTCACCAATATTGATCTCGGTCATTATGTCCAACATCGAATTCCATACACTTTCCATGGCAATCCCGTGTACCCAATGCAAGGATTAAAAAATATGGGACAGTACGACGCTTTATTCTCGCGGGGAAAAAAGCGACTTTCCGAGTTGAAAAAGATCAACGCGGTTAAGTCCACTCCGCTGATGCAACGCCTCGAGAGCCAGGGCATCTCCCGTCGGGAGTTCATGACCTGGTCCGCACAGGTAACCGCTATGCTTTCTCTGCCACTCTCCTTCAGCCCCCTGGTGGCCGAAGCGGCAGAGGTCGCCGATCGTGTGCCGCTGATCTGGCTGCACATGGCCGAATGTACCGGTTGTTCCGAATCCCTGATTCGCTGTGACACCCCCTCCATCGACAGTGTCCTCTTCGACCACATCTCTGTGGAATACCATGAGACCCTGATGGCCGCCGCCGGCTGGCAGGCTGAAGAGAACCTGGAGCACGCACTGGAAGCCTACAAAGGCGGCTATGTGCTGGCTGTAGAGGGCGCCATCCCCACCGCCGACAATGGTCACTACCTGACCGTAGGCTGTAAGGGCCACACCGGTACCGAAATCATCCACCACGCAGCCGAAGGCGCCGCCGCCATCGTCTCCGTGGGTACCTGTGCCGCCTTCGGTGGTGTTCAGGCCGCTGCGCCAAACCCAACCGACGCCAAGGGCGTTGACCAGGTTGTTCACAAGCCCGTTGTGAACCTGGGTGGCTGTCCCCCAAGTGAGAAGAACATCGTGGGTACCCTGATGTACTTCGTCATGTTCGGCAAACTGCCTCCAATGGACATGTACGGTCGTCCCAAGTGGGCTTACGGCGCGCGTGTTCACGACAACTGTGAGCGCCGCGGTCGTTTCGACGCCGGTGAGTTCGTCGAGAAGTTCGGTGATGAAGGTGCCAAAGAGGGTTACTGCCTGTACAAGGTTGGTTGTAAGGGTCCTTATACCTACAACAACTGCCCCACCGAGCGCTTTAACCACCACACCAGCTGGCCCGTGCTGGCCGGTCACGGCTGTATCGGTTGTTCCGAGCCCAACTTCTGGGACGCCATGGCCGATTTCGAAAAACCCCTGGGTCGCCGCGATATCCACAGCCTGGATAAGACCGCTGACTTTATCGGCACCGCCATCCTTGGCCTGTCGGTAGTAGGTCTCGGTGCCCACGCCGTCGCCGGTGTGTTTGCCAAAGATGTGGAGGATAAGTGATGAGCAAACGTGTTGTAGTCGATCCAATCACCCGGATTGAAGGTCACCTTCGTGTCGAGGTTGAGGTCGATGAAAATAATGTCATCACCAAAGCCTGGTCCGGCTCCACCCTGTGGCGCGGCATCGAAACCATCCTGAAGGGCCGTAGCCCTATGGATGCGGGTCTGCTGGTTCAGCGTATCTGTGGTGTATGTACCTACTCCCACTACCGCTGCTCCATCGAAGCGGTAGAAGACGCTCTGGACCTGAAGATTCCTGAGAACGCCAAGCTGCTGCGCAGCCTGATGCAGTCCTCCCTGTACATGCATGACCACGTGGTTCATTTCTACCACCTGCATGCCCTGGACTGGGTAGACATCGTCTCCGCTCTGAGCGCCGATCCGGCCAAGGCCGCTCAGGTTGCCATGAAGTACAGCGCCACCCCAATCGCCGCTGGCGAAGGTGAACTGCGCGCCGTACAGGAGCGGGTACAGGGTCTGGTTAACACCGGTAAGCTGGGGCCATTCGCCAACGCTTACTGGGGCAACGGCACCTACAAGTTCTCTCCCGAGCAGAACCTGATCGCCGTATCCCACTACCTGAAGGCCCTGGAAGTTCAGCGTAAAGCTGCCGAGATGCTGGCCATCTTCGGTGGTAAGCAGCCTCACCCACAATCCCTGGTTGTTGGTGGCGTAAGCTGTGTTCGCGACATGCTGTCCCCAGCCCGTCTGCAAGAGTGGAAGCAGAAGCACGCCGAAGTGAACGACTTCATCAACCGTGCCTACCTGCCTGACGTACTGATGGCTGCCGAAGCCTACAAAGAAGAGCCCTCCGTACTGGGTGGCGTGGGCGTGAAGAACTTCATGGCCGCCGAAGACTTCTACCTGGGCAACGGCGAGTACCTGTTCCAGCAGGGCGTGATCATGAATGGCGACCTGGCCAATGTTCAGGACGTTGATCTGACCCTGATCGAAGAGGACGTGACTCACTCCTGGTACCAGGACGGCGCGGCCCGTCACCCCTATGATGGTGTGACCGAGCCTAACTACACCGGCCTGATCGAGCGTGACACCGTTTACGGTAAGCTGCCGACCTTCGACAACGAAGGCAAGTACTCCTGGGTTAAGTCTCCTCGTTACGCTGGTGAGCCCATCGAAGTGGGTCCCCTGTCCAGCCTGCTGGTCGCCTACGCCCGCGGAAACAAGCAGGTGGTTGGCGCCGTTAACGGTCTGCTGGAAGCCACTGGCCTGCCTGTTGAAGCTCTGTTCACCACTCTGGGCCGTACCGCGTCCCGTCTGGTACAGACCATGCTGGTTGCCGAGAACAGCCTGAAGACCTTCGATGCCCTGGTGAACAACATCCTTGTTGATGAGTCCACCTACATCGAGCCGGTTATCGATCCCAACAAAGAGTACAAGGGTGTGGGTGTGATTGAAGCACCTCGCGGCCTGCTCAGCCACTGGATCCGCATCAAGGGTGGCAAGATCGAGAACTACCAAGCCGTGGTACCCACCACCTGGAACTCCGGTCCTGTGGACGCCAACGGCAAGGTTGGTCCTTTCGAGGAATCCCTGGTTGGCATGAAGCTGGAAGATCCTACCAAGCCTCTGGAGATCATCCGCGTCATCCACTCCTTCGACCCCTGTATGGCCTGTGCCGTACACGTGATGGATTACAAAGGCCAGGATCTGGGGCAGTTCCAAGTAGCACCCAACGCCTGCTAAGGAGGAGCTATGTCTAACAAGGTTCCACATTCAAGAGATTACATCTTCACGCCGGTGATCCGTATCTGCCATTGGCTGCGTGCGCTCTCCATCGTGTTGCTGGTAATCTCCGGGTTCTACATCTCCTGGCCCTTTTTGGTCCAGTACGGTGGACCCGACAACCTGATGCAAGGCTGGGTGCGCTTCGGCCACCTGGTTGCAGGTTTCCTGCTTGTGGCGATCACCATCATTCGCGCCTATCTTTACTTCTTCAGTAAGAGTGATATTGAGCGGCGTTCATTCCGTGATGTGATCAGTCCCAAGAAATGGATTGAGAACCTGATGGCCTACGGTTACATGGGCAACATGCACAAGTCCGGTGTCTACGGACCGCTGCAGTACATGACCTACTTCGCACTGACCATGGTTATCGTGGTGATGTGTGTTACCGGTCTGATCCTGCACGCCCATGTGTATCACGAAGGACTGGGGGGTGCCTTTATGCCCATCGCCGAAGCCCTGATTCCGATGTTCGGAACCCTGGCCTTTGTGCGAGAGCTGCACCACTTCCTGACCTGGGTATTTGTCATCTTCATGGTTATCCATGTATACATGGCTGTGTTCAGTGGCATCCGCTTTAAGCACAACTCTGTGGATTCCATTGTGTCCGGTTATGACTACCACCCAATGAAGCACAAGTAATCGATATGCCAGAAAAAATCCTCATTCTGGGGATTGGCAATGTACTGTACGCCGATGAAGGCATCGGCGTACATTTTGCCAACTACTTCCAGAAAGCGTACAAATTCGAGGGGCAACCTCAGTTGGAATTCATGGACGGCGGCACTCTGGCCAACGCATTGATTCCTCTGATTGCCCCTTATGACCATCTGGTGGTGGTCGACACCATCAACTCCGCGAACGCCAACTTCGGCGACGTCTTCTTTTTCAATTTTGACCGGGCCCCCGCCGAGGTGGACTGGCAAGGCAGCGCCCACGAAGTGGAGATGCTGCAAACCCTGAACATGATGGACATGGTGGGCGATCGGCCCGAGACCTATGTCCTGGGTGTGGTACCCACTGTCCTGGAATCCATGAGCTTTGAGCTCACCGACCAGGTCAAAGGCGCCGTGCCTACCATGGAGAAAGCCCTGGTTGGTCATCTGGAGACCCTGGGGATCCGCGCCACCAAGGTGAAGGATCTCGACATCCAGGCCCTGGCCCACCAATCCTGCGACACCTAAGGACCCCAGCCATGAAGCTGAAGTTTAACTTCCACTGCGACCGTCCGGTCCCCTACTACGCTCATCGCTGCAACCAGCTGCTGACCCACCCCCAGGTACTCACCACAGGCAAAACCGACAACACCTACTTCTTCATCGCCGAAGGCGATCAGGAGCAACTGTCGGAGCTGGCTGAACAGGTGGGTCAGGAGTGGTCTCTCTCCTGCTGGCTGGAGCGCAGTGAACTGCTCCCTGTTGAGGAGCTCGAGGGTGACGAACACGCCCTGGCCCATGGTCCGGTTCACAACCCCTACTGTGGCTATTGCCGTGATCACCTGCAGACCTGCCACCACTGTGGCAGCGAGGCTCAGCCCAGCCTGGACAGCGACCAGTTGCAGCAGGCCGTAGACACCTTCCTGGCAAAAGGTCAGTGCACCCTGGCCACCGGCAGTGGCCTGCGCCGCTTCCGCCGCCTCGGCAACATCCAGCCCAAACAGCTGATGTTCTGTCGTGCCGAAGCCCTGAACACCGCCCTGCACCTCTCCAATCAGGGCGTGCGCCTGCTGAGCAGCCTGGAAAAGCCCATGCTGCAGCTGCTGCCCAAGGCGGAGTTTGCCAAGGCCAACACCCTGGCGCACATCACCTACCTGTGCCACCTGGCCGACGACAGGATCTCTCTGCGACTGGCTCAGAAGCTGGCCGACGCCGGTGTGGAGCTGGTGGCCGTCGAGGAGGTGGAGCCAGCCCCCAAACTGGTGCTCACCTTCCTGGAGGAGAAGCCCCTGGCCCTGAGCCACCGCACCCAGCCGGGCGACATCGCCTGCCCTGAAGCCCCCCTGTGGGACGACGCGGTGATCGGTGGCTATCGCGCCGAAGTGAACGACGGCAAACTGCTCCTGAGCGAAGATGGTCGTCAGAACATCAATGATCGCTGGGCCGCCGCCTGTGCCCATCACGGCGCCACCCTGTTTGCCCCCAGGGGCAGCACCACGGCCACCCTCTACCTCAGTGGCAACCGCCCCTCAGGCCTGATCCATCAGGATGACCAGGGCGAGTACCAGTGGCTGGTGAAACTGCCTGAGAAGTGGATTGCACCGAATCAGATCCTCAACGCCATCGCCGAAAGCGCCGAGACCGGCGAACGTCTGGTCGCCCGCTTCCGCGAGCTCCACCCAGAGCGTGCCGCCACCCTGGACGCCATGAGCGACACCCCCATCAGCGGCAACCTGTCCAGCGTGATGGCCCTGATTGCCTGGCTGCTGCAGGTGGCCGAACCCGGTGACGATCGCCTGACCGCCGCCCGCAAGTTCACCGCCCTGGCCCTGGGCCACGACGGCAAGAACAGCCCCCGCATCGACTTCAAGCTCAAGCGCGACGACGATGAGGTGCTGACGGTGCAGCCCCACAAGGCACTGCAAGCCGCCCTGAGCTACGCCATGGCGGATGAGAACAGCATCCAGGCCACCTGCTACGGCCTGGTGGACTCCTTCGCCGACTTCGTTGCCAACTGGGTGGAACAGCTGGACGCGGATGTGGGCATCGATCAGTTGGCCCTGGCCGGGGATGAGTTTGCTTCTCCGGCGCTGATGGACCGCATCCATCGCCGCCTGGGCAACAACTTCCACCTGATGTGGCCCGAAGCGCTGGACTTTGACGGCTCCAACCTGGCGGCCGGTGGTCTGTTCCTCAAGCGCAGGAAGCGTGCATGAGTCTGAGGCGCCAGCACTACCAGATCCTTGGTACGGTACAAGGGGTCGGTTTCCGGCCCTTTGTCTACCGCCACGCCACAGAAAATGCTCTGACCGGCAATGTCCTCAATGACGCCAACGGCGTTGCCATCGAGGTGCAGGGCACTGCGGCCCAGCTGGCCGCGTTTGAAGACGCCATGCGCCACCAACTCCCGCCTCTGGCCAAGGTCGATCACCTGTCCCTCGAGGATCATCCGATCAACCCGGATGAGGCGGAGTTCATTATTCTGGAAAGCAGCGGCAAGCAAGATGCCCAGGTGGCCCTGGCCACCGATAAGGCCAGTTGCGACGACTGTCTCAACGACATCCGCGACCCGAACAGCCGCTACTTCAACTACCCCTTCACCAACTGCACCAATTGCGGTCCCAGGTACACCATCATCCGCGACCTGCCCTACGACAGGCCCAACACGGCCATGGCAGGCTTTAAGATGTGCCCCGAGTGTGCCAAGGAGTACAAGGACCCCCTCAATCGTCGCTACCACGCTCAGCCGGTGAGCTGTCCCCACTGTGGGCCTCAGCTGACCTGGCGCAAGGCCAGTGGTCAGCCATTGACGGTCACCGATCCCCTGGCGCACTGCTGCAGCCAGTTGGCCAAAGGCAAGATCATTGCCATCAAGGGACTGGGAGGCTATCACCTGATGTGCGACGCCACCAGTGACCTGGCGGTAGACACATTGCGGCGACGCAAACGGCGCCCCGCCAAACCCCTGGCGGTGATGGTCAAAGACCGCGCCACCGCCGAGACCCTGGTCAAGGGCACCCGCGAGGAGTGGGACACCCTCTGCTCCCAGGAGCGCCCCATTACCCTGATGCGCACCCTGGGCAACAACACGTTGGCCCCGTCGGTGGCGCCGGGCATTGATCGCCTGGGACTGTTCCTGCCCTACACCCCCATCCATCAGCTGCTGCTCGAGCGGCTGGATCGGCCCCTGGTGGCCACCAGTGCCAACCTCTCCGGCGAGCCGGTGATCACCGAGCTGAGTCAGTTGGTGGACAAACTGGGCCACGTGGTGGATGGCATCCTGGATCACGACCGACCCATTCTCAACGCCTGCGACGACTCCGTGGTTCAGGTGGTTGGCGGGCAGACCCAGTGGTGGCGCCTGGCCCGCGGGGTGGCGCCACAGACCGAACGGCTGGACACCGAAGCTCAGTGTACCACCCTGGCAGTAGGCGCCCAGCAGAAGAACCGCCTGGCCCTGGCCTTCGGCCAGCGAGCGATCACCAGCCCCCACATCGGCGACCTGGATAACCTGGCCACCGAGGGCTATTTCGAGCACACCCTGGCCCAGTTGCAGCGCATCTATGACCTCAAGGTGGAGCGACTGGTCACCGACCTGCACCCCGGCTATGGCTCCAGCCAGTGGGCCCAGAATCTGGCCCAGCGCCAGGAACTGCCCCTGCTGCAGGTGCAGCACCACCACGCCCACATTCTGGCGGTGATGGCAGAGCACAAACGCACCGACAAGGTCCTGGGTTTTGCTTTCGACGGCACCGGCCTGGGCGACGACGGGCAGATGTGGGGTGGCGAGGTGATGCTGGCAGACACTCAGGGCTACACCCGGTTGCACTACGTCAAACCCTTCCGCCTGATCGGCGGGGAACAGGCGATCAAGTATCCGGTGCGGGTGGCCCTCTCCCTGATGTTCCAGCACTACTCCCTGGAGGAGGTGCAGGCCAGCGGCTGGCCTCAGAAGTTCGGCATCAAGGATATGGCCCTGAAGAATATGCACCTGATGTGGCAGCGGGGAATCAATGCCCCCTACTCCAGCTCCATGGGTCGGTTGTTCGACGCCGTGGCCTGCTTCCTGCAGCTGTGCCGCGAGACCGACTTTGACGGTCAGGCCGGAATGCTGCTGGAAGCGGCTGCCGAGCAATGCCAGGACAGCGAGGTCAACCTGCTGAGCCTGCCCGCCAGCATCGGCCCCATTATCGATACCGCCCCTCTGGTGCATCAGATGATGACCCTGGGACACAGCAAGCTGGACACCGCCACCTGGGCCCGAGCCTTCATCAACGCCGTCGCCCAGATGATGGTCAGCCTGATGGAACGCTACCCGGACTACCCCCTGGTGCTCAGTGGCGGGGTGATGATGAACCGCTGCCTGCTGGAGCGGCTGCAGGCGATCATGGGCGAACACCAGACTCGCTGGCTCTGGCCAGAGCGCACCGCCGTCAATGACGGCAGCATCGCTCAGGGTCAGCTTTGGTATGCGCTAAACCAGGAGTAACTTCCCCGGAGGGCCGGTTTCGGCCCTCCGACTACCCAAAACTACGACACCCACCACAGGTTAAATGCCACTAACATGACCCAGGTCACGAAAGTCATGGGGGTGTTGTCGAATAATGTTCGAAATGTAAACAAGGGACCAATCAGACCATGTGTTTATCCATCCCCTCTCAGGTGGTAGAACTGCACCCTGAAGACACCACCGCCACCGTCGATACCATGGGCGTGACCCGCCGGGTGAGTACCCACCTGATCAGCGAGCCCCTGAACGTGGGCGACTACGTGCTGATCCACGTCGGCTTCGCCATGAACAAGATCGACGAAGAAGCGGCCAAGGAGAGCCTCGAGCTCTACAAAGAGATTGTCGAAAAGATGGAGGCGGAAAATGTCTGATCTGGCCCTGAAGGATCTCTATCAGGGATTTCGGGATCCGGAGACCATCAAGGCGCTGCTGAAGCAGATCGCCGACAAGGCCCCCGGCCTGAAAGAGCCCCTGAGGATCATGGAGGTGTGCGGCGGTCACACCCACAGCATCATGAAATACGGCATTCACCAGGCGCTGCCAGAGAACATTGAGTTTATCCACGGCCCCGGCTGCCCGGTGTGCGTCATGCCCAAAGAGCGCATCGATCAGGCCATTGCCCTGGCCCAGATGCCCGACGTCATCCTGGCCACTCTGGGCGACATGATCCGGGTACCTGGCTCCAAGTCCACCCTGGCCCAGGCCCGTGCCCAGGGCGCCGATGTGCGCCCCCTGTACGACCCCATGGACGCGGTGAAACTGGCCCAGGAGAACCCGGATAAGACGGTGATCTACTTCGCCATTGGCTTCGAGACCACCACTCCCATGACCGCAGTAGTGGTGCAGATGGCTGACCAGTTGGGGTTGCCCAACCTGCTGCTGCACGTTAACCATGTGCTGGTTCCGCCGGCCGTGCACGCAGTAATGGCCGACGGCCAGGCCAAGGTCAACGCCTTTATCGGCCCCTCCCACGTCAGCGTGATCACCGGCGCCAAGATCTACCAGCCCATTGTCGACGCCTACAACACCCCAGTGGTGGTCTCTGGCTTCGAGCCGGTGGACGTGCTGGAGTCGGTACTGATGCTGGTGGAGCAGAAACTGGCGGGCAAGGCGGAGCTGGAGATTCAGTACAGCCGCGCCGTCACCCTGGATGGCAACACCGGCGCCCAGGCCCTGGTGGACAAATACCTGGCGGTGCGCCCCCAGTTCCGCTGGCGTGGTCTGGGCTACATCCCAGACTCCTCCCTGGGACTGTCACCCGACTACCCGCACCTCAACGCCGAGCTCAAGTTCAAGGACCAGTTGCCCAGCGAGGAGCTGGACGACCACAAGGCCTGCATGTGCGGCAACATTCTCAAAGGGCTGGCCAAACCCACCGACTGCAAGGTGTTCGGTCGGGGCTGCACTCCCCAGACCCCCATGGGCAGCTGCATGGTCAGCTCAGAGGGCGCCTGTCACGCCCACTTTAAGTACGGAGAAGTGATTCTATGACCGCCACCGACAACAAACGCCGCATTCAACTGAGCCATGGTGGCGGTGGCGTGGAGATGAACGAGCTGATCCGCAAGTTGTTTTTCAAGTATTTCAGCAATGAAATCCTGATTCGGGACGAAGACGCCGCCCGGCTGGATCTGCAGGGTCCCCTGGCCTTCACCACCGACAGCTTCACCGTCAGTCCCCGCCAGTTCAAGGGAGGCGACCTGGGTAAGATCGCCGTGGCCGGCACGGTCAACGACCTGGCCATGGCCGGCGCCATTCCCCAGTACCTGAGCTGCGGCTTCATCATCGAGGAGGGCCTGACCTTCGCCGAGCTGGAGTCCCTGGTGAAATCCATGTCCGAGGAGCTGGAGAAGAGCGGTGCCCGCATCGTCTGCGGCGACACCAAGGTGGTGCCCAAAGGCGCCGCCGACGGCATCTTTATCAACACTTCAGGTGTGGGCCAATGCATCGCCAACCCCTCATGGAAGAATCTGGAGGTGGGTGACCGCATCCTGGTTTCCCGGGACGTTGGCCGCCATGGCGCCTGCATCCTGGCCAGCCGCGAGGGGATGACCCTGGAGGGGGACCTGGCCTCGGACTGCGCCACCCTGTGGGATGACGTCAAGCGACTGCTGGATGCAGGCATCGAGGTGCGCGCCATGCGAGACGCCACCCGCGGCGGCTTGGCCGCCGTGCTCAACGAGTGGGCCGCCAGCCGCGAACTGGGGATCCAAGTCGAGCAGGAGCAGGTGCCCATCGCCGACGAGGTGCAGGGTCTGTGTGAGCTGTTCGGCTTCGAACCCATGGAACTGGCCAACGAAGGCACCTTCGTTCTCGGCGTTCCCGCAGACCAGGCGGAGCAGGCTCTGGCTCTGTTAAAGCAGGGACAGGAGAGCGCCGCCATCATCGGCACCGTGGTGCAGCAGCACGTGGGCAAGGTGGTCCTCACCTCCCCCTGGGGCAGCCAGCGCTACCTGGAACTGCCCAAAGGGGAGCTGCTGCCGCGCATCTGCTAAGGCCAGCTTTCCGGATTCAAAGGGCGCCGAGGCGCCCTTTTTGCTGTCTGAGTCCCTGACAGAACCACTTTGCCGCTGATATAATTCCGCCTTAACTCTCCTGAAGGACATATCTGAATGAGCATTGAAAACACTCTGATGCAGCGTGGCGACTCCAAGTGCGAGTTGTGTGGTAGTAACGATCAGCTGAGCGTGTATGACGTGCCACCGGTAGAGAAGAGCACCGAAGAGAAAGCGGTGCTGGCCTGTGTTAAGTGCCAGGGCGAACTGCCCGACGACGCCCAGCTGGACGCCAACCACTGGCGCTGCCTCAACGACGCCATGTGGAGCCAGGTGCCCGCAGTACAGGTGGTGGCTTACCGCATGCTGCACCGCCTGACCAAGCAGGGCGAGACCTGGGCCCAGGATCTGCTGGACATGATCTACATGGAAGAGGATGTGAAGGCCTGGGCCGACGCCGGCCTGCCCGAAGAAGCGGATCCCGACGCCATCGTCCACAAGGACAGCAACGGCGACGTGCTGCTGGCCGGTGACACCGTCCACCTGATCAAGGACCTGGTGGTCAAGGGCGGCAACTTTACCGCCAAGCGCGGCACCCCGGTGCGCAACATCGGCCTGACCAACAACCCCGAGCACATCGAGGGCCGGGTCAACGGTCAGCGCATCGTCATCCTCACCCAGTACGTGAAGAAATCCAAGCAGGGCGAGTAATCTCCCGCTTCAACAGACAAAAAAGGCGGCCAATTGGCCGCCTTTTTCAGTCAGGTCGAGGGGATCACTCCCACTCGATGGTGGCCGGCGGCTTACCGGAGATGTCGTACACCACCCGGGAGATGCCGTCGATCTCGTTGATGATGCGGTTGGACACCTTGCCCAGGAAGTCGTAGGGCAGGTGGGCCCAGTGGGCGGTCATGAAGTCGATGGTCTCCACCGCACGCAGGGACACCACCCAGTCGTACTTGCGGCCATCGCCCATCACGCCGACGGAACGCACCGGCAGGAACACGGTGAACGCCTGGGACACCTTGTTGTACAGGTCCGCCTTGTGCAGCTCCTCGATGAAGATGGCGTCAGCACGGCGCAGCAGATCGCAGTACTCCTTCTTCACCTCGCCCAGCACCCGCACACCCAGACCCGGACCCGGGAAGGGGTGACGGTAGAGCATGTTGTAGGGCAGGCCCAGCTCCAGGCCAATCTTACGCACCTCATCCTTGAACAGCTCGGTCAGGGGTTCCACCAGACCCAGCTCCATGTCCTCGGGCAGGCCGCCCACGTTGTGGTGGGACTTGATCACATGGGCCTTGCCGGTGGCGGCGCCGGCGGACTCGATGACGTCAGGGTAGATGGTGCCCTGGGCCAGCCACTTCACGCCCTGGATCTTGGCCGCTTCCTCGTCGAACAGCTCCACAAAGGTGTGGCCGATGATCTTACGCTTGGCTTCGGGATCCGCTTCCCCCTTGAGGGCGTCCAGGAAACGCTGCTCGGCGTCGACGCGGACGATGTTCAGGCCGAAGTGGTCGCCAAACATCTCCATCACCTGGTCACCTTCGTCCAGACGCAGCAGGCCGTTGTCGACGAACACACAGGTCAGCTGTTCGCCGATGGCACGGTGCAGCAGCATGGCCACCACCGAGGAGTCCACGCCGCCAGACAAGCCCAGGATCACCTTGTCAGTGCCCACCTTCTCCTTGATGCGCTCGATGGCGTCGTCGATGATGGCGGCGGAGGTCCACTTGGCCTCACAGCCACAGATGTTCAGCACGAAGTGCTCCAGCATCCGCTTGCCCTGCTTGGAGTGGGTCACCTCGGGGTGGAACTGCACGCCGTAGAAGTGACGGGACTCGTCGGCCATGGCCGCGTAGGGGCAGGTCTCGGTCTCGGCCACCTTGGTGAAGCCTTCGGGGATGGCGGTGACCTTGTCACCGTGGCTCATCCACACATCCAGCAGCGCCTTGCCGTCGTGGTCGATGGCGTCTTCGATGTTCTCAAACAGCTGGGTGGCTTCCAGGACGGTCACCTGGGCGTAGCCAAACTCACGCTTGTCGGAGCAGGACACCTTGCCGCCCAGTTGCTCGGCCATGGTCTGCATGCCGTAGCAGACGCCCAGCACAGGTACGCCGGCACTGAACACATATTCGGGAGCGCGGGGGGAGTTGTCTGCGGCCACAGACTCGGGGCCGCCGGAGAGAATGATGCCGGTGGGGGCAAATTCGCGAATCTTCTGTTCGGGAACATCCCAGCCCCACAGTTCACAGTAGACGCCGATCTCACGGATGCGGCGGGCGATCAGCTGGGTGTACTGGGAACCAAAATCCAGGATAAGGATACGATGGTCGTGGATGTTGCTCATCTTATTCGGGTCTCATTATTGTGATGGTTGGGTACGAGGGCGAACTCTTGCCCTGCGGCCTATGGGCCTGTCGTTGTTCTTTACCTGGCTAGAAGAAAGGGGGCAGACCTGCCCCCTTTTCAGCCTTAACCCATACGGTAGTTGGGCGCTTCCTTGGTGATGGTCACGTCGTGAACGTGGCTCTCCTTGATGCCGGCGCCGCTGATGCGGACGAACTCGGCCTTGGTGCGCAGCTCTTCGATGGTGCCGCAACCGGTCAGACCCATGCAGGAGCGCAGGCCGCCCAACTGCTGGTGAATGATCTCCTTGAGCTTGCCCTTATAGGGGATGCGGCCTTCGATGCCTTCGGGCACCAGCTTGTCGGCGGCATTGTCGCTCTGGAAGTAGCGGTCGGAGGAGCCCTTGGTCATGGCGCCCAGTGAGCCCATACCACGGTAGGACTTGAAGGCACGACCCTGGTACAGCTCAATTTCGCCCGGGGCCTCTTCGGTGCCGGCAAACAGGGAACCGGCCATGATCAGGCTGGCACCGGCGGCGATCGCCTTGGCGATGTCACCGGAGAAACGGATGCCACCGTCGGCAATCACGGGGATGCCATACTCGTTGGCCACGGACGCGGCTTCGGCCACGGCGGTGATCTGGGGGACACCCACGCCGGTGACGATGCGGGTGGTACAGATGGAGCCTGGGCCGATGCCCACTTTCACCGCATCCACACCGGCCTCAATCAGGGCACGGGCCCCTTCTGCAGTGGCCACGTTGCCGCCGATGATCTGCACATCGGGGAAGGCATCACGGGTAGCGCGGATACGCTGCAGTACCCCTTCGGAGTGACCGTGGGAGGAATCGATCAGCAGGACGTCTACACCGGCTTCCACCAGGGCGGCAACCCGATCTTCATTGCCTCCGCCGGCACCGACGGCGGCACCGACGCGAAGCCGACCCTTGTCATCCTTACAGGCGTTGGGCTTACGCTCGGCTTTCTCGAAATCCTTGACGGTGATCAGGCCGGTGAGGCGGAACTCAGGCGTCACCACCAGTACCTTTTCGATGCGGTGCTTCTGCATCATCTGCTGAGCCTGCTCCAGGGGGGTACCCTCGATCACGGTCACCAGGCGCGTCTTGGGAGTCATCACATCGGCGACCTTCTTGGACAGGTCCTTGACGAAACGAACGTCACGGCCGGTGATGATACCCACCAGCTCATTGCCCTCGGTCACCACCGGGTAGCCGGCGAAGCCGTTCTCTTCGGTGATCTGTTTCAGCTGGGCGATGGTCAGTTCGGGGGTGACGGTGACGGGGTCAGCTACGATGCCGGCCTCGTACTTCTTCACCATGCGAACCTGGGCCGCCTGCTGCTCGATGCTCATATTCTTGTGGATAAAGCCGATGCCACCTTCCTGAGCCATGGCGATCGCCAGACGGCCTTCGGTCACGGTGTCCATGGCGGCAGTCACCATAGGAATATTCAGCTTGATGGTTTTGGTCAGTTGGGTGCCAAGCTCTGCGGTGTTCGGAAGAACAGTGGAGTGGGCAGGGACGAGCAATACGTCGTCAAAGGTAAGCGCTTCTTGTTTAATTCTTAGCATGGCAACATTTCACCGGTAGGGTTTATGGGTGTAGTAAAATATTGCCGGGGAATTATAGGGATCCGGGCTTGCCACTTCAATCATTTCTTGTTACTAATTTCAGATCATTTCATGAACCCCGGTTCTCCCCTTGTCAAATCAGGTCCTTACCGTCTCCGCCCTCAACCGTCAGCTTAAGGCCACCTTGGAGCAGCAATGGGGACGAGTCTGGCTCACCGGCGAGATCTCCAACCTGGCCACCCCCTCCTCCGGCCACTGGTATTTCACCCTGAAAGATGAGCGCAGCCAGCTGCGCTGCGCCATGTTCCGCGGCCGCAACACCAGGGTGACCTTCCGGCCCAGGGACGGCATGCAGGTGCTGGTGCGGGCCCAGGTGACCCTGTATGAGCCCAGGGGCGACATGCAGCTGCTGGTGGACAGCATGCAGCCGGCGGGAGACGGATTGCTGAAACAGCAGTTCGAAGAACTGAAGATGCGACTGGCCGCCGAGGGCCTGTTTGCCTCCACCGTCAAGCAGCCCCTGCCGGATCCCATCGGCACGCTGGGAATCATCACCAGCCCCAGCGGCGCAGCCATCCACGATGTGCTGTCGGTACTCAAGCGGCGCAACCCGGCCCTCAAGGTGATCCTCTATCCTACCCAGGTCCAGGGCCGTGAGGCGATCCCCAGTCTGTGTCGCGCCATTGAGGTGGCCAATGAGCGGGATGAGGTGGACTGTCTGCTGTTGACCCGCGGCGGCGGCTCGCTGGAAGATCTCTGGTGCTTCAACGAAGAGGCGGTAGCCAGGGCAGTATTCGCCTCAAGGCTGCCCGTCGTCTCCGCCGTGGGGCACGAGGTGGATGTCACCATCTCCGATTTTGTGGCGGATCTGCGCGCCCCTACCCCCTCGGCAGCCGCGGAGATGCTCTCCGGGGATCAGCGCCATCAGCGTCAGGCGATCGCCAATCTGCAGCATCGACTCAGCCACGCCATCGGCCGAACCCTGCAACAACAGCGCAGCCGCCTCTCCCTGCTGGACTCGCGGCTGGCGGCGGCTCACCCCAGCCGGCAACTGGCCACTCTCAGCCAGCGGCTGGATGAACAGCAGCTCAGGCTGACTCACGCCATGAGCCAGACACTGGCCGGGGACAGCCGACGCCTGGATAACCTGGCCACCCGATTGGAGGCCTGGCAACCCGAGCGTCAGGTTCGCCAGCGCCAGCAGCAACTGACCAGCCTGTCAGACCGGCTGCAGCGCGGCATCAACGCGATGACAGAGCGCAAAAACCAGCAACTGGCTGCCCAGGCCCAGGCCCTCAATGCCATCAGTCCGCTGGCGGTACTGGGACGAGGCTATGCCATCTTGCAGGATGAGTCCGGCAAGGCGCTCACCGACGCCCGCCAGGTGCAGACAGGGGACAGCCTGAACGCCCGGTTGCACCAGGGTGAGCTCAGCCTCAGGGTGGAAAGCACCACCCCCTCCACTGACTGACGTCTCCTACCTGTCGGTCACCTCCAGCCAGTAGGCGGGCAGCTTGAGTCCGGGCTTGGCCCGCTGGCCTGCCGTGACGGTGGCCCCAATCCAGATCTCCTCCCCCTCCCGGCCCGGGTTTTCCAGGTTGGTCACCGGAAAGCGTTTATAGGTGCGGTCGCGATAGCGCACCTTGAAGCCACGCAGATTGACCTTGGCCTCATTGCCCAGGTTGACGATGTCTATGCTGATGGGCCTTTTGCTGTTGGAGGTGATGCGATACTTGGCCTGATGATAGTAGCTGTCCAGCAGCGCCACATTGGTGGACCCTCCCAGCCCCCCCTTCCAGGTCACCACCACCCGGCTGGCCTTGTGACTGTTCTTGATGGCGGTGGGATAGGTGAGGCTCTGAAGCTCGGTCAGCCACACCCTGGCCTGCGTCTGAAAAGGGAGCAGCAACAGCAGTGGTGCCAGCAATGATTTACATAAGGGTCTCATTTTATTTCTATTATCCGACCAAGTTGCTATGGAATTCGAATCTTAATTTTGTTATCAATTTGATTCAAGATGTTTCAACTTGTTAAGCATCTGCCTTCCACAGGGAGGTGGGGGATAATTATAAGCTCGAGGTCGAGCCCATAACGGAGGGGCTCAGGGGCAATACGCAAAGCACTTTGGGAAAGACCATAAATGAAAAAAATTGCCATTATCTCTGTACTGGCTGCAGGCGTCTCTACCCTGGCCGTGGCCCAGGAATTTACTGCCACCTTCAATCTGATCCAACCTGTCGACATCGCCGAAACCACTCAGCTGGACTTCGGCAACGTTAAGCTGGGCAGCAACATCACCTGCACCCTGGCTCCGGCTGACGGCGCCGCCACCGGTGATGCCTGTCTCAGCAGCAATGGCACCGCCGGTGCGTTCACCATCTCCGGTGACGCCAACCGTACTGTGGCAGTCACCCTCAACAACGGCAGCGGCAGCGGCGTCACCTTCGCCCCGGCAGCCAGCCAGAGTTTCGACTCTGCCGTTGCCCTGGATGATCAAGGAAAACTGACCTTCAACCTCGGCGGCACCCTGACCGTCACCGACACCGCCAGCGCCGGGGCCGGCAGCGTCAACTACACCATCGACGTGGCTTACCAGTAAGCCGTTTCCCCAAACCATAACCATAGCCGCCGGCCCCCCCGAGGATGCACGGCAGACCCACTGCGGGCAGAAGTGGACCTTCTGCCCCGTTTTCGGGTCTTAGGGAGAACGCCATGAAGTTACTGGCAACACTGATTCTGAGTCTGTGGCCGTTGCTGGCCCAGGCCAACCTGCTGATTTCCCCCCAACGTCTCTATTTCGAGCCGGGTCAGCGCAGCGACGCCCTGATCCTGAAAAACATCTCCGACAGCCTGCAGAAGTTTGATATTCGCTTCCAGGAGATGGCCATGAGCCCAGAAGGCAAATTGCTGCCCTTGCCTGACACCCCCTACAGCCTGGCCAGCATGGTTCGCTACTCTCCCAGGCGAGTCACCCTGGAGCCCGGCGCCAGCCAGACCATCAGGATGGCCCTGAGGATGAGAGGTGATCTTGAGGAGGGGGAGTATCGCAGCCACTTGGTGATTCGGCAGATTCCCACCCAGCAGCAGGCCGATCAATCTCAGGGAGGCGACAACCTGGCCCTGCAGATTCGGCCCATGCTCTCCATGTCGATCCCGGTGATTGCCCGCAAGGGAGCCCCCGACTCGTCACTGGCCATCGAGGCCGCCGAGATCCACCCCCACCATGTCCAGGTCACGGTCAGCGCTTCGGGAAACCGATCGGTGTATGGGGATCTGGAGCTGGTGCAACAGCAATCCGGACAAGCCACACGCCTGGGCACGCTCCGAGGCGTCGCCCTCTACCCTGAAGTTGACCGGCTGACGTTCAAGGTGCCATTGAACCGGCCCATCCAGAGCGATGCGCCCATCGAGATCCTCTACCGGGAGGATCCCCGCTACGGCAGTGAACGAGAGGTGCACCTGCAGCTTCGGCCCTGATGCGTCTTGTCCTGCTACTGGTGCTGCTGACTGCCCTGCCCCACAAGGCGGCCCATGCCGATGCGGCGGAGGCTACGCCGCTGGTGCTGCAGCTGATCTACCGGGGAGAGTTGCTCTCCGAAGATCTGCTGGCCTACGAGTCCGAAGGCCGCCTCTATCTGCCGCTGCAGCAGTTGGCCGACCTGCTGCTGATGCCGCTGCTGGTGGACGTGGAGCATGGCCGGGCCGAAGGCAGCCTCAGCATCCCGGCGGACCGGTTTCGCCTGGAGAATCGACAGCTGCTCCGCTCTGGCTACCCCAAAGTCAGCCTGACCGGGCTGATCAATGATGGCTGGGATCTTTTCCTGCCTGCGGATCAGCTGGCACCTCTGTGGCGGCTGACTCTAACCTTCTCCGCCCGCAACCAGACCCTGCGCCTCTCTGCTGATGAACTGCTGCCCCTGGACAAGGTGTGGCAACGGCAGCAGCGACTGGCCCTTCTGCAACAGCAGCAGGCTCGCAGCGGCGCCGGTCAACCTGTGTATACCAGTCGCTACGCCCTGATGGGAGACCCGGCCCTGCACAACCAGCTGAGCCTTATCCGCAGCAACGGCGACACACAGGGCAGTCTGCTGCTCGATGGCGTCAGTGACCTGGCTCACCATCAGGCACAATTCAATTTACAGCTGGATGATCAGACACGGAGGCTGAGAGCCTCGGTTCAGCGCCATTGGGATCTGCCCTGGCTGAGTCAGTATCGGCTGGGCTCGATCACTGGGCCCAATGCCCCTCTGGTAAGCCGCGGCGAACTGGGGTGGGGGGCGGATCTGCGCCAGGGGGAGAGCCTGCAATCGGATCAATTCATTACCACGGTGCTGGAGGGGCCAGCCCCCCCAGACTGGGATGCCGAGCTCTATCGGGAAGGGGATCTGATCGACGCCCAGCGTATCGGCTCCGACGGCCGCTACCGATTCGACAATGTGGCCCTCTATCTGGGGCAGAATCGGTTTCGTATCCTGCTCTACGGCCCCAATGGCGAGGAACGTCAGGTAAGCCTCTCTCATCCCCTGAACGGCAGCCAGCTGGCGCCTGGGAGCAGTGGCACCCGGCTGACCGCACTGACCTGGGAGCGAGGCGGTGGCAGCGAGGCACAATTGGAGTGGGGCTACGGCCTGTCAGACGCCCTGAGCCTGCAACTGGGCCACCACTACCTGCAAGCACCGGATCTGGTGACAGACCACTACTCCAGCCTGGCCCTGGTGGGCCGGCTCGGGGGCGTTCTCACCCAGGTGCGCGGCATCAAGCAGTGGCAGGGAGGCCAGGCACTGGCGCTGGCCCTGCAAGGAGACGCTGGAGGGTGGCAATGGCAACTGAGCGGCGCCCACTATCACGACTACCTCAGCGCCGCCCATCGGCAGCGGCAACTGCGCCATCAATGGCTGCTGCGTGCCAGTGGCCGCCTGTGGGATCTTGGCTGGCGGTTTGAGGCGGGCACCGACACCCTGAGCGATGATGACCAGCACCTGGCCTCACTGACCCTCAATGGCCAGTGGCGGCAGAGCAGCTGGAGCCATGCCCTGACCTGGCGCGGTTCAGGTGAACACAGCCTGAAGCAGCAACTGGCCCTCTCCGGTCGTGTGGAGCAGGGGCGGGTGCGGGGCTACGCCGACCTGCAATGGCAGCCGAGCGCCCGCCTGCAGCGGCTGGGGGTCAACCTCAACTACCCGCTGGACCGGCACCTCGGCGGTCAGAGTGA
Source organism: Ferrimonas futtsuensis DSM 18154 (assembly GCF_000422645.1). Classification (GTDB taxonomy): domain Bacteria; phylum Pseudomonadota; class Gammaproteobacteria; order Enterobacterales; family Shewanellaceae; genus Ferrimonas; species Ferrimonas futtsuensis. The sequence goes on from NZ_KE383896.1 coordinate 240,571, forward strand.
ACTGGTTCTGCTGCCCAGGCAGCCCCAGCAGTGGCAGTTCAATCAGAACCTCAACCTCAGCCTTGACTCACTGCTTGTCAGCCTGGGGGTCAGTGTCTCCGGCGATCAGGATTACCAGGCCCGGCTGGAACTGTCCCATGGCCTGCTGTGGGACAGGCAGGAGGACACCTTGCACTGGTATGCAGACGATCCCACCCGCGAGGGAGACCTCGCCCTCAGTGTCTTCTGGGACCGCAACGGCAACGGTCACCGTGAACCGGGCGAACCACCGCTGGACGGCGTCCGCTTTCGCTGCACCGGCCGCAGCGACGGGGGACGTACCGACAGGCGGGGGCAGCTGCTGCTGGCGGGACTGCCCGCCGACAGCGACCTGGTGCTGCAGCTGGACGAGTCCAGCCTGGCCGATCCCTTTATGCTCTCCCCCTTCACCCAAAGGCATCTTCGACTTCACGCCGGCCACATCGAACGGCTGAATGTCCCGATGGTGATGGGCAGCGAGGTGGAGGGTGAAGTGATGCTGAGCCTGCCCGATCAGGACGACCGGCCCGCCGCCGGGCTGGCCGTCAGCCTGGAGAACACAGACGGCATCACCGTGGCTCAGACCCGGGTGGACTACGATGGTCTGTTCCTGTTGCAGGGGATACGGCCGGGCCAATACCGGTTGAAGATTCAGCAGCGCCTCTACCCCATCGACCTGTCACCCGACGGGGAGATCCTCAATCTTGGCCGCCTCTACCTGCCACAGAAGTCACAGATTCAACCTGAATAAAAGCGCAGTTTTTCAAAGAGATCTACACTGAATTTGAGGATATGGACCCCGGAGGTCGCGTGCTCAAGTTCATCATCATCGGTTCTCTGACCTTCTCGGCCCAGTTCAACCTGGTCCCCGCCGAGGCGTTGCCTCGGGTGCTGGACCAACTGTCTGCCCCGAAGTGCAACCGCGCCGACGTCCAGCTTCAGTGGCAACGACCCTCCGCGGAACAGCGGCGCCCCCCTGACCAGACCGCGCCCTCGCAAGCCGACCCGGCCCCCAGGTTGGTGCTGCACTTCCTCTGACACCAACCCAAAAAAAAGGCCCCCGATTGGGAGCCTCTTCTGCCATCAGCGGCGATTCTTCAGGTGGCCCAGCACCCGCCTGCGCTGCTTAAGGTCATCACCACTCAAGCGCTTGCGACGGTTGTCGAAGGGGTTCTCCCCCTCCTGGAATTGGATGCGGATTGGGCTGCCCATGATCTTCAGCGACTTACGATAGTAGTTCATCAGATAGCGCTTGTAGGAGTCCGGCAGGTTCTTCACCTGATTGCCGTGCACCACCACGATGGGTGGGTTGTAGCCGCCCGGATGGGCGTACTTCAGCTTGATGCGGCGGCCATGGGACATGGGGGGCTGGTGATCGTCCACCGCCATCTTCATGATCTTGGTCAGCAGCGAGGTGCTGTGACGCTGGGTGGCACTGGCATAGGCCTCCTGAACGGATTCAAACAGGTGACCCACACCGGTACCGTGCAGGGCGGAGATAAAGTGCACCCGGGCGAAGTCGATGAAGCCCAGGCGACGATCCAGCTCCCGCTTAATGTCCTCTTTGACCTCGTTGGAGAGGCCATCCCATTTGTTCACCGCCAGCACCAGGGCACGACCGGCATTGAGCACGAAGCCCAGCAGGGAGAGATCCTGATCGGAGATCCCCTCGCGGGCATCGATGGTCAGCAGCACCACGTTGGCCTCTTCGATGGCCTTCAGGGTCTTGATGACGGAGAACTTCTCCACCGTCTCGTGAACCTTGCCACGACGGCGCACTCCGGCGGTGTCGATCAGCACATAGTCACGACCGTCACGCTCCATGGGGATGAACACCGAATCCCGGGTGGTGCCGGGCATGTCGTACACCACCACCCGCTCCTCACCCAGGATGCGGTTGGTCAGGGTGGATTTACCCACGTTGGGGCGGCCGACGATGGCCAGTTTGATCGGCTGATCCTGCAGACGCTTGGCCTCGGCCTCGGCGTCCTCTTCGGTCAGGGTCTGCTGTTCGGCGGACTCGTCGAAGAACGCCTCTTCGCCGTCGTCCTCATCACCTTCGCTCTGGTCGCCGGCAAACTGCTCGACAAAGGGCTCCAGGGCTCGGTAGATCAGGGCACTGATGCCGCGGTTCTGGGCGGCGGCGATCTGATGGATCTCACCCAGCCCCAGGGAGTAGAACTCACCGCAGGCGGAGTCGGCATCGATGCCGTCGGTCTTGTTGGCCACCAGGAACACCGGCTTCTCGTTGCTGCGCAGGTGCTGGGCGATCGCCTCATCGGCCACGGTCAGTCCGGCCCGGGCATCCACCAGGAACAGCACCACATCCGCTTCCTCGATGGCCGCCAGGGACTGCTCGGCCATCTTGGTCTCGATCCCCTCTTCGGTGCCATCGATACCGCCGGTATCCACAACGATAAACTCATGCTCACCCACATTGGAGCGACCGTACTTGCGGTCCCGGGTGAGACCGGGGAAGTCCGCCACCAGGGCATCCCGGGTTCGGGTAAGGCGGTTAAACAGGGTCGATTTGCCCACATTCGGACGCCCGACCAGGGCTACCACTGGCATCATGGAGAACAACCTCTCAAACAAAAAACGCCCCCAGGATTGGGGGCGCAGTATTTTAGCAGTGCCTTAGCCTATTGTCACCACGGCGATGCGACCACTTCGTGTCTGCAGGAATACCTTGTTTCCTTCGACCCTCGGCTGGCTGTAGAGGCCGGAGCCATCAATCTGGCGTCGTCCCACCAGTTTACCGGTTTCACGATCGAGGATATGCAGGTAGCCTTCGAAGTCCCCCACCAGCAGGTAGTCACCCAGCACGGCGGGGCCGGTGACCAGTCGGCCGGTCAGTTCGGAGTTGGCCCAAGTCTCCAGACCATTGAGACGATTCACCGAGTAGATGGTGCCGTCACTGTCGGTCAGGTAGAGATCGTTCCCCTCCAGATCCATCGGAGTGTAGCTGGAGTATTGACGCTTCCACTTGATCTGGCCGGAGCGCACCTCGACCGCCGCCAGATTGCCGTTAAAGGCACTTGCATACAGGGTGGTGCCCAACACCAGGGGTTTGGCGTCGGAGTCCACCATGCGATCCAGCTCATTGGAGCCTGAGGCTTCCGCCAGCTTGGCTTCCCAGATGGGCGCACCCTGCTGGGCGAAGATCGCCGCCAGCTTACCGTCGGCGGTGCCGACAAAGGCGGCGCCCTGGGTGGTGGCGGCGGCACTGGTGCCACGCAGCACCAGAGAAGGCAGAGTCAGTTCATAGGTCCACAGCTCTTCACCGGTCTCCACATCGAATGCCTGTACCTTGCCGGCACCGGTGTTGACCACCACCTTGGCATCCACCACGGTCGGATCAGACAGCAGCTCACCCCGGGTCACGGCCTGCCACAGCACCTCGCCGCTGTTCTGGTCCAGAGCGAACAGAACACCGTTTTCACTGCCGACAAACACCTTGTCGAAGCCGCTGCTCAGACCGGCGGAGAGACGGGCACCGTTGTTTTTCTTCAGGGCACCGGTGGCAAAGACGCGGCGCAGGTTTTGCTGCCACAGCTCTTTACCGTTCTCCTGATCAAAGGCGGTGATCAGACCGAAGCGCTCTGCCACGAACACCTTGCCATAGGCCACTTCAGGAGACAGGCTGGACCAATACTCACCAATGCCGTCGCCGGCGCCGGTATCCCAAACCACTGTGGTGGCCACGCTGGAGTCAAGCTCCGGCAGCGGCGAAATCTCCACTTTGGCATCGTCATCACTGGAGGCACAGCCCATCAGAGCCAGGACCATCAGTCCGGCCAGCCATCCTTTTCCTGCCTTCACCATCCGCGCCATCCTCAGTTTGCCAGGTCGTCGAGCTTCATCTGCAGCGCTGGGCTGCGGCTGCCGGCGGTCAGGGCCGCCTGATAAGCATCGCGGGCCCCCTGCAGGTCACCCTTCTGCTTCAGCAGGTCACCCTTGAGCTCATCACGCTGACCGGCAAAGGCTTCACCGGTGATGGCGTTCAGAGTAGCCAGAGCCTCATCGCTCTTGCCTAAAGCCAGTTGCACCCGGGCCAGACGCAGGTCCACCAGGGGCTTGATGTCGGCATCGATGCCGGCAGCCACATCGGTCAGACGCTGCTCGGCCTGAGTCAGGTCACCGGCGTCGGCGGCAGCTTTGGCCAGCATCAGCGAGGCCAGATCCGCGTAGGCAGAATCACCATGGCTCAGCTTCAGCTCATCCACGGCGGCAGCCAGGGTGTCTCGAGCACCGGCTTTCTCCACGGCGGCATCAAAAGCGGCAGAAGCGGCTTCCTCCTGGCCTATCTGGTACTCCTGGTAGGTGTTCCAGCCGAACAGGGCAGCCAGACCAATGGCGGCGCCGCCGATGATGGAGTTACCATACTCCTTCCAAAACGACTTAATCGCTTCTACCTGTTGTTCTTCGGTGCTGTAGATTTCCACTTGGTCAGTCCCCTTAAGCGTTCACCAAAGAGGGCAACAGACCGGCCAGCTCTTCCCGGCTGACCTGACGCTGTTCGCCCCCGGCGCGAAGCGGCTTCACCGTCACCACGCCTTGTTGTAATTCATCTTCGCCGATGATCAGTGCCATTGTGGCACCACTCTTGTCGGCGCGTTTCATCTGTTTCTTAAAATTGCCGCCACCGCAGTGCATCATCACTGCCAGGTCGGTCTCCCGGCGCAGATCGTCCGCCAAGGCCATGGCGCTGCCCAGGGTTCCGGCACCCATGGCGCACACATAGAGATCCACCGGCGCAGGCAGGGCATCAAACTTGCCCAGGGTATCCAGCAGCAACACCAGGCGCTCGATGCCGGAGGCAAACCCCACAGCCGGAGTGTCTTTGCCACCCAGCTGACCCACCAGGCCATCGTAGCGGCCACCGGCCAGCACGGTGCCCTGGGCCCCCAGACTGTCGGTGATCCACTCGAATACGGTGTGGTTGTAGTAATCCAGGCCACGCACCAGTCGAGGATTTACCGTGTATTGGATGCCGGCGCCGTCCAGCAGTTCACACAAAAGTGAAAAATGTGCTTTTGACGCTTCACCCAGGTGATCCATCAGGGCCGGGGCGTCCGCCAACAGCGCCTGAACGTCAGGATTCTTGGTGTCCAGCACCCGCAATGGGTTGGTGTACATGCGGCGCTGGCTGTCTTCGTCCAGCGTCTCTTTGTGCTGCTCCAGGAAGGCCACCAGAGCCTCGCGGTAAGCACTGCGCTCCTCGCTGGTGCCCAGAGTGTTGATCTCCAGTCGCACGGTCTCGGCAATGCCCAGTCGCTCCCACAGGCGGGCGGACATCATCAGCACTTCCGCGTCGGCGTCGGCGGTGCCGATACCATAGACCTCCACGCCAAACTGGTGGAACTGGCGGTAACGCCCCTTCTGAGGACGCTCATGACGGAACATGGGGCCCATGTACCACAGGCGCTGCTCCTGGTTATAGAGCAGACCATGCTCGTTGCCGGCACGCACTGTGGAGGCGGTGCCCTCAGGGCGCAGAGTCAGGGAGTCGCCATTGCGATCTTCGAAGGTGTACATCTCCTTCTCGACGATGTCGGTCACTTCACCAATGGCGCGCTTGAACAGGCCGGTCATCTCCACGATGGGGGTCCGGATCTCCTGATAACCATAGCTGGCCACGGTGTCACGCAGGGCTGCTTCTACCCACTGCCACTTGGCGCTTTCGCCGGGGAGGCAGTCGTTCATGCCGCGAATGGCTTGAATCTGTTTACTCACGTTGCTCTCTTTCTAAATATAAAAAGACCCCGCGTCCCATCGGGCGCGCCCGATTACGGGGCGCCCTATGAGTCACACAGGGGTGATTACTCTTTGACTTCCTTGACCGCGATCTGCTGCTCTTTGATGGCAGCCTGCTTGCGGATTCGCTCCTCCAGCAGTTCCACCAGCTGATCGTTGTCCAGGCGCTCTTTCTGGCGTTCACCGCCGAGATAGAAGCCACTCTTTCTGTTGCTGCCCGCCAGCCCCAGGTCCGACACCAGGGCTTCACCCGGGCCATTGACCACACAGCCGATGATGGACACATCCAGGGCGGTGGTCACATCTTCCAGACGTTGCTCCAGGGCATTGACGGTGCCGATGACGTCGAACTCCTGACGGGAGCAGGAGGGGCATGCGATAAAATTGATGCCGCGGGAGCGGATGCGCAGACTCTTGAGGATATCAAAGCCCACCTTCACCTCCTCCACGGGATCCGCCGCCAGGGAAACCCTCAGGGTGTCGCCGATCCCTTCATTCAGCAACAGTCCCAGGCCGATGGCGGATTTTACCGCGCCGGCGCGCTGACCCCCGGCCTCGGTGATCCCCAGGTGGATCGGCTGTTCGATGGCGTCTGACAGCAAGCGGTAGGCGTCCACGGCCAGGAAGACATCGGAGGCCTTCACGCTGACCTTGAAGTTGTGAAAGTCCAAATCCTGCAAGATTTTGACGTGACGCATGGCCGACTCCACCAGTGCGGCAGGCGTCGGTTCACCGTATTTCTCCTGGATATCGCGTTCCAGGGAACCGGCGTTAACACCGATACGGATGGGAATATTTCGCTCGCGAGCGGCGTCCACCACCGCCCTGATGCGCTCTTCGTTGCCGATGTTACCCGGATTGATCCTCAGGCAGTCGGCGCCATACTCCGCCACCTTTAAGGCGATGCGGTAATCAAAATGGATGTCCGCCACCAGAGGGATGGTGGTCTGTTGCTTGATCAGCTTAAACGACTCCGCCGCCTCCATGGTGGGTACAGATACCCGGACGATGTCGGCGCCGGCACGCTCGATGGCCTGAATCTGTGCCACGGTGGCGTCCACATCTGTGGTGCGGGTGTTGGTCATCGACTGCACCGAGATGGGGGCTCCGCCACCCACGGGCACATTGCCCACCATGACCTGGCGGGTGGGGCGACGCTTAATGGGAGATTCGTGTTGCATGAGACACCTTAATTGGCCAGAGTGATTACCGCGACCCGTCCTGGGCGGTAACCGGACATATCAATGGGATTGCCGTTAAAGCTCAGGGACACCACTTCCGGCGCCCCAACACGCAGTTTCATGGGAGCCTTGCCCTCCAGGGCAGTTTGGTAACCGTTGCGCTTGAGCCCCTCCATCAGGGTATTGCCGTCCGCATCCTTGAGCAGCATCCAGCAATCGCCGGCCAGAGTCAGGCTGACCTTATCCAGGGCGACCAGGGGCGCTTCATCGGTCACCTCGTCTGCCTCGGCCGCTTGAGTGGCATCAGGCTGCTGAACGACTTGGGCATCGACCGGATCGGGCTGAGCCATATCGGAGTGCATAGGCAGCTCCCCTTGGGCATCCGCCTCGCCGGCCTCCGGCGAAGCGTCCAGAGTCTGCGCCAAGGTCTGCGGGTCAACCCGCTCCCGGGGCTGGGGGACCAGCTCCGCGGCACTGCGACGCTCAGGCTCACTGCTGACAATGGAGGGAAGGGAGATGTCGCTGCTGGTTTCCAGCAGGGATTGGGGTTTGGAGACCCACCACCACACCAGCAAGCCAACCAGAGCCAGAACGATGACCCAGGTCAGCAGCATCCAGCGGCTGTCTCGCTGCTGCTTGGAAGTGCGACGGGAGAAGCTCTGCATATTGGTTTCGGCCTGAGAGTGAGGCAGCGCCGACAGGGCCAGGGCGATCTGTTTTTCACTGACGCCCACCAGCCGGGCGTAGTTGCGCACATAGCCGCGAAGATAGGTGGTGGTGGTACCGGACTCGTAGTCGTCGTTCTCGATCCCCTCAACCACGGAGCGGCGCAGGCTGAGACGCTGAGCCACCTGTTGGGTGGTCAGGCCGCTGGCCTCCCTGGCGGCCCGCAACAGGGGCCCTGGGGTGATCACCGTAGTTTCTTCTTGTTGTTCTTGGTGTTGTTGATTGTCATTCATTGATAATTCTTTGCCCGGTATGCCTTAGCTTGTTCCGAATCTGGGTATTTCACCAGCAGCTGGGCGCCAAATTGTCTGGCCGCCTGCCACTGCTGCGCCCGGCGCTCAATCTCCACTCCCAACCAAAGGGAGGGTGCCGTGGCGACCGCTGTCCCATGAAATTGGGACAGAGCACTCCTGGCTTGGGGATAATCCTGCAGGCGAAACGCCAATTCTGCCAGTTCCAGCCATAAGCCGATACGACCAGGATCATACTTTAATGCCGAATGAAAGTATTGAACCGCCAGGGGTTCACGACCCACTTTCAGGGCACACCGCGCCAGATTTTCAAAGCTGCTTCCCTGTTTCGCGTACCCGGGCGAAGCGATGGCAGCCAGTAACTGCTCTTCGGAGGCGTCAAACTCCAGCCGTCGGCAGAGAAACACCCCGTAGTTGTTATGTACATCGGCACTGTCGGGGTGCAACTTGAGCAGGTGCTCATAGGTCTCCCTGGCCGCAGGGAGATCGCCCACCTGTTCATAGTAATAAGCCAGGGTCAGGTGCGCCTGCACCGAACCACCATCGTGCTCCAGTGCCCGCTCCAGGTTTCGCCTGGCCGCTTCCATTTCGCCTCGTTCCAGGTAGCCCACTGCCAGTGCAACCCGTTCCCGGGCTGCTGACGCTGCGTCCAGGCTGCGGTCACCGTCGGCAACCTCTCTGCCGTCCAGAGTGGTCTGGGTGACGCAGGCAGTTAACAGGGCAACACATCCCAGGGCGATCCATGCCTTCATGCCAACACCTTGTCAGCTTGAGTAGTGTATTAGCTCATTTTTACCGAAATTTGTTCACCATGCATGCGTTTTTTCAGCATCCGCTTGGTGCGGTCCCGAACGTCACCCACCAACTGGCCGCAGGCCGCGTCGATGTCGTCGCCCCGGGTCTTACGTACAATAACGGTATACCCCTTCTCCATCAATACCTTAGAAAAGCGGTCAATTCGAGAATTGGAGCTCTTACCATAAGGGCTGCCAGGGAAGGGATTGAAAGGGATCAAATTGATCTTACAAGGGGTATCCTTCAGCAATTCCGCCAGCTCGCGGGCCTGGTCCATGGAATCGTTGATGTGGTCCAGCATCACGTACTCAATGGTCACCCGCCCTTTATTGGCAAAAGATTTGCCCAGGTAACCGCGAACCGACTCCAGGAAGGTGGCGATGTTGTACTTCTTGTTGACCGGCACCAGCTCATCCCGCAGCTTGTCGTTGGGGGCGTGCAGACTGATGGCCAGGGCCACATCAATCTGGTCACCCAGCTTGTCCAGGGCAGGCACCACACCCGAAGTGGAGATGGTTACCCGACGCTTGGAGAGGCCGAAACCGTAGTCGTCCAGCATGATGTCCATGGCGGGCACCACATTGGTCATGTTCAGCAGCGGCTCGCCCATACCCATCATCACCACGTTGGAGATGGGGCGATCCTGACTTTTCCCGGAAAGGCCCAGGTAGGTCGCCACCCGCCACACCTGGCCGATGATCTCGGCCACGGTCAGGTTTCGGTTGAACCCCTGCTGGGCGGTAGAGCAAAAGCTGCACTCCAGGGCACAGCCCACCTGAGAGGAGACACACAGGGTCGCCCGGTCATCCTCTGGGATGTACACGGTCTCCACCTCCTGGCCATTGCCGACGTCGATGGCGAACTTGATGGTGCCATCTGAGGAGTGCTGACTGTCGGCAATCTCCGGCGCCTGGATCACGGCCATCTCTGTCAACTTGGCACGCAGAGCCTTGTTGAAGTTGGTCATCTCATCGAAGTTGTCCTGGCCGAAGTGATAGATCCACTTCATCATCTGATCGGCGCGAAACGGCTTTTCGCCCAGTTCGGCAAAAAACTCACGCATCGCCTGACGATTCAGGTTTAAAAGGTTGACCTTGTCAGTCATCTCAGTGCTCCTCGACTCCAGCCCGGAAAATGGCGCGCAATTGTACAGGCTAATCCCCCCGAAAGTCCACCATGACGGGGTTTAGAGGAGTTCAGCCGGTATCCAGCCATATCATGATACACTGGAGCTCATTACGACTGTTTCTAACCTGACTCAATGATACTGTTAGTTAGCTATATTCTTGCCGCCATTGGCGTTTCTTTTGTCTGCAGCGTCTTCGAAGCGGCCCTGCTCAGTGTGACACCCAGCTATATTGCCAACCTGAAAAAGAGCAATCCCAAGGCGGCCGCCCGCCTGGAAAAACAGAAAGAGGACGTCGAAGCACCGCTGGTGGCGATCCTTACTCTCAATACCATAGCCCATACAGCGGGCGCTGCCGGTGCCGGTGCACAGGCAGCCAAGGTATTTGGTGACGAGCTCCTGGGTCTGTTCTCCGCAGTGCTGACCCTGGCGATTCTGTTCTTCTCCGAGATCATCCCCAAGACCCTGGGCGCCAACTACTGGCGCTCCCTGGCTCCGCCAGTGTCCCTGGCACTCAACTGGATGGTGACTCTGACCAAACCCCTGGTGTGGCTCTCCCTCAAGGTGACCCGACTGATGGGCAAAGGGGAACAAGGGCAGTACATCCGTGCCGAGATGTCTGCCATGGCGGACATTGGCCATCAATCCGGCGAGCTGGAGGAGAAGGAGTCCAACATTCTCAAGCAGCTGCTCAGTGCCCGGGAGGTTCCGGTGACCGCGGTGATGACCCCCAGGACCGTCATCCATGCGGTCAGCCAGCATATGAGCCTGGCCGATTTTGTCCGCGAACAGTCCGAGGCGCGCTTTACCCGGATTCCGGTGCACGACGAAGAGCGGGATGACATTGTCGGTTATGTTCACCGCAACGAGGTGATGCTGGCTGAACGAAGCAACCCGGACAAACCTTTGCGTGCCCTCAAGCGACCTATTCTGGCCCTGCCGGAAGGCACCAAGCTAATGGCGGTGTTTGAACAGCTGCTCAAGCGGCGGGTGCAGATCGCCATCGTGGTGGACGAGTACGGCAGCGTCCTGGGTCTGGTGACCATGGAGGACATCATCGAATCGCTGCTGGGGCTGGAGATTGTTGAATTCAGCGATCCTGCCGCCGACATGCAGGACGTGGCGCGCAAGCTGTGGGAGCAGCGCAAGAAACAGCGGGGCATTACCCTCAGCGACAACGACTCCGCCTGACACCCCCGCCCAGAAATCACCACACAAAAAAAGCGCCCCAGGGGCGCTTTTTTTATCTCTGCCTGACTCTTAGCGAGTGCGTGGGCAGATCTCTTCCTGAGTGAAGAAATAACCAATTTCGCGCTCGGCGGAAGCCAGTGCATCGGAGCCGTGTACGGCATTCTCATCGATGGAGTTGGCGAAATCGCTGCGCAGAGTACCGCGAGCGGCATCGGCAGGGTTGGTGGCACCCATGATTTCACGGTTGGCCAGTACGGCGTTCTCACCTTCCAGAACCTGGACCATGATGGGTCCGGAAGTCATGAAGTCTACCAGGGCACCGAAGAAGGGACGCTCCTTGTGCTCAGCGTAGAAACCTTCGGCTTGCTCGCGGCTCAGGTGAACCATCTTGGAAGCCACGATCTTCAGGCCAGCATTTTCGAAACGGCCATAGATGGCGCCGATCAGGTTCTTGGCAACAGCGTCAGGCTTAACGATGGAAAAAGTGCGTTCAATCGCCATTTTTCTCTCCATATTTAGGGTCGGTGTGTTGTTTGGCGCGGATTATAAGGCAAAACCACCCAAAGATCCCTACTTAAATCACGTTCAGGATCATTGCGAGCGGCTTGGCGATCACGATTAGCGCAAATATTTGACACCGATCCACATGCAGTGCTCGTCACAGCGACGCCTCATGCGACTGACAAAGCCGAGGCCGTTACCAATCTCGATGGCTTCGTCCAGGGAGGCGTTAGAGTCTGGATGGGATTGTGGAAGGGCAAGGAGGAGGCGACCGCATTTGTCCAGCAGGCGCCAGGAGAACTGAATCTCTCTGGCCAGGTCACTGCCCGACTCGGTCATGGCCCCCAACCAGATCACCGCCTGATAGGCGACGTGCTTGACGGCCGGCCCTCGAACTTGAATAGAAACACTTGGAAGATCAGCATATTGCTGCTTTAACATGGCGGAGTTCATGACGTGATCCGTCAGTATGTCAATGGCCCCGGCTTCGCCAACCTGCTTTGCCAGTACCCGGACAAACCCCTCTTCACACGGGGAGATCACCAGCACACGCTCACCGCGCTTCAGTGCCAACTTCCTTAGGATAAATTTGTACTTCCACTCAGGAAACGCGTCATTCGAACCGTCTGAATGACAAACAAAAGAGTGAGTTTTGCGGACTTCTTGTTGCATTGTTATTTCCGCCCCAATTATTTTTGGTTTGAGCAATTTATCGCCACTCAGCCCCGACAGCCTGGTCAGCGATTACACAACATACTTCCTTGCTGGCTAAAAAAACAACCTTTTTTTGCCCTCAATGAGACATAGCGGCAGTTTTGATTAGCTTGTTAAATGAACTGACGCAGATTTCGCATCCAAGTCCCTAAAAACCAAAAAGCCGGCTCAATCGAGCCGGCTTAACCTTAGGGGTTTAACGCTGCTTTTGCAGCCAGTCGATCCACTCATCCATCCCCTCACCTGTGGTGGCCGAGGTGCAGATCACCTGGATATCCGGGTTGACCTTGCGAGCATTGTCGATGCAGGCCTGAACATCGAAGTTCAGGTGGGGCAGCAGATCCACCTTGTTCACCAGCATCAGGTTGGACGCGGCAAACATGTCAGGGTATTTAAGCGGCTTATCTTCCCCTTCGGTGACGGACAGAATGGCCACCTTATGACGTTCACCCAGATCGAATCCGGCAGGACACACCAGGTTACCCACGTTCTCGATGATCACCAGTTCGTCCTTGTCCAGATCCAGCCGGTCACAGGCAGAACCGATCATGGCGGCGTCCAGGTGACAGCCCTTGCCGGTGTTCACCTGGATGGCACGGACACCGGTCTCACGGATGCGGTCCGCGTCGTTGGCGGTCTCCTGATCCCCCTCGATAACCACCACCTTGTCATCGGCCAGGCGACGACAGGTTTCGGTCAGCAGGGTGGTCTTACCGGAGCCTGGGCTCGACACCAGGTTGACCACCAGTTGGTTCGCCTGATGGAAGCGCTTGCGGTTGTCGGCGGCGATGGCGTCATTCTTGCCCAGGATATCCTGTTCGATCTGTACCATCCGCGCCTGGGACATACCGGGCGCATGAGCATGGGCCGGTCCCTGACCATAGTGGAGGTTGTCACCCTGATGTGCCGGAGCAAAAGCCTCGGCCTTGTCATCGTGATGATGGTCATGTTCATGAGAATGACCATGGTCGTGGCTATGATCGTGACCGTGGCTATGACCATGCTGATGGGCCGCCTCACCATGAATATGGTAGTGATAATGATGCTCTACATTACCCTGATGGTGATAGTGGTGGTGGATGATGGTCGGCTCGACAGTGGCATGATGAGCATGGCCGTGGTGATGATCATGAGCATGACTGTGGTCATGGCTATGGCCGTGGTCATGGCCGTGGTCATGGCTGTGGCCGTGGCTGTGGTCATGGCTGTGGCCGTGATCATGATGATGGTGGTGACCGTGGTCATGGCTATGACCCTGTTCGATCTTTACATTGCCTTCGGCACAGCCGCATACGGTACACATGGTTACTCTACCTCTAATGATTTGACTCGCATCTGGGTGCCTCCCACTACCTGCAGCGAGTATCCGCTGCATTTGGGACAGGGCTGCCCACGCCGTGACAGGGGAACCTCCACGGCACAATCGAAACAGTAGGCGGTGCCGGGCACCGACTCGATGGAAAGGCTGCACCCTTCGGCCAGGGTCTCCCTGGTGATCACATCAAAGCTGAACTCCAGCGCCTCCAGCTCCACCCCGGCCAGTTCCCCAACCTCGAGGCAGACCTCTTTCACCTTGGTGAACTGCTGCTTCTGGGCCTCGCTCTCCAGGATTTGTACTATCCCTTCGGCCAGTGACATCTCGTGCATCTTGCCTTCCCGCTCTAGGCCTTTCGGGCCTGTTACTGGTAACTGGCTGCCCCTGTGGCAACCTTGTCGCTCCATGTTACTCAGGGACCCCGGGTCGAAACATTGTCCTTTGTCATAAAAATTGAAAAAAGGTCATAACATCGCTGTTACCCGCCAGCCCTGAGTTTTGCCCATAAAAAAAGCGGAGCTGATGCTCCGCCTTCTCTGTTCAGTCTGGCTTATTCGGCCTCGTCTATCCAGGCCTGCTGAATCGCTTCCAGGATACGCTCATTACAGTGATCGGGGTCGTCATTGAACCCCTCCAGATCCATCACCCACTGGCGCAGCTCGGTGAAGCGCAGCTGCGTAGGATCCACATCGGGCTTCTGCTCGCTCAGCTCGATGGCGATATCCTGCACGTCTACCCACTTCAGTTCCATGCTTACCTCCTAACGAGACTAGTGGTGTTCACTCACCTGATTGATGGTGTATCTGGGGATGTCCACCACCAGATCCTCATCTTCGACCTTGGCCTGACAAGAGAGACGGGATTCCGGCTCCAGACCCCAAGCCTTATCCAGCATGTCATCTTCCAGTTCGTCGCTCTCCTCCAGAGAGTCGAAGCCTTCGCGAACCACCACGTGACAGGTGGTGCAGGCGCAGGACTTCTCGCAGGCATGCTCAATGATGATGCCATTGCGCAGGGCGACGTCCAGAATGGTCTCCCCCTGCTCGGCTTGGGTTTCCAGACCTTCAGGGCAGTGCTCTTCACTGGGCAGAAAAATAATCTTTGGCATAGCTAACCTTATACGTTATCAACCGATTGTCCCGACAGCGCCCGACGAATGGACAGGTCCATCCGGCGCGCGGCAAACTCGGCACTGGCCTTATCCAGGGCCTCGATGGCGTCCTTGATGACCTGACCATCGCTGCCTTCACACAACTGTTTCAGCGCCACCATCCGGTCACGCAATACCTGCTGCTGCTCAGGGCGCAGCAGTTCATCGCCGTCAGCATCCAGGGCAGAGCTCAGGCTTTCGATCACCCGCTGGGCCTCGATGCGCTGCTCGGTCAGCATCCGCTTGGCGATATCCTCTTTGGCGTGCGTCATGGACTCGGTGAGCATCCGGGTGATCTCCCCCTCGCTCAGGCCGAAGGAGGGCTTCACCTGAATGGAGGTCTGAACCCCTGAGGTCTTCTCCTGGGCGGTCACTGACAGCAGGCCATCGGCATCCACCTGGAAGGTCACCCGAATCACCGCAGTGCCCGCAGCCATAGGCGGAATGTCCTTGAGGACGAAACGCGCCAGGGAGCGGCAGTCCGCCACCATCTCACGCTCACCCTGTACCACATGAATGGCCATGGCAGTCTGACCGTCTTTGAAGGTGGTGAACTCCTGAGCCCGGGCCACCGGAATGGTGGTATTGCGGGGAATCACCTTCTCGGTCAGCCCCCCCATGGTCTCCAACCCCAGGGACAGGGGCGCCACGTCCAGCAGCAACATGTCCGAGTCGGGCTTGTTGCCCACCAGGATATCAGCCTGGATGGCGGCACCGATGGCCACCACACGATCGGGGTCGATGCTGGTCAGCGGGGTACGGCCAAAGAACTCGCCCACCTGGTCCCGCACCTGGGGAACCCGGGTGGAACCGCCCACCATCACCACCTCCAGCACCTCCTGCTTCTCCAGGCCGGCGTCCCGCAGGCTGCGGCGACAGGCCATCAGGGTGCGTTTGACCAATGGAGAGATCAGCGCATCAAACTGGCTGCGGGTGATCTCTCCCTGCCAGTCGCCAATGGCGGCGGTCACACTGTCGGCACCGGTCAGCGCCTCCTTGACCCGGCAGGCTTCACTCTGCAGCTGCCGGCGCAGGCTGGCATCCGCATCGGCGATCCCGGCCAGTTCGGCCAGATGGTCCGCCAGCAGATGATCGAAATCATCCCCGCCCAGGGCGGAATCGCCGCCGGTGGCCAACACCTCGAACACCCCCTGATTGAGGCGCAAGATGGAGATGTCGAAGGTGCCACCACCCAGATCGTAGACAGCGATCACCCCCTCCTGGCCCGAATCCAGGCCGTAGGCGATGGCCGCCGCCGTGGGCTCGTTCAGCAACCGCAACACCTTGATGCCCACCAGTTCGGCGGAATCCTTAGTGCCCTGACGCTGAGCGTCATCGAAGTAGGCTGGCACGGTGATCACCGCGCCGGACAACTCGCCTCCCAGGGTTTCTTCGGCCCTGGCAATCAATGGCTTGAGCACTTCGGAGGAGACCTGGACCGGATTGACCCGGCCACTGCGGGTCACAAACAGCGGCAAGCCGTTGTCCGAGGCTTCCAGCTCATAAGGCAGTTTGGGGTAACGGCTCTGGATGTCCTCCAGGGACCGCCCCATGAAGCGCTTCACCGAGATGATGGTGTTCTGTGGATCGTCGCTGGCCAGGGCCTTGGCAGACTCGCCGGTCTCCAACCCCTGTTCCAGATAACGCACCACCGATGGCATGCGGTGGTGCCCCTGGGGGTCCGGCAGAGTTTCCGCCTGACCGCTGCGCACCGCAGCCACCAGAGAATTTGTGGTTCCGAGATCGATTCCCACCGCCAGCTTGTGCTGGTGAGGGGCGGCCATCTGGCCGGGTTCAGCAATTTGCAGTAGCGCCATAATCAGTGATGTGAAGCATCAGGCCAGCAACCGGTCTTCCAGCTGCGCCAGCTCCTCCTCCAGCTTCTTCATGAATTTTAGTTTGCGTACCGAGTCGGCGGCCTGGGGCCACTGCTGCTCTCCCAGCTGTGACTCCAGCTGTTGCATCAGGGCGCGAGTGCGCTGACTCAGATCGTCGGCGAAATCCATCGCCGCGCTCTCGACGTCGGAGGACTCCTCCACCTCTTCCAGGGTCTCCCTGAGCATCATCTGTTCCATCAGGAAGCCGGTATCTCGGATGGTCTGGGTCTCACCCTGCAGGTCGATGCCACTGAGTTTCAGCAGATACTGGGCCCGGCCCACGGGCTCTTTCAGGGTCTGGAAGGCGTCGTTGATCTCCGCCGCTTTCTGCACCGCCAACAGGCGGTCCCGCTCGGAGGCGTCGGCAAAGTTATCCGGATGGACGGCACGCTGAAGCTCGCGGTAGCGGCCGCTTAGCAGGGTGGCGTCCACCTGGAACGCCACCGGAAGGTCGAACAACTCGAAGTAGTTCATCAATATCCCCTGCACCTGGCAACTGGGCCCGTTCGGGCCCCAGGCATCAAACAGTAAAGCTCTCTCCGCAGCCACACTCTCCCTGGGCATTGGGGTTATTGAACTTAAAGCCTTCGTTCAGGCCCTCCTTGACGAAATCCAGCTCCACGCCCTCAAGATAGATCAGGCTCTTGGCGTCGATGATCACGTTGACTCCCTTGTCTTCGAACACTTCATCGTCTGGATTGAGTTCATCAACGAACTCGATAACGTAGGCCAGTCCGGAGCAGCCGGAGGTCTTCAGGCCCAGGCGCAGGCCGATGCCGCGCCCGCGATTGGCCAGAAACTGCTTCACCCGGTCGGCGGCGGCGTCGGTCATGGAGATGGCCATAGAAACTCCCGTTACTCTTTGCCTTGCTTGCTGTTGTAATCGGCAATGGCCGCCTTGATGGCGTCCTCAGCCAGAATAGAACAGTGGATCTTCACGGGAGGCAGGGCCAACTCTTCGGCGATCTCGGTGTTCTTGATGGAAGCCGCTTCCTCCAGGGTCTTGCCCTTCACCCACTCGGTGACCAGGGAGGAGGAAGCGATGGCGCTGCCACAGCCGTAGGTCTTGAACTTGGCGTCTTCAATAACGCCTTCGTCGTCCACCTTCAGTTGCAGCTTCATCACGTCACCGCAAGCCGGCGCGCCAACCATACCGGTGGCGACATTGGGGTCGTTCTTGTCGAAAGAACCCACGTTGCGGGGGTTTTCGTAGTGGTCAATGACCTTTTCACTGTATGCCATGATTACGCTCCAAATTCCTAACTCTCGTCGGGGACCGGTCGCCGCCGGCCCCTCGTTGTGTCTCTATCAGTGAGCCGCCCACTCAACGGTGGACAGGTCGATACCGTCTTTGTGCATCTCCCACAGGGGGGACATCTCACGCAGTTTGCCGATGGCGCCACGGATCTTGTCGATGGCGTAATCGATCTCCTCCTCGGTGGTAAAGCGGCCGATGGAGAAACGGATGGAGCTGTGGGCCAGCTCGTCGGTCATGCCCAGGGCGCGCAGCACATAGCTGGGCTCCAGGCTGGCAGAGGTACAAGCTGAGCCGGAAGACACTGCCAGGTCGCTCAGGGCCATCATCAGAGATTCGCCCTCAACGAAGTTAAAGCTGATATTGAGGTTGGAGACCAGGCGTTGCTCCAGGTCACCATTGATGTACACCTCTTCAATGTCACTGATGCCATTGAGCAGGCGGTCACGCAGGGCGCGCATGCGCTCAGCTTCTGCACCCATCTCCTCTTTGGCGATGCGGCAGGCTTCGCCCAGGCCCACCAGCTGGTGGGTCGCCAGGGTGCCGGAACGCATGCCGCGCTCATGGCCACCACCGTGCATCTGGGCTTCCAGACGAACCCGAGGCTTACGACGGACGTACAGGGCACCGACCCCTTTGGGGCCGTACATCTTGTGGGCGGAGATGGAGATCATGTCCACCTTCATCGCCTTCACGTCGATGGGCAGCTTGCCGGCGCTCTGGGCCGCATCCACGTGCAGCAAGATCTTTTTGCTGCGGCACAGCTCGCCGATGGCGGCGATGTCGTGAATGACGCCGATCTCGTTGTTCACGTGCATGATGGAAACCAGGATGGTGTCATCACGCATCGCTTCTTCGAAGCGGCTCAGGGGAATGATGCCGTTGCTCTCCGGCTCCAGGTAGGTCACCTCGTAGCCTTCACGCTCCAGCTGGCGACAGGTATCCAGCACCGCTTTGTGTTCGGTCTTGCTGGTGATGATGTGCTTGCCCTTCTTGTTATAGAAGTGCGCCACACCCTTGATGGCCAGGTTGTCGGACTCGGTGGCACCTGAGGTAAAGACGATCTCGCGAGGATCGGCGTTGATCAGATCCGCTACCTGATTGCGGGCAATGTCTACCGCCTCTTCGGCCTGCCAGCCAAACTTGTGCGAGCGAGACGCGGGGTTACCGAACATGCCGTCCAGTGTCATGTACTGAACCATCTTCTCGGCGACACGTGGGTCGACCGGAGTGGTGGCGGAGTAATCAAAATAGATCGGAAGCTTCATTACCTTCTCCGACTTGAGCCGGCTAAAAACATGGTGCCGGCGGTTAGTTACATCATGGCGCAAGCGCCAAAACCTTTACTGTGCGTGAGCTTTGGCCTGTTGTGTTTCCTGACGTACGGAGACCACCTTTACGTCATGGCTCGACATCAGATCAGCCAGGCTGATGCCGTTTAGAAATCCTGCAATTCTGTCGCTGAGGTCTCCCCACAGGGAGTGAGTCAGGCAACGGGCGCCGCTCTGGCAATTGCTCTTGCCGTGACAGCGGGTCGCGTCCACGGACTCATCCACGGCGTGCACCACCATGCCTACGGCGATGTCGGCAGGATCCTGCCCCAGCAGGTAGCCGCCACCCGGGCCACGTACACTGCTGACCAAACCGTTTTTACGCAGCTTGGCGAACAACTGCTCCAGGTACGACAGAGAGATACCTTGTCGCTCGGAGATGTCAGCCAGCGGCACCGGCCCATCGGCGGAGTGCAGAGCCACATCGAGTATGGCGGTGACCGCGTAGCGGCCTTTGGATGTCAATCTCATAACCTGTCCCTTTCATGCAACGCTACCACTATACCATATACCTGAGTAAATTACTCAAGTATTATTCTGGCAGCTTTAACCGGGATTTTCGATTAATGGAGAGGAATACCCCAGCATCCAGCTGGGGCATTTAACCCTATTCGCAAGTCGGATTCAAATACCTGGATCAAATCTTTCGTGCTCTTTTCGGCGGGTATCTGCCGCTTCTTGCTCTGCTTCAACAAAAGCGGTGACATTGAGCTGTGGCAGCTCCTTGATTTCGATGGTGCAGCCCTGCTCCTTCAGCGCCTGGCAGATCTCCATCATACGGGCGTCCATCAGGTGCATATGATCGAGCATGGAACCGATGGCACTGGCCACGGGATCCGGATTATCCGGCGACACCGCATAGGCGTCGAAACCATATTTCCGGGCCAGGTGACTGCGCCGGTGCTCCTTCTCACGCTCCGCCTTACTGAGCACGGACCGCGCGGGAATGCCGATCATGGTGGTTCCCGGCTCCACATCTTTGATCACCACAGAGTTGGACCCCACCCGGGCGCCCTCACCGATGTCCAGGGGCCCCAGGATCTTGGCACCGGCCCCCACCACCACATTATCATGGAGGGTGGGGTGACGCTTACCGGCGTTCCAACTGGTTCCCCCCAGGGTCACGCCGTGGTACAGGGTCACGTCATCGCCAATCTCCGCAGTCTCGCCGATCACCACCCCCATGCCATGGTCGATGAAGAAGCGACGGCCAATGCGGGCCCCAGGGTGAATCTCCACACCGGTGGCCCAACGGGAGAAAGTAGAGAGAAGGCGGGCGGTCAGCTTCCAGTTACGACACCAGAGTTTGTGGGAGATTCGGTGAAGCCAGATCGCATGCATGCCTGGGTAGTTGGTCAGAATCTCGAAGGCGCTGTTGGCCGCCGGATCTCTGTGATAGATGGAAGCGATATCTTCCTTTAGACGCGCACGTATTCCCATGTCTGCCATTACTCTTTTGTGGTGGGGTCAGTTCTCTCTACAGATGTGAGGACGCCTCGCAGGATATTCAACTCCTGTGACTCTGGACGAGCCCGGTTGAACAGTCTGCGCAGCTTGGCCATCACCTGACCAGGATGATTTTTGCGGATAAAGCCGGTGTGAGTCAGGGCCGACTCCAGGTGCTGGTAGAAGCCCTCGAGCTGCTCGCCATTGGGGTACTCCTCCTCAGGCTCCGGCTTGGCCAGCAGGCTGAGGTGTTTCATCCTCACCTCATAACAGAGCAGCTGTACCGCCTGAGCCAGGTTGAGACTGGAATACTCGGGATTGGCCGGGATGTTGACGTGGAAGTGGCACAGCTGCAGCTCCTCGTTGGTCAGGCCATGATTCTCACGACCAAACACCAGGGCCACGGGACCGGTTCGCCCCTCCAGTGCCAGCTTCTCTCCGGCCTGACGAGCGTCAAGCTGAGGCCAGTCCAGGCCTCGGCGGCGTGCAGAGGTGCCGATGGCCAGGGAGCAATCGGCGATCGCCTCCTCCAGGGTGCCCACGGTTTTGATGTGCTTAAGCACATCCACGGCACCGGCGGCCAGAGCCACGGACTTACCGTCCGGCTCCACTCTGGGGGCCACCAGCATCAGCTGGGACAGGCCCATGGTTTTCATCGCCCTGGCGGCGGAACCAATATTGCCCGGGTGGGAGGTGCCCACCAGGATAATGCGGATATTCTCTAGCATCCGGTTGATTACTTAGGTAAACAAAGAGGGCCAATATGCTATCACAGCCTAATGTGCCACTTTAGAAACATTTGTTGCTTTTATATATAGATCATCTCTGCTAAGATCCGCGCCCCAACCCACAGGGGTTTCCGTTCTTTTACATTCAGGGGTATCGATATGCATCCGATGCTGAACATCGCCGTTCGCGCTGCGCGCGCCGGCGGAGAGGTTATTGCACGCGCGTTTTCTGAGCAGGACAAAGTTGAAGCCGAACTGAAAGGCATCAATGATTACGTCACCAAAGTTGATCGTGACGCCGAGGCGGCCATCGTGGCCACCCTCCAGAAGTCCTATCCTAAGCACACCATCATCGGCGAAGAGTGCGGCACCATCGAAGGTGAGCACGCAGAGTTCCAATGGATCATCGACCCCCTGGATGGCACCACTAACTTCGTTAAGGGCCTGCCCCACTTCTCCGTCTCCATTGCTCTGCAGATCAAGGGCAAGCTGGAGCATGCCGTGGTATTCGATCCCATCCGCAATGAACTGTTCACCGCCACCCGGGGTGCCGGAGCCCAGTTGAACGGTTACCGCATCCGCAACAGCGGCGCCCGTAACCTGACCGGTACCGTTATTGCCACCGGCTTCCCCTTCAAGAGCCGTCAGCACAGCGAAAGCTACCTGAATATGCTGGCGGGTATCTGGGAAAATGCCGCTGATTTCCGCCGCACCGGCTCCGCGGCCCTGGATCTGGCTTACGTGGCTGCCGGCCGCGTCGACGGATTTTTCGAGATCGGCCTCAAGCCCTGGGACATTGCCGCAGGTGAACTGCTGGTGAAGGAAGCGGGCGGCATCGTGACTGACTTTATCGGCGGTCACAACCAGCTGAAGAGCGGCAACATCGTCGCCGGCGCTCCCAAGGTCACCGCCGGCCTGCTGGCCGCCATGCGTCCGCACCTGAATGACGCCCTCAAGCGCTAATTCCGGTTAAGAACGGAAAAGGGGAAGCCGTTGGCTTCCCCTTTTTTTCGTGTCCGAAACTGAGATCACGCCTACACTTTTCTCCCACCTTTTCATCTTTCCTTTCACAAATGGATGCAAATGACGCTAAATACGCCATTTCTGTTGATTTCAACCATGGCAATCTTCAGGGAAAGCTGCTGAGATCTATCGATTTTTGAATAAGCCCCTCTCAGGTGGAGCTAGGCTCCCTGAAGGTCCGGAAAACCGAGGTACCCGTGAATCCACATCTGTTCTTCAAACTGCTCAGTGATGAAACCCGGCTGCGCTGTGTGCTGCTGCTGGTGCGCAAGGGTGAGTTGTGTGTCTGTGAACTGGTCGAAGCCCTGAATGAGAGCCAGCCCAAGATCTCCCGCCATCTGGCCAGCCTGCGCAGCCAGGGGTTGTTGCAAGACCGCCGTCAGGGACAGTGGGTCTACTACTCCCTGAAAGAAGATCTTCCCGAGTGGCTCAGTCCACTGCTGGCTGATCTTGGCCAAGCTCAAAGCCTGGTGGACCTCTACCAGGCCGACAGCGATCGTCTGCAGGCGATGACCTATCGCCCAGGCCGCTGCAGCAACTGATCAGCGCCCTCGCAGCTTAAGGAACAGCACCAGGTAGAGGGTGGCGGCAACAAAGGAAACCAGGGTACCCAGTGCCACTCCGAGTAAGGGGTAACTCACCCAGACCGACAGGCCATAGACCACCAGACTCCCCACCCCAAAGGGATAGTGCTTAGCCAACACCGCCACCGGCCGGTTGCCATACTCCAGTTGCAGCAACAGCATCAGTGGGAACAGGGTCACCGGAAATGCCGCCATCACACCGGCCAGACTCTGAGGCAACCAATGTGCCAGTGCGGTGATCACCACCACGATCAGCGCCGCCAGTAGTGCCCTGCCCCAGATCATCATGGGGCCCGCCTTGACCGCCACAAATTCCGGTTCCGGCACACGCCGGGTAATGCGTATCGACAACAGCGCCACTCCGGCTGCCACCAAGGCGCCCGCCGCCCCCAGAGGCGGCATCGACTGTGCCAGTAAGGCAAAGCCCACCAGAGCCAGGATGGCCACCCCCATGGGACGCCAGGCCCTAGGATCGGCCCCCTGGGCACTCAGGGTATAGACCAGACAGTAACCGGTAGTGGCCGCCAGCCCCAACTGACCATAGAGGGCCGCCTCGGCGGCGAACTGCGGGCCGTGTTCAATGCCGTAGAAGAACAGCACAATGGCGGTGCCCAGAGGGTAACCGGAAAGAACACCCGCCAGGCGGGGACCACTGCGTTCAGCAATCCACGCCAGGCCCACCACGGCGAACACCGCCGCCAGTACCTTGGCAACCAACAACATCATAGGGGCCGAGAAAAAATGGGAAAAGAGGGCGCCAGAATAGCAGACCAGCAAGAAATGCCAAGAAGCAGTTGTGAAACAGATCACATTGATAACAATGCAGTTTTATTTTTGGAACTATAGACTGTAGGGAACAACAGACTGCCCCTATCGACCGTAGGGAGCCACGGATTGCCCCTGGAGAGTGCCCATGCACAGACTGTACAAATCATTCGGATTACCGACCATCGCCCTGTTTGAACACCTGATTCTGATCATTATTACCCTGGCGACCATGGTGGCCATTGGCCAGGAGGTGTGGCTGATGATCTCCAACCGCCATGTGGCCCTGGCGGATCTGCTGCTGCTGTTCATCTACCTGGAGGTTCTGGCCATGGTGGCGGTATACGCAGCCGAAGGGCAACTGCCGGTACGGATGCCCATCTATATCGGCATCGTCGCCCTGGCCCGCTACCTGATCCTGGATATGAAGGCGATGGATGACTGGCGGGTGCTGGCCATCTCAGCCTCGGCGCTGCTGCTGGCCGCCACCGTGGTGGTGATCAAGGTGGGACAGACCTACTTCAGCACCGAAACCGAACACAACAGAGCACCGAGATAGGGCCAGACAGAGAAAAAGGAGGCCAGGGCCTCCTTTTTCTTTGAATCATCGTCGTAGAATCAGTGGCTGCACATGTTGCCACGGTTCAGCACATAGCCGTCACCAGAGGGCGCCACCTTGGCCATCTTAACGAAAAAGGTCACAATCTGCTCAATGCTCTGATCGTCCAGACGACAGGTGAAGAACCGGGCCTCGGCACCGAACTGCTCAGCAGCCAGGGCCTTGATCTGATCCAGGGTCAGCGGCTCGTTCTGTTCGCCGATAAGGTTGAGAAGTTCGTGGGCATGGATAGACTCGGACATAATGGTTCTCCAGATTTCAGAAGATTCAAATTATATGCATCTTTTAAAAGCACTCTTTGATCTGAATCCGGTTTCCGGCAATTGGGTGCAGCGATGATCTCCATTGAAGCCCTGCAGCTGATCCTTAACCTGACTCAGCAGATGTCCCTCTACCTGGTGATCGCCTACATCTTCACCAAGACGCCGGTGTTCAAACCCCTGGTCACCCTCTCTCATCGCCTGCCGCACAGGCTGATGCTGTACGGCGTGTTCAGCTGTTTCTGCATCCTCGGCACCTATTTCGGTGAACAGACCAATGGCGCCATCGCCAACACCCGAGCCATGGGGGCCGTACTCTCCGGCTTGCTGGGTGGCCCCATTACCGGTTTTGCCGTGGGTCTAACCGGAGGCCTGCACCGATACAGCCTCGGCGGCTTCACCGATGTCGCCTGTGCCATCTCCACCACCTGTGAAGGCCTGTCCGCCGGCTTGGTGCACGCCTACCTGATTCGTAAGGGCAAGCTGGAACAGCTGTTTCACCCCGCCCTGGTGGCTCTGGTCGCCCTGTGGGCCGAGGTGTTGCAGATGATCATCATCCTGCTGGTGGCACGCCCCTTCACCGATGCCTGGCAGCTGGTTCAGGTGATCGCCCCGCCCATGCTGCTGGTCAACAGCGTCGGGGCCGCCATGTTTATGAGCATGCTGCGTGACCAGAGGGTCATGGTGGAGAAGATGTCCTCGGTGTTCTCCGCCAAGGCACTGAAGATCGCCGAGCGCACCGTCGGAATCCTCAGCCAGGGGTTCAATGCCACCACCACCAAACAGGTGGCCCGCATCGTCTATGAGGAGACCCAGGTGGGCGCGGTGGCGATCACCGACAGGGAGAAGCTGCTGGCCTTTATCGGCATCGGTTCCGACCACCACCTGCCCAACACCCCCATCTCCTCGGAGATCACCATGGAGGCGATTCGCAGCGATCGGGTGATGTACGCCGATGGCCTGCAGCTCAAGTATCACTGCTCCGTCTCCAAAAACTGCCCCCTGGGTTCCAGCCTGGTGATCCCGCTGCGGGGCGAGAACGAAGTGATCGGCACCATCAAGCTCTACGAAGCCAAGAACAAGCTGTTCCTCAACATCAACCGCACCCTGGGAGAGGGGATCGCCAAACTGCTCTCCAACCAGATCCTCCACGGCCGTTACCAACACCAAAGCAACCTGCTGACCCAGGCGGAGCTGAAACTGTTGCAGGCCCAGGTGAACCCCCACTTCCTGTTTAACGCCCTCAATACGGTGGCGGCGGTCACCCGCATCGACTCCAACCGGGCCCGAGAGCTGATTCAGAACCTTGCCACCTTCCTGCGCGGCAACCTTAAGCGAGGCACCGGGGTGGTGACTCTCAAGGATGAGCTGGAGCATATCGATGCCTACCTGGAGGTGGAGAAGGCCCGTTTCGGCGACCGGCTCTCCATCCACCGGGAGATTGAACACAATGTCCTGCATCTCAGGTTGCCGACCTTCACCCTGCAGCCCCTGGTAGAGAATGCGGTGAAACACGGTATCGCCAACCTGTTCGAACCGGGTAGAATTGAGATTGGCGCGCACCAGGCGGGGGATCAGCTGATCCTCACCGTAGAGGACAACGCCGGCGCCTACAAAGAGAATCCCAACAGCAGCGGGCTGGGGATGAATCTGGTGGATAAACGAATAAAAGCACAATATGGACAACAGTTTGGCATCAGTGTTCAGTGTCGCCCCCAACACTATACTAAGGTGACCGTGACCCTGCCTGCCGTGGAACACAGTGATGATTACCACCCTGCTGATTGATGATGAACCCCTGGCCCGGGAGGAACTGGCCACCCTGCTGGCCCACTATCCGGACATACAGATCCTGGACCAGTGCGCCAACGCGGTGGAAGGGATCGCCGCCATCCACAAACATAAGCCGGACCTGGTGTTCCTGGATATCTCCATGCCCAAGATCAGCGGTATGGAGATGCTGGCGATGCTGGATCCGGACAATACCCCCAAAGTGGTGTTCGTCACCGCCTACGACGAATACGCGGTCAAGGCGTTCGAGAACAACGCCTTCGACTACCTGCTCAAACCCATAGAGACCGAGCGCCTGGAGAAGTGCCTGGAGCGGGTACGCCGGGCTCAGGAGCCCCAGGATCTCAGTGCCATGATGCCGGAGCAACTCACCCTGGTGCCCTGTTACACAGGTTCCATCCTCAAGGTACTCAAGGTGGAGGAGGTGGAGTTCGCCTTTTCCGATCTGGGGGGCGTGCACGTGGCCAGCACCGACGAAGTGATCCACACCCAACTGACCCTGAAGGTATTGGAGAGTCGCACCCCTCTGCTGCGCTGCCATCGCCAGTACCTCATCCACCCCACCGCCATCGCCGAGATCGAAATTCAGGAGGGAGGTAACGGCGAGATTCACACCCGGGGAGGGCGGACCATTCCGGTAAGCCGGCGCTACCTCAAAGCACTAAAACAGACGCTGGGCTTTCAATAGTTGTGATTTATTAGGCACCTTTACAGATCAGTCACTACACTTATTTTAGCCGCCGACACGGCACGACTGACTGGCAAAACGAGGTGTCCTCATGTCCCTGACCAAAGCCGAGCTGACGCAGAATCTGATCACCAACCTGAACCTGTCCACCAACGACGCCAAAAACCTGGTGGATGCCTTCTTCGAGGAGATCCGAACCTGCCTTGAAAACG
The DNA here is from genome assembly GCF_000422645.1 of Ferrimonas futtsuensis DSM 18154. Taxonomy (GTDB): domain Bacteria; phylum Pseudomonadota; class Gammaproteobacteria; order Enterobacterales; family Shewanellaceae; genus Ferrimonas; species Ferrimonas futtsuensis. The sequence continues at coordinate 267,875 of NZ_KE383896.1, forward strand.
GCGAAGAGGTAAAGCTGAGCGGGTTTGGCGTATTTCACCTAAGAGACAAGAGCCCTCGTCCCGGACGCAACCCCAAGACCGGTGAAGAGCACGAGATCTCCGGGCGGCGGGTGGTCACCTTTGCCGCCGGCGGCAAGCTCAAGGGGCGGGTTGCCACCCTCAAGGCAGAGTAACCCCACCAGCCTGATCATGGTTGCGGACCTGACTGGCCCCACTCTGCGGTGTGGGGCTCGCGGTTCTTGCCACCGTCAACGGTTGCCCCACGTCAACACAGGAAAGGATTCTCCTGCGCGCCGGGCTGAGCACAGTCTTAGTCGCTGGCTAAGAGGCGGGTCGCTCCCCCAGAGCCCATGACCTTGATCACACTCTCATCACATCTCCATTACCTCTCTTTTCCGTTAACCGGTCATATCGACCGCTTAACTGCGCTGACGACCGCTTAACCAATCCTCTCACCGACTAGAAATTCAGTTCAGTAAAATGGAACCACTCAAAAAGAGGGGATGAAAAAATGACTTGGTTTCTACTAGCTGTTGGCCTGCTCATAGGCGGCTATTTTATCTACGGCGCATTCGTCGAAAAGGTGTTCGGCATTAAGCCCGAGCGCACCACTCCTGCTCACACCCTGACCGATGGCGTGGACTATGTTCCCATGTCCAAGCGCAAGGTCTACCTGGTTCAGCTGCTGAACATCGCCGGTGTTGGCCCCATCTTCGGCCCGATTCTCGGTGCCATGTACGGCCCCGCGGCCATGGTATGGATCGTCATCGGCTGTATCTTTGCCGGTGCGGTACACGACTACTTCTCTGGCATGCTCTCCGTACGTAACGGCGGAGCCTCCGTGCCCAACCTGGCCGGTCGCTACCTGGGCAAGAACGCCAAGCACTTCATGAACATCTTCGCCCTGGTGCTGCTGATTCTGGTGGGTGTGGTGTTTGTATCTGCCCCTGCGGGCCTGCTGGTGAAGCTGAGCGGCTGGGATAAGACTCTGCTGCTGGCCATCATCTTCGGTTACTACCTGATCGCCACCCTGGTTCCCGTTGACAAGATCATCGGCCGCCTCTACCCCTTCTTCGGCGCCCTGCTGCTGTTCATGTCTGTTGGCCTGACCATCGCCATCATGGTCTCTGCTGACCACTCCATGCTGCCTGGCGTGACCGCTGGCGACCTGCTGACCAACCTGAACCCTGCTGACAAGCCCATCTGGCCAGCCCTGTTCATCACCATTGCCTGTGGCGCCATCTCCGGCTTCCACGCCACTCAGTCTCCTCTGATGGCCCGCTGCATGGAAAACGAGAAGAACGGTCGCTTTGTCTTCTACGGAGCCATGATTGGCGAAGGCATCATCGCCCTGATCTGGTGTGCCCTGGCCCTCTCCTTCTTCCACGGTGTTGAAGGCCTGCAGGCTGCCCTGGCCAACGGTGGTCCCTCCAACGTGGTCTTCGAAGCCTCTACCGGTCTGTTGGGTGCCCTGGGTGGCGTGCTGGCTATCCTGGGTGTGGTGGTACTGCCCATCACCTCCGGTGACACCGCGTTCCGCTCTGCCCGTCTGATTCTGGCCGAGTTCATCAAACTGCCTCAGAAACAACTACCCAAGCGTCTGATGATTGCTGTGCCACTGTTTGCCATCGGTGCCATCCTCACTCAGGTCGACTTCGGTGTAATCTGGCGTTACTTCGGCTTCGCCAACCAGTCTACCGCTGTCATCATGCTGTGGACCGCGACGGCTTACCTGGCCCGTGCCAACCGTCTGCACTGGATCTGCACCGTACCGGCCACCTTCATGACTACCGTGGTAATCACCTTCATCCTGAACAACCCCACCCTGGGCTTCGGTCTCTCCATGACCGTCTCCACCGCCGCAGGTGTGGTGCTGGCCCTGGTGATTGCTGGCCTGGTGGTAGGCGTCATTGGCAAGAAGCCTCTGCCTGCCGACATCGAGTCTCTGGAATCTGCCTGAGACACACGCCGATTCTAAGCTAAAGGGTCCCTCGGGACCCTTTTTTTATGGGCTTGCATCACCGCCTGTCTGACAGTATGGTGAGCGCCCGAACACCAGGGAGCACGAAGATCTCACGATCTCATCGGCTCACACTGTCATCCGAAAACAACGGCCCTAACCCAGCAGTATGAGAGCAGCAGCATGAAACCCATGGATTACCAGCCACCCACCGACCCCTTTCTGGTCATCCTTCATCAGGACAGAGACATCCTGGTGGTGGATAAGCCCAGCGGACTGCTGTCGGTGCCGGGGCGGGATCCGGCCCACCATGACTCCAGCTATGCCCGGGTGCTGAGCCAACACCCCCAGGCCCAGGTGGTGCACCGGCTGGATATGGATACCTCGGGCGTGATGGTGTTTGCCCTCAATAAGGAGGCCGAGCGGGAGCTCAAGCGTCAGTTCCGCGACCGGGAGACCAGTAAGACCTACCACGCCCGGGTGTGGGGCACTCCGCCCACCCAGGGCGAAGTGGATCTGCCGCTGATCTGCGACTGGCCCAACCGTCCCAAGCAGATGGTGTGCCATCTGCAGGGCAAGCCTTCCCAGACCCTGTATAAAGTGATCAACCAAAGTGATGACAGCGCCCTGGTGGAACTGACCCCCATCACCGGTCGCTCGCACCAGCTCAGGGTGCACATGCTGGCCCTGGGTCACCCTATTTGTGGCGACCGTTTCTATGCAGAGGGCGATGCCCTGAATAAAGCAGACCGGCTGCAGCTGCACGCCAGCCGCCTGACCATCAATCACCCCGACAGCAATACACCGATGACCTTCGAAGCCCCTCTCCCCTTCGACTGATCCGCAACCATGAAAAAGGGGCCGCCCGGGCCCCTTTTGCTTTAGTTTCTCAGCGTTACAAATGGCTGGGGCAGGCCTCCTGCCACACACCGCACTGCACCTGACCGATGTGACTCATCCCCAACAGGAACATGGTCAGCCGCGATTGGCCGATGCCGCCGCCTATGGTCTGGGGTAGCTCGCCCGCCAACAAAGCCTTATGCCAGGGCTGCTCCAGCTCCTGAGCCTTGTCCGCCAGCTGCATCTGTCTGGCCAGTGCTTCAGCATCCACCCGAATCCCCATGGAGGAGAGTTCGAAGGCGTCCTCCAGCACCGGGTTCCACACCAGGATATCGCCGTTGAGCCCCTTGCCCAGCTCAGACTCGCTGCTCCAGTCATCGTAGTCGGGGGCACGGCAGTCATGAGCCTGACCATCGCCCAGCTCGGCGCCGATGCCGATCAGGAACACCGCTCCTTTCTCCCGGCAGATCTGCTTTTCCCGCTCCTTGGCACAGAGGTCTGGGAAGCGGCTGCGCAGCGCTTCGGCATGAACGAAGCTGATGGTTTCAGGCAGGATGGCAGGCAAGCCGAAGCGCGCAGCCACCGCCGCCTCAGTATCACGCAAAGCCTGGTAGATCGCCTCCACCCGGGTGGTCAGCCCCTCCAGGGTACGCTCACCGCCACCCAAGACCTGCTCCCAGTCCCATTGATCCACAAACACCGAGTGCTTGGGTCCCAGGGTATCCTCATCAGGGCGCAGCGCCTTCATCTGTGCCACGACGCCTTCGCCGGCGCCGAAACCATAACGCCCCAGAGTTGCCCGCTTCCATTTTGCCAGGGAGTGCACTACCTCGAAGCCGCGCTCCGGCATGGCTTTAACCTGGACCTGCACCGCTTTTTCATGGCCAGACAGCCCATCCTGCAGGCCGCTGCCCACTTCGGACAGCAGCGGTGCCTGCACCTCCAGAAGATTGAGGCGACGACTCAGCTGCTGACCAAAGGTCTCTTTCACAAAGGCGATCTGTTGCTGGGTCTCGATGTAGCTGTGTTTCATTGTCCGATCCTCAATCTTTGGCTTATCTGGAAGAGGATTGTTCACTAAACCCACCGACAAATTCAATATTCACCACCAAATAAACCAAGAGCCTCTTTGATTCATTAATTTATTGAGGATATATTGAGGATTCGCTAATTGAGAGGCAAAAAAATGAACGAAGAGTATCGAATCGATAATCTGGACAGAGCCATCCTGTGCACCCTGCAGGAGGATGCCCGTACCCCCTATGCGGAACTGGCCAAGCGAAACGGCGTCAGTCCGGGTACCATTCATGTGCGGGTAGAGAAGATGAAACAGGCGGGGATCATCACCTCCGCCCAGGTGGTGGTGAACCCTAAGAAGCTGGGGTATCAGGTGTGCTGCTTTATCGGCATCAACCTCAAAGCCGCAGGTGACTATCCGGCGGTATTGGAAAAGTTATTGGCCCTGCCCCAGGTTGTGGAAGCCTACTACACCACAGGCCACTACAGCATCTTCACCAAGATCCTGACCCACAACATTGATGCACTTCACGAGCTATTAGTGCATAAAATTCAAAGTATTGAACAAATTCAGTCAACTGAGACCCTGCTTTCGCTTCAGCAGCCCATTCACCGCCAGATAACGCCATAAACATCCGATCAACATTCTGCAAAGAAACAGAATCACAGAAGATTTGTCTGACGAGACCATTCGCATTCACCAGCGACTCCTGATACAAGGTACGATTCGTCTAAAAAGACGAAAGGCTTTAGGAAGTTAACTAGCCAAACCTAATAAAATCAGGGAATCAACAAGAATGAAAACTCGTATAGCGATCACAGTGGGCGCCCTACTCGCCTCAGGGTCAGCCCTCGCCACGGACTTCAGGGATCAGGGAATATCTCTCGAAGCGCCGATTGAGAATTTTTATGCACCGGCACAACGCAACTATACCCAGGAGCAACAGCCCCGCTTCCTGGTTAAACTGAACGATGCCCCCATCGCCACCTACTCAGGTGGTGTGGCCGGCTTTGTCGCCACCGACGCCATCCGTGACAAGCGCAACAAACTGAACCTCTCCAGCCCCAAGGTGCAGGATTACGCTGGCTATCTGAAGCAGAAACGTCAGGGCTTTGCCCAGCAGGCCGCCAGCATAGGTGCCAAGGTGGAGCGTCAGTTTGACACCCTGTTCAACGGCGTCAGCGTCTCCGGCCAGGGCCTGACCAAGCAGAAGCTGCTGGCGCTGCCCGGTGTTGCCGCCGTCTATGACCACGCCATCTACACCACCCAGATGGACACCTCTCGCGCCCTGATCCATGCCCCGCAAGCCTGGGAGCTGATGGGCGGCGTGTCCGAGGCCGGCAAGGGGATCAAGGTGGCCATCATCGATTCCGGTATCCGCCCGGAACACCCGATGTTCTCCGGGGCCAACTTCGATGAGCTGGAGTGGGACCGTCCCGAGGACGACTACTGCGCCACCGCCGAGGATTTCTGCAACAACAAGCTGATCGTTGCCCGTTACTCCACCCCCACCTTCGCTGTAGCGCCGGATGAGCATATGAGCCCCCTGGGCTACGGCGGTCACGGCACCCACGTTGCGGGCACCGCCGTGGGTAACGTCATCAGCGCCAGCTATTCCGGTGTCGACACCGAGATCTCCGGTGTGGCCCCTGGCGCATACCTGATGGTGTATAAGGCCCTGTTTGCTCCCGCCGACGACATCCATGGTGGCTCAGGCTCCAACATCATGCTGTTGGAAGCCCTGGAGATGGCCGTTAAAGATGGCGCCGACGTCATCAACAACTCCTGGGGCGGCGGCGCCGGCTCCAACCCGGCTTTCAGCCCCTATGTGGAAGCGTTCGAAGCGGCGGAAGCTGCCGGCATCTTGGTCTCTACCTCTGCCGGTAACAGCGGTACCCAGGGCGCCCAGTCCATCGGTTGCCCCTCCTGCATCGAGTCCGGCCTGTCCGTGGCCAACTTTACCCACGGCCGCTTCTTCGCCAATCCCGTGTCCATCGGCTCCGTCAGCAACGCGGTGTCTATCGAGGGTACCGGCGCGGCCCGCCTGGCGGACCTGGACGGTGACCTGACCGGTCCCGCCAAGGCGGCAGTTCATGTGGACGCAGACAACGTCGAGGGTTGCACCCCCTTCGACGCCGACGCCTTTAAGGGCTCCATCGCCGTCATCAGCCGCGGTGGCTGCGCCTTCAGCGACAAGGCGACCAACGCCGCCGCCGCTGGCGCCACCGGCCTGGTGGTGTACAACAATCGCGCCGGCCAGCCCATCACCATGTCCATGGACGATGGCACCATCCCTGCGGTAATGATCGATCAGGCCGACGGTGAAGCCGTGGTGGCCGCCATCGAAGACGCCGGCGACAGCGCCATCAGCCTGACCGTCGGTCAGGGCATCCAGGCCCTGGTCAACGCCGACTACGCCGACATCCAGTCCGGCACCTCCTCCCGCGGCCCCAATGGTGACTCCAGCATCCTCAAGCCGGATCTGGCCGCCCCGGGCACCGACATTCTGTCCGCCTGGTCGCCGGATGACCCGGGCAGCGACGGCGCCACCTTTGCCGCCATCAGTGGTACCTCCATGGCCAGCCCCCATGTGGCCGGCGCCGCCGCCCTGATGAAACAGGCCCATCCTGACTGGTCCGCGGTGGACATCAAGACCGCCCTGACCTCCTCCACCAAGGACTCCGACCTGCGCAAAGATGATGCCGTGACCACCGCCGACGCCTTCGACGCCGGTGCCGGTCGCCTGGAAGTGGCCAACGCCATCCAGGCCGAGATCACCTTCTCCAAGCCCTCCCTGGTGGATGCCGCCTGTGTGAAGCAGTGTGAATTCGAGTTCCACCTCTATGACAAGCGTGAGGCGGGCAGCGACGAGAAGACCTACTACCTCAGTGGCGCTCTCAGCGGTGCCGACATCGACTTCGACGTGGACGCCATCACCCTGGCCGGCGGTGGCAGTGCCAAGATCGGTTTCACCGTCAACGGCAGTCTGGCCCAGCAGGGCGACTGGCTGTTTGGCCAGGTGCGCATCAACGACGATCAGGCCCACCTGCCTCTGGTGATCCACAACATGGACGCCACCGGCAGCAACATCGCCGTGACCGCCGACGGCACCACCTCGGATCAGTCGGTGAGCATCGATACTCACTTCGAAAACGCCGACTTCAGCGAAGACCAGCTGGTGACCATCACCGCCAAACTGCCTCAGGGCACCTCCATGGTCGAGGATTCCGCCAAGCTGGCCGGCGCCCGCGCCGCCACCACCAGCTACAACGTGGATGAAGACAACGGCACCATCACCTGGGCCGGCAACCTGGGCAAGCCCCAGGTGCTGATCAACAAGATCGACGCCAGCCTGGGCTACAGCCCCAGCGCCGCGGGCCGCCCGGCCGCCTGTTCCGGTCTCTGTGATGAGTCCGCCTTCAGCCTGGATCTGTCGGTCGCCGACCTGAAGTTCAAGTACCTGGGCCAGGAGTACGACTATGTGACCGTGTCCACCAACGGCATCGTGTTGGTCGGCGGTGGCAACACTTCGGGGACCTGGCTGAACCGCCAGCTGCCCGACGCCAACCAACCGAACAACATCCTGGCGCCCTTCTGGACCGACCTTGATCTGAACGGTGGCGATGCCGACACCACCGGTGGCGGTAACGTCTACTGGAACATAGTGGGTGCCTCCGGCCCCGACTGGCTGGTGGTTGAGTGGGCCGACGCCAAGGTTTACGGCGACAGCTCCGACAACAGCTACACCTTCCAGGTGTGGATCAGCCTGACCGAGGACGAAGGGGTGTTCTATCAGTACCTCAAGGTGGACAGCCTGCCAGCGAGTCTGACCATCGGCGCCGAGAACAGCAACGCCTCCGCCGGTGTGAACCTGCACTTCGATGGTGCTGGCACCACCCCAGCGGCCGACGATCTGTACAACGTCTCCGGCCTGGCCGGTGGCAACATCGACTTCAGCTTCGATCTGATGCTGGATGAGACCGGTGCCGCCGCCGATGACAGCATCGCCGTGACCGAAGACGTCGCCATGGAGTTCACCGTGACCGACAACGACAGCGACAGCGCCACCAAGGTGGTTGAGCTGACCGCTGCCGCCGGTGGCATCGAGCAGATGGCCGTTCGTCAGTTCAGCGTCGAGAGCACCACCGACCTGACCCCAACCATCAAGTCTGAGCCTGCCAACGGCACCCTGGCTCTGGCGGACGACGGTACCTTCACCTACACCCCCAACAAGGACTTCAACGGCAGTGACAGCTTCAGCTACACCCTGACCGATGGTGACCTGCCTGCGGGTGAAGCCAAGGTGATGCTCAGCGTTGCCGCTGTCAACGACGCTCCCGTGGTTGCCGAGACCACCGAGCTTTCCGGTGCCGCCCGCACCAACCTGTTCCTGGAGCTGAGCAGCATCAGCAGTGACGTGGACGGTGACAGCCTCGGCTGGAGCGTTGAGCAGACCGGTGGTGACGCCGTCTCCTTCAGCACCAATGGCGGCCGTGTCCAGTTCACCCTGCCCGCTGACGGCGCCGGCAAACAAGCCACCTTCAGCGTGGTGGCCAGCGACGGAGAGCTGGAAAGCAACAAGGGCGAAGTGGTGATCACCATGACCAAGGCCCAGGGTGGAGACAGCGACTCCTCCAGCTTCGGCTTCCTGGCCCTGGCCCTCTCGGGCCTGGCGCTGCTGCGTCGCCGCAAGCTGGCTTAAACCAAGCCTGATCTGAAAAGGGGAGCCAACTGGCTCCCCTTTTTAATCTCTGATCCGCGCCTAGGCCGGCAGCAGGCTCTGGTGCAACCGCCTGACCACCGCTTCCCCCTCCTCCCCCTTCACCAGGAAACAGAGGTTGTGGGCACTGGCGCCCTGACAGATCATCCGCACATTGCTGCCGGACATCGCCTCCAGCACCTTGAGGCCGATACCAGCGGTGTGGGCGATGTGGTTGCCGATCACCGCCACCAGAGCCAGATCCTGCTCCACCTCCACCCGACACAGGGGGGAGAGCTCCTCCAGCAGTGCGTCGGAGATCAGTGCACGGCCGCTGGAGTCCGACCCAGTCTGATCCAGGGTCAGGGCCACGGAAACCTCGGAAGTGGTGATCAGATCCACCGAGATGCGGTGGCGGGCGAGTATGGCAAACAGCTCCGCCAGGAATCCCTGGGCATGGAGCATGTTGAGGCTGTGGCAGGTCAGCAGAGTTTGCTGGCGCCTCAGGCTCAGGGCACGGAACACCGGTTTGCTGTCGCAGCGGTTGCGAATCCAGGTGCCGCCCTGCTCCGGCGCACGGGTCGACCCGACGAACACCGAAGTGCCACTGCGCACCGCCGGCAGTATGGTGGCCGGATGGAGCACCTTGGAACCAAAGGTGGCCATCTCCGCCGCTTCATTAAAGCTCAGCTCCTCAATGGGGCGGGCGTCCGACACCACCCTGGGATCACAGCTGTAGATGCCATCCACATCGGTCCAGATCGCCAAGGTCTGCGCCCCCAGTCCTTCCGCCATCAGGGCGGCGCTGAAATCCGAACCGCCCCGCCCCAGGGTGGTCACCCGTCCGCCGTTGTCGCTGCCGATGAATCCCTGGGTCACCACCACCTGGGACTCCAGCAGAGGAGCCAGCCGCTCCCGGGCCAAGCGGCCTATGGCACCAATCTCCGGGGTGGCACGGCCAAAGTGGTCATCGGTGCGCATCACCTGGCAGGCATCGAAGTTGCGGGCGGGCACGCCGCGCTGACTGAGCAGTTGGGTCATCATCAGCGAAGAGCAGCGCTCCCCCATGGAGAGCAGCCTGTCCATCGACTCGGCGCAGCCGGGCTGGTCGCTCAAGGATCCGGACAGCCTGTCCATCTCGGTCAGGTAGCCATCGAGCTCGGCGGCGATGGTGGCGGGATTGTCCAGACGATCGAGCATGGCGTACTCGATGGCGGCCACCTCTCTCAGCAGCAGCTGTCGGCGGGGTTCGTCCAGGCTGCCGGAGGCCAGCTCCACCAGGCGGTTGGTCACGCCGGCGGCGGCACTGACCACCACCAGGCGTACAGAAGGGTCCGACTGGATGATGTCGGCGCAATGGTTCAGTGCCGTCAAATCGGCCACTGAGGTACCGCCGAACTTGGCGACGGTTAAGGTAGGTATAGGATTATTCATGACTTCGAACCTGTATCACTGTTCGAAGAGTCCGGATCGACAACACGCAGGGTACGGCGTAAGCGACCAGAAGCTCTCCACCACATCTTACGGTGACAGTCATGGGGATTCAGCCCCATCGACCGAAGGAGCGGCGATCGGCCGCCGGCTCCCTCTCGGCACTGCTCCCCCTGATTCCGTGTCTTAGAGGACCGACCCTCTCTGCGGAACTGCCTGGGCAGTGCACCTCTTCTGGCCCTGGGTTCAGCTTGCAGACAGGGAGTCTGGTTAAAACTAAACCTAAAGGGTTGCAGACACTAAACCTTAATGCAGTTTTAATGTCAAACGATTGAGTAAGTAATGTACCCCTTACCCTCCCGTTACGGGAGGCCGGGTCACAGTTTTAACGGGCCCATCCCGCCCCGGGGCTGTTACCGCCGGGGCACAATACTGTAATTCGTCTATCATTACAGACACCTTTAGGCGTACGGGCTTACAGACCGAAACAAAAATCATCCGTGAGTTTCATAAAGTGTGACACAATCGGCAGAAACCGGATTCTGTTAACATTTGCGGATAACATTTGAGCCAAAATACGGTATTTTGGGCACTTCAAATGAACAGAGCGAATCCCAATTCGTCCTGCTCCCCCAATGCTGGCGCATCGGGCTATTACACGCCGAAAAGGAATTTGCATAGGCATTCTTGTCCCGAATGGAGAGTGACTCTGTTCAGGACGGTTGGTTTAAAATGGGCTTTAGGTAGCTGATCATGCAAAATCCACATATCTTGATTGTCGAGGACGAAGCCGTCACTCGAAACACACTGAAAAGTATTTTTGAAGCAGAGGGATACCTGGTATCCGAGGCCGTAGATGGCGACGAGATGCACGATGTGCTCAAGGCACACAAGGTCAACCTGGTGATCATGGACATCAACCTGCCAGGTAAGAACGGTCTGCTGCTGGCTCGCGAGCTGCGTGAGAACAACAACATCGCCCTGATGTTCCTCACCGGTCGTGACAACGAAGTTGATAAGATTCTCGGCCTGGAGATCGGTGCTGACGACTACATCACCAAGCCATTCAACCCACGGGAGCTGACCATCCGCGCCCGCAACCTGCTGAACCGTATCGTCAGTTCCAGCAAGGCACCGGAAGAGAAGCCTCAGGTGGAACACTACCTGTTCAATGGCTGGTCCCTGGAGATCAACAGCCGCTCTCTGGTCAGCCCCAGTGGCGAGCCCTTCAAGCTGCCTCGCAGCGAGTTCCGCGCCATGCTGCACTTCGTTGAGAACCCAGGCAAGATCCTCTCCCGTGCGGACCTGCTGATGAAGATGACCGGCCGTGAGCTCAAGCCCCACGACCGCACTGTGGATGTGACCATCCGTCGTATCCGCAAGCACTTCGAGAGTCACCCAGAGACTCCGGAGATCATCGCCACCATTCACGGCGAAGGTTACCGCTTCTGTGGCCAGCTGGAAAACCAGTAAGGCCCAGCCATAAAAAAAGCCGCTTTTCAGCGGCTTTTTTTATTTCAACTTAGCTTCGTTGGCTCAGGTACTGCTTGAGACTGGCCACATCCTCTTCCAGGTGCCGCTCAATCTGCTGATACCACTGCTCATGGCCCTCCTGCCACTGGGGCAGATCGCCACATTGAAGCTGCTGAGACAACTCCTGGATACGTTTCAACCCCACAGAGCCTGCGGCCCCCTTCAACTTGTGGGCTTCACTGCACAACAGAGGCTTGTCCTTGCTCTGCATGGCGGCTGCCATGGTTTGCAGGTACTCAGGCGCCATCTGCTCAAACACCACCACACTCTTTAGCAGGGTCGCTGCGCCAATGGCAGCACAATAGGCATCCAGGGTCTGCAGATCCAGCGAAGCGGTACTTGCGTCCGTCATGCGTACACTCCATCTAACTCATCACATCCTAAGAGAAACAGGTTATCACAGCAGGGCAATTTAACCATTGTAAATTATTGGTTTTACAACCATGAATCTGAATGAATGGTGCTATCATCGCCGGCAGTTATATACCGAACGTAGTTGGTTTGATGCGAGTTGTTAGCCTAGTTCTGTCAGGGTTGTTGAGTTGTTACAGCGCCTGCGCCTTCACCCAGGAGATAGACCTTCCCAACCAGAATCTTCGGCCATTCACCCTTCACGCCAGAGGCGTCCAGCTGACCGATCAGCTGCCCGTCTATCTCTATCGGGGAAAACTGCTGTTGCCCCTTCAGGGGCTGGCGGCGGCACTGGGCATCGACGTCAAGGTGGACCCCCAGGCGCTGACCGCCTCAGGCTGGATTCAGGGCGAGAACGCCAACCTGATGCTGGACCTCAACCGGGACAAAGCCAGGCGGGGGCTCAAGCAGATCACCGTGAATCCTGAGATGGTCTGGGGACGGGACAACCTGGATATCTACCTGACACCGGAATTTGTCCAGCAGCTGCTGCCGCTGACCCTCAACATTCAGAATCTGCGTCAAACCGTCCATGCCTCGGGGGTCATCCCCATGCCCGCCGTGGATCAGGCGATCACCCTGAATCAGGTCACCGCGGATCCCAATCAGCAGAAGGATCTGACCCAGACCAGTTTCGACCCTCAGCATCCCCATGACTATCAACTCTATACCCCGCCCCTGGTCTATCTGCAGGGGGAAGCGGACCTCGCCGGTGAAGACTTTGTCACCGAAGACTACATGTTCAACCTGTTTGCCCAGGGCGACCTGGCCATGCACTCCTATGAGTTCAGCGCCGGCCGCACCCAGGGAGAGGATGAACGCTTCCGGCTGCGTATCTCCCGGGACTTTGGGGATCTTGACGGATTCATCCCCTTTCAACTGGGCGGCTACCAAGTCGGGGACGTCCGCTACTTCGGAGACAACCTTGTCCACGGCCAGATGACGGGCCAGGGGGTGGTATTCGGCAATGCTCAGCAGCGGGACCAGGCAAGGTTCGGACGAACCGTCATCGAGGGCAATGCCCCCGAAGGCTGGTCGGTCAACCTCTATCGCAACGGCGCCCTGATGCGGGTCACCACCGCCGATCAGGACAACCACTATCAGTTCAGCAACCTGCCCCTGGTCCAGGGCTCCAACCTGTTTGAGCTGCACCTGTTTGGCCCCAATGGTGAATACCTGGTCCGCAGGCGCACAGTCCACAGCGGCGGCGCCACCCTGGCCGCAGGGCAGGTCAGTTATTCCGGCTTCTACATCGACCAGACCAGCAATCTGTTCACTCACAAAAGCGACAAAGAGCTGGCCAGCCTGGGGCTGCGACGGGCCTATGATGCCAGGGTGGACTATGGCCTCACCGACACTCTGACCCTGGGAGTGGGGTACAGCCAGCAGAGCGTGCGGGAGAATGGGGTCATTAAGAACCACGACTACTTCAGCACCCGCGCCACCGCCTATGTTGCCGACAGCACCTGGTTTGCCGAAGCCGCCATGGAGGCCGATGGCGACAGCGCCTTTGCCCTGGGCTGGCAGACCCTGCTGGGCACCGACCACAGTTTGCGGTTAACCCACAACGATTTTGGCGACTTCCAATCCAGTCGCAGCACCCCAGAGGAGCTGGTGCAGGTGCGACGGGCGACCCGGTTTGAAATTGAAGGGACATTGCCCCGGGCCACAGGCCTGCAATATCAGTTTGGCACCGCCTTCAGGGACACCGAATTGGGCAGCGGCTTCCTGTTTGATAATCGTCTCAGCGGCCAGCTATCCGGACTCAATCTGACCCATTATCTGGCCTACGACACCCGCTTCGATGATGTGTCGCGGCGCCTGAGCGGTCAACTTCTGTTCGACACCCCCATGAGGGACTGGAACCTCTCCGGCCACCTGAACTATCAGACCGGGGAAGGGATAGGGGAGGTGCTGACCACTCTGCGCTGGCGTCCATGGCGCGGCATCAACAACCAGACCCAGCTCTACTATCGGGACCCTCTGGACAGCAAGAGTCGATTCGGCCTGGGTCACCGCTTCGCCTTGACCTGGCAATGGCTGACCCTGGGCCTTGAAGGGGAAGTGAACACCCGCGGTGACTGGCAGGTGATGGCCACCAGTGCCGTGGCCCTCAACTATCAGGATGGACGCCTGAAAGGGGTGGACTACCGCCCTCAGCTGTCTGACATCCAGGTTCGAGTGTTTGAAGACATCAACAACAATGGCCGCTTTGACCCCAGTGATCGCCCCCTGACGGGACTGCCGCTGCTGACGGCCCCCGGCCTGCCCCACTCCCCCAGCGATGATACCGGTCTGGTGAAACTGACTCAGGTGCCCTCCAACCAACTCTATCGCATCGGTGTGGAACCTGAGTTTATGCCCTCGGATCTGGTGCTGCGGGACGGTCCGGCACAGGCGATGCCGGTCACCGGCAAGCTGGTGGTACTGGATCTGCCACTGGTACGACTGACGGACCTGGAGGGTCGGGTGCTGCGGGGTGACAGCAATCAGGGACTCTCAGGCATCCCCCTGGTGCTTAAGGATCTCCATCGTCAACCCCTGGCCACCCTGGTCACCGGCCCCAGGGGTGAGTATCGGTTCGATGACATCAAACCCGGGTACTACCTGCTTCAGCCTGACCCGGCGATCATCGGCGACCAAGGGGTACTGATGGAGGAGCCCCTCTACCCCGTGGCCATCTCCGGCAAGCCCCTGGATCATCAGCGTCAGGACATCAAGGTGGGCTACCTTGAACAATCCAGCCTGATGCAGCGCCTGGGGCAAGCACCGGTTCAGCCTCAACCGCCGACTCCCAAGACACAGGTACCCCAAAGGGTACCCAACGGCGTGATGGCCATGGATCCCAAGGAGTATACTCTGCAACTGGCTGCCAGCCGGCGTGCCTGGGACCTGACCACGCTTAAGAAGCGCTACCCCGCCCTGTCGTTGAGCCAGTTGCCGGTTGTGCGGGACGGCAAGCCGATGTACCTGCTGCTCAGCGGCCGCTTTCCTACGGAGCGGTCGGCTCAGTATGGGTTGCGGGATGTTCCCAAGGATTTTGCCAATGATCTGCCTCTGGTGCGCCCCGCAGCAGAGCTTCAGGCACAGCATCAGCTGCTGCGGGCCAGCGGCATGGACTCCCCGGATGCCGAAGCCGACTGGGTCACCAGCCAGCCTCCGGGCAATCTGACCTGGCAGATCGCTGCAACCCGGCAGGAAATCAGCGCCCGACAGGTGATGCAGGGCTTGAATCTGGGCAAGGATGCCCATATACACTTCAGTAACGGGTGGTATCAGGTTCTGTGGGGCAGCTTCAACAATCGCGCCGAAGCCGGCCAGGCCCTCGCGAGCCTGCCCAAAGCCCCACAAAGTCCATGGTTGAGATCCCTGGGCTCACTGCGGTAAATTGCCTGCCCAGACCGGGACCAATCCCCCCCTGACCGCCCGGCATTGCCGGGCGGTTTCGGTCGAAAAAGCCGCTCGATGCAATCGAGTGGAGAACCAAAGTTTTTCGCGGCGAACGCCGCACCCCATGTTACAATCCCGCCCTTAAGCAGTTTGAGGGTTAGATAATTGACGGAGTCTGTGTCCATGGCGACAACAATGCCCGATGTAGCGAGCAGTGCCAAAGCCCAGGTGGGCGGCACCCTGGACTGGGTGGGCATGAGCAACATCGAACTTCCACTGACGGTTAAGGCCGACGACGGCCACTCCCGCTCAGTGTCCGCAAAGGTGGAGGCCTTTGTGAACCTGCCCAATCCCCAGGCCAAGGGGATCCACATGTCGCGCCTCTATCTGGCCCTGGACCAGTTGTCTCTCAACGGTGAGTTGACCCTTGCCAGCCTCAAGTCTCTGCTCGACGATTTCATCTCCTCTCACGAAGCGCTGTCAGACCGCGCCAAGGTGAAGATCAGTTTTGACTATCACCTGCGTCGCAACTCGCTGTTGTCTGAAAACAGTGGCTGGCGCGCCTACCCGGTGACCCTGGTGGGCAGCCTGGACCAGGGCAAGCTGTCACTGGAGATGAGCGTCGAAGTCGCCTACTCCTCCACCTGCCCCTGTTCCGCCGCGCTGGCACGCCAGTTGATTCAGGAAGCGTTCAACAATCAGTTTGCCGACCAGCAGACCGTCACCGCCGAGGAGGTGCACCAATGGCTGGGTACCACCCAGGGCGTAGTGGCCACCCCTCACAGCCAACGCAGTCTGGCTCAGGTGTGGGTCAAGCTGGATGAGAAACTGGAGGCCCTGCCTCTGGTCAACCTGGTGGATCGTATCGAAGGTGCCCTGGCGACCCCGGTTCAGGCCGCGGTTAAACGGGAAGATGAGCAGGAGTTTGCCCGCCTCAACGGCCAGAACCTGATGTTCGTGGAGGACGCCGCCCGCCGTCTGAAGACCGCCCTCAATGAGGAGCAACGGTTCCAGGACTTCTGGCTGCGCGTCAATCACCTGGAGAGTCTGCATGCCCACGATGCCGTGTCGGTGACCTGCAAGGGTGTGGAGAACGGCTATCAGCCCTAAGTCTGAAGTCAGATAATGACAAGGCCGCAGCTGCGGCCTTTTTATTGCCTCTTTACAGGGCGCTGCCCTGACCACCATCTCGCTTGAGGCGATCCAGGATGCCGTTTAAGGCCAACCACTTATCCCCACACCATTGGGGAGCGACCAGTTGTGGTGGCTTTGCATAGGCACTGACCCGGTGAAACACCACCGACTCGGGCGTTCGGCGAATCATCTCGGCGGCGGTATCCATATAGGTGTCGGCATCCATCAGTGGCAGGCGACCGGCGGCATACTGCTTGGCCATGGTGCTGTTTTGCACCACGTGCAGGGGGTGAAGCTTGAGCCCGTCCACGCCCAGCTCCAGCACACGATCCAGGGTGTCGAAGGCGTGCTCAGGTCCTTCGCCGGGCAGCCCCATAATAAGGTGGGTGCACACCTGCAACCCCATGGCGCGGGCCCGCGCCACCGTATCCCGGTATGCCTCGAAGCCGTGCCCACGGTTGATCCGCTTCAGGGTATCATCATGGGCGGACTGCAGCCCCAGCTCCAACCACAACTCCATTCCCTGCTCCCGGTAGTGGGCCAACAGCTCCAGGACCGAGTCCGGCACGCAGTCCGGGCGGGTCCCTACGCACAGGCCGACAATGTCAGACACCGCCAACGCCTCTTCGTATCGACGCTTGAGCACCTGATATTCATCATAGGTGGAGGTATAGGCCTGGAAATAGGCCATATAGCGCCTGGACTCGCCGCGACGGGCTTTGCCCTCCGCCAGTTGCACCGCCACACTTTTGCCCTGCCCAGCCTCGGCACTGAATGAGGTCACGTTACAGAAGGTGCACCCCCCCCGGCCCAGGGTGCCATCCCGGTTGGGGCAGGTGAAGCTGGCGTCTATGGTCAGCTTGTGGATCTTCTGGCCATAGCGGGCCTTCATGTGATTACCCAGAGTGTGAACGTACCGATCCAGCCCCATGACTGCTCCAAAATAGGGAAAACGGGGCATTGTACCTAAAGGGAACCGGGCCAACGCAGGATCCCGATCACAGCTTTGCACAATATTTCGAATGATTATTCAGCTTTCTCTTCAGGTGAGTTTCAATCGCGGCCGTGATCTATCTCCATATTTGAACTGGTTAACAGGATCTGGATCTGGTAGGAGAAGGAGTTTCTGCGTCAGCGCACAGTTTACTGGCCGAAATAGCAGAATGTTTGCTCTGTAAACCGGTCATAAAGCGATGATATAGGTTGTGAATGCTTCCATTCTCGCCCAACTTACCAGAATGGTGCATCGTTTGACCTTTGTACCCAGCCTAGGTACTTTGAATCGTTCACCTGCATAATTATGTGTTAGTAGTAGTCAGTTTTGCACGACGCGGAGGAGAGGGAATGTCGTTGTACCAGCCTGATTTTGAGCGTGAAAATTGTGGTTTCGGGCTCATTGCCCACATGGATGGCGAGCCCAGTCACCGTATTGTCCGTACCGCAATCCAAGCTCTGGATCGCCTGAAACACCGGGGGGCCGTGGGCGCCGACGGTAAGACCGGCGACGGCTGCGGACTGCTGATGAAGAAACCCGATGGCTTCTTCCGCCACCTTGCCCAGGAGCAGGGCTGGCGCCTGTCCAACAAGTATGCCGTGGGCATGCTGATGATGAGTAAGGACCCGGTTCGGGCCCAGCACGCGCGCACTCAGATAGAGCAGGAGCTCGGCAGAGAGACTCTGTCTGTCCTGGGCTGGCGTGACGTGCCGGTCAATGAATCTGTTCTGGGTAGCATCGCCGCATCCTGTGTGCCCGCCTTCGCCCAGGTCTTCATCAATGCTCCCGCAGGCTGGCGCGCCCGGGATCTCGAGCGCCGCCTCTTTATGGCCCGTCGCCGCATCGAGAAGCAGCTACAGGATGACCCGGACTTCTACGTGGCCAGCCTCTCTGGTCAGGTGGTGGTCTACAAGGGGCTGATGCTGCCTGCGGACCTGCCCAACGTATTCCCGGACCTGGCGGACCTGCGGATGGAAAGTGCCGTCTGCCTGTTCCACCAACGCTTCTCCACCAACACTCAGCCAAGGTGGCCCCTGGCCCAGCCATTCCGCTACCTGGCCCACAATGGTGAGATCAACACCATTGCCGGAAACCGCCAGTGGGCCCGTGCCCGGGCGTACAAATTCAACTCTCCGCTGTTGCCGGACCTGAAAGACGCGGCGCCGTTCGTCAATGAGACCGGCTCCGACTCCTCCAGCCTGGACAACATGCTGGAGCTGCTGCTGGCCGGCGGCATGGACATCAAGCGTGCCATGCGTCTGTTGATCCCGCCCGCCTGGCAATCCAATCCAGAGATGGATGAAGAGCTCAAGGCGTTCTACGACTTCAACTCCATGCATATGGAGCCCTGGGATGGCCCCGCCGGGGTGGTACTGACCAACGGTCGCCACGCCGCCTGCGCCGTCGACCGCAACGGCCTGCGTCCTTCCCGTTACATCATCACCAAGGATCGCATCCTGACCCTGGCCTCCGAAGTGGGGATCTGGGACTACCAGCCTGATGAGGTGGTCGAGAAGGGCCGAGTCGGCCCCGGTGAGTTGCTGGTGCTGGACACCTTCACCGGCAGCCTGATGCGCTCGTTCGAGATCGACGAGGATCTCAAGCAGCGTCACCCCTATGCCGAGTGGATGCGCATCAACTCCAAGCGTCTGATCCCACCCCAGCAGCTGGATGCCAGCGCCCTGGGCTGCGGCGATCTCTCCAATGCTCAGCTGACCCAGTACCAGAAGGCGTTCAACCTGACCCGGGAAGAGCTGCTGGAGATTCTCTGGCCTCTGGCTTCCGGGGCGCAGGAGGCGATCGGCTCCATGGGGGATGACACCCCCATCGCCGTCCTCTCCAAGCAGGAACGCCACATCTGCGACTACTTCCGTCAGCAGTTTGCTCAGGTGACCAACCCGGCCATCGACCCGCTGCGCGAAAAGCACGTCATGAGCCTGGCCACCTGCATTGGCAAGGAACAAAACCTGTTTAACGAGACCACGGGTCACGCCAACCGGGTGATCTTCGACTCTCCGGTGTTGCTCTACTCCGACTTTGCCCAGCTGATGGCACTGGACAACGAGCACTACCGCTCGGTCAGCCTGGATCTCAACTACGACGAGTCCGAAGGGCTGAAGCAGGCGATCTGCCGCCTGTGCACCGAGGCGGAAACCGCCGCCCGCGAAGGCGCCACCATGGTGGTGCTCTCCGACCGCAAGCTGTCCAACGATAAGCTGCTGGTGCCCGCCGCCATGGCCGTGGGTGCGGTGCAAAAGCGCCTGGTGGACACCAACCTGCGCTGTGACACCAACATCCTGGTGGAAACCGGCTCCGCCCGAGATCCCCACCACTTCGCCGTGCTGCTCGGCTTTGGTGCCACCGCCATCTACCCCTACCTGGCCTACGAGTCCATCGATGCCCTGGCCCGTCAACAAGGCGAGGAAGCGGAGCTGCGTGATCTGCTGCTGGGCTACCGTGCCGGCATCGACAAGGGTCTGCAGAAGATCCTCTCCAAGATGGGGATCAGCACCATCGCCAGCTACCGTTGCAGCCGCCTGTTCGAGGCTGTGGGCCTCTCCAGCGAGGTGATCGATCTCTGTTTCTTCGGCGTCACCGCCCGCATCCAGGGAGCCGACTTCGAGGATCTGGAGCAGGATCAAAGGCAGCTGCATCAGGCCGCCTTCAAGGCGCGCCAGCCCCTGGGACACGGCGGTCTGCTGAAGTTTGTCCATGGCGGTGAGTACCACTGCTTCAACCCGGACGTGGTCCAGGCTCTGCAGAAAGCGGTCGCCAGTGGCAATCAGAAGGACTACGACCACTACTGTGAACTGGTGGACACCCGTCCGGTGGCCACCTTGCGGGACCTGCTCAAACTGACCCCACCGGAAGAGGGCCTGGCCCTGGAACAAGTGGAGGGTGCAGACAAGCTGTTCTGGCGCTTCGACACCGCCGCCATGAGTATCGGCGCCCTGGCGCCGGAAGCCCATGAGGCGCTGGCCATCGCCATGAATCGCCTCGGTGGCCACTCCAACTCCGGCGAAGGGGGCGAGGATCCCCGCCGCTTCAACAGCCCGGGTAACAGCCGCATCAAGCAGGTGGCCTCCGGCCGCTTCGGCGTCACCGCCGCCTACCTGATGAGCGCCGACGTCATCCAGATCAAGGTGGCTCAGGGCGCCAAACCCGGCGAGGGCGGTCAGCTACCCGGCAAAAAGGTAAG
Organism: Ferrimonas futtsuensis DSM 18154; assembly: GCF_000422645.1. Lineage (GTDB taxonomy): Bacteria > Pseudomonadota > Gammaproteobacteria > Enterobacterales > Shewanellaceae > Ferrimonas > Ferrimonas futtsuensis. The sequence goes on from NZ_KE383896.1 coordinate 288,484, forward strand.
CACAGAGATCGCCACCCTGCGCTACTCGCGTCCGGGTGTCACCCTGATCTCGCCGCCGCCCCACCACGACATCTACTCCATTGAGGATCTGGCTCAGCTGATCTTCGATCTCAAGCAGGTGAACCCCAAGGCCAGAGTATCGGTGAAGCTGGTATCTGAGCCCGGCATCGGCACCATCGCCTGTGGCGTAGCCAAGGCCAACGCCGACATGATCACCGTCTCCGGTTACGATGGCGGCACAGGTGCCAGCCCTCTGACCTCCATCCACTACGCGGGATCCCCCTGGGAGCTGGGCCTGGCCGAGGTGCAGCAAGCCCTGGTGGCCAATGGCCTGCGCCACAAGGTGCGCCTGCAGGTGGACGGCGGTCTGAAGACCGGCCTGGATGTGGTGAAAGCGGCGCTGCTGGGAGCGGAGAGCTTCGGCTTTGGCACCGCGCCCATGATCGCCCTGGGCTGTAAGTACCTGCGCATCTGTCACCTGAACAACTGCGCCACCGGCGTCGCCACCCAGCGTGAAGACCTGCGCAACAACCACTACAACGGCACCCCGGAGAAAGTAGAGAACTTCTTCCGCTTCGTGGCCGAGGATCTGCGTCACTACATGGCCAAGCTGGGCGTGACCGAGTTTAACCAGCTCATCGGCCGTACCGACCTGATGACCCAGCTGCCTGGGGAAACCCCGCGTCAGGCCAAGCTGGATCTCTCTCCCGTGCTGACCAGTGTGCCGGCGGGCAGCGATACCGAGCTGTTCTGCACCGAGCGCAACTACCCGGACGACAAGGGACTGAAGAACCAGCAGTTGCTGGAGCTGGCCAAACAGGCGGTGGACGCCCGTCAGAGTGCCGGCTGGCAACTGACGCTGCAGAACACCGATCGCAGTGTCGGCGCCTCCCTCTCCGGCTACATCGCCGCCAAGTGGGGCAACCAGGGGCTGCGTGAAACGCCGCTGGACATCCGCTTCAACGGCTCCGCCGGCCAGAGCTTCGGCGTGTGGAACGTCGAGGGGATGAATCTGACCCTGGCCGGGGACGCCAACGACTATGTGGGCAAGGGAATGACTGGCGGCAAACTGGTGATCACCCCGCCCCCGGGCGTCGCCTATCGCAGCCACCAGTCCGCCATCATCGGCAACACCTGCCTCTACGGCGCCACCGGAGGCAAACTGTTTGCCGCCGGGACCGCTGGTGAACGTTTCGGGGTGCGTAACTCCGGAGCCATCGCGGTGATTGAGGGCTGTGGCGACAACGCCTGTGAATACATGACCGGCGGTGTGGTGATGGTACTGGGACGCACCGGCGTCAACTTCGGCGCGGGAATGACTGGCGGCTTTGCCTACGTCTTCGACCAGAAAAACTACCTGGACCGGCGCCTGAACAAAGAGCTGGTGGAAGCCCTGCCGGTGGTCGAGCCCATGGTTCAGCTGCACCTCAAGCGCCTGCTGGAGGAGCACCTGGACGCCACAGGTTCCGAGCGAGCCGCCGAGATCCTGGAGGATTTCACCAACTGGCTGCCCAAGTTCCGCATCGTCAAACCCAAGGCGAGCCAACTGGGTGAATTGATGGCGCTGGAGCAGAGTCAGCAACTGCAGGTCAAGGCAAGTTAAGGAGTGAAGATGAGCAACGTATTTCAATTTCTTGAGGTGGATCGCCACGACCCCGAGAAGGCTCCGCTCACTACCCGAAAGCAGGAGTTTGTCGAGATCTACCGGCCTTTCGAACAGGAGAAGGTTGCCGAACAGTCCGAACGCTGCCTGGACTGCGGCAACCCCTACTGCGAGTGGAAATGCCCCGTACACAACTACATCCCTGACTGGCTGAAACTGGCCAAGCAGGGGCGGATTCTGGAGGCGGCCGATCTGTCCCACCAGACCAACTCCCTGCCGGAGATGTGCGGCCGGGTCTGTCCCCAGGACAGACTCTGCGAAGGTGCCTGCACCCTGAACGATGAGTTCGGCGCCGTCACCATCGGCAACGTGGAGAAGTACATCACCGACACCGCCATCGCCATGGGCTGGAAACCGGACCTGTCCGAAGTGGAGGCCCGCCCCGAAAAGGTGGCCGTCATCGGGGCCGGTCCTGCCGGCTTGGCCTGTGCCGATGTGCTGGCCAGAAACGGCATCAAGGCGGTGGTCTACGATCGCCAGCCGGAGATTGGTGGCCTGCTCACCTTCGGCATCCCCAGCTTCAAGCTGGAGAAGGAGGTGGTACGCCGCCGCCGTACCCTGCTGGAGGGGATGGGCATCGAGTTCCGCCTTGGTGTGGAAATTGGCAAGGACCTGGCGTTCCAGGATCTGCTGGATCAGTACGACGCCGTTTACCTGGGCATGGGCACTTACAAGGCGATGGAGGCCAGGCTGCCCGGAGAAGACGCCGATGGCGTGTTCCAGGCGCTGCCCTACCTGATCGCCAACACCAGTGCCGTGGAAAACTACCCCTGTGAGCACCCCTTCGTCGATCTGGCGGACAAACGGGTGGTGGTGCTCGGTGGCGGTGACACTGCCATGGACTGTGTCCGCACCGCAATACGTCAGGGGGCCGCTCAAGTCAGCTGCGCCTACCGACGGGATGAGGCCAACATGCCTGGCTCTCGCCGCGAGGTGACCAACGCCCGCGAAGAGGGGGTAGAGTTCCTGTTCAACCGCATGCCTCTGGCCATCGAGACCGATGCCGAGGGCAAGGTGACCGGCGTGCGCTGCTGCCACACCGAACTGGGTGAACCGGACGAACAGGGCCGTCGCCGTCCACAGCCGGTGGAAGGCTCAGAGCATACCCTCGAGGCCGACGCCGTCCTGATCGCCTTCGGTTTCCAGCCCAGCCCGGCACCCTGGTTTGGCGAATTTGGCATCCTCACCGACGACTGGGGCCGGGTCCGTGCCCCAGGCCAGGGCAAGTATGCCTTCCAGACCAGTCATCCCAAGGTGTTCGCCGGCGGAGATATGGTCCGTGGCTCCGACCTGGTGGTAACCGCCATCGACGAGGGTCGCCACGGGGCCACCGGCATTCTGGACATGCTCGACGACAAGGCTTAACCCTGTCAGAGAACTCCCCAAAGGGCGGCATTGGCCGCCCTTTTTGTTTGGCCGTCCGGCCCTCCAACAGGGGCTAATTTCCAATGCGATTATGCTACACTGCCCGCCACACATTTCCCGGAAACAGATAGCCTGAAGATGAAGATCGGAATTATCGGCGCCATGGAGCAGGAAGTTGCCCTGCTGCGCAGCCACATCGACAACCTGACCGTCACCACCATCGCCAACATCGAGTTTTACTCCGGTACCCTCAATGGGACCGATGTGGTGGTCACCCGCTCTGGCATCGGCAAAGTCACCGCCGCCATTGCCACCACCCTGCTGATTGAACGCTTCGCCCCGGATGCGGTGATCAACACCGGCTCCGCCGGTGGGTTCGCCCATGAACTGGCCATCGGCGATGTGGTGATCTCCAGCGAGGTTCGTTATCACGATGTGGATGTCACCGCCTTTGGCTACGAGATGGGTCAGCTGCCGAGCCAGCCCGCCGCCTTCCTGCCCTGCCAGGATCTGGTGGACTCTGCCAAGGCTGCCATCGACGAGGTGGGCGAGGTGAAGGCGATCGAAGGCCTGATCTGCACCGGCGACAGCTTCATCGCCGATCCCGAGCGCACTAAGGTGATGCTGTCCCACTTCCCGGCCATGGCCGCCTGTGAGATGGAAGCCGGTGCCATCGCCCAGACCTGTCAGCAGTTCGACATGCCCTTCGTGGTGATTCGCGCCATCTCCGACAACGCCAACGACGATTCCGCCGTGGATTTCGACAGCTTCATCGTCAAGGCCGGCGAACACTCCGCCAAGGTGGTGATCGCCATGCTGGACAAGCTCAGCCACTGATGCAGAGCGCTCTGGGCCCCCTCTATCCCTGGCTGGCCCCCGCACTGATACTGGGGGTGGCGGTGCTGATCAATCAGCTGCTGCCAGACAGATGGCTGCTGACCCATAAGCTGGGCACAGTGGCCGATGCCATTGCGGATAAGGTGATCCACCCCTACCGGGACGGGGCCCAGCAAAGGCTCGCCGGACTGCTCTCCATGATGATCATCCTGCTGCCCGCCACCGGCGTGCTGTGGGCCCTGGTCTCCCTGGCCGCCTACCCCGAGCCTTTTCACATTCTGCTTATCGCCTTCTGCCTGCCTGGCCGTGCCCAGCAGCTGGAACACCGGGCGATGATCAGCCAGCTACAGTCCGGCCAGAAGGGCCGCGCCCGGCAAACCCTGGGCCCCTTTACCCTGAGACGCACCGACAACCTCAGTGAGGTGGGGCTGATTAAAGCGGGCATCGAAAGTCGGCTGGTTCATGAAGCCAGGGCCACCTTCAGTTGGCTGCTGTTCTACCCCCTGGTGGGACTGGAACTGGCCTTCGCCATCTGGCTGATTCAGCAACTGGACCGTCAATGGACGCCGTTGAAGTCCAGAACCCGCTTTTTTGGCCAGGGCGTCGCCCGCTTAAGCCACTGGCTGCAGCTGCCGGTGAACGCCCTGTTGGCCCTGACCCTCAGCCTCTATGGCCGCCCCCTGGCGGGCTGGCAGGAGCTTAAGGGGGTCAAACAGGCTCTGCCCGGGGGGGCTCACTGGCCGCAGATCGCCATGGCGCATCACCTGGGGGCGCAACTTGGTGGCCCCTGGATGCTGGAGGAGCGGCGGCTGGACCGTCCCCGGCTGGGACCACCTCAGACTCCGACCCCTCACCACCTGCTGAGGGCCGACAAGATTTTGCAGCTGGCCCGCTGGCTGTGGCTCTCGCTGCTGTTGATTGGGGGCATCGCCCTGGCCATGGCACTGGCCGGTCCCCTCTAGACTTCAACTGGAAACTGCACTGTGACCGATTTCGTCTACTACGCCGATCTCTTTGGTACCGCGGTATTCGCCGTCTCCGGCGCCCTGGCGGCTGGCCGGCTGAGAATGGATCCTTTCGGCGTCACCGTTCTGGCGGCCGTGACCGCCATCGGCGGCGGCACCGTCCGCGACACCATACTGGGGGCCGCCCCGGTATTCTGGATCCATGACACCAACTACATCTGGGTGGTGCTGATCACCGCCCTTGTGGTGATGCTGCTGGTCCGCTGTCCGAGGCGTCTTTCCGGCCTCTGGTTCCAGATGGCGGACGCCTTCGGCCTGGCCCTGTTTACCGTCATCGGCGCCCAGAAGGCGCTGAGTTTTGGGGCTTCACCACTGATCGCCGTGATGATGGGGGTGATGACCGGCGTGGTGGGGGGAATGATCCGCGACGTCCTCTGCCGCGAAGTCCCCCTGGTGCTGAGAAAAGAGATCTACGCCACCGCTTCCATCTTGGGTGGTATTTTGTATACCATCTCTATTCAACTGGGTGTCGAGCAGGTTCCGGCCATGCTGATCGCCATGGGCGGCGCCCTGGCGATCCGGGTCTCCGCCATCTACTGGCGACTCTCTCTGCCCGCATTTGAACTCAATGATCTGCCCAAGGAGTAGCAGTGCCAGCGTTGATCCTCGGAATTGTTCTTGCCTTGTTACTGCCGTCAGCCACCTGGGCCGCCGGCGCCGACATCGTGCCTGATGAACCGGACAGTAGCGAGCCCACTGAGCCAACGGTGCCTGAGGCGATCCGCCTGTCCCAGGAATATATCCTGGCGCTGACCGGCAGGAACTATAGCCGCCTGAACCGCTTCTACAGCAGGGAAACGGTGTTTGAGGACAAGACCGCCAGCAAGAAAGTGACCGGCGCCACCGACATCCTCACCTTTTTGCGGCGCATCCATGTCTACACCCTGAGTTACAGCTTTGAACCGGACCACATCTTCCACTCGGGGTCCCTGGTGGTGCTGATCGGCACCTACCGCTACCGCAGCCGGGGCGATCTGTTTGGCAAACCGGGAAAGACCATCGAGCTGACCATTCCCGGAGTCACGACGCTGGAGCTGGACATGGATGAGAAGCAGATTAAGAAGCACGTGGATCTGCTGGACTACGACGCCATGAGGGATCAACTGGCCAGCCAGTAATCAGCGCCTGGCCAGGATCACCCCGAGACAGACCCCGAGAAGCTGGGCCATCAGCGCGGTTGGTTGAGACCAGATCCAACTGGCCAGGTACCAGCTGGTGCCCACCAGCAGCGGCAGCGCCAGATAGGTGCCTGCCGCCGCCCCCACCGCCAGCCAGATCCCGGACTCCAGGGTACCGAGGCGATAGCTGATCCACGCCAACAGCAGCCACATCGGCGCATACGCCAGCACGGCGTCTCCGGTCACCGACACCGCATACCAGGGGGTCGCCGGCAACAGTGAGCCAAATTCCTGGGTCAGGGACAGCATCGGCAGGGAGATCGCCACCGCGCTCAGTCCAATCAATGCTTCCATCACCGCTTTTTGCCAGATACCGTCCTGCACCCGTGGCTCTCCCATTCGTAACGCCTTAACCAAGAATACCTGAGTTCTGCCGGTGCGGATCATCTGACCTGATGAGGGTGGCGCTTCTGCCCTGCGGCTCAGACAGACACAAAAAAGCCGCCCCAGGGGCGGCTTTTATCCGGCGGAAATCCTAGGCCAGGGTAATTCGGGCAAACTTACGCTTGCCCACCTGGTATACCGCCGTACCGGCGGCGGGCACCAGCTTGGTGTCCTCCACCTTGTCACCATCGATCTTCACCGCGCCCTGGCGAATCATACGCATGGCGTCACTGGTGGAGCCAACCAGGTTGGCGTCCTTCAGCAGGTTGGCGATGCCGGCACCGGCTTCCAGGGTCACCTCAGGCATCTCATCGGGGATGGCATTTTTCTGGAAACGCTGGATGAAGTCCTGGTGGGCTGCCTCGGCTGCCGCCTCGTCGTGGAAGCGGGCGATGATCTCCTTGGCCAGGGCGATCTTGATATCACGGGGGTTGGCACCGGCCGCCATGTCAGCTTTGAGCTGCTCAATCTCCGCCAGAGGACGGAAAGAGAGCAGTTCATAGTAGTTCCACATCAGGTCATCGGAGATGGACATGATCTTACCGAACATCTCGTTGGCCGGATCGGATACGCCGATGTAGTTATTGGCGGACTTGGACATCTTCTTGACGCCATCCAGGCCAACCAGCAGAGGCATGGTGATCACCGTCTGAGGGCGCTGACCCTCCTCCTTCTGCAACTCACGGCCCATCAGCAGGTTGAACTTCTGATCGGTACCGCCCAGTTCCACATCCGCCTCCAGGGCCACGGAATCCCAGCCCTGCAGCAGAGGGTACATGAATTCGTGGATGGCGATGGACTGGCCGTTGGCGTAGCGCTTCTTGAAGTCATCACGCTCGAGCATGCGGGCCACAGTCTGCTTGGCTGCCAGCTTCAGCATGCCCCCTGCGCCCATGTCTCCCAGCCAGCGGGAGTTAAACTCGATGCGGGTCTTGGCAGGATCCAGGATCTTGAACACCTGCTCCTTATAGGTCTCGGCATTGGCCATAACCTGCGCTTCGGTCAGCGGAGGACGGGTGCTGTTCTTGCCTGAAGGATCGCCTACCATGCCGGTGAAATCACCGATCAGGAAGATCACTTCGTGGCCCAGCTCCTGAAACTGGCGCAGTTTGTTCAGGATCACGGTATGACCCAGGTGAATATCCGGCGCCGTAGGATCAGCGCCCAGCTTCACCTTCAGGGGCTTGCCCTGCTTCAGCTTCTCAACCAGTTCCTCTTCTACCAGGATCTCTTCGGTACCACGGCGAATCTCTGCCAGTGCCCGTTCCAACTCACTCATCAAGGCCACTCCGACGGTGTTCAACTTTCAACAAAGAGGTCAATGTTACTGGTTAGGCAGAACAAAGGAAAGGGTGTAGACTAGGCTGTTCCGGCCAAATCCCCTCTGTTGACGGGGAGTGACCAGCACGAAGAGATGATCAGAGAGAATAAGCGCCGCAAATCTGCCCCCCTGACCGGCCTTGTCGGCACCTTCAAGGTGCTGCCGCGCCCCCACAGAGTCGGTTTGACCTCGGTCCTGCTGCTGATGCTGGTGGGCATACTGCTCCCCTCCGGCAATGACCTGGCTGCCGAATTTTATACTCCCCTGCCCCTGAACCAGAGAGTGGCCCTCCCCCTGGAACTGCCAGACTCTGAGAACAGCACCGATGCCGAGCCCGGCCTCCAGTGGCGCAGCTTTACCGTTCAGTCCGGAGACAGCCTGGCCAGGCTGTTTGACCGCGCAGGATTAAGCCCTCAGCAGCTCTACCGTATTACCCAGCTTGAACAGGCGGGCAAACGTTTGACCAAGGTGATGCCGGGCCAGGAGATTCAGCTGGGCCGTGACGACCAGGGAGAACTGAAACAGCTCAGCTACGCCATCGATGGCCGCACCACCCTGGTGGTCACAGCCACAGAAGAGGGTTACCAGGAGAGCCTGGACCAGAAAGAGGTGGAGATTCGTACCGCCTTCGCCTCGGCGGAGATCACCAGCAACTTCTGGAACGCCGCAGTGAGCGCCGGTATGACCCCCAACCAGATCATGAGCCTGGCGGGAATCTTCGGTTGGGACATCGACTTCGCCCTGGACATTCGTCAAGGTGACCGCTTCTCCGTGCTCTACCAGGAGGAGTATATCGACGGGCACTATGTGGCAGACGGTAAGATCCTGGCGGCGGAGTTCACCAACCAGGGGGATACCTTCCGGGCAGTGCGCCACCGCGACGGCAATTACTACTCCGACAAAGGCAAGGCGATGCGCAAAGCCTTCCTGCGTGCCCCAGTTCAGTTCAACTACGTCAGCTCCAATTTCAATCCACGCCGCCTGCACCCGGTCACCAAGCGGGTACGCCCTCACAACGGCACCGATTACGTGGCTCCGGTAGGGACCCCCATCATGGCTGCCGGTGACGGCAAGGTGACCAAGTCCGCCTACAATAAACTCAACGGCAACTATGTGTTCATCCAGCATGGCGGCAAGTACGTCACCAAGTACCTGCACCTGAGTAAGCGTAAGGTGAAACAGGGGCAGCGGGTCCGCCAGGGCCAGACCATCGGCCTTCTGGGCGCCACAGGCCGGGTGACCGGTGCCCACCTGCACTACGAGTTCCTGGTCAACGGGGTGCATCGCAACCCCCGCAAGGTGAAGCTGCCGGAAGCGGCAGACATCGCCAAAAAAGACAGGGCCGCATTTCTCGAGTTCGCCGAGGAGCAACTTGCGGTGCTGAAACATCGTCAGCAGATCATGGTGGCAATGCAATGAGCAGATACATAGGCCTGATGTCCGGCACCAGCATGGACGGCATCGATGCGGTACTGGTGGAGTTTCAGGAGGGTCAGCCGGTGATGGTGGCCAGCCACACCCACGAATATGAGCCCCACCTACTGGAGCAGCTGCACCGCCTGTGCAGCACCGGAGAGGATGAGGTCAACCGGCTGGGCCATGTGGATCGTCAGGTGGGGCGGGCCTTCGCCCAGGCGGTGCTCGGGGTGCTGAAGAAAAGCGGCCTGTCTCCAAGGGATATTCGAGCCATCGGCAGCCACGGCCAGACCGTGCGTCATCAGCCCGAGGGGCTCAATGGCTTCAGCCTGCAGCTGGGGGATCCCAACACCATGGCGGTGGAAACCGGCATCGACGTGGTTGCCGACTTCCGGCGCAAGGACATTGCCCTGGGAGGCCAGGGCGCCCCCCTGGTGCCCGCCTTCCATCAGTCGCTGTTCAGCGACCACCAACCGAGGATCATCGTCAACATTGGCGGCATCGCCAACATCACCTGGCTGCCCGGTGACGATGGCCCGGTGCTGGGATTCGACACCGGCCCGGGCAACACCCTGATGGATGCCTGGGCACGACAGAACATTCAGCAACCCTTTGACCGTGACGGTGCCCTGGCCGCCAGAGGCCAGCTGCAGCCGGAGCTGCTCAAGCGGCTGATGAGCCACCCCTACTTTGCCCAGCCCGCGCCCAAGAGCACCGGCCGTGAGCTGTTCAATCAGGCCTGGCTCAACTACCAGCTGGAGCCCTTCATGAACCTGGCCCCGGAAGACATCCAGGCCACCCTGCTGGCGTTCACCGTGGAGACCATGGCCGCCGAGATCCGGGCACTGAGCCCGGACTGCGGTCTCTATCTGTGCGGCGGCGGCGCCTTCAACGGCCAACTGGTACGCCAATTGGCCCAGGCACTGCCTCGGCACCGCATCCAGACCACGGATGCCCTGGGGGTGCCTCCGCAATGGGTCGAGGGGATGGCCTTTGCCTGGCTGGCGATGCGCCACATCGAGGGGCTGCCCGGCAACCTGCCCTCAGCCACCGGCGCCAGCCGCCCGGCCATACTGGGCTGCCTGACGCCCAAGTAGCCTTACTTCAGGCGATTCCGGCCTACGGCAGACAACTCCACCGAGCCTGAACCGGTCTCTTCCAGCTTCACGTCACCGGCCTGCTCCACCAGAATGTCGCCGGAACCGTCATCGATGGTCACGGTTCCGGTTACCTGGCTGACGGTGATGTTGCCGGAGCCGTCGTCCACCCTCAGATCTCCCTGCACATCCTGAACCTTGAGGTTGCCGGAACCGTCCTCGATGCGGATGTCCCCCTGAATACCACTGACCATCAGGTTGCCTGAGCCATCCTCGATGAGGGTCTCCCCCTGGATGTCACGAACCACCAGGTTTCCGGAGCCGTCGCCGATGGTGGCCCGGCCTCCAACCCCGAGAATCTCGGCATCGCCTGAACCGTCTTCCAGATGGAGGTTGGCTTGCAGCCGCACCACCTTCAGGTGACCGGAACCGTCGCTTGCATGCACATCGATGCCGGCGGGGACCCTGACCACCAGATCAATATAGGGGTGCTCCTGCCCGCGACACTGGCGATCGTCGTCCACCAATGCCTGGATCACCGCTTCACTCCCCTGACGCTCCAGCACCAGGCGATATTCGGTGGTCTCCCCCACGTAGGCGTCTGCCTCCATCTCGATGCGATTGCCGTCACCGCCTTGTATGGTCAGGGCCCCCGCACCGGCCCGTACCCTCAGGCTGTCAATGCCTTCCATTTCCAGGGCCTCGCTGACCACCTTGGGGCCCTGGCCCTGATAGCAGGGATCGGCCCAGGCGGGCAGTGCACACAGCAGAGGCAGAGTGACCAGCACAGAATACGCATTCATCGACAAACTCCTTTTGGTAATCAATTTGGGTTCGGACTGTGTAAGCAATTGTCATGCCCGGTACCTAATTTGTTGATTTACCGTGATTTAAGACTCGCTTGCGAGTAAATTAATTGCAATTACCACCACAAAGTAGTGAGAATCCAAACTGGGCCGACCTCTTTCGCGACTTTACTGAGAAAAAAGAGGTTTGGGGGAGTGAGCCCCCGGGCCGATCCGACAGGAAAATACCGTCCGACGGAAGAGACGCCAAAAAAACGCGAGCTCTCAGAGGGACAAACATCAGGGAACCCAAGAGTGGCGCTGGCAAGTGCCATCGAGAACCCAGGAAGTCTTTTAGGGAAAACTATGCAAAGAATCAGTGTACTGGCCACCGCCCTGGTTACGGTTGGACTGGCCTCCAGTGTGCAAGCCGCCCCGAGGCAGGTGCAACTGGCCGACCCCGGGGTGATCAACCCCGAGCGCATCGAATACTGGATGGCCAAGCGCGGCGAGATCGACGACTCCCACAGCCGCACCGAGATCGACGCCAAAATAGCGCAATACACCGCTGGCGCCTTCACCCCGGAAACCCGGAAACAGGGGGTGTCACTGGCGCCGGTTCACCTGGGCCATGAGCATAAGTCTCCCCTGATCAAAGCGATGGCCCTGTCCCAGAACGCAGACAGTGGCAAAGCGGTCAAGGTGCTGGGGATTCTGGTGGATTTTCCCGACCTGCCCCACGACAACAATCGCCTGGTGTCTGACGACACCGGGATGTATTACCCCAGCTACCCCGCCAGCCACTACGACAAGCTGCTGTTCTCCAGCACCGGTTTCCCCGGCCCCACAGGCCGGACTCTGCAATCCGCCCGCCAGTTCTACACCGAGGAGTCCGGCGGCAGCTTCGACTTCAGTGGCAAGGTGTTCGACTGGGTCACCGCCGACAACAATGCCGCTCACTATGGCGCCCCCAAGGGTGAGGACAAGGACAGCGCGGTACCGGACCTGGTGTTCGAAGCGGTCACCAAGCTGGTGGCTCGGGGCGATGTGGATCTGAGTGAGTTCGATCAGGAAGATCAGTACGACCGTGACGGCGATGGTAACCTCAACGAGCCCGACGGCATCATCGACCACATCATGGTGTTCCACTCCAGCATCGGCGAAGAGGCCGGCGGCGGCTATCTGGAGGACAACGCCATCTGGTCCCACCGCTACTTCGTGTTCGAAAACGACCAGCCCAAGAATATCCCTGGCACTCAATACAAAGACGGCGAGAATTACAGAGTCTTCGGCTACACCATTCAACCCATCGACGCCGCCACCGGCGTCTGTACCCACGAGTTTGGCCACGACCTGGGCCTGCCCGACGAGTACGACCTCGAATACAGCGAGCACGGCTCGCCGGTGGGCATGTGGTCTCTGATGTCCGGCGGCAGCTGGACCGGTACTCCTGAAGGCAGCCGCCCCTCCTCCATGAGCGCCTGGGCACGGGACTACCTGCAGAAGCGCTACGGCGGCAACTGGATCAACAACACCGACATCGATTTGGACAGCCTGGGTGAATCCCCGTCCAACCACAGCCTGGTGAGCGCCATCAATCACAACGGCATCAACCAGCTGACCCTGCCATTGCCGGCTCAGTTGGAGGCGTTCCACGCCCCCTACAGCGGCAAGCTGCAGTACTACTCGGGTGCCGGCCATGAGATCCGCCACAGCGCCGAAGCCAGCCTGACCCTGCCCTCCGGCAGCCCCGGGCTGACTCTGAAAGCCCACTGGCAGATCGAAAACGGCTACGACTACGCCCAGATCCTGGTGAACGGCACTGCGGTGTCCGGCAGCCACACCAGCACCATCAATCCCTACCACGCCAACCTGGGCCCCCACTACACCGGCAATTCACTCGGCAGAGCGGGCGCCGAAGGCGACGTCGGCTGGGTCACCATCGAGGTGGATCTCAGTGACTACGCCGGCCAGCGCATCACTCTGGGGCTGCGCTATGTCACCGACCAGTCCGAAGGGGGCTACGGTTTCGTCGCCGACGACCTGGTGGTCAGCAACGGCGCCGACACCGTCTGGCAGAGCGGCGGCGAGACCGCCCAGACCATGACCCTGAATGGCTTCAGCCGCATCAGCAACTACCGCCCAGGAGCCAACCACGGCTACTTCCTGCAGCTGCGCCAGTTCAGTGGCAATGACACCGGCCTGACCGGCACCGGCTACAGCCCCGGTGTGCTGCTGTGGTACTACAACCGCGCCTACTCCGACAACAACGTCGGCACCCACGCCGGCTACGGTTTTACCGGTGTGGTGGATGCGGATCAGCAGTTGATCCCCAATCAGGGCACCACCATCCAGATCAAGGATGCAGCCTTCAGCCGTTATGCCCAGACCGCAGGCTACAACGACCCCAGCCTGGAGCCCATCTCCGAGTTCGATGACGCCAAGGACTACAGCGCCCCCAGCCAGCCACAATCCGGCCTGGTGCTGCCCAAGGTGGGCCTGAAGATGGCGGTCACCGAGCAGGCCAGCAACTCGGCCACCGCTACCCTGGCGCTGACCAAGAGCAGTGGCGGTTTCAACATCGCCAGTCTGACCACCGCCAGCAACGGCCTGACCCTGAGTGCTCAGGCAACCACGGAACATGGTCAGGGCACGGTGAGCTACATCTGGGAGACCGGCGATGGCGAGACCTACGACACCGCCTCCATCAGTCACACCTACCCCTCAGACGGCAGCTATACCCTGACCCTGACCGCTCTGGATGAGGCCGGTCGGGTGCTGGAAAACAGCCGCTCCGTCGAAGTAAGCGCAATCCCCAACAGTGGTGGCACCGGCGGTACTGATAACGGCGGCTCCACCTCCAGTGGCGGTGGCGGCGGTGGTGGCAGCCTGGGGTGGTTCACCCTGCTGCTGCTTCCCCTGCTGGGTCGCCGGGTTCGCCGGGTTCGCCGGTAAGCTTCGGCCATAGAAAAAGGCGCCCTGGGGCGCCTTTTTTCTCTCTCCGCTTTCCTCAGGGGCTAGCCCTGGGGTAATGCCTGCTCCAATTGCTGGGCCTTGTAGCGACGCAACGCCTTGCGCTCCTGCCGGCGGGCACGCAGCGCCAACAGGCTTGGGGTCAGCACCAGGGTCAGCACGGTAGCAAAGGCCAGGCCTCCGGCCACCGCGGTCGCCAGTTGCGACCACCACTGGGTGGAGGGCGCCCCCACCTCGATGGCGCGATTAATCAGATCCACGTTCATCTCCAGCACCATGGGCATCAGGCCGAGGATGGTGGTGATGGTGGTCAGCATCACCGGGCGCAGGCGCTGGGCACCGGTGCGTAGGATCGCCTCGGTGGCCGCCAGCCCCTGGGCGCGCAGCACGTTGTAGGTATCGATGAGCACAATGTTGTTGTTGACCACGATCCCCGCCAGGGAGATCACCCCGATGCCGGACATGACGATGCCGAAGGGCTTGCCGGTCACCAGCAGCCCCAGCAGCACCCCCATGGTGGAGAGCAGCACCGCGGTGAGGATCAGAAACGCCTGGTAGAAACTGTTGAACTGGGTCACCAGGATAATGGCCATCACGAACAGGGCCACCATAAAGGCATTCAACAGGAAGACCTGCGACTCCTCCTGCTCCTCATTCTCGCCGGTAAAGCTGTAACTGACCCGGCTGTCCAGGCCCAGGGTCTCCAGGCGCTCACGGAACTCCGGCAGGACATCATTGAGCAACACACCAGGCGCCATATCCGCCTTCACCGTCATCACCCGGTGGCCGTCGATGCGGCGGATGGAGTCCACCTTCGGCGCCGCCACCCGCTCGACGAAATTGCTCACCGGCACCTGACCGTACTGGGTCTTCACCCTCAGGGTATCCAGCCTCAGGATATGGCGCTTCTCCTCGGGGAAGCGCACCCGGATATCCAACTCGTCGTCGGCGTCATCGGGGCGGTATTCGCCAATCTTCAGGCCGGAGGTGACAAACTGCACCGTATTGCCCAGCAGGGTGGCGTCGGCACCAAAACGTGCGGCGTCGTCCCTGTCGACCTTCAGCTGCCACTCGATACCCGGCTTGGAGCCGGTGTCCTCGATGTTGATGAAGCGGCCATCCCCCTCCAGGGCGAGACGAACCTTGCGCACCGCATCGTTGAGGGCATCGGGAAGTTTGGAGGAGAGCTCCAGTTGCAACGCCTTACCGGTCGGAGGGCCGTTCTCATCCTTACGCAGCTCATACTCGATGCCCGCCAGATCGCCCAGGCGCTCGTTCACCTCTTCGATCACCTTGTCGGCGCGGACCCGTTGATCCCAGTCCAGCAGATTGAGACGGATGTAGCCTGCCCGGTCATTGCCACCGGTGCGACTGTAGAGGGTCTCCAGGCTTTCCATCCCCAACAGGCGGTTCTCCACCTTGTGCATGATGGCGTCCTTCTCATCGATGGAGAGGTCCCCGTAGGCGCGCACATAGAGGTTCAGGCCAGGGGGCTCCACATCGGGGAAGAACTCCATGCCGGCGCCGAACTTAACGTAGCTGCCGACAATGCCGGCCAGCACCAGCAGCACCGCCAGCAAGACCTTCCAGGGGTGGGCGATGGCCACGGCCAGGGTACGGATGTAGGTGCCGGTAAACCCGGACAGGATGGTGAGCTCCCCCTCCTCCGCCAACCGCTGATTCTCCCGCTGACGCGCGGTCATCGGCAATGGCTTGCCCAGCAGGCTGCCCAGGGCAGGCACAAACACCAGGGCCATCACCAGAGAGGCGGTGAGGGTGGCAATCAGGGTGATGGGCAGGTACTTCATGAACTCGCCCATGATCCCCGGCCAGAACAGCAGCGGCGCAAAGGCCGCCAGGGTAGTGGCCGTGGAGGCGATGATGGGCCAGGCCATCCGCTGGGCCGCCTCCAGGTAGGCCTCCTTACGATCCACGCCGTCGGTCATGCGCCGGTCAGCGTATTCGGTGACCACGATGGCCCCGTCCACCAGCATCCCCACCGCCATGATCAGGGCAAACAGCACCACCATGTTGACCGTCAGGCCAAACACCGCCAGCACCAGCAGACCGGTGAGGAAGGAGCCGGGAATGGCCACCCCGACCAGGCCGGCGCTGCGCAGACCCAGGGCGGCGATCACCACGATCACCACCAGCAGGATGGCGGACACCACGTTGTTCTGCAGATCGCTGAGCATCTGCTCCACATCCTCGGAGCTGTCCCCTGTGTAGGTGACCTCCAGGTTTTCGGGCCACTGCTCTCTGGCGGCTTCCATCAGTGCCTTCACCTTGGCCACGGTGATGATGATGTTCTCACCGGGGCGCTTCTTCACCTCCAGAGACACCGCCTTATGGCCGTTGAGGCGGGCGTAGGAGTTGGGGTCCCGGAAGGCGCGGCGCACCTGGGCCACGTCACCGAAGGTGATCACCTGCTCCCCCTGCACCTTGATGGGCATCTCCATCACGTCCTTGATGGTCTCAAACACCGAGGGCACCTTGACCGCGAAGCGGCCATGACCAGTGTCCATGGTACCCGCCGGCACCAGCCGGTTGTTGCGGGAGAGCAGGTTGAAGATGTCGTTCTGATCCAGCTGATAGCTCTCCATCAGCAGGGGATCCACCAGGATCTCGACGATGTCCTCCCGGTCGCCGCCGATCTCCACCTCCAGCACCTCGGGGAAGGACTCCAGCCGGTCTCGAAGCTGTTTGGCGATCTGCACCAGGGTGCGCTCCGGCACCGGCCCGGACAGGGTCACGGTCAGCACCGGGTTCTGATCCGCCATGGTCACCTCATGGACTTCCGGCTCCTCGGTGTCCGCCGGCAGCTTGGCCTTGGCCAGAGTCACCTTGTCACGCACATCCGCCAGGGCCGCCTTGGGATCCATGCCCGCCTCGAACTCCAGCACCACCGACGCGTGGCCCTCTGAGGCGGTAGAACGCATCTCATCCACCCCCTCGATGGAGCGCAGCTCGGTCTCCATGGGACGCACCAGCATCCGCTCGGCGTCCTCCGGCGAGATGCCGTCGTGGACGATGGACACGTAGATCACCGGGATGGTGATGTCCGGTTCCGACTCCTTGGGGATCTGCACATAGGTGACCGACCCCGCCAGAATCAACAGCACAAACACCATCATCACCGGGCGGATACGGCCAAGCAGCCCCGCCAGCAGGGTATTCATGCGCCATCCTCCGTCTCATAGGTCACCTCGACCGGGTCACCGTCACGGACGAAACCCTGGCCCTGGGTGATCACCTCCACCTCACTGCCGACACCGCCGGTCCACACCCCGGTGGAGTCCGCCATCACCACCTGGATGGGGATAAAGTGTACCTGACCGTCCCGCACCGATTTCACCCCCAGGTTACCCTCCTCATCCAATGCCAGCAGGGCCGGGCTGACCTTGATGGCATAGTGGCTCTCCAGAGGCAGGGCCAGTTCGGCGCTCTTGCCCGCCCACAGCTTGCCATCGGCGTTGTCGAACGCCACCTCAACGTCGAAGGTGTTGGTGCCGCCATGGGAGACGGTGGCGATGTAGCGCACCTTGCCCTTGGCGCTGCGGCCATCGACGAAACGGGCGGTGGCGCTCTGTCCCAGAGACAACCGGGCCACATCCGCCTCGGTGACGTTGGCCTTGACCACCAGCGGGTTGAGATCCGCCAGTTCCCCCACAGGATCACCCACCCCCACGTAATCGCCCTGCTCCACCATGCGATCGTGAAACACCCCGGAGAACGGTGCGCGGATCTGGGTGTGCTCCAGCGCCAGCTGCAACCGCTTGAGTTCGGCCCGGGCCAGTTCCAGAGCACTCAGATTCTGAGCCAGCTGCGACTTACCCTGCAGCCCCTGGGTCGCCAGCTTCTTGGCCGCCTGGTAATCCAGCTCCCGCTGGGCCAGCACCGCCTTGGCACTCTGCAGCTGCTCAGGCAGGTCCCGGGCATCCAGCTCGATCAGCAGCTGCCCCATCTCTACCTGGCTGCCTTTGTCAGCGTGAACCTTAAGCACCCGGCCGCCAATCTCGGCGGCGATGCGGGTCATGCGATCCGGTTCGGTGCGGCCATAGAGCTGCACCTCACGGGTCACCAGGGTCGACGCGATGCGTTTCACTGTCACCCGGGTCGCGGCCACCTCATGGGGCTCGGTGGCGGGAACCACTTCCGGGGAGTGGTCGGCGCTCAGTTGACCAGACAATACCCAGAGTACGAGTAACAGGCTGATTAGAAAGGCGATGAAATAGGGGTGGCTGTACCAGCGGCTGGCCGGTGCATCGACGTGCTTCACGAGGCAACTCCTTGTAATCCAATCGTGTCAGAATACGTTAAAGCCTGATGTTGCAAAAGTGTTCAGAAACCTTTGCCAACAAAAAAGGCACCCTGAAGGTGCCTTTCTTACGCTGTCGGTGCCGGATTCTCAGATAGAGAAGGAGGCACCGCAACCACAGGTGGTGGTGGCGTTGGGGTTGTTGACGAAGAAGCGGCTGCCCTCCAGCCCCTCGGTGTAATCCACGATGCCACCCACCAGATATTGCAGGCTCATCGGATCCACCAGCAGGGTGACCCCCTCCTTATCGATGGTGGTATCCCCTTCGTTCACCTTTTCGTCGAAGGTGAAGCCGTACTGGAAACCGCTGCAACCACCACCGGTGACGTACACCCGCAGTTTCAGGTTTGGGTTCTCCTCCTCCTCCAGCAGTCCCTTCACCTTCAGTGCGGCGGCATCGGAAAACTGGATAGGCATGGCTTGTTCTGCTGTAGCTGTCATTGGTTACCTCGAAAACGACACTCTGGCGCGGATTATCTAATACCCGACTGTTAGGTTCAAGTTTTCTCCCCGTTGTCGGTAGAAGTTTCCTCCTCAAACCCGACACCGGTCAACTCCAGGAAGGGATAGACCTGGTCTGTACTGCCGCCCTTTTTCTTGCCACTGAGGCTGACACGCACCTGAATCTGATCTGCCACAAAGTTGTCCGGCAGCCGATAGGCGCCCTCCAGCTCCTGGAAATAGCGGAAGGAGAAGCCCAAAGTTTTGGCTTCCACCCCGAGGTCGGTAAGGCTGTAGGTCACCGGGCGCCCCTTCAGGCTGCCCTTAACGCTGATGGCCACCTTGCCCTTGGAAAATCCCTTGCGCTTCTTCTGCTGGGTCAGCACCAGCTTGTAGCGATAGTGGTCGCTGTCGCCTATCTGCTCCATGGCCAGTTCATGGATCACCACCCCATCGGCACTCTTCTCCGGCGCCATGATGTTGCGGTAGAAGATCAGTTCGGTATTGAGCCTGTCCACCTGCCCCTGCAGGTTGGCCATCATGGCCACGGTGTCGGTCTGGGACTGACGCTCCGCCTGCAAATCGATCTCCAGCGCGGCCTCTGACTCAGTCAGGACGCGGATCCGCTCCTGCTGCAAGGCGATCTGGGTCTGCAGATCCCGGTTTGCTCCTCCCTGGATCATCTGTTGAGGCAGTGACAACAGGTAGCCAACGGCCACCGCCATGCCCAGTATCAGCAGCAGCACCAGCCCCCGGGGATTGAACTGCTGTTCAAAATGTTTGAGAGCGTGCCAGCGATGTTTCCAATTCTGCATAGTGAAACGACTTGAATATTGTTAAGCTCTAGTCACTTGAAGCGACCCTTTATGCCATGTTCCGCAACAGCCCTTTGACCCTATCCCAAGCCAAACTCAGCGTGCATCTCTGCCTGCTGGGATTGTTGGTTGGCTTGGCCGCCGGTCTGTTCCTGCTGCTGTTCCGGTTCATGATCGATCTTGGCCAGGGGCTTATCCTGGACAGCCCGGACGATTTTAGCGATCTGCCGTCCCTGTGGCGAGCCCTTCTTCCCGTAGCCGGCGCCGGCGCCATCGCCCTCATTGCCGCGTTTACCGCCAACAAGTACCGGCGCCTGGGCATCGCCTACGTCATTCACCGCATCAAAGTCCACTACGGCAGCCTGCCCCTGGGCAGCGCCATGAACCAGTTCGCCAGTGCGGTGATCGCCCTGGCCAGCGGCTTCTCCGTGGGCCGGGAGGGGCCGGCGGTTCACCTGGGAGCCACGGTCGCCACCGGCTTCGCCCGCTACTGGAAACTGCCGGATAATGCCCTGTCGGTGCTGGCCTCTTGCGGCATCGCCGCCGGGATCAGCGCCACCTTTAACTCGCCGCTGGCTGCGGTACTGTTCGTATTGGAGGTGGTACTGCGGGAGTACCGTATCCACACCTTCCTGCCGATTCTTATTGCCTCGGTGACCGGCAGCGTGGTCACCCAAAGCGTGTATGGCAACATTCACCTCTATGACCACTTCGCCATGGAGGTGTTTCCCGTCTCTCAGTATCCGCTGTTGCTGCTCACCGGCCTGCTCATCGGCGGCATCGCCGCAGGTTTCAGCCATGGCCTGGTCACCATCACCGAGATCAGCCAGCGCTGGCCCATCACCCTCAGGCTGATGCTGGCCGGCGGCTTTACCGCCCTCATTGGCCTGCAGCTGCCCCAGGCGCTGGGCACCGAACACGCCGCGGTATCCATTGCCCTGAGTGACAATCCGGGTCTGCTGCTGTTACTGGCCCTGCTCGGTGCCAAAATCCTGGCAACCTGGGCCGCCATCGGCCTGGGCATTCCAGGCGGCATCATCGGTCCCCTCTATGGCATCGGCGCCGTGGTAGGCAGCCTGATCGCCTGGGGGCTGACCCCCCTGTTTCCCCAGTTGCAGCCCTTTATCCCCCTCTACGCCGTATTGGGAATGACCGCCATGATGGGGGTCTGTCTGCATGCCCCCATGGCCGCACTCCTTGCCCTGCTGGAGCTGACTCAGGACGCGTCCATCATCCTGCCGTCCCTGCTGGTGACCCTGCCCGCCTACCTGCTGGCCTACTCGGTGTTCGGCTCCCGCTCCCTCTTCCTCAGCCAGCTGGACGCCCAGGGACTGGAGTACCGGGTCTCCCCCACCGAGGCTGGCCTGCAGAAAACCGGTGTCATGGCCCTGGCGGACCGCCAGTTTGTCATCGGCACACCTAATCAGAGCGACGAAGACCTGTTGAAACTGATGAGTGACGCCAGCCAGCAGCGACTGCTGCTCAGGCACATGGACCGCTGTGAACTGGTCAGCCTGCACGCCAACTACGACGACGACACCCCGCTGATGCGTACCGACGCCTTTCCCCTACCGATGACCGCCACCTTGGCGGAGGTGCACAAACTGCTCAATCGCAACCGGCAGAAGGCGGTGTACATCTACGACACCGGGCCGGACCACCCTATCGGCGTCATCACCTGGACCATGCTGCGTCAGGCTCTTAGGGCCAAACACTTCTAGAAACAGCCGCTCTTTTGTCACTGCCCCTTCCGTTGGCCGCACTCCGGTTCTCTAACTGAGTCAACAGCTTCCCCCGGCCGAGGAAAGTGAGCCTCACCGCAAGCTGGAAAGGAGATCCTTGCCAACCCAGGTCACAAAATGCCACCCTTGCGCCTTTGCAAGGGAACTGTCATTGGCTGGCATTTGTCGATACCATGCACACAGTTTCCGGCATCCGCCTCAGAAAACGCGGATCGCCAACTTTATACCGTTAGCGGGCGCCCGTCGCCCTACCCAGGAAGGATAATGATGAATCGCTCCGAATCCCTGTTTGAACAGGCTCAAAAGACCATCCCCGGCGGTGTGAACTCCCCGGTACGCGCCTTCAAAGGCGTCGGCGGCACTCCCGTCTTTATCGAGCGCGCCGACGGCGCCTATCTGTACGACGTGGACGGCAAGCAGTACATCGATTACGTCGGTTCCTGGGGCCCAATGATTCTGGGCCACAACCACCCAGCCATCCGCGACGCCGTGGTTCAGGCGGCCAACAACGGCCTCTCCTTCGGTGCCCCGACCGCCGCCGAAGTGGAGATGGCGGAACTGGTCTGTGACATCCTGCCTCACGTCGAGCAGGTGCGTATGGCCAACTCCGGCACCGAAGCCACCATGAGCGCCCTGCGTCTGGCCCGTGGCTTCACCGGCCGTGACAAGTTCATCAAGTTTGAAGGCTGCTACCATGGCCACGCCGACTGCCTGCTGGTAAAAGCCGGTTCCGGCATGCTGACCTTCGGTGAGCCCACCAGCCCAGGTGTTCCTGCGGACTTCGCCAAGCACACCCTGACCGCCACCTACAACGATTTGGACTCCGTCAAGGCGCTGTTCGAGTCCAACCCGGGTCAGATCTCCAGCATCATCCTGGAACCCGTGGCCGGTAACATGAACTGCATCCCACCGGTTGAAGGCTTCCTCGAAGGTCTGCGCGCCCTGTGTGACGAGCACGGTGCCCTGCTGATCATCGACGAGGTAATGACCGGCTTCCGCGTCTCCCTGACCGGTGCCCACGGCCACTACGGCGTACGCCCTGATCTGGTGTGCCTGGGTAAGGTCATTGGCGGCGGTATGCCCGTGGGTGCCTTCGGTGGTCGCGCCGACGTGATGCAGCACCTGGCCCCTGCTGGCCCGGTATACCAGGCCGGCACCCTGTCCGGTAACCCCATCGCCATGGCCGCCGGTATGGCTCAGCTGAAGCTGCTGCGCGAGCCCGGCATCTATGAGGCCCTGGCTGCCAAGACCGAGAAGCTGGCTCTGGGCCTGAAAGCCGCCGCCGACAAGGCGGGCGTGCCCATGGCCATCAACTACGTCGGCGCCATGTTCGGCGTGTTCTTCACCTCCGAGGAGAAGATCACCCGCTACGATCAAGTGACCCAGTGCAACATGGAGCAGTTCAACGCCTTCTTCCACGGCATGCTGCAGGAGGGGGTCAACCTGGCGCCGTCCGCCTATGAAGCCGGCTTCCTGTCCATGAGCCACAGCGACGAAGACATCGACGCCACCATCGCCGCCGCCGAGCGGGTACTGGCCAAGATCGCCGGTTAATCCCGACATCAAGCGCAGAAAGGGCAGCCCATGGGCTGCCCTTTGTCGTTTCAGGGATCAGGCAGATGCCTGGTCAGCTTGGTGTCGACTCTTATGCCGCTGGTACCCCGCTATTCCGAGCCGCTTGAAGGCTCGCCCTGTTTCAGTCTCTGTGCTGAACAGACCGGGGAAGAGAGTCATAAGGCGAGCCGATGGCGCGTTGATGCCGCCGGTGTCTGTCGCAGGGCGACGCTCACTCCGGACACAAAAAAGCCACCCGAAGGTGGCTTATCATGTCCGGCTCTGTGCTATTGCCACTGAGAGAAGATCAGCTCGGCGTTTTCACTGAAATCCTGCTCCAACACAGGAGTTTCAACACCTATTTCAGTGACCCGAATATTGTCGATGGCTCCGACACCGTTCACCAGCATCTGAAGAGAATAACGGCCACTCGCATCCTGATGACCAACGAAGGCTTCGGCATCGACCAATTCGGTGATCACATTCCCATCACCGTCCAGCACCTCATATCGAACAGTCACAGTCAGGCCACCGTCATTTTGAACAAAGCTCACTCGGTGCTTGAGCCAGTCATGATCACTGCCAAAGCCCTCACTGTGCAGATATTTATGAGGGTTGAGCATAGGGTCCGCTCCAGTAGTCTGCATGGCAATACGATCATGATGCATGCCCCAGTCACTGGAATTGGTGTTTACGAACCACTGACCGAATTCTGTCGGCATGAAGGAGTCTTCGGTAAAAACAGGATCCCAAGACCACTCCTCTCGCCAATCGCGAGTGGTTTCAGCTTCTACACCTTCCGGCAAGGAATCATAGACACTGAGCAGTCCTCGATAATCGATACTCCCATCGCCATTTCTGTCACCGGCATAGAAGCCATTGGACCATTCCACGGCGGGCAATATGAAACGCTCTTCCACGGCTAAGGCCAGGGGGTTTTCGGTTCCAACCGGAACCCAATACTCCTCCTGCCACTCTAAGTCAGGCACCTCCACGGAGTTTCCGTACTGATCCTGGTAACCTCCCTCTACCCAGACAAGGTAGCTGGTTTCATCCCATTCGTTGCCATCATCATCCCGCCAGGCCCCAAAGGACCAACGATAGATCACCCCAGTTTCAGAGTCCTGGTAATACCCCTCTCGCTGGAAGAGGTAATTGCCTGTTTCAACATGAAACAGCGCCCATTGACCCTCTCCCGACGTCGGATCTACATAAGTAGAGTTGAAATAGTGCTGCGTACCATCGATGTTGACACCATGGCTTGACACCAACTCATAGCTATTCTGACTTGTCACCACGCCCGTAGAATCGGTGAAAGAAACCTGCATGATCCTTTGCCTTTGGCCAAACTGATCAAGCTTATCCGCCCCTTCCTCATCGACAGGCCAATGGGTCTCATAGCGATTGCCATTGATATCGTAGTAAAAGCTCTCCTGCCATCGCCAAACCACTCCATCTGGATCATGAATTTGAGACTCCACCTTTTCCCAATTCACCTGCCGGGAGTCCTTCAGCGCCAACCTCACCTGTGCCTGCTGGCGAACGGGTACACTGAACTCCACCTGATGATTTAAAGACTCAAGTTCATTGGTTAATTTCAGGCTGTATTCATGCCAAGAGGGAGCGGCTTGTGCCAATTTAGCCACTTCACCATCAGTAACACCGGGAATCGCACCAACCGTACCAGCATACCAACCAGATTCAGGGCGAGTAGTAAACTCCCAGGAAGACAATTGAGGTTCCTCCGAAGTCCCCAAAGGCATTCCTTCAAAGTCCAGCACGGTGCCATCCACATCTATGGAATAACGCTCCCCAAAAGCTAGAGTATCTGTCTGGGCACCATTGGTGCGATTAGCATCAAAGATCAAGTGAACATTGCGATTAAGCCAAACCTTCATGTTGAAAGGCTGCTCATCGATCCCTTCCGCTCCCCTGGTGTTGTGATCCGTAACCCTCAATCCTTGGTTTACCGAAGCCTGATCCATCGGTTTGCTAAACTCGATACTGGCAGAAGCAACGTTTTCACTGTTGGTGTAGTACTGCACCACTCGGGGTTGCTCACCGCTATGATTGTCTGCCTCCTTCGAAGGTAATACCTCTAGGTCATCGATCTCCAGAGCCGATCCAGAGACAGAGGCTGTCTCGGTTACGGTGAGATACTCTTCCGGAACTGCGCCTTGCTTCATCAACAAGGTATCCAGGGTTCCTGAGATCATCATGGACCGATTCATATCGAAACCGGTGAAATGAAGAACGTCTGCCGAAAGCTTCCAGTTGGAGATGTCGTAACGCTCTAGCCAATGACCTTCGCTATCCTCCCCGGCCAATATACTGATGCGCTCTCCACTGACCATGCGCACGGCCTGAATCACTGTCCTTGGACTGAAGCTGTTGCTCTCGTGCTCTTGCTGCTCGATATAGTAGACGTATCCCTTGGAGATCTGGAGTGCTCTATCCCCCTGATCCCAATACCCCCACCAGTCATCACCCATGTCGATGCTGACGATCTTATTTTCGGAGTAGGGAAGAATTCGGTAGAGATTACCTTGGTAATGGTTTCGAGATAGCTGTTCATCCCAGCGAGACTCAACAAACAATCCGTATACATATCCATCATCCGCTAAGATGACACGCTCTGGCGTTGTTTCCCACTGGTTATCGGCAAAGGCAGAAGTATCCAGCCGGACATGTTCACGGCCGCCATAAGCATTAGCTTGAGCAAACTGTAATCCATCCTGATCATGGTCGTACGCCTGATAGAAAATGACAGTCTCATGATCATCGGCTGCGTAGAAATAGCTGTGGCCATATTGATCATTGGTCAAATCGTTGGTTGCGGGATAATCCGCATCCAAATTACTGACCATTCTAAGGCCCATACCACCATTATCACTCCAATAGTCGTACACCAGAGTATCGTTGGGCAGCATGATAAAACTGCTGATACCGATATCATCGGGAGAAAGGTAATACCCCTCCCCTTCCACGCCCACTCGACGCAATTGGGCTGGCGTCTCCCAATCCAGCTCCACCCGAACGATATAGCTTTCTGTTACCTGGTTGCCATCATCGTCCAAAACCGGACGCAGCTCGATTGTCGTTTTGGGATTGCCGTCTTCATCCAGAACAGGAACGCCGTTTTCATCCACCAAAGGAACTTCCACCTCCTCGAAGGCAGGACGCTCCCCCAATTCAAAATTCAGCTTTCTGGCCATATACACGACTTCACCAGATGAGTTGAACTGGATAGGTTTAAGAGAAGTGTCACTGAGACGGCCGTAGAAACTATCTTCGATGTAAGCTGCGCCATAGCCATACTCGAGACAATCCCAGCTGTCGTCCTCTAGTGACACTTTAAAAATGGCACACTGGGCTTCTCTTACTAATGATTCAGAAGCCCACAAGTCCCAGAGATCTACGGCAAGGTATACATATTCGCTGTTCGGCCCTACAACAGAGTATGCCACTTTAAAGTCATACTCTGAGTCGGCCCCAAACAGGGTCTGACCCTTGTCATCCAATATAAAGAAGTTGCTGGCACCGCCGTCTTCTGCCCCAACCTGTTCTGCAAGTGCCATTACCGAGTTCGAAACAAGCTTGTCATCCCTGTCCGTGCCACCAAACCGAAAGCTCTTTAAAGGGGAGGATTGGGAAGTGTCGGCTGATACAGCCTTAACCAGATTCCCTCCTGGCACTGTGGCTTGTTGAGAAGCACTGTCCACCGATGTGAATATCTGGGAGGCCCCTGAAAGCCGAAATCCAATCTTATTGGATAATGATGGCTGATAGGGCTCATCCGGGCTTGTGGGCGTATCCGGATCCGTCGGAGTATCGGGTTCCGTCGGAGTATCCGGAGTCGTGGGTGTGTCCGGGGTCGTTGGCGTGTCTGGGGTCGTCGGGGTATCCGGCTCCTCAGGTGTCTGAGGGGTAGAGCCCGAAGACCCCCCTCCACCACAGCCAACAAGCACCAGTGCCAATAAAGCACTGAGATAAGTTTTTCTCTGCATCATCATTCATCCTTGTGACATTAAAAGGAAGGCTTTAAATACAAGCGTTCCAAAACACTTCCTTGATTATTTTGGGGACTGTTAGGCCTTTTCTGGATAATAAAAAAGAGTCACCTCTTCAAAGTTCACTACCAAAGTCCAAAGAGATGATTTTGCTTCAAGCTAAAATTTAAATATGTGACACACGTAGTAAATATAGAAAAATCAAATAATTGAACCTGAATTCTGGTTTTGCAAACCAACACACCTGCCCCAAAGTGTTATTAATTTCCATCAATCACACTGACGTAAAACCATATTGGTTTGGTTTAGGAAAATAAATAACGAAATCAACTCAACCTTTCTCGCAACAAACTTGATATCGACAGTGAATTAATGTTTTCTTCATTTTATAACTTGCTGCGAATCAAGCCTCCAAGAAAAGACCCGCTGAAGTGGTGTGATTAAACCCTGAACACTGGTATAATCGCCTTCCGGCTGTGTCTGGCCTGCAGACACGTCGGTGAATGCCGATACCTAGGGAATCAGCATGACAAACCCTCTCTATAACAAGAACATCATCTCTGTTGCGGACCTGTCCCGAACCGAACTGGAATTGATCGTCTCCACCGCACAATCGATCAAGAATGAACCCCGTCCCCAGTTGCTCGCCGGCAAGGTGATCGCCAGCTGTTTCTTCGAAGCCTCCACCCGAACCCGACTCTCTTTCGAGACTGCCGTCCAGCGCCTTGGCGGTACGGTGATCGGCTTCGACTCCGGTGGCAACACCTCACTGGCGCAGAAGGGAGAAACCCTGGCGGACTCGGTCAAAGTGATCTCCTCCTACAGTGACGCCTTCTTTATGCGCCACCCCCAGGAGGGTGCGGCACGGCTGGCCAGCGAGTTCTCGTCGGTGCCGGTCATCAACGGCGGCGACGGCGCCAACCAGCACCCCACCCAGACGCTGCTCGATCTCTTCTCCATCTATGAGACCCAGGGCACTCTGGAGGGACTGAATGTGGCCTTCGTCGGCGACCTCAAATATGGCCGTACCGTTCACTCCCTGGCCCAAGCACTCTCTCTGTTCGGTTGCCGGTTCTATTTTGTCGCCCCGGACGCCCTGAGGATGCCCGACTACCTGTGCGAAGAGCTCAGCGACGCCGGTATCCAGTTTACCCACGTGGAAAACCTGGAGCAGGTGATGCCTGAACTGGATGTGCTCTACATGACCCGGGTGCAGAAAGAGCGCTTTGACCCCACCGAATACCAGCACATGAAGTCCAAGTATGTGCTCACCGCTGCCATGCTCAGGGAGGTTAAGAACAACCTCAAGATCCTTCATCCCCTGCCACGCATCGATGAGATCACCACAGATGTGGACCATACCCCCTACGCCTACTACTTCGAGCAGGCGGAGAACGGAGTTTATGCCCGCCAGGCACTGCTGGCACTGGTGCTGAAGGAGGAGTTGTAAGCCATGTCCAAGAACAAACTCAAGGTGGAAGCCATTGCCCAGGGCACAGTGATCGATCACATCCCTGCCGGCATGGGAGTGCGTATCCTCAAGTTCTTCCAGCTCACCGACAAGAACGAGCGCATTACCGTCGGCCTCAATCTGCGCAGCGGAGACACCTATACAAAGGATCTGATCAAGGTGGAGAACACGGTGTTTACCGTGGAGCAGGCCAACCAGCTTGCGCTGTTTGCCAGCGAAGCCACCATCAATGAGATCAACGACTTCAAGGTGGTCAACAAGTACAAGGTGCAGTTGCCGGACGCCATCAGCGGCGTACTGCGCTGCCCCAACTCCAACTGCATCACCTGCCATGAAAGCGTGGCGACCCGCTTCTACGTCACCGAGAAGCACACGGGCACCACCCTTAAGTGCCATTACTGCGAAAAGAGCTTCCAAACAAGCCTCTTCTCCGAGCTCAACTAAGACAAAAGGCCGGGTACTCCCCGGCCTTTCCTTTCGCTTGCCTGGGGCGCCCGCCTTGGTTAAAGTAGCGGCCCGATCGCAAAGCGATCCCTTTTTCAACTTCCCGTGCCCAGAAGAGAGGCCCCATGAACATTATCCCAGTTGCGGAATTTGCCAAACCCGAAGTGAAGCGCCACCACAAGCCTCGTCACCTGAAGAAAATGGGCATTGGTGAGTTTGCCTCCACCTGCATCCACATCCGCTTCGAAGCGGACCTGGAGCAGTTCGACAAGCTGGATGACGCCGTATTCGGTGCCGCCAACGACAACGTGGGCACCTTCCTGGCCTACTTCAACAACCAGTATCATGTAGCCATCCACTTCTACAGCAAAGACGCCACCGTAGAGGCGGAAGCCACCCGCCTGACCGGCATCATCGAAGCCGCCCTGGGCAGCAAGCCGGAGATGACCATCTACGCCGGCGACGAAAACTACGGCGACTGGGATGCGACCTTCGAAGGTTAATCCGCTCCCCGGAGCACGAAAAAGCCGCCTTCTGGCGGCTTTTTTTATGCTCTGGGTTCACTTAGAAACGATGACACAACTAAGTATATCTTGGGTTACTCATCGACCAGCCTGACTTCATAGCCGGTAAACTTGCGCAGATTAATCACCCCGGTGTCGAAGATCAGGTACTGCCCCTTAATCCCCATAAGGGTTCCGCTGATTCTGGGGGTTTTGTCGAAATTGAAGGTCGAGACCTTGGTGGGAAACTCGGACACCGGATAGTGAATATCCACCACGGACTCATCCAGCACTTCGATGGCGTCCTCACCAAACTCCTCGGTGATCGCCTGCAGACGCGCCTGGATCTGAGGCAGCAGACAGTGGGCCTGGGCACGCAGGTCCATAGAGTCATTATTGCCCTTGAGCATCGCCCGCCAATTGGTCTTGTCGGCGATGAACTCCCCGAGGGCGACCTCCACCAAGCCGGAAATATAGCGGCTGCGCACCTTGAGGATCGGCAGACCCTGGGTGGCCCCCTGATCGATCCAGCGGGTAGGCAGTTGGGTGTGGCGGGTGATCCCCACCTTCAGCCCAGACGTGTTGGAGAGGTAGACATAGTGAGGCACCATACACTGCGCCTCGCCCCACTCAGGCTCGCGGCAGGTGCCGGCGGCAAAGTGACAGGTCTCCGGCTTCATGATGCACATGTCGCAGCGCGCCAGTTTCTTCATACAGGGGAAGCAGTGACCCTGGGAGAAGCTCTTGTTGGTTTTGCGGCCACAGGCATCGCAGTAGATGGCGCCGGTATACTCCAGAGTCAGGGTCTTGCCGATAAAGGGGTTGAGGGGCAGACGCTCCTCGCCCAGCCTCAGGTCATACTCCACCACACCGGCCAGGCGGCTGCTCATCTTCTTCAGGGTTCCTTGCATGGGTCCTACTGTCTCCTTGATTTCATTCCGCCAGTGTATCAGCCCCCCGGATAAAGCAAAAACGGCAGGGGTGTGGGCCCCTGCCGTTTGTTCAGCGCCTGCTCAGCCTCAGCGGCGGGGCGCACCGGACCAGTAGATTGGCGACTCTTCGACCCGACCAGCCACCTTGGGATTGGCGTTCATCTGCTCCGGCAAACGGGGAGTTACTCCTCGTCGATGCCTCTGGCCTTGAGGATGGCGCTCTTCCAGTCGAAATTCTCTACGTAGTCCTTCTGGATGCCGGGGATCATGGCATCCTTGTCGGTGCCGCCCATCTTCAGCTGGTAGATCAGCGTGTCGTCGGTCAACTCGCCCAGCGGCCCCTTGAAGCCCGCTTCATCGGCAATCTTCTGCAGCATCTGCACCAGATTCAGCTCCTGATCTTTCTGCCACACAGGCTCCAGCAGCTCCAGTAACTCCTCAATTCGATGGCAAGCCATGACTCTCTCCCTATCAGATTCTTTCCCAGAATCATATCCCGCCGAGTCATGATCTCAAGGGGTATTCACCCTCGGATTTTTCATCTGAGGCTGAAGCCTGTCCATCTGTAGGGTTTCCATGGACTCCACCAGATAATCCACCAGCAAACGGACCTTGGGCGAGAGATGGCGGTTATGAGGGTAGAGGGCCCAGACCCCCTCACCCTGTTCGCTCAGGTGGTCCAGCACCGACACCAGCTGACCACTGGCCAGAGACTCCTGGACGTAATAATCGGGCAACTGAGCCAACCCCAGCCCCTTGAGTGCGGCGTCGGTCAGGGCCCAACCACTGTTGCAGCGCAGCCGGCCCCGAACTCGCACATTGCGGGACCGTCCCTCCTCCTGGAAGCGCCAGTAATCCATGGTGCCCACCAGGCACTGATGGCGGTCCAGTTCGGTCAGGGAATGGGGTTCGCCGTAGAGGCTCAGATACCCCGGCGACGCACACACGTGCAGTTGACGACTGGCCAGCCGCCTCGCCATCATGCTGGAGTCCTCCAGCCTGCCCAGACGTATGGCCAGGTCCATCCCCTCCTCCACCAGGTCCAGTCTCTGGTTGGTCAACACCAACTGTACCTCCAGCTCCGGGTAGCGCAGGGCGAAGTCGTTGACCAGGGGGGCCAGAGTACGCTCTCCAAAGGTCACCGGCGCAGTCACCCTCAGCTGGCCCCTGGGAGTATCTTGGAGGTTGGTCACCGCCCGCTCCGCTTCGGAGAGGCCATCCAGCACCTGGCGACAGTGCTGGTAGTAGGTGCGGCCCGCATCGGTCAGGGAGACCTTGCGGGTAGTGCGATAGAGCAGCTTGGCCGCCAGCCGGCTCTCCAGGGCACTGACCTGACGACTGACCTGGGCGGTGGAGATCCCCAAGCGCTTTCCGGCTGCGGTAAAACTCTCGGTCTCTGCCACGGCCACAAACTCACTGACACCAGCCCACTCACTCATCGCTACTCCTCGACATTCTGGAACCCACCTGCAGATAGGCCTGACTATACTGCCCTTGGCAGTGTTGTAACATCCACCAATTATTACCCACAAGTAAAAGTCATTTTATATTCAGGTGGATTATCAACTTTAAAGCAAGGAATAAAATGGAACCCATCTGAGCACACATCCGGTGTGTCCACTCAATATAGGAAGAGTCCATGACTGCACAAACCATTCGCTGTAAAGCCGCCGTGGCCTGGGCCGCCGGCCAGCCTCTCTCCATGGAAACCGTGGAGGTGATGCCCCCTCAAAAGGGTGAAGTGCGCATCAAAATGATCGCCACCGGCGTCTGCCACACCGATGCCTTCACCCTTTCCGGCGACGATCCCGAGGGGATCTTCCCCTGCATCCTCGGCCACGAAGGCGGCGGTATTGTCGAGTCCGTGGGCGAAGGCGTAACCAGCGTTCAGGTCGGCGACCACGTCATCCCGCTCTACACCCCCGAATGTGGCGAGTGCAAGTTCTGTCAGTCCGGCAAAACCAACCTGTGCCAGAAGATCCGTGAAACTCAGGGCAAGGGCCTGATGCCCGACGGCACCACCCGCTTCTCTGTGGACGGTAAGCCTGTCTATCACTACATGGGCACCTCCACCTTCTCCGAGTACACCGTACTGCCGGAGATCGCCCTGGCCAAGGTGAACAAGGAAGCGCCTCTGGAAGAGGTGTGCCTGCTGGGTTGTGGTGTGACCACCGGCATGGGGGCGGTAATGAACACCGCCAAGGTGGAAGAGGGGGCCACGGTGGCGATCTTTGGCCTGGGGGGCATCGGCCTGTCCGCCATCATCGGCGCCAAGATGGCCGGCGCCTCGCGCATCATCGGCATCGACATCAACGAAAGCAAGTTCGAGCTGGCCCGTAAGCTGGGTGCCTCCGATTGCGTCAACCCCATGGAGTTCGACAAGCCGATCCAGGAGGTGATCGTCGAGATGACCGACGGTGGTGTGGACTACTCCTTCGAGTGCATTGGTAACGTCAATGTGATGCGCAGCGCCCTGGAGTGCTGCCACAAAGGCTGGGGTGAGTCTGTGGTCATCGGTGTCGCCGGCGCCGGCCAGGAGATCAGCACCCGCCCCTTCCAACTGGTCACCGGCCGGGTGTGGAAAGGTTCCGCCTTTGGTGGTGTGAAGGGTCGCTCCGAACTGCCTGAGTACGTCGAGCGTTACCTGCGCGGTGAATTCAAGCTGGATGACTTCATCACCCACACCATGGGTCTGGAGCAGTTGAACGACGCCTTCGACCTGATGCACGAAGGCAAGAGCATCCGCAGCGTCATCCATTTCGACAAGTAATGAACAAGCCCGGCTTCCAAGCCGGGCTTTTCTGCCACAGAGAGACCCCAATGAACCTGGAAAACATCAGCGTCAATAAGAGCTTCGGTGGCTGGCACAAAAGGTACAGCCACCACTCCAGCAGCCTCAACTGCTCCATGACTTTCGCCATCTTCCTGCCGCCTCAGGCCAGCGAGGCCAACCCGGTCCCTGTGCTCTACTGGCTCTCCGGGCTGACCTGCACCGATGAGAATTTCATGCAGAAGGCGGGGGCACAACGCATCGCCGCCGATCTGGGCGTTGCCATCGTGGCTCCGGACACCAGCCCTCGAGGCGATGAGGTCGCCAACGATGACGGTTACGATATTGGCCAGGGGGCTGGCTTCTACGTCAACGCCACCCAGGCTCCCTGGAATCGCCACTACCGCATGTACGACTACGTGGTGGATGAGCTGCCCAAACTGGTGGAAGCCACCTTCCCGGTGACCGATCGGCGGGCCATCAGTGGTCACTCCATGGGGGGCCACGGCGCCTTGATGATCGCCCTGAAAAACCCCGACAGATACCAGAGTGTGTCCGCCTTCAGCCCCATCGCCAATCCCATGAACTGCCCCTGGGGGCGCAAGGCGTTTACCGCCTATCTGGGCAATGATCTGGAGGCCTGGCAAGATCACGACAGCAGCGTGCTGATGCAGCAGGCCAAGCAGTTCCTTCCTGCATTGGTGGATCAGGGTGAGTCTGACGAGTTCCTGACCGAACAGCTCAAGCCTGAAACCCTGGAGGCCGCAGCAGAAGTAAGCGCTTACCCCCTGACTCTGCGGCGTCACCCCGGCTACGACCACTCCTATTACTTCATGGCCAGCTTTATCGAGGAGCACCTGCGTTTTCACGCCAGGCACCTGGGGCTGTGATCACTTAGGTTTAGATCGATTCAATGAGGCGCCTCGTATTACTGGGAGAATCCCGGATACGGAGCGCCCATGCCCTATACCCTGTTTGTGGACAGTCAATGCCCCCTGTGCCGGCGCGAATGTGAACACCTGCGCCGCTGGGACAAACTCAATCGCCTTCAGTTTGAGGAGATCACCGATCCCGCCTGGCACTCGCGATTTCCCCAGGTGGATCCCCGGCACTGCCGGAAGGTGCTTCATGGGGTGGATGAGCGCGGACGCCTGCACACCGGACTCGAAGTTACCCTGGCTGCCTGGGACAGGGTAGGTCGAGGACAGTGGGTTGCCTGGCTTCACTGGCCACTGCTGCGACCTGTTTCCGATCTGGGGTATCGGCACTTTGCCCGCCATCGCCACCGCATCTCCGCCTGGATCTTCAAAGAAACGCCCTGTGATCAGGGCCAGTGCCAACTGGGAGACAGACGATGAAGGTTGAGTTGGTGATTGGTGCCAGCAGTGGACTAGGCCAGGCACTGGTGCGCCTCTCCATGGTGGAACCCGATTCCCGGGTTATCGCCATCAGCCGCTCTACTCTGCCGCCGTTTACCCACCCTGATGTCCAGTGGATCTGTTGTGACAACAGCCCTGGCGCCATCGCCAGGGCGGTCGAAGCGTTGGCGCCTTTTGCGGGGATAATCACCCGAATCACCCTGTGTAACGGCCGCCTCCACGACCATGGCATAGTGCCGGAAAAGAAGTTGGAACAACTGGATGAGCAGTCGCTGACACGGCTGCTGCACAGCAATACCATAGTGCCAGCCCTCTGGCTCAGGGCCCTGATCCCCCTACTGCACGCCACCCCCCAGGTGGTGTTGTCGGTGCTCAGCGCCCGAGTAGGCAGCATTGGCGACAACCGTCTGGGCGGTTGGTACAGCTACCGGGCCAGTAAGGCGGCCCTCAATCAGTTGCTGCAGTGCTGTGCCATAGAAGCAGCCCGCCGGGCCAAGGGCGTAAAATTGGTGGCCTACCACCCTGGCACGGTGGATACCCGGCTCTCCCGTCCCTTCCAGCAGAGATTGCGACCGGAGCAACTGCTGAGCCCAGAGCAGGCCGCGCGTCACCTGATGCAGGTTACCGCCGAGCTGATGCCCGACGGGACTCTGAGCTACCTGGACTGGCGCGGCAAAACCATCCCCTGGTAATGACCAAAGCGCACCAGGGCATGCCATAACCACTTCAGCCCCTGACGGGCCAGCGACTCATCCCCAAGATCCCGCCACAGCTGAGGGTCTTGGTGCAGCCGCCAGGCAGCCTGGCCCAGGGCAGAGGCGTTTAACATGCCATCGGCGGCCGCCCGCAGGCCAAGCTCAGGCAACAACGGGCCCCGAAAATCATCGGGAAGCTCCGACGCCATCAGCGTGGGGCCAGAGCGCCAGGCGAGGGAGAATCCGCCCTCGTTGGCCAGCCTCTGCATCCGCGCTCCAGTATCGGTGCCCCGGTAGCTGTCGTCGGCCACCAGCGACTCAACATCTCTGTCCAGCCGCACCTCACCATGAACCTGAGCCTCGATGTAGTGGTCCAGACTGCGCACCGCGGGCTGCTCAAGTTGCCACTTAAGAGGCTGAGACAGGGCCTGCGCCAGATGATCCAGCAGATGAGGCGGCCTTGCTGGCCACCCCAGGGCCGTATCGCTTTCAAAGCTCTGCTCCAGCATGGCCGCCAGCACGTCATCCATCAGATTCAGGGTGCCGCGCTCCTGCGGCGAGCGGTAGGAGTCCCGGTAGCTGAAACTGCAGCGGGCCATCACAGCGGGCTTAAGACGGAAATAGCAGCTGCCAAACCTGGGGCTGGGGCCATCGGCACCACGCACCAAGTCCAGAGCGCCATACTTGGGCCGCTCGCCGCCCTCTCGGTAATGGTGACCGAACAGGGCACTCTCCCAGTTGTCCCTTGGCCCACCGGGTTCAGGGGACAGGTGGCCGTTGGACAGGCCGGTGTCGAACTGGCTTAGGTAACTTCCCCGCTGCGCCATCCCGGCGATCACCGGCCGCCCCTGAGGATCGGGACGATCCGGATGAAAATGCAGCGCCACGGTCCCCTGCAAACGGAGCCGCTCTTTCAGCCGTTCCACCTCATCGGGCTGCCGATTGCTCATGGCCAGCACCTGGGCGATGCGGTCTCTGGCCTGGGCCTGTCTGGGCCTGGCATGGCGTTCAACCGCCTCCAACGCGGGGTACGCTTCCATGGGGTCTCCTTCACACCTCTCTCCCCCTACCTTGGCAGCATTCATTGAGGATTGAAATGGAGTCCAGGGAAGAGAAAGAGATCCCGGCATGAAAATAAATCAGTTGCCATTGAATTTTTAATCAATTAAATCAACTAACTGACCAAAGGAGAGAATAACTTTGAAGGAGTCTCCATGAAGCCGATACTGATCGCATTGACCATCGCCGGACTCACCGCCTGCAGCGGCATCCGTGTCTCCAGCAACACCGGCCCCTATGTCGAGAGCCGGGTGTTTGCCCACGAAGTGGAGCAATACAGCCGAGAGGAGCTGGAGCGGCACCAGTATCGCTTCCTCGGTACGGTGGACACCGAATCCTGCCAGGAGGAGAGGAGCGACTCGCTCCCATCGGAGAAAGGGCTGAAAAGTGTTCTGCGAAGCAAAGTTGCCGAGCTGGGGGGCAACGCCATCAGCTACAATGGCTGTGAGTCAAAACGCGATTACTACGGTTGTCGTACCTGGCTGCGCTGTGAAGCTCTGGGGTATGAAATCCTGGACTAGAGCACCGGTCCTGCAACACGTACAATGCTCCTCCCCCAACACAGGAGAACACCATGTCCCTGGATGACGCCCCACAGGAGATAAAGCTGGCGGTGGATCTGATCTATCTGCTGGAAAGCAATGAGATCGACCCCGATGTGGCACTCAAGGCCCTGGCCATTGTCGAGAGGGATCTGCGCAGCAAACTGTCCGCAGCCCCCTCCGCCAACACCCCCTAGGCACGCCCACCTTGCCAGGGGCAAAGAAAACCATCGCCTCTAAAGCCCCAATACCCGCTCCAGCCAGTTGCGCTCCCGGCCAGCACCGTCACAGCCGGTGGGGTTGGGCCAGCTGCGGGCATCCGCCGGCAGGGCCCTGGCACCATGGCAATCCTCAGCCACCGCCACACCACGCGCATTGAAGTAGCCCTGCAGTGTCCCTTCTGGAGGGGTCAACACCAGAGACAAGGGATCCCGCTGAGCCAGATAGCGGCGATAGAGAGGCAGGGCGGCACTGGAGCCGTAGAGATTGGCCGCCCCGTTGTCATCCCTGCCCACCCAGGTGATCACCACATCCCTGTCATCGAAGCCAGCAAACCAGGCATCCCGGCCGTTGGAGCTGGTGCCGGTCTTGCCCGCCAGAATAACTCCGGGGAACGCCTCGGCCAGCCGACGACCTGTTCCCCGGACTACCACT
This sequence comes from Ferrimonas futtsuensis DSM 18154, assembly GCF_000422645.1. GTDB lineage: Bacteria > Pseudomonadota > Gammaproteobacteria > Enterobacterales > Shewanellaceae > Ferrimonas > Ferrimonas futtsuensis. The sequence continues at coordinate 325,857 of NZ_KE383896.1, forward strand.
TGAGTCAACAGATGGTCCACCAGATAAGAGGCCTGCTCAGACAGCGCCTGACGGCTGCGATCCCTGTGCTCGGCCAGAGGCGCATTGTCCTGATCCAGCACATGGCGCACCGTATGCAGCTGCTGATACCGGCCGCCATTGGCCAGGGTCTGATAGATCTGGGCCAACTCCAGAGGGGATCCCTCCATGGAGCCCAGTAACATTGACGGCACCGGATTGATGGGCTGCTGCCACCCCGCTTCCATCAGGCTGCCCTCCACCGCCTCCAGTCCCAGGTTCATCCCCAGATTCACCGTGGGCACGTTGTAGGAGCGAACCAGGCCATCCGACAAGGGCACCTGCCCCCGATACTGCTTATCGTCGTTCTTGGGCGACCAGGTTGAACCGCCACTGCTCTTCAGGGTGATGGGCTCATCCTTCACCGGGGTGGCCAGATTGAAGCGCTGAGGCTGGGCCAGGGCCGTGAGATAGACGAAGGGTTTCACCAGAGAGCCGATGGGGCGCCGCGCATCCCGGGCCCGGTTGAACCCCTTAAACTCGGGATTACGATCGCCAACCATGGCCAACACCCCGCCCTGGTAGCGATCCACCGCCACCATGGCACTCTGCAGGCTGTCATCGTTGCGATCACGGCTCAGCTGATCCATCCCCTTGCTGACTGCCTGCTCCGCCGCCTTCTGGGCCAAGGGATCGAGGGTCGTGTACACCTTGAGCCCGGATCGCTTCAGGGTCTGAGGGCCATAGCGGTTGGCCAGTTCGAAACGGACCTGCTGCATGAAGGCGGGCACACGATGACGCTGCCGCGACTTGGCATCGCGTACCCCCAAGCCTTGCCCCGCAGCCTGCTGATACTGGTCCCGGGAGATCAGCCCCTCCTCCAGCATCAGCTTCAGCACCAGATCCCGCCGCTGTGCCACCCGCTCGGGGAAGCGCCAGGGGTTGTAGTAACTGGGTCCCTTGATCATCGCCACCAGGGTGGCCTGCTGGCCTATGGTCAGCTCCTCGATGGGCCGGTGGAAATAGAAGCGGGCCGCCAGCCCGACGCCGTGAACCCCGATGCTGCCATCCTGGCCCATGTACACCTCATTGAGGTAGGCCTCCAGGATGGTGTCCTTGTCGTAGCGGTAGTCGATGATCAGCGCCATCAAGGCTTCCCGGACCTTACGCCACAGGGAGCGCTCCCGGTTCAGGAAAAAGTTCTTCGCCAGCTGCTGGGTCAGGGTGGAGCCCCCCTGAACGGTCCGGCCCGCCTTGAGATTCACCACCAGGGCCCGGGCGATGGCCAGCGGGGCCACACCATGGTGGTGGTAGAACTCCCTATCCTCGGTGCGCAACAGGGCATTCACCAGACTCTCAGGGATCTGCTCCCTGGGGATAAACAGCCTGTCTTCCCGGTCACCGGCAACAATGCGATCCAGCAGCAGGGCCTCCAGGTGAACGAAACCCAGGTCCCGGCCGTCGCTGGAGCGCTGCAGCCGGGTGATGCGGTTGTCGCTGAAACGGATCATCACCTTCTGGGCTGGCTCGAAGCCGCCCGGGCCGTCATAGGCCCGTTTGAACAGCTCCACCCGGTCGCTGGCCACAGCAAACTCCCCTTCATGGCTGGGATGGCCGGTGTTGCGATACCCCAGCAGTGACAACTCCTGCTTGAGCTGAGCATGGGTAATGGGCGCCCCGGGATAGATGGCCATGGGACGGGCGTAGATCTGCGCCGGCAGGTGCCAGCGCTGCCCCTCGAACTTGTCGGCAATGACCTGGTCCAGGTAGACGCAGTAAGCCGCGGTGATGCCTAACAGGGCCAAGGCACCGATCAGGGCAATGCCCAGCAGGCGCCGCCCCCAGCGACGGGGCTGACGGCTGTTTTTGCGGGCTGAGCCCTTGCGGGCCGACGCTTTTCGGGGCGCCCTTTTTGGCTGTTTTGGGCGAGTGGTCGTACGACTGGGCTGTTTGGCCATCTACTGCTGTTGCATCCTCTTTTTGGTCACTCGGGTCGCCTGGGCATTGGCGGGGTCATCGGGCCACAGGTGTTTGGGGTAGCGCCCCTTCATCTCTTTCTTCACCTCGTTCCACGCCCCCTTCCAGAAAGCGGCCAGATCTTCGGTCACCTGCAACGGCCTGTGAGCCGGGGAGAGCAGTTCCAGGGTCACCGGCAGCTGGCCACGCGCCAGCCTGGGGGTGGCCGCCTCACCATACATCTCCTGAACCCGCACCGCCAACTTCACCCCCTTGGGGTGATAGTGAAGCTTCAACTTGCTGCCTGTGGGCGCCTGCCAATGAGTGGGCAGCAGAGCGTCCAACTGCTGCTGCAGGGCCCACTCCAGACTGGCCTGAAGGATCCCCTTGAGATCCACCTTTTTCAGCTGGGCCACCCGCTTCAAGCCGGTCAGATAGGGTCCCAGCCAGGCTTCCAGCCCTTCCATCAGCGCCTGATCGCTGAGATCCGGCCAACCCTGTTCAGGGCAGAGCCGGCGGGCGTGGTCTAGCCTCAGGCGCCACTGTTCAATGGATTCATTCCAGGGCAGCAGGCCAAGCCCCTGTCGGCGAATCGCCTCCAGCAAGGCCAGACGGTAATCCTCATCGCTGATGTCGGTCAACGGCAGGCGTTTGAGCGTCAGACTGCCCAGCATCTGCCTCTGCTCTGCCACCAGCTCACCGCTTTTGCTGTCCAGGTGCTGGGCGCGTTTGCTGACGATCAGGTGTGGCATCGCCTGGGTCAGCAGTGACAAATCCAGCTCAGCGGCGAGATGAATTAGGGCATCCCCCTGCCCCTGGCGCTCAGACAGCTGAGCCGCCACCAGTAAGCCATGACGCCCCTGCCAGGGGTCATCCTGAGGCAGGGTGGCGCCACTGCCCCCGCTGAGTTGATAACGACCGTCCTTGCCTCTGGCCTGGGCGATGCGGTCCGGATAGGCCAGGGCCAGCAATAAACCGGCATGGTCGCCGGAAGCGGGCGCGCCTTTGCACCCCAGTTGGCCACGCCACTTCTGTGCCTGCTGTTTTGCGGGGCCCGCCAACTTACCCAGGCGCAGCTCGATGTCCACGCCAACCCGGCGCCCGCGCAGGGGATCCGCCTCCTCCAGCAGCGCCGCCAGTTCACAGGCCAGCGTCTGCAACCCAGAGACACCGAGACTCTGCTCGAGCTCAGCCGCTTTGAGCAACATGTGGCCAAGGCGGGGATCGCTGCCCAGGCGGTGGACCTGACGCCCCATAGAGGTCAGTCGATGCTGCCCATCCACCAGCTCAAGTTGCTGAAGCAGTATCCAGGCCCGATTCATGGCCGCCTTGGGCGGCTCGGTGAGCCAACACAGGTCGGTCGCCTGTCGGCAGCCCCAGGCTGCCAGCTCCAGTGCCAGATGGGTCAGGTCCGCCGTGGTGATCTCCGGGGCATCACTTTCCGCCAGCCCCTGTTGCATCGCGTCACTCCACAGGCGCACCCCATGACCCGGCATCAATCGCCCGGCTCGGCCGCTGCGCTGAGCCGCAGAGCCCTGACTGATGCGCACCGTCTCCAACCGGGTCAGGCCACTGCGCAGGTTATACCTGGCCTGACGCTGCCAGCCCGCATCCACCACCACGGAGATGCCGTCGATGGTCAGGCTGGACTCGGCAATATTGGTCGCCAGAACCACCTTACGAACGCCCGAGGGCGGCGAGGCAATCGCCTCATCCTGCTCCCTGGGGGACAGCTGGCCATAGAGGGGACAGAGTTTAACCCCGTCTGCCAGTCCCTGTTGCAGCTGCTCCTGGGCCCGACGAATCTCGCCCTGACCGGGGAAGAAAGCCAGGATGTTGCCCTGCCTCTGGCCCAGCTGGCGGCGAATCTGGGCCACCGCGTGATTGACCCAGGGCTCACCCTGGGGCACCGGCTGGTACTCCAGCGACACCGGGTAGCTGCGACCCTCGCTGCTCACCTTAACCGCATCAGTCAGGCACTGTTCAAAGCTCTGCCCCTCCAGGGTGGCGGACATCAGCATCAGGGTCAGGTCCTCCCGCAGCCCCCCCTGGACCTCCAGAGCCAGGGCCAGGGCAAGATCCGTGGCCAGATGACGCTCATGCACTTCGTCGAACAGCACCAGTGCGACCCCGTCCAATTCGGGATCACTCTGAATCTGGCGGGTCAGCACCCCCTCGGTAACGATCTCCAGTCGGGTACGGGCACTGACCCGGGTCTCACCGCGAACCCGCAAGCCCACGGTCTCTCCGACGCTCTCCCCAAGCTTCGCCGCCAGATAGCGGGCGATGGCCCGGGCGGCGATGCGCCGAGGCTCCAGCAACAGTATGCGCCCCTTGACTTCGGGCCAGCCAAGCATCGCCAAAGGAAGGGCCGTGGACTTACCGGCGCCTGTGGGGGCCTGAAGGATGATCTGATTGTGGGAGGCCAGGGCCTGGCGCAATGGGCCAAACACCTCTTCGATGGGCAAAGCGGACAAGGGGGCAACGTTCCTCAACAGCATGGAAACCGACAGTGTACCCCCGGGGTGCACCGGGGCCAAGGGGGTGGTCGCTTTCGCCTACGAGCGGGAATATACTGACCTTAAAGGAGTTCAATCAAAGAGAACCATGGCCGAACGACTGTTTTTCGCCCTGCCTGTCAGCATCAGCAGCCAGATGGCCCTGATTAAGCACCAGGCCCACCTGGGGCAGTTGGGCAGGGTGGTGCCCGCCACCAACTTCCACCTGACCCTGGCGTTTCTGGGCCAGGTCACTCAAAAACAGAAGGAAGCGCTGATCGATCGCTGGCAGGATCTGGAGGTGCCCAGGCTGAATCTGACCCTGGATCGCTACCTGCATTTTCCCAAGGCCGGCGTGGTCTGTCTCGGCTGCGACCCATCCCCCATCGCCCTGAACCGGTTGGCCGCACAGCTCAGGCGGGATGCCGCCCAGCACGGGCTTCACAACCACAGGGCGCCTTTTCGTCCCCACGTCACCCTGTTTCGCGGGGTGCATGAGATCACCGAGTTGCCCGAACCCGCACCGGTCACCCTGGAGCTCAACGAGGTGCAGTTGATGCGTTCTCACCGGGAGATGGGCAAGCTGATCTACAGCCCTCTGGTGCGTTGGCACGCCCGATAAAATCGATGATCTCTCACCCAGCTACTGACATCACTTGAGCCGGTTCACAGCCCTCATATATTTCTTTACACATGTGAACCATATAACAGAATCAACCACTTAATTTCAGGAGTATGGGTTTAAGAGGGCAAAGCCCGAAGACGGAGCCATTTAAGATGAGCACCCTGTTCCCCCTGATGGGTAACACCATGGTGATATTGGGCATCACCATGCTTGCCATCGCCTCCATCAAGGTCGGAGATCTGTTACAACGTCTTCCCAACCGCCAACTCTTCCGCAGCTGGCAATTCCTGCGTCTGCTCATCCTGCTGTTTATACTCGGCTACACAGGCTTCAGCCTGATGAACTGGGACAGCTATCTGGGCTGGAGCCATATGCTGGTGCCCATCGTCTTCTTCGGCGGCGCCATCTTCGTGTTGCTGGTGTGCACCCTCTCCCTGAAGACCACCAAGGTGGTGCAGCAGGTGTACAGCCTGCAGAAAGAGGCGGTGACCGACCCGCTGATGGGGATATTCAATCGCCGCTACCTGGATCGCAGGATGCAGGAGGAGGTGCTCACCTGTCGCGACAACCTGAGTCCCCTGACCCTGATGATGCTGGACATCGACCACTTCAAGAAGATCAATGACACCTATGGCCACCCTGTGGGCGATGAAGTCTTGAAGGCTCTGGGTAATCTGCTGGTGCACCACACTCGCAACGCCGACGTCGTCGCCCGCTATGGCGGCGAAGAGGTGGCAGTGTTACTGCCGAACACCAGCGGCAGTGAAGCCAAGGCTCTGGCAGTCAGGCTTCACAAGGAGATCGCCAAGCTGAGGGTCCCTCTGCCCGAGGTAGACAGAACCACACGCCCCCCCATCTCCTTCTCGGTCAGCATCGGTGTGGCTGGCTGCAATGGCGGCTCTGCCGATACCATTCGGCTTCTCACCGCCGCAGATCTGGCCCTGTACCAGGCCAAACAAAATGGTCGAAACCGTGTCGAATGTTGCCCGGATCTCAGGCTGGCCACGGCCACCTGTGCAACCTGACCCTAAAAAAACGCCCCGCAGAAGCGGGGCGTTGTCTCTGGTCAAACCGACCTGAATCAGCTCAGCAATTTAGCCAAAGTCAGCATGCCCACACCTGTCGCACCCTCAGCCCACAGGCCGTTGGCGGAGTCCGAGTAACAGGCGGACAGATCGAAGTGCAGCCAACCTTGCTCAGGTTCGCCGGCAAACCGGCTCAGGAAGCCCGCCGCATTGGAGGCGCCGCCGAAGCCACCGCCCTTCTGTGCCTTGGAGTTGGCGGTATCCGCGAAGGCGGAGGGACACTTACCCTGGTGGAACTTGGCCAAAGGCAGACGCCACAGACCCTCGTCGACCTCGGCTGCGGCGGCCATGGCATCGGCACAGGCACCGTCGTGCAGACCAAACAGGGCATTGTAATCATCGCCCACCGCCACCATGGCGGCACCGGTCAGCGTCGCTGCGTCGATGATGCGCTTGGCACCGGCGTCATTGGCGGCCATCAGGCCATCGGCCAGCACCAGGCGACCCTCGGCATCGGTATTCACGATCTCAACACTGGTGCCGTTTTTGTAAGTGAGGACATCACCCAGCTTGTAGGCGTGGCCGGAGATCAGGTTCTCGGCGCAGCAAAGGAACAGTTTCACCCGCTTGTTGAGGCCGGAGCTGATGGCCAGGTGCAGGGCACCTGCCACCGTGGCGGCACCACCCATGTCACACTTCATCGCCACCATGGAGGCGCTGGGCTTCAGGCTGTAACCACCGGAATCAAAGGTGATCCCTTTGCCGACCAATGCCACCTCGACAGGAGCGTCGGCCTCGCCGGAAGGGTTATAGTCCAGCTCCAGCAGAACCGGGGGGCGCTCTGAGCCGCGGCCGACACCGTGGATTCCCACCCAGCCGGCGGTCAGCAGGGCTTCGCCCACCCACTGCTTGGATTTCACCCTGTCTGGCGCCAGACCGGTGATCTTCTCGGCCACCCGGTCCGCCAGGGCTTCTGGGCTGAGGTCTTCCGGCGTCATGTTCACCAGTTCACGCAACCAGTTGGCGGACTGCCACTGCCGCTCCAGCTGCTCAGACTCAGCGGCCCAACGAATCTCACCATCGAGCTTGGCGGTCTGGAAACCGTTGGCAAAGTGCCACTGCAGGGCTGGGGTCCAGCCTTCACCACACAGCTCAGCCCGGCGGATTCCCTGGCCAGTAAGCTTGCGGGCGGCGCCCTGAACTTGGCGCCCGAGGTCATCATCTCCCAGATGGATGCGGGCGGTGTCGCCCTCGAAGCTCAGAGAGGCTTCGCCCCAGTGGGCGGGGGCGCTGTCCTGGGTCAGGACCACTTTCATAAAGTTGCTCATGCGTTGTTCCCTTGCATTTTGTTATCCGACGCAGTGTATCATTGTGGCTCAGCCGGCGTAACTGTCGGTAATTTCTTGAGGTCTAAAGGACTAAGCCATGAGTCAAACCGCCGTCGTCATCGGCGCCACCGGCGTGGTGGGCCGGGCCCTGGTCGACCATTTGAGTCGCCACCCCAATATCCAACGGGTTCGCACCCTGACCCGGCGCCCCGCCCCCCACCCCAGTCCCAAGGTGGACAACAAGGTGATCGACTTCGACCAGCTCAGCCAGTACGCCGACCTGATGAAAGGGGATCTGCTGTTCTCCTGCCTGGGCACCACCAAAAAGCAGGCGGGATCCATCGAGGCCCAGCGCCATGTGGATTACCACTGCCAGTGGCGGGTGGCACAGCTGGCGGCCGAACAGGGAGTGGGTCACTACCTGCTGGTCTCCTCCAGCGGTGCCAACCCGAGGTCCAAGTCCCCCTACCTCAAGATGAAAGGGGAGCTGGAGCAGCGGGTGCAGTCCCTGCCTTTTAACCGCATCAGCCTGTTCCAGCCCTCTCTGCTGCTGGGCCAGCGCAGCGACTTTCGCCCAGGGGAGACTCTGGCGGCTCTGCTGCTGCCCGCGCTCTGCCTGTTGCCCGGGCTGCGCCGCTATCGCCCCATACGGGGCGAACAGGTGGCCGCCAAGATGGTGGCGGTCAGTCAGAGCCCTGGCCACCCCATAGAAACCTTCCGCCTAGACGAGTTATTTGATTATGAAGTTTGAAGTGCCATTGAAGTCGGCCACCCTGATCAAAAGGTATAAACGGTTCCTGGCCGACGTAGAGATGGCCGATGGCAGCGTCTTTACCCTGCACTGCGCCAATACCGGCGCCATGACCGGCTGTGCCACCCCGGGAGATACCGTCTGGTACAGCACCTCGGACAACCCCAAGCGCAAGTACCCCTGCAGCTGGGAGCTCACCGAAACCGCCTCAGGCCACTTTATCGGCATCAACACCGCCAACGCCAATACCCTGGCCCAGGAAGCGGTGGAACAGGGGCTGATCCCGGAACTGGCGGGATATGACCACCTGAGAAGGGAGGTTCGCTATGGCGTGGAAAACAGCCGGATCGATCTGCTGTTGGAAGATAAACGTAAACCTTCCTGTTACATTGAGGTCAAAAGTTGCACCCTGTTGCATCAGGGCCAGGGGTACTTTCCCGACGCGGTAACCGCCCGGGGCCAGAAGCATCTGAGAGAGCTGATGGAAATGCTAGACCAAGGTCATAGAGCCGCCCTGTTGTTTTTGGTGCAACATACAGGCATAGCCCAGGTTTCCCCGGCAAATCATATTGATCCCGCCTACGCCAAGCTGTGCAGAGACGCCGCCGACAAGGGGGTCGAATTTTACGCTGTGGGGACTGAGATCTCGCCCGACGGCATAACTGTGATGAAGCCACTGCCCGTGCTTCTCACCCCGTGACTAATGCTTGTCAGCGTTACTGAATGGTGTTATACGGGTAAAAAGGAACTGGAGCAGTACAGAATTTCAGACACTGTTTGCGTTAGCAAAAGTGATCTGCTATAGATACCGCCCACTTTTTCTGAGGAACGCCTCGCGCTTGGAAATGACAGGAGACGCGTGATGCCGGACGGCAAAGCGAAAAAGATCGGTGTACTTGCCTACGCCAATGTGGAACCTTACCGCGAAGAGCCCGGTGAGGAGTACATGAACGAGAAGCAGCTGGCGCACTTCAAAGCCATTCTTGAAGGTTGGCGCACCATGCTGCGTGAAGAGGTAGACCGCACGCTGAACCACATGCAGGATGAAGCCGCCAACTTCCCTGATCCTGTGGACCGCGCCGCCCAGGAGGAGGAGTTCAGCCTCGAACTTCGCACCCGGGACCGTGAGCGTAAGTTGATCAAGAAGATCGAGAAAACCCTTATCAAGGTTCAGGAAGACGACTTCGGCTTCTGTGATTCCTGCGGTGTCGAGATCGGCATCCGTCGACTGGAGGCGCGTCCCACCGCTGACCTCTGCATCGACTGTAAGACACTGGCCGAAATCAAAGAGAAACAGATGGCCGGCTAAGCCGACAAATGAAACGGGAGCTCAGGCTCCCGTTTTCCATTCCAGATCACCATGACAGATTATATCGGGCGCTTCGCCCCCTCCCCTTCCGGTCCCCTCCACTTCGGTTCCCTGGTTGCTGCCCTGGGCAGCTGGCTGCGTGCCCGCAGTCTTCAGGGCCAGTGGCTTCTGCGGATGGAGGATATCGATCCTCCCCGTGAAATGGCGGGGGCTGCCGACGACATACTGCGCACCCTGGAGCGCTTTGCCCTGACCTGGGATGGCGAGGTGCTCTATCAGAGCCAGCGCCATCAGGCCTATGACGCCGCACTCAGCTGGTTGCAGCAGCAGGGGCTGGCTTATTACTGCAACTGTCCGCGTAAGCGAATCAAGGCGCTGGGAGGGGTCTACGATGGCCACTGCCGGGACAGCCATCTCGACGGTCAGGACTGCGCCATTCGGCTGGTCAACGACCAGGGCGTCTCCAGTTTTGAGGACAGGTTGCTCGGCCCCATCGTCACCGACAGCGCGTTTGCCGAAGAGGATTTCATCATCCACCGCCGTGACGGCCTCTACGCCTACCAGTTGGCGGTGGTGGTCGATGACGCCTTTCAGGGGATCACCGAAGTGGTGCGGGGCAATGACCTGCTGGAAACCACGGTACGCCAGCAAACTCTACAACAAGCGTTGGGGCTCACCGTCCCGGGTTACCTGCATCTGCCCCTGGCAGTGTGGTCCGATGGCAACAAGCTCTCCAAGCAGAACCACGCTCCGCCGATCGGTGAGACAGCACCGGAGCTGGCGCTGAGTCAGGCTCTGGCGTTTCTGGGGCTGACGCCGCCACCAGAATTGTGGCAAGCGCCCTGCCCCACACAACTGGCCTGGGCTGTGAGCCACTTTCAGCTGGCCTCTCTGCCCACAGAGAGGAAGATCCTGTTACAGCAAAGCTGACGCCGACCGCCTTACCCACAACGCTGCTGCGGCTTATCATTTTGACAGCGATGAGGTATCATGGCGCGCCGATAATACCTTCAACCCTTACAGCCTGAAATTCAGTCGAGGTGTACCATTCTTAAGCGTCTGACCAAACTGGCAAAAAAACTTGTTAGTCGGGAACAAGAGATCCAGTTAGAACCCGAGCTGCAGATCCACCCCAGAAAAGCCCATGGGGTGTCACGCTCAGACATCAGCGAAAACGCCTTGAAGGTGCTCTACAGGCTGCATAAGGCGGGGTATGACGCCTATCTGGTGGGCGGCGGTGTCCGTGACCTGCTGCTGCGTCACCAACCCAAAGATTTCGATGTGGCCACCAACGCCACTCCGGAGCAGGTTCGCCGCCTGTTCCGCAACTGCCGTCTCGTGGGCCGCCGGTTCCGCCTGGCCCACATCCTGTTCGGCCGCGACGTCATTGAGGTGGCCACCCTGCGCGGCCATCACGACGAAGAGAGCAAGCACGCCAAGAAAGATGACAGCGGCAGGCTGCTGCGCGACAACGTCTATGGTTCCATCGATGAGGATGCCGAGCGTCGAGACTTCACCGTCAACGGTCTCTACTACGACATCAGCGACTTCAGCATCCGTGACTACTTCGGTGGAATGGAGGATCTCGAAGCCCGCCGCCTGAAGCTGATTGGCGATCCGGTGAAGCGTTACAGCGAAGATCCTGTGCGGATGCTGCGCGCCGTGCGCTTTGCCACCAAGCTGGAGTTCAAACTGGATCCCAGCGTGGAGAAGCCAATCTACAAGATGGCCCACCTGCTGAGCGACATCCCGGCCGCCCGCCTGTTTGAAGAAACCCTCAAGCTGTTCATGTCCGGCAAAGGCCTGGAGAACTTCCGCATGATGCGAGAGTTTGGCCTGTTTGCCCCACTGTTCCCCATGCAGGACAAAATGATGAGCGGCGAAGACGGCGACAAAGTGGTGAGCCTGGTGGAAGCGGTGCTGCGCAATACCGACGACCGGGTCAACGCCGACAAACCGGTGACTCCGGCCTTCCTGTATGCGGCCATGCTGTGGTACCCCATGCAATCCATGATGGACAAGCGCACCAGCAAGGGCGTCAGCCACTATGACGCCATGATGACCGCTTGCGGCGAAGTCGTCAGCACTCAGAGTAAAACCATCTCCATGCCACGACGCTTCTCCACACCGGCCCAGGAGATCTGGCAGATGCAGTCCCGCCTGGAGAAACGCTCCGGCGCCCGCGCCTTCCGCGCCTTCGAGCACCCCCGCTTCCGCGCCGCCTACGACTTCCTGGTGCTGCGCGGCGAAGCCGAAGGGGGCGATGTGGCCGAACTGGCCCGCTGGTGGACCAAGTTTGTCGAGTCCGACGATCAGGCCCGCCGCCTGATGGTGCGCAACCTGGGCTCCGAGGGTGGCCAGCGCCGCCGTCGCCGCCCACGCCGACGCAAGCCATCCGGCCAGAACAAGCCGGACGCCTGATGACCACCCGCGCCATTGTCGCCCTGGGCAGCAACCTGGGCGACTCCCCGGCCATCCTGGCAGAGGCGCTGCAGGCGATCCATCGCCTGCCCGGCACCCGGGTAGTGCACGCCTCTTCCCTCTACACCAGTCCCCCGATGGCGGGGATGCAACAACCGGATTACTGCAACGCCGTGGCGGCCATCGACACCGATCTGGCTCCGCTGGCGCTGCTGGACGCCCTGCAGGCCATCGAATTGGCCCAGGGGCGGGAAAGGCACGAGCGCTGGGGCGCCCGTACCCTGGACCTGGACCTGATCGGCTTCGGTGACCAATGCATCGACAACCAGCGGCTGACCGTCCCCCACTACGGCGTGGCGGAACGGGCTTTTGTGCTGCTGCCCCTGTTTGAGATCGATCCCGGCTACCAATTTGCCGACGGCCGCCAGCTGACCACCCTGCTGGCCGCCTGCCCCCCCCAGACCCTTTACAGAAAACCGGATTCTTTCCTGTTTTCAGGCGGTGACAGCCCGGCTTAAGAGCCTTCTCATTTGCAAGCGGGCCGTCATTAGAATATAAACTCCGATCCAACATCGAGCATTTGATGAGCAATCTGATGAAAGCGATCACTACTGCCACCCTCAAGAAGTGGAAGCAAGAGGGAAAGAAATTTGCTTCCTTGACCGCCTACGACGCCAGTTTTGCGGCGACGTTCGAATCCCAGGGCGTCCCCGTCATGCTGGTGGGCGACAGCCTGGGCATGGTTCTGCAGGGACACAGAGACACCCTGCCGGTCACCGTGGAGCAGATCGCCTATCACACCCGTTGTGTCCGTGCCGGCGCCCAGAAGGCGCTGGTCATCGCCGACATGCCCTTTATGAGTTACGCCACCAAAGAGCAAGCCTTCGAAAGTGCCGCCGCCCTGATGCAGGCAGGCGCCCAGATGGTGAAGCTGGAGGGCGGAGAGTGGCTGTTGGACACCGTCCGTGGTCTCACAGAGCGGGGCATCCCTGTCTGCGCCCACCTGGGTCTGACCCCGCAGTCGGTGCACCAATTTGGCGGCTTCAAAGTCCAGGGCCGCGACAGTGAGCAGGCTCGCCAGATCCTGGCGCAGGCCAAAGGCCTCGAGGCCGCCGGCGCCAGCCTGCTGGTGCTGGAGTGCATCCCCAGCACCCTGGCCCGCCACATCACCGAAAGCCTCAGCATCCCGGTCATCGGCATCGGTGCCGGTCCAGATACCGACGCCCAGATCCTGGTGATGCATGACGTTCTGGGGATCACCAGTGGGTACATCCCCAAGTTCTCCAAGAACTACATCAAGGAGCACGGCACCATTCAGGCGGCAGCCGCCGCCTTTGTCCGTGAGGTGGAGGAGGGGATCTTCCCCGCCGAGGAACACGGCTTCGAGTAAGGAGAGCCCATGCAAACCATCAGTGACACCCACCGGCTGCATCAGCAGCTGAAGCAGTGGCGAAGCCAGGGGCAGACCATCGCCTTTGTGCCCACCATGGGCAACCTGCACAGTGGTCACCTTTTGCTGGTGAAAGAAGCGAAGCAGCGCGCGGATCGTGTGGTGGTCAGTATCTTCGTCAACCCGATGCAGTTCGGGGCCGGCGAGGATCTGGACGCCTACCCGCGCACTCTGGAGCAGGATCAGGCCTCCCTGGTGGAACTGGGTGCCGATCTGCTGTTCACCCCCACTCCGGATCTGCTCTACCCCAAGGGGCTGGAGAATCAGACCTTTGTGGAGGTGCCCGGCATCTCCATGCTCTACTGCGGCGAGAGCCGTCCCGGTCACTTCCGGGGCGTCGCTACCGTGGTGTGCAAACTGTTTAATCTGGTGCAGCCGGATCTGGCTCTGTTTGGTATGAAGGATTACCAGCAGTTGGCCGTCATCCGCACCATGGTGCGCGATCTCAATATGCCCATTGAGATCCTGGGGATCGAGACCGTTCGCAACAGCGACGGCCTGGCCCTGAGCTCCCGCAACGGCTACCTCAGCGCCAACGAGCGCCAACTGGCCCCGGAACTGAAACGCACCCTGGACTGGATGGCTGAAAAACTTCGTGAAGACAACGATCTTCGCGCACTGGAACAGCAGGCGGCCGACCGTCTGAACAGTGCCGGATTCAGCACCGATTACATCCATATCTGCCATGCCCACAGCCTGGAAAAGGCCGGTTCCGACGACAAGGAACTGGTGATCCTGGCCGCCGCCCAACTGGGCCGGGCACGGCTCATCGACAACCTGCGGGTGGATCTGGCCGACTGATTTGGCTATAGTGCTCAGGTTAAAAAGGTGTAACAACCTGACTCAAAAGCCCAGCGACGCAAGGGAGACGCGTTTTCCCCGGCGTCGTTGTGCCACTTGAGCTGGCCGACGAGCCATCGCCCACGAGGCGAAGTAAACGGTTCGCCCCCAGGGGCTGGATCTTACCCAGAAGTAATTAGGGAATAACTAGATGCAACGTATCATGTTGAAGGGGAAGCTGCACCAGGCCCGCGTTACCCACGCGGAGCTGGAGTATGAAGGCTCCTGCGCCATTGATCAGGATCTGTTGGACGCCGCCGGCATTCTCGAGTATGAGAAGATTGAGATTTACAACATCGACAACGGTGAGCGGTTCAGCACTTACGCCATCAGTGGCGAACGTGGCTCCAAGATCATCTCGGTAAACGGCGCTGCCGCCCACAAGGCGAAGCCTCAGGACCGAGTGATCATCTGTGCCTACGTGGTCATGGACGATGAGGAAGCCAAAGCGCACAAACCTCAGCTGGTTTACCTGAACCAGGACAACGACATCAAGGGTACTGCCAACGTCATTCCGACCCAGGCAGCCTGATCCACAGGATCATCCCTTGTCAGGAAAGCGTCGCCTTGTGCGGCGCTTTTTTTTGTGCATTACTCCTGTTGCTGATCGCTCGAATGCGCACGGACAACGAACGTAACAGGACACGGCAGGGTATCTGACGGCGAACACAACGACCCGGCGTCGAATCCGAACGACGCACAGCAATTGCTCCTCGGGGCACAGGTCTTTCGGCGCCCCTGATGCCTGAACAGGGAATTAAAGCACGGCCAGCCAGAGCACCGCCCCTTCCGAGGCCATCACCAGGCTCATACCGACACCAATCACCAACCACTTCTGCTGCACTCTGCTCATTACGCTGCTCCTTCCGGGTAACCGCTCCAATACAGGAGGGATTTGCGAAAGCCATGCCAGAACTGTGTCTATGTAAAATCATAGACTTAAACAGACTGATAACAAGTGCAATGGACTGATTTTAGTGAATAAGGCTAACTTTTAGTGGGATTCGCAGGCAGCTGCAAACTCTGCTGCCAGGGCAGAGAAAACTCTTTCAGGTCTGCCCTCAGTTGATGCAGGGGCTGTCCGCTGAGACGATACTTGCGCTCGAAGGGGGTCAGGTCGTCGCCATCGAACCCCAGGGTATTGACCCTGGCGTCGATGCCGGCGATGGCCAGGCCCTGGGCAAACTCCTGCAGGTAGAGGAGCCAGTTGGAGCGCATCTCCAGCTTGCCCCCCAGCATCAGCAGGTAGGGAAACACCGCCGCCCCATGCCAGCGCCGCTGCAGATGGGCGGACTTGGGCCAGGGATTGGGGTAGAGCAGGTAGTGATGGCTCAGGCGCCAGTTATCGGCCACCGCCAGCCGCCAGAAGTCATTCAGGTCCACCCGGGCCAGCAGGTAGTTGTCCGCCTCCTGGCGGTACTCCTCATGCTTGCCCAGGCGGTGGGCGGACTTATCCATGCCGATCACCACCGCCTCCGGGTGGCGCCTGGCCAGATTGGCGGTGCTCTCCCCTACCCCGCAACAGGAGTCGAAGATCAGCGGTCGGCCGTCTGCCCTGACCCACTCCCGTATCCGGTAGAAGGTCTCCAGGGTGGCGTCATGAAACGGCTTTTCAAAAGGCCTGGCCAGGTGCTTGTGCACCAGAGAGTTCAGGCGGTCATGAACACCGTTCTGGTTGGAGACGATGATGCGGGAGTTGGCGTCGTGCATGGCGGATTCCGAAACAGGCTGTAAGGGCAGCGGCCAGGCCGCTGCCGTCGGGGATCAGTGACGCAGGCCGGTGCCCTTGTTGATCAGGTGATAGGCGACAGCGAAGAACAGGGCCACGAAGGTGAGGATCACCGCGAAGGCGCTGCCCAGACCGATGTCGCTGCTTCCCAGGAAGCCATAACGGAAGGCGTTGATCATATAGACGATGGGGTTGAGCTTGGAGACCCCCTGCCAAAACTCCGGCAGCATGCTGATGGAGTAAAACACCCCGCCCAGATAGGTCAGCGGCGTCAGCACGAAAGTAGGGATGATGCTGATGTCATCGAAGCTGTTGGCGAAGATGGCGTTGAGCAGACCTGCCAGGGAGAACAGCACCGAGGAGAGCAGCACCACGGAGACCAGCACCCAGGGGTTGTGCACCTGTATGTCCACAAACAACAGAGCCACTGCGGTGACGATCGCCCCGACAATCAGCCCCCGGGTCACGCCGCCGCCTATGTAGCCAAGGATGATCAACACATTGGGCACCGGTGCCACCAGCAGCTCCTCGATGTTGCGCTGGAACTTGGCGCTGTAGAAGGAGCTGGCCACATTGGAGTAGGAGTTGGTGATCACCGCCATCATGATCAGGCCCGGCATGATGAACTCCATGTAGCTGAAGCCCCCCATCTGGCCGATGCGGCTGCCCACCAGGTTGCCGAAGATCAGGAAGTAGAGGGTCATGGTGATCGCCGGCGGCACCAGGGTCTGCACCCAGATACGGGTAAAGCGGTTGATCTCCTTGCGCAGCAGGCTGCTGAACGCGATGTAATAGGGGTGACTCACGCCTGGGTCTCCTTACGGCCATTTTCTACCAGGGAGACAAACAGCTCCTCCAGCCGGTTGGCCCGGTTTCTCATGGACAACACTTCAATCTTCTGTTCGGTCAGCTTGGCAAACACCGCATTGAGCCCATCCTCCTTGGCCACATCCACTTCCAGGGTGTGATCGTCCAGGCGACGGTGGGAAAACGGCGCCAGGTCGGCCTGGGGACTGCCCGGGGCCAGATCCAGGATGAAGGTCTCCACACTGAGCTTGGCCAACAGCGCCTTCATGGAGGTGCACTCCACCAACTCACCCTTGTCGATGATGCCGATGTTACGACACAGCATCTCCGCCTCCTCCAGGTAGTGGGTGGTGAGGATGATGGTCACCCCCTGGCCGTTGATGCGGCGCAGAAACTCCCACATGGAGCGGCGGATCTCGATGTCCACCCCGGCGGTGGGCTCATCCAGGATCAGCAGCTTGGGATGGTGCATCAGCGCCCGGGCGATCATCAGCCGGCGTTTCATCCCTCCGGAGAGGTTACGGGCCGGCGTATCACGCTTGTCCCACAGCTCCAGCTGATCCAGGTACTCCTTGGCCCGCTCCTCGGCCAGGGCACGGGGCACGCCGTAGTAACCCGCCTGATTGATGACAATCTGCTTCACCGTCTCGAACTGGTTGAAGTTGAACTCCTGGGGCACCAGGCCGATGTGGCGCTTGGCCGCTTCCAGCTCACTGTCCAGGGGGTGACCGAACACCTTCACCGAGCCGGAGCTCTTGTTCACCAGGGAACTTATGATGCCGATGCTGGTGGACTTGCCAGCGCCGTTGGGGCCGAGCAGGGCAAAAAAGTCCCCCGCTTCCACGGACAGGTCGATCCCCTTCAGGGCTTTCACCCCACCGGGATAGGTCTTCTTCAGGTCGGTAATTTCGAGTGCGGGCACGCGCGAGGTCATGATTGGCTCCAAGCTGATAAGGCGGCCATTATACCCCCGCTACCAAAAGATAAAAGCGATTACGCGGTGCGGCTTTGTCGGTAAAACTCACCGGCGGATGAGGCAAAAACAGAAAGGGCGCCCCAAGGCGCCCTTGCTGTGCAATCAGGGTCCAGAATCACTCCTCGGAGGGGATCACCTTGGCGATGTAGGGCAGCTGACGGTAGGCCTCGGCATAATCCAGGCCATAGCCCACCACGAACTCGTCGGGAATGGCCACACCCACGTACTTCACCTCCACGTCAACGACGCGGCGGCTGGGCTTGTCCAGGAAGGAGGCGATGGCCAGGGAGGCGGGCTCACGGGAGTTCAGCAGTGCCAGCACCTTGGAGAGGGTGCGACCGGTGTCGATGATGTCTTCCACCACCAGCACGTGACGATTCTTGATGGAGCGGGCCAGATCCATGACGATCTTCACGTCGCCACTGGACTCGGTGCCCTCGCCATAGGAGGAAGCGGTCATGAAGTCCAGGTGAACATTGCCGTCCAGGCGGCGCACCAGATCCGACATCACGATGACGGAGCCTTTCAGCAGACCCACCACCAGCAGGGAGTCCACACCGGCGTAGTCACGGTTGATCTGCTCGGCCATCTTATCCAGGGCTTGGTTGATCTCCGCCTCGGAGATCATCACTTCCAGGGTATGTTTCATAATTATTCTCTGTTTGGTTCTGTAGGGGTGCCATAGCCCCAGCGGGGCAACAGCTGATGTTCAATATCCAGATGATCCAGAATCCTTGCCACCATAAAGTCCACCAGATCCTCGATGGACTTGGGCTGATTATAGAAACCCGGGGCCGCCGGCATGATGGTGGCCCCAAGCTGACTCAGCTTGAGCATGTGTTCGAGGTGAATGGCGTGGAACGGCGTTTCACGGGGCACCAGAATCAGCTGGCCCCGCTCTTTCAGTACCACGTCTGCGGCCCGCTCGATGAGGTTGTTGCTCATGCCGGTGGCCACCGCGGCCAGGGTTCCGGTAGAGCAGGGGCAGATAACCATTTGCCGGGGAGCGGCGGATCCGGACGCCACCGGTGAAAACCACTCCTCCTTGCCAAACACCTGCAACTGCTCTTCACTGACACCGAAATGGGCCCGGAGCAGGTCACCGCAAGCTTTGGGGTTACCCGGCAAGGCAAACTTCTGCTCCTCAACGAACACCACCCGGGCGGCCGCGGAGATCATCACAAATACCTTGCGGCCGGATTGTAGCAAACACTCCAGCAACCGCAGCCCGTAGGGCGCACCGGAAGCTCCGGTAAAAGCCAAAGTGATAGTTTGATCACATTTTTTCATTACAGCGCCTCCAGCGCGCTCAGCAACTTGCCGTGGATGCCACCAAAGCCGCCGTTACTCATCACCACGATGGTATCCCCGGCGCGGACATCCTCAATGAGTGTAGCCACCAGGGCCTCAACGCTGGGGCTTAGAGTCACCGGAACCGGCGCCTCCTCCATGGCAGCGGCCATGTCCCACTCAAGCCCCTCTGGCTGCAGCAGGAAGGCTTGGTCGGCGTCCTTGAGCGCGGTCGCCAGGGTATGCTGGTGGACACCGGCCTTCATGGTGTTGGAGCGGGGTTCAAGCACCGCCAACACCCGACCGAAGCCCACCTTGGCACGCATGCCCGCCAGGCTGGTCGCCACTGCGGTGGGGTGGTGGGCAAAGTCGTCGTAGACCCGAACGCCATTGGCCTCCCCCTTGAGCTCCATGCGGCGCTTGGGCCCCTGGAACCGGCCGAGGGAAACGATGCCATCGGCGGGGCGCACCCCGACGTGGCGGGCGGCGGCCAGGGCACCCAGGGCGTTACTGATGTTGTGATCGCCAATGAGATCCCAGTTCACCTCCCCCTGAAGCTCCCCGTCCAGCCACACCTGGAAACGGCTGCCGTCGTCGCTGAGCATCACCGCCTTCCAGCCATCCTCGCCGATGATGACCTGTTCGCTCCAGCAGCCCATCTGGATCACCTGGGCCAGGTTGGCGTCCTGCTGAGGCCAGATCACCTGACCACTGCCGGGAACGGTGCGCATCAGATGATGGAACTGGCGCTGGATGTCCGCCACAGAGCTGAAGATATCGGCGTGGTCAAACTCCAGGTTGTTCATCACCAGGGTTCGGGGGCGGTAGTGGACAAACTTGGAGCGTTTGTCGAAGAAGGCGGTATCGTACTCGTCCGCCTCCACCACGAAGAAGGGAGTCTCACCCAGGCGAGCGGAGACGCCGAACTCCCGCGGCACCCCGCCAATCAGAAAGCCGGGGGCCAGATCGTTGTCCTCCAGCAGCCAGGCGAGCATGGAGGCGGTGGTGGTCTTGCCATGGGTACCGGCGACCGCCAGCACCCAGCGCTGGGGCAGTACAAACTCCGACAGGAACTGGGGACCGCTGGTGTACCGCAGTCCTCTGTCGAGCACGGCTTCCACACAGGGGTTGCCCCGGCTCATGGCGTTGCCTATCACCACGATGTCTGGTTGTGGCTCCAACTGATCAGGCTCAAAGCCCTGGATCAGTTCGATCCCCTGCTGCTCGAGCTGTGTGCTCATGGGCGGATAGACGTTGGCGTCACTGCCGGTGACGGTGTGGCCGAGACTGCGGGCCAGCAGGGCGATACCGCCCATGAAGGTGCCGCAGATCCCCAGAATATGAACGTGCATGGTGAGATCCCGATATCAAACTGGCGTCAGTGTACCTTCTGCGCCTCCGTGGCGGCAAAAACAATCAGTTATGGCCACCAAGATGCAAAAACATCAAAACGTCTAGACGTCTAGATTGACACAATTGAGGAGATCCGACACAATGCGGCCATTGCCCACTCGACATGGGGTGTCGAGTTCACGCCGCAGACCAGGATGGCCGCAGGTTGCAAGAGATAAGAGATAGCATGAGTCAGTCCCAAACCCTTACCGCCACCCAGCCCCAGAGCAGCTCCGCCGTTGCCCTGCTGCCGCTGCTGCTGTTCCTGGCCACCTTCGTCGGTGCCGGCCTGTATCACCAGAGCCAGGGGGCGGACTTCGCCTTCTATCAACTCTCCCCGGTGATCGCCATCCTGCCCGCCATTGTGCTGGCCTTTGCCCTGGCCCGTCAGGCCATCGACAAGAGCCTGGACCAGTTCATCGCCGGCATCGCCGACAACAACATCATCGCCATGTGCTTGATCTACCTGCTGGCGGGTGCTTTCGCCTCTGTGGCCAAGGCCACAGGCGGTGTGGACGCCACCGTGGCACTGGGCCTGACCCTGATCCCCGCCTCCCTGTTGTTGCCCGGCTTCTTCCTGATCGCCGGCTTCATTGCCACCTCCATGGGTACCTCCATGGGCACCATCGGCGCCCTGGCTCCCGTGGCCTACGGCATTGCCCAGCAGGCGGGCATCGACCCTGCCCTGATGGCCGGCGCGGTGATCTCCGGTGCCATGTTTGGTGACAACCTCTCCATCATCTCCGACACCACCATCGCCGCCACCCGAACCCAGGGCTGCGAGATGAAGGACAAGTTCCGCGAAAACATCCGCGTCTCCGCACCTGCCGCCGCCATCACCTTCGTGCTGTTCCTGCTGCTGGGTTCCGGCCAGAGCGCCGTGGACGCGGGCAGCTACGACCTGATCAAGGTACTGCCCTACCTGACCATCCTGGTACTGGCGGTGGCCGGTGTGAACGTGTTCCTGGTACTGCCTGCCGGCATCCTGCTGGCTGGTGTCAGCGCCATCGCCGGGGGCGAATACAGCGCCATGCAGCTGGGTAAGGACGTGTACGCCGGCTTCACCGGCATGCAGGAGATCTTCCTGCTCTCCATGCTGGTGGGTGGCCTGGCCGCACTGATGAAGCAACAGGGTGGCCTCAATTGGCTGGCCAACAACGCCGCGGCTGCCATCGCCCGCTTCAGCAAGAAAGAGCAGTCTCCCCGCGCCGCCGAACTGGGCATGGCGGGCGTCGTGTCGGCCACCAACCTGTGTACCGCCAACAACACGGTCTCCATCATCATCACCGGTTCGGTAGCCAAGGATCTGGCCGAGCGTCACGGCGTGCGTAAGCGCCGTGCCGCCTCCATGCTGGACATCTTCTCCTGCATCACTCAGGGCCTGATCCCCTGGGGTGCCCAGGCGCTGCTGACCGGCGCCACCTTCAAGCTCTCTCCTCTGGTGGTGGTGTCCAACGCCTGGTACTGCCTGGTGCTGGCTGCGGTGGCCGTTGTCATGGTGAGCCTGCGCAAGGCATAATAACCCCCTCAGTTACCTGTAAAAAAGCCGGGGCACTGCCCTGGCTTTTTCGATCTGCACTTCCGGGAGAGACCTGTGAACCCCACCAACCACGGCCTGAAACGTTTTGGTATCGCCATGGCCCTGTACCTGGCCGCCTTTTTCGTCGCCTTCGCCCCCTATGTCTTCGTCCAGACGCCCGAAGAGGTGGCCCATATGATGGGCGGCGCCGGCGGCTGGGCGATGATCGCCGCTTTGGTGGTGGCGATGATCGGCTTCGTGGTGAACCTGATGGGAATTGGCAGCAGCCTCAACGCCCTGCGCAAAGGCGCTGGCAGCAGCGGCGTGTTCTCCCTGCTGGCCAACCTGCTGCCGGTGGTGCTGATTGGGCTGATCCTCTACAGCAACCGCCTGCTGATGTTCTAAGGCCAGCCAACGCAATGGACAGCACCACTGTAGCCCTGCTGTATGGCTTTACCGGGCTGATGGCGCTTATTGGTGATGCCCTTATCTTCTGATGGTGACCCCTGATGGACAACACTACACTAGCGCTGCTGTATGGCTTTACCGGGCTGATGGCACTCATCGCGCCCTATCTGCTGATGGTGTTCCTGTTTGCCGGCCCCTGGTGGACACCCGTTATTGGCCTCGCCCTGTTTGTGGGCATTCTGACCTTTCTGCCGCCGCCGGTGGCCCTGGTCTCCTGCTACCTGGCTGCCGCCGGCATCGCCCTGACCCTGGGCAAACGTTGGTGGCAAAAACGAAAACAGGCCAAGCCGCAGAGATAAAAAAACCGCCTTTCGGCGGTTTTTTTATATTCAAAGCCACTACAAACGACGATTGAGGAAATCTTCGATGGTGGCCATCAGATGCAGGCCAACGCTTTTGCCTCGCATGGAGTGCTTGGAGCCAGGATAATCCTTGGACTCATACAACTTGCCGGCATCCTGCAGCACCTTGTACAGCTGAGTGGAGTTCTGGTAGAGCACGTTGTCGTCCGCCATGCCGTGATAGACAAACAGCTGGCCTTTGAGGTCTTTGGCATAGGGGAAGACCGCCGACACCTTGTACCCTTCGGTGTTTTCCGCCGGATGGGCCAGGTAACGTTCGGTGTAGTGGGTGTCATACAGGCCCCAGTCGGTGACCGGCGCGCCGGAGACACCGGCGGCAAAATACTCCCCAGCCTTGAACAGGCCCATCAGCGCCATATAACCGCCGTAGCTGTGGCCATAGATGGCCAGGCGATCCCCATCCACCCACTCCAGGCTGCGCAGGAATTTGGCTCCGGTGATCTGATCCTCCACCTCCACCTTGCCCAGGTGACGGTAGATCTGGCTCTCGAACTCGTGGCCACGGGCTGTGGAGCCGCGGTTATCCAGCTGGAACACCCCGTAACCCTGCTGCACCAGGTACTGGGTGAAGTAGTCGTGACGACTCCAGGCGTCTTTCACCGTTTGCGCCCCGGGGCCTCCGTAGACCCGCACCACCACAGGGTAGCGCTTGCCCGGCTCCACCTGCGGCTTGAACAGGCGATAGTGCAGGGTCATGCCATTGTCCGCCTTGAGGGTGCCGTATTCTGGCTGGGTCCAATCGCCCCAGTAACTGGCCAACGGATGGTCCTTGTCTATGGCATTTTCCTCGATCCAGGTGACCCGCTCGCCACTGGCCTTGTGCAGGCTCAGCTGAGGCGGCTGCCGGTTGGAGGAGAAGTGATCCAGATAGACGCTGCCATCCTTGCTGAACACGGTTGCGTGGAAGCCCTGGCGTTGGCTGAGCTTTTCCACCTTGCCGCCCTCCAGGGAAACCCGGTAGAGATGGCGTTCAATCGGGGTGTCCTTGCGACCGCTGAAATAGACCCAGCCACCGGCTTCGTCCACCGCTTCCAGGGCGTCCACCGACCAGTCACCGTCAGTCAGCTGACGCACCAGCTTGCCGCTGGCATCCATCAGGTAGAGATGGCGGAAACCACTGCGCTCTGAGCTCCAGATGAAGCCCGGACGCTGCTTAAGAAAACGCAAATCATCGGCCAGGTTGACCCAGCTGGTGCTGGTTTCAGTCAGCAGCAGGCTGCGTTTGTTGGACGCCGGCAACCACTGCCATAACTGCAGGGTCTGCTGATCACGACTTTGCCACTGCCAGGTCAGGGCCTGGCTGTCGGCGCGCCAGTTGACCCTGGGCAGGTAGCCGCCCTTGTCTTCGGCACCGGGTATCCAGGTCAGTTGGCCATCACTCAGGCTGACCACTCCGACCCGCACCCTGGCGTTGTCTTCTCCCGCATAGGGGTAGCGCTGTTCGGTAAGCTTGATGCCATCGGCGTAGATCTCGTTGCGGATCACCAGCTCCACCGGGGATTCGTCCACCTCCAGCAGGGCGATGGCGTGTTCATCGGGTGCCCACCAGTAGCCGCTCATCCGATCCATCTCCTCCTGGGCGACAAACTCGGACATGCCATGCTTTAGAGGACCCTCACCGCCGCTGGTCAACCGGCGCTCTTTGCCACTGGCCAGATCGATGACGTACAGCTCCTGGTCGCGAATAAAGGAGACATAGTTGCCCTTGGGAGAGAAGCGGGCGTCGGTTTCGAACGCCTCGGTGCGGGTCAGCTGACGGGGTTTTTCCCCATCCAGACGATACAGCCACAGGTCGCCACCGATGGGAAAAAGCAGCGCCTTGCCCTGACTGTCCCAGTCATATTCAAGCAACCCCTTGCCGTAGATGCGCTGACGCTCACGGCGCGCCTTCTCCTCTTCGGACAGCTCTCCCTCCTCGAACAGGGTGGAGTCCAGCAGCCGGCTGCGCTGACCGCTCTCCAGGCTGTACTGCCACAGGTCATAACGCTCGAGGTCATCGTTTCGGGGGGCAAGCCAGGTGACGCGTTTGCCGTCAGGGGAGAGGGCGGGCTTAAAAGGCTGGGAACCGGCCAACGCCGGCTCACTGACAAGGCGCTCCAGAGTCAGCGGTTGGGCCTGAGCCAGGGCGGACACCAGGGCCAGCCCGGCCAGAATCAGTGGTTTCATGGTCTGTCATCCTGCAGAGTCGAATGGCAGGATTGTCCACAAAACCGGAGGGAATCACAAACCGGCTCACCCAAAGCGTCGCTTTAGATTGCCGGCTTTTATGGTCGGATATCAGGCCTCTTGGGCCTCATCCAGCTTGTTCTCCAGCAGCTTCGGCCCATCTTTAACCCGGGTACCGATAAACTGACCGCCGTTAAAGATCTCGATTTTATCTGTAACAATTTCCCCTTCGACGGTTCCGGTGGCGCTGATGGTCAGACGCTGGCATTGCACTTTGCCCTCGATCCGTCCCTCCACCTGCAACTGGTCAGACACCACGCGGCCGTGGATCTCCCCCTGGCTCTCTACTACCACCAAGCCGGTGGCGGTCAATTCGCCTTCGATGCGACCGTCGACGACACAGTCGCCCTCGATGTGGAGACTGCCCTCCAGGCGGCTGGATTGGGCGAAGTAGGTCAGGCCGGAACGGCTCTTCTTATTGGCTTTCCCAAACACGATGGCATACCCCTAATCTAATAATTGTGTCTTTCTTCTGCGGTGCTCAATCACCCAGCTTTCCATCCCTAGGCGACCTGTTATAAACAAAACTGTTACCCGCCTCAAGCGAATAAAATTCACTCAGCTCGTTTTTTTCGGTCAGATCGCGCTGTCCCACCATCTTAAGCGGCGTTTAACGCTGCATCTCATCACATTTTTCGCTATCATTGCCGGTTAATTAATCCAGCCAATCATAAAGATAGGACCCTGCATGCAACGCCTACACGAGTCCCTGGTTAAACAGGGCTTAACTTCCGAGTTACAACAACTGATTATGACCCTGGCCGAGTGCGGCGTAGAGATCAGCCGACTGGTTCGTGGTGGTGCCCTGGCCGGGGTGCTGGGCGTCGCCGAAACTGAAAATGTTCAGGGTGAAACCCAGAAGAAGCTGGACATCATCGCCAACGACCTGATCAAGGAAAAGCTGGCTGCCAGTCCTTTGGTGAAAGGGATCGCCTCCGAAGAGGAAACCGATGTGGTCCCCGCCAATGACGCCGGTCAGTACCTGGTGTGCTTCGATCCCCTGGACGGCTCCTCCAACATCGACATCAACTCCCTGGTAGGCACCATCTTCTCCGTGCTGCCGGCCCCAGAGGGTGAGGTGAACGAGCAGGCGTTTATGCAGCCCGGCGTCAACCAGAGCTGTGCCTGTTACATGCTCTATGGCCCAGCCACCGTGCTGGCCATGACGACAGGCAATGGTACCCTGATGTTCAGCCTGGATCCCAACGCCGACGAGTTCATCCTGATTGATGAGCGTGTTGAGGTGCCCGCCGAGACCGGTGAGTTTGCCATCAACATGTCCAACCAACGCTTCTGGCAGGCACCGATGCAACGCTACATCGCCGACCTGATCCAGGGCAAAGAGGGCCCTCGCGGCCGCAACTTTAATATGCGCTGGATCGCCGCCATGGTTGGCGACGTACACCGTGTGCTGAGCCGTGGTGGCTTGTTCACCTACCCTCAGGACACCAAAAACCCGGCCAAACCGTTCAAACTTCGTCTGATGTACGAAGCCAACCCCATGAGCTTCCTGGTTGAGCAGGCTGGCGGCAAGGCGTCCACCGGCTATGAGCGGATCATGGAGATTCAACCGGATCAGATCCACCAGCGAGTGGCGGTGATCCTGGGGTCGGCAGACGAGGTCAACACCTGCCTGCGCTATCACCGCGAAGGCTGACCCAATCAACACTCTGGCTGTTTAAGGAAAAATCTATGAGCCTGAATCACGTACCCGCGGGTAAATCTCTTCCGGACGATATCTATGTGATCATCGAGATCCCGGCGAACCACGACCCCATCAAGTACGAGGTGGACAAGGACAGCGGTGCCCTGTTTGTGGACCGTTTCATGAAATCACCCATGTTCTACCCGGCCAACTACGGCTATGTGAACCAAACCCTGAGCCTGGATGGTGACCCTGTGGACGTGCTGGTGCCCAGCCCCTTCCCTCTGGCACCCGGCTCGGTGATTCGCTGCCGTCCCGTTGGCGTGCTGAACATGACCGATGAGTCCGGCGAAGACGCCAAGATCATCGCGGTTCCCCACACCAAACTGACTCAGGAGTATGACCACATTCAGGACGTGGATGATGTCCCTGCCCTGCTGAAGGCGCAGATCACCCAGTTCTTCGAGCGTTATAAGGAGCTGGAACCCAACAAGTGGGTGAAAGTGGAAGGCTGGGCCGACGCGGCCGCCGCTCGTGAAGAGATCCTCTCTTCCGCCAAGCGTTACCAGGATCAGGGCTGAGACTCAGCCAGATAAGAAAAAGGTTGGCCTCGGCCAACCTTTTTTTTCACCCTTCAGTGCTCGAACGCCCTGAGTTTGAGCTGGTAGCGCTCCTTCTCAGTGCGCGGTGCCAACTTGATGGCATCGGTGAGGGCCCGCTGGCTGTCATCCAGCTGGCCCAGTTGGAAATAGGCCCTGGAAAGCCCGAAATGGAACTCATGATGATAATCGGCGAGTTTCACCGCTTTGCGGTACTGGCTTAGGGCCTGGCTAAAATTGCCTCGATTGTATGACGCTTCCGCCATATCGAAGTAGTAAAAGGGGTTATCCAAACGACTCAACTCTATCTGGCGATGCAGTTTGGCCCACTCGGTGAGCCGCCCCTGGGAGGCAAGCAATACCGCCAGGTTGTGCATGCTGTGCAGTGGGTCGATGCCCAACTCCATCACATAGCGATACACCTGCTCCGCTTCCTCCTCCATGCCTTGGCGCTTATACAAAACCCCCAGAGTATTCCAGGCGGCGCTCATCTGCGGATCAAGCCTGAGAGCCTGCTTCAGATAGTGGTAGGCATGATCCGGCTTCTCCTCCACTATGTGCTCTGCCGCCAGATTGCTGAAGAACCGGGCCAGGACTTCGGATTCAGACAACTTCACCACCCGGTAGCCCCGGACCTGGCTGCTGGGGAGAAAATCGATCACCGTACTGTTTCCTCCCAGCGGAGACCAGTCACCGGGCTGAGCAATGGCCTCAAGTTTGATGTTGACGTGGTCATTCACCAGATAGATGCCGCCACGACGATCCCAGATGGGCGGCGACTTCACCAACTGGTACTCCACCTCGAGGTGAAGTTCCTTGGCCAGTGCCGCCGTCATCACCACCAGGGACATGCAGTTGCCCGAACGCAGTTGGTAGGTCTGCGACGCGATCTGGGTAACGCTGTTGTCGTACTCAAACCCCCGTTTGACGCTGACCAGCTCTGCCAGCATATCGATGCGCATCGCCGTACTGCTTGAGGTACGTCCGGCCTTGGAGGTGAACTTTCGCATGTCCCGGTCCAGGGCAAACAGTTGATCCTGCGTGATCACATCCTCCACCTCGGCAAAGGCGGAGTCAGCCAACACCGGGGCAGACACAGTCGGCTGGGGGGTCGACATGCATCCACCAAGCAGCACAAAAATGAGGCCGAGCATCAAAAGTCTCATACCCCTAATGCTAGTCCGGCCAGGGGGCGTTAACAAAACAGACCACAATCTTGTTACAATTTGCCATCGGCAAAATTCAGTTACGCAATTCGTTGGGTCAGTATTAAAAACCCTTTGTTCCAGCCCTGGCTACCCCCTAGGATAGAGACCCCCTCTCTCTGGATAAGGCCCGCCATTTTGACTCCAACCCGTCCTCAACTGTTGCTGATGATGACCTTTATCATGTCCCTGGTGTTTGCCGTCTGGCAGGTGCTGCTGAACAACTTCGTGGTGGAGGTGGCGTCGTTTACCGGCAAGGAGATTGGGCTGCTGCAGTCCCTGCGGGAGGTACCGGGATTTCTCGCCTTCACCGCCATCCTGGTGCTGCTGGTGATCCGCGAGCAGAGGTTTGCCCTTATCTCGCTGTTGTTGCTTTGCGTCGGAGTGGCGCTGACGGGCTGGTTTCCGTCGGTACTGGGACTCTACTGCACCACGGTGCTGATGTCCGTGGGCTTCCACTACTATGAAACCTGCAATCAGTCCCTGACGCTGCAGTGGCTGCCCAAAGGAGAAGCCGCCGCCTTTCTGGGACAGGCGCTGTCGGTCAAGGCTGCGGGCGCACTGCTGGGGTACGGCAGCATCTGGCTGCTGATGACCGGCCTGGGGCTGCCCTACGAGTGGGTCTACACCCTGGTAGGCGGACTGGGATTGCTGATGGTGTTCTACTGCATGGCGCGCTTTCCTCAGTTCACCGAGGACGCCCCGCAGCAGAAGCGGTTGCTGCTGCGTAAACGCTACAGCCTCTACTACCTGCTGACCTTCCTCTCCGGCGCCCGCAGGCAGATCTTCATGGTGTTTGCCGCCTTCATGATGGTGGAAAAATTTGGTTACAGCGTTACAGAGATCACCGCCCTATTCCTAATCAACTACCTGTTTAACTTGCTGTTTGCCAAACGCATCGGCCAGTGGATTGGTCGCATCGGTGAGCGGCGTACCCTGATGATTGAATACGTCGGTCTGATTCTGGTGTTTATCAGCTACGCCAACGTGGAGCACCCGACCCTGGCCGCTGGTCTCTATGTCATCGATCACCTGTTCTTTGCCATGGCCATTGCCATCAAGACCTACTTCCAGAAGATTGCCGATCCAGACGAGATCGCCGCAACCGCAGGAATCAGCTTTACCATCAACCACATCGCTGCCGTGGTGATTCCGGCTCTTCTGGGACTGGTGTGGCTACACTCTCCGGCTCTGGTGTTTTATATTGGGGCGGGGATCGGCCTGTGCTCCTTGCTGGCGGCCCTGAGCCTTCCGGCGACACCTGCGCCGGGTAATGAGACACGCTGGGGCGCCCTGTTCCCCGCCACACAGACCTGAGCCTATGACTGACAAGATCATGGCCGCCCCGCCAAAGCGGGAGAGCAGCCGCACTGCAAGACAGCAAGCCGTGACCCTGGCGCGGCGAATCGGCTTGACCGGCAATGACGCAGAGACCGCCGGCGCCCTGGCCCAGCGCACCGAAATTCGATTGAAAAACTGGCAGGAGCAACGGCAGCAAAACCTGGAAACCGTGGTGAAACAGGCCATTGGACTGGCTGGCAACGCCGTCAGCAACAAGGAGCTGGATCCAGACTGGCAGTTTCAATTTTGTCAGATGGCGGAGCAGATCCACAACGGCAGTATGCAGAAGCTGTGGGCTCAGATTCTGGCCACCGAGTTGAGTCTTCCCGGCAGCTTCGGCTTGCGGACTCTGGAAACTCTGAAGGGGATGACCCAGAGAGAGGCGCTGCAATTTGCCCGAACCGTGGCGATCTCATGCCAGCTCAATGGGGACCCAAGCCACAAGGTGATCCTGGGCTATCGCCGGGAAGCGGGCTTTGGCGGCTTCAGCTCAGCCCGCCAGGAGACGCTCAATCTGTCAGGCCAGGGGTTGCCCTACTCGACAGTACTGACACTGCGGGATCTCGGTCTGTTGTTCGCCACCGAACTGGAGACCGGCCCCCTGCCCGCCAAGCAGGCCATGCTGATCCGCTGTCAGGGTCATACCATGAAGTTTGTGGCCAAGAGCGCCCGTCTCAGGCTGAGGTACTACCGCTTTACCCAGGTAGGAGATGAACTGGCCCGGCTGATCACCGAGCCTGCCAATGAAGAGTACTGCGAGTCGTTAACCAAACTGCTGCTGGACGACTTCCTCCCCCAGTAGCTCTGCACTGAACCAATCCAGCGAGTGATGCAAAGACACCACGTCACCGACGATCAAGGCGGCCGGTGTCTGCACGCAAGGATCGGAGGCCAGCTGTTCCAACTCTCCGAGACTGCCTGTCACCACCGTCTGCTGAGGCTGGCTGGCTCGGCTGACGATGGCCACCGGAGTGTCACTGGACAAGCCTCCCTCCATCAGCCCCATGGCGATGGTTCCGGCCCGGGCCACGCCCATGTAGATCACCAAGGTATGATGACTGAGCGCCAGCTTGTACCAGTCGGCAATGGGCTCACCGCCCATGCCATGACCGGTGACAAAGGTCACCCCGCGAGACAGGGTCCTGTGGGTCAGGGGAATGGCGCCATAGGAGGCACACGCCGTGGCAGCCGTGACGCCGGGCACCACTTCGTAATCGATGTCCGCCTTTCGCAGAGCGAGCATCTCCTCACCGCCACGGCCGAACATCAGCGGATCGCCTCCTTTCAGGCGCACCACCGAACGGTCGCCGGAGGATGCCTTGGCCACCAACAGTCGGTTAATCTCCTCCTGAGACATGGAGTGACGGCCGCAGCGCTTACCCACGGCAACACGCTCTGCATCCGGATTGATGAGTGCCAGAATGGGCTCACTCACCAACGCATCATAGAGCACCACGTCGGCTCCCTGAATGGCGCGAAGTGCCTTGACGGTCAACAGGTCAGGATCGCCGGGGCCGGCACCCACTATGGCCACCCTGCCGGTACGATTGGGTAAAGTTATCAGGCTCACCAGATTCTCCCTTGTCAGCATCGGAACAGCTTAGAGCCATCGCTAATAACCACAAAGAATCAGTTTGGAACTTTTAATACCTTTATTGCATATAAAGTTAACTCTTTAAGAACATCGGTCTGTAAATTAGCCACTTAGCCAAATTTCCTTAAAGAGCGCTTGCGCATCCTAAGAAAGTCGCTATCATAGGCCGCCGTTGAGTTCGGTAACCGAATGAAACGAAATCGGTGATTAGCGCAGCCTGGTAGCGCATCTGGTTTGGGACCAGAGGGTCAGAGGTTCGAATCCTCTATCACCGACCACATTCAAGAGCCCTGTTCGCAAGAACGGGGCTTTTCTCGTTTTAGAGCCGCTACGCGACTCGGTCAGAGGGCTAGGCG